>CAVTRW010000007.1:0-786754 GCA_963737195.1 uncultured Verrucomicrobiae bacterium
TCGCGCACTTGCTCCGCGGCAGTGTGGTCACCAATGTGGCACAGCAATTGCCCGATAGCATTCGGCTTGTCATCTTCGGCTAATATGATTGCGGATCTTCTCTGGGGAGCGCACGCGCCTCGCGTGCTGGCGATGGCGTCCTCGCCATTGCGAACTTTCGTTTCCGACTCGGCTTATCTTTCTCAGTTGTCCCGCAAGAAAAGTGCGTTACGGCGAGGCGCCGCAACCGGCACGCGAGGCGCGTGCGCTCCCTGGATTTTCTCATGACACCGAAAGTCCTGATCGCCGATTCCATCTCACCGCGTGGTATCGAGGAACTTTCGCGCAAGGGGGAACTGGAGGTCGTCACGCAAACAGGTCTGCCTGAAAGCGAGCTCGTGAAAATTATTCCCGATTTCAGTGCCATTGTCGTGCGTAGTCAGACGAAAGTTACGAGCGCGATTCTGAATGCGGCGGCGAAGTTGCGTGTTGTCGGTCGCGCGGGCGTTGGCGTCGACAACGTCGATGTCGAGACAGCGACACGACGTGGCGTGATCGTGATGAACGCGCCCGGAGGCAATACTGTTTCCACAGCCGAACATGCATTCTCGTTGCTGCTTGCGTGGCCAGAAAAATTCCCGCCGCCGACTCGATGGTGCGGAGCGGCAAATGGGATCGGAAAAATCTCGAAGGCGTCGAGCTTTACAACAAGTCGTTAGGCATCATCGGCATGGGCCGCATTGGAAGCGAGCTAAGCCGGCGCGCCATTGCCTTCGGCATGCGTGTCGTCGCCTACGATCCGTATCTGTCCGCAGCGCGCGCGCGCACGTTGCAGGTCGAGTTGCTTGACGAAATTAACGACGTCCTTACCGCGGCCGATTTCATTACTCTTCACACGCCGCTCACGCCCGAGACACATCATCTGCTGAACGCTGAACGACTGGCGAAGACGAAGCGCGGTGTGCGCGTGATCAATTGTGCGCGCGGCGGGTTGATCGATGAAAACGCGCTCGCCGAGTCCTTGCGAAGTGGTCACGTCGCCGCCGCCGCGCTCGATGTTTTCGAAACGGAGCCGTTGCCTAACGACTCGCCATTGCGCGAGGTGCCGAATCTCGTTCTCACCCCGCATCTCGGCGCCTCGACCGCGGAAGCGCAGGAGAGTGTCGGCATCGAAATCGCGCAATCCATTCGCGCCGCCTTGCTCGAAGGAACGATTCGCAACGCGGTCAACATGCCCAACCTCGATGCGAAAACGCTCGCCATCGTCGGACCGCACCTGCTCTTCGGCGAGAAACTCGGGCGTTTCCTTTCGCAGATCGCTCCGCGACGCGCCGAGAATTTAAATATCAACTACAGCGGCAAAGTGAACGAGGTCGATACCACTGCGATCACGCGCTCGATCTTGAAAGGATTTCTGCAAACTGCCGGCGGCAACGAAGTCAATGAAGTGAATGCGCCGGCGCTGGCCGAAAGTCTTGGACTAAAAATTAACGAGACGCGCCTGAGCGCTGCCGGCGATTACACCGATCTGCTTGAGCTCTCCGCGTCGGGTGAAGGAAAAGATGTTTCGGTTGCCGGCGCGTTCTTCGGCGCGACTCCGCGCATCGTCAGCATCAACAGCCGTCCCGTCGAAGCGCGACCGCGCGGAATTATTCTTGTTCTCGAAAATACCGATCGTCCCGGCATGGTCGGGCGCATCGGCACGTTGCTCGGCAGCCATGGCGTCAACATTGCCACGATGTCGCTCAGTCGAAACCAGGCCGGCGGAACCGCGCTGACCGTTTTGAATCTTGATACCACTCCCGACGCCGCATTGCTCGCCGAGATTAATGCCAGCGAAGACATCCATTCCGCACAGGTGATCGAGCTCTAGCGCGCTTTCGGAGGGACGTGCTTCCGCACGTCCTGGACATGCAGAAGCATGTCCCTCCGATTATCAACAACGCGCTTGTCGTATCATACGGTCACGGCAAAGTTGCTCCGATGATTTCTGCAACGTCGATCAAAGACGCGCTCAAGAGTTCTGCGGCGCGTGATTCCGTTCTTGTGCGCGGATGGGTACGTACGCGCCGCGATTCAAAAACATTTTCCTTCATTGAGCTGAATGATGGTTCGTCGCTGCGCAGCCTGCAGATCATCGCCAACGATACCCTCCCCAATTACGCCGAGATCCAACGCCTAACGACCGGCGCTGCACTCGCCGTGCATGGGAAGTTGATAGCGTCCCAGGGAAAAGGGCAAAGCTGGGAAGTTGTCGCTGATCAAATCGATATCGTCGGCGCTTCCGACGAATCGTATCCGCTCCAAAAAAAAGGCCACACTCCGGAATTTTTGCGCGAGATCGCGCATCTGCGACCGCGTTCGAATTTGTTTGGCTCGGTTTTTCGTGTGCGCAGCCGGCTCGCCTTTGCCATTCATCAATTTTTTCAGGAACGCGGCTTTTTCTATCTCAACACGCCGATCATTACCGGCAGCGATTGCGAAGGCGCGGGCGAATTGTTTCGCGTCACGTCAATCGACCCGAAAAGTCCGCCGAAAACAGCGGATGGAAATATCGATTACGCGAAAGATTTCTTCGCGCGCCAAACTTACCTCACCGTCAGCGGACAGCTCGAAGCCGAGGCGTTCGCCTGCGCGCTCTCGAAAGTTTACACCTTCGGTCCGACGTTTCGTGCGGAGAACTCCAACACTTCGCGCCACGCGAACGAATTTTGGATGATCGAACCCGAAATGGCGTTCTGCGATCTGGAGGGCAACATGGACGTCGCGGAAGAGATCGTGAAATATTTGATTCGCGACATTCGAGAAAATTGTCCGGACGAATTCGAGCTCTTCTCGAAGTTTGTCGACAAGGAATTGATCGCGCGCCTTGATTTCGTTCTCGAGCGAGCGTTCCAGCGCATCAGCTACACCGAAGCCGTTGAGCTTTTGAAAAAGAGCGGCGAGAAATTCGAGTTCCCTGTCGAGTACGGCGCAAATCTGCAATCGGAACACGAGCGCTGGCTGACGGAGAAACATTTCAAATCGCCGGTGACGGTCTTCAATTATCCAAAGGAAATAAAACCGTTCTACATGCGCATGAACGATGACGGCAAAACGGTCACCGCGATGGACGTGCTCGTTCCCGGAATCGGCGAAATCGTCGGCGGTAGTCAGCGCGAAGAACGTCGCGAAGTTCTCGAAGAAAACATGCGCCGCCACAAAATGGATCCGGCCGATTACAAATGGTATCTCGACCTGCGTCGTTACGGCACCGTGCCGCATTCCGGTTTCGGCCTCGGCTTCGAACGCATGCTCATGTTCGTCACCGGCGTTTCAAATATTCGCGACGTCATTCCGTTCGCTCGCACGCCGGGCAGCGCGGAGTTTTGAGTCGTTAGACGACAAATGCATGTCATCCCGAGCCCAGCGAGGGACCTCGCAAATAATGCCGGGCGTAATATCGTGAGATCCTTCGCTGCGCTCAGGATGACCCCGTATGGAATGCTCGATTGATTTCGAACGTTCATGACCATCAACGAATATCGCCGCATTGCGCTCACGCAGCCGGAAGCGATCGAAAGTTCGCACATGAATCATCCCGATTTTCGCGTGCGAAACAAAATCTTCGCCACGATTTATTCGGTGGAAAGGAGCGAAGGCATGGTGAAACTCACGCCGGCGCAGCAGCGACAATTCATCAAGGAACATCCAAAAGTTTTCAGTCCGGCTGCCGGCGCCTGGGGACGTAGCGGATCGACGATCGTTCAGATATCGCTCGCGAAGAACGATGTGGTCGAGCGCGCGATGCAATTGGCCTGGCGCAATACCGCCCCAAAACGATTGATCGCGCAGTTCGAGGGCGAGTGATTCGCATCGCAATCGCCGGGGGTGGCGCAGCAGGATTTTTTGCGGCGATCGCAGCCGCGCGCGCGAATCGTGATTGCGAAGTGCAATTGTTCGAGCGCACTTCGCAATTCCTCTCCAAAGTCCGCATCTCTGGTGGCGGCCGATGCAATGTCACGCATGCATTGTTCGATCCGCGCACATTCACGACGCACTATCCGCGCGGCGAACGCGAATTGATTTCCCCGTTCCACCGATTTTCCGCGCAGGACACGGTGACCTGGTTTGAGGCGCGAGGTGTTCCGCTCAAGCGGGAAGAAGATGGCCGGATGTTTCCGACAACGGATTCGTCCGGAACCATCATCAACTGTTTAGTCAACGAAGCGAGGGCCGCCGGTGTACGGCTGTTTAGCCGCCGCGGGATAGAATACGCGAGCGTTCGAAGCGACGGTGGTTTCGATCTGCGATTAAGCGACGGGACTTCAACCACATGTGATCGATTGCTTCTCGCCACTGGCGGCGCGAGAAGCGCGATCGGTGCTGAGATCGCGCACTCGTTAGGCCACAAAATTGAGCCGCCCGTTCCTTCCCTTTTCTCGCTTCATATTCGCTCGACCTGGTTGCAATCGTTGCCCGGCGTGTCGGTAAACGACGTCGAGATATCTGTCGATAAGCTGCACGAACGCGGAGCCCTTCTCATTACGCACAACGGCGTAAGCGGACCTGTGGTGCTTCGGCTTTCCGCGTGGGGTGCGCGAAAATTGCACGCAATGGATTATCGTTTTCCACTCCACATCAACTGGCTTCCATCGATGACCGAAGACGCACTCCGCGCCGAATTCCGTTCGCGTCGTGAAAAACAGCCGAACAAACGCGTGATCAATTCCCCAATCGACAATTTGCCGGCGCGCCTTTGGGAAAAGTTGATCAACAACGCCGGCATTTTACCCGCAACTATCTGGACAACATTGGCCCGCGAAGAAACAAATGAACTCGTTAGGCAATTGCGCGGAACCGAGCTCGCTGTTCATGGTAAGTCACTAAACAAAGACGAATTCGTCACTTGCGGCGGCGTGCGATTGCGCGAGATCAATTTCAAAACCATGGAAAGCCGAATCACGCCGCATCTTTATTTTGCCGGCGAATTGCTCGACATCGATGGCATCACCGGCGGTTTTAATTTTCAGGCGGCATGGACGACGGGCTGGATCGCCGGACACGCCATGGCCGGCGTCGAACCAGGCGCATGAACAAAAACTTCAGCACGGCAATAGCCGATGTGCGCCAGGTTTACGCCGAGCTCGCGCAACGACCGATCGAGCGAAACTGCACGCGCCAAACCGAGTGTTGTCATTTCAAACTGACGGGTCGCACGCCTTACCTGACAAAAGGCGAAGCACTCGTCGCGGCGCAGGGCCTTCGCGCGACCGGTCGAAAGTCACTTCCGTCGAATCCTGATGGCGCGTGCCCGATGCTGCAAGCGGCAACCGGCAATTGCATCGATTTACAACGATCGCCCGTTCGGCTGTCGCACGCATTTCTGCGTCGCAGCCGGCGGACCGTAGTTGCGTCGCGAAGTCCTCGATCTCATTCGCCGCCTCGAAAAAATCGATGCGGCGATCAGCGGAGACGGCCCGCGGATTTTACAAAATGCGGTCGACTGACGTGTTGGAAGAATTGCGTTAGCGCTACTTCTTCTTGCGCTCGCCCGGACGATAATCTTCTTCGGCAGCTTCGAAGGCTTTTTCGAGGCCGACCATGTCTTCGCCCGGTCGCAAGCTGTCGAACGCTTCGGATTCGCGGCGCAATTCTTCTTCGGAATAATTTGCGGCCTTGATCGAAAGACCGATGCGGCGTTCGAGTTTGTCGACTTTGATGACGCGCGCTTCGACTTCCTGTCCGACTTTGAGCACGTCTTTCACTTTCGCGACGTGATCTTCGCTCAATTGCGAAATGTGGACGAGGCCGTCGATGTCGTCCTGCAATTGCACGAACGCACCAAAGCTCGCGAGCTTCGTCACTTTGCCCTTCACGAGATCGCCGATCTTGTATTTCTGATCGATCTCTTTCCACGGATCTTCGCTCAGCTGCTTGATGCCAAGACTGATGCGTTGATTCGTTTTGTCGATGTCGATGACTTGCGCTTCGACTTCGTCGTTTTTCTTAAAGACTTCGCTCGGATGATTGATCTTTCGCGTCCACGATCAAATCGGAGACGTGAATCATTCCGTCGATGCCATCTTCGAGTTCCACAAACGCGCCGTAAGCGGTCATGTTGCGAATCTGGCCGCGCACGGTGCTGCCAATGGTAAATTTCTTCTCGATCTCGTCCCACGGATTCGCTTCGAGCTGACGCAGGCCTAACGAGATCTTTTGTTCTTCCTTGTTTACACCGAGAACAACGGCTTCGACTTCCTGGCCAACGGTCAAAATGTCGGCCGGGCGCATGATGCGTTTCGTCCACGACAATTCGGAAACGTGAATAAGACCTTCGACGCCCTCCTCCAATTCCACGAATGCGCCGTAGGGAACAAGATTCGTGATCTTGCCTTTGACTCGCTGACCCGCCGGGAATCGCTCTTCGATCTGATCCCACGGATTCTTTTGCGTCTGCTTCAGGCCTAACGAGACGCGCTCTTTCTCCTTGTTGATGTCGAGCACGATGACGTCGAGTTGCTGGCCGACTTTGAGCAGTTCGCTCGGGTGGCCGAGGCGGCCCCAGGTCATGTCGGTAATGTGAAGCAAGCCGTCCATGCCACCGAGATCGATGAACGCGCCGAAGTCGGTCAGATTCTTGACCGTGCCGTTGACGGTGTCGCCGACCTTAACGCCTTCGAGGAATTTCTGGCGCTTCTCGCTGCGCTCCTGCTCGATCAATTCGCGCCGGCTGAGGACGACGTTCTTCCGGTCGTCGTTGATCTTGACGATTTTGAAATCGTAAGTGTTGCCGACGAACTGCTGCAAATCTTTCGGCGGAATAATGTCGATCTGCGACGCCGGCAGAAATGCTTCCACGCCGATGTTCACCATCAGTCCGCCTTTGACGACGGATTTCACTTTGCCCTTGATCAGGCCATCGCCGGCAAAAACGCTCGCGATCTTGTTCCAGTTCTGGCGATAAGCCGCTTTCTCTTTCGAAAGCACGACCATGCCTTCGTCGTTCTCGAGGCGCTCGAGCAATACTTCCACTTCGTCGCCAACCTCGAGCGAATCGACGTCATCGAATTCCGATGAGGGAATGACGCCCTCGACTCTTGTAACCAATATCAACCAACACCTCGCGCGGGCGGATTTCCAAAATCCGTCCCCTTCACGATGCTTCCTTCCTTGAAGTCACGCATCGACTTCGCGAGCAAATCCTGCATTTGTAACATAACGATAAAATTCTCCTTTTTCGGCTCTAATGGCGATTCTGGTTGTCGCCCAATGTCGGCGCCCACAGGCCAGCGCTTCCCCCTCAGAAATGGGGAGGCACATTAGGCATAATTCGCTCGGAGGTCAACAATTGCGGTCGGGGGCCCATGGTTCGGCGTTGGACGTTCGATGTTGGATGTTCGATGTTAGCGGAGAAGAGGGGAAAACGCCGAACATCCAACATCGAACATCGAATTTATGAAGAAGCTTTTAACCGCGGGAACGCTCTTCCTTTTCGCACTAATTTCGAATGGCAGCGTTGCTTCGCCAGCTGAGCAGCAAGTTATCGAGGCAATCAAATCTCCTGATCTGACGGTGGTCCATCTCTGGGCGCCGTGGTGCTCGAATTGCAAAGCAGAATTGAAAAGCGGCGGCTGGACCAAGATGGTGAAAGAGAATCCGAAAGTGAAGTTTCTGTTCGTTTCCGTTTGGAACAATGGTGACGACGGTCGCGCGATGCTCAAGCAATACGAGATCGCGGATCAACCGAACGTTGTTGTCCTGTCCGATCCGGGCCCGCGCGGTGCGGATCACATCAAACAATTCGCCGGGATGCCGCTGAGTTGGATTCCGACGACGTGGATCTACAAAGGCGGCGATCTGCGATACGCGCTCAACTACGG
This sequence comes from uncultured Verrucomicrobiae bacterium, assembly GCA_963737195.1. GTDB lineage: Bacteria > Verrucomicrobiota > Verrucomicrobiia > Chthoniobacterales > UBA10450 > JBBQFI01. Next base: position 7,842 of record CAVTRW010000007.1, read on the forward strand.
CGAGATTCGCTTTCCCGTGCTCCAGCAATTTCTCGAAGACAGCAATTCGGAGTGGTAGGAGTAGAGGTGACTTCAGTTGTAGCCACGGTGCTCTGTCGCCGTGGATTATCAACGCCTCCGCCCCGGCAGAGCGGGGCAGCTACAGCGAAGACAACCAATCGCGCAGTGACTGCGTGTTTGTTTTTACTTCTACTTGTAAGCAATGTCGCAGCGGAAGAACTGCAGCCTGCCGCGATACGGACCGCCGCACAATATTCGAAACAACATCGCGGACTCTCACTGCTTGTCATTCAACACGGCCGCACTTTGTTCGAGCAATCGGCCGGGACGCCGAGAAGAATCTATAGCGGGACGAAAGCGTTTTGGAATCTCGCCGCCCTGGCCGCCGCGCAGGATCGTTTACTCGATCTCGACGAACCGGTCGCGGACACGATCGCACAATGGCGCGATGATCCACGAAAAGCGCGCGTAACCATTCGACAATTGCTCGATTTTTCCGCCGGACTCGCGCCCGCATTTTATCTGCACGAAAACGACGCAAAGGATCGCGACAGTGCTTCGATCAAACTGCCGCTCGTGGCCGAACCCGGTCGTGCTTTCATTTACGGACCAAGCGCGCTTCAGGTTTTCTATGAAGTGCTGAAGGGAAAACTGCGCGATGGGTCGCCGACCCGTTACCTCGAGCGTCGCGTCTTGCGCAAGCTCGGCCTCGGCCCGCAACGTTATCTTCTCGATCGCGCCGGCAATCCTTTGCTTGCATCCGGCTGGGAATTGAGCGCGCGTCAGTGGGCGAAGCTCGGCAAACTCGTCCTCGACGGCGGTTCGCCTGTTATCTCGCGCGCGTCGCTCGAAGAATGCTGGCGCGGCTCGGACGCGAATCGCGCCTTCTCGTTAGGCTGGTGGAACAATCGTGCGGCGCCGGACGGAAACGAAATCGATTTCGAAAACATGCTCGACCGTAAATGGCAGGCGCAGGACTGGAGCCGCGCCTGCCTCTGTCGTGGTGCGCCTAACGACCTTGTTGCCTGCATCGGTTCCGGCCGGCAACGTCTCTACGTCATTCCATCGATGGAAGTCGTCGTCGTACGTCACGGCGCGGGGGGGTCGTTTTCGGACGCGGCGTTCCTGCGGCTTCTGCTGCGGTCATCGGAATAGGCGTTGGCGCCGGAGGCATCGCGGCGGGCGCGGGAATGGTTGCGGCCGGCGCGGCGGTCATCGCGTCGCCCGCTCTTGGTGTCGCGATCATGAGCGAGGAACGATTGGGCTGCCATTGGTATCCAAAACCGAAACCCAACGGCGCTGGCGCGCTACTGGCGAACGCGCTCGCAAGATCGGGTTGCTGATATTTTTTGAAAACTTCGATCGGCCCGACGTATTGACCGCAATAGCGAATGTTCCATTTCTGGTTGTCGAACAATCGGCGCGGAATTCCGGAATCGTCCTGCACAATGATTTTGCTGTGCGTGAGAAGAAAATTGCGCACGGTCGAGAAGCTTTCTTCGTGCATCAGATAGGACGCGGCTTTGATAAAGCTGACGCCGAGGCCCTGTTGCTGACAGAATTTCATGAAGCCCGGATTCGATCGGATGCCGTCGTTGCCGAGATCGGTCGTGAAATAGTAAAGCGTTTGCGGCGGACGATCCTCAGAGGAAAAAACAATCTTCACACCTGGCGTGCTGGCCTTGCCGCCGGCGCTGAAATTGCCGTTGCGATCGAGCGCAACTGTTGTCACCGAATCGATTGTGTAACCGGCGCGCGCAATGAAAATATAGAGCAACGGCAGCGTCCCGTTCAGCTGCGTCTGCGTCAGATCGAGCTTCATGTCTTTAGTGATGAAGAAGCTCCAGTTCAACAGCGAATCGAGCGACTTGCGCAGATTCGCGAGCGCGCCCGGCAGAACTTCGGGCGGAATGCTCTGGATATTCGGAACCGGCCCGATGGGTTCGGTGCCGCACAAAATGTAAGTGCTCGCATTCGGAAAGAATGCGTTGGCGTAGAGGAAATCCGGCCCGCTGAACATGTAGAACAGCGGACCGTTGTCCTGATAGGCATCACCGACAAACGCCGGCGCCCACGCGCGAATTTTCACCAACTGCCGCTGCTCGAGCTGCGTCCACGCGCGGTCGAACTCAACGGCGTGGGCAGTCCAGATCGGGTTGTTCGCATAATTTGCGAGCGGAGTTTCCTCAAGCGGCATGCCCGCCAGAAATCTCGCCGTCGCGTCGGCCGCCGGATCGATCGCCAACGCCTGCGTTATGAACAACAGAAATGCGAAGAGCGTGAGAACTTGGTAGGGCGCGATCGGCGATCGCGCCGCCGAATATTTGTTGGCGTTATCGTTCATCACAATCATCGGCGCGCCCGGCGGTCGCGCCCTACCATTTTGCCGGAAAGAAAATAAACCACTAATCCCAGTGCGACAGTTGCCAATCCCCACAGCGACGGATCGCGCGTCGTCTTATCCGCCAACATGTGCCAAAGCATCCAAACACTGATCGCGAGAAAAACAATCGGCGTGAACGGATAACCCCACGTGCGATACGGACGCGGTAATGTCGGTTCGCGCCAGCGCAAGACGAAAACTCCGAGCACCGTTGCCGCGCAGCAGAGCGCGAGACTGAACTGAACGTAGTTCACAACCGCTTGAAACGTGGCTGTGAGCAACAGCACATTCACGATCGCAAATTGCACCAGAATCGCGACCCTCGGAATCCCGTGCGCGTTCGTTCGCGCGAGCCAACGCAGTGCATGAAAATCCTGACCCATTGTCGCGGTCACGCGCGGACCGATCCACATCATCGCGCTCACGGTTGAAACCAAACCGGCACAAATGAACAACGCCATCACTTTGCCTCCGGCGGTTCCGAAAATGTGCTGGCCGGCGACGAGCGCGACCTGTTCCTTCCCGACCATCTCGCTTGCGGGAGTCGTGCGCATGAATGCGGCATTCAAGCCGAGATAAAGCAGACTAACGAGTAGCGTCCCGAGTACAACCGAGAATGGAATGTTGCGCGCCGGATGCTGCACTTCGCCGACAATGTAGGTCGACGCGTTCCAGCCCGAATACGCATACATGACCCAGTAAAGACTGACTGCGAATGGTGCGCTGAGAATCAGTGCGCCGTCGCCTTTCGCGGGCAAAAATGAAACTGGTTGCGTGCTTTTCACCAGAAATCCGCCTGCAATGATCACAACGATGAGCGCGACTTTGAGAACCGTGGACGCGTTTTGAAACAAGCTGCCTAACCGCAAATCCTGCAGCAAAACGAACGTCGTGATCCAGACGACCGCGAGCGACAAAAAAAGCGCGTTCGTTCCCGGAAAAATATCGGCGAGGTAAGTGCCGAATGGTTTCGCGGCAATTGCAACCGGTGCGGCAAAACCAACCGTCGCCGAAATCCATCCCGCAAGAAAACCGACCGAGGGATGGTAAATTCGGCTGAGAAAATTGTATTCGCCGCCCGAGCGCGGCAATGCGGCGCCGAGTTCCGCATAAGCGAGCGCGCCGCACATCGCGCACACGCCACCGACCGCCCACACCGCCATCACGGAAAATCCGGTTCGCAAATCACCGATTTGAAATCCGAGACTGGTGAAAATGCCGGTCCCAATCATGTTCCCGACCACGATGGAGGTAGCGGTGAGGAGCGAGATCGTTCGTCGTGGTTTCAAAAGAGTATGCACAGTCGCGAATCCCCAGCCTTGAGCCAGCCTCACTTCTGGGGCACTCTAGGTGCGTTAGACGATTGCCTTGGCAAAACGTTTCATTTGAAATGAGCGCCGCTTCCACCGCCACGATTCCGACACAGAGCAAACCGCCGGCGATTCTTTCGCTCATCGGCGATACGCCGCTCGTGGAAATCACGCGCATCGACACCGGGCCGTGCCAGCTTTTCATGAAGCTCGAAAATCAAAATCCGACCGGCTCGATCAAGGATCGCATCGCGCTTTCGATGATCGACGCAGCGGAGCGGGATGGGAAATTGCGGCCGGGCGGGACAATTATCGAGGCGACTGCGGGAAATACCGGTCTCGGCCTTGCGCTCATCGCGAGCGCGAAAGGCTATCGCATTATCCTCGTCATCCCCGACAAAATGTCGCAGGAAAAAGTCGCGCATGTGCGCGCGCTCGGCGCCGAAGTGCGCATGACGCGTTCCGACGTTATGCGCGGCCATCCGGAATATTATCAGGATATGGCGTTCCGACTGGCCGAAGAAATTCCCGGCGGATTTTACGTGAACCAGTTTGGTAACCCGGCCAATCCGCTCGCGCACGAACGCACGACTGGTCCGGAAATCTGGGAACAAATGCGGCATCATCTCGATGCCGTTGTCGTCGGTGTGGGATCGGGTGGAACATTAAGCGGGCTCGGCCGATTCTTTTCACGCGTACGCCCGGGAATCGAAATCATCCTGGCCGATCCCACCGGCTCCGTTCTCTACGAGTGGGTCAAGAAAGGTGAACTGGTGCAGGCCGGAAGCTGGGCGGTCGAAGGCATCGGCGAAGATTTCATCCCGGAAAACGCAAACATGTCTTACGTCACCGACGCCTACGAGATTGATGACGCCGAAAGTTTCGCGACGGCACGTGAGTTACTTTCACGCGAAGGAATTCTGGGCGGCTCTTCTACCGGGACGCTGCTTGCCGGCGCGCTGCGTTATTGTCGCGCGCAAACGAAACCAAAACGGGTCGTCACTTTTGTTTGCGACAGCGGGAACAAATATCTCTCGAAGATGTACAACGATTTCTGGATGGCGGAGCAGGGATTCGTGCAACGGCCGCCGCAGGGAGATTTGAGCGATTTGATTTCGCATCGTTACGAAGCTGGCGAAGTCATTTCCGTCGGACCCGACGACACGTTGCTCACGGCTTTTAAACGCATGCGCTCAGCCGATGTTTCGCAGGTTCCGGTCGTCGACGAACGCGGGCGGCCGATCGGAATTTTGGACGAGTCGGATCTTCTCGTAAAAGTGCACGGCGAACCCGCGCATTTTAACGAGCTGGTGAAAGGCGCAATGACAGATCGGCTGGAGACATTATCGCCCAAAGCAAAGATCGCTGATCTGCTCGAAGTATTCGAGCGCGGACGCGTCGCGATCGTGATGGATGGCGACAAATTCCTCGGGCTGATCACGCGCACAGATCTGCTTTCTTATCTGCGCCTGCACATGCCAAAAGAATCGGCGCCGACCGACCGTGAATTTTCCTAACGTTCCTCGCACAAAGGACACAAAGATTCACAAAGAGGAGCTAAGTCCGACTTGTTAGGCGATTTTTCTATCATGTCGAGCGCAGTCGAGACATCTCTTATTGCTTCTTCAATGTTGAGAGATTTCTTCGACTCCGCTTCGCAGTGCTCGGAATGACAAGGGGCGCTAGCGCAGTCCAGTTTCCTCTTTCATCTTCGTGACCCTTCGTGTCCTTTGTGCGAAATTCTTAACGAATGAGAAAACAACAGAAGTTTGCCACGCGTGCGATTCACGCCGGCCAGGAACCTGATCCGACAACCGGCGCGATCATGACGCCGATTTACGCCACATCGACCTACGTTCAGCAAAGTCCGGGCAAGCATAAAGGCTACGATTACGCGCGCTCGATTAATCCGACCCGACTCGCTTACGAACGTTGCATCGCCGACTTGGAAAGTGGCACGCGCGGCTGGGCGTTTGCCTCCGGTCTGGCGGCAATGGCGACCGCGCTCGACGCGCTGGCCAGCGGTTCGCACATCGTCGTGAGTGATGATCTTTATGGAGGAACATTTCGTTTGTTCGAACGTGTGCGCCGTCGCTCGGCAAATCTCGATTTCACCTTCATCGACATGAGCGATCCGGAAAACGTCGAGCGCGCGATGCGATCGAATACGCACATGGTCTGGATCGAAACGCCAAGCAATCCGCTCCTCAAGATCATCGATCTCGCTGCCGTTGCGAAAATTGCGCGCAAACACAATGCGATCTCCGTTTCCGACAACACATTCGCGAGCCCATGGATACAGCGGCCGATCGAATTCGGCTTCGACCTGGTGATTCATTCCGCCACGAAATATCTCAACGGCCATTCCGACATGGTCGGCGGCGTTATTGTTGTCGGTGAAAACAAGGAGCTGGGGGATCAAATCGCGTTTCTGCAAAATTCGGTCGGCGCAATTGCGGGACCGTTCGATAGCTTCCTCGCCATGCGCAGTTTGAAAACGCTCGCGCTGCGGATGGAACGTCATTGTGCAAACGCGATGAAGATTGCGGAGTGGTTAACGGAACAACCCAAAGTCGAAAAGGTTCGTTACCCCGGTCTTAAATCGCATCCGCAACATGAGCTCGCGCGTGCGCAGATGCATGGCTTTGGCGGAATGGTTAGCATCGATTTGAAAACCGACCTCGCCGGGACGCGACGTTTTCTCGAGAACACGCATCTCTTCTCGCTCGCGGAAAGCCTGGGTGGCGTCGAAAGTCTCATCAATCATCCCGCGCTCATGACACACGCTTCCGTGCCGAAAGAACAACGCGAAGCACTCGGGATCACCGATTCACTCGTTAGGCTCTCGGTCGGTGTCGAAGACGTCGATGACCTGATCGACGACCTGCAAAACGCCTTCCAAGCGATCGGAACATAGACATTCTGTCTGTGCGCCCAGCGGACATCTTGTCCGCTGCACATCCAGCGGGTTTAAAACCCGCTGGGCACACAGGCTAAAAGCCCATGTTCCGACGTTTGTGATCACGCATCATCGATTTAAGGTTGCGGCGCATGTCGAATACATTCGGTCGACTCTTTCGCGTTACCACCTGGGGCGAATCACATGGCGGCGGTGTCGGTGCCGTCATCGATGGTTGCCCGCCGCGCATTGAGCTAAGCGAAGCTGACATTCAGCGCGAGCTCGATCGGCGTCGGCCAGGCCAGAGCGAGATCGTTTCGCAACGCAAGGAGGAAGATCGTTGCCAGATTCTTTCCGGCGTTTTCGAAGGCCGCACTTTGGGAACACCGATTTCCATCCTCGTCATGAACAAGGACGCACGTCCGGAAGATTATGCGCAGATGCAATCAACATTTCGTCCGTCGCACGCCGATTTCACCTACGAAGCAAAATATGGAATTCGAAACTGGCAGGGTGGCGGACGCGCATCGGCGCGCGAGACGATCGGCCGCGTCGCCGCCGGCGCAATCGCGAAGAAAGTTTTGCGAACGCTGTCATCCTGATTTCGAAATACTCGCGTACGTGAGGCAGATTCACGAAATCAACGCCGCGATTAATCATTCGTCGTTGAAACTCGAAGACGTCGAGCGAAATGCGGTCCGCTGTCCGGACGAAAAAGCAGCGAAGCAAATGATGGAGTTGATCGGAAAAACTCGCGCCGCCGGAGATTCGTTAGGCGGAATTGTTGAATGCCTTGTGCGCGGTTTGCCGCCGGGTTTGGGCGAACCCGTTTTCGATAAACTCGAAGCCGATCTCGCCAAAGCGATGCTGAGCTTGCCCGCAACAAAAGGTTTCGAGATCGGTTCGGGTTTTGCTGCAACTCGAATGAAGGGATCGGAACATAACGATCCGTTTGAGATGCGAGAGGGAAAAATTCGAACGACAACGAACTATTCCGGCGGAGTTCAGGGCGGCATTAGCAACGGCGAAGACATCGTGTTTCGCGTCGCGTTCAAACCGACCGCAACGATCGCGCGCGAACAAAAAACGGTAACAACTTCACAGGAAAAAACCACGCTCGCCGCACGTGGCCGACACGATCCGTGCGTATTGCCTCGCGCGGTCCCGATGGTGGAGGCAATGGCAGCGCTTGTCTTGTGCGATCACGCTCTGCGCCAGCGCGCGATTGCAAATTTCAGATCTCAAATTGCAGATTGAAGCCGCGATTCTATCCAAATTTGAAATCGGCAATTCGATGACTTCCGGTTCGCCCTTCTGGCAAACGATCTTCCTCTCGTTCGCCTGCGTGCTGATTCTTTTTGAAGTGGTGCGCGGCTGGCGCCTTGGCCTCATGCGCCAGGCGATGCGCATCCTCGCCATCGTAGCCGCATACCTGTGCGCCATTTTCGGAGGAAAATATTTCCTGCCGATCGTCCGTCCGTTCGTGAAGGTCCCTGATATCGTTATCTCCGCCTTGGCCGGGGCGATTCTGGCGCTGATCGCTTACAGCGTTATCACGACGATCGGTAAGATCCTTTTTAAACGAACCGGTCAGCAGCCAGTCGGCGCCATTCGTCTCCTTTATGGAGTCTGCGGAGCCATCACGGGCGTTTTCTTCGGATTGTTCACGGTCTGGCTCATCGTCATGGGAATCCGTTCGTTAGGCGCGGTGGCTGAGGCAAACGTGCAGGCGCAGGCAACGCGCAAACCCGCGACTTCCCCTACAACGCGACAAATTTCCGCACAGCCGGCGAGCCCGCCGATTGTGGAAACGATCGCAAAGCTGAAACAATCGATCGAGCTCGGGCCGGTCGGCGAACTCGTTAGGCAAGTAGATGTCGTTCCGACTTCCACCTACGAAACGCTCGGCAAAGTGGGAAACGTTGTTTCCAACCCGCAAAGTGCAGAACGATTCCTCAATTACCCCGGCGCAAAAGAACTGACCGAAAATCCGAAGATCGTCGCGCTACGCGACGATCCTGAAATCGTCCGTATGATTCAGGAGGGTCGGTTCCTCGACTTGCTGCAGGACTCCCGCATTATCGATGCCGTGAACGATCCAGCGTTGGCGAATCAGCTGAAGACATTTCAATTCCAAGGCGCACTCGATTACGCGACGAAAGGACATTGACGATTTCAGATTTCAAATTTCAGATTTGAGCGGCAATGAACGCAGATGAACTAAAACTGCGCACGAAAGAATTCGCGCTCCGCGTAATTAAACTCGTAGCAGCGTTACCGAAGACGATTGAAGGTCGCGCCATCGCGAATCAACTCGTTCGGTCCGGAACGTCGGTCGCGGCGAATTATCGCGCGGCCTGTCGTGCGCGCTCACGAATGGAATTTATCGCGAAGCTCGGAGTTGTTCTGGAAGAGACTGATGAAACCCAACTCTGGCTGGAGATGATTGTCGACGCAGAGTTGCTTCCGTCGAAACGCGTTCAACCTCTTCTCGATGAAGCCAACGAGTTGGTCGCCATCTTTGTCAGTTCGCGCAAATCGGCTTCTTCAAATTTGAAATCTGCAATTTGAAATTTGCAATGCTCGTCCACCATCGGGCTCGAAGTTCACGTCCAGCTCAAGACGCGCTCGAAGATGTTCTGCGCCTGCCCGGTGGAGTTTGGCGCGGAGCCGAACTCACACACCTGCCCAATTTGTCTCGGACTTCCAGGTGCGTTGCCGGTGACGAATCATGAGGCACTGCGCATGACGCTTCTGACCGGTCTCATGCTCGGCTGCGACATCGCGCCGCAAAGCAAGTTCGATCGCAAGAATTATTTCTATCCGGACATGCCGAAGAATTATCAGATCTCGCAGTACGATCTGCCTCTTTGCACCAACGGAAGCGTGCCTTTGCACGATCTCGCTTACCCAAAGGACGCACAGAAAAACATCGCGACACCGGACAAGGAAGTGCATCTCGTGCGCATCCATCTCGAGGAAGACGTGGCCCGCAGTTTCCATTTCGAGAATTATACCGGCATCGATTTCAACCGTGCCGGCACGCCTTTGATGGAGATTGTCACGAAACCTGAGATCAACTCGGCGGAAGAAGCGTTCGCTTTTCTGACGGCACTCAAACAAATCCTGATTTACGGCGCCGTGAGTGACGCGGACATGGAGAAAGGGCAATTGCGTTGCGATTGCAACGTTTCCGTCCGCGAAGAATCGCGGCAGGAGTTGGGCGCAAAAATCGAGATCAAAAACATGAATTCGATCAGCGGTGTGCGCCGGGCGCTGACTTACGAAATTGCGCGGCAAATCGGCGCGCTGAAAGCAGGGGAAAAATTGGCGCAGGAAACGCGCGGCTGGGATGATGCGCGGGGCGAAACATTTCTTATGCGGACGAAAGAGTCGGCCCACGATTATCGATATTTTCCCGACCCGGATCTCGTTCCGATAAAAAGCGATTCGCTCGTCGAGGAAGTGCGCGGCCGCGTTCCGGAATTGCCGAAAGCGAAACGCGCTCGCTTCGTTGCTGAATACGCGGTCAGTCCTTACGACGCAGGCGTTCTGGCCGACGATCTCGATCTCGCACGGTATTTTGAGGCGGCCGCGAAAGGTGCACGCAAGCCCAAAAGCGTCGCGAACTGGATCCTGAATGATTTGCAGAGCGCTCTAAGCGCCAACGAGCGCACCATCAATGATTGTCCCATTCCGCCGGCGGCGCTCGATGAATTAGTAAACCTCATCGAGAGTGGAAAAATCAGCGGAAAACAGGGAAAGGAAGTTTTTGCGGAAATGTTTGCGAGCGGAAAAAAGGCGACGACGATCGTGCAGGAAAAAGGGATCGAACAGTTGAGCGATACGAGCGCGATTGAAACGCTGTGCGATCAAGTGATCGCGGTGAATCCGAAACCGGTCGCGGATTTCAAAGCGGGAAATGTCGCCTCACTGAATTTTCTCAAGGGCCAGGTAATGAAGTTGTCGCAGGGCAAAGCGAATCCGGCTTTGGTAGGAGAAATTCTGGAACGCGCGTTACGCAGGTAGGGACGCATCTCCGAGGCGTCCGACTTTGAAGATTTCGGATTTGACGGACGGCTTGGAAAGCCGTCCCTACCTCGTGAAGATCCTGATCGCCCCGGACAAATTTAAGGGCTCGTTAGGCGCGCAGGAAGTGGCGGAGAACATTGCCGCCGGTTTGCGCGAAGTTTTGCCCGACGCGCAGATCGATCAGGTGCCGATGGCAGATGGGGGCGAAGGAACGGCTGATGTTATTTGCAACGTAATCGGCGCCGCTTGGATCGAATGCCCGGCGCACGACTCGTTAGGCCGGCTAATCCAGGCACGCTTTGCCTGGAGCGAGGCGGAGAAGCTTGGCGTAATGGAAATGAGTGAAGCAGCCGGGCTGCGCCGACTACGCACTGACGAACGCGAGCCGACACGCGCCTCAACTTTTGGAGTTGGAGAAATGATACTGGCCGCTGCGAAACGCGGCGCGCAACAGATCATTATCGGACTTGGCGGCAGCGCGACGAACGATGGCGGTTTTGGAATGGCGCGCGCGCTGGGATATCGCTTCTACGATGCGACTGCGAGCGAGCTCGTTGATGGGTCCGCAGATTTGCTTCGGTTGGAAAAAATCACGGCGCCACAAAAGATCCCGCTTCCGCCGATCACGATCGCTGCTGATGTGGCCAATCCTTTACTAGGCCCACGCGGTGCGACTCGGACTTTCGGCCCGCAGAAAGGCGCGATGCCAGAGCAGATCGAGCTTCTCGGAAAAAGCCCTAACGAGACTGGCCGACATCGCGGCACGCGATTTGAAGACAGATTTTCGCGATCAGCCAGGGCGCCGGCGCGGCGGGAGGTCTCGGCTTTGGATTGATGACGTTCTGCGGCGCCGTGGTCCGTTCGGGTTTTGAAGTTGTGGCGGAAAAAGTTCAATTGGAGAAACTGATCCGAAACGCAGACATCGTGATTACCGGTGAAGGCAGTCTCGATCTTCAGACGTTGGAAGGGAAGGTTCCGGCCGGCGTTTCGAAACTGGCGCGCAAACACGGAAAGCGCGTTTTCAGCATTGTCGGCCGATCAAGCGGCGAGGCTGAAATCGAAAAATTGTTCGAACAAGTTTTCACGCTGACCGGTCAATGCAATACGAACGAAGAGAGTATGCAGCGGACACCGGAATTGTTGCAGATTTGTGGGAAAAAATTAGCCCAATGTCTGTAACCGGCGCAAGCCGGTGCTCGTTCCTGCCAGAGTTTTCTTCTGCCCGATCTAAGCGACAATAGCCCCTCGTAATGCAACCAGGCCCGCGCGACACAATCACGCCGTTCGTTTTCTCCGATCCAGCGGGCAAGCGCTGGCCGCGGCTGCGCCTTTCTTTGCTCATCACGGCGATTGTTGTTTTCATTGCGACCGTTCTCTTCGTGCAGACGCTTTTTGTCGCGCCGCAACTGCAACTGCCATTTTCGCTGCGACAGTTGAAGGGCCAGCTCAAATCGTTGCAGAAAAAAAATCCGGCCGGGCAGGTGCCGGCGGAGAAACCGCTTTGGGAAAAATTTGGACTCGCGCGACATGCGGCGAAGAAACCGGTCGCTCAACCTTCGCCCACGGCGCATCCGCGACAAGAAATTTCCCGACAACGAGGTGCGGCTCGCTTTCTACACCAACGGCGATCCCTACAGTTACGCGTCGCTCGAGCAACATGCCGCGCAACTAACGCATGTTTGTCCGGAATGGATGGCCGTCGTCGATGGTCTTGGCACATTGCAAATCGACGCGGACAATCGATTGCCAAAACTCGCGGCGAGCAAAGGTCTCGCCTTGATGCCGCTCCTGACAAATCTGTCGGGCGACAAATGGCAGCCGGAGGCGATCGAAAATCTGGCGCACGGTCCGGCAAATCGGCAGGACCAATTCATCAAAAAAGTGCTGAACATTTTGCGCGACGCGAAAGCGGCGGGCGTGGTGCTGGACTGGGAACAGATCGATCCCGTTTACAAGAAAGATATCGCGGCGTTCCTGAACAAATTCGCGGACGCGTTGCACGATGATAACAAGGAGATATGGCTTTGCGTGCAGCCGGGGGAAGAACTCGATTACATCGATTTCAACGATCTCTCGGACAATATCGATCGATTCGTCGCGTTGCTTTTTGATGAGACGTCCGACATCGACACACCTGGTCCGCTTGGATCGCGCCGTTGGTTTGAAGGCTGGCTCAACGTTTTGCTCGAAGATACTGATCCGAAACAATGGATCATCGCGCTTGGCAGTTACGGTTACGATTGGACTGATGGCCTGCCGAAGGCGGAACTCATCAGTTTTCCGGAAGCGATGAGCCGCGCGAGTTACGCCGACATTGCGCCAGTCGCGGAAAACGGCCCGGATTACAATCCGCTTTATTATTATGAGGACGCGAACAAGACGCACACCGTTTCGTTTCTCGATGTCGTCACATTTTTGAATCAGTTGCGCGCCGTTCGCGAACACAAGGCCGGTGGCTTCGCGCTCTATCGGTTAGGCACGGAAGACGCCGCGTTGTGGGATGCTCTGAATCTGCCGCCGAATTTTTACCTCAACCCGCGCGCGCGTCAGCCTTTCGAGGTTTTGAAGGGAACCGAAACCATCACCGACGTGGGCGAGGGTGAAATTGTTTCGGTCGACGAAGCCCGCGCGGACGGGCGGCGTCGCCTTGCGGTCGACAGACGGTTACCTGACGGCGGAGTATGAAAAATTTCCGCAGTTCCCCACCCTCTATCATCAGGGCGCGGGCGGTGCGCATCAGGTCGCGATCACATTTGATGACGGGCCCGATCCGGAATGGACACCGAAGATTCTCGACATCCTGAAAGCAAACAACGTGAAGGCCGCGTTCTTTCTTGTCGGCGTGAATGCCGAACATTATCCGGGACTCGTTAGGCGAATTGTGGCCGAGGGCCACGAAATTGGGAATCACACCTATTACCATCCCAATCTTGCGATCTGCTGGCCGGAGCACATCCGACTGGAACTGAATGCCACGCAGTTGCTGCTCGAAACCATCACGGGCCGTTCGACCACACTGTTCCGTCCGCCGTATGCGGCGGACACCAGCCCATCGCGTTTGAGCGAACTGATGCCGCTAAAAATTGCGCAGGATATGGGCTATCTCAACGTCCTCGAAAACATCGATCCGCAGGATTGGTCGAAACCCGGAACCGACCTCATTGTGCAGCGCATAAAGCAACAGCGCCGCGATGGCAGCATTATTCTGCTGCACGATGCCGGCGGCGATCGTTCGCAGACTGTGGCCGCATTGCCACGCATCCTCGATTATCTGCGAATCCGCGGTGACACCGTTGTCTCGTTAGGCACGCTCATGGGAACGACGCGCGAGAAGTTAATGCCGCCGGCGGCGACTGGCGGTCACGCGCTCACGCGCCTTGTCAGCACGACCGGCTTTCACGTTTACCACGCAGTCGAAGAATTTCTCTGGGCCTTTATGATTGTCGCGACCACGCTTGTCGTCATCCGAACGTTGGTCGTGATCTGGCTGGCAGCGCGATTCCGCCGCGAGCGCGATGGCAATTTCGCCGGAGCGATCAGCGTCGCGATCGCGGCGTTCAATGAAGAGAAGGTAATCGCGAACACACTTCGTTCGCTGCTCGGCGCCGATTACGAAGGCGATCTCGAAGTCATCGTGGTGGACGATGGTTCGAGTGATCGAACGGCAAGCGAAGTCGAGCGCATCGCCGCGGAAGATCCTCGGGTGCGATTGTTGCGACAGGAAAATCACGGGAAAGCGCGCGCGCTCCAGCGTGCGCTCGCCGCAGTGCGAAACGAGATCGTTGTCTTTCTCGACGCCGACACGAATTGCCAGCGCGACACTTTGCGAAAACTGGTGCAGCCGTTTGCCACCGCGGAGATCGGCGCAGTTTCCGGTCACGCCAAGGTCGGCAATTTGCGCAGCTTCATCGCGCGCTGCCAGGCGCTCGAATACACGGTTGGTTTCAATCTCGATCGGCGCGCCTACACACGTTGGAATTGCATCACCGTCGTGCCGGGTGCGATCAGCGCGATTCGTAAATCGGCGATCGATGAAGTCGGTGGCCTGAGCCTCGACACGCTCGCGGAAGATACCGACCTGACTCTCGCGTTGCACAAACGCGGTCAGCGCATCGTCTACGTTCCGGACGCAATCGCGTGGACCGAAGCGCCGGAAACGGTGCGAACGTTGGCGCGGCAACGTTTTCGCTGGGCTTACGGCACGCTGCAATGTCTCTGGAAACATCGCGACATTGTTTTCAACTGGAACTATCGCGCGCTCGGCTGGTTCAGTTTGCCGAGCGTCTGGTTCTTCCAAATCATCCTCGTCGCCATCACACCAATGGTGGATTTGTTTCTGCTCGCATCGCTTCCATTCGGCGCGTGGCACGCCGTTCTGCCGTTCGTCATTGTCTTTCTCTCGATGGATGTAATTCTGGCAACGCTCGCCTGCATTCTGGAACGCGAATCGATTCTGCGCGCGTGGCGGATTTTGCCGATGCGGCTGATCTACCGGCCGATGTTGAGCTATGTGATCTGGAAAGCAATTTTGCGCGCGCTCAAGGGCGCATTCGTCAGTTGGGGAAAACTCGAGCGCACGGCGTCGGTGCCGGTGCGCGCCTAACGAATGGTGTAGTGGCGGGCGTATCGCCCGCAAAATCATCGCTGCGGCCGACACGGCCGCCTCTACACCTTACTTCGCCGGCCGGACCGAGCCGGCGCCCGCGATACTCTTCTTGATCGATTGGCGGATTTCCAGCTGTAGCGAATGTCGCCGGCGCCCTTGATTGACGCGGTCAGTGATTCCGTCGCGTTCACTTTCGCATCGGCCGCGCCCATGAGCGAAATCTCTACATTCTTTGCTTGCAAGTCTTGTGCGTTGAAATCACCTGCTCCGCGCAGTCGCGCGCTCAAAGTCTCGGCCGTTCCATCCAGAATCACATCGGATGCGCCGTCCGACTCGATGAAGAAATTTGGTGCGGAAATTTTCGTCGCCTTGAAATCGACGGCGCCGCGGAATTTTCCGCCGGTAAGCGCCTGGCTTGAAACTGCGATCTTGATACCATGAGTCGGCCGCACGCGTTCCTTCGTTCGAATGCGCAACTGTCCGTTCGTCACCGTCGTCGTGATTTTATCGACCAGGTTTTCGTCGCAAGTGATGCTCAGGGTCGGCGCGCCCGGCGCCCAACTGATCTTGTATCCGCCGCTCGTTTCGATCGTCGAAAAGTCCGCGATGGTCCGAGTGTCGGTCGTGATTGTCCCGTTGCCACGAATCCCAATATAATCGCAAGCGGGGAGCAGGAGCGCCGCGAGCAACGCGGAAATGGCCAGCCGGGGAATCAGTGAAGTTCGTGGATTCATTTGTTGATGAGATGCAACGGATGCGGCAATTGGATTCAAGATTTTTCTGGCCCCGGCCAATGTCACGCCTTTTCCACCCTCTTAGCCTGTTCTTGGTACTAGCGGCCGCTTTGCTGTGCTGTCAAAAACGGCACGCGACGATCGTCGATCCGAATGCGCCTGTGGAAGTGGTCATTCCGCAGCACGGCGCTTACACCGGTGCGTTCATGGATTTTGGCGACACCGAAGACGACGTCACTATCGAAGCCATTGAAGAGTTCGAGACGATGGTGGGAAAACATCAGGCGATCATCGCGTCGTCGAGCTACTGGGGCGAGCAAACTTTCCCGACAGCGAACATGAACGTGATCTGGCGTCATGGTTCGCTGCCCCTGCTCTTCTGGTCGCCGTGGGATCAGCCTTACGAACAAAATCGCGGCCCCGACAGGTTTGGCCTGATGCAGATCATCGCCGGTAAATGGGATGATTACATCGATCGCTGGGGCGATGCCGCACGCGCGTTCGGGAAGCCGATGATTGTCGTCTTCGGCGTGGAGATGAACGGTGATTGGTTTCCGTGGTCGGGAACGTATTACGGCGGAAGCAAACCGATCCCCGGACGGCCTAACGAGTGGGAAGGTCCGGAAAATTTCAAGAAAGCATATCGCCACGTCGTCGATCGCGTGCGCGCGCGTGGCGCCTCCAACATCAAATGGATGCTGCACACCAACAATTATTCCTACCCGATGGAAACGTGGAATTTCGTTCCCGCCTATTATCCCGGGCCGGAATATGTCGATTGGTTTGGCCTAAGCGTTTACGGCCAGCAATTCAAAGACGAGCCATGGGCGAACATTCGTTCGCTCGTCGACTGGCCGTATGAAGAAATGTCACGGCTCGATCCGAACAAACCGATCATGATCGCGGAATGGGCCACGGGCGAATTCCCGCATGCCGGCAACAAGGGCGAATGGATCAAACAAGGCCTTGATAATTTTCGCACGCGTTATCCGCGCATCAAAGCGGCGGTTTATTGGCATGAACGGTGGCAAAATCTCGACCAGAGCTACAGTAATCTGCGCATTAACTCTTCGGTCGAATCGTTGAATGCCTATCGCGAAGGGATCGCGAATCCGTATTGGTTAGGCAATTTGATCTTGAGAGTCATAACGCCAAGTCCCACGAAATAACGAGCGATTTTCTTTACTTGCATCGGAGGGACATGCTTCCGCATGTCCGCGGACGAGCGGAAGCTCGTCCCTCCGAGCAGACATCTATTCGTTCCGCAATGCGATCATCGGATCGACGCGTGCGGCGCGATACGCTGGTAACCAGCACGCGAGCAGCGCGACGAGTCCAAGCAGAAACGCAACAGTCGTAAACGTCACCGGATCGACCGCGCTCACGCCGTAAAGAATGCTTTGCAGCAATCGCGTTCCGCCAAACGCGAGCGCCAATCCGATCACTGATCCGATCAGCGCCAGCGCCATTCCCTGTTTCAAAATGAGCAAGCCAACGCTGCGCGATTGCGCGCCGAGCGCCATGCGCAAACCGATCTCGCGCGTTCGTCCGGCCACCATGTACGACATCACGCCGTAAATTCCGACCGCTGCCAGCACGAGCGCGAGGACACCAAAACTTCCGAGCGCGCCCGCCGCGATCTTCGCCGGGAAAAGCGGAATGTTCATGTGCTCCGTCAACGTTTTCGCGTCGTAAAGCGGCAAGGTCGGATCAAGTTGTTGCAGTTCGCGCCGGATCGCGGCCAGCACGGCGCGCGGATCATTCTCGGTGCGAGCGACCAGATTCGCCGTTGAATCGAAATAGCGGATGGGACGATAGACCACCGCCTTCGGTTCCTCGCCCAGCGTGTTGTATTTCCCATCCGGCACGACTCCGATAATTTCCCAGAATGGGTCGTTAGGCCCGGTGTGATTAAAACGCTTGCCGATCGCATCGGCGCCGTGGAAAAATTTTCGCGCAAAAGTTTCGTTCACGATGGCAACGCGCGTGTCTTTTTTGTTTTCGTTAGGCAAAAAATCGCGCCCGCGCAGCGGAATGCCCATGGTTTCGAAATATTTCGGGCTGGCGGAATACGGAATGGCCAGCGGCAGCTTGCTTCGGTTCGTCACCGGCTGGCCTTCGATGTAAATGGTGTTCGAGCTGTAATCGAGAGCCAGCGGAAGTGTGTCGATGAACGCGGCCGAACGCACGCCAGGAATCGCTCGCACGCGTTCCAGGGCGCGCTCGTAGAATGTTCGGCCTTTGGCGTCATCGTAACCCTGCATACCGAGATCGAAAGAAATCGAAACGGCATTATGTGGATCGAACCCGGGCCGCATTCGCTGCGCCGCCTGCAAGCTGCGCACAATGAGACCGGCGCTCACCAGTAACACGAGAGACAACGCGATCTGCGCAACGACGAGAAAGTTGCGCAGGCGTGAGCGACGAAATCCAGCCATCGAACTTTCGTCTTTCAATGCCGGCACCAATTCCGGTTTCGACGATTGGAGCGCCGGCAGCAAGCTGAAGAGAACGCCAGTGACAATCGACACGACGAGCGCAAAAATCAGCACGCGCCAATCGAGACGCAAATCGAAGATGATCGCGATATCCATCGGCAACTTGATCGCGGCGACGAAGTGATTGATCCACGCGGCGAGAAGCACACCGACGGCGCCGCCAGTAAGCGAAAGCAAAACGCTCTCGGTCAAAAGTTGCCTAACGAGTCGCGCACGACTGGCGCCCACGGCCAGCCGTATTCCGATTTCCTTCCGCCGCTCAGTTGCGCGCGCGAGAAGCAGATTGGCGAGATTCACACAAGCGAGCAACAAGACCAGCGCGCCGACAACGGCGAGCACGCCCGAGAGCGCAAAAATAGAATTGCGAATGTCGGGAATGAACAAGCCCGGCGTCATCAATCGCACGCCGCGGCCGGCATTCTCTGTCGGATGTTCTTTCGCCATCTGCGCAGTGATGGCTTCGAGCTCGGCTTTAGCCTGCGGCACGGTGACGCCGTTCTTCAGACGACCGACAACAAAGAGATTGTCGCTGTCGCGTTGATCGAGCCAGGTGCTGCCCGGTTCGATTTGTTTCGCCATCATCAATGGCACCCAAAATTCCGGCGCGAAGGCGACTTCCGTTCCGACAAAGCCTTTCGGTGCGACGCCGACAATCGTGAACGGATGATTATTGAGTGAAACTTTTCGCCCGACGACCGACGGATCGCCGCCGAATCGTTTTTTCCAGCAGGCGTTACTGATCACAATGACCGGATGCGAATCGGGCGTTCGATCTTCTTCCGGGAGAAATGCGCGGCCGAGCATGGGTTTGACGCCAAGCACATCGAAATAGTTTCCCGAAACATCGAAACCCCATGCGCGCTCGTTCACGCCATTGTGACTGAGACTCGCGACGACAAAGCGATACGCGAGCAACCCATCGAACGAACGGCTG
Source organism: uncultured Verrucomicrobiae bacterium (assembly GCA_963737195.1). Lineage (GTDB taxonomy): Bacteria > Verrucomicrobiota > Verrucomicrobiia > Chthoniobacterales > UBA10450 > JBBQFI01. The sequence goes on from CAVTRW010000007.1 coordinate 27,238, forward strand.
CGCTCGCGATAATCCTTGTAGTTAGGGAACGACTGCAGCGTGAAGTCGGTGCCGTTGGGGAGCGTGCCGTCGACGGCGATCAACTTCGACGGTTCGCGCACCGGCAACGGTCGCAGCAAGACCGTATCGACGAGACTGAAGATGGCCGTGTTCGCGCCAATGCCGAGCGCCATCGAAATGATGGCGAGCGCAGTGAAGATGGGACGTTTGAATAATTGGCGTAAGCCAAACCGAATATCCTGCAGCAATGTTTCCATGTGGATCGCGACCTCGAATGTGAGATGCGATGACCGCGCGATTCGGATTCAGAATTCTTGTCCTCGCACAAAGGTCACCAAGGTTGACAAAGTTCCGCAACGATTTCTTTAACCTATTTCTTTTGTGAACTTGGCGTTCCTCTGTGGACTTCGTGTGATTATCCAGTCTGCAATTTCAAAAACTCACGCCGGAATGCGCGCAGAAGCGAAAGATAGTGGCGGCGACATTTCTCAAAATGTTCCTGCCAACTCACGAACAACCGCGTGTTTTTCTCGTGGAAGGAACGATCGCAAACTTCTTCCGCGTTTTCGATCGCAAACATGCATTCGTCCAGTTCCGCTTTGCGCTTCAACATTTCTTCATCGACCGAACGCGATGCGCCGGAACCCGATGTGAAAAGGGCCGTCATCTCTCGGTAGAACGCGGTGACAAAGATCAGATGACCGCGATTACATTCGCGGAAGTATTCGCCCCAGCGCGCGATCAGCGGCGTGTTCTTATCCGCAAGCGCGCGCAGACTTGCCACATGCGCATGCTTCAGCTCCACCGCCGCTTCATCCACCTGCAACCGCAATCGCAAAATTGCCGGATGCTGGATGAGAAATTCGTTGAGACTTACCGGAGTCATTCCCTTGCTCCCGCGCACCCTTGCGCCCGCCCATATTAGCGCATTCGCGGCCTGTCGCCGAAAAAAATGCGATCAGTTTTGATCGCATCGATCGCTCACACGAACCAGGCTACTTTTTGTTACGATTTTTTCCCGGCGTTCCTGCCCGGCCGACGGCTGGAAAATTTTCCGGTTGCGAAAGACGTGAATGTTTTCAACGGCGCCATCGATCAAAACGGCACCGACATCTAACTGACCGATTACAATACCGCGCAGTTTTCAGGGTGGCACAGATGCGCCGGAGCGTGATTTTACAAGGGCAATGTCTGAGGCGGAAACGGTTCCATTTACTGGTTACGTCTTCACGGAAGTTACTGGCACTGGTAGACGAACCAGACTGCTGTTTCGTCTGGGCAATATCCGAGGCATTTACCGTTTTGTTGCCCGTAGTGTCGCCTATGAGCATGTTAATGGTAATGGGCGTGTCAGGCAGAACTTGAGAAAATCTATCCGTCACGTTGTGCAAGGTTACGACGAGCTTCTGCATATCTGAGACACCAACGAGATCGATGGTTACTGTTTTACCTGAGAAGGTTGGCTTTCCCGAGATAGTTCCCGTTCCAGTTGTTACGCTGGCACTTCCGCTTACTACAATGTTATTGAAGGTAAGCACCAAGGTGTGGTTACCACCACTCGAACGACACTCGACTGGCTCAGTCGTCGAGTAAATTAATGTCGAATGGTCCTAAAGCTCCATGCATCTTCCGCGAAACAGCGCTCGTCAATTGCAGCGGCTGCTGCACAGCCACCAACTGGATACTTGTCGGATTATATTGCACGGCATAGTCGGAGGGTAACCCTTGGACGATATTGAAGGTGCCTCCGCCCGCATTTTGCGCGAAGGTGGCGATCGTATAGTCGGTGCCATCAAAGGCGCCCGCTAGAGAGTTCAACGATAGCGTATCGCCACCCGAACTCGTCAGATTAATCGAGCCTCCCGTAATAGCGAGTAAATCGCTCGAGCCCGCGCTGCCTACTCGAACTACAAAAATGCCCGTCGCCAAAAATGACTCCGCCTGTTCCGCTGGTGTTGACGTGAAGAGTGCCTATCCCGGACGCAGGTCCCGGTGCCAAATTTCCCGCGACTGTTATGGTTCCATTCGCGGCGAGCCCTATCGTCCCGCCGCCGGAGAGCGTTCCCGGTGGCCCATTGATATGTTGAACGGTGTAATTGCCTTGTCCGCTTGTATTGCCGCTAATTTCGAGGGTGCGCGCTGAGCCAACAGTGGTCGTTCCGGAATAGGTGTTATTCCCGGCGAACGTCTGCGTGGTGAAGATACCCTGAAATGGGTCTGGAAGGACAGAGACACTTCCTTCCCCCGCGATCGTGCCCGCATAACTGTGCATTCGCGCAGCAGGCTAAGCGTGAGATTAGTCCCTGCTCCTACTAAATTAACCGTGGCGGTATTTGTTCCGCTCGAAGGCACAGCAATCGTTCCAGAAAGGGCCCGTACAGTCTGTGATTGTTGCAGATTCACCGTAACGGCTGTTCCGGCTGCGGTGTTAGGGTTATTGACGCTCGAGGTAGAAACCGGAAGAACTTATAACTGCACCAGGGAGAAAGTTCACGATGCCTTCATTCACGGCAAAAGTCCGAGGCGCTAAAGGTAGTAATAGTGTCATTGCTGAAGTTCAGCGTTCCGGGACCGACCTTTGTGAGACTGCCGTCGATCCGCAAATCCGAGGTAATGTTGAGCGTGGCTCCTGGCTTGAGCGACGTTGAACTGCGCTCCCGCGCCTTGAGAGTTTTGAATGAGCTTGAGAACGCCGATGCCGTCCTCGCTAGCGTTAGGGCCTTGGAAGGTCAGGCTACAACTCGGGCACCCGAGATAGATCACGTCATCGGCATTGGGGCTAATCGTGTTAGTTCCGCCGCCCCGCAAGCTGCACCGTGCTATCCGCCGTGCCGGGGTTATTATTCGCAATGGTATATGAGAGATTATTTGTTTGGTTCACTGAGCCAACACTGAGAGTTGTGCCGTTTAAGGTGAGAACTGTCGCGGGTGTAGTCAGACGAACATCGTTGGCGACCGATGGCATGCCGGCCGGGGAATAATTGTTGCCGTCAGAGAGTTCGCTGTTTTGAAAAAAGTCTTTTGCCGTTCGCGCCTGGACCATGCTGATCTCGGCGAGAAGCAGGAAAAATACGATCGCATTGTGAGCGAGGAGTTGTGATTTCATGGGGTTTGGGGTTTCAAAGACAGATGCACCGCTTGCGAGTCTGCCAGCAAAATAAAAGCATGATGCAATTTTTGCACGCCAATTTTGCATGCAGAGTTTGGGATTACCGACTCGCTGCCGGTCGAGTTTATCCCACAGATGGACAGGCAGCTCGCGTCGTGCCTAACGAAAAACAGAAGCGAGACAACTCTATTTCAATGCGGCAAGAGTAGGAATAGCAGTAAGAGCAGGAGCGCGGAGGTCAGTCTGACTTCTTCGCGGGCTCGGACGTAGGTTTGTGTTTGCGAACGTCGACGGCGAGTTTCCAATCGCCGCCCAGACTCATGCGCCAGATGGTGACGTAGTAACCGTGTTCGATGCCGTCGAGGCGAGTGTTGGAGTATTCGCCGTAGGAGTAAGCGATGTCGCCAGAGCGACTGATCCCGCCGCCCATGCGTTTCGCAGTCAGCTTGCCGTGATCGTAACCGATCATGAGCTGCGCGGCGTCGCGGCCAATCGCGGGAAAGCGGCCGTTGCGGAAAACGCGGATGTTATCAGCCGCCGCCGCGATCAGCGCTGCGCCGGCATTTTTCTCTGAAGCGGCGTCGAACTCTTTTTCGGCTGCAGCCAAAGACTTCCGCGCAGTTTTCAGATCAACCGCCGTGCGACTTGCTGACTCGTTAGGTGCAATTGGTCCAGGAGATTCTTTCTCGATCGGTGCGGGATTGTCCACGCCGCCATCGAGGACAACTTTCCACGCGCCATCACCCTGCCGTTTCCAAACTGAGAGGAACTGGCCGTAAGCGGCGGGTCTGGCGTCGCTCTTCGTCTTTTTGTATTCCCACGGTCCGGTGGTGTAGCCCATGTCGCCCGCGCTTGAGACGTCGGCAAAAATCGGTTCCCAACTCAGGCTCGCGGGTGAAGGCGAACGTTTTGTGTAAAGCTCCTTCCCATTCACCGGCCCGGGATCGAAGACGATGGCGTCATCAGCGAGATTCGCGAGGAACGAATCGCGGATTCCCTTATCGACCGACATCTTCGCGAAGTTTTTCTCCGCCTGAACGAGCGACTCAAGCGCACCCGGCTCGGAAGGGCTGGGAGCAGCTGAAACCACCTCAGCTGCAAGAATCGCAACCAACAGAAACACTTCCCAAATCGGGCCAAGCGGGTCCCGACGTTTGATCCCTTCGAGCGTTGTCGCCTTTGTGGACTTTGTGCGAAACCGAGGGGCGCGAAAAAAATTCACGCAGCCTAGACAAAATCTGCATTTGGCGGCGTCTCCATTTTAAAAGACCGTGAAGAGGTCATGGAGAATGTCGTTCGTCATGAAGATTGGAAAGAATGTTTTTCGCAGCTCGCGCCTGGGCTCGTTCTCTTCGCCCGGCAATGGGTGCAATCGCGCGCGGACGCAGAAGACATCGTGCAGGAAGCATTCGTGCGCATCTGGCGCCGTCAGCATTCAATCCAGAATCGCGGACTGCTTTTTGCCGCGGTGCGTTCGATCAGTCTCGATCTTCTCCGGCGCGATGCACGGCGCGCGCGACGCGAAGCGACTGCTGTTCTCGAGAGCGAGCAGACAACCGAGCCGCATTTTGCAAGCGATGACGAATCCCAGCGCGCCCTGGCCGATGCCGTGGACCGTTTGCCTAACGAACAACGCGAGGTCGTGGTGATGAAGATTTGGAACGAGCTGACCTTTCAGGAAATCGGGACCGTGCTTGGCATTTCGCAAAACACGGCGGCATCGCGCTACCGCTATGCCCTAACGAATTTGAAAAAGAATCTGTTGCCGCAATGAACGACTTTTCCGAGATCGAAAGCGAGTTGAAGAAGCTGCGGCCCGCGCCGGTCTCGAATGATCTGATCGCGCGGGTGGAGAAGCGGTTGCTCGAAGAATCATCTATCTCCTCTGCGACGCCAAAACACTCGTCGCGTGCAAACTGGATTTCTCTGGGCTTGGGCCTCGGCCTGGCAGCGGCAGCAGGATTCTTAATGCTGGCGCGCGTGCATAACGAACAACCGACGAAAACCGAAGCGCGCGTGGCCACGACGAAATCGACGCCTAACGAATCGCATACACTTCCGGCGGGTGCGCGCATGATTCCGGCCGGCCTGACCGAAGTGGTCTATCACACGCGGGACGAAGGATTGCATTTCGCCGATGGCGCAACCGCGCCGGTGCGTCGGATGCGCTATCGCACCAGGGAAACCTTGCGCTGGCGAAATCCGCAAACGGGCGCATCGCTGCGCGTGACTTATCCGAGCGAGGAAGTGGTGCTGCTTCCGGTTTCCGGCCAATGAATTTCAAACTCACCTTAACCAAAACAATGAAAACAAAATCGATCCTTAGCCTGTTCGCCGCGATGCTGTCGCTCTCGGCATTCGCCCAAACTCCAGCCGCACCCCCGGCTCCGCCCGCGCCACCCCCTATCGCGTCGCAGCCGCCCGATATGCCTAACGACAAGCGGCCAAAAGTTCCTGTAACCTATCTCGGCGTCGAGACGTCGGAAGTACCCAGAGTGTTATGCGAACAGCTGGGGCTCGCGCGCGGTTTCGGTCTCGTCGTTGATTACGTCGTCCCCGATGGACCGGCGGCAGCGGCAGGAGTGAAGGAAAGCGACATTTTGAAAATGCTGAACGATCAGATCCTGACCGATCCGGACCAGCTTGGGAAATTGGTGCGCAGTTATCCCGAAGGCACAAACGTTACGCTGACTGTGTTGCGCAAAGGTACGGAAACGAAAATTCCAGTCAGGCTGGGAAAGCGCGAAGTGCCGGCGCGTCACGGCATGGGTGGCTTCGAGAAACATTGGAACTTTGGCGATCATGATCTCGGCATGGTCGAGAACATGGAAGACTTGAAGAACATCGGTGAAGCGCAGAAGGGCATCATTCGCAATGCGGTGGAGCAGGCGCGCCGTGAAGTGGAGCGCGCCAAAGGCGAAATGATCCGCGCGCGTGATGAAGCGCAACGCGCGATGCAGGAAGTGCGTGTGCGTCGGACCGACGATAATGGCGTTATTAAGACGACGCGCATCGATCTGGGGAAAGCGCAGATCGTTTATTCCGATGACAAAGGCGAGATGAAGATTGAATCCGTTGATGGAAAGAAACAACTGACGGCGAAAGATCCGCAAGGCCGACTCCTCTTCAGCGGTCCAGTTGAGACGAAGGAAGATCGCGACAAGATGCCGGCCGATTTGCGCGAGCGTTTCGAGAAGTTCAAGGAGAGCGATTTGCCGGGCGCGATTCCTCCGCCACCGCCGCCGCCGACGCCGGAGGCTGATGAGGACGACAACGATAACGATTCGGACCAGGGAGAAGTGAATCAGGTTTCACTCGATCGCCCATTCTGGCCGATCGGCACACTGCGAATTTAGAGGAGAGTCCGCCGAGCCCTTAACCTGGACTGACCAACCGCTCGGCGGACTTTTCCTCAATATTTCATAGCGGGTCATCCTGAGCGAAGCGAAGGATCTCACGAACAACTTTGTGCATCCGCGTACTCGTTAGGCACCCGAATCGCCTTTGGTAACCGCGACCATGTGACCACCGGTGGTGACTCGTGAGGTTCCTCGCTGCGCTCGGAATGACAGAAATGTGAGCGGAATGACAAATGGTCGCGGAGCGAAACGTTTCGCGAGCTGCGCGCTTGCGCCGCTCCATCGCGAACGATAAGAACAGCGCATGGCGTCCGATCCGCGCGTTCCGGAAGATCCAACTCCAATTGTCGGTTCGGCGCCTGATGTTGCGCCTCTTGGCCACGCCATCCCGAAGCCAGCGCACGAGCGGACCGCAGACGAGGAAGGGCCTGATGTAAATTGGGAATCGATCGCCGCGAGCGGGCGATTCCGGAATCTCCTGCGCTGCAAAACGACGCTTCATCATCCCGGCGATGATCTTCTTCATTGTCTATTATTTTGCGTTGCCGGTCGCGGTTGGTTACGCACGCCCGTTCATGGAGAAGCGCATCTGGGGCGCGGTGAACCTGGCCTACCTGTTCGCGCTTTCGCAATTCTTCATGGCGTGGATCATCGCCGCCATTTACATCCGCGCCGCGACGAAGTTCGACAAGATGGCGCGCGAAGCGATCGAAAATCGTAAATGAACGCGATGCAAAAGGTGGATCGAGCGTTCCGCGCTCGATGTCAAAAAATGGCGGCGCAGCCGCAAACTTTTCAGCATCGCGCGACGGAGCACGCGATCCACCAACAAACATGACGCCTGCGCTCGGCATGTTTTTGTTTTTCGTGGCGATCACGCTCGTGATCACCTACTGGGCGGCGCGACGCTCAAAAGGCGCGGCCGCATTTTTCACCGCGAGTCGTCGCATCACCGGCTGGCAAAACGGTGTTGCCGTTGCGGGCGATTACATGAGCGCGGCTTCGTTCCTAGGCATCGCCGGGCTCATCGCATTTTACGGCTACGACGGCTTCATGTTTTCCGTCGGCTGGCTCGTCGCGTATCTGACCGTGTTGCTCGTGGTGGCGGAACCGTTGCGCAACGCGGGCAAATACACGATGGCGGACGTGCTCGCTTATCGTCTCAATCCACGGCCAGTGCGCGCGATGGCGGCGTTAAGCACAATCACGGTCAGCACGTTTTACATGATCGCGCAGATGGTGGGAGCGGGAGCACTGGTCACACTTTTGCTCGGAAGCTCGCACGTCAGTTATCAAACAGCGGTCATCGCGGTCGGCGTGCTCATGATCGTTTACGTCGTCTTCGGCGGGATGCTCGCCACGACGTGGGTACAGATCATCAAGGCGATTTTGCTTATGGGTGGAACCATCTTACTCAGCCTGCTCGTGCTCGCGCATTTCGGCTGGAGCCTGGGGAACTTTTTCGATGCCGCAACGCGCGTTGTTTATCATGACAAAGGCGCGCTTGTGACGAAAAACTTTCTCGAACCGGGCCTGCGTTACACCGCGGCGAACCACGGCGCACTCGATCTCATCTCGTTAGGCATGGCGCTTGTTTTCGGCACAGCCGGCCTGCCGCATATCCTCGTGCGCTTCTATACGGTGCCGGACGCGAAGACGGCACGCATCAGCGTGGTCTGGGCGATGGTGTTGATCGGCGTCTTTTATATAATGACGACGTTTCTCGGGTTCGGCGCGGCCACGATTGTTGGACGCGATCACATCGCGAGTCACGGGGGAAACAACATGAGCGCACCGCTGCTCGCGCAATCGCTTGGCGGCGACATTTTCTTTGCCTTTATCGCCGCGATCGCGTTTGCCACCATTCTTGCCGTCGTCGCTGGCCTAACGATCAGCGCGTCCACTTCGTTCGCGCACGATTTCTACACTAACGTGTTACACAAGGGCGTGGAGCGAGCGCCGGGCGAGGAAGTTCGGGTGGCGCGCATCACCGCGTTCGTCGTCGGCGCAGTTGCGATCGGGATTGCAATCGTCCTGGGAAAAGACGCGAACGTCGCCTTTCTCGTTGCGCTCGCTTTTGCCGTCGCTGCATCGGCAAATTTGCCGGTGATCGTCCTTTCGCTTTTCTGGAAACGATTCAATACCGCCGGTGCGGTAACAGGTCTCGCATCTGGCCTCATCGCATCGCTCGTGCTGATCATGATTAGTCCCAGCATTATGAAAGTGGACGCGCCGACGGTTGCGGCATCCGCGCGCCATCTCATTCAGCGCCCGCCGATTTTTCCGCTGGAGAATCCCGGTATCCTCAGCATCCCGATCGGCTTTCTGGGCGCGATTGTGGGAACATTCCTACGCCGCGAGCGCGAGGCGGAAACCCGGTTTGCCGAATTACTCGTTAGGGCGAACACCGGGCTGGGGGCGGAGAAGGCTGTCACCGAATAGAAAATCTGCTCGACAGGCAATCGGGACATTGCTTTCTACCGGCCTTTTGCGGTAAAACACCCGAATGTTACCCGACGAAAAGGATCTCGATTTTGTGCGCCACGCGACTGCCGAGCTGGCCGTTTCTTTTACCGACGCGCGCGATCACAATCTGCATGCCGCATTTAATGGACTCATCAAAGCGATTGAAGCAGACCGACAGCGCATTCGGGAGCTGGAAGAGAAAGTGACCGTGCTCCGATCGCGCAGCGGTATGAGTTAGCTCGCCGCGTTGCCCACTTGCCTTTCTTGTCGACGTTAGAACGGAAAGAGCAATATTCGTTTCGCGTCCTTCAAGTCGCGCCACGAAATGTCCGCTGAAGTTAAGAAGGAAGTTCGGTCGGAGATTGCCCACGTTCTCTTTATCGACATCGTCGGCTATTCGAAGCTGCTGATCGACGAGCAGCATGCGCAAATCGACAAGCTCAATCAAATCGTTCGCACCACCCAGGAATTTCAGACGGCTGACAATGCCGGCCGATTAATCAAGATCCCGACGGGCGACGGGCTGGCGCTGGTTTTCTACAGCAGCCCGGAAGATCCGGTCGAATGCGCGATCGAAATCAGCCGCGCCTTGAAAGAACATCCGGAGCTGCGACTGCGCATGGGCGTAAACAGCGGGCCCGTCAATAGCACGACCGATGTAAATGAGCGTGCCAACGTTGCCGGCATTGGCATCAATATGGCGCAACGCGTAATGGATTGTGGCGATGCCGGACACATCCTGCTTTCGCAGCGCGTCGCGGATGATCTCGGTCAATACGCTCACTGGCAACCGCACCTGCACGAACTCGGCGAATGCGAAGTCAAACACGGCGTTCGCGTGTCGGTCGTAAATTTCTACACTAACGAATTGGGAAACCCGGTTCTTCCGGAGAAGTTCAAGAACGCCGGTCGCAAGATTGCAAAGCCGACGCGATTTTCTGTTTCGACTCTAGCGATGATGATCGCCGGCATAATCCTGGTCGTTCTCGCCATCGCTGCGGTGATTTTCGTTTCGAAACGATCGCCGAATACGGCCGCTACTTCCTCCGATTCCCAAACGCAATCAGCATCGATTCCGGAAAAGAGCATCGCGGTTTTGCCCTTCGAGAACCTGAGCGACAACAAGGAGAACGCTTACTTTGCCGATGGCGTGCAGGACGAAATCCTGACAAACCTGGCCAAGATCGCGGATTTGAAGGTGATCAGTCGCACAAGCGTGATGCAGTACAAAACCGACACAAGCCGCAACTCGCGCGAGATTGGGAAGCAACTTGGTGTTGCCCATCTCCTTGAAGGCAGTGTGCGTCGGGTCGGCAATCAAGTGCGAGTGAATGCGCAGTTAATCGACACTCGAACTGACGCGCATACCTGGGCGGAATTTTACGATCGCAAGCTGGATGACGTTTTTGCCATTCAAAGCGAAATCGCGAAAACAATTGCCGAACAACTGCAAGCCAAGCTTTCGCCGAGCGAAAAGGCCGCGATCGAAAAACCGGCAACGACCGACATGAACGCCTATGATCAGTATCTGCGCGCGCAGTCGCTCTTTGCTGATAGCTCAAATCAGGTTCAGGCGCGCGCGAATTTAATTCAGGCTGGAGATCTTCTCGATGAAGCGCTCAAGCGCGACCCACGCTTCCTGATCGCGTGGTGCCTGCTCGCGCGAGTGCACGGGAATATTTATGCCGACGGGTTTGACCACACGCCGGCCCGTCTCGAAATGGCCCATCACGCAATCGAAAATGCGCTCCGCCTTGAACCGGAGTCAGGCGAAGCGCATCTCGCGCTGGCGGATTATTATTATCACGGCTTTCGCGATTACGAGCGAGCGCGAATCGAACTGGCCAGCGCCCACGGTACGCTTCCGAATAGCGCCGAGCTTTTCGAGTACACAGGTTACATCGATCGGCGCCAAGGCCGCTGGGATGAAGCGACGCGCAATCTCGAGCGCGCTCTCGATTTGGATCCGCGCAATTTTTTCACGCTTGCGCAAGTCGCGCTGCTCTATCACTGGCAACATCGATACGCCGATGAAGCGCGCACCTACGATCGTTCATTAAAAATTGTGCCGGGGCATCCCCTCACCCGCATGCTGCGCGCAGCGCTTGTTGCCGATTGGCGCGCCGACATTAAGCCTTACCAGGAAACGCTCGCAGCGGTCATTGCAGAAAATCCGGGCGTCGCGTCCGATGTCGACGATCCGAATTATTCGCTCTGCGAACGCACCGCAGCGGCCTACGCGCGCACCCTCGCCGACTATCCTCGCGAAGGCGCTGTCTATAATGGCGTGACCTTTCCACACGCATATTGGGAAGGCGTGATCGCGCTGGCGCAGCATGATTCGGCTCGCGCGCAGAACGCATTCACAGCCGCGCGCACCCAGGTTGAAAAGATTGTCGCGAAACAGCCAGACTTCGCCGCCGCGCTCAGCTTGTTAGGATTGATCGATGCCGGTCTCGGAAGAAAGGAATTGGCGCTGCGCGAAGGGCGCCGAGCATGCGAACTATTGCCTGTTGCAAAAGACGCCGTCGACGGAATGAACTTCGCCATTAACCTCGCGCAAATCTATACCTGGCTCGGAGAAAAGGACCTCGCTCTCGAACAGATCACGCTCGTGCAGCGAGCTCCGAATCCACTGAGCTACGGATTTCTTAAACTTCAACCACAATGGGACCCGCTTCGGAAGGAACCCGGGTTTGAATCCAGAGTCCTATCGGTCACGCATTGAACGACTTACGATAACCGAAAATTTTTAAAAATTTTTCAATTTTATTGTTGACTTCGAGTCGTGAAATAGCACTAAATACCCGTCGCAAATAGTTCCATGAAGACGAAACCCCAACTGCTCTTGAGTCTCTTAGCGATTCCGTTTTTCTGTTTTGTTCTGCACGCTTCCGCAACTCCGATAACGAACATCGTTACCAACGGCGGCTTCGAGACGGGCGATTTCACGGGCTGGACCCAAGGCGGTAATACTTCCTTCACCGGCGTCGACAATTTCTCTGCGCACTCTGGAAACTTCGGTGCATTCATGGGACCGGCGGGTAAGGGCGGGCCGGGTTCTCTCAGTCAAAATCTCGCGACCACCGTCGGTGCAAGTTATGAACTGAGTTTCTTCATGTATGGAGAAAATGAGGGCGCCTCCATGAGTCCCCTCGGCTTCGGCACGGTTCAGTTCCAGGTGTTCTGGAACGGCGTGATGATCTTTGATACGACGAATCCGCCGAGTTCTTATCAACAGTTTTCGTTCCTCAATCTGACCGCGACCGGCACGTCAACCCAACTCATGTTCGTCTTCCAGAACGATCCTTCGTTCTTCCACCTTGACGATGTCGTTGCCGGGATCTCCCAGGTGCCCGAAATGTTTTCGACGCTGTGGCTGGCGCTGCCGGCTCTGGCAATGATCGGATTCGTGCAGCTGCGCCGGAGAATCGCTTAACAGCAAGCTAAGCGAGCGATTCGCGGGAACGCCAAGCGCTCATTGGTGCGTCCCTGTCGATAACGCGCACCGATTCCGTTCACAGGTTTTCGCGTTCGCCTTTCTGTGCCGGCGGAGGGGCTCGAACCCACACGATCTTGCGATCACTGGATTTTGAGTCCAGCGCGTCTGCCAGTTCCGCCACGCCGGCGGCGTGAAAGAGGCGCGAAAATTACGTCGCACCCGCCAAAGCTCAACCATTTTTACAAATCAGTCGTGATTGTTTGAGCTGGGTGATCCTCGCCTGGCGTTTCCGCGCAATTCCAAATCGGCGAGCCATTTCAAAATTGTACTGCCAAACTGCCGCGCGCACATGCGCGGTGATGCGCATTAAGCCGTCAACTCTGTCGCGACCGCCCTTCGGATTCGCACAGGCGCCCCTTAGAATTCCAATGTTTGTAAGCTGCGCGGAGGACCGAAAACCTCGCGCAAGATAATTGCGTCCCGCAAGCCGCGCCCGGAAGAAAGCAGGCTGATAACTTCGGCGTGCATTGGCGATTCATCCACGGTTTCCGGAAATGCGACTGGCAGCAGCGCGGGGCGTGTCGCCGTTTCAATAACCGGCGACACGCCAGTACGCATTGCGATTGGTTCGCTTACAGATGGTGACGGCGGACCCGGCACTTCATCGGGCAGCGGTGGCGGAACAGTTGTGAGTGGGGGCAATGGCGCGAGGATCGTGCGGCCTTTCGGAATAGTTACTCGCCGTTCGAGTGATTTTTTTGCACGTTTTTCGACAGGCGGAGGAGGCGTGGACGAAGCGGGTTGCCCCAATGCTTCAAGAAAACGGCGCACACGTTCCGTGTCGGTTTCCCCGCGTGGCGAAATATTTTTCCGAGGGATGGATGTGGTGGACTCGCCGCTGCGCTTTGCCGCGTCCGCCTGTTTCGTGATCCAACGAAAAAAACTCGCGATCAACACGAGCACGATGAAAACAAAGGTGTCGATCGGAATTGCAGCCAGCTTTGTCATCATTCGTTAGGCCCCTTCTCCTCGGGGCTTGTCTGTTCCGGCAATTGATTCGCGCATGGAAGTGTCGGCCTGCACATTGCGCATCCGGTAATAATCCATAATGCCGAGGTGACCCGAGCGAAATGCTTCTGCCATCGCCTGCGGAATCTGCGCTTCGGCTTCGACAACCTTGGCCCGCATCTCCTGCGTCTTCGCGCGCATTTCCTGCTCGACTGCGACGGCGGCCGCGCGGCGCACTTCCGCTTTCGCTTGAGCAATTCGTTTGTCTGCATCGGCCTGCTCGCTCTGCAATTTCGCACCGATGTTGTCGCCAACATCGACATCCGCGATATCGATGGAAAGAATTTCGAATGCGGTGTTGCTGTCGAGACCCTTGGCCAGGACTGCTTTCGAAATCCGGTCCGGATTTTCCAGCACGTCTTTGTAGGAATCGGCCGAACCGATCGCGCTCACAATGCCTTCGCCGACCCGCGCGATAATGGTTTCTTCTGTAGCGCCGCCGACGAACCGGTCGAGATGCGAACGCACCGTCACCCGTGCTTTCACCTTCGCACCGATGCCATCCTTTGCGACGCCGTCAATCGTCTGCCGTCCCATCGTCGGATTCGGCACGTCGATCACTTTCGGATTGATGCTCGTGCGCACCGCTTCGAGCACGGTCTTTCCAGTACCCTTGGTCGCCAAATCGATCGCGCAGGCGCGATTAAAATCGAGAGAGATGCCGGCTTTGTCCGCCGCAATTAATGCGAGCACGACCTGGTCGACACTGCCGCCAGCGAGATAATGCGCTTCGAGCGGATCACTTCCAATTTCGAGCCCGGCTTTCACGGCCGTGATTCTGTTATCGACAATGTAACCCACCGGCACTTTGCGCAGCCGCATTCCGACCATTTTACCGAGACTGACCGGCGCGCCGGCGATGTGCGCGCGAACCCACAGACCGAAAAAGTTTATGAGAATGATGCAAAGAACAAAAACGACGACCGCGACGATCGCGATGCCGACAAGATAAAGTGATTCCATACAGGCCAAAGTTAATAGAGCGCCAAACGAGCGGAAAGTGCTAATTGCGGTCGCAAGAGTTCGCTCCTGCGAAATTCAAAGGCGCGAAGTCGGTAGCTGCCCGCGCACTTCGTGGCAGAGTGACGGACTAATGCCGAAAAGCAAAATTAAGATCATCATCGCGTTTGCGGCGCTCTATTTGATTTGGGGTTCGACCTATCTTGCGATCCTCTTCGCCATTCGTTCCATCCCGCCCTTGCTGATGGCGGGAGCGCGATTCATTTTCGCCGGAAGTATCTTGTACGCCGGCTCGCGCTTGGCTGGTGCGAAACCTTCGCCGCGCGTGGAGTGGCGCACCGCCTTTATTGTCGGCGCATGCCTGCTCCTTGGCGGTAACGGAGGCGTGACGCTTTCCGAGCAATACGTTCCATCCGGACTCGCCGCACTGCTCGTCGCCACCGTTCCGATTTACATCGCGATCCTGAGCTGGCTCTTTGGAATGTCGAAACGCCCGAGCGCAATCACATGGTTGGGATTGGCCGGAGGATTTGTTGGGGTCGGTGTTCTGGTCGGACCTGCTTTGCGTTTCAGTAACACGAGCGATTCACCACACGCGTGGATCGGTATGGTGATTTTGCTTTGTTCGTCGCTCGTCTGGTCGGCGGGCTCGCTTTACTCGCGCACGGCGAAGAACGCGCACTCGCCCTTGCTCGCGGCCGGCCAGCAAATGCTTTGCGGCGGCGCGCTTCTCCTGGCCGCAGGCGTCATGACGGGTGAACTGCGCCATTTCGATGTTCATCAGATCAGTTCTCAGTCGTTAGGCGCATTCATTTACCTTGTCTTCATCGGCGCCATTATCGGTTACGCCTCGTATGCGTGGTTGCTGCGCCACTGCGATCCGGCCAAAGTCGCCACTTATGCGTACATCAATCCGATCGTCGCCGTCCTGCTCGGCGCAACTTTCGCGCATGAGACTTTGTCTTTGCGCACAGCGATTGCCGCTGGCTTAATTATCGGATCCGTCGCTATCGTGATCACCGCGCAACAATTCACTGCCAAGTGCGCCCCGCCCATTCCGGCGGCAATGCCGGAAGAGGAACAAGTTTCATCAAATGCCTAACGAATCACAAAAGAAAGATGGTCGCGACGATACGGTCGAGGTGGTGCGCCGCAACTGGCGCGCCGAGATTGAGACCGCGCAGACGTATCGCGACCTCGCGTCGCGCGAGCCTAACGAGAAGAGGCGTGGAATTCTGCTGCGCATGGCCGAGGCCGAGGAGCGCCATGCGCAACGCTGGGAACAAAAACTGAAAGACCTCGGCGCCGAATCGCCTGTCCTGGAGGATTCATTGGCGCGCCGACTCAATCGTTGGTGGAACCGCGTGGCCGGCGCCGACATTGCCATTCGTCGCATGGAGGCGGCCGAGGAAAAACACGAAGCGGAATTTCGCGATCAACGTGATCGCGCGCTCGCCGGCGAAGCCGACGTGCAGGAATTTTTGCGCACGAGCGCGCTCGAAGAAAAAGCACATGCGCGCGCGTTGAACACAATGGCGCCGCCCGCTGGACCCAAATCGGCCCTCGACACAATTTTGAAACGCGAACGCTGGCATGGCCGTGGCGGTGGTTGGGTGGCCGACGCGATCTACGGTGCGAACGACGGACTCGGTGCGGTTTTCGGAATTGTTTCCGGTGTCGCCGGCGCGACTGATAATCAGCAGCATTTCGTTTTGATCTCCGGCCTTGCAGGCATGCTCGCTTCCACTTTGTCGATGGGCGCGGGGGCGTATCTCGCTGCGAAAAGTGAGGCGGAAGTTTACGAAGCGGAAATCTCGCGCGAGAAAGCCGAGGTCGAAGAAAATCCCGAGGAAGAAATCGAAGAGATGTCACTCTTCTATCAACTGCAAGGTTTCAGCCCCGAAGAATCACAGCGCATGGCGGAGCGTCTCGCCGAGCAACCCGAACAACTCGTGCAAGCGATGGCGCAGAGCGAGCTCGGATTATCCGAACATCATTTTCCGAATCCCTGGAAATCGGCGACGTCAGCCGCAGTCTCTACCGCGATCGGCGCTTTCGTTCCGATCATTCCATTTTTCTTCATGGGGGGACTTAGCGCGGTCATTGTTGCTTTTGCGATTAGTCTCATCGCACACTTCGCTGTTGGCGCATTGAAATCACTCATCACGATGCGTTCGTGGTGGGCATCTGGTTTGGAAATGACGTGGATCGGTGTCATTGTCGCTGCCGTCACCTACGGGCTGGGACTCCTTTTTGGCGCCGCGACCTAGGCTTTGCCCCACTTCGTCCGTAGCCGATGGCGGAAGTGAAATGGGCGAACGTATTGCAAATACGGAAACAGCGCTGCGATCCTTTCGGGAACACGCCCGTTTCGTTTGATGTCGAGGCACCATTCCACAACGCGATGAAAACAAACCTCCTCCGAAAACCATTCTTCCCATTGTTCGCGCGCGAGACGACCCATTGCGACGGCGCAATCTTCCCATTTTTCCAGGAGATCAGGGATGCAATGGAAATCGCGTTCTGGAATTCGCAGCGAAAATTCGCGCCACGCCGGACCGATTGGCTCGACCCAATCGTCTGACAGAATTACCGGCACGCGCGCCATTCGCATCGTATCGAAAAGGCGCACGCTGGAGACGCCGAGGCCGCGCGGACAGAGGACAAACTTGCTAGCTTGCATGACTTCGGCATAACGCCGCCAGAAATTCTGCACTTCATCGTCGCCGGCGAGGCCGTGCAGGACGCGCTGATATTCCACCGATGTATCTTGAAAAAACGCGCGCGGATGACGCAGTTCCGCGAGCCGACGACGGATCGGGGCATTTACGACCGAGCCAACAAAGCTGTAAAGATACGGCAGATCGTCTCGCGGTGGTGTCGGTTGCAGGAATTTGTTTTCGGAAACACCGAGGTAAAATCCCGAGCGCGTTCGATCCGAGAGCCACCGTTTTTCGATCGAGGCATAAACGCCGGGCAAAAATGGAATGACAAAAGCGTTGGCGCAGAAGAGAAAACATTTCTCGCGAAATTCCCGATAGAGCGGATGCCGTCGAACGGATTCGAAATATGGTCCGGCGCCTTTCAGTTCCGCGAAAAGAATTACGTCGGCCGCGCCCGCATCGCTCGTTAGGCGATGATCGTGAAAGATTCCCTGCTCTGCACTGTGCTTCAGTCGCACGTAAGCGCCGCGATTGTATTCGTCATCGCCTCCCGGCGCGGCAGAAAGCAGAAGCACCTTGGCCATGGCGATGCAGAATGCCTCGAAGCCGAACGCGTCGCGAGAAAAACCGGCGCGTTATTTGATCAACCCAACTCCTGCTTTGACTTTTGGCCGAAACATCAGAGCTGTTGAGGCGCCGTTCGTTAGGCGGTTCAATCGTTGAAATCCTGCGCATGCAAAAAGGAAGTCTTTCACGACAACTCGGATTGTTCGGAACAACGATGGCGGTCATTGGCGGAATCGTCGGCGCTGGAATATTCATCAATCCGTATCTTGTCGCGCAGCATGTTCATACATCGCCACTGATTCTGTCCGCCTGGATTGCGGGCGGCGTGATCGCGCTTCTCGGCGGATTCATTTACGCCGAGCTGGCGGCGCGATTGCCAGTCACCGGCGGACAGTACGCTTACTTGCGCGACGCGTTGCATCCGGCCGTGGCGTTCCTCTACGGATGGGTTTTGCTCCTCGTCATTCAAACAGGCGGCATGGCCGCCGTCGCGATCACATTTGCGCGTTACTGGCTTGAAGTAACGCACTGGACAGTTCCAGAGCCGGTGATTGCGGCGGCAGCGCTCGCTTTACTGACGGCAATCAATTGTTTCGGCGTACGCGCCGGAAGTCGCGTGCAATCGATCATGACGCTGACGGCAATTGGCGTGATCGTTCTCCTCGAAGTCAGCAGCGTCGTCGCTGGACCGTCGCACATTTCCTGGCAGCCTTTACTCGATCGACCAGCGTCATTTAATCTCCTCACGGCATTTGGCAGCGCGATGACGCCGGTGATTTTCGCTTATGGCGGTTGGCAGACATCGAGTTTTCTCGCCGGAGAAATTCGCGATGCGCCAAAAATTTTGCCGCGCGCACTTGTTCTCGGCGTGCTGAGCGTGATCGCCGTCTATGTTTCGATCAACTTTGTTTACCTGCGTGTACTCGGTCCAAGCGGTCTCGCTGCCGCTACGAAACCAGCATCCTCGGTCATGCTGGCCACACTGGGCGAGCGAGGCGCAACAATTATCGCTGCCGGCATTTCATTTTCCGCTTTTGGATTTCTGGGACAATCGATTCTGACGGCGCCGCGCGTTTATTTCGCGATGGCGCAGGACGGCGTTTTCTTTCGCAGTGTCGCGCGCGTTCATCCGCGAACGCGCGTTCCGGTTTTTGCGATTGCACTGCAAGGTTTGTGCGCCATCGCGATCGCGCTCACCGGCACTTACGCTCAGGTCGTTAACTACGTCGTCGCGATGGACTGCATTTTTTTCGGCCTGACGGCAATCTGTTTGTTCCCCTTGCGACAACGAACATCAAAGGATCAAGGCGAAATCGCGTTCCACGTTCCCGGGCATCCGTGGACGACGCTGCTTTTTGTCATCGCGCAGTGGACAGTGGTCGTGAGCACTTTTGTGCATGACGCGAAACGCTCGTCAATTGGGCTCGCTATCGCAGTTGCCGGTTTGCCGGCATACTTGTTGTGGCAACGAAATAAGAAACGCGCGCAAGGATGACTGATCCGTCTCTCAAACGATCCAGCTACATGGAGTGGGCGAAGACGCGTTCACAAGCGCGATTCAATCTGGCGACCAGCGGCCTAACGAATGTGCCATTCGCCGAATTTCCCGTTCGACTGGACGAGCTGGAGATCACCGCCGTGGACGGATATGGCTATGATCCTTTGCTCGAGCGCCTCGCGCATCACACCGGCGCGCCGCAGAAATGCATCGTCACCGCCAGCGGCACTTCGATGGCGAACCATCTGGCAATGGCCGCATTGCTCGAGCCCGGTGATGAAGTTCTGATCGAGCAACCAACTTACGGCCTGCTTCTCGATGTCGCGCATTACCTGCGCGCGCGTGTAGAACGATTGCAACGGCGTTTCGAAAACGGTTTCGCAGTAGACCTGAACGAATTGGAGAAAAGTGTTAGCCCAAAGACGCGTCTCATTGTCCTGACTAATCTTCACAATCCAACCGGCGTCCTCATTCCGGCTGAAACAATCCGCGCGATCGGAGAGATAGCGAGCCGTCACGGCACGCACGTACTCATGGATGAAGTTTATCTGGAGATGCTTTTCGATGAGACCGCTCCGGGCTCTTTTCGAATCGGACAGAGTTTCGAGACGAATCCATTCATTGTCACGAGCAGCCTAACGAAAGCTTATGGCCTGAGCGGTCTGCGTTGCGGATGGATTCTTGCCTCGACCCAGCTCGCCCGGCGGATGTGGCTCTTGAATGATCTTTTTGCCGCGAGCGCGGCGCATACGGCGGAGCGCATGTCGGTCATGGCACTGGATCGCCTGCCCGAGTTTCGTGCACGCGCGGAAGCGATACTTCAGGTGAATCGCAAGTTGCTCGATGAATTTCTTGATCGCAGAAACGACCTGGAATGTGTGCGCCCTTCTGCCGGAACGATCGCTTTTCCTCGTTTGACCCGCGGGGACGCAGAAGCGTTCTTCAAATTTCTGCGAGACAAATATGAAACAACTGTTGTTCCCGGCCGGTTTTTCGAAATGCCGCAACATTTCCGCATCGGCATCGGCGGGGATACATCGGAACTGCGCAGCGGTCTCGAACGCATAAGCGCTGCGCTCGACGAATTCGCGCGAGGTTGTCGCTAAGGCTTACGCCGCCGGCGGGATCGGCTGCCAGAAACTGGCTTTCGAAAGAATGGCGCGGATATGGCCCACGTATTCGTCCGGCGGCAACGGCTTCCGAATAAAACCGGTGAGACCGGCGGACAGCATGTGGTTTAATTTTTCCTGTGCGATAAAACCGGTGCTGATCACTACCGAAAGATCCGGACAAATCGTCCGCAGCCGGGCAAAGGTTTCGGCGCCGTCCATGCTCGGCATGGTCTGATCCAGAATAACCAGGTCGAACTCGTTTGCCTTGTTTCGGCATAGCTCGATGCAGTCAAAGCCCGAGCTCGCCGTCGTAACATCAAAACCGGCCTGGCTCAGAATTTGTCGGGTCAGGCTCAAGGCCATTGGTTCGTCATCAACAACGAGAAGTGATTGCGTTCCGCGGCGACGGGAAGCCGCCGAGTTTGATCGGATGACGTCGGTAAAATCGGGACGGAGCAGCGCTTCTTTTTCGCAACCACCGGATTGGCGAATGAGCTCTGTCGTAATCTCGGTCGCACGCTCGATACTTTCACGCAGCATCTTCATGTACTTGCCGCAGTGGGAGGTGGCTTTGCTCATGTCGTAAATGAGTTCGCTCGTGCTCGAAATGATTTGCAGCAAGTTGTTTAGCTCGCTCGTCCGATCGCTCGTCAGGTCGGCCCGGTATTTCGCGCTGGTCTCGGACGTCGTTTGCACCCGAAGTAAAAAGAGCAGGCTTTGCGCCAATGCGAGCAGCCGGGTGAAAACGCTTGGCTTTTGACCGACCCCCAATAGTTTGCGCGGATGAAAAATTCCAGCCGCCTGCGGTGGCTCGCCAGTGCACTTGTTCTGCTCACCTTCTGCGAGGGCTGTTCGTTCCTACCTCGCTTCAACAAGAAGTTGTCAGGCGATCGCGCTTTTATTCGATATTCGCCGAGCGATGCGAACAGCAACCAACTGCGGCTCGCGGTTAAAGATAACATCGACATGAAGGACGTTGTCACCACGACTGGCTCGGAGTTTTTCCTCAAGTCGCACAAGCCGGCGAGCGCGGATGCACCGTGCCTCGAGATAGCACGACGGCGCGGCGTGAAGATCGTCGGCAAAACGAACATGACCGAATTCGCCGTGGCACCCTCGGGCGTTAACGATTATTTCGGCACGCCAGTGAATCCGCTCGACCGGGATTTGATTCCCGGCGGATCCTCATCGGGAAATGCGGTGGCGCTGGCCAACGGGGAAGCGGATGTCGCTTTCGGAACGGACACGGCCGGGTCGATCCGTGTGCCGGCTGCGTGCTGCGGAATCGTTGGTCTAAAAACGACTCAGGGTTTGGTTTCGGTAAAAGGCGTTTACCCGGTCGAGCCCAAACATCTCGATACCGTCGGCCCGATGGGCAAAGACGTCGCGCACACCGTACAGGGAATGGAACTTCTCAAGGAAGGCTTTGCCGCGAAGTACACTGCGGCAAAGGCGGCGAAGCCGAATGGCGGCAGTATTCGCGTTGGCCGTCTCAGATTGAAAGGAACTGATCCGAACATCGATGCAGCGATTGACGCAGCGCTCGAGAAAACCGGATTCAAGGTCGTCCACTTGAGCGACAGCCTGCGCGCAAACTGGGATCGGGCCAAAGCAGATGGTAATACGATCGCGGCCAGCGGCGCGTGGATCACCAATAACCAGTTTCAGTTTACGCTGGGCGTAACTGCGCGCACGCAGTCCGTCCTTCGAGTGGGCCAAGTCGAATCCTCGACGGCCTATCGCGCCGCGCTCTCGCGGCAGAAAGCGTGGCAGCGCATATTGGCGAACGTTTTTGATGACGTCGATTTTATCGCTGTGCCCACGTTACAAACCACCCCGCCCGAGATTCCGCTCGTCAATCTGAAAATCGGAGTGCTCGATGCGTTGGTTCTTCAAATCCAGAACACAGTTGCTGTAAATTTTGCCGGCAACCCAGCGCTGGCCATCCCGGTTCCGCTCCAGGGAGGAAGGGTTCCAGTCACAAGTCTGCAACTGGTGGGTCCGCGATTGAGTGAGGCGGAACTGCTGAATGCAGGGCGCCTCGTCGAAGAAGCGGTGAAACGGTAACAGTTCTGAATTTATCGCGAAAGACCGGCCGGCGCGAAATCGGCGTCGGTGAAATTGACATCCTGATCGATGTGAACACCGGTAAATTCCGTCACGCTGTTTTTGCGCGGCCCGTGCACGGTGAGATTTGCCGGGATCGGATTGTGTTTTTCATCGCGCGCTACACGTGTGACATCGATGCGCCGCACAAGGCCGCCGGAGGACGAATACTTTTCGATTCGCAAGGGCACAAAGCGGCGCGGATCAATCCAGCTTCGCACCCTCGCGTAGATTGAAGCGGACGAGCTGTCCGGTTTCGATTCGAGAATCTGGCAATTCACGCCGTTGATCGCTTCCGCGCCAACGATGATCTGCTTCTTCCACGCAAAAAAATTCTCCACCGCATCCTCGTAAGCCAGGTCGCTGTCAAACAATCCTTCATCCATCTGCGACGGTTTGATTTCGCGGACGGGCTGTCCCGGAACCATGATCGAGCCCTTTGCCGTATTCCCCGACTGATGCAGTATAACGGCGTGGCCTTTGAGTTCGTTAGGCCAAAGCACTTCGTAAACGACATCGGCCGTGTTTTTGATGCGGCGTTGTTTCAATTGCAGTTGCAGCACGCGTTTTCCTTCCGGCGATTGCACTTCGAGTCTGGTGCGAATGAGCGCGCTGCCCTGGCTGACGGCGGCAATGTGTCCGGCAAGTTCGGCGGCAGACATGGGGGACGGCGCTGGTTCCTGTGCACGTAGCAAGGAAGTGCAGAAGGTCGCCGCGACGAACGCACAACCGCAAAAGAGTTTCAGGGATGAAGTCATGTTCAAGAATCTATCGCGCGAAATGATGAATTCGCGTTGCACTTTATCCTGCTTGCAGCGCCAGGCTGGGCGTCAAACGCGAGCTGCGCCATGCCGGATACAAGCCCACTGACAATTCCAACGGCAACAGCAATGAGAACGGAAAGAGCAAGCAGCGGAATGCTCAGGTCCGGCTGCAAAAGCCCGCGCATAGCCGGCGTCTCGGTCAATAATTTCACACCGACAACGCCGAGGGCAATCCCGATAATGCCGCCAAAAAATCCGAGCAGCGCGGATTCGTAAAGAATCATGCGCATGACGCGGCCACGCGTCCAACCGACCGCGAGCAGAACACAGATCTCATGTGTGCGCTCGAATACGGTCATGAGCATCGTGTTCATTACACCGAGAACGCCGACCAGAATGGCCAGCAGCGATGTGCCCCAGCTCATTGCTTTCACGAGACGGAATCCTTCGGCGTGACTCAAATGTTCGCTCACTGTCACAGCGCGAACTTCGGGCACCGTTTGCTGAATCTGTTGCGTCAACTCCTGAATCTGTTGTTGGGTTGTCCCAGGCGTCGCGCGAATATCAATGGCGTTGATTTGGTTAGGCGATCCGACGATTTGCTGCAACAACGGCAGCGAAAGAATGACTGAGCCATCTTCCACGAGCGCGCCGCCTTTCACGATACCGACGACCTTAAGCTGCTTCGTTTCAATCTGAATTGGGTCGCCGACTTTTTTCTTGAGTATATCCGCGGCGGTCTGGCCCAGCACAACGGCTTCTTCCATGGCATCGCGCGGCATTCTGCCGGAAACAATTTCGAGATTGTTCCAGGCAAATCCGCCCCACTCGCGTGCCGAAAGAATCATCAAGTCGGAATCTTCGACGCTCGTCACCTGAACGAGAAGATTACAGGTGGCAGCGATACGTGGAAGGTGGGCAATGCGATCGCGCACAGACGCATCAAATGGCTTCGGTGTGAGCGAGCCGCTCCTGTTGCTGACAACGATGTCAGTGCCGCGTGCCTTCAATCCGACCTGCCAGCCTTTTTCAAAACCGCGCGACATGCCGACGAGCGCGACGACAGCAGCGATGCCAATGCAAATTCCGGCGAGCGTTAACCCGGTTCGCAAGGGACGGCGCAATAACCCGCGGATAACGACAGTGGAAAAGGTCATGGCCTTTCGTCCGCAATAACGCGGCCGTCCATCATCCGGAGAATTCTTTGCGCGCGCGCGGCAATCGTCGTGTCGTGAGTGACCAGTATCATCGTGCGACCCTCATCCTGTTGCAGGCGAATGATGAGATCGAGAACGGCATGAGCGTTCTCACTGTCGAGATTTCCGGTCGGTTCATCCGCCAGCAGAAGCGACGGGCTGTTAGCCAGACTGCGCGCAATGGCGACGCGCTGCCGTTCGCCGCCGGAAAGCTTCGAAGGGAAATGATGTTGTCGATCCTCGAGTCCAACAAGCCTCAGCAATTCGCGCGCACGCTCACCGCGTTGCGAGACCGAGCGATTCGTTTCAAACATCGGGATCTGCACGTTCTCGGCCGCGGTAAAAGTTGGCAGCAAATGAAACGCCTGAAAAATAAAACCGACCTCGTGCGCACGATACGCAGCGGGATTCGGATCATCGGCTAACGAGTTTCCGCGGTAGAGAAGCGTGCCGGAGGTCGGGCGATCCAGCGCGCCGAGTAATTGCAACAAAGTGGATTTTCCGCAACCACTCGGTCCGACGATGGCGACGAACTCGCCGCCATTGATCGAGAAATCTACTCCGCGCAACGCTTTGACCTGACCTTCATCGGTACTCGCGCGCGAGCGAGCGCGCTTCGAGAAGAGGCGAGGCGCTGGGTGAAGGCGAGATCATCAACTCGCGCCTTACACGCTTTCTGAAAAATTGCCAGCGCCTCGCGTCGCGAACGGATCGCGTTTAATGATCGTCGTCGAGTTTATCCTTGGCTTTTTCCAAGGCTTCCTTCTTTCTCTCGATCTCTTTTTCCATCCGCTCCTTCTGATCTTCCTTTTGCTCCTTCAGCGCTTCTTTTTCCTCATGCGTGAGCGGCCGAGTCGTCGTCGTCGTGGTGTCACGCTGTTCCGTTGTCACAGGCCCGCTTGTTACTGCTGTACCAACCACTCCAGCCCTGTGCACAACGATGCGGGATGCGACAAGCTGGTCACCGGTGGGCGTGTAGTCGACCGAAAGCGGGACGCCGGGCGAGATATTTTGGATCGCAACTGGCGCGCCAGTTTCATCCACAACAGTCGTGGTCTTCGTCACGATGTAGCGCGAGGGAGCCGTGCTCGTGTCGCTTCGCAGGACGACAGTCTCCGAGTCCGGCACAAATTGAGTGAACGCGCCCCTTGTCGTTGTAACCGTGGTGGTTGTCTGCGCGCGCATCTCTGCGCAACAAATGCAAACCCCAATGGCAACCAGAGCCACGCCCATTTTCCTGATATTCATCTTCATATAGGGAGATTCGTAATGCGGCGTAGACGTGGTTCCCATTCCGAGAACTTTATCCGCGTAAAAAAGCGCGATCAGGCGGTCGCTTCCGCAGTACGCCACTGCGGACCGACACGCGGATCAGGGAGGCATCGCATCAAATCGAGCAACGCGTTGCGATAGCTCGGATAAGGCATGCGCTCGCCTGCTTTTGTAGGCTGCAATTTTTCGACGTGCTGCGGCAACACCGAATGCGGAAGACCGGCGCGCTGATGATGCACTCCATGAAATGGTTCGTGCAAGAGCGTGAAGGCAACCACTCTTCCCATCCAACTCTTCGCGACAACGCTGCGAGTGGAGCCGTTCACGCTGTCGCCCGTCATGCCCACGTGCTCGATATATTTGCGCCAGCTTTGCAAATTGCCCGCGATGACTGCCGGCACGGCATACATCCAGATGAAATATTTCCATAGTCCGAATGCTGCAACCGCCCAGACAATGAGCGTCCAAAACAAGACGATCAGAGCGAGTTCGGCCCAAATGCGCTGGCGAACGCGCTTGCTTCGAACGGGAGATGACGAACACAAAAAGGCGCGCAGGAAAACGCCCGGCCCGTAGAACAATCCGAAATTCAATTCGCAAAATGCAGCGAGACACCGTTTCCACCGCGGTATCGTCGGTTTCGAAAGCGGCCAGAATTCATAATCGCGCTCGGTCGAAAGGTAAGCGTGATGTGTTTGATGCACGACGCGGTAGAGACTGAAACTCATGAAACTCAACGTGCCGATGACAACGCCGTCGAATTCGTTGAAATTGCGATTCTTTCGCAGAAGTCCGTGCGTTGCTTCATGAAAGCCGATGAGAGTCCCGTGCATCAAGTGGCTAACCACGAGCACAAGCGGCACGGCCAGCCAGATCCATCCCCGGTTCACCGTGAACGCGAGCGCGATTTCAGCGAAGAGCAAACCAAAAACGAGAAGTTGAAAAGCGCCGCGCATGATCCAATGCGGCATCTCGCTCATCTCTTCGTCGTTAAAGGCGGCGGCGTTCATTAAGGTCGATTCAGGAGTTCGGAGATTCGGCTCTCCGGCGAGCGGCAGATGCCGGCCAGAACTCGCTGAAATATGCCATCGAGACTTTCAATGTCACGTTGGGAAAACAGATTCTCGCGAAAAAGCCACGCAATCTCCAAGCCTTCATCTTCTTCCGTGATCTCGCAGGCAAGATGGAATCGCGCCGTGCCGGTCGAGCGCATGGTAAAATGTGCGGAAAGATTCGGCAGCGAAACATCCGGCATCGGATGGTTCTGCAAGGCGAAGCGCACTTCGAAAAGTGGATTGTAGCCCGGTTGCGATTTCTCACCGAGCGCGCTCGCCAATTCCACAAATGGCATGGCGTTGGCAAACGAATCGACTGTCTGCTGATGGCCCGCTCGCAAATGATCGGAAGCAACGAGCGAGCGATCAATTTGACTGCGCAACGGCACTATGCCTGCATAGTATCCCATTGTCTCGTTTGCGTTCCGTTTGCTGCGATTCGCTACTGGCGTTCCGACGACAAGATCATCGAACTTGCTCCATTCGGAGAACGCAATCTGGAACGCGCCGAAGAGCGCGCTGAAAAAAGTGACGCTGGTTCGACGCGCCAGCTCGCGCGTCTCGTTAGTCAGCTGTGCTGGAATTGCGGAGAGCCAACGAATCGGCGGACCCGGCGTGATTGGCGATCTCCACATTCGACCGGATCCGGCGAGTTTTGTTTTCCAAAAGTCGACGCGCTGCTCAATCATTTCCGGCTTCCAAAACGCCCGCTCGGTCGCACCCCACGCGGAATAGGTTTGCGGCACCGGTGGCAAAGCCTCCACCGATCCCATAACCACTTCGACGTAAGCGGCGAAAAGATCCTGGATCAAGACTCCCAGACTCCAGCCGTCGGCTACGGCATGATGAATTGCGAGGACCAAGACATGTTCGTTAGGCGAACAGCGCAAATCGACGATGCGATAGAGCGGTCCTTGCACAAGATCGAACGGCGCGCGGAAAATCTCCGATGCTGATTCTTCAATTGCTTCCCGGCGCGTATCCGCAATTTCGCGATAATCAAAATTGATCCCGAAATTCTTTCGGATCATCTGAAGCGAACGCTCCTTGCCGGGAAGAATGGAGAGTCGCAAAACTTCCTGACGATCGACGACGCGCTGAATCGCAGCGCGAGCTTCCCGTTCGGTCAGTATTCCGCGGATTTCGAGGAGACAACAGATATGATTCGCGTTGTCCTCCACCGCAACGGGCGATGTTTCCCAGAGTTCACGTTGCGGAAAGGTCAGCGGATGAAGCTGCGCTTCGCCGCTATCGAGCCATTGTTTAAGACGAGCGCGTGAATCGGCCGGCATCGCGTTTGCACAGGCCCGCGCCTAACGTTTGGCGTCTTCGAATGCCTCTGGCTCTTCGGAATCGGACTCGCGACCGAGAAGCCGTTCGATGTCATCTTCGGAAATTGCTTCGAGATCAACTGCGCTAGTCGTTTCCGCCTGAACTTTCACCGGCGCGGCTTCGACGACTGGAGTTGTCCCACCAAGATGACCGGCGATTAACGCGCCGATCTGACCGATTGTCCGCGCGCGCATTAAACTCGTGGGCGGCAATGCAACGCCGACGGCAGCTTCGAGCGAAGTCTCGATCTCAACGCCCATCAACGAATCCAATCCAAGATCCGTGAGCGGTTGATCATCGCGCAAACTGTCGGGTTTAACACGCAGAACGGAACCGACAACTTCGCGCACGGCCTGGCAGATCACGGTCTGCTTTTCTGCCGGCGCTGCCGCATCGATTCGACTGCGCCAATCACTTGTTGCGCCGGTTGATTCCTGATTTTCGAGCGCGGCAAAAATTCTTTCGAGCAGCGGATTCTCCTGCATGCTTCTAAAGAACTGACGCCATTTATTCCAATCGACGCGAATGGAGATGGCTTGCGGAGTTCCGGCACGAAGAAACGAATCGAGCAATGCGGTCGCTTCGCCCGGAGAAATTTCCATTGTCCCCTGCCGCGCGAGAAAATCGGCGACACGCTCGTTGCGCGCTACATAACCTTCGCCGCCGAGCACGCCCCAATTCACGGTGAGCGCCGGCAGACCGAGCGCCTGGCGATGATGCGCGAGACTATCGAGAAATGCATTGGCCGCGCTGTAGTTTCCCTGCGCCGGATTGCCGAAAATGCTGGAGACCGAGGAGAACATGACGAAGCAATCGAGTTTCATTTTTCGCGTTGCTTCATGAAGCAACCATGCGCCTTGCGCCTTCGGTTTAAGAACGCTCCGCATGCGATCCGGAGTGAGCGCGGCCAGCGGCGCATCATCGATCACCATCGCGAGATGAAACACACCGCGTAACGGTTGACCGCTGGACTTGATCTCGGCAAAGATTTTTTGCACGTCGTTAGGCACACCGACATCAGCCGACACCACGCGCACGTCCACGCCTCGGTCCTGCAATTCGGCAACGAATTCCGCAGCCTCTGGATTCGATACGCCGCTCCGACTCGTTAGGGCAAGGTGCCGCGCGCCACCGTCAACCAACCAGCGAGCGAGAACCTTGCCGTAGCCACCGAATGCGCCGGTAATGAGATAACAGCCGTCCGGTTTCACGTCGAATCCCGCCAGCGGCAGTTCACCCCGACGCGGCACAAACGGCGCCGGGAAACTCATTACGACCTTGCCGATATGTTTTCCGCTCGACATGAGACGAAATGCCGAATCGATGCGCGAAGCTGGGAACGCGCGATAGGGCAGTGGTCGTAGCACACCCTCTTCGACCAGGGCCGAGATTTCTCCCAGCATCTGTCGAGTCAATTCTTCGTTCCCGTGGAAAATCGCATCCATCGCGACAACATGGAATGAGGCGTTGTTGCGCAGTGGTCGAAGCGGGATGCGCGCGTTTTGATAAATGTCGCGTTTGCCGATCTCAATGAAACGGCCGAACTCGGCGAGACACGAAAGTCCCATCGGAATCGCTTCGGCGGCGAGCGCATTCAGAACGACATCGACGCCCTTGCCATCGGTAAGATGCAATACCGCTTCAGCAAAATCGCCGCGTCGCGAATCGATGACGTGTTCGACACCAAGCGTTTTGAGGAGAGCGCGTTTGCTCGGGCTGCCAGCGGTCGCAATCACTTCCGCGCCGAGATGAAGTGCAATCTGGATCGCGGCCATTCCGACACCACCAGCGCCGGCATGAACCAGAACGCGCTCGCCTTCGCGCAGTCGCGCCACGTTTCGCAACGCATGCCACGAGGTCATGAAGACAACCGGGATCGTGGCTGCCGCTTCAAATGTCAGGCTTGCGGGAATGCGTCGCACATCACCTGCCCGCGCAATTGCGTGCGTTGCAATTCCGAAAACAGCGAGACCAAAAACATGATCGCCCGGAGCAACGTGGGTGACGCCGGCGCCTACTTGCCTAACGATACCGCCAACTTCGTCACCGAAAATGCGCGCATCTGGCGCGTCGCCCGGATAAAGCGCCAGCGCTTTAAGCACGTCACGGAAATTCATTCCCGCCGCTTTCACTTCGATCAGGACCTGGCCCGGTTCGCACGCCGGCAACTTGAATGGAGCAAAGCGCAGCGTGTCGAGACGACCTCGTTCGGGAGATTCCAGACGCAACGGCAAATCTGACGCGAGCCATTGTTCGCGAATCAGGCGGCCACGATCGAGTCGTCGCACATAACGAGCCTCACCACGCAATGCGATTTCGCGTTCGCTGTTTTTCCGACAAATCTCGCGCCACAACAATTCCGCGTCCGCCGTCGATGCTTCTGGTGGAAGATCAATTGCGCGCCAACTGAGATTGGAATGCTCGTTTAAAATCACGCGCACTAATCCGATGCCAGGCGCTTGCGAAACCGACGTTGGTTTCAGGTCGCTGCCGGCGGGTTGCGCATTTCGCGTCACCAAATCCAGTCGCAACTTCTTTGCCGGACGAACAGATTCGAGCGCGTGCGTGAGATGCAGCAGCGTGTCGAGAGTGTCGGCGCCATCGTTGCGCGCATCGAGATTCCAAAGATACAGAACACGCTCAAGCGATGGATCCTCACATGCTTTGATCAGTTCCTGCCAATCTCCCAGCGCTTGCGGTCGCACGAGAACGCTGTCGTCGCCGTTTAAATGAAAATGGTTTCCCTCCCTAACGACTCGACATTTGGCTCCGATCTTACGCAGACGCGAGACCAGGGCATTACTCAGTCCGGACGCGTCCGCGAAAATCAGCCATGATTTTTCCTCCGGTGTTTCAATTGAAATCTCGGCTGGCGCTTCCACAAAAGATTTGCGCGCGAACAAAGCAATCTGACCTTCGCCGCCAGTCGGGCCAATCAGGCCAGGCAATGATGCCGTTTCACTAAACCCGGTTTCGCGCAGCACCGTTTCCCACTGTTCTCGTTTGAGTAATGGCTGTTCCGGACGCAAATCGCGATCGGTGAATCGCCACCAACCACTCGTTAGGCCAAAAACCGCTTCGGTCCAAAGCTGCGGCGTTGCCGTGTCCATGAAAACGAGGCTGCCGCCAGGTGCGAGAAGTCCATGCAAGTTGTGCAAGGCGGCGCGCACATCGCGAACTGCGTGCAGCACGTTGGTGCCAATGATGAAATCGAACGTGCTTGCTTCGAAGTCCTGCTCGATGGCGGGTTTTTCGAGATCAAAAATCTTGAACTCCACTTCCGGAAACGCCGCCAACTTTTGCGCCGCGCCGGAGAAGAATCCCGCGGAGACATCGCTAAAAATATAGGAGTGCAAATCGCGCTCGAGCAGCGGCAGCAATTGCGAGCTCAATCCGGCGGTGCCCGCGCCAATTTCCAAAATGCGCAGACCGCGACCTTCCGGCAGGGTTCGCGCGGCCGTACTTACGGCGGAAGCGATTGCAGCGACCCAATGACTGGTGAAAAGACCATCGCCGTAAAAATGATCGAGCAACTCCGCACCGATTCCTGAAAACAAGACCTGAACAGCGTCTTTTTCGCCGCGCAAGATCGCTCCCAATTCTGCACAGTTTCCTGCACAGAGAAGTGCTTCGGGAAGATGTCCGGGATGTTTCTCGATATAGTCGCGCAGCACTTTCTCGGCGGAATTTGCCGCTTTAACGAAACCGTTGGTCGTCTCAAATCTTTCTCCCTTTTTCCGAAGCAAATCGTGCCTAACGAGTCCAGCCATCAACCGGTCAAAGACAGGTCGCATGGCCGCGGCCACGGCAAGCGTCGCGGCATCAAAAGGATTTTTTCCGCTCACACCCATTTCGCGGAGTCCGGACGCGATTTGCGCAGCCGCGAGATCATCGAGGGCGCAAAGGGCAGCCTCTAATTCGGAGTGCCCACGAACATCAAGAACGCGATTTAATGCATCCTGCGCGACGTTCTTCAGTTGCACCAGGGGAAGTGGAGGAAGCGCGGATTTTTGCGAGTCGTTAGGCAATCGCTGCCAGGCGACGTGATAAGTTAAGTCGCGAGTGCCGCCGGCTGCGGCCGAGCGGCCGGCGCCGGAAAGACTAATGGCGCGGAATCCATCGACCAGAACGCACGGTTTACCCTGCTCATTATATATAGAGATATCGCCTTCCAGAAAATCGTCGCCAAATCCGCGCACTTCTGCCGACACACGACTGGACGCGCCCGGTGAGCTGAGAAAAAGAATGCGCCGGAAGCCAACCGGCAATTTCGTGCGGGCTTGCCGACCTTCTACTGTAGCCGCGCCGGCGGAAAATACTTGAAGCGCACCATCGAAGAGAACGGGGTGTAGCGCATACTCGCTCGCTCGGGCAGAAACGGTTTCCGACAACCCAACGCGTCCGGCGGATTTTCCCGAGCCAGCCCACAATTTGCGAATCGGTCGAAATTCTTCGCCGTAGCGCAAACCCAAATCGCTCATGTGGCGATAAAAACCGTCGACCTCGATGGTTTGAGCGCCGCGAGGTTGCGTCCACTTTGAGGAAACAAAGGCCGATTCCGTACGTTCACCGCGCAATGAGCCGACAACGTGAAGCGACCAGCTGACGCTTTGCTCAAAACGGCTCTGAATCGCAAAAGTTCGTTCGTTAGGCGAATAAGCGAACTCGATCTGCACGCCCGATGGCGGGTCGGGCAGGATAAGCGGTTTCCGAATTTCGAAGTCCTCGACTACGAACGGTTGGCCTTCGAACAACTGCACGCCCGCTTCCAACGCCATCTCGACAAATGCCGCCGCCGGAAAAATCACATGATTCTCCACCTTGTGATCTTTCAAAAACGCCATGTGGCGTGAATCCAGTCTAACGATCCACGTAGGCATGGCATGCGGCAGCCGCACGTCAAAGAGGCCGCGTCCACCCGGCGCCAGCCGACCGTCGCGCGCATCGCTTGCTTCATGCCACCAGCGCGTTTTTTCCCAAGCGTAAGCAGGCAGGAAGAGAAACTGCCGCGAAGGTGTCATCGCGGAGAAATCGAGAGAAACGCCGACACGATGCAGATCCATTGCCGCCTCAAGTGTGGATTCGAATTCGCGTTCACGACGGACGGAAGAGATCACCGGCGCCTTCGTTCCGCGTGTCGTTAGGCATTCCTGCGTCGCATGGGCCAGCGCAGGATGCGCGTTCAATTCCAGCCACACGTCCACGCCAAAATCCGCCAGCGCTTCAACGGCCGAGGCAAAACGAACCGCCTCGCGAATCCCACGGCCCCAATAGGCGGCGTCGCAGGATTCGCCGGCGCAGCGTTGACCGGTCACGGTGCTGAAGAATGGAATGTTCCCCGGCTGCGGTTCCAGATCGGCCAGTTCAGCTTCCAGCGCTTCCGATGCCGGACGCATGAGCGGATGATGAAACGGATGATCTACCCTAACGAGTCGGGCAAACGCTCCTTGTGATTCGAGTTCGGCGGCCATCGCTTCCAGCGAAACGCGCGGACCTGAAAGCGTGATCGAACGCGGCCCATTGAACGCGGAAATCGTTACGGTGCGATCGTGACGTGCGATGAGTGCGAGAGCTTCGTCCTCCGGCAATCCAACGGCCAGCATCGTTCCCTGACCGCGTCCACACGATTCCATGAGCCGTGCGCGCAGTGCGACAATCCGCGCGGCTTCTTCAAGAGAAAAAATTCCGGCGACACACGCCGCTGCAATTTCACCGACGCTGTGACCAACAACCGCTGACGGCTCGACATCCCACGACTTCCAAAGCGCAGCGAGCGCCACCTGCATCGCAAAAATGGACGGCT
This sequence comes from uncultured Verrucomicrobiae bacterium, assembly GCA_963737195.1. GTDB lineage: Bacteria > Verrucomicrobiota > Verrucomicrobiia > Chthoniobacterales > UBA10450 > JBBQFI01. The sequence goes on from CAVTRW010000007.1 coordinate 61,010, forward strand.
GTCCGATTTCTGTCCTGTGCATTTGGGATTTTTCTTCGGAACGGGAAAGTTCTTCGAGCAATGAAAAATTGGCCCACGGCGCGAGCGCGGCGTCACACTTCTCCATCACTTCGCGAAAGACCCGCTCGTGCTGAATCAACTCGCGACCCATTCCCCACCATTGAGGCCCCTGCCCGCTCATGACGAAACCGATGCGTGGTGCATGTTCGCGGCGCGCGGTAAAAGTCGCGCGAATTTTTGGCGCGTCTTCGTTTTTCGCGAACGCATCCAGTTCTTCGGTCAGCTGTGTCCAATCCGAAGCGACAAGTGTGAGCCGATGCTGATGATGATTTCGCCGGACGCCTAATGTGTAAGTAAGATCCGGCAAGACGGGCGAGATGCCGTTGGCATTGGCGTGCTCCTTGATCCAACCGCTCAAATTCGCCGCAGAAGTCCGGAGCGATTTTTCCGAACGGGCAGACAACATTACCGGCCAGAGACGATTTGGGGGAACGTTGGAAATTTTTTCGTGCTGATGATTCGGCGGAGGTTCAGCGAGGATGACGTGCGCGTTCGCGCCACCGAATCCGAATGAATTTACACCAGCGATGCGCTCCTCCGTTCCATTCGGAAACGGCTCGAGCTGGGTCGGCACCCGCAATTTCAATTTTTCAAAATCGATATGCGGATTCGGTTTCGAAAAATGAAGACTGGGCGGAATCTCTCCGTGCTTGAGTACCAGCATCGCCTTGAGCAAACCGGCGACGCCGGCTGCCGTTTCCAAATGGCCAAGATTCGTTTTGATGGAACCAATCGGGAGCGGCGTCGATCGGTTGCCGCATAGAGCTTCCGCCAGAGCATGCGCTTCAATCGGATCTCCGACCGCAGTTCCAGTCCCGTGCGCTTCGACAAATCCAATCAGTTCCGGTGCAATCCCAGCATCCTTGCACGCGTCCTGCACCAAACGAGTTTGCGCTTCCGGACTCGGGAGCGAAATGCCGTTCGTGTGTCCGTCCTGATTGATCGACGTTCCTAAGATCAGGCCTTGAATCGGATCGCCGTCCGCAACCGCACGCGAAAAGCGTTTGAGCAACACCATACCCGCGCCCTCGCCACGCACGAATCCGCTTGCCGATTCGTCGAATGCGGCACAACGCCCTTCCGGCGAAAGCATTGCCGCCTGCGAAAATCCGATGAAGCCTCCCGGCGCGATCATCACCGTCACGCCACCCGCTAACGCAGCATCGCCGCGTCCAGCCCAGATGTGTTCGCACGCCGCATGAACAGCGGTCAGCGCCGACGAGCACGCTGTGTCCATGGCAACGCTCGGGCCGCGCAGATTTAAACAATACGAAATTCGATTCGCCGCGATGCTGTGCGCACTTCCAGTCGGCGTGTGAGGACTGATGGTAAAATGATCGAACGGCGTGCTTTGAATCCCCTGGTAATCGTTATGCGAAATGCCGACGAAAACTCCGAGATCGGTTCCTTTTTCGAAATCAAGGACGAGCCCCGCGTCTTCGATCGCTTCCCACGCCGTCTCGAGCAGCAGTCGATGTTGCGGATCGACATATGGCGCTTCGCGCGGTGAGATGCCAAAAAACTGCGGATCAAATTGATCGATCTCATCGATGAAGCCACCGCGCATCGCGATCGATTTCCCCGCCACGCCCGGCTCGGGATCATAATATCGCTGCGCATTCCAGCGATCGGGTGGAACGGGCACGACGCCCTCGCGCCCTTCCACCAAAAGTTTCCAGAGCGATTCTTTGGAGCTCACGCCGCCGGGAAACCGGCAACCGACTCCAACAATCGCAATACGTTCTTTTTGCATGGTGAGTTACTCCGCAGGGGCGGACTGATTAGCGCTCAGTCTGAGCGTGTCAAGCCAGTCATCAGTCCGGGAGCAGATTTTTGACGTTCTCGGACGGTAAAACATTCAGTAACTAACACCAATTCGTTTTTGATGTTCAGCACGCACGTCCTTTTCTGGAATTTATTTGGCGGCTTTGCATGGAACAAATTGGCACCCAATTGCTTTCACCGCTTTTCTCCGCCGCATCCTCTGCCATCCTAACAGTTGTGAGCGAGTTCAAAATTTTTCTGCGCCAGACAATCTAGCGACAAATCAGTCTCGAATAATTCATCGACACATTAAACGCTCCGGAACAAAATCATGTGCGGCATCGCGGGAATAATTGATCTGGCGGGACAACGCCCGCCGCCATCGGATGCGCTGCGACGCATGGCCGCCGCCATTACGCATCGCGGGCCCGATGAGGAAGGTTTTCTCGAACGTCCGGGAATCGGCCTGGCGTCACGGCGCCTGAGCATTGTCGATCTGGCCGATGGCCAGCAACCGATGACGAACGAAGAGCGCAACCTGTTCGTTGTTTTCAATGGCGAACTATTCGATTACGTCGAGCGCCGCGCCGAACTCGTTAGGCAAGGCCATCAGTTCCGCACCCACTGCGATACGGAAATCATTCCGCATCTCTGGGAAGATCACGGCGAAGGGACGTGGGAACGTCTGCGCGGACAATTCGCCATCGCGCTGTGGAACGAACGCCTGCGCCAACTGCATCTCGGCCGCGATCGCTTCGGCATCGCCCCGCTTTTCTGGAGTCGCCAGCGTGACTGGCTTCTGTTTGCTTCGGAAATTAAAGGTCTGCTCGCATCGGGAATAGTGCCGCCGCGACCGGATCGAAAAGGACTCGATCACGTCTTCACGTTCTCTGCTGTGCCGGGACCGCGCACCTGTTTTGAAGGTGTGCAACTTCTGCCGCCCGGACATTGCCTTCGTATTACGCCGGCAAGTGCCGGGAAAACTGCGGAGATATCCGAACGCGCCTACTGGGAAATGGATTTTCCAGCTCGCGGCGAGGAAGAGTGGGGAAAAGATCCGAAAGCGCTGGTGGACGAATTTGAGGGGCTGCTCATGCAAGCGGTGGAAGAACGCTTGCGCGCGGATGTGCCGGTGGGATCGTACCTTTCCGGCGGAGTCGATTCGAGCATGATCCTCGCGCTGGCCTGCCGGCTCAAAGGCCCGGCGATCAACACTTACACCGTGCGCGTGGATGAACCGCAGTTCGACGAACTGAGCGCGGCGAGTCTTTCCGCGCGTCACATTGGAGCGAAGCCACCGATCGTGCAGGAGTACGGGGATCGCGAAGCGCTCGAGATCTATCCGCAACTCATTGAAGCGGCGGAAGCGCCCGTGATCGACACCGCGTGCGGCGCGCTGCTCAAACTTGCGGAGCGCGTCCACGCGAACGGCCAGAAAGTCGTCCTCACTGGCGAAGGCGCGGACGAATGGCTCGTCGGTTACCCGTGGTACAAAGCGGCGAAGCTGATCGGATTTCTCGATGCGTTGCCCGGATTGAAACTGAGCGACTGGGCGCGCAGCGCTTACCTGCGCATGAACAAGGTGCCCCATTTTCCACTGGAATGGCGCAAGCGCGTGGAGGATTCCATCGGTGGACAGAACGCGTGGGTCGATTCCTACGGTTTGCTCGCCATTTCGAAACTGCGCTTCTATTCCGAGCAGATGCGCGATGTCATGAATGACAGTCATCCGTGGGGCGAGCTCGGTTTTCCGCTGGAAAAAGCGAAACGCTGGGCGCCGCTCAATCGCGGGATATGGATCGCGGCGCGCGTGTTGTTGGCCGGGCATCTTCTCCAGGCAAAAGGCGATCGCGTCGCCATGCATTCATCGGTGGAAGTGCGCTATCCATTTCTCGACGAAGACGTCTTCGACTTTACGGCGCGGCTGCATCCCCGTTGGAAACTACGCGGCTTCCGCGACAAATATTTGCTTCGCCTGCTCGCCGAGCGCTGGATTCCGAAACCGATCGCGCGTCGCGGCAAAGTAATCTTTCGCGCGCCGCTCGATAGTTTTCACATGGACCCCGAGCCGCCGTTCGTGGCACAGCTTCTCAGCGAAGATTCGCTGCGCCGCACCGGTTACTTCGATGTGAAGGAAGTGACGCACTGGCGCAAAAGTTTTCGCGAGCTGCGCGAGAACTCGCTGCCGCGACTCTCCGTCGAAATGGGACTCGCCGCTGTCGTCGCCACACAACTGTGGCACCACCAATTCATGGGCGGCAGCCTCGCTGATATGCCGGTATGGACCGGCTACGAAAAAGCGTTGCAGCCGGCGTAATGCGGCGCGCTCAGCCGAGCTTCTGCAAAGTTTCCTGGCCGATCTGCTTCATTTCGATGTCGTCTTTTTCTTTGTTAGGCATGGCCAGTCCCTTTTCGATAAATTTGCGCGCCTCTTCCTTGCGTCCCATCTGCGCGTAGATTCGTCCCAGCTCGATGTAGTGAATGCAACGATCGGGATTTAGCGCGATCGCTTTCAACAAACATTTCTCCGCCGCTTCGTTAGTCGTTGTCGGGAGATCGCCGTACAACGCTTTAGCGACGACGCGTTTGATGACATTGACATTCGCGAGCACCCGGTTCCATCGCCCGAGAACGTGCCACGCCGTGTCATTCGTCGGATCAAGGCGAAGCGCGCGATCGACTGAGGCTTTAATTTTCGGCGAGGCTTCAACCTGATCTTTGCTGGCCATGTACGGAAGCATTTTCCCGTAACTAATCGCGGGCGACAGTTGTGCCTCGGAATTGTTTGGCGCCAGCTTGGCGGCGCGATCCGCATATTCGAGCGAAAGCTCGCCTAACCGCAGCTTTTCCTGCTTCGATGTTGTGTCGGACATGAGATGGCGATATTCGCGCGCCACCCGAACGAGCAGAGCCGGATTGTTGGGTTCGATTTTTGTTGCCGGTAAATAATTTTCGAGCGCTTCCTTCGTCTCGAGTCGCTTCTCGCACTGGTCGCCTTTCGCGATCAAGGCATCGGCGTCCTCTGCGCAAGCCATTGCCGCCGAAAGGCAGAGCAACACAAAAAATAGAAGGCAACGGAAATGATTTCGGTTCATGACAAAAGGCGGCGCGACCTTCTGCGCGCGCATCAGTAATTGCGATTCGGCGCACGCGGCCAATCTGGTCGCGCAATATACTTCAGTCCTGCTCTTTTTCCAGCGGATCGCCTTTCTTCGTTGTCAGAATCCAATGAACAGCGAAGCCATACGCTGCCGCATTTGCGCGTCGGGCATCCGGCCAACGCCGGCCATCATGTTATCTTCAAGATGTCGCGGATTGTTCGTCGCAGGAATGACGCACGTGACGGCAGGATGAGAGATAATCCATTTCAACAAAAACTGCGACCACGAGTGGCAGTCAATTTCGGCGGCCCATGTGGGCAGAGGCTTTGATGAAATGACCTTGAAGATGCCGCCGCCGCCAAACGGGCGATTGATGATAACGCCCATGCGAAGTTCCTGCGCCAACGGCAAAATACGCGCCGCTGCCGCGCGATCGACGAGCGAATAATTGATCTGCACGAAATCCGGCTTCTGCAATTTCATCGCTCTTTCGACTTCGGCGTGACCGCGATCTTCCGAATAAGTGATGCCGGTATAACGAATCTTTCCTTTCGCTTTCGCTTCACGCAGCGAACCCATCTGCGTTTCGATGTTGGACAGATTGTGCACCTGCATGAGATCAATTGTCCGGGTTTGCAGCCGCTCGGCTGACTGCTGCATCTGCGCGATCCCCTCTTGTTTGCCGATCGTCCACACTTTGGTCGCCATGAAAAGCGAACTGTGCAGATGCAATCCGGTCGCGAGATCACCGATGTTTCGTTCGGCGAAACCATACATCGGCGAGGAATCGATCAGCTTGCCGCCGTGCTTCACAAAGAGCGACATCACATCGCCAAGCGGACCTGCCTGCGCCGAACCGGGACGAACATCAAACGTCGCCGCCGTTCCAAGTCCGATGACAGGAAGCTTTTCTCCCGTTGACGGAATCGCACGCAAGATTAGCTGCTGTGAAGATTTCTCCACACCAAAGACGCGCGAAGTTCCAGTCGGCAAAAGTGTGCTCGCAGCAGCCGCACCAATTAATTTCGCCGCTCGCCGTCGTGAAATTTTGTTCTGCATCGTAACGCGTACTCACGCTAGCGAGATCCACGGTTTGTGTGAACTCCAAAAAGCCACCGACTCTTTCAAGGAAGAGCGCTTGATGAAACGGCCGCTTCGCGTGATAATTTTCGCTCTCGTCCGGGGGTATAGCTCAGTTGGTAGAGCGTCTCGTTCGCAATGAGAAGGTCAGGGGTTCGAATCCCCTTACCTCCACTTGACCCTGAAGGCAGCGTACCGCGCTCAGGCTTTTGATTTTCGAAACCGCAGCAATCGCAGGCCGTTCAGGATCACGACAACCGTGCTGCCCTCGTGACCGATGACGCCCGTCGTAAGATTGATTTTCTCGGCCAGCGCCGAGATCAACAGCAGGCAAATGACACCGAGCGAAATCGTGATGTTCTGCCGAATGATCGATCGCGCGCGCCGGCTCAGTTCGAAAGCTTCTTCGACGTTCTCAATTTTGTCATGCATCAGGATCACGTCCGCTTGTTCAAGGGCGGCGTCGGAACCGCGCGCGCCCATTCCGATCGAAACATCGGCCGCGGTCAGGCTGGGCGCGTCGTTGATTCCGTCGCCGACCATCGCCACCTTTTTTCCCGCTGCGCGCCATTCATGCACACACTGCAACTTCGCTTCCGGCGTGAACTCCGCGCGCACATCTTCAATTCCCACTTGCGCTGCAATCTTTTCGGCGGGCGCGAGGCGATCACCAGTCATCAGTGTAACCGATACGCCGCGTTGCTTTAGAAAATCGATAACGTGCCGCGCGTTCGGGCGAACCTCGTCGCGCAGATAAATCAGGCCGAGGGCCTGTTCATCGGCGACCCAGACTTCGGCGTCGCTCGTTACCGGAACGGAAGGAAGCGTAATGCCGCGCTCACGCAGAAGCGCTCGGCTTCCCATTAGAATTTTTCGGCCGTCGACGAACGCCTCCATGCCGAGTCCCGGAAGATTGTTGAAGTCGGTCGCCTTCTGAGGCGACAAGCGACGTTGTTCCGTTTCGCGCGCGATCGCCCGCGCGAGCGGATGCGTGGAGAGTTCAGCGATTGCACCGGCAATCTGAAGAAGCGATTCTTCCGATTGCGCGTCGAAGACTACGATCTCCGAAACAACAAGCGCGCCCTTTGTTAGTGTTCCTGTTTTATCGAACGCAAATTGGGTAACGCCGGCGAGATTTTCAACTGCGACACCGCCGCGAAACAAAATGCCGCGCCGCGCGGCGGCGGCGATGGCGACGAGAATCGCCGACGGAATCGAAAGCACGAGCGCGCAGGGCGACGCGACAACCAGCACGGTCATCGCGCGATAAAAAGCGACCGAGGGCGCATGTTGCAAAAAAACGAGAACAGCAAAAACAACTGCCGCGAGCGAGAGCGCGAACCATGTGTAATAGCGACTGAACGCATCGGTGAATCGCTGCGCGGGCGCTTTCTGTTGTTGCGCACTTTCGATCAAGGAAACAATCCGGCTCAACGCGCTCTCCTGAAGTTCGCGTGTCACGCGAATGATCGCCTGGCCATCCAGGTTCAACGTCCCGCCTCCAACTGCATCGCCCGGACGTTTTGGGACCGGGAGCGATTCCCCTGTCAGCGCTGACTCATCCGCGGAAGTTGCGCCTTCGATGATCACGCCATCGACTGGGAAAAGTTCGCCGGCTTTTACGAGCAGTTGATCGTTGGCCGCGATCTCTTCGACCGGCACTTCCACCCACGCCGAATTTTCGCGGCGCAATGCGAGCTTCGGCGCAACCTTGAGCAAAGAATCGATTGTCTTCCTCGTTCGATAATTCGCGAATTGCTCGAGCGCGTTGCTCAGCGAAAACAAAAACAACAACGTTGCGCCTTCCGTCCAGGCGTCGACAAAGAGCGCACCGATCGCAACCGCGATCATGAGAAATTGGATGTCGACTTTTCCGCGCTTGAGGCCAGCCCAGCAATCCTGCGCGGCAAACCATGCGCCGGCCAGGTATGCGACAACAAAAAAGGGTGCGAACGAGGCGAGATGAAAACCGGACCGCGATAAGACAAATCCCGTCAGCGTGCACACGCCACAAATGCCGGCGAGCACAAGCATGATTCGGTAATCGCGAATGACAGTTGGCGGAACGGGGCGATTGCGCCATGCCGGAAGGAAGACGCGCTTCCAAATAATCCGTGGCTCGTTAGGCGGATGGCTGCGATGGAACTCGACCGCACCATCACCCATTTCGTGCTCGTGAAACTCCGCCGATGCGTCCACGGCATGCAGCGCGATGTTCCACTCTCCAGCCAGTTCGTTCTGAACCGTCGATTCTATTTCCGCCAAAACTTCCGCGGGTGGCGTCTCGTAAAATCCGATGTTGACGGTGTGGCGCTGCGGATCAAGCCGCACCTGCCGAATGTCCGGAAACTTCGCCAGAATCCGCGCGACGTGTTCGGTGGTGGGCGCTGCTTTTGTTCCGCTGGCGACAGGTGCCGTCATTTGGCGAGCGAGCGAGCGAGATGGAACAGCTCGGCTTTGATTGGTTTCTGTTTTCCGACAATTTGATCCAACGCCGTCGCCGTGATTTCAGCGCCCTGCATTCCAATCACGACATCACGTTTGCCATCGATCAATCGATCGACGGCGCCGGCGCCGAGACGAGTCGCGAGGATGCGATCAAACGCAGTCGGCGCGCCGCCCCGCTGCACATGGCCAAGCTTCGTCACGCGGAGCTCGAACTGAAGCCGATCGCGATGTTCGAGAAAATAGGCGTGCAGTTTGTCCGCGTTGTAAAACGAACCTTCCGCGACCACCACGAGCGCGTGCGATTTCCCACGAGCATAAGCACCGTGCAATTCCTCGGCGATCGCTTCGGGTTGCGATTCAATTTCCGGAACAACAATAGCGTCGGCCCCGCCCGCCAGCCCGGCCATGAGACCGAGATAGCCGCACTTCCGTCCCATCACCTCCACCAAAAAAGCGCGATGATGTGAGGAAGCAGTTACCTTTAGCCGATCGATCGCTTCGAGCGCGATGTTTAATGCCGTATCCACTCCGATGGTGAGATCGCTTCCACAAAGATCGTTGTCGATTGTCGAGGCCACGCCCACCGCAGCGAATCCCTGTTTCGTTAGGTCGTGCGTCCCGGCTTGCGAACCGTTGCCGCCGATGACAACGATTCCATCCAAACCGCGCTCAGCCAGATTCGCGCAAGCTTTGCGCACGCCGGCTTCAGTTCGGAATTCATCGCAGCGGGCCGTTCCCAACATCGTACCGCCGAGATGAGAGATGCGGCCGACGTCGCGCGCGCCCAGCGGTTGAAAATCGCCGGCAAGCAATCCGGCAAAACCGTTGCGCACACCGACCACCTCAAGCCCGCGAAAAATTGCGCGGCGCGTCACCGCCCGAATCGCCGCGTTCATTCCCGGCGCGTCGCCGCCGCTGGTCAGGACTGCGATTCGCCTAACGAAAGGTTGAGCCATGACTCAGTTTCCACGTTCGTCGTTCTTCCATCTCCGCACTAATTGCTATTTGCCTCGCATTTCTTGTCGCATCTAAATCAACGGTTCGGCACGAAGAACTGTCGCAAGAAATGCACAGCCTTCGACAAGCGCTGCCGAGTATTCAGATTATGGCTATGTGAAATAAGTCGCAGATGAAGACAACGTCGCATGCGAAACGGAGTGAGAAAAAGACCGCGCGTCAGAAGACCCGCCAACCACGCGTCCTGACTCCTTACATTAACGTGGTGACTCGACGCGGAGCGAATGCGTTTTCGTGTGGATTTGATATGTCGCGCTCGCTCTTAGTCGGCGAATCGCTCGACGAGCGAGAAAGGCGGGGCTAGTGAAAAGCGAATTAGTTGCACAATTCCTGGCGGAACATCCGTTCCTCACCTGGTTCGAGCGCAAGCAGGTTGCGCTGCTGACCGATTGCGCGTTGCCGGCAACATTTAAGACCGGCGAAATCATCTTTCGCGAGGGCGAACGCGCCGAGCGTTTTTATCTGATCATAAGCGGGAAAGTTGTGCTGGAATCGAGCGCGGAACAGGGTGAGCCGGTCATCATCGAAACCATCGGTGCGGGCGATTTGTTAGGCTGGTCGTGGCTGCTGCCGCCGTATCAATGGCATTTCACAGCGCGCGCGCTCGAGCCGACGAATGCAATTTTCTTTGCCGCGGCGATTCTGCGGCAATATTGCGAAAAGGACCACTTGTTAGGCTTCGAGCTGCACAAGCGTATCAGCGCGATAATGATGAAGCGGCTGCAGGCGGCGCGAAAAAAGATGATCGCGATTCACGCGCAAAAGGAAAAATTGCTGCCTGTTCCAAAACTTTCTCCATTCATGGAGCAGGACCTCGATACACCCGAGGCGCCCGACGCTCCAGATTGATCCGAGTCCCCGAAAGCCTTCGGCAAAAACAGAGCCCCAGATTAGTCATATCGCGGCCCCTAATGTGAAACGCACCTAAATGCCGCGTGCTTCGCCACCACCGTTCCGGACAAATCCGTTAGGCCTGCGTTTCGCTCCAACGCGCGGCGTAGGAAATCAATTCCGCTGCGCTGCTGATACGAAGCTTTTCGCGGATATGGGAGCGATGCACCTCCACCGTCTTCGGACTGAGATGTAGTTCGTCCCCGATTTCCTTCATCGTTTTGCCTTCGCCGATAAGCCGGAACACTTCCAGCTCGCGATCACTCAGTCCTTCCAGCGGCGAATCCATTGTTGTTCTGCCGGAAAATTTCTCCAACAATTTACCCGTCATCTTTTCGCTCACCGCAATGTCACCGCGCAGAACGCGCCGCATCGCGTCGATCAACTTATCGCCGCCTTCCTGTTTGCGAATGTAACCGCGCCCGCCTGCGCGCAGAACACGATCGGCATACAATGATTCGTCGTGCATCGACATCACCAGAATGCGCAGATTGGGCTGCATGGCGCGCGCGTCCTTGATGAATTCGATCCCATTTTTCCCCGGTAACGTGATATCGACGATGACCAGGTCGGGCTTGAGCTTGTTCACCGACTCGAGACCTTCGTTCGCCGTTGTCGCTGTGCCGCAAACATCCAGGTCCGGTTCGTGTTTGATAATTTCCGCGACGCCTTCGCGTACCATGACATGATCATCAATAATGAGGACGCGGCTCTTTTTAGGTGCTGATTTCGGCGGAGGCGAAGTTTTCTTCACAGATCAGATGGAAACGCGACGATAATTTTTGTGCCGCGCCCCAGCGCGGATTGCACCTGCACGTCAGCATTGATCATCCCCGCGCGATAGGCAATCGTGCGCAGTCCCATCCCTTGCGCTGTCCGTTGTGTTTCGGGTGGTGAAAACCCGATCCCGTTATCTGCGATCGTGAGCAGGTTTTTGTCCCGACCGGTTTCGACAGACACCGTGATTTCGCCGGTCTGCGCATGTTTGAGCGCGTTGTTAATTGCCTCCTGCGTGATTCGAAATAAATGCGTCGCGGCAATCGGATCTCGAATTTGAATTTTTCCTTTCGCTTTCAGCTTGCACTTCACGTTGAAGAGCGTGTTGATCCCTTGAGTCAACTCTTCGAGCGCGGAAATGAGGCCGTTGGTTTCCAGCGCGACGGGCGCCAAACCGCGCGCCAACATGCGTGTGCGATCGATCGCGTCGCCGAGACCGGCACCGATTTTGTCCAGCTTCGTCTTGCCTTCTTCCAGTTGTGAGGCGGAGATCGTCTTTCTGAGCGCATCGCAAAAAAAGCGAAGGCTGGCCAGGCGCTGGCACAAGTCGTCGTGCAAATCGCTCCCGATTCGTCTTTGTTCGTGATCGCTGATTTCGAGAATTTCCTGCTCCAGTTCTTTGCGCGCGGTGATGTCGCGTACGAACCCGGTAAAAATTCTGCGCTCGCCGAGCATGGTTGCGCTTACCGCCAGGTCCATCGGAAACTCTGTGCCATCCTTGCGTCGACCGCGAACTTCCCGGCCGATCCCGATGATGCGACGCTCGCCGGTTCGCCGGTAACGGTCGATGTAGCCATCGTGTTCGGAGTGATACGGTTCGGGCATGAGCATGGAAATATTTCTCCCAACAACTTCGGCTGCGCCGTAACCGAAGATTCGTTCGGCCGCCGGATTCATTGTCTCGACGATTCCCTGCTCGTTGATCGTGATGATCCCATCGACGGCAGTGTCGACTATTCCCCGCAATCGTCCGCTGGTGTCACGAAGTTCGTGTTCGAATTGGATGCGTGAAATCGCAGTGGCCAGAACGTTGCCGATTGCTTCCAGGAAATGCACATCATTGGCGTTGAAGGTGCGCCGCGCCCTCGTATCGACGCTCAATACACCGAACGCGCGATCGCGACCCTGAATGACCACAGCCATGCTGCTCGCGACCTGGTGGTCGTTCATAAACTCCGGAACCCGCAACTGCCGATCCGCGCGCACATCTTCAATGATGATCGGTTGATTCAAATGGAGAGCGCGCCCCGTAACCGTCTCCTCGCCGATGTCGATTTTCGCCTTCCCGACGTGGCCCGGTTTCCACCCCTCGCCCGCGCGAAGCGTCATCGTCTTTTCATCCGCGGACAATTCGAACAAAGCGCTGAAATCGACCCCGAGCTCGCGCACGAGAATGTGTGTGGCATCATCGCAAATCGTCTGGATGCTTGTCGCCTGGAGCGCATCAAAACTAAAACGGCCGAGTACCGCCTGTTCGCGCAGACGGCCTCTTAACTGTTCTTCGTTACGTCTCGCTTGTGTGATGTCGCGCGTGCTTTCGAGCACAAGCATCCCTTCGCCCCGATTCGGCGCGACTTGAAAGCGACTGAAAACGATTCGTTCCTCGCCGCTGTGCGTGCGATGGCGAAGCTCGCCCTCCCACGTTCCTTTTGTGCGCAGCTGTTCCTCGATTTCGGCTAGTGGAATGGGATACTGCGTCTGGAGAAGATCGTGTGAGATTCGGCCGAGCGCTTCCTCTTGTGTGTAACCATAAAGCTCGGTCGCGCCGCGGTTCCAAAACTCGATCCCACCCGGAACACGCCACAGAAAAATCGCATCCTGCGAAATATCGAAGACCTGGGACTGCTGCAGAAGGTTTTCCTGCGTCGGCGAATCGGAACGCACCGTGCGACTCGTTGCGCGGACGGCCGCGCTCGATTTCGCCGGCGAGTGCTCGTGTCCCGAGCGTTTCATCTGTGGTCTAAAGTAAAGGAGTCAGTTGCAAAATATAGAGCGGCGCGGCGGAAGTCACGCGATTGGAAACGGGCATCGGAGTCTCATTCAACAAGATATGCAAAGCAATAGGCAATTGATGCACGGACGACCTCATTTCACATCGCTAGAGTGCGCTCACGATATGACAGGAAAACCACAGACGAGGGCGAGCAGCAACAATCATCCAAAGACTATCTTGGTACCGATCGATTTTTCCGCGGCCTCTAAGGAAGCGTTCTCCCGCGCGATCGCGCTCGCCGGTGAAAGATCGCGCATCATCTTGCTGCATGTGGTCGCTCCAAGTGCCGAGGGGGATTTATCGCCTGCGAAAACGGCCGGTGCATCCGGTCAAAGGCTGACCGCATTTTGGAAAGCGAATGGGGCCGGATCGCCGTTCGTTCATTCGCAGCTACGCATCGGCACGCCGTTCCGCGAAATCCTCAAGTGCGCCGAGGAAAACAAGGCGGAAATGATTGTACTCGCTGTTCACGACGCGACAGCGCTGGGCGCCGCGCTTGGCCTCGGCCATACGGTCGACCGAGTGACTCGTTATGCACCGTGTCCCGTTTTGCTCGTGCGCGAACGCAGCGGAAGTCCCGACCGCGCGAAAGCGCTTATCTAAAGAAGGCAGACGTGCAGTAAGGGATTTCCCTTATTGCTCATAGGCGGGTCTCATCAATGCGATGTATGGATTGCCCTAATTGTTGGCCGGCGCGCGCAGCCGCATTCTTGCGGCATGCAAACCAACAGCGCTCCTCGAAAAGAAATCCAGAATAGCGACAAGCAATTGCTCGAATCATTGGCGCACTCAAAGATGTATCGCCAATACGAACGCACATTCACGGAGGCGACCGGTTTACCGCTAGCCCTGAAACCGGTCGAGTATTTCGGCCTCCCTTTTCACGGCAAAAAAAACGAAAACGGATTTTGCGCATTCCTCGCTGAGGGCAATGGATCGTGCACACTCTGTTTGCAAACACAGGACCGCTGCTCGCAAAATCCCGGGGAACAAGCTCGCTCGATCCAATGCCCATTTGGGTTAACCGAAACGACTGTTCCGGTTCGCCTCGGCGAGCGTGTCATCGGTTTCCTCTGCACCGGCCAGGTTTTCACGCGTCCGCCAAAACTCGCGCTCTTTAAGAAAAGCTTCGGCCGGCTTTTCGGAAAAAATCCATCCGTAGAAAAGAAGGCTCTCGATCTCTGGAAAAAAACACCCGTCGTCGGGCTTTCCAAATACGAAGCGACCGTGCAGTTGCTGAATTTCTTCGCCAAGCAGCTCTCGACCTTGAGCAATCAAATCGTTGTCGTGCGCGAAAATGCCGAACCGGCGATCGTGACCAAGGCGCGCGAGTTCATCGCCCAAAACAAAACGGAAGAAATTTCGTTAGGCTCAGTCGCCCGGGCCGCCGGCGCGAGCATCTTCCATTTCTGCAAGGTTTTCCGCAAGGCGACCGGCCTGAAGTTTACCGATTACGTGGCGCGGGTCCGGCTGGAAGATGCCCGGGCCAAATTGCTCAACCCGAATCTGCGCATCAGCGAAATCGCCTACGACGTCGGCTTCCAGTCCCTCACGCAGTTCAACCGCACTTTCCACCGCATCTTCGGTCAATCACCAACCGAATATCGCACGCATCTTCCGATGCATCGCCCCGCGCTTGCCTAACGAAAGGAAACAAAAAATTGAAACCACGCTTCGTTCTTCTTCTCACCCGCGACGGCAACTTTCAGGCGTTGCTCGCGCAGGCACTCTCCGACAGCGGGACGATCATCCTCGTGGCGCACAATATGAACGACGCGCTGCAGTTGATTTGTTCGCGCGGCGCGGAGCTGGATCTTGCCGTGATCGATTTTGGGGACGGTTGTCATGGAATGACGCTCTTGACCGCCATTCAAGCGGTCCGGCCGCACCTGGCGGTGGTGGTTGTAACTTCGAACGATGCCTACCACGCGGCCGCGGTTGCCTACGCCAACGGCGTCGAGGCTTGCCTGGCCAAACCAATCAGCGCAATGGAGCTCAAGATTGTGATCGACGAGCTTCCCACGCCGAAACTTCAACTCGCCGCAGCCTAACGAGAAAAAGAAGAGTTGATATGACCAATCCAAACAAAGTCGGTCTTGTCTTCGGTGCATTGCTCGGCGGCTGGCATGCCCTTTGGGCCCTTCTCGTTTTGCTGGGTTGGGCGCAACCGACTCATCGATTTCATTTTCTGGGCCCACATGATCAATCCGATTTACGTGATCAAAGACATTCGATCCGATCGCCGCGCTCACCCTCATTGTCATCACTTTTATCATTGGATACGTCTTCGGTTTCGTCGGCGCGATCCTCTGGAACAAACTGCATCACACATCATGAAAAAAAACACGATTCAAAACATTCTAGTGCCGGTCGACTTCTCGGAACTCTCGATCCAGGCTATTGAAAACGCGCGACACCTAACGAGACGTTTCGGCGCGACGATTCACCTCGTCCATGTCCACGAATACTACTATCCCGTTGGCTTCATGTCGCCGGGTGCGGCGGTTCCGATGTCGATGACAACATTCCAGGAAGACTCGGAAGCGCGCGCTGAAGCCGAACTGCGAAAGTTGGCCGCCAAGTATGGGATCGCACCCACGCATTGTTACCTGCGCACCGAAGTGCCGATATATAATGAGATCTGTCGAGTCGCGAGCGCGATCAAAGCTGACTTGATCGTGATGCCCACGCACGGCCGCACCGGTCTCAAGCACACCTTTCTCGGAAGCACGGCGGAACGCGTCGTGCAGCATTCGCCATGTCCTGTTTTTATCGTCAGACGCAGCGGCAGAGCGAGCGCTTCGGGCAGAATCGATAACATTCTCGTGCCGGTCGATTTCTCGCGCTGTTCCTTCGAAGGATTGAAGTATGCGATTCAGTTCGCGGACAAGGTCGCGGCCAGAATCCTCGTCTTCCATGTTTTATACCTCGGATACGCTTATACGGCGGATGGTTTCGCCATGTATGACCTTTTCGAATTACAGAAGGCCGCGCGCGAGGAAGCCGAGAGGCAAATGGCGAAGTTCGTGCGCGAGGCCCGCTTCGGCGGGGTAAAATACGAAACTGTGGTCGCGATCGGCTTGCCGGTTGAGGAAATTTGTGCGGTCGCAGAAAAAAAGGATGTGGATTTGATCGTCACTTCCACGCACGGCCGCACCGGTTTCGAACACGTCCTGATCGGAAGCACCGCCGAACACGTAGTGCAACACGCAACGCGACCAGTTTTGATCGTGCCGGCGCACGCTGAAGTCCGCGCGCGGCAATTACCGGGAACAACTCAGCTTTCGCGAAAACCGGCGCGGAAAGTCACGCCGCGTCTGGCAAAGCAACAAAAAGCGGCAAAGGCCGGACAATTCGCGAAAAAATATCGGAAGGGAAATTCGCATCCCTTTCCGGAACGGCGACAAACCAACAGGTTTCGCGAAACCCATCCGGCGCGCACGGTTTCGGCAACACCGTAAAGGGCACGGCATATGACAGACTCTTTTGCGCCGTCATCCGAAACGATCACCAGTCGAATCTATGCTGTTTCGACCACCGCTCCGCAGAGAAACCGCGAGCGACGAATCGAGACAATTCTCGTTCCGGTTGATTTTTCGCGTGAGTCCATGCGCGTGCTGCAATACTCAGTCGCGTGGGCGGAAAAATTTGGCGCGACCATTCACGTTGCAAATGTCCGGCCGGCAAAAGAAACGATGGCGCTGGAGCGCTTTGATCATCTCGTGCTTGATTGCCCGGATACGATTGCGCTCCTGCAGGATCGCCTCGCTGAGATCCAGGAAAAACACGATGTGAAATTTTCACCCGACCACGCGCACGTTCTCACCGGCCGACCGTTCGAGGAGATTTGCAAGCTCGCGCAGAGAATTGAGGCCGATCTCGTCATCATGCCGACGCGCGGACAGAGTGGAATCAAACGCGTCTTGTTAGGCGGCACGGCCGAGCGGGTCATTCGTTATGCCTCGTGCCCCGTCCTCATCGCGCGCGATAAAGGTGGGAAGAGCGGGACGAATGACGGAACAAGATCGCAGATCAAGATCCTCAAGATTCTCGTGCCGGTGGATTTTTCCGAGTGCTCGCTTGCGGGTGTCAGCTATGCCGCATTCCTGGCAAAGGCTTACGGCGCGAAACTGCGCCTGTTTCACGCGGTATTTCCCTACACAGAAATTTTTGTGACGAACCGGATGAGTGCTGCCAATACCGCGCTAATCGAACAGGCGCGCCAGACTGCAGGGAGCGAGATGAAGAAGTTGCAGGAATCGAAAATTTTGCGCGACACGAAATGCGAAAGTGTGATCCGCGAGGGTCCGGCCATCGAAGAGATTTGCGCAGAGAGCGCGCGACCGGACATTGATCTGGTGGTGACATCAACACACGGGCGCACTGGATTCCGACACGCCATGATCGGCAGCGTGGCCGAACACATCGCACGCTACACGCAATGTTCTGTCATCAGCGTGCCGAGCCGCGGAAAAATCTGACTTATGGAAGAGAAGAGTTTGCTCCTGCTCGATGCCGATGCTGATTGCGAGCGCCTTCTGTCAGAAGTAGTCGCGCACACTGCTTTTCGCCTTTTGCTGGCAAAAACCAGCCGGGAGGCATTCGAGATTCTTCAGAAAGAATCCCACAGTCTCAAGATGATCGTCGTCGATGTCGATCCCGGCGCGCATGGAATTGCGCTGCTCGAAGCAATCAGCGCGTGCGCAGAACGTCCTCCGATGATCGTGGTGACGGCGCTGGAAGAAATCTACATGGAACCGATCGCAGCCGAACATGGCGCGGCCGCATGCCTGGGCAAGCCACTGCGACTGGAGAAAATGTTGTCGACGATAGAAGGAGTTTCGCAGCATTACGGCCTAACGAGTGATCGCTGGGGTTCGCTCATTCCTTCGCCGGTGAAAAAGTGGATGGAAACGAAGGAGCGATTTGGCGGGATTGCCAAAAAACTCAGCCCGACCAAGAGGCGCGACAAAACGAAATCACTAACGTGATTTCAGGGAAAGAAAACGGAATCCCCGCGCGACGACACGCGCGCACGGCAGAGAAATCCGCACTCGTCGAGCTCCGGAATGTGACCCTCGCCTTCGGCGACAAAACTGTGCTCGATGATGTTTCCCTCGCCGTCCAAGGCCAGGAACGTCTTGTCATTATCGGCCAGAGCGGCGCAGGCAAGACGACGATCTTGCGTTTGGTTCTCGGTATTCTGCGGCCGACTTCCGGTTCTGTTTTTTTCGATCACTTGGAGATCCCGCGACTCCCTGACTACGAATTGCAGCGCGCACGCATGCGCATCGGCATGGTCTATCAGGACGCCGCGCTGCTGAGTTCCAAGACGGTGCGCGAGAACCTTGCCCTTCCGCTCGAAGAATTAACCAACAAAACCGAATCGGAGATCAACAGGATCGTGGATGAGAAACTGGATCTGGTCGAAATGACCGGCAGCGACCGGCTCCTGCCCTACGAACTGAGCGGCGGCATGCGTAAACGTGTCGGCCTCGCGCGCGCGCTCATGATGAATCCGGAACTCATTCTCTTTGACGAACCGACGGCGGGTCTCGATCCGGTCGTGAGCGCGGTGATTGATGAACTCATCGTTGGATTGAGCGAGAAATCGAAAGTCACTTCAATCATCGTGACGCATTTGATGGACAGCGCATTTCGCGTGGCCACGCGCATGGCGATGTTGCATCGCGGAAAAATCATCGAGGAAGGAACACCGGATTCCTTGAAAAAATCGACCAACCCGGTGCTGGTTCAGTTTTTGAGCGGGAGCACAAAAGGGCCCATGCTCGAACGTAGCAGATACAACATGCTATCTCCCCCAGATTAGCCACGACAAAGGATGCCGCCAACTTCGCAAGAATTGCAAAGCGAGGAAACGCGGCGGTTCTAGAATTTCTGCAGGAGAAAAAAATGAAAACGGAAACTTCAATTCAGGAATCGGACACTCACAAAATCACCTTGCTGGCTGCGATTGCGGTCGGATTGGGCATTGCGGTGCACAAAATCTTTTTCCTGGTCGCCGCCGCGATCGCTCTCGTGATTCCCATCCGTAAACTCGGTCGATACGTTTACGAGCTGGAGCAGAGATCGCTCGCGCACCGTCAAGCCTGAGATTTGGCGCGTCCAGTCAAGACTGCGGCGAGCAGTGCGCCGACGAATGCGCAGGCCATATCTTTCTGCGCGTCCCAGACATCGCCTTGCGTTCCAAGATAAGCGGCGCCCAATTCCGGATGGAACGACGATAGCGATGATCGCTTCAAGGATTTCAAAAAAACTGCTCATCGCGAAGATTCCGGCGAGAGCGAACCAAGTCGCCCACGCTCCCGCGCACCGGAGGATCGGATCAGGAGTTCGCGCAGCGGGTAGAAGGGTAAGCAAGACCGAATCCAAAGTGAATGATGCGATCATAGTGGTTGCGGGTAAGATGTAGCAGATCCTGCAGCCAAAGGCCGGCGGGCACTTCGGCGCAGGTGTAATGAGCGCCGCGGTCATCCCGAGCCAGCGAGGGATCTCGCGACCGTCCCTTGTGTTATCGTGAGATCCTTCGCTGCGCTCAGGATGACAGAGCTAAGAAGTCACGCGTAAAAAAATTACTTTCGCGGCGCAACGGGGAGCGGCAGCGCAGCGGGCCTTTTTCCTCGCACGACTTTCATAAAACTGTCCGGCGATCCGTTGACCTTAACTGTCGGGCCCTCGCCCTTTCTCAGGATCTGGCGCGCTTGATCCGATCGCAATCGCGCTCCGATTATGGGTGAGCAGCTGCAAAGTCTCTCGAATTGCATAGGCGTCCACGGCCACAGCCAGCGGAATCTCGCCCACTTTCTCGCCGATTCGTTCGATCACCACTCCGAGCAAAATCGGTCGGCGATCGTGGCGCCGTCCGGCAAATACCGGGCCGCCGCTGTCGCCCGAATACACGTTTGTGTTCACAAGAAATTTTTCGTTCTGCTCATGTGCGCCCGTCGAATAGGACGCGATCTTGGCCGCACGCAAAATCGGGAATGCTCCGTCCGTTCCGGGAAATACTTTCGGAAATCCAAGTATCGCGACAGAATCGCCGGCGTGCGCGTCATTGGCCGGCTGACCGATCGTATTTTCGTCAATAAAAGAGGGCAGCTGGACAAAGTTCGCCATTTCCGCCGGAATGCGTAACTCGAGGGCAGCGATGTCCTGGAGCGGATGGTGCGCGTAAGCAGCCTGCTCCAGCCATGCAGGTTTGAATGCCAGAATCGAAACATTCGGGTTGCTGTTCGGATTGGGCGTTCGAATCGCAAGGTAATAAGGGCCGTGCGGCGCTGCCGCTAAAACATGCGTCGCGGTTATTAAAACGGGAACGACGCCGTTGGGCGCGGACGGATCCTTTCTATTTATAATGATACAGGTCGCCATCCCCTTCGCTGTGCCGATAGCATAGGTCGACCACATCATTTGTTCTGACGGCGTGAGACGCGAAGCAGAGCCTGCGCCCAAACCGGCACATCCGCCTAACGAAACCGTGGCCGCAAGCACGAGCAGTGGCCTAACGAATGTGTTCGAATGAAATCTCATGCAGAATTGAAATGGCGGCGCCCGAATCGAACGCCGCCAATCCTTTCTTCCTATTCGACTTTCACGTCGATCTTTTTCGGCTGCGCTGCCGGGTTTTTCGGCACGTGCACGCGCAGAACGCCGTCTTTGAATTCGGCCTTCATGGCCTTTGCATCGGCGTCGTCCGGCATCGTGAACGTGCGTTCGAAGCTGCCATAGGACCGCTCGATCCGGTGAAACGTTTTGTTTTTTTCCTCCTTCTCGCTCTTGCGTTCGCCCGAGATCGAAAGGACGCCGTTCTCTACCATCACTTTGACCGCGTCCTTCTTCATGTCCGGCAGATCCGCCTTAATGAGATACTCTTTGCCGTCCTCGGTAATATCCACCTGAGGCGACCACTCGGCCATTTTCAGGCCACCGTCACCGTTTCCTAATCGTGAAAATCCGTGGCCGAAAAAGCTGCTGAGGCGATTCTGCACCTCATCAAGCTCACGAAACGGATTCCACACTGTTATTGTACTCATGGTTGTTTCCTTTCTTTTCTTGTCCCTAACCTTTGCCGGGAGTACAACCGTTCGCTCGGCGTGGTTTGCGAGAGTCTGTTCAGATATTGCGATCAGCGCCGCCGGTAATGTTGGCATTTCCCGCAGGCAAGAAATGGCAAGGCTTTAGCAAGCGATGCGAAGCCACGCTTTGAACCTTACGCAGATTGTTCAAAGAGGTGGGCAAAGAGAATTCCTAACGAGTAATAACACTACAAATTGATACAACAGTAGATCGGCAAGTGCTCGAGATCGCGGAAGCGAGCGGAATCGAGGTGACGGAAGAAGCGATCAAAAGTAGCGGCGCTCGCTGCCAAGAAATGACCTGCTTTTAGCAAGACGAGGCGAGCGCAAAACCAACATTCGCGCCAGATTCGCACGAATGAATTTCATCGCCCTTAAAATGTTGCTCGGCGATCGCGCCAAATACATCGGGATTGTCATTGGCCTGAGCTTCGCGTCATTTCTCGTCACCTGGCCATCCGCTCTTTTCACCGGCGTGATGCGGCGCTCCTTTAGTTTCCTGACCGACGTCGGCTTGCCTAACGTCTGGGTTGTCAGTCCCCAGGCGCAATACATTGAAGACGTCAAACCGCTTCGCGATACCGAGGTCTTGCGCGTGCGCGGAACGGAAGGAGTCGAATGGGCCGTCGGCCTTTTTAAGGGAGCACTTCGTGCGCGAATGAATGACGGCACGTTTCAAAACTGCACCGTCATTGGCCTGGATGACGCGACGTTAATCGGGGGACCACCGAAAATGATTGCCGGACAGCTGGCCGATCTTCGACAAGCAGACTCCATCATTGTCGACGCAAATGGCGCCCGCGGAAAACTGGCGAAGAGGCGACCCGATGGAAAGCGAATCCCATTGAGAATCGGCGATACGCTCGAGCTGAACGATCACCGTTGTGTCGTCGTCGGCATTTGCCAGATCACACAGACATTTCAAAACATTCCGGTTCTTTACACGACTTACTCGCGCGCAACGACCATCGCGCCGCAGGAGCGCAAGCTGCTCTCGTTCGTCATCGCAAAAACGAAACCGGGCGCAGACATTTCTTCAGTTTGTGCACGAATCAATGCGCTCGGATTGAAAGCATACACGCCGGCCGAATTCAAAAAGCTCACCTTCTGGTATTTTCTGAAATACACCGGCATGCCGATCAATTTTCTCACGGTCGTCACGCTTGGATTCATCGTCGGAATCGCAATTTCCGGGATGACCTTTTACAATTTCACGCTCGATAACCTGCGTTACTTCGGAACGCTCAAGGCGATGGGAACGATCAACCGCAAGTTGCTCTGGGTGATCTCGCTTCAAGCGGCAATGGTTGGCGCTGTCGGCTACGGAATTGGCGTGGGAGCGGCCGCAGCCTGGGGCGGAATTCTGAGCGGTCGCACCCAAATCGCATTTAAATTGCCGTGGCAACTTCTTCTCGTTAGCGCCATCGCCGTGCTCGTCATATGCGTTGGCGCCGCGGCCATCAGCATTCGGAAGGTGATAAAATTGGAGCCGGCAATTGTCTTTCGCAGTTGAGGAAAAAATATGGCTGTCGACCTTATACTCGCGACGGATGTCGCAGTTGCGCCTAGCGAAGTTACGACTCGCATGTCGGTGCGCTGCCGGAATGTGACCAAGACTTACGGCACCGGCAGCACAGCCGTGAGAGCATTGCGCGGGATCAATCTCGAAGTTCGCGCCGGCGAATTGATGATGCTGGTCGGTCCCTCGGGTTGCGGAAAGACCACGCTCATCTCGGTCATCGCCGGAGTCCTCCGCCGCGATGGCGGCGACTGTTCGGTGCTCGAGCACGACTACGTGCGCATGTCGGCCGACGACACGACGCGCTTTCGCGGGCGAAACATCGGCTTCGTATTTCAAGCGTGGAATTTAATCCCGGCATTGACCGCCGCAGAAAATGTGGCCGTGCCGCTCATCATCAATGGAATGAGAAGTCGCGACGCCATTCAGCGCGGCGCGGAGATGTTGCGGAAAGTCGGATTTGATGAGCGGATGATGCAGTCGTTCCCGCAGGATCTTTCCGGCGGACAACAGCAACGCATCGCCATCGCGCGATCGCTGGTGCACAACCCGCGTCTGATTGTTTGCGACGAACCGACGAGCGCGCTCGACAGCGAAACGGGCCGCAAAGTCATGGAACTGATGCGCGAGCTCGCAGTGGGCGACGATCGCGCGCTCATCGTCGTCACACACGACGCTCGAATTTTCGATCTGGCCGACCGGATCGCGCAGATGGAGGACGGCGTGATTACGCGCGTGCTCGATTCACCAGAAGAAATCCTAACCAAACGCTAACTTATGTTTCGGAAATACTTTCTGCCAGCCATCGCATTCGCCGGGATTTTGCTGGCGATACTGGTAGCGTCGCGCGCCAATAAAACATTACCGCCAGCGACGCCGGTTGCGCCAGCACCACAACCGCCCTATCGCGCTTTCGTTGCCGGCTCGGGAATCATCGAGGCGAACACTGAGAACATCGCCATCGGCACGCACATCGCCGGGATTGTTTCGAAGATTTACGTGCAGATTGGCAGCCAGGTGAAGGCGGGCGATCCTCTTTTCACAATCGACGACCGCGCGCAACGCGCACTCTTGGCGACGAAAGCAGCCGGCGTAAAAGTTGCAGAGGCGCAACTCGCGCATGCCAATTACGAGCTGGGATTGGGTGAAGGCCTGACCGAAAAGCGCGTTCTCAGCCTGGAAGATCGAGAAACGCGACGATCAAACGCGCAAACCGCCGAAGCGCAGTTGGCCCAGGTAAAAGCCGATTTGGAATCTGCGAAGACTGACCTCGAGCGGTTAACCGTGCGCGCACCCGTCGACGGACAAGTCATGCAACTGAAGGTACGGCCCGGCGAATTCGCGCCGACGGGTGTCCTTGCCCAGCCCCTCATTTTATTCGGCGGCACGGCGCCGATGAATGTGCGGGTGAATGTCGATGAAAATGACGCCTGGCGTGTGCGCACAAATGCAGACGCAATTGGATATCTGCGTGGCAACAATCAAATCCGAACACCGCTGCGTTTTGTTCGGTTCGAACCGTACGTCGTGCCTAAGACCTCGCTGACCGGCGATGCAACCGAACGTGTCGACACCAGAGTGTTGCAAGTCATCTACAGCTTCGAGCGCGGAACACTGCCGATCTACGTTGGGCAACAAATGGACGTTTATATCGATGCTTCGCCCGACAATACCGGCGAAGTCCCTCGTTAGGGCCGTTCGTTAGGCGTTTTCTATGAAAATGTTTGCCGCGCCGACTGCGCGAGCGGAAGCTGGCTACGCCGTATGATTACCCGGAGGCGAGCATGACCCGCATGGTTCGCGTCACCATCAACGGCAGCGCGCATGAATTTCCTGCTGGCCTGACGATCCTCGATGCGCTGCAACGGCTCGACATCACGGTGCCGACGCTGTGCCACGATGAACGTTTGATACCGTGTGGTGCCTGCCGTCTTTGTGAAGTCGAGATCGCCGGCTGGCCGCGATACGCGACAGCGTGCACCACGCCGATGGCAAGCGGGATGGCGATCGAAACGCACTCGGCCGGAATTGAGAAGTCGCGGCGCGCGCTGCTGGGATTTCTCGCGCACAGTTATCCGGCACAGCCAACCCAGGATTTTCCCGAAAAAGAATTTCACCGTTATCTCAGGGAATACGGCGTTTCTCCGCCGCAGAACCAATTTGCACCCGTTAGGCAAACAAAGCCGGATGCATCGCATCCCTACATTCATGTCGACATGGCGCAGTGCGTCACCTGTTTTCGCTGCGTCCGCATCTGCAATGAAGTGCAGGGGCAGTTCGTCTGGCATGTTTTGGATCGCGGCGCGGAGACGCGCATCGTCCCGGATTCCGGAACGACTCTGGCCGCGAGTTCGTGCGTCGCGTGCGGCGCCTGCGTCGATACCTGTCCGAGTGGCGCGCTCGAAGACAAGACCGTTCTCTCGTTAGGCACACCTGAGAAATGGACGCGCACGACTTGTCCGTATTGCGGCGTCGGCTGCGAGATGTTAGTCGGCACGCGCGATAACCAAATCGTGCAGGTAAAGCCCGCGCTCGACGCGCCGGTGAGCAAAGGACACCTCTGCGTAAAAGGCCGCTATGCGTTCGCCTTTACGCGTGCGCCGGATCGCGTCACGCAACCGATGATTCGAGAAAATGGCGATTGGAAGAAGACATCGTGGCCGGAAGCGATTGCGTTCACCGCCGAAAGGCTCCGACGCATTCTCAAAGCACACGGGCCGGACAGCATCGGCGTCCTCGGTTCGTCGCGCTCGACTAACGAGGAGAATTATCTCACGCAAAAATTCGCGCGTCTCGTTCTCGGCACAAACAATGTCGATTGTTGCGCGCGTGTTTGTCATGCCCCCACCGCGGCGGCGATGAAAGCGATGCTCGGCACCGGCGCGGCCACAAATTCTTTCGACGACATCGAACAGGCGGCTGCGTTTCTCCTCTGCGGCACGAACGCGACAGAGAACCACCCGATTGTCGGCGCGCGCATCAAGCAGGCGGTTTTGCGCGGTGCGAAACTGATCGTGATCGATCCGCGTCGAATCGAGCTGGCGCAATATGCGTCGATTCATCTCGCGTTGAGGCCCGGGACAAATGTGCCGCTGATCAACGCGCTCGCGTGCACGATTGTTGAGGAAAATCTCTGCGACGGCGCGGCGGTGCGCGAACGCGTCGATGGTTGGGACGAATTTCGCGCGTTCATCGGCGAATTCGCGCCCGAAAAAATGGCGAATATTTGCGGAGTCGAGGCAAACACCATTCGCCGCGCGGCGCGACTGTACGCAACGACAAAGCCAGCCATGTGTTTTCACGGTCTCGGCACGACAGAGCACCGACAGGGGACGGAAGGCGTGATGTGTCTGGTAAATCTCGCGCTGCTAACGGGGAATTTTGGCAAAGCCGGCAGCGGCGTGAATCCGTTGCGCGGCCAGAACAACGTGCAGGGCGCGGCGCACATGGGTTGTGAGCCGGACAATCTCAGCCGGCGGGGTTTCTCTCGAAGATGGACGCGCCGTTTTCGAAGACAACTGGCGCGCGCCGCTGCCAACGACCCGAGGACTGGACTTGATGGAGATGATCGATGCGGCCGCCGTTGGAAAGCTGAAAGCGCTTTGGGCGATCGGTTACGATGTTGCCCTAACGAATCCAAACGCGAATGTCACGCTCGGGAGCGTTGCGCGCGATCGACTTCGTCATCGTGCAGGACATGTTCCTGAACGAAATCGCGCGCGAGTGCGCTTCCGTATTTTTTCCAGCGGCTTCATCCTTCGAGCGCGACGGCACGTTCATGAATTCCGAGCGCCGCATTCAACGTGTTCGCAAAGCGATCGAGCCGCTCGGCGAAGCAAAGCCGGACTGGAAAATTGTTTGCGATCTCGCCCGCGCCATGGGCAAAGGCGATTTCTTCAACTTCAACACGCCTCAAGAAATCTGGGATGAAATCCGTACCGTTTGGAAAGCGGGCCGCGGCATCACCTATGCGCGCCTGGAAAATGGCGGCCTGCAATGGCCCTGTCCGAACGAGGATCATCCCGGAACCACGATTCTGCATACAACTTCATTTGCCCGTGGTGCGCAGGCCCCACTGCAACGAATCAATTTCGCGCCCACCGATGAAGTGACTTCGGCGGAATTTCCTTTCCTCCTCACCACAGGGCGCACGCTCTACCAATTCAACGCCGGCACGATGACGATGCGCACTCCGAACATCGAGTTGCGCCCCGGCGATACACTCGACATTTGCGCCGCCGACGCTGCTAACCTGTCGTTAGGCAATGGAACGCGCGTGCGCGTGCGCAGCCGTTACGGCGAAGCAATCGCGCCGATCCGAATAAGCTCCGCGATGAAGTCGGGGGAACTCTTCGCCACCTTCCACACGAACGCCGTCTTTACCAACCGCCTGACCGGCGCTGGTCGCGATAGCATTGTGCACACGCCAGAATACAAGGTGACCGCGGTGCAAATCGAAAAAATGGAAGATTAGTTCGCGCGTTTTTCGGCTAAATGGACAAGCACGTCCCGTGTTGTCTCGGCAGGACTGCCGGTTGTTCGGATACTAATTAATTCGCTCGCGAATTCTTCAGGCGGCTCGTAGGTCGCGTTCAGTTTTTTCAAATCTTCGAGCCGCGCGTCGGAAATTTCTGTCGCGTGTTCATCTCGTGTCCGAAGCCTCTTCTCGACTTCCTCACGCTCGGCTCGCAACTCAATCAACCGCAATCGAACTCCGGCTGTTGCGCACTCGGCGCGCAAGGTGTCTCGCCGCGCGCGACTCGAAAACGTGGCATCGAGAATTACGCCGCCATGTGTCTCAAGTGCAGCTAACGCATTTTCCAACAGGCTCGCGTAGGTCTGTCCGCTCATCGTCTCCGAATAAACTTTGCCGCGTAACTCAGGCGCAGTTCGACTCGTTAGGGGAATACCGGCAAATGTTTTGCGAATCGCGTCGGAAGAAAACACCGGCCAGTCGAGTTCGCCGCCAAGCTGTCTCGCGACCGTGGTTTTTCCGCTAGCGACTCGCCCCATCACGACCAGAACCAGCGGCTCGGAGCCGACAGTGGCGTAACGCAGCGCGAGTTGAAAATAGCGGCGCGCGCTCTGCGCGTGTTCTTCCGAATTCCTTTGCAGGCTCTCGACTTTGCCACGCACGAACGCGCGGTAGCATTTGTAGAAATCGGCCAATTCGAGGATGCCAGGATCGCGCAGCGCCTGCGCGGCGCGACGAAGAAAAAGCGCACCGAGTTTGTGCTGCCGCTCAAAATCAAAATCCATCGCGAGAAAAGCGAGATCGCTCGCAATGTCGATGAAGCGAAAGCGATCGTTGAATTCGATGCAGTCAAAGATCGTGACCGCATCGGGCGTGATGTGAATGTGATCGAGATGCAAATCGCCGTGGCAATCGAGAATTCGATGTTGCGCAATCCGTTCGTGAAAAAGTTGCTCGTTCTGCGCGTAAAATTCGTTCGTGAAATGACGGATCGCTTCAAACGCAACCGGCGTGATCGTTGTTCCCATGAACGGTTCGACCTGTGCAAAGTTTTCGTCCGTACTGATCTTCAGTTTCTGCGGCGTTCCCCATTCTTCGATTTCAGGTCGCGGCGTCTGTGCCGCGTAGAATTGGCGCAAACGCTCGATCACTCTTTTGATCTCGGTTTCACCGACGAGGCCTTTCGCCAGGAGTTCACGCAGAAACCACCCTTTCGGCAATTCCTTCATCTTCAAAGCGTATTCGACGACTGTGCCTTTTTGCTCGAAAGAGAATCCGCCGTTCCTTGCGCAGATTGGAACCACTTTTAGATAGACTTCCGGACAGAGTCGCCGATTGAGTTCGAGCTCTCGCTCGCAGAAGTAGCGCCGTTTTTTCAGCGTGCTAAAGTCGGCGAAGCCCAGATTCACCGGCCTTTTTACCTTGAAGACGAACGGGGAAGCGATGAAGACCCATGAGATATGCGTTTCGATAAAATGTACTCCCGTTACCTCATGTGAATAGGATGACGGAGACTTCAGGAATCTGATCACCTCCTGTTCCTCTCTTGATTGCTCAGTCGCCGCGCTCATACGCGCGTGAAGGTAATCTTTCGCCAGGTAAGAAGCGAACGGGCGCTCTTTAAGACGACAAAAAGTGCGCAGTTCTTCCCAACATTTGCGGAGCGCATCGCCGTCGCCTCGCGTTCACTTCATTACAACGAAGCACCTAACGAGGAGAAAGAAGAGACTAACATGAAGGCATCAATGATCGTCGGCACAATCTTATCTGCAATGACGCTGCTCATGACCGGAGATTTGGCCCTGGCCAGAGGTGGTGGCGGTGCTGGCGGAGGTGGTCACGGATCACACGGCGCAGGTTCGCCGGCTGGTCATGCCGCGCCTCATTTTGGAGGCGGCGGTTCTGTA
The DNA here is from genome assembly GCA_963737195.1 of uncultured Verrucomicrobiae bacterium. GTDB lineage: Bacteria > Verrucomicrobiota > Verrucomicrobiia > Chthoniobacterales > UBA10450 > JBBQFI01. The sequence continues at coordinate 90,137 of CAVTRW010000007.1, forward strand.
CATGGCGGTATGGCGGGCGGGGGGCACCGTGTTTATTCAGCGATGCCACCGCCTTATACTGGCGGAGCGCGCGCGCCTTACTCTGGCATCCTTATCGGACCCGGAACAAACGCCCCTACTAATCAGCCGGGGCCTTACCATTTCCACAGACCTACAACGGCAGGGCGTCACATTCCGCCCCAGCCCGGTCCTGGCACACAACCCAACACGCCACCCGCGAATAACTGGCATCATGACAATCTCACCGGTCGAAGCCACCTCGGTCACGAAGACGCGACACGACTGCGCAATTGGCATGGGAAACCTGACAACTTCGCCGCCGCCTGCAGGAAGCATGACGACCATCATCACCAACATCATCATCGGGATTGGTGGCACAAACATTGCCCGGCGATCGTATGGTATGACTGGGGCTATTGGGGTTGGGATTCCGGCTGGTGGTATCCGGCCTGGGGCTACGATAGCTACTATTCCTACTACGACTACGACGGACCTATCTATGGTTACGATGGCTTGCCGCCGGACCAGATCATCGCAAATGTACAGGGCGCCTTACAACGACTCGGTTACTATACCGATGCGGTAGATGGAGTTCTAGGCCCGGTAACGCAGGAGGCGCTGGCAAGCTATCAGCGCGATCGCGGATTATCAGCAACCGGAGCCATCGATCGGCAAACGCTAATATCGCTCGGCTTCACTAGCTGATTGGCAGCTACTTTGTAAGAGTAACGCCCCGCATCGCTTTAGTTCGGCGCCGCGATATTGGGATTCAAAATGCGATGAACCTCAGCGATGGCTTGCGGATTTAACGGGGAGCTATGATCGCATGGCGCAATGAACTCGCTCCTGGCGCCATCGAGATGACTGCTCCAATAGGCCACGACGCCATCGCTGCTCTTTGGCGTGTCGCCGCGTCCGCGGTCACCCACAATGGAGTAGTATGTGACGGTTCGGGTGATCGGGAGCTTGTTGATCGCCATAACAAAGCGGTTATTCGGAGCCAGCGTATCGATGCTGTTGGGGAACCGCTTCAACTGCAGCGCGGCTGGATCCGGACTGAGACCCTCTTGTATGTCTTTGGCGATTGAGAGCATCTTGCTCGGCGCCCTTACCAACGCCGCTCCAAGACGGCCTATTGGGTGAATCGCCAGATCACTGCCACGATGCGGAGTCGACATGAAGATGACCCGGCCGATCTCCGGTCGGTGGTCAAAAATGAGTGCTTTTTCAAGCAGTCGTTTACTGTTGGGCGCAATATTGGTTTGGGCAGGAGGAGCGCCGAAGGCTTCCATCCAGAGCTTTGTTCCAGCATCGGTGATCAGGGTCCTGCCAATGCAGCCACCCATGCTGTGGCCGATTACCACCATCTTTTTGCGCAAGTGGAATGACTTTTCGATACCATCGAGCTCATCGCGCAGAACCAGGGCGCTGTAAGGATAGGGATAGCCGCTAGGATAACTGTAAAACCAAAACTGATAGTTGCGTCGGATATAAGGATCGGCGCGCAGCTCGTTTAACATCGGGACCCAGGTGACAGGTGTGTCCATGAGACCGTGGATGACAAGAAGCACGGTCTTATTTGGATCGTACGGCTCGAGGCGCGCCACCCGGAAAGTGGAAGAGTACTCCTGCGGCCGAAGGAGACGCCTTAAGCCCAGCTTCTGAGGTTTTTCTTTGGCCAGAAGCATGGCATAAGATGCGGTAAAGTCTGCGGCAAGCGGATAGGTATGATTACCTACACGTACTGTTTCCTCCGCCAAAGGATCGTTGATGGAAATGACACAGCTAGCGCCATGGAATTGCGCCGTCCCTGTTACACTATAAAAAATGTAAGGAGGACAGTACAGCTCGCTCGCTTCCTGCGCGGTAAGAACTCGCTTCGCTACAAGTGGAGCTCCGATCCCTTTCTTTGTCACTCTGTTATTTACATAGGTGCCGGCGATATCCAGATTGTCAGCCGGGACCAGGTCGTAAAGAGCAATGTTCCATTGCGGCCGCGGATCGCGCTTCCAGCTAAGAGTAAACTCACCGTTCGCGCCGACGCGCAACGGATGAGTCCAGGGATCCAACTTCGCTTCGTGCACGACAGTGAAAATGCGCGCAATCGCGTAATTGTACGTCCGCAATGCCTCAACGTTTGCCGGATTGCGATCAAGTTCCCGCAAAGATGTCTGCGCCGCGCCTACGAATGCGCCGAGAGCGACGAGAGGTTGTTTTTGTCTTTCCGCCAGTGCGGTATCGACCGACTCGACCACAGCCTGATTCGCATCCGGGGAGCGTGGCAAAGGGGCGGGACGCTTTTCCGAAACCACTGCGATCTGACTGCAACCAACCAGCGAGACAGCGGCAATCGAAGTAAAAAAAAGCCGCTGAGTTCTCATTTTGGGAAGGAATACTAGACGAACGCAGACCAACGGCAAATTAAGATCAAAACAGGATTATCAGAATCGCCCAGACCGGTTCGAAGCGGGCCAACTTGGCGCCGTTGAACCGGATGCCTGCCAATCAGTCTGAGAAGCGAAAACCTAACGACTAGTCGCTTCCGTACGCGTCGCTATCTGGCGTTGAACCATGCCAGATAGCTCCCCGCTGGAGGCGAAGCCGTGTCGCCCTAACCGACGACGGCGGCTTTATCGCCACCAGCTCTCATGGGCTAGAAATGAAAGCGAACGCCCGCGCCCAGGAGGTGCTGGCCAAGATTGCGGTCCTGGCTCGTATCGATCTGCGTGCTGCTGTAGTTGAGATAGTGGTACTCAATGAACGTGCTGAACTTGGGATTCCAGTAGTAGTCCGCTCCGGCAATAATCTGCCAGGCGAAGTCAGCGTGGCTGGCCCCGCCGTGGGTGCCGAAGTTTCCTCGCGTATTGCTAAAGTCCACCCCCGCAGATTCAGCGTAGTAAATACCTACCCCGCCACCGACGTACGGTTGAAATCGACCGGTGCCGAACCTCCCAATGAAGTTACTCATGAACGCGCCGCTGTTAATGGTGCTGGTGCTGCTGCGACTTCTCGTGACTACACCGTTTTCTTCCAACGTGACATCCGCGCCGCCACGGAAACCATTATAGAAGAAGTCACCTTCCACCGTGGGCCGGAACACGCCGGTGCCAAACACGTAACCCAATTTGATGCCGCCGTAAAAGCCGACGTCATTTTTGGGTTCAATAGTTAGGACATCACCGAATTCGTTGTCGAAGACCCGTGTGCCACCGCGGTCCTGATGAAGATTCGCCCCCATATCGATCGCGCCGTAAAAGCCGACTCCGTAGAGCAACTGCTCCGGTGCGACGTTCGTCGTGGTGGTCACCTGTTCGCTGCCAGCTTGCACACACACGGCAAGGGCCACTAAGAAAATGCTAGTTAGGATTGCTTTCATGCACCTCTGATACATCCATCCGCGGTTGAACAGCTATTAGACCTTCGTCCTAGGCACGTTATAAGCCTTTGGTCGTACGCCACACGCTGTCGGCCCTTGGAAGGCTGAGCGATGTCAGCACCTTTAAGGCTCGATGCGCACGTCCCGAAGAATTTCGTCGACGGCCCCCTGGATGCGCGCAGCGCGAGCACTGGCGGCAAGGCCGCGCATCAGAGGCCGCGTGGTGTATCCGCGCTTCAGGAGTTTGAAACTCTTGCCGTCAACAATGTCGATAAGCAAAGTGCCAGCCTCGAAATGGTCGGGGTTTTTCGTGCCGGTGTAGGCATCCTGCGCCTTGTCGTGCAGAGCACCGAGGTCCTCGCCGTAACCAAAGTAATCGCGAATCGCCGTGGTGGACACGTTATCTCCCGTGATAATCAAATAAGCGACCGTCACATCGCCACCCGCGTCCACACGCGCGACTCCCCGCGCGGCGAGGTTGTTGGTGATTGCCTTTTGGATCATAGCGTGAGCCGCTTCGGTATTGTCCGCAAAACCGGGAGCCGGTTTGGAACTCCGATGAACAAAGTTAAATGTGCGGGCGTGTATCGTGCCGGTGTTAACGTTGGTGGGGGTGGACGAGCAACCCGCCAGGACCAGAACGCTCAAGCTGACAATAATAAGTGAACTTAATTTCATAGTAGTATGTGTGATAACGACCGTATCAAAGCGGAAACCTAGATTCCAGGATACTAGACCTTAGTCTTACTGAACTTGCGCTTGGCCGCGGGGGCTCAATCCGTCAGGGAAGCCTGGTTTTGCTTCTCAAAACGTCTGTTTAATTCCAGTAGAAGACCCAATTGCTTTCCAGCTCGACCCTGTCCCCAAGCAGGCGGCATAGAACTTCGCCGTCTCACGTCCGCGTTTTGAATTGCAACCAGGGGCCGGATGCTGTGCAATCCCAGCCGTGAAAATGTGTCGCTTGCTGATTCTCTCACTCTTGATTGCTGGCTTGAGCACCGGCTCCAACGCGAGTGCGGCAAGCGAAAAGCCTAACGACCAATCGCGAACCGTCTCACTGTCCGCGACTTCGCCCCGACAGAGCGGGGCGGCTACACCTACGTCGGTCAACGTGACCCAGCATCACAATAATCCGTCGCGCGATGGATTGTTCATTGATCCCGCGTTTACGCCGTCGGCGGCGGCGAACCTGGCGAGGGATGTGAACTTTAACGGCGCGATTGTTGGCAACGTCTATGCCCAGCCACTCTACGTCGAAGGCGGACCGGACAATCGCGCAAAAGTGATCGCGTTCACGGAATCCGATAACGTCTACGCGCTCGACGCGGTCACCGGCGCGATCATCTGGCAGCGTAACGTGGGCACGCCTTCGGGAAGCATGGGACTTATCTCGACAGTCGGCATTACCGGCACACCGGTAATCGATCTGGCCTCGCGCGCGCTCATTCTGGTCGCCGTGATCAGCGGGCCTAACAACATGATTTACTCCCTCAACGTCGATACCGGCGCGATCAATCCCGGTTTCCCTATCGACGTGAACGCCAGTTTTCCAGGCTTCAGCTCGTCGCTGGAAATGCAACGCGGCGCCCTCATGCTCCTGGGGAACATGGTTTATGTCCCCTACGGTGGCTATGCGGATATAGGCAATTATCACGGAATCGTGCTTGGCGTGTCGCTGGACGGTTCACAGCTCGGCTCGTATGCCACGAGTTCGCTCAAGTCTGGAATCTGGACACCCGGTGGCATCGCGAGCGACGGAACGAACCTTTATCGTCGCGACTGGGAACGCCCCCGGCGGAACCAGCCCATGGGGCGGCAGCGAGGCAGTCGTTCGTCTCCAGCCCGGGCCTGTTTTCAGTAACGCCACCACGGATTATTGGGTGCCGCCAAGTTGGCAGGCGCTCGATAGCGGCGACACCGATCTGGGCGGCTCTAATCCAATCATTGTCGATGTCCCCGGCGCGACACCTTCGGCGCTTGTGGTCGCGATTGGCAAAGATCACAACGCTTACCTTATTAATCGCACCAATCTCGGCGGTATAATCGCACCGGTCGCGCAAGCAAACGTCTCCACCGGACTAGTCATCAATTCGCCGGTCACTTATCGGACAAGCCAGGACACCTATGTCGCGCTGCGGCCGGTCAGTGGGACATTGACCGCGTTCAAGATAACGCCAACGAATCCGCCGCGATTGCGACCGGTTGGAGTGTGGCTTCGCTTGGACGCACCTCGCCCTTTGTCACATCCACTGATGGCACCAGCAATCCGATCGTGTGGGCCTATGGACACGGCACGAACCAGCGCTTGTTTGGATACAACGGCGAAACAGGCGCGACGATTTTCGCTGGCGGTGGCGCCAACGATACCATCAGCGGCACGCGCACCTTTAATACCGGCATCGCCGCGCGCGGCCGAATCTTTGTTGCTGGCGACAACAAAGTCTACGCGTTCAAGGTTCCCTTCACGCCGTTTCAGGTTAGCTCGACGGTGTCCAGAAAAACCCACGGCGCCGCCGGCGATTTTGATATCGCGTTGCCCGGGGTGGAATGTCGCAGCGGCGGCGCGACTAACGATTACACGCTGGTGTTTACATTCAGCAATAATCTCGCGACCGGCAATGCCAGCGTCACGAGCGGCACGGGAAACGTCGCGGGAACACCAGTCATTTCGAGCAACACCATGACCGTTAACCTAACCGGAGTAGCTAACGACCAAACGCTGAGTGTCACATTAAACGGGTTAACCGATCAGTTTCTCCAAACCCTTCCCGATACCGCGGTTAACATGAGCGTTCTCATCGGAGACGTAACCGCCAATGCGGTCGTCAACGCCAGCGACGTGAGCGCGGCAAAGGCCCAAAGCGGTGTGCCAGTATCCAATGCTAATTTCCGCAGCGACGTGAATGCAAACGGCGCCATCAACGCTTCGGACGTCTCAACTGTGAAATCGCATTCTGGCGAAGGTCTGCCTTGATTTGCGCGAGGGTCATTTCGCCGTTTTTTTGCGTCCTCACTAACCCAGTAGGGCTGGACACAGGGTCCTGCGAAAGCATTGCAGCCGTTTCGAGTTCCGGATCTTATACCACTGTGCGCTCGCTTCCCCTCCCGGCGAGACTTCTGAGTTCTGAGGAGCGCACGCGCCTCGCGTGCTGGCGATGGCGCCCTCGCCATCGCGAACTTCCGTTCGTTCCGAAATCCGCATTTGAGAGACCCGAGGAGAAAGCGGAATTAGCGTAAAACCTCCGTTGGAGCCACGCTCCTTTACGGTGTTGAGCGAGCGCTGGGGGGTGTTTTGGGGCCAGCCGCTCTATTCATTACTACGAGAAATCCACCGCCAAGTTTCCAAGAAAGTTGAGGATCGTTCCGCCTTCCGCAAAGCTTTCATCGTACGCGGGAGGCGGCCTTCATCAACATCGTGATAATCGACCCAGGTCTGGATGTCAGTCCGATCCCCCCAAACCGTGTTCTTCTGCAGGCGGAAGTCGGCCCGGCTTCGGCATGGGTGATCTTGATATAGCACTTCAGCACGGATCGCTTTAAGACTAACGTTTGATGAACGGCGACGCGTCCAATCCATCTGTGCCTGATAGCATGCGCTATTGGTGTTTCATCAGTTACCGGCACGCGGATAACAAGGAGGAAGGCCGCCAATGGGCGACGTGGCTGCATCACGCGATCGAGACTTATGAAGTGCCGGGCGATCTGGCGGGCACGACGAACGAGCGCGGCGACGTGATTCCGCAACGCATCTTTCCGGTGTTTCGCGACGAGGAAGAATTGCCGGCGGATGCCGATCTCTCCTCGCCGATTTATCGCGCGCTGGATACAAGCCGAATGCTAATTGTGATCTGCTCGCCGCGCGTGGTCGCGTCCACTTATGTGAACGACGAAATACGCTACTTCAAAAAACTTGGCGGCGAGGATCGCGTGCTGGCTGTGATGGTGGAAGGCGAACCGAACGCGAGCCGCGATGCGGGCAAACAGTCGATGGGGTTTCGCGTCGAGGACGAATGTTTTCCCGACGCACTGCGACAAAGCTTTGGTCCCGACGGAACAATGCGCGAAGTGCTGACGGAACCAATCGCGGCGGATTTCCGGCTCGGCCAGGAGCAAGGCTGGACAAGTCCGGAAGCGTATCGGCAAGCGATGCGGCGCGATGATGTGCTGAGCGCGCGCGAAATCGAGCGCCGCGTGGAGGAATACCGGCAACGTTCGCATCTCATGCTCTTGAAAATTCTCGCGGGCATTCTTGGCGTCCCGTTAGGCCGGCTTACACAACGCGACAAGGCTTATCAGCTTGCCAAGGCGCAACGACGCGCGCGCCTCGCGCGCAGGATTGCAGCCGGTTTCGCCGTGCTCGCTCTCGCCGCGATCGCTGCGGCCATCATCGCGCTCGTGCAATATCGCGCCGCGCAAGTCGCAGCCGAGCACGCGACGCATGCGCGACACGAGGCGGAAAAGCTCGTTGAGTTCATGGTCTTCGATTTGCGCGACAAACTGCAACCGATCGGCCGACTCGATCTGCTCGACGATGTAAACCACAAGGTGGACGAATATTATCGCGCGTTTGGCGAACAAAAAATGGATCTCGGAGTGCAGCGCCAGCGCGCTGTCGCCATCACGAATGCAGGCAACGTTCTCGGCGGGCAGGGCAAGCTCGCTGATGCGATCGCGAAATATCAGGAAGCGCTGCGGTTGCAGAAAGAAATTGCGGCGGCGCGGCCTAACGACCCACAGGCACACGACGATCTATTCGTTAGTTACAAGAAACTGGGAGACACATTGCGCGAGCAGGGCGATCTCGACGCGGCGCTCACGAACTATCGGGCCGCGCATGCCGAAGCGGAGAACCTGGTCAAGGGTTCGCCCGACGACGCGATTCGTTTGAGCTATCTCGCGCTGAGCGGGGAAAGCATGGGCGCGGTGAAATCGCGCACCGGCGATTTGAAAGGCGCGCTCGACGATTTCCAGCGCGCACTGAAAATTGCACAGGCGCTTTCGGCCGATCAGCCGGAGAAGACCGAGCCGCAATTTAATGCCTCGGTTTTGCACGAGCGCGTTGGAGAAACGTTGTCGGCCCTGGGCGATATCGACGGCGCGCGGCGTAATTTTGAAGAAGAAAGGAAAATTTGCGAGGCGCTGGTGAAGAGCGATCCACGCAATGCGGGATGGCGTCGCGCTTTATCGGTGAGCGAATTGAAAGTGGGCGAAGTGCAAATCATCAAGGGAGACCTGGCCGCCGGCCTGACGAATTTCCGCGCGGCGCGCGAAACGATGTCGACGTTGAGCGCGCAAGATCCGAGCAATGTTGGCTGGCAACGCGAAGTGCTGGTGCTAACAAATAAAATTACCGACGCGCTCGGTATTAGCGGCGATCTGGAGGCGGCGTTGAAAAATGAGCGCGAGGGCGTGGCGCTTGCCGAAAAACTTGCGGCCTTCGATTCCACCAACGCCGATTCGCAGCGCGATCTCAGCATCAGCCAAAATCGTTTGGGCGATCGCTTGCGTCTGGCGGGAAAGGCGGCGGAGGCGCTCGAACATTATCAAAGTGGACTCGCGATTGCCGAAAAACTCGTGGCGCGCGATCCGGCGAACGATGAGTGGCTGAGCGATCTGGCGGTTTCGCAAGGCAAGATCGGTGACGCTTACCGCGCACAAAACGAGTTTCGAAAAAGCGCTCGAACATTATCGCAGGGCGCTCCAGACAAATATCAAAGCGTCAACGGCAGCGCCTGCAAACGCGGAACGAAAGCGAGCGGTGGCCGTCGCGCACCGCAAGATCGGCGACATGCTACTCGCGAAAAAAGAATTCTCCGGCGCGCTGGAGAGTTATCGCGCCGCGCTCGATGTCATGCAGGCGCTCGCCTCCGATTTTCCGAATAATCCAAACTGGCAATCGGACCTTTCCTTCATGCACCAGAATCTGGGCGACGTGCATCGCGCACAGAACGATCTTCCCGCGGCGGTGGCGGATTATCGCCGAGGTTTGATGCCGCTGCGTCCGTTGCTCGGCCAACAGCCGGCGAATCGAAATTGGTTAGGCGCGCTTTATCTCCTGCAATCGCGCCTCGCCGCGACGCTCACGGGGCAGCACGATCTCGATGGCGCGCTAGCCTCAGCCCAGGAAGCCACGGAAGCCGCCAAAAATCTTGCCAACGCGGAACCGGATGCAGTCGGACGATGGCACGATCTCGCCGTGGCCGAGTTAGGATTGGGCGATTTGTTCGTGCTGCGCGCCGAACCGGACAAAGCATTGCCGCACCATCGCGAAACCGTTCGCCTAACGAGTGAGATCGCGGCGAAGATGAAAGGCAACGCGGGCGCTCGCGCGGAAATGGCGTATTGCCTCGGTGTTCTCGGTAAGACACTGGTCGCGACATCGCAGAAGGCGGAAGCGCTCGAGAAACTGATTCGGGCGCGAGAAATCTGGCTCGAGCTGCGCAAGAGTTCTCCACTTGCGCCGCAACAGGAGGCTGCTCTGGCAGACGTGGAGAAAACACTTTCCGCTTTGCAAATTCCGCCTGATCCCGGCACGAAGCCGTGAACGCAGTTTGTTGTGACGGACCACGCGGACTGCGACGAACCGTTTGCGGAAGCAGATTCGCCGGAACACCGGCCGCTTGCCGAATCGAAATTACTTAGTACCAAGAATGAACTCGTGCGGGCGGGGGCCAAAGCGGCAACTTCGGCTACTAATATAGAAGAGCAGGGCTTCTTCTACGGCGCGCCGGGAAACAGTCAGGCTTTGACAATCGACGCGGAGCCGGCACGCTCAGAGAGGCAGATGTTTGGGCTGACGCAAAACTACTTGGGTTACAAAGATGAATTCAGAAACAACAGTTAACGAAGAAAAAACGGCTACTGGTTGGTCAATGATCTGGGGCGTCATCATGTTCCTGTGCGGTCTTTTGGCAATCGCTCTGCCGCTGGCCACCTCGATAGGAATCGTCATTGTGCTCGGATGGCTAATTTTGTTCTCGGCCGTTGCGCATCTGATCTTCGCGTTTCATTCTCACAGTATTGGCGGGGTACTTTGGAAGCTCCTGCTTGCCGTGTTTTACGGATTCACCGGTTTTTACATGGTGACGCATCCGATCTTAGCCGTTGCTACCGTTACTATTGTTCTGGCCATATTTTTGTTTTGTGAAGGAGTCGTGGAGATTGCCTTCTATTTCCATATTCGCCGTGCCGCGAACGCTGTCTGGGTGCTGTTCGATGGGATCGTTACGCTGATTCTCGGATATCTGATTTGGGCGCATTGGCCGTCGAATGCAGACCGGGTGCTCGGGACGTTAATCGGCATCAGTCTCATGTTCAGCGGCATTTCGAGATTCATGCTCTCGCGAGCGTTTCCCCGTCTGCCCTTACCCTAACAAGTGTTTTTGTATTACAAAAAGCTCGTAACCTACAGACGGTCCGATACTATTCTTCCAGCTCACCCGAGCGAGCGACTCTAGACGCCGCTCAAGCGGCGAAGCTCTCGTTCGTGCGCGGGATGCGGCCTTCATCGACGTCGTGATAATCGACCCAGGTCTGGATGTCGGTGCGATCGGCGAGGCCGCTGGCTCTTTTTGTTTCTTCTAGCTCCTTCGTGCTGACGTCGCGCCAGCCGCGTTTGACGACAAAATCATTCCAGAACTTGATCTTTTCTTCATCGGGCCGGCCGAAACTGGCGAAGCACCAGTTGAGAATTTCATCGTCGCTGCCACCGGCGCGCAGGCGTGCGACGAGTTGCGGCACATCGATATTGAAGAAGCGGCAGAAGTAGCCATCGAAGCAATCATGAACGGGGCAGCCGGCGTAGTTATAATCGGCTGGTAAGAGACCTTGCTCTTTCAAGCGCAACTTATCGAGCATGCGGGCAAAGAAGAGCACGCCCTGGGTAGTGTCATAGTCGCTGCGTGGCTTTTTCATACAGCAGCACAAGTAACGCGCGCGCGACTTTTCTACAAGCCGGAAGAGGTGAAGGCTCTTGCTTGAGCGTTGGGCAAGTCCCGAGCAGTTGAGGGTCAGTGGTTGAGTGCTTAGGCCCATACTTTTCTATCTCGACTCTCAGCCCTCGACTTTCACTCTCAGCTCCTCGTCACACACGAAGTCGGCACGCGCGTAGAGCGGCACGGCACCGAATGCGCGCAACGCTGCGACGCGGATTAGCTATGGGCTGGGGTTCGCGTTCGTCGATGATTGCTCCTTGATCCAGCGTTCGACGCGTTCCTGTAGCAGGTCTAGCGGCATTGCTCCGCCGTTTAGGATCTCGTCGTGGAATGCTTTGATATTGAATTTTTCGCCGAGCTGAGTTTTGGCTTCCTCGCGCAACTTGCGGATGGTGAGCTGGCCCATTTTGTAGGCTAGCGCCTGGGCCGGCACAGCGATGTAACGATCGACCTCGGTTTGTGCGAGCGCGTCGTTCGTGTCGTTGGCGTGCATGTAATCGATCACTTTTTCGCGGCTCCAGTTCTTGTCGTGAATGCCGGTATCTACCACCAGCCTAACCGCCCGAAATAGCTCCGAATTTAGCCGGCCATAATCGGAGACCGGATCCTTGTAGAAACCGATCTCCTTGCCGAGTTCTTCTGCATAAAGCGCCCAACCCTCTATATAGGCGGTAAAAAAAGCGTGGAGGCGGAAGTTCGGCATATCGGGTAGCGTCTGGGCAATGCTGATTTGCATGTGATGACCCGGCACGCCTTCGTGATAGGCGACGGCTTCATCGTTAACCAGCGTTCGGCTAGTTGGATCAGCTACCGCGACTACGACGCGACCGGCGCGTTTCCCATCCGGTGTACCCTGGACATAATGGGTTGACGCCGCCTTCGCGAAATCCGGGATTGGTTCCACTGTTACCGGAGACTTAGGCAAGAGTCCGAATAGCTCGGGTAGCTTCGGCTGCATCTGACCGATGTATTTTTTGAAGTCATCGACAATCTGCTGCTCGCTTTGTGGCTTCCACTTCGGGTCCTTGTTGATCGCGTCGCGGAAGCTAGCCAGGTCCTTGTGTCCCTGCTCCTTTGCCAGCTTCGTCATCTCGGCCGTGATGCGAGCCACTTCCTTAAGCCCGATCTCATGTACCTCCGCAGGAGAAATGTTCAGCGTCGTATTTAACTTCACCGCTTCCGCATAACGGCGCTTTCCATCCGGCAGGCTTTCGACCGATAGCTCACTACGTCCTTTCGGGTCGTAATCCTTGCGCAAGAATTCCGCGAACTTCTTGTAAGCGGGAAAGACGTCGTCGTTGACCGTTTTCGTGACCTCGTCCGTCAGCCGCTTCTTGTCCTCCGCCGAAAACTCCGCTGGAAACTTCTTTGTCGGGATAAGAAACGGATTCGCGGAAATGATGCCGTCGCATTGGCCCGGCAGCTTCTCGAGCACGAGCTTGGGCGGCATCAATCCATCCTTCACGCCCTGCCGCAGTACTTCTGTAGTCTGATCCAGCACGCGCGGGATCCGGTGTAGCCGGGAAATGTAATCCTGGTAGTGCTGGACGGAATCGAAAGGCACTGACAGCGCTAAATCGGCGAGTTGGGTATGTATCCCACGCTGCTGGTTCACCGGCATCTCGTAATTCTTCAAACCGTAGTTGATGTCTTCGCGCTCCAGTTGCCGCTCCAGCAAGCGGTGGCTCAACACGTCCTTGTCGTTCATCCCGTCGATCGAGATCGCCTTGAGCCTTCGCAGAAACTCATCGGACTCCGCGTGCTGGCGAGCGATTTCCGCCAGTGAATACTGTGCAAGCTGCGCGTTGTACCGATAGTCGCCATAGGACGTAGCGCGTTCCGGCGAATTCTTCAGGCTCGCCTCATAAAACTCGTCGAACAATTTATTCTGCTGCGCCACGCGATCGGCGACCGGCGCCGTTTCCGCGAGTGCCGCGCACGCCAGAAGCAGAACAAAGCCGCAAACAACGGTGCGGCTTGGTAAGCAGAGACGTGGACGTGGAGCAGGGACGGTAACTGGCATGAGCGCGGGTGTGCGCGAATGATCGATATGTCGCATGGAACAACCTAGCAGAGTGCAGCAGCGACGCACCAACGGCTTAATGTGGGAGCGGCCTTAGTGCCGCGATAACCCTCCGCAGTCGGGACACTAAGGTCCCTCCCACATTGCCAAGCCACCATCTCCAGAGTTGTAGTGGCGTCCGCCGCGGCCTACGCCGGAATTAGCTAGTTAGGCGCTCGCCGCGGCGAGCGCCTCTACAATATCCAAAAGCTATCAGCCTAAGAGCTATCGCCGTCGTCCTCGTCTCCCCAATCGTCATCGGTCTCCTGCCAGCTCTTATCGGGGTTATACTTATCCATAGCTTGGAATTGCTTCAGCGTATCGGGACCCATGTCCTTTTCGTAAACAACACCATCCGGACCGACAATGAACGTCTTCACTCCAGTGACTCGATACTGCGCAGGCGCAGCCGCCAGCGCAAAGCCGCCGATCATTGCGCCTTCCACGACAAAATCCATCTCGCCCATCCGCGCCGCCGGGCCCTGTCCTTTTAGCACCTTGAAAGTAGTAGCCGCGAAACGGTTCACTCTTTTCGCTGTAGCCTTTTTCGATCGCGCGCGCCACAGCTTCGCCGACTGGACCGCCCCATGTGCCATCAGGATTCTGCCAGGCGAGTCCGTCATGTTTTCCCGGCGTGCTGATAATACGTTGCGCGAATTCGTTGACCTTCGCGTCATCGTGTTTCGCCTGCGCGTATTCGTGCTGCGCTTCTACGTACCCGCGACAGATGGCAATAGCATCCAGTTCGTTCGCGCCGATGCGACGGTTAAGGATTTCTTCGCGACCTACCTTGGTATCGAATGACCATTTACCTTTGCTTTTGACGATCGGAATCGGCACTGGGAGTTCATCGTTTCCAATAGTGATGATGGCGCGACTCTTATTCTTGGGATCGAGCGCCTACCTCGGTCTTCTCCTTCGCTTTGGCAACGAAGGCGATAGCTCGGTTCTTATCCGCAACTGCATCTTCCGTGGTAACGATATCGTCGCTTCCGGTTCCAAGGATTTCCTTAATGGCCGCGACGTCGAATGATTCCGCGGCTTGAATGAGCGAATCCGCCGCCTCTTTCGGCGTGTTGAATTCCTTCCCTTTGGACTGCGACGCGGTCGTGTCCTTCTTTTCTTCCGGTGCGGCTTGCAGCACTCCACTCAGAGTAACTGCGAATACGATCAGGAAAGTCTTCACGAGAATTGAATAATGAGATTGTGATTTCATAAGGCTTCTCCTCTTTTCGTCTAGCGCCTGCGACCTCCGCCGCCTCCACCGCCGCCGCCGCGTCCTCCGCCTCCGCCTTTGTGGCCGCCGCCGCCGCCGCCACCTTTACTAAGTCCACCGCCACCCATGCTTTGGCCACCTCTGTTACTGCTTGCTTTAGCCTGGTGTCCGCTGCCGCCACTTATCGCACCGCCGCTGCTGCGTGACGCGGAGCTACCTTTGTTTCCAACGTTCTTACTACCAATTTGATCGGCACCACCACCGCTTGGGCGACTGGCTTGCTTTGCGCCGCCAGATCCGCCGGCCTTGCCTGCGCCACCGGCGCCACCAGCCTTACCTGCTCCTCCTGCGCCACCAGCCTTTCCAACTCCACCTGCGCCACCAGGACCACCGGGACCGCCAGCCTTTCCAACTCCTCCTGCACCGCCGGGACCACCTACTCCACCAGCTTTACCAACTCCTCCTGCACCACCTACTCCACCTACGCCACCTACTCCACCTGCCTTACCAGGACCACCGGCGCCACCCTTGGCTTTCCCGCCAAACTTGTCGGCGGTTCCTCGATCACCATAGGGCGCGTTACCGCGATGTTCCGGTTTATGCTCCCATTTACCTGCGTTTCCCTGGCCTGCTTTGATGTTGTTCTGCTTATTGTAGTGGTTGACGTAGTTATTGTTGTTGTTGATGTTGATGTTGCCGTTATCCCAGCCGCAACCCCAACCCCAGTTATTGCCCCATGCCGCGCCTAGCGCGACAGCTCCACCGAACGCCAGTGCCCCGCCAGCTATGTAGCCCGGATAGGAATAACTCGGATACGGATACGCCGGCTGCCCGTAAACGACCGCGGGATCATAGGAAGGAACATAGACCGTGCTTGGATTAGATTGTTCGACTACGATGACCTGCTCGCCGTTGCTGGCGGTCTTGGTTTCTACTTTCTGTTGCTCACTTGTCTTCAGCGCTCCTGTGCCTTCGGCCTTCGCGCGCATGCGCTGAACGGCAGCCATCACGTCTTCCTGCTGAGCGAGAAATGCATTTCCCATGTCCGACGTCCACTGGATATTTCCAGCCATGCGCGAAGTTACATCTGGAAAAGCCGCCATCGCCTGCACGCTCGGGTCCCATGGTTGCTTTGCCACCGCGTCGGCCAGCGACTGGTCCTTTAGATTCTTGTTCTTATCCAGCCACTGCTGCAGTTGCATGATCTCGATCGGATAAGTGGAGGCAGCCAGTGTCTGCGCCAAAAGTGGATCGGGATAAAGTGCGATTGGCGCGACTAACGAATCCAATTGGTCGTTAGGGATTTTCGCTGTTTCTGCCGTTTCCGATGCGGGAGTCCCTTGGGCCTGCACCTCCTGAGCTAACGCGGTGGGTCGACCGACGAACAGCAGCAGCGCGGGAAAAATAGCGACAGCGCGATATAACAGCTTCGTGCTCATTCTGACAGTTTGAGACCAAAGGTGGGCGCTGCCTATTGGACCTTGGTTGTATGCCCGAGCGGCAGCAATACCCGGGTCCGAGGCTCCCGATGGGCGGTCCTTTTTCCTCTGCTCATGGATTACGGCGGGAAAAGACAACTCCGCCTAACGTGTCATTGGTTGAACTACAGGTACCAAGATCGCCACTGTCAGAACCGGCGACTCGCGAAATCGGCCAGTTGGAGGAGGGTCTTTTCCACGTTGCTAAGAGCGGCTCGCCGGCGGAGCACTTCCCGGAGCAGTTTGGGATCGTCGGTAATGATGTTGTCCGCGCCCATACTGAGCACGGTGTCCATGAGCGGGACGTCGTTCACCGTCCAGACGTGGACTTCCAGATTCCGGCGGTGCGCGCGTGCGATCAGGTCGCGCGTGACCGCCGCAGAGCTAATGCTAAGAACGTCCGTTTCCAGTTCGGTGATATCCCCCAACGCAGAAGTCACGATCACGCCGGTGCGAATGCCCGGGCCGGCGGCGCGCACCTGGCGGATGCCGTCGTAGTCGAGCGATGTCAGGATACAGTCACGCGCAAAATCGTGCTCGTTGACGATCCGCACCACTTCGCTGGCTAGCTTTTGATCGTGGCCATTGAATTTGAGTTCAATGTTTAGTTTCGCGCGGCCCTTCCCGGCCTCGATAACCTGCGCGAGCGTGGCGATGCGCTGGTCGCTGAATTTCGGACTGAACCAGCCGCCACTATCGAGATCTTTCAGTTCGTCATAGGTGACTTCCCAGATGCGCCGGTTGATACCGAAGACGCGATTGAGGTCCTTGTCGTGGGCGAGGACCACGGTGCCGTCCTTCGTTTCCTGGACGTCAATCTCGACAAAGTCGGCGCCGTCTTCGATCGCCTGCAAAATGGCGGCCATGGTATTCTCCGGTGCGACGATGGAACTGCCGCGATGGGCGGTGATGGCGGTCGCGTCATGCAGATGGATTGCGTTCACGAGGCGTATTCCAACATAAATTGTCAGGCCCATGAAAATAGCAAGCAGGACCAAGCCCGTCCGGAGGAATCCCGCCGCTCGACGCACGAGTGCCGTCTCCTCTCCTATCAGCGATTCGGGCAGAGTGACATCCGGCCGATGTTGCAAGAACCGCACCGACACCTTGCAGGCCAGTGCTACCATGGAAAGGATCGCCGCCGCTGTGCTAGTCAGGAACTGAACCACCACTAGGAGGGCAGTCATCGTCAGGACCACGGCGGGATGGTTTCCCGCGGCGCCAAGGAGGACCCACTTCAACAGCCGAGTGACCAGCCATGAGGCACTAAAAAGTAACGCCACCAGCGCGAGCCAGCGGAGCAGCATCACTACCGTCTCCCGCTTCCGCGTTTTCACGAGCTTGCTGCTCTCCCGCAGCGCGGTAGCTGGCGATGCATTCGTAAAGAGCAGCAGCGGGACCGAGTAAATCCAGCGCACAAAAAGTCGGACCGCGAAGAAGGCGAACCCGAGGCCAGCGACGATGCAAACCGACAGCGCAATCCAGAACGGCGGAGGCTTCGCATAGAGATAATAATTGATGTCGTTTTCTGTGAGGAAGATCAGATACGCTCCTCCGGCGAGAGCGAGGAACGGCAGCGCGATGGCGAGGTAGATCAGAAATTGTTTCACCGAAAGCCGCCAAAGACGCGGTAGCGCGAGGCCGAGAAATCCGAAAAGTTGCCTCATCGCGGATGCGCTCGCGCTGCTGCAACGAAATCGCCAGAGCTGTCAGTCCGCCGAATTCAAAGAACGTCAGCGCGAATCCGATCGTGACCGCCACGAGTAGATAGCACAACCCTTTGAAAGAAAGAAAAAAGCTCGCCAGATCATAATTGCTAACCGCTCCGCTGCCCGACCATGCGATCAGGCGGCTGGTGAGCCATGCCGTGGACGGGATGAAAACCGCCAGCCCGAGCAACCGGAACAGCAACTCGAAGCCCACGAACTGCGGCAGTCCTTTCCTCAAAATGGACAGTGCAGTGGTCGCCGGTTTCACTCGATGTGTCGGGAGAAAAGCTTTCCTCCGTTCTACTTTTCGTTAGGCACTATTGCATCGCTGTGATGCCTTGTTTTTACACAGCAACATTCTTTTGGAACCCACCGCTCATTGCGGACAATGCCACCAGCGGAACGCCAAGCCACTTCGCCGCGGCAGCGCGATCCGTGAACAACGTGACATCGAGCGGGGAATAGTCGGTCAGCATGGCGTGCAGTTTGGCATAATGCGTGGTGGCGGGGCTGGTAACGTAGAAGGCGGATTTCACGGCGGGCCTGGGCGCGGCCGAGAGACGCCGGCCGAGCGCAACGTGAAAGACAAACTTAAAGTTCAGATCAACCGCGTCGAGGGCTGACAAGTCAATGAATCGGTTGAGCGGCCGGCGATTTCGTTTTTCGACAGTCTCAGTGAATTCCACCATTTCGTTAACGGTTGATTCATCCAGGATACCGCGCGGTCTCCAAAGAAGAAGAGACAGATTTTTACGGAACTGAACGTGAGCGGGAAGTTTCAAGCTTTTCACCAATGCAAAATCTTAATCAAATCTGATTGCACAGACTAACGATCGGAAAAATCAAGCGGCCCGACTATTGGACTTTGGTCTACTATCCGAGTTGTCCACCAAGCCTTTACAACCGGGTCACCGGAGAAAGATAAAAGCGCTTAGAGCAACGAAAAGCAGCGGAAAAATCCAGCGGCAATGCCGATCGATCGCGATTGCCTCTGCCATTCGGTCGAGATGAGCGAACTTCGTCGTAACCAACACCTCAATCAGGGAAAGGAAGACGAGCACCGTGCTCATTAAGACAAATGCATCCAGTCGTGTGAGGTAGGGTAGCTTCGGCACTTCGCTGTCTATGGCGAAGCGATAGGCGATGAGCGTGAGCATGACGGTGACCGATACCGATATCTGCGAACCGGCATTAGTTGGCTCGATCCAGAAAACCGCCCACGACATCGCGACGATCAGAATCAGCGGAATGATTACCTTGATCACGAAATGAATGGATCGGCGGACGGCGGAGAACTCGAGCGTGCAGGCAGCGATTTCAATTCCGGGCGTGACCTTGTAAGGATTCACGCGGGTTGTCACCGAAGTCACGCTCCAGTCCTGAATAGTCAATCGCTCGGCGATTCCGATACCATCGCGCATTCCCGCCCGCACTGCTTCCGGGTCGGGAACGAACTGAATTTCCTCGGGACGATGGCCGACAGCGACGATCTGAACGCGGAACGTATCGTGATCGAAAGGGAAAGAACGCAGGTTTAACGACTGGGAAAACGCGCCAATGATGCGCTGGCGATAGACGACGGTGCCATCGGGGGTGACATCGGCCACTTCGGCAAGCGAGCGTTGCACATCGTGCGTTTCGTTGACGATAAGCAACGTTGGATGCCAGATGTTCTCCAGCGCAAACTGTTTCGCTCCCGGCCCGCCGTGCGCGAGTTGCGGATCGTGCCAACGCATTACTATTACAACACTGGCGGAGAGAGTCTGCGCCACGCTATCGATTTGTTTAATGTCGCTCAACCACGCGACGTAGTTGATCCTGGTTGGTCCCCTGGCAGCTTCCGGACGCGGCGGAGAAGGCGGCAGTGGCACCGGAGTCTGTGCTTTGAGGCACGAACAAGATATCGCCGAAACGATGGCTATTGTACCTAACGAAACAAGAAAGGATCGTAACGGTTTCACGCGCGGTAGTCGTTACGGCGTTTTATCATAGTGCGTCACTGCACCAACTCGATATCTCCCGGTTTTCACGCCAGGTTGGGCCACGCCTCGAGCGGACCAGTTCTTCTTCTGACCGGGTCACGGCATTTCTACCCCGGCAAAATCTTCGTCGGTGGGCAGGACCGGTTCGCCGTTCATGTTTTTCATCACAACTTTGAACTGGTCCGTGAGAAACAGCGGCTTTGCACTTTCTCTTGCCAGTGCGTTGAGGCGTTCCTGAAAAGCAGCGACTTTGTCGGGATTGGCCGCAGCGAGATTATTCTTCTCGGATGGATCCTGCGCCAGGTTGTAGAGATCAACACTTGAAGGAAGCAGCGTGCGCCAGATGAGTTTCCAATCGCCCTGTCGTACCGCGCCGCGGAACGGCTCGACGTTATAGATGATTTCGGAACGCGGCGAGGGCTTCCCCTGTGCGATGGTGTCCCAAACGTTCACTCCGTCCAGCGGCTTGCACCTGGCGGTGGACGCGCCGGCCAGGGCCGCCAGCGTCGGATAAATGTCCACGGCGTGAATGAGACCATCCACAGTCTGTGCCTTGATATGGCCAGGCCAGTTAGCCAGCGCGCAAACGCGTGTTGCACCTTCGAAAAGCGAACCCTTGCCTTCGCGATAAGGGCCGTTGTCGCACGGGATTTTCACTTTGGACATGTCGGCCATGACTCCGGCGAACATCGCGTTGCGCGTGCCCCCGTTGTCGCTGTGGAAGAGAATCAGCGTGTTGCCGCGAATCCCCTTCTTGTCGAGCGCGGCAACCACGCGGCCGATTTCGTCATCCAAACACGAGACCATGCCGGCGTAGGTTCGGCGCGTCGGGTCTTCGATGTTTTTGTAGCGGTTGATGTAGTCCTCTGGTGCCTGATAGGGAGTGTGCGGGGCATTGAAGGTGAGATAGAGATACAGCGGTGTTGAAGTATCATGCCGCTCAATCAACTTCACTGCCTGGTTACCGATGAGAGTTGTCGTGTAGCCTTTCTCCTTTAGCGGTATGTTGTCCTGATACCAGTCGAGGACGCCATGTTCTTCGTGGGTAAAGTAATCGAGCTCGCCAATCATCGCGCCGTACTGAAAATCGAACCCGCGTTGTTTCGGCCAGTATTTCTTGTCGGCGTGGCCAAGATGCCACTTGCCAATGATCGCGGTTTTGTAACCTGCCTCCTTGAGGCATTGCGGCATCAGCCACTCGGTGGTGTCCAGTCCGTACGTCGAAACGGAAGGAATAACCGCAGTTTGCAAACCATATCGGAAAGGATAACGCCCGGTCATCAGCGCGGCCCGTGTAGGAGTACACATCGGTTGCACATAGAACTGGGTAAACTTCGCACCACCGGCTGCCAACGCGTCAATATTCGGCGTCTTGATGTCCGTGCAGCCGTTAAACCCCACATCTTTCCAGCCGAGATCGTCGGCCACGATATGGACAATGTTGGGTTTGCTTTGAGCGTTAGCTCGGTTCGTAAAAGCCAGCGCGCAAAAGAATGCGGCGGCGATAAGTTTTGTCTTCATCGGTGTCTCCGTATTGGGCTCGGAATTTCCCGCGCTCAGTTTACCAGCTCGATCTCACCCGGCCGCCAGGTCTTATCGAACCATGGCTCCAGCGGACCATAAAGGCGAAAGAGCGCGATGCGGAGCTTGCAAGACATGATGCAAAAATAAGTCGCAATGTATTTTTCATGATTCGAGGATCTCTTTTCGCGACCGATGGAAACTCACCCTGTGGTTCAAGTTGTTCTCGGTGTCAGACTAAAAATTGAAGCCCGCCTGAACGAATGGTCCGTTTAAGTCAGTCTTGTTCACAAACCCTTCGAGTTGGAAGTCGTATTTCAGATAGCGCCAGCCGAGCTGTGTCCAGAAATGGCGCGCCCATTGCACTTCGACACCGCCCTGCACCTGATAGCTCCAGTCCGAGCTGGAAGTAGAAACGCGGGCCAGTCCAGCGCCTGTTCGGACAACTTCGAACGCGTCGTCCGCGTTGGCATCGAACCCACCGACATCGCCGCTCGCGTAAAGAGTAACTGCCTTGGCTACGCGATATCTGCCGCTGATTCCGACCACAGGATCGACCCACGATTCGTCACCCGACCGCTGGCCGTTCTGTGGTATTCCAAGTAACTGCCTGAACAGCGGAAAGCGCGGGTCGTTGCTATTCTGAATGCGGAAGTCAGCGCTGTAGTAGGTGTAACGCGCTCCGGCATAAACCGAGAGCACGGCCTTGTCGCAATTAATAATCCGGTAACCGACAAAGCCTTCCCAAAATGCATAGCCCAGGTCGAGGTCGGCATTGGTAAAGAGCAGGCCGCGCAGTGGCGCGCTTGCGCTCAACTGGATCCACTCGCCATCGGCGAAGAACTCCCAGCGGTGATATCGGGCATAAACCGAAAGCGCTATCGGGAAAGCGTCGATGTGCCTAACGAGTTCGTCGATACCGATATCAAGGTCGCCGACAACTCCTTTGACGCCGAAATCGCCAGACAGCTGGGAAAGGAAACCCGGCACACCAATTCGGAATTCCAGCGGGGATGGTGTTTCGCACCAGCTCGTCGGCGCTGGAGGAGGTGGCTCCTTGGAATAGTCGCTCGAAACAGTTGCTTCGCCGGCCAGGAGCATTCGTGCAGCGAAGAACACCACAGAGGCAAACAACGGCCCACGTAGCTTCGACAGCATTTTCATGCCCTTTCTTAGGCGGAGCGATCGAGCTTGGATATAAGACCTTGGTCTAATCTACCGCCACGCGGGCGTCTATGATTGTTTCAGAAAAACGCCAAGCAGCAACACGGTGAGGATGCCGTGCAAAATTATCGCCGGCCATAACAACGGTCCAACCCAATCGCCTTGAATGCCGAGATAAGAGAGGTACAGCGTAACGGCCGAGCTGTAGATTAGCATGCCGCCAAGCGGCGGCCCCGGCCAGCAGGCAATTCCCAAAGCTACCAGAGCGATGCCGGCGACGCGAGCAACTACGATTGTGACGCCGGAAAGTTCCACGCCAACTAATAGTCGTCCGACGAGTGCTGGAGTCACCAGCAAGGCCAGTCCCGTCGCGGCTTCCGCAACCGCGGCGATAGGCAAAACCTTGTTCATTGCCCTATCTCGCCGCCGTCGCTGATTGCGGTTCGAGTTTGAAGGTCAGCTTGTCGATCTTGCCGGTAAACTTGAACGGAGGATCGTAACGATACTCCACCAAGGCAACGCCAGTGCGCGTGTCCTCTCCAACATCAAACGTTTCGTCCTCCGGGAATGTAACCGGGATGCCGTGTTCCATGGAATTCTTGGCCACTTCTTTTCCGTCAACCGAGAGTACGCCCGTTCCTCCTTCGCCCAAGCCGGGCTTCGAAAGCTTGTAGTCGAACACGATGGTGTGCTTGCCGGGTGCTAACTCGGGACCTGCCCAGACAGTTCGCTTTAGGTCGAGCAGATTGTAGAGAAACACCACTTTGCCTTTACGAAAACCCGCCACGCCCTTGCTCAGGAATAATCCGTAGCCGCCGAAGCGCCCTCCTTCGGTGACGATCATGCCTTCCGCACCACCCTTGGGGATCTCGACCTCGGCGGTGATCGTGTAGGACTTGTTCATAATGTTCGGGGCCGCGCTGCCCGGCACACCGGTAAGTCCGCCTGAGTAGGTGAACTCGGTTCGTCCCGCGGTCAGGTTCGGGCGCGGCGAGTTCCAACGCGCGAGAGTCGTGTTGTCGAGTGGCAGCACGTTATACTTCGCGGCTTCGGAGTAGAAGAGGTCCTGTAGCTGTTTGAGCTTGTCCGGCATTTTCGCGGCCAGATCGTTGAACTCGGTCGGGTCTTCTTTGACGTTGTAGAGTTCCCAACTGTAACCGGTCATAATGTCGGGAGGCGGCTTATTGCTTAGTTCCCACGGAAGAGTGGCCGGCGTTGTCGCTGCAATCCAACCATCATTATAGATGGCGCGGTTGCCGAGCATCTCGAAGTATTGCGTGGTGTGCTTGGTGGGCGCGTCGGCGTTCGCCTTATCCCACGTGTAAACCATGCTGGTCCCTTCAACCGGGATCTGCTTGATGCCGTTGATGGTGTCGGGTTGCGGGATGCCGGTGGCCTCCAGGATGGTCGGCACGATGTCGATGACATGATGGAACTGCCGACGGATTCCGCCCACGTCCTTGATGTGACCGGGCCAGGACATGGCCACACCCTGGGCTGTCCCTCCGAAGTGCGATGGTACCTGTTTCACCCACTTGAATGGAGTGTCCATAGCCCACGCCCAGCCGGCCGCGAAATGCGGGAACGTCCGGTCCGATCCCCAGAATGGGTACCAGAGAAACTGATCTTTCACGGGCACTGGGATGCCATTAAAGGTGGTGAACTCGTTAGGCGTTCCGTTGATCATGCCTTCGGCACTCGCGCCATTGTCGCCGCCGATATAGATGATCAGAGTGTTATCCAATTGACCCATGTCTTCGACGGCCTGGATGACGCGGCCGATCTCGTTGTCGGCGTAGGCGAGGTAGGCGCCATACACATCAGCCTGTTTGATGAAGAGTTTCTTCTGCTCGCGCGACAGCGAATCCCATTCCGGAAGCCCTTTCGACCACGGTGTTAGCTGGGCGTTTTCTGGCATGATACCTAACCTCTTTTGATTGGCGAAGATGGTCTCGCGAATTTTATTCCAGCCTTCATCGAAGAGATGCATGTCGCTGATCTTCTTGATCCACTCCGGGGTCGGATGATGCGGGGAATGCGTAGCGCCTGGGACATAATAAACGAAGAACGGTTTGTCGGGCGCGAGCGCCTTGATCTGCTTCATGTAATGAATGGCTTCGTCGGCCATCGCGGTCTCCATGTTCCAGCTCGGATTGTT
The DNA here is from genome assembly GCA_963737195.1 of uncultured Verrucomicrobiae bacterium. Lineage (GTDB taxonomy): Bacteria > Verrucomicrobiota > Verrucomicrobiia > Chthoniobacterales > UBA10450 > JBBQFI01. The sequence continues at coordinate 114,737 of CAVTRW010000007.1, forward strand.
CAGGAAAGGATAGATAGCCGTCGTATTTTGAAACAGGTTCGGCTGCCACTGGCTGGCGTCGCCGCCGACGAAACCCCAGAAGTATTCGAAGCCCATTCCGTTAGGCCATTGATTGAACGGCCCGGCCTGGCTCGATTGGTAACCGGGCGTGTTGTGGTTCTTGCCGAACCACGAGGTGGCGTAACCGTTTTCCTTCAGGATTGTGCCTATAGTGCCTTTCTCAATCGGAATGATTGAGTCGTAACCCGGGAACCCCGTCACGATCTCGCCGACAACGCCAAAACCTACCGAGTGATGGTTGCGTCCGGTAATCAACGCCGCGCGCGTTGGTGAGCAGAGCGATGTGGAGTGGAAATTGGTGTAACGCAGTCCGTTCTTAGCGATGCGATCCATTGCCGGTGTCGGGATGACGCCGCCAAACGTGCTCGGTGCGCCGAATCCGCAATCGTCCGTCATGATGAGCAATACGTTAGGCGCGCCCTTTGGTGGGACGACGCGCGGTGGCCACCACGGTTTTGAGTCCGAGGCTTTCTCCTTGATCACGCCGCCGAACGGTAGCGGTGGCGGCGGAAGTTGTTTGCCATCGAGCGTGGTGGTAGCGCTCGGTTCGCCAAGCGTGCCGGTGACTTGCTGGGCGAATAATGAGGCATTTGTTAGGCTGAAAACCGCGCACAACATCACGGTCCATCGCGAGAGGAATTTTGGGCTCATAGAGTGAAAAAGGGGTTGATCGCAATCCAAACTTCTCAATGTATGATCCGATCGCGATGTTGGATGTAAGACCTTGGTCTAATCCGCCAGGTTTCGAGCGACCACAGGCCTAACAAATATCGCGAAGCCGCTCCTTGCCGTGCCGGCCCGCGGATTCACTTGCCAATCAATTCTTCGCGCTACCTACTGAGGACCAGGCTGGGCATGCTTGAGCGGCTTGCCATCGAGCGCTTCCGCTTCCGCATGCTCGATCTTCTTGATGTCGTCAGACGTAAGCTGCGGGCGATCAACCTTGATGGTTAGCTTGTTGAGCTTGGCGGTAAGGGTGAAGGGCGGGTGATAATCCGCGTCGTTCACGCCAGTGAGCGTGTCGGAGCCGATGTCGAAGCTCTCATCCCATTGCAGGATCATCGGCATGGTGTGCTCCATTTTCTGCGTCGCCACTTCCTTGCCATCCACCTTGAGCACGCCGGTGCCGGGGCGACCGAGACCGCTCATATTATTAAAGGCGAGCGTGCCGACGCCGAGACCTTCATACTTGAAGTCGAACTCGACGGTGTGTTTGCCGGGCGTTAGTGCGTCGGGGCCTTCCCACTTGGGGCGTTTAAGGTCGACAAGATTCCAAAGAAAGACCGGCTTGCCCTTAAGTAAGTAGAAGCCGTAGCCACCAAACCGTCCGCCCGAGGTCAGGATCATACCTTCGGCGCCGCCCGCTGGCACGTCGATGTCCGCGGTGATGGTGTAGGAGCAGTTAAGGATCATCGGCGAATCGCCCTGCGGCAGTCCGACCATCGGCTTAGTATAAACAAACTCGGTCCGGCCCGCGGTGATGTTAGGCCGCGGCGCCACGATGCGCGCGGCGACCGAGGCATCCATCGGGAAGACCTGATACTTCTTCGCTTCCTCGATGAACTTCGCCTTCAGTTCCTTCACCTTGTCGGGGAATTTCGCGGCGACGTTCTGCGACTGGCTGAAGTCCTTGTCCAGGTTGTAGAGCTCGAGGACCTGGTTGTTAAGCGGGTCGGGATTGGCCGGACCGAAGGCTTCCCAAGGCGCACGGTTCACTTGAGTACTGAGAAACCAGCCCTCATGATAGAGGGCCCACTGACCCATCATTTCGAAATACTGTGTCTTATGCCGCGTCGGTGCCTTGGCGTTCTTCGCGTCAAAGGTGTAGGCGAAGCTCGTGCCTTCAATGGGCGCCTGCTTGATGCCGTCCACGGTCTCGGGCGCCTTGATACCAGCGGCTTCAAGAATGGTCGGCACAACATCGATGACGTGCATGAACTGCTGGCGGAGGCCGCCTACATCCTTGATGTGGCCGGGCCAGGAAACCGTCATGCATTGACCTACTCCACCTAGCTTCGACGCGTTCTGTTTGAACCAGGTGAAGGGCGTATCAAACGCCCAGGACCAGCCCGCCGACATGTGGTTGTAGGTCTGCTCCGTGCCCCACACGTCATACCACTTCATCTGCACATTGACCGGCATCGCGTTGATACCGTTAAAGAACGCAACTTCGTTAGGTGTGCCTAACGGGCCGCCCTCGGCGCTCGTGCCGTTGTCGCCGTTGATGTAAATGATGAGCGTGTTATCGAGCTTTCCCATGTCCTCGATCGCCTGCACCACCCGGCCGATCTCGTAGTCATTGTAAGCCTCATAGGCGGCGAAGATTTCAACCTGCTTGATGAAGAGCTTCTTTTCCTCGGGCGTGCAGTCGTCCCAGTTCTTGAGGACCTTTGTCGGCCACGGCTCCATCTGGGTGTCTGCCGGGATCACACCGAGACGTTTCTGGTTTTCAAAAATCTTATCGCGCACCTTGTTCCAGCCTTCGTCGAAGAGGTGCATGTCGTGGATCTTATCCACCCATTCCTTGGTTGGATGATGCGGTGCATGCGTGGCGCCGGGCGCGTATTTCATAAAGAACGGCTTGGTCGGCGCCGTCTGGTTGATGCGACTGAGGTAATCGATCGCGTCATCCGCCATGCCAGTGACAAGGTTCCAGCCCGGCTTGCCTTCGAAAGGATAGATCTGAGTGGTATTGCGGAACAGATTCGGCTGCCACTGATTCGCGTCGCCGCCGATGAAGCCGTAGAAATACTCGAAGCCCATCCCAATCGGCCATTTGTCAAAAGGCCCGACCTGGCTCGCGGCAAATGCGGGCACGTTGTGATCCTTGCCGAACCACGAGGTCGCGTAGCCATTGTCTCTCAGGATGCGGCCGATGGTCGCCTTGTCCTCGGCGATGATGCTGTTGTAACCGGGGAAGCCGGTGGACTGCTCGGAGATCACACCGAAGCCTGCGGAGTGATGATTACGTCCGGTGATGAGCGCGGCGCGCGTCGGCGAGCAAAGCGCGGTGGAGTGAATGTTATTATAGCGCAGACCGTTCTTCGCCAGACGCTCCATCGTAGGCGTCGGAATGACGCCGCCGAAGGTGCTCGGCACGCCGAATCCGGAGTCATCGGTGATGATGAGCAGGACGTTGGGTGCGTCCTTGGGCGGCACGATGCGCGGCGCCCACCACGGTTTGGATTTCAGGGCGTCGTTCGTGATCACGCCGCCGAATTTCGGATCAGGCGCGGGGAGTTGTTTGCCATCGATGGAAGTCGTGGCACTCGGCGAACCGAGCTCGCCGGTGACATGCTGAGCGAGTGACCAGGTGTTCGTTAGGCTGAAAACCGCGCACAAAATCACGGTCCATCGGATAAGGAATTTTGGGTTCATTGAGGTGAGGAGTGGCTTGATCTTGTCGGTCAAGCTCCTCAACCTTATGCCTTGTCGTTGCTGTCGGATGTAAGACCTTAGTCTAACACTCTGATCGGGTTGTTACGCTCCTTGTGTCAGCAGGTTTCATTGTTTTCGCGTGCTTTCCAGATTTAGTTGCTGCATGTCCGAGCGCTTTGGAGCAGTAATCGATTTCAGCCTAGAAATTGAGTCCGGCCTGCACGATAGGGCCGCTCAAGGAAGTCTTATTGCTGAAACCGCCCGACGCATAATCGTATTTGTAGTAACGCCAGCCGACCTGCGCCCAGATCTGGCGGGTGATTTGGAATTCGAGCCCGCCCTGCACTTGATAGCTCCAGTCCGAGCTCGAGACCGGCGCTCGCACGAGTGTGTTCCCCGAGCGGCGAATTTCATAGGCCGAGTCGGCGTTGGCATCAAAGCCGCCGACGTCACCTTCCGCGAAAAGGGTGACGACTTTCCACAAGTTCACTCTACCGCGCAGGCCGACGACCGGATCGACCCAATCGGTCGACCCATTGTCATCCAACTTCCCCGGAATTCCGAGTAACTCGCGAAGTCTGGGAAGGCGCGGGTCGCCATTATCCAGGATACTTAAATGAATACCGGTATAGTTGTAGCGGGCGCCGGCAAAGAGGGTAAGTGCAGCCTTGTCGCAATTGATCAGGCGATAACCGACGAAGGCTTCGACCAGCGCGCTCTTAATGTGGACGTTGGCGGTGGTAAAAAGCAAGCCGGGCAGACTAGCGGAAGCACCCAGTTCCTCGTATATACCATCTCCGAAGAACTCCCACCGCTGGTAACGAATATCAGCTCCCAGGATGATCGGGACATGAGTCAGGTGCCGGAGTAACTGATCGAAGCCAACGTCCACGGAGCTGACTACTCCTTTCACTCCGCTATCACCCTCGACACCAGCCAGCCAGCCGGGAATATAAACACGAATCTCAAATGGCTTCGGAGTTTCGCACCAGCTTTTCTCGATAGGCGGTGTTTCTTTCGAATTGTCCGTCGTTGTCGATTCAGAGTCGGTGGGACCGGCGAATGCCGCACTGGCCAGGACGCTCAACATCCACACAGTTATGATACCGATGACAGCAGGCTTAGTTTTCATATCTAGCTTTCTTTCATTATAAGGTCTCGTTAGGCAAATCGGTCTTAAATTCGTTGCGGCGGCGGCGGACACCACACGAAGATGGTGAACGTCGCGTTGTCAGGCATAAGATCGATATTGGTAAATCCATTTTTTCTCCGTCGGCTTGCGCGCTCCATCCGTTCCCACGAATTACGACAGGGCCGCCGCGCTGGCGAGCTTAATCGGGTCGCGTCGTGTCAGTTGATGTTTGCTTTCACGTTTCGTTCAATGGTTAGTCTGATCATCGCGACCGGCGGGCTTTGGCGCCACTAGTTCGAGCGGAACACCTAACCATTGCGCGGCTTCTTTGCGGTCTTGGAATACCTGCACTTTGATTGAAGAACCTTCAGTCAGTAAGCCAAGCAACCGGGCGTAGTGAACAAGCGTGGAATCGGTAGCAAGAATCGCCGACTTCACCGGCGCACGACCCTTGTGCGACAGACGCCGGTGAAGAGAAACCTGAATAACGTATCGAAAATTGAGGTCAACCTCATGAGTGCCCGTCGCATCAGAAAATCGATTGAAAGGCTCCTGCGTTGTGGCTTCGAGATCTTCGATAACACGGATTACCTCGTTAATAGCCGCCTCGTCGATCAAACCGCGCGGGCGATAAACCAGCAGGCGAATGTCTGGGTGAAACTCAATTTCAGCTGGAAGTTTCATTGCGCTTTGCCCATTTCTTTGTCTACCTCATCTTCGAAGGCGCGACGCTTACTGGCGATGAAGCGTCGATACCCTTCCGGGTCGACCCATGCCTTTACGCCCTCAGTGGCGGCGCGCTTTCGCTTACCCTCGAAGTCGAAGTATTCGGTATGATGCCCACCCCAAATGTCAGGACGCAAGCTTTCCAGAAAGTGAAGCGTGTTGCGATAGTCCTGATTAATTCCCGGGTATGATTCCGGTTGAGCTATCTTGTAGCCGGGATTAAAGCCGCCACCGTCGGGAAATACGACTTTGTAGGCTTTTCCATTTTCGACCAGAGTGGTGACCCATGTCGTGGCGCCTTTGGTATGGCCGGGCGTGTGATAAGCGGTTAGGATCACTTCGCCCAGTCTCACGGTGTCGCCATCACGCAGGATGCGATCGACTTTGACCGGTGGCTGACCCATAACCTGCCAATCCTTGCCGTAATAAAAGTCGCTCTTTCCGCCATCCTCGATCATCAGCACGTCTTCCTGTATGATTGCGATCTGCGCGCCGCAGAGCTGCTTCATGTAAGCGAACGCGCCCGCGTGATCTGAGTGTCCGTGACCGTTGATGATGATCTTGATGTCCTCAGCCTTGAACCCGAGTTTCTTGATCGACTCCACAATCATAGGGCCGGAGTTCGGCGTGCCTGTATTCAAAAGGATGTTCCCTTCCGAAGTAACGAAGAGCCACGAGCTAAGTCCTCGAGTCCCGACAAAGTAAAGCGGCCCCACGATGTGAATGGGATCGATCGCTTCGTCCCAGTGCATGTATTTAGTCGCGAGCGTGATGAAGAGCTTGCTGTCTTTTGCCAGGTCTTCTTTGGTTGGCAGCTTCTCCGGCGCTTCCTGTGCCCCGCTTTCTCCGGCAATCGCGAGCAGCGAGAAGAGAAGGACTCCGATCACTCGCGCTTTCACTTCATGTTTCCTTTACTCTTTTCGTTGGCACAAACCGCGATACCTAACGAGTAGATCGCCAGTTTTGTTTTCATCGTTGTTAGTTCAGATGCCGGTTACTTCACCCGCTCAGCCTTCGGCGCGATCCACTTGCCTTCGAGCGCTTCGTCCTTCGGCCAGTAGAGGCGCATCGCCATTACAAACGGCCCTTTCGGCGCGGGCAGCCAGTTGGCTTCCTTATCCTCGCCGGGAGATTCGTTCTGGATGAGCAGCGTCAGCCCGCCATCGGCATCACGCTTAAGCTGCGGGAGCATGGGCGAGTTAATGAGATAACGGTTGATCGGGTTGGCCACGAGAAGGCTGGCAGGCATTTCATACATGGTCACCGACCAGAAGGCGTTGACGGGCGGCAGTTGTCCGGGAGCGAAGCGAATGACGTAGCGATGTGATCCATCCATTTTCTGTCCCTCGGCGTCGACGCCATACATGGGATACATCGCCTCAGCCTTCGAATTGCCGTAGATGCCGAGGACGGCGGCAGCCATGCGATACAGATAATTGTTTTTCAAAAACTCCCGCGTCCCGAACAACTCGCCCGACGTCACCTTGCCGGTGTCAACCTGGGTTGTTTTGAACTCCTCGAACTCCTTCCATGCATCGGCCATCCCTTGTTCGATGGCTTGCCCGATCTCCGGTGCCAGTTTGTTGGCATCAAAAGTCTTGCCCGCGCCGACGCCGATCTTCGCGAAGCGCTCCATCAGCGCCGTCTCCGAAGGAACGGTAGGGCAGAATTGTAGGACGAAATTAAGGACATTAAAAAAGTCCGGTGAGGTCTTTTGCGCTGCGGGTGAGAGAGGCTGAATGAAATCAATCGCCGGTGCAGCCTTAGGCGCCGGCTGGCCGAGAAACGCAGAGAGCGGCTGCGCTTTATAACCGGCCTGCACTTTCTTCACGTTGTCGAGGTCGCCGGGGTTAAAGAGTTGCGTGCGATAAGCGCCTAGCACGAGTTCCGTTTCCGCGCGGATAACCTTCTTCACGCCTTGGGGCGTCTCGCCTTTCCAACCGGGACCGGCGATGAGGAAGCTCCCGCCATCGTTGCCCGTGGCGCGGCTGCCGATGTAGTCAAAGTTCTGCGTGTAAGCGTCGATCAATTGGACGCTGAAATAGCGCTCCTTTTCGATCACCGGCACGGTCAGCACGATGGGTTCGGCGCGCAGATCGAGGCCGAGCATCGAATACGGCGTATCCGAGTTCGGCGTCTGCACTGCCTTATCTTCCGGCGTGTAAACGCGCGGCATGTTATGCACCACGTTCCAGGCCCCTTTGTATTCGGGGTTCTTCGTATCCACGAAATAGGCATACTGGATGCGGTAGCTATCCACCATCGGGAAGCCGTAGATATAGGCTTCCTTCGCGATGGCGCGCGCTTCGGCGGGAGTAACCTCCGCCGCGCGTATGTTGATGGTGAGCGCCAGCCCAAAGGCGAGAGCTGCAGTTAGGATGTTTGTTTTCATAGTTGTTTCCCCTTTCACTTCACCTTCTCAATGTCCGGTAGCTTCCAAGTCTTATCGAAAAGCGCTTTCTCCGGACCGTAGAAGCGAAAGAGCGCTTCGAACTTGCTGTTCGCGCCAGTCGGAACCCAGTTCGATTCTTTGCCGTCCGGCGACTGAGACGCAAAGTAGATGTCGACTGAACCATCGGCATTTTTTTGCTGTGTTTGGTTTTCATTAGCACCGACGTTACTTGCTAAAATGATCGTCGTTGTCACCGAAACCTTCGTCGGTGATCGAGTGCCCGTCACCCTCGACCAGCGCCGCGCCTTTACCGTCTTCGGAAGCCATGAGCGGCTTGCCATGTTTCAGACCCACGCCGGTGACGTAAATCAGCGCCAGCGGTTTGGCGGATTCCTTGCCTAGCGCGTTGAGGCGCTCCTGCATCGCGGCCACTTTGTCGGGATGCGCAGCGGCGACGTTATTCTTTTCGTAAGGATCTTCGGCGAGGTTGTAGAGATCGACGCTCGTGGGGATCAGCGTACGCCAGATCAGTTTCCAATCGCCCTGACGCACGGCACCGCGGAACGGCTCGACATTGTAGATGACTTCAGTGCGCGGCGACGGTTTGCCCTCGGCAATCGTGTCCCACACGTTCACGCCATCGAGCGGCTTACATTTCGCAGTGGAGGCATCGGCCACCGCCGCGAACGTGGGATAGATATCCACGGCGTGGATTATGCCATCAACGGTCTGCGGTTTGATGTGGCCGGGCCAGTTGGCAAGGCGCAGACGCGCGTGCCGCCTTCAAAAAGCGCGCCCTTGCCGTCGCGATAAGGACCATTGTCGCATGGGATTTTGGTCTTGGACAAGTCGGCCATCTGGCCGGCGAACATGGCGTTGCGTGTGCCGCCGTTGTCGCTGTGGAAAAGAATGAGCGTGTTGTCGCGCAGACCTTTCTGGTCGAGCGCGGCAACCACGCGGCCAATTTCGTCATCAAGGCACGTGACCATTCCGGCGTAAGTGCGGCGCGTGGGGTCGGCGATGTTCGGATAGCGGTCAACGTATTCCTTCGGCGCTTGATACGGCGTGTGTGGTGCGTTGAAGGTGAGGTAAAGATAGAACGGCTTGTTCAGGTCCTGCGCGTTGATGTATTTCACCGCGTCGTTGCCGATGAGCTGGGTCGTGTAGCCCTTCTCACGAACGGGTTTGTTGTTGCGGAACCAGTCGAGCACGCCGGCGTCGCTATGCGTATAGTAATCCAGCTCGCCGATCATGGCGCCATATTGGTAATCGAAGCCGCGCTGCCTGGGCCAATACTTCAGGTCACCGTGACCGAGATGCCATTTGCCGATAATGGCCGTGGCGTAACCCGCGTCCTTGAGGCATTGCGGCATGAGCCACTCGTTAGTGTCGAGCCCATAACCAGCCGGGCCGGGGATGACGATCGTTTGCAGGCCATAACGGAATGGGTAACGGCCAGTCATCAACGCGGCGCGTGTGGGCGTACACATCGGCTGCACATAGAACTGAGTGAACTTCGCGCCGCCCTTTGCCAGCGCGTCAATGTTGGGCGTCTTGATGTCAGTGCAACCGTTAAACCCCACGTCTTTCCAGCCGAGATCGTCGGCAACGATGTGGACGATGTTGGGTTTGTCGGCAGCACTGGCCACATGGGTCAGCGCTGCCAGAACGAGCACCACAGTGATGAGTTTGGATTTCAGGACGTTTGTCTCCTTTGCTTTCGCGTTCTATTCACTTCTTTGGCAGCACTGCCTTCTCATGCGGCAGGCCGCCGTCATCAATGTCGTAGTCGGGATCGAAGATTGTCTTGCCTTGTTCGCCGACGAAGGCCGGCTGAGCCTTGATCCACATGCTCGGCTTTTGCTGTTTGGCGTAGGCTAGGAGACGCGATTCCAAATCGGCAACGATGTCCGGGTGCTGGTCGGCCACGTTAGTTTTCTCGTCGGGATCCGTGGCGAGATTAAAAAGCTCGGTCTTACCAGGAAGCAAAGCGATCTTGATGAGCTTCCAGTCACCTTTGCGGATGGCGCCGCGAAATGCTTCGACATTGATCAAAATATCATCGTGTGGCGATGGCTTTCCCTCCACGAGTAAAGGCCAGATGTCCTTGCCGTCGAAGGGATGATCCGGACTAGCCTTGGCCCCAGCGAGAGCGAGCAGCGTCGGCATGATGTCTACCATATGCACCGGGTCGTTAACTACGGCAGGTTTTAGTTTACCTGGCCAGTTGGCGAAAGCCGGAACCCGCACACCGCCTTCGTAGAGGCTGCCCTTGCCGCCGCGCAACGTGCCATTAGAAGCCGGCGGCTTGTGGCCTAACTCGACTCCACCGCTTTCTTCACGCTCCTTCGGTGAGCGGGCGCCAGTGGCAAAAAGCGCGCTGGTCGCACCACCATTGTCGCTGGCAAAGAGAATGATCGTGTTGTCGCGTAGGCCCTTCTTGTCGAGAGCTTCAACCAACCGCCCTACCTGGTCGTCCAGGCACGAGATCATGGCGCAATACTCTCGCCTTTGCTTGTCTTGAATGTCGGGATAGCGCTTGAGATATTCCTCCGGTGCCTGAAACGGTGCATGCGGCGCAAGCGAAGCGAAGTAGAGAAAGAACGGCTTGGAAGTATCCTGCTGATTGATCAGCTTCACCGCATCGTCGCCGATCAGCGTTGTGTAGTAACCAGGTTCCTTGAGAAATTTTCCGTTGCGCTGCCAGTCAATTACTCCGCCACGCTCACGAGTGAAGTAGTCCACTTCGCCAACCACGTTGCCATAGAAGTAATCGAACCCGCGATTTTGCGGCCAATACTTCTTGTCAGCATGGCCCAGGTGCCACTTGCCAACCATATAGGTCTGGTAGCCGGCCTCCTTTAACGCCTGTGGCAGGGTCCGTTCGTCAGTAGGCAGGCCGTAAGTGTGGCTTGGGAAAATAACCACCGTCTGAAGTCCATAACGCATCGCGTAACGGCCCGTCATCAAGGACGCCCGCGACGGAGTACAGACGGGCATACCGTAGAACGATTCCAGACGAACACCTTCGGTGGCGAGCTTATCGATGTTCGGTGTCTTAACCTGGCCGCCGTGGTAACCAACGTCGGCGTTGCCGAGATCATCGGCCATGATAAAAATAATGTTGGGCTGGTTTGCTGCAGAGGCCGTGAAGCACAAGAGGCAGCAAAGAGCAGCAACGAATGTAAGGCGTAGACTTCATCATAATCTTGAAGCGCGATTGGTCGAAATCGCGCCTCTGACGTTCCGAAAAAATGCGCAGCCCGACTATGGGACTTTGGTCTGACACGCAACTTGTAGCGGCGCCGGCCGCGCCGGAGAAACCTGCACGTTCTCCAGCAAATGCGTTTACGGCAGCGCCGTACCTGATTTGGATTTCACCGATCAACGCCTCGCGGCATTCCACCAACACAAGATCCCTTCATCTGACTAACGAACGCTTCAGTTTCTGAGCTAGAGGAACTCAAACGTCAACGCTTCGGACGTTCCAAGTGTGAAATCGCATTCTGGCGAAGGCCTGCTTTGATTTGACTCTTCTGCTTCGACGCTCCCGCCACGGCAGCAATCAATTAGGAAACCAAGAATCCAGGAAAAGCACCGGCGCTAAATCCGGCCTTCAAATCTGTTTCGCCTGCGCTTCCTGTAGCCAGGCGCGAGCCTGGTCCAGCTCGGCAAGCTCGAAGAAACGAACTTCTCCCGAATACAAACCTGTAAATAATTTCGAGATCGTCTCGATCCATTCCTTATCGGTAACGATCGCCAACTTGGTTATATCCTTGAGGTGACGAAAGCCGAAGCGAATGTCTTCCCAATATTTTGCGATCGGCATGCCGCCAAACGCCACGATCTGCTCCAGGACACGGATCTTGCCGTGCTTCAGAATCATCGACTCCGCTTTTTTGACGATGGCATCGAATTCTTCGGCACTGACCTTTCCGTTGATCGCGAACTCCAGAATGTTTGTCCCTTCGATTTCGTCAATCGTGACCATGCTTGTTCCTTAAGCCTGTTTGTAAATTTGTTCAAACTCACGGCTTCGGACCTCCAACCCCCGACCTCTGATCCGCCAACGGACGGATTCGCCGTGGCGAACCTCCGGCTTCTGACCTTTGTCCTCCCCCTTCCCCATTAACTGGTAACGGATAACCAATAACTGAAGGCTTCGTCTTGCTCCCTAACGAAATGTTCAAAAATATAGATGCGACGGTGTGCAGGCTATTTATAGCCTAACGAAGAGCAATACCGGATTTTGACTTTACCAACGAGACATCACCCGCGTTGATCACTCCATTCGCTATTACATCTGTGCGGAAATTCGAGGCTGTGACCGTCGTGGCCAGACTGCGCTTTGGTCTCAGACACATCGCTTGCATTAACAGAACCGTTGCCGTTGGTGTCTCCGACGACAACGGTCATGGTCACCGGCGTGTCGGGTAAAGTCTGTAAGAACTGATCGGTCACGCCGCTCAAAGTAACCGTGAGCGATTGCGGAGTAGTCACGCCAGTCAAATTAACTGTGAGCGTGTTTCCCAAAGCCGTGGGCGTTCCCGAAACACTGCCCGTACCGCTCGTCACGCTGGCGTTGCCGCTCTCGATGTTATTGCTAAACGTGAACACGAGCGTGTAATCGCCGCCCGCGCCATCACTTCGGCATTCCACTGCGGGAAGAGTAATATCAAACGTACCCGCGTCGCCGTGCACTTTTCTGGAAACGGTCGAGGTCAGTTGCATCGCCGGGAACGGCACTTTGAAAGCGTAGACCTTGTTATTAGCCGCGACGATATGCGTCCGCGTGCGGCAATCCCGGTATTCCACTTGATAGTGCCGGTCATTAGTTCGTTTACTCCGCCGCCGGCATAAACTACCGCTCCAGTATCGCCGTCGTAACCGTTTAATCGCTGCGAACCGCCGGCCGCTACGCACCAGACAATCGTGTTATTTGTTCCATCAGTGGTTGTGACAAAGGGAGAGCCTTCGCCGGTCTGCGTCATCAGCCATGCGCTGCTCATCGTGGGCGGGCTGCCGGCGTTAATTCGATAGGCCACCAGCATGTTGCTCGTGCCGGCGCGGAATGTGAAATACGTGCCCATGCTCGTGTGATAGGTGCAAGATGATTGTCCTCGGAGCGTGGAACTGGAAACGCTCGCCGAGGCGACTGGCGTCGTAATGCCGCCGAGATTGTTGCGATCGATCAAATACGCATTTCGATCCTTGCCTAACGCGAGCACAAGTTGAGACGGCGTCGCGCCGGGCACATCAATCAGCATTGCACTGCAACCGCCGAGGTCGGTATCGCTATTGTCCAGGCTCAGCCAGTTTATTGGCGCCCAGTAATCGGCCGTGTTTCCGCTAAAGACCGGTCCAGCCTGCAGCCTAACGATTGCCTCGCCGCCGCCCCACGTGCCGCCGGTTCCGAAAGTGTTTCCGGTGATCACGTACATGTTGGTTCCATCGCTGGCCACGCCCGAATGGCCCCAAATTCCGCCACCGACGGCGTTTGTCGCCCAGCCCAGCACCGCCGCAGGATTATTGATTTGCACACCAACGACCCAGCCGTGGTACGGGGTGCAGTCGCCGTTGTGGCCGGAGTACGGTGCGTACACAATGCCGTTAACCACGGCCAGCGCGCCGCGGTTATTGTGATGATCTGCGTTGAAAGCAGGCAAGGCGGTTTGCACATTCACCGGCCAACCGGGATTTGTGGCGCCCGTGTCCACATTCAGTGAGAAAATGAGATGCTGTTTGGTCGTGCCGCCATCAGGCGTTGACATCGCATCAAAAAAAAGCGAGCGCGATGCAAGATCGACAGCCGGCGTATCGCTGATCCCGAGAGGATTGATGCTTCCGCACGGAAGCTGCGAGGTCGGTACCCCTGTGCCGACGTTTCGCTGCCAGATGACATTGCCGGTGATCGCATTAAGCGCGTAAACATTGTCTGATTCGGTAACTGCAATCACCATCGGGCCATTTGGGCCGCCTTCGATGAACAACGGTTGGGCTAGCACGTTTCCAGCAATCGTCCCGTTAAAGCCAGTGTCCCGGGCGAGATTCGACGCTGCCGATGGCGTGAATGCAGAGTCGACGTAAACACCGTCACGCGAAAGATTGTTATGCTCCTGGGTGACGTTGACTGGCCCACCCTCCGAAATTGCAACCGGCAAAACGACCAAAAGTGCGGCCCCCACCAGGACACAAATAGACTTTTTCATACACCCAGGATTTCGTTCCCCCCGCACGATTCAATTGCTATTCGAAGAGCACACAGCCCATGGCGGTATATTAATACCCCTGGCGCGTTTAAGTAATGGTTCCCACCAAGGCTTATTCTTACGAATGGCTTAAATTTTGATCAAACTTAATGCCCATGGTTTCGTCCTTCCGGTAGTGTTGGTCAATTGTCACTTGGTTGTCGAGGGGATGAGGGACAACTTTTCTGCCGTAGACAGTGAGCGCATCCTGGAGCCGTCGACGCCGATGGTGTCGCACTCGCCGCTATTCAGGGGCTGTATCAAGAAAACCAGCAACTCAAGCGCGACCTCTGCGCCTTCGACTTTCTACTTTCGCACGCTGGCTTCTGATTTCTGACATCTGACATCTGCGCCACTAAATTTCAGCTGTCAGCTTTTCAGAGTTTCAGCTTTTCCAAATGCGCCCCGCCCCTCGGTCCCACGCCGACACCACTGACCGATGACGCAGCAACGCTCCGAATAACGAGTTTGGAGCGGCGTCTGAAATGCCGGTGGATCGAGCAGTCCCTTGCTCGATGCTAAAAACATCTGCGCGTCACTATAGCATCGCCCGACGGAGCGGCCGATCCACCAACCCTCAACATCCCGCTCTGACTGCCCCCAGCTAGTTATTCGGGCAGGCACCCGGAGTATCTCCATGGTCCAAATGTCTGCGGTACTCCAGGCTGTTACAGGGCAGAGTCAACGATGTGGTGTGCTTATGACAAACCGTGCACCCGTTAGGGTTCCCTACAGTGAAAATGAAGACGTCACTCCCGACGTTTCCAGCAGCATCCGTGGCGACAACTTGGAATGTATGAGCCCCGTCATTCAATGAATGCGGCGCCGTATAGGGCGATGTTCCGTTAGCAAACGCGTCGCTATCAAAGCGGCATTGGACGCTCACGATCGCTGTAGTCGGCGGACTATTCGTTACGTCGAAGAACAAACTTGGAGTATGATTACTCGTCGGATTTTCGTTTGTCGGAGGACCTGGAATATTGACGATGGGAGCCACGGTATCGACTACGAAGACAAGGCTGCCCTGCCCGACATTACCTGCCGCGTCCGTGATCCGGACTGTCAACGTGTGCGGACCATCCGTTAACGGGCTGCCTGTCTGCCACGGCGAGACGCAAGGGACGAGTGCATCACTGTCGATGCGGCATTGAGCAGTAGTCGATGTCCCAGCAGGGCCGACGTCAAAAAAGACGAATGTCGGGTGGCTGGTATTGAACGTTGTCTGGTTAGGCGGAACTGGAATGCTGACGATTGGAGCTTCCGTATCCACCGTGAACGAACGACTCGCGGTCGCGGAATTGCCCGCGGCGTCTGTAGCTCTCACGGCGAAGGTATGCATGCCCTCGGCCAATTGCGCGGAGGTAAACGACCCGGGCGACGGACTGCATGGGACGAATGGATCGCCATCAATATGGCATTCCGTCGAAACCGCATCCGCTCCCGCAGTAAAACTGAAAGTCGGCGTGCTATCGTTAGTCACTCCGCTTGGCCCGCTGATAATCATGACAGTAGGTGGCACCGTATCGCGCGTAGTCGTTACCGGCGCCGAGGTAACCTGCCGCACAGTGATATGACTGTAGCTCATCTGCGCCGTGTTCACGTAAGTTTGATCGCTAGTTACACTGACCTGAAACGTCACCGTCCCCATACCGCCGGACGCGAGAGACGGCAGAAACCATGTCAAAACACCAGCCGTGTTGCTCGATGGCGCGGGAACTCCGGAACCAGCAACGTAGGTCGCACCTGCCGGTAACTTATCTGTTAGTTTAATGTTCTCAGCTACTCGCGGTCCCGGATTCGAGTAATTGATGGTGTAATTAATCGTGCTCGTGTTGATGAGCGCCGGCGCCGATTTTGTCAGCGAAATATCCGCCTGCCCGGCATCGGTCGCGCAATCCGATTCGAAAATCGAATTCAAGAACAACCGTACACCGTTCGTTTGCGGATTGCCGCTTATTGGCAGGTCCAAAGCATAATCGTGCCCTGCCAGATAAGTTACTTGTCCCTTGGTTGCGCTACCATCCAGGCGGCCGGTCATCAGCGTAATGCGCTCGAGTAAGGTCGCCGCACTGTCATTGATAAGTGTCGTCACGCCGGGCTTGTAGCCGCCCGGCTTGGCCTTCATCGAATCGACCGCGCCACTATCTACCTCGAACGTTCCATCCATTTGCGTCAGCGGATGAGATGGCACACGAATCGTTGGTGCGGTTGTCGCGGCGCCATCATCATCCAGCCCGGCGTTCGTTAGAAACAACCCACCTACAGCGTTTTCCACGAGGCGCGCTGCTTCACATTGCATGAAGGCATGATCCAATGTCGTGCCACTTAGCCACGACCGCACTTCCTGCACGACTTCATCGCTGTGCATCGTCGTGTTGTAATGCATTGCCGCCACGTAGCAATAACGCGTTAGGCCGCCAGTCGCGAAAAGTATCCCGTCGGCGTCATTCGTCGTTGTCGGTCCCTCGATATCCTCTTCCGTGAGAAAGTCCGGCGAGCTACTGCTCCAGCTGGCCCCGGTAGAATCGGGAATACCAGCCGCATTCAGATTATTGAAGGCAATCGTTTCGTTCCCATCCTGGATAACACCAATGCGCGGTGCGCTTACCAGCGCGCGCGATACATCGAGCGTAAGCGCTCCCGCGCCAACAAAGCGATGCACCGCAGTTTGATCGCCCGCCGTCCCCTGCCATGCCTGGATGATCGGCAAAGCAGCTGCCGCATCAGTGGTCGATACCACAAATGGTCCGCCACGATAACTCCGCGGCGCGATCGTCGCCCCCGTTCTCACATCCTGGAGCGCATTCGACTGTCGTCACCGAAAAATCATCTCCGCCCGCGGCCTTTGCCGGATTAATGATCCAATATACCGGCACATGATTGCGCAGCAGCGCGTACACAAGCCCGTAAGCGCGCAGCATCCCACTGTCCTGACCGTTCGCGCTAATATCCATCGGGATAATCAAGGTCCCGGCGGTGAAATTGGGTCCGGGAGGAAGCCCCGAAGGCTTCCGTCCTCCGTCGCCCGTGCTCGACTGCGCATCTGTCCTTGGCGTGAACGCGAGCAGCAATAAGAGTGCGGAGCTAAGCATCAACAGGCACGCAATTGCTCGTGTGAAATAATGGTAGGTTTTCATAAGATCGGGTCGGGTTGGGCTGTTCCTGCACCGCCTCCAGATCCCACCATGCCCCGTGAAGCGCGGGGCTTCGCTGACCCGGCAGTCTGCCTAAGAGACAGTCACGAAGTCAATCTTCTTTTCCGATTTTGCGGAAAGAACAACACCTGATCCTCCCCCACGCCGACACCACTGACCGATGACGCAGCAGCGCTTCGAATAACGAGATTGGCAACGCCAGCGAGAGCGGCGAAGGCGGAAAGGGGTCAGAGCTCCCTTTCGACACAAACTATCAATAGTAAGCCCCGACCCATTGCCTGACCCCGCGCCCAAGCAACCTTTTCGGCTTGCAATCTCTCGGGGACAGGAGCGACATTCGGGGGATGTTTCCCCTTCTAACGCACGAGGGCTCTTCGCTCGCAGTGGTGATCTCTGCCTCATTCGATCCATAAATGAATAGTAATTCAGTGAACTGGCTTATTCCCGCGGGCGCAATTACTGCAGCGATAGTCGCCGGACTTTTTTCGTTCCTGAACCTTGTTCTCTCTAAAGAGCAAAAGGTGTCTGAGTTAAGGCAGGCGTGGATCGATGGATTACGCGAAGACTTGGCGTTGTCTTTGCGGCCCTCGGTGCTATTACGTACATCAAACGATGTTTTTCGTCATCAACACGGGAAGACTTTGAACTTCGTAGATCTTTCCGAGGCATTAAAGGAACCACTAAAAGACGTCGGAATTTCAATTAACCGTATCCTGTTGCGTCTCAATCCGAGTGACCGCAGTTTCTCACAAAAAGGACTCACACAAGAATTGAACGTCTCAAGACAGCACTATAATGCCCAACGATTCAATGAGGCGGATCTTCACATTCCCGCGGTTCGGAAAAGGCTTAATTGGTGCTCAAAGAAGAATGGCAACGCGTAAAACAAGGAGAACCAACCTTTCGCTGGGCAAAGTGGATCACAATTTTTTTCCTTTTAGTGGCTATGGGGTTCGGGGCTGGTCTTACCTGGAGGATGCGAAAACACCCGATCAATAACCGCTTCCCCGCTGGACACTCAACCACTGGTGAGACAAAACCCAATAGCTAATCGGCCGTAGAGTCCAACCGGGTCGCGCCTAGGTATTTCTAAAAAACGCTACCTAAAGAGAAAGAAGAGAGCAACGGGGTTAGAACTTACTAGCCACACTCGCAACACGATCGCAGCGCGCACGCGAAGCGCTCAGGTGCTTCTTTGTCCATTAGGGCGGAAGGGGTCAGAGCTTGAGATCGTCATATTTGCCAGGAGCTGCGAAAGGTAACCGCGCTTGTCGACCCGGTTAGGTCCCTTGGTTTACTGTCAATCTCAAGGTCTGACCCCTTTTACCCCCTTTACCCTCTGAGCTCTTCTACGCTGAGCGAGATTTTGTGTTTCCTCGGAAGCGAATATCCGATAGTCTGAAGGAAAATGGATCCTCTCTCCCTCCGCCGGCAACGGGCCGTGATAGACAAAGAATGTTCGCCTTTAGTTACAAACTTTCGCCGAATTCTTGTTAGGCCCTAATTCGACGCGCAATGCGAAGAGCGTTAACCAATGCTACCGAGGCCGCCATCAGGGCGGTCGACGCCGAACGATTTTTTGCGACCGAGCGAGGGTTCCATGGCCGGTTTTATTGCGCGCTCCAAGAGCAACTCGATCAAGCAGGCCTGATAACACGTGGCGCGATACTAGAGATGGAGTATCAGAAGAGTAGCCGGCATGGTATTCGACAGAGACCGGACATCATTTTTCACATCCCAGCGGAGCATTCTAGAGCCAGCGTCCGCGAGAACAATTTTGCTGTTTGGGCTCTGAAGCGACGGGCGTCATCAGCCGACGCGTTAGCGGATTTCGATCTGCTTGATGAGATGTTCGAGGCTCTTAGATACCCCGTCGGCTTCTTCTTGAACATCGATTCTGCCGACACGATGCGACAACACTACCATGGGCGGCATGGTAATCGTCTCGCTGCGGTAGCCGCAACGCTAGTAGACGGAAGGGTTCAGGTAAACTGGGACACCGCGGCTTAACCACGCGATGGAGGCAACGTCGCCCACTTGATATGAGCTTGTCCGTAGTTCAACATTGCGCTTGGCGCCCACTGCGCTCTCGGGGGTGTGGCTCATCTTGTCCTCATTAGGCCCCTCACTTCACGTCCTATGAATATCCCAACCAATCGAAACCCAAGACTCACGTCCAGCTTGAATCCGAAGCTGACCAGCAGCATCAATCCTCGCTTGACGAGCAGCCTCAATCCAAAGCTCACATCCAGCCTTAACCCGAAACTCACATCGAGTCTGAATCCTCGGTTGACATCCAGCATCAACCCGAAGCTCACCAGTTCGCTGAATTACAAACTCACATCCAGCAAGAATCCGAAGCTCACTAGTAGCTTGAACCCTAAGCTCACCTCGTCGCTTAATCCGGCCCTTACCTCGAACATTCCGGGGTTGTACATCTTCTGACACCGACGGCCACGCTATCGGCTTTACGGTCTCGCACTCCACCCGTTTTTGGCTATTGTTCGACGACAGGGCAACATTTATCGGCGTCGCGATCGGGATTCGTGAACACTACTTTACGGCTCACGACCTCAAGAATGAATTTGTCGGCTTTTTCGTTCATGCACGCGACAACACGTGGCTGCGGTTTGACGCCAATAACGATTGGATCGGCTTCACCACCTAAAGGTCTAACTAGCGATGCAGCGACGAAAACACACGACAGCAAGTTGAGTCTAGAACCTCCAACAGGATGTCCTGACGGACAACGCGGCGGTGCGGATGATTTTATTGTTATGAACGGCCCTCGTAATTCGGACGGTAGCTGACCAGCCAGCTACGTTTGCAAAATAGCCGGGTGCAAGCATCTTGTTCTCGTTAGGCCTATGTCGCGCGTAATCGATCTTCCAGTGATTGGTGAAATGGCTCACTTCTACGGCTACATTACCGGCATCGGCGTCGAGCGTGTTCCTGAACCGGGCGTTGAGCCGGTCCCCTCCCGGCTTTACGCCACATTCGAGTATAACGGCGAGACATCCGTTTGGCTTGTTCCAGACCATGAACTTTTCGAACAGCTAGCACAACATCTCGTGGAAACGGCCGTCATGCGAGGTGAACACGGCGATTATGGCTATGCAAAGCTTTGGATCAGCCGGGAGAATGGGAAGTGGGATGTAGATATTCCGTGATGCAACGTAATGTCTTAGGCCTCTCGCTATGAGCGAACAATACGAATTTCTCCGAACCTCCAATCAATCCGCAGTTGGTTCTGACAAGATTCTCGCGGAGACCACCACAACGCGCTTGCTCCTGCGGTACAAAGCGGTGCAAAACACAAGCAATCCGGACGCAAGAATCAAGATTACTTTCATTCATCAGCGCAGATCACCCACGGGAAAGTGGGAGGATGCACCAAACGTGCCGCTCAACTCACTAAAGGCTGGCGAACAAGTCAAATTCAGTTTGCGGAGCGAACCAACGCTCAAGTTGTTTGAACAACTCAGGAATCTTTACGCAGTGGCAACAAAGGGCAAAATTGGAACGGGAAGAACACGGCTGGTCGTCGGACGAGAAGAGGAACTCATCCAAACCGATATAGGTCGGGCAAAAGTCATCAACCTTTTGTTGGCCAAAGGTCATTCTGAAGAGATTTGGAACCAGCTGGTTCAGACTAATCCTGACCTAGCGACACAACTATCCTACGCGCGAATTCATGCTCAACGAACTGTAATTCTTGAACGGTTTAGAAGTGCTTTAGCTGCGACGCGGGACGAGGATTGGTGGCAGGGCTTTTTCGAGGAGAATACTTGGATTTTTGGATACGGCCTTAACTACAAAATCCTAAAAACTGTTCAAACCCAACCGAATTATGGAGGCGTCGCTGTCACTCGGAAAGGCATGCAAAAGGGGGACTTCCTGCAGAGCACCGAAGCTGTGATCGAATTCACGGTGCTGGTCGGATCAAGAGGCCAAACACCGAGCTATTGGGAAACGAAGAAATCGAAATGGAGCGTGGGAAATAAGCAAAGAATTAACAGGCGGCGTCTCACAAATGCAGGCCAACTGTAGCAAGTGGGAGAAGGAAGGTTCACAGCTGGAGGAAAATCGAGAAATTTTGTCTCAACAAGGTATTTTCACTGCCCAACCAAAAGGCATTTTCATTATAGGTCATACGAGACAACTAAATAAGCCATCGAAGTGTACGACCTTCGAGCTATTCAGAAGAAATATTGTTAATCCTGAGATACTGACGTTCGACGAACTATACGAGCGGGCAAAATTCATTGTTGGCAATCCAAGAGTCATAACCCCTGCCGTTAGTGGTTCAGAGAGCTCGGACTCTGAAATGGCGGACGATGAGATTCCATTTTAGTTAAACTAGCCGCTCAATTTATTACACGAGAAACCCGCGGCTATGTTTCTAAGAAAAGTTAAGGGTCCTTGGTTCAGTGTTGAGGGATTGGAAGAGGTTGAGAGGTCTTGGTTGAGTGCTGAGAAAATATTGTTTTTCGTGCCGATCCCTCAACCCTCAGCCATTAATCCTCAACTTCCGCTTGCCGCGGCAAGCCTGGAGACGAATGGGCGTTATGCGTGATATGGTTGCCGATTGTGACGTCGCTATCATCCGGACAAACCAGGAAACGAAATCGAGACGGCACGATTCTGGTTGGGACCGCAAGCTGGACTGATCCGGGGTTCGTGGAGCATTGGTATCCGAAAGGGATGCCGGCGGCGGATCGGCTGAGTTGTACGCGGAACAGTTTCAGATCGCGATAGATGGGGGTCGAGTCTAAATTCTTTAACACTTGGATCCTTGCGCGCGCGAAAATGACAGCCGCATCTGTTAAGGAATTTAGGGCGTGTTGCCCAAATGCTTTCTTGTCATGTCGAGCGAGTGGAGACATCTCTTACTGCTAGAAATTGTTAAAGTGAGAGATTCCTCCCTCCTTCGCGTTGCTACGGCGCGGCAGGCGACTGCGCTCGGAATGACAAAGCAGGAACTCACAGCGTGAGATGTTGCCGTGCATTTAGGCAACACGCCCTATAGATGCGACCGCATCCTACTTCCTGCTGACCCGATCATCAGGGCACCGTAAGATCCACGCTAGTCCCTGAAAAACAATTTCTTGCAATCTCTGATCGGCGACCGATTTTCCCCACGCGTCAACCACACATCATGAGCAAAACGCTGTTCTCAGCCCTTGCGTTCACGGTGCTACTTTGCGCAACTTCGCTTTGCGCCGGCTCTCCAGTTGACGGTTTCAATCCACCCGCAACGCGTTTAGTCGTCCCACAATCCAACGCATTCGGTATTTTGGGTCACTCGTGCGGTGGGATTCAGGAGCAAGTGTATGCGGCCGGCTTCCATTTTGGCGCCGGCATCGATCCTGGCTCTGGCCTGCCTAGCGGCTATGCATATTTGTCTACCAGGTGCAGCACGGGCGGTATCGGAGGCCATACTGTCACCTACTCCGCCTGGGTCTCCGCCGCTTGGGATTTCACCGGCAACCTCATTTCCGCGAGCACGCTCTCGACTATACCGACCATTAACCCAACGCTTGTCGTTAACGACAGGTATCACGACATTGTTTATAACGCGAGCAACGCCGCGTACCTCGTCGTGCCCGTACCGGCTGCGCCGACCGGCGTAACGGCCGTTCAAGCAGGAGATCAGTTTCAGGTTTCGTGGATTGCCAATACCTCTAATCCGGCAGCAATCATGTCGTCAACGTTGACAGCGGTACCTCTCAATTCTCCAGCGCCCACTATTATGACGACCATCAACGGATCGACGAACAATGGAACTGTCGGCCCGTTGCAACCTCAGACGACCTACCAAATCACGGTCAGCACTGCCACAATCGGCGGTTCGAGCCCGGCATCGTTCCCAATCAAAGTCTCGACACAGGCCGCCTCAGTCGCTCCTTCGGCGCCGACTGGTCTCAGCGCGCGATGGCAAATCGCCGACCCGCAGGGTAATAATGACACCCTCATTGCAACATGGAATGCAGCGGTGCCTGGCAACAGTCCCGTCGATCAGTATGAGGTCACAATAAACGGCAGCGATGGCGGCGGCACATTGACCCAATCCGTCCCAGGCGACACACTGACGGCGAACTTCATCGTCAATTGGATTCCGAATTGGACTGTGAAAGTGCGGGCTCACAATGCTGCTGGCTGGAGTCCGTGGTCGAACACGGTATCGTTAGGCGGCCTCTAGCTTCACACGCGCATTTTTCCGCGGCCGCCTTCCGGTGCACTAACAACTTGACGATCTCAAGGTCTGACCCCTTCTAGCTGTGGAGGGTCACTTGGCGAACGCCAGTGAGCTGTGTCGCACTCGAATAGACGTCGATATCAAATCCGCGCCTCGTGCACGTGTAGCAGATACCGCGTGCCGTCCTTAGCAAGAGACCGCTGACGAATAAGAAGGGCGGCAGGTGGTGTACCCGCTTAGGTCTGCTTCTGATATCGGACAAAGGACTCGGTTGTAATTCAAAGACGAGACCGATAAAGCCCGCGACGAAATAGGTAACGGGGTCGAGTCTAAATTCGTTGACGCTTCGCACTCCACTAAAGCTGAGAGCTGAAATCTGAGTGCTGAAAATCTAAGGCGCACTCAACATTCGCACCATGTCGAACCGGAGAAATCCATGTGATGGCACTCATGCCGCAGCAAATTTCGCGGCGGAACGACCGGCACGAGTGCCGGTGCTCAAGCAGCCCTGCAAGAGATAGCCGCCGGTAGGCGCTTCCCAATCGATCATTTCGCCGGCCACGAACACGCCGGGCAATTTACGCAGCATCAGGCTGTCATCCAGTTCTTCCCAACGTACGCCGCCGGCCGAGGAAATCGCTTCCGCGATCGGACGCGGTCGGCGCAGCGTAAGTTGAAAATGTTTGATCTCCGAATTCGGAAAACAATCGAGCAGAGCGCGCGCGGCTTCGCTCAATTTCAATCCACCACTCGTTAGCTGGGCACGCACCGTTTCTTCTGAGAGCTGCGGTTTCAAATCGATTTCGATTTCCGGTTGCGCCATGGCGCGCAGGATCGGACCGAGACGATAGATCGCGCCGCCTTCGATTCCGTAACGCGTGATCAGCAGCTCGCCCGAGATCGCTTCTCCACCCGCTCGAACCGTCAGATTTTTCAGCGGCAGTCCTTCTGCGCGCGACAATAATTCGTTAGGCCAATCCACTTCCCATCCGCAATTCGCGGGCGCCCATGGCGTGATCGCCACGCCAAACTCTGCGAGAATCGCAGGCCACTCTCCATCCGATCCTGTCTCGGGCCAGGATGCGCCGCCGAGCGCAAGTACGACCGCGTTCGCCCGCAACGATTCGCCGTCAGCGAAATGGATGCGCCATGAATCCCCTGCTCGTTCGAGCTTTCGAAAACTCTTCCCCAGGCGAAATCCCACGCCCGAATCACGCAACCGCTTCACCCACGCGCGCAAGAGTCCGGCTGCCTTTTGCCCGCGCGGAAAGACACGACCGCTCGAACCAGCGTACGTCTCAAAGCCAAGTCCTTCGGCCCACGCCCGCAAATCATCCGGTCCAAACCCCTGCAACAAATCGCGCCAACGTTCTAGCTCGTTGCCATAGCGACGCGGAAAGTTTTCCACTACCTCCGAATGCGTCAGGTTCAATCCACCGCGCCCCGCCACGAGAAATTTCCGCCCGACTGAAGGTTGCCCGTCACAAAGCAGAACGCGCGCGCCGTTCGCGCTCGCCACTTCCGCCGCGCGCAATCCGGCCGGTCCGCCCCCAAGAACAAGAACTTCGCAATCGAGCACCGACATCTCCAGAGCTTAGCGCTATTGTCGGCACGGCGCTGCCTGGCTGTGAGATGAGACGAATGGGCGTTATGCGTGATATGCTTGCCGATTGTGGCGTCGCTATCATCCGGACAAACCAGGAAACGAAATCGAGACGGCACAATTTTGGTTGGGACGGCAAGCTGGACTGATCCGGGATTCGTGGAGCATTGGTATCCGAAAGGGATGCCGGCGGCGGATCGGCTGAGTTGGTACGCGGAACAGTTTCAGATGGTGGAAATCAACTCGACTTTCTATGCGGTGCCGGCTCCGCAAATGGTGGAACGCTGGTGCCGGAGCACGCCGGAGGGTTTTGTGTTCGATGTAAAGCTGCATCAATTGCTCTCGCGTCATTCGACGGCGCCGAAGTTGTTGCCGCCAGCGGTGCGAAAGCGGGCGGAGATCGATGCGAAGGGTAAAGTGAAACTGACACCTGAGATCGAGCAGGCGATGATCGCGGAGGTGCTCGGGCCGGTGCGGTTGTTCGAGGCGTTCGGAAAACTGGGCGCGCTACTTTTGCAAATGTCGCCGGCGTTTTCACCGAAGGCGCATCGGTTGTCGGAGCTGGAGAGGTTACTGGACGCGGTGAAAAATTATCGGGTAGCGATCGAGCTGCGAAACAGGAATTGGGTGGAAGGCGAGCAGCTGGCGGAGACGCTGCGGTTCTTTCGCGAGCACGCACTCACTTTCGTGGCGGTGGATGCGCCCGCGCAGAAACATTTCACGATTATGCCGCCGGAACTGAATGAAGTGACTAATCCGGGCCTGGCTTATCTGCGTCTGCATGGACGCGACGCGAAAGCTTACACCACGGGTAAGACGGTAGCGTCGCGTTTCAATTACGATTATAGCGACGAGGAGATCGAGGAGGTAGCGGAGCGATCGAAGCAGCTCGCGCGCGAAGCGAAGGAAGTGCACGTGGTCTTTAATAATAATGCGCTCGATTATGCGCCGCACGCCGCCGCGCGGATGCGGAAGGCGCTCGGCCAGCTCGTGAAATCGAAGGCGCGCCAGCAGACTTTGCTATGAAGAGGTGGATCAAGTAGTTGGCCAGCCGGCTGGAAGCCTGAGAAGAATATGCGATTCGCCGGGAGGCTATACGTGAATCACGTATAGGCGTGACATACGCCGTGAAATCGATTGTCGAGCGTGCGCGACCTTACCCCAGCGCTCAGCCGCGCGTCGCTGCTGCCATTTTCAAGCGCTAGCTCCGCCTGAAGACACGACCGAAGAAACCATGCAATCTCAGGAGGCTATACTGCGGTGCGGCAGCCTATACGTGAATCACGTATAGGCACGGAAGCCATGAAATCCACTCTCGACAGCATGCCGCAGAATTCCCAGAGCGTGCGCGACGATGGCCGCTTTGGATACGCGAAGGCGACGACGCCCAATACAAACATGTTGCTATAGGAACTCGATGCTATACGTGATTCACGTATAGCGTCTGGAAGGATCGGGTGTCGCCCGAGAACACCTTCGACTTCGACCGACGAGAGGTTCGATAGGCCAGGGGCGACTCCATTACAATATGTTGTCACGCAGACTTGATGCTATACGTGATTCACGTATAGCATCTCCTTTCAATATGGCTTTCGGGACTTTGCCTGATCACGTTCGCCATCAGAGGTTCGCCGCGGGCGCGTTTCCACGCAGGCTGCGGGCCTGGCGTGAGCGGAATGATTTTTCGCAAAGCGAGGCGGCTTTGAAGTTACAGATCTCCAAGCGAACGTTGCAAGAGTGGGAACAGAATCGAGCTGCACCACGCGGCTTTGCGCTAAGCGCAATCGAGAAAGCCATTCGTGGATAGAGCGCCTGGGTAGGTCTGTTGTCGGAATTCAAGGCTATACGTGAATCACGTATAGCATAAGACTGCCGTTGTCTTTGAACTTTACGGCGCTTGCCACGTTAACGGAGCTTTTACGTGGCTGTAAGGCTGAGAAGAATATGCGACTCGCCGACGAGCTCAGGGTCCTGATCGATCGCGCTCTGGCACAAGGTGAAGCCACATTTTTGCAGGACGCGGATCGACGCAATGTTGTGCGGAGCCACCCCGGCGTAGAGCGGCCGGCTCTGTTCCAGGCGAAGAAAGGTGGGCAGCGCCTGGCTCATAATGCCGCGCCCCCAAAGTGCGCGGTCGAGCCAGTAGCCGACCTCGCGTTTCCCATCGCGCCCAAAACTACCGATGTGTCCGGCTATCTGGCCATCGGCTACGATTGTCTTTTTCAGACAGGCGTCGTCCGCCAGGATCTTTGCCCAATGCTCGTCGAATTCGGCCTTCTCGCGTGAACGAAATACAACCAGCGCCACGGCTACGGGATCTCGCTGATGTTCGAAAAAGATGGGCAGGTCGTCCGGCTCGACGTCGCGCAAGAGAACCTCTGTCTTCATACGGCAAGGATACTCATCAGATTATCTTGCTGGAAAGCCGATTGGGCGCATCTAGATTTTTGACATTTCATTTTCCAAGAGCGCGACAGTGGCAGCGGCGTTTGAAATGCCAGCGCTCGCCGCACCAAACGCCGGTGCGAGCCGTACTGGCATCCATAATAATCAGGCGCTCCCCGCGGTGAGCGCCTCTACAACATGCTGGCACTTAAGCTGCGAAGCTTTCGTTCGTGCGCGGGAGGCGGCGTAGCCCGTCAGAGGCGGAGGCGGGAAATCTGTGAACGATCCTCCCTGACCTGCCGTGCCAGATGGGAAATAAATATGAAAATCGCGACTACAACTGGCGACATTATTATTTTTCGAGACGGTACTACTTACACTGCGGTTAAATCTTTCTGTTTTGAACCGACTCCCGCTCCGCTGTGGTCGGATCGTCATCACGCGTGAGAAAAATAGCTACTCCTGTCTCAATGCTGCCGGATCTTAAGAGAAGATAGTTACTCTTGAGTCGAATCCGAATGTCCTGAGAAGGAGTAGACTTACATTCTGGCAAAAACATGCTGATTTGACCGAAGAGTAGTTAGTTTCGGTTCAAATCATTGTGATCTGACTGTTGTGGAGTGCGCGTCGATTTAGAAAATCGCGCTTTAACTGTAGTTTTGCCGGTTTCAGTCGGAAGAATTATCATTTTTGCGAACGAACAGTTCTGAGGAGACAGTGAAAAAACATCTGCAACATGTCTATGAGAAGCTGGGCGTGGAGACGCGCACCGCCGCCGCTGCGATTTATCTGCGCGTAAAACATCTATTGGCGGCTCAGTAGCGCACGACCCCGGGACTGATCCTGTGTCTCGTTAGGCTAATGCGACCCTTCCGATGAGCTTGCCAATCTCTGACTCTACCCGTACTCGCGCGCTTCCTTGCCAGAGGCAATGAAGTAGCGCAAAGCCGGTTGGTGGGCGATAGTTGGGCGACATGGAGCCAATCAGAGCCATGGATGCCGTGGTCGCCCTCTACTCGGAAGGTAATCACGAATTGTCGGAAGCCATCATCGCGAGTCTGAGCCGCGCCGTCTTTGAGGGAAGCCATGGCCGACCGTCAGGCCCCGCGCAAAGATCTCTGGCAAGGGTCAGCTATCGAGTCCTGAAATGGACCACAACGCGTCGGAAATGCGATGGCGAAGGCTACGAGGGCGGCGCTTTCCGCAACCCGATCCTGGAGCGGAGTGGGCATCCTTACGCCCGGGCTTTGCTCGACTCATCGTGCAGGGATACCGAGTCATTGGTTGAGGGCGGGGATCCGATGAATGGCCCTTACATGATGGTTTGCCCCGAGATCCTGAAGGTCAGCAACGTGTGGGATCGGCTCTTTCTGCACTCGGTTCAGAGCCGGGACGTACAGTTGCGATTCATCTTTGAAACACGGGCGACTTGTGACGCCGCCCGGTCTCGTTTGAAGTCAGGCGGTGTCGTTAGGCTGAAAGCCGTGGCGGCTGGCACCGGCCTGAGCATGATCCTCGCTTACGACCGCCTGATCAAGGAGGGCCATGACCCCGCCCGGATCACGGTTAGAATTACTGACAGGGACGCGGCCAGCATTGCCAAGGCGGCACGGTTGCTTGCCAAATTGGCTTCCACACGGACCAGGATTGTCGGTGCGGAAACCGAGGGCGGCATTTCCGCCGGGACCCAAGACCTCTTTGAAGAGGACGCCGGGTCGGATACAACCCGGGGAGCAAAGTACCACGTGGTAACTGCCGTTGGCATTCTCGATTACCTTCAAGGCTTTACCTGCAACACGACAGAGCGATCCCTCGGTCTGCCGGACCGGGAGGAGCCGATGAAAGCAGCTTACCTGGCCGCGAAACTGGGCCACATGACAGCGGACGCGGGCAACCTGATCGTCAACACCTATCTACCTCACGCCAGCACCCGAATTCTCGAACTCTTTGGCCGAAGATTCGATTACCGGAATGAGGAAAACCTGACGGCACTGCTGGCGACCGCAGATTTTGCGACTCCACGCCTGGTCGGGTCCGGTAACATGTATGGCGTATTAGTCTATGAAAAGACTCCCGCGCAGAGGGGTCGATTGGCCGCGGACGGAAAAGTAAAAATGTGAAAGGCAGGAAACGCGGACAGGTCGTTGAACCTATGTTTCGTTAGGTATAATGACCACGGCCACTGACGGCGGATGTTTGTGCGGCCGGCTGCGATATCGCTTATCCGGACGACCAAAACAGACCAGTATCTGTTACTGCGTTGATTGTCGCCGCGCCAGTGCAGCGCCCATGGTCGCCTGGGCTTGCTTTCACAAACGAAATATCGCGCTCCTGTCCGGAGAATTACGGCTGGTCAGGCATGCTGACAGGCTAAGATCGTTTGCCAGTTGCTGTGGCACTCCAATTTTCTTTCAGGATGATGAGGCATCGGAATGGATCGACGTGACTATTTGTTCAACGGATCAACCCGAGTTGTATTCGCCTGATGTAGCAATATGGGGCGAAGATCGTTTGCCCTGGGTGGCTCACAACACCGCCCTTCCCGAGTACCGGCGAGGGCGCGACTCTATGCGCACTTAGTTAGCCGGAAGAGGTCTTTGCTCCCTGCCCCTTGATCCAACGCTCCACGCGCACCTGAAGTAGGTCCAGCGGCATGGCTCCACCGTTCAGGATTTCGTCTGAGTTGTAGCGGCGAGCGCCTCTACAACCAAGGCTCAGTATCGCAATGTTTCCTCCGAAACACCGAGCCATTTCGCGGCGGCGGCCCGGTCTTCGAAAATGCGGACCATTAACGGAGAGCCCTGGGTTAAGAGCGCGTGCAGCTTAGCGTAATGAACAGTGGTTAGGGCGGTGGCGAGAATGGCGGACTTGACCGGCGGACGTCCCAGGTAGGAGAGCCGCCGAAAGAGTGAGACATGAAAAATATATTGGAAGTTAAGGTCGATCACATCGGCGCGTGTCGTATCGGCGAACCGATTGAACGGGTTATTGGAGGTCGCTTCTTCCTCTCCCATAAATGTTATGATTTTGTTGACCGCGCTTTCGTCAAGGAGACCGCGCGGTCTCCAGACCATGAGTCGGAGGTCGTGATGAAAGAGCGTGTCGCGCGGAAGCTTCATTTTCATGGCCGCGGATCTCCAAAGACGAACTCGATGATTCTGGTTTGCACGGCATGGAAAAGCTCTTCGGCGCTGCCACGTCCTAGCGTTTCGTTAGGCTTCATGCGTTTGCCATTCGCCCTGCCGGTTCGATGGGGCGAAGGCCGACCGCAGACTAAACTCTATCCTACAACCGGATAGTGGACTTTCGTCCCATATCGAGCCGAGCCGGTGAAACGCCGGCCCGTTGCGACAGACGGACCAATTCGGGAACAGAAGTAAGTTCGAGCTTTTGCATAACGCGGCCGCGATGCGTCTTGATTGTCTTTTCCGTAGTCTTCAACTCTGCCGCAATTTGTTTGTTCAACAGACCGAGAATAACAAACCGTAGCACCTCGAATTCTCGTGGAGTAAGCTTATCAATGCCGTTCCGCGCAGTGCGTCGTTCCGCTCTTCGCTCTACCAACTCGCGCGAGCGAGCGAGCGCACGCTCGACCGCTTCGATGAGTTCGCTGTCATCGAAAGGTTTGATCAGAAAATCGACCGCGCCATTCTTCATCGCCTGGCGGCAAGTCGGCACATCGGGCTGACCTGTGATGAAAACGACGTGTTCGGCGGTGGCGCGGGCATCCAGCACTTGCTGCAACTCCAACCCGTTCACTCCGGGCATGCACACGTCCAGCACCAGACAGACCGGGCCGCGAAAAATTTCCCGTGCGAGGTAATCCTCCGCGGACGCGAACATTTCGGTTGCATACCCAACCGACTGGAACAAACGCCGAAGTCCTCGACGAATCCGTTGGTCGTCGTCCACCACGCAAACCAGTTCTCCTGTTTCGCTCACAATGATGCTCGGTCAAACGTCTCGGGACGCCGGGAGCATCGTTTATTACCCGAGGAAGGAAAATCAGCAAGCGAAAGAGCACGCCCGCATGCCCGCCAAGCGACATGCGGACGGAGATGTGCTGTTCTGTTTCGCCAACGAACTTTGCTCGGGTTGGTGAAACATTGGACCAGTAGGCCGGCCTTTAATGACGTGCTACTTGTGAGAGGTGGAGAGATCCTTAGCCGAGCAGTTCCGGTGGAACTTTGCCGCCGTTCTCCGCCAGCTTCCGTAGCACTTCTTTGTGCAGCCAGATGTTCATTGAAGCGGAGTCATTCTGGTCGCCGGTGTAATGCAATTCCGTCGCAAGTTGTTTACGCGCGGCCAGACTGCTATCCATGCCGACCAACTTCATCAGATCGACGATGGATCGTTTCCAATCCAATTTCTCGGAGCTCTTCGCGGCTAATCCGTTGAGAATCGCGGCGACATCCACGACTGGCTTCGGAGCTGGCGGAGCGCTGGAAGCGGGCGCGGTTGCAGTGGCAGCGGGTGCTCCCGCAACTGTTGACTGAGCTCCTGCGGCCGGTTGGGATACTGGCATGTTGGCCGTGGCAGTGGTAGGAGCAGGTGCATGACTAAAGATTTTTGACATTAGATTACTGAATAAGCCCATAGGTTTCTCTTTCTCTTTGGTTGATGTGTGTTGGTTGGTGTTCTGACAGCTCTGTTGTAGGAAACGCGTCAGGCATTGCCTTTGTTTCGATTGCTTAAGAGCTTCGCGGCCGCCAGCGTCAAAGCGCCCATGACAATTGGATTTCCCATCGCTTTCACAAACCATGGTTTTTCCTGGACGGTCTGCTGCATCACTTCCGGATGCTCTTTCCGCGCGTAATTCATGACTCGGGCCGCATCGTCTTCGCTCATTTTGTTTGGATCGGTCGAACCCAACCCGAGCATGCTGGCGATTCCGGCGAGTCCACCGGCACTGGCGCCTGCGCCAGCGGGCGCGGAACTCGCAGAGGCGGTGCCGGCTTGTCCAGTTAATGCGCCAAGCAGGCCGCCAAGTAGTCCCGCTCTTTCCTGCGGCGGCGCCTGAGCCACCGCATTCCTCGCGGCATCGTGAAACTGATCATCGGGAAGCTGCCCAAGATATTGGGTGGCCGCTTCGTGATAGGTCCGATTGTCAAAATGCGCGTCGTCCGGATGTGTGGAAACAAAGCGGTCGTGAAGTCTGCTTGCATCCACATCGTCCACCGTTCCGCCGCCGGCGAAACGTCTCATGAAGTCGTCAACTGTGTCTGGCATAGGATTTCTCTTTCTGGTTTAGGGTTGATGGAAGACTTATTGTTCCGGGACATAACTCATCGCCCGCGTGCGAGCATCGAGATGCGCGGTGCCGATCTTCCGTGGTGGATCCGAGGGTGTGTAGGCAATTACCGTCAAATCCTGGTCGGGAAATTCGCGCGCCATCTGACTCAGCATTGTCCGCATGAGATCGGGAATTTTTTGCAGCTCGACGCTCCGATCGAGAATGAGGCCCAGCTCGTTTTGCTCGTTCAGCAGTGCGCGGTCGATCGTTCGTTGCTGCGGGTCGGCGTCACGGATGCGGTTCAAGAACGCCATTTGCCGTTGTTTGAACTCCTGCGGACTCTCTGCCTGCACGGAGCGTTTCTGTTCGGTTGTGGGAGCGCTTGGTGGTGGTGAGACCGATGATGGCACATCGCACGATGCCAGGAGAAACAGGCATCCCAGGACTAACGAGCTGCTCCAGTCGTTGTTCACCATAATCGAAAGTGAAGGATAGCTAACGTTTCTGCTATTGGACTTTAGTCCCACAATGAGCCGCTTCCGGTCAATTGAGAGGGCCTCGGTAACTTCGAGTAGCCAGACGATGTCGCGGCACTACTCCGAAAGCCTTCGCGAGTCCGGCCGCCACCACATTGCAGAAAAATTATTTCGCAGAGACTGGTTGTGCCGCAGGTTTCTTTCCAGTCGGGAAAAGTGGCGTGACAACAAAACGCAAACCCCAATCCGCATTACCGCTTGGACCCTCGGCATACACTCTTCCACCGAAGGTAAAACTAACGGGAAGTTTCCCGACCTTAACGAGCTGGCTAATGAAGATATTTATCGGCACGGTCCATTGGCTGTTGTGCCAGTCGTAAGTGGATTCCGCGTTAACGCCGAAGGTCGTCTTCGTTTTGGTGGTGTAGGTGATGAATGGCTGAATGAAGGTGGAGCTAACGTAGTTGCGATGTTCGTCTCCCGCATAATCCCAAAGATGGTTGAAGAGGACACCGTAGGTCCAGCCACCATCCTGCCGTAACACCAACCCGGTCGGACCAGCACCCCACTTTTCCGAGCCAAGCAAGTCGTTAGTCCCAGTCGGCCATAAAAACACCGGCCCCAATGCCAGGATCCATCCACCAACCGGTTTCTTCGGTGAAAAGAAAAAGCTTTGCACGGTGTCGCCCAGACCTGTCTGGCTCGTGCCGGGAATAACATCGTCCTGATAGATGAATGGAACGATCGTGCGAACGATCACGTTCCATTCCTTGCTCACTGAAAACGGAATGACCGGCTGTAAATTCATCGTGTAACGAAAGCCGTCATCGTTAGGCCCGATATTGAAATCGAAATTGCTTTGGAACGGCACGCTGATCAGACTTGCGACCGGATTCTGAAGTTGTTTCGCCAGTTCGGCGGCCTGGTCTTCGGAACCCGCGGCTTCGGATGGCGGGACCGCGTTGCGATCGGTATCGACATCGGTAGAAGCCGCGGTGGCAGGACTCATCGAAGAAATCACGAGCGCGACGCAAGCAAATAGTACGATAACGATTCTCATATGCGCAATACTCTGCGAGTTATCTATCCGTTGAATGGGACCTTAGTCCCATCTGGTTTCAGAGGAGAAAAACAGGGCAGAAGGTGCTTGATCAGCGCAAGACCAGGGTGTCCCCTGCCCACATGGCCGTGAACGCGTAGGTCTTGCCTTTCTCTACCGTTAACTTTTTCACTGTCGGCGGGAGATTCAAATTATTCGGCATCAGGATGACGGATACGACGTGTTGCCCGGGCGACAAAACGGTTGTGTAAGTGTCACCCTGTCTAACTTGAGCTTTTTGCACGCCATCGATCGTGACAAACAGGCCTTCTCCCAGGTTGGCGGCTCTATAAATAACCAACTGACCGCCATTCGCGTTAGGCACAACGGCCGTTGTGCTGGTGGACGAAGTTGTTTCACTGGTTGAGCAGCCCGAAAAATTTGCACACGCGAGCGCGACAATTAAAACACCGCAGGCAGAGTAGAGGAGTTTTTTCATACCCGAGACTGTTACGCGGCGATACCGCTGCCAATAGGACGTTAGTCCCATATCAGGCTGTTCCGAATCTACGTCGCACGATAGTGATCGAGATTAATTCGATGTCTGCAGATTAACGCCCTGGGCGTTAACAGGAAAATGAAGACGGTAAAGGGCCGCGAACAAGGCGATGGAATTATCGCTCCATAAACCGCCGTGACCCGAAATGATCTCCTTCGGCACACGCACAATCCAAAACGGGAACACGCGCGTTACCGGTATAAACGATCTCCCACTTACGCCAGACCTCGTTTTCCAAAGTGGATTTTACGTCATCGGGGTTGTAATTGGCACCTCTGCAATATTTCTTTTCATGACCATCGTTCTTCTCGCTCGTGTAAAAGATTCGGCCGTGCAGATTGTGCACGGCATTCGCTTCAACAGCGCGGTCCTCGACTGCTTTTAAGCCCGGTGGCGGAGTAGCTTCTCCCCGCGGGACAACATGGTAGTTAACAAGATATTTGTTGTTCCCCGGTGTGTGCGTTTCGAATTCCTCCTCTGAAATCTTCTCTCCATTTCCGCCGGGAACGGTTACCCGGGTCCAGTGATAGCGAAGACCTACCAGGTTGGCGACATTGGTTCCGATCGGGAAGAATCCTCCGGTAGCCGAATCGTTTTCGGCTTGCAACATAATCAGGAATGGCCGGTTTTCGTCTATTGTGGCGAGCTTGCCCGGGCCACCCTCGCGGGAAACATAAGCATGGCGCGCCGGGTCATACCTATAGAGGTAATCCAGCTCCGACATGAGCTGACGCGTACTG
This sequence comes from uncultured Verrucomicrobiae bacterium, assembly GCA_963737195.1. Lineage (GTDB taxonomy): Bacteria > Verrucomicrobiota > Verrucomicrobiia > Chthoniobacterales > UBA10450 > JBBQFI01. Next base: position 150,062 of record CAVTRW010000007.1, read on the forward strand.
ATGGAATCGTCGGCGGAATTAAAAGCGACTGCCATGTCCCAGGGACTGGAATTTCGCTGACCCGTGCTGCTGGCGTCGAGAATCGAATGAGAGATAGTATTGCCCAGGACCAGGCCGCCAAAGGAATGGCCCATTAGGACGCAATGGTGCAGTTTCTTATCCGGAGCTCGCGCCGCCAAGGCGAGCTCGCTGATCGCGGCGAGGCAACCATTTTGCGCAGCGACTTGTCCGCCCGCCGCTTTACGGCTCCAAAACGTCAATAGGTCGAGACCCGGCATGGTAAGGTCCTTTCCGCGCCAGGCGATGTAGACGCCAATGAGGTTGATCTTGTGTTCGCGCATCTCGGGAAAACGCGAAAGGGTGTCAAGAAAGTGCTCGAACCGGCAGGCATCACCCGACACGGCATCGTTCTGCCAACCGTGAATGTAGACGAAAAGGAGTGGGCGTTCTGCCTTATGGATAAGACTTAGAGCCGCCGCGCGCTGCGACTCATCCAGAGCCGAGCCTTGATCTCCGAATTCGATGAAGGCCATTTTATATCGTCCATCTTCCGGTCCTCTAACAGAGTTAAGCGGCTTGTCAGCGGTGTTGGGGTGGTATGGTCCGTAGGACGCGCATGACGCCAGAAGAAGCAGCCCAAAAACACGCAAGGCGAAGACGCAATAACGTGAGCTACAATTCCATTTCGAGTCTGTTTCGTTAGGCCACATTTGTGTTAGTGCCGCTTGGTTTCGCTTGAATCAGTTGCGGGCATTCTGAGCTCTTGTCGTCAGGTTAGGTGCACGGTTGTACGAACGTCTCGTTCACCTTTCCTTAGGCTCATGAGCCAGGCGCAGCCTAGAAAGATTCCAATGACCGCGTGCAACCCGACAGCCGGCCACAAGAGAGGCCCGGCCCATTGCCTACCGATACCCAGATATGCCAGATAAACGGCTACGAGCAGGTTATAGAAAAGCATTGCTCGAAGCGCAGGCGAAAGATTACTGCCTCCATCGCGGCCCGCCCAGCACGCCAGTCCCAATGCGATCAGAGCGATACCGGCCACGCGCGCGACCGGTATGGCGACGCCGGAAAGTTCGTGGCCTAACAATAACTGTCCGACAAGCGAAGGAATGACCAGCAAGGCTGCTCCCGTCGCGACTTCGACGGCAGCAGCTATGGACAGAACCTTGTTCATTGTTCTCACTTCGCCACCGCCGATTGTTGTCTAACCCCGCCTGATCTCGAATAGCATTCGAGCTTGGACATAAGACTTTCGTCTAATCCATCTCCGCGCGGATGAAAGAAGGTCTTCCAGTCATCCTTCATGTTTACTCTATCAATTGGTTAACGTGATCTCGAATGCCTGCACTCCAACCGAGGACGCAAGTCCTTCCGTCTCACCGGCAAGGTACATGACTACGCCGTTCCCATTCGTCAGCTTGGCATGCATTTTCCCTTCGATCAGGGTAAGTCCGTTGCTGACGCCGCGGTAGGTTCCCGCAAAGTCCGACAGTTTATTCAGGTTATAGACTTTGCCGGTAGCGGACACCTTTTGCATTCCGTCGCCCCCAGCACCAATGCCAGTAATACTGAAATGATGATGATGGCCCATGTAATCTAAAGTGCCTTTTCCGACGGCTGCCGAACCGTAGTAGGCGGCGGTCCATTCGTGAATCCTGACGGTAGCCGAAGGCGGTGCGTTCGGCGTGGGGTTGGTGGTCATGGAGGAGCATCCGCCAATGAGAAGCATGGCGATACCTGCGAGTGCAGGCTTGATGAGTAACTGCATACGAATGAGTGTCGATAGGGATTTCATGGTGTGGGTTCCTTCCTGTTTGTTGGTTGTTTGGATCGTGATCAGACTACGCGTTAGGCGGCCGATCCTAGGGAGTGGCTTACATGTTTGGCTCGTGTCGCTACATCATTGCAAAAGCAACGTGTCCCCTTGCCACGACGCGACGAATGTGTAGGTCTGTCCCGCCTGAGCCGTGATCTTCTTTTGAGTGGGAGCGAGATTCAGTTCGTTCGGCGACAGAACCACAGATACGACGTGCGAACCCGGCGACAAGAGTCCGCTGTAATGTTGACCGGCGCTAACCGTCGCAACTTTTTTACCGTCAACCGATACATTGAGGAAGAGTCCGCTTCCCATATTCGCGGCCCGATTGATGACCAAACCAGCGGAACTAGCGTTCGCCGTTGTGGTGGTGGTCATGGTGCTCGAGCTGCTGCTATCAGTCGTCCCGCATCCTGAAAAGATGGCAACAGTGAGTGCCATAACAATCAGGCTACTGCTGAGATAAATCATTTTCTTCATGCCTGACAGTTTCGTCCCCCGGCAGGAGCCGTATATGGGACATTGGTCCCATAAGCTGCTCTAACTAACGAGCCCGCGTGTCGGCTAGTTGGGAAGCAATATGCGGAAAAAAGCTATTGCGGTCTTGACGGGAAGATGGTCTTCCAATCGTTCTTCATGCTGACAACGGTCCAGCCTTTGGCATTCGCTTCGTCCCACGCCTTGTCCAGTGTGCCGATGTGAGATTTGCGGTCGTAGGCGAACTCACGTTCTGCGTCGTCGTGATGAACGAGGAGCGCAAAGCGTGCGCCATCGCCGGCAGTTGTCCATTCCAACATCTGTTGGTCGCCATCGGAGTTACCGAAGGCTGCAATAGGCCGACGACCAATGTGCTGATTGATGCCGACAGGCTTTCCCAGCCTTGTCGTCGATGAAGTTGATCTCCGGTAGCTTCATCAACACCGGCTTGCCATCGACCATTTCAAATTTCGTCTTGCCGCTGCTGCCGACGACTTGCTCGGGCGGTATGCCATACACTTTCTCCGTCCACGGCCGCATGAACTCGATGCCGCCACCGGAGACGATGAAGGTCTTGAAGCCGTTGGCGCGCAAGATAGCCGAGCAGTTCGATCATTGGCTGATAGACCATTTCGAGCAGCGGCCGCTTGGTCGCGGGATTCTTCGCCGTCGCGATCCAATCCTTCACGATCTTGTTGAACTCATCGGTCGTCATCCCGGAATGCGTGACCATGACGATCTTCCCGATGGCCGGTTCACCGCCTGCAAGCGCGCCTTTCACATCGCCTTTGAGTAACGACGCGAACGGCTCTTTTGTTTTCCACTCCGGATGCTGCGGAGCCATCGCCTTCACGCGATCGAGCGCGAAAATGAGCTGGAAATACAACGGCTGTTCGGCCCAGAGCGTGCCGTCGTTATCGAAGGTCGCGATACGTTCGTTAGGCGGAACGAAATCAGGCGAACCTTCCTTGGTTACTTTTTCAACGAAAGCGACGATGGCTTTTTTCGACGCGGTATCGTTCCAGGAAGGCAGCGGATCCTGCGCGTGGACGGTGGTGAGGCTGACGAAGACGATCGTCAGCAACGCAATGATGCTGCAGATCGGTCTCACAAGTTCGATTCTGGTTTGGTTCGCGACTGCATCAAGCCACTTGGTGAAAAGACGGACGGCTCTCGCGAGCCGCCCGTCGTGAAGAGCTTTCAGTTACTGGCTGGGCCTTTAGCTGCCGCCTCCGCCTGGGCCATCTTCTTCGCCATCTCCGCTTTCACGGCATCAAGATTGAAGCTCGCACCCCGTTGCATCGGCGGATACTCGAGGAAGGTCTGGAGTTCCTTGCCCATCACCTGCTGGACGAAGACAAAGCGCCAGAATTGGAACTTGAACCAATCGAAGTATTGCTGCGCGCCTTCCTTCGTCCCCATGTTAGGCCAACCCTGGCGCTCGAATGGATCGAGGCGCAGGTTTATCAGGTAAGGAACGTCGACGTGTGTCTTTTCACCCAGCCAACCCTGGGGCTGGTCGATGAAACGATACTTGTAATCGTCAATACGCACCGCGCCGACCGAGCTTTCGCCGAGATAGAAGATTTCGTGACGAGTCGACGGACCCTTGCCGGTGATCATGGCCGTCTGGTCGTAGCCGTCGAGGTGGTTCTTGTAAGTGCGGTCGCCGAGTTTCACACCTTTGAGTAACTGGTTGGTGATGTCCGGATTGCCCGCAGCGGTCAGGAAGGTCGGGAACCAGTCCATGCCGGACATGATACCGTTACAGACCGAGTCCGCCGGCACATGGCCGGGCCAGCGCAGGATTGCCGGCACGCGAAAGCCGCCTTCCATGACCGTCCCTTTGCACTGCGCGAACGGTGTCGTTCCGCCATCGGGCCAGGTGAAGAGTTCGGTGCCGTTATCAGTGGTGAAGACGACGATGGTGTTGTCGTCCACGCCCATCTCCTTGAGCTTCGCCATCACGATGCCGATGTCGTCATCGAGCTGGGCCATGCCGGCTTCTTCTTCCGACCAGCCATTCTCGGAGTTGCGCATCTTCTCGTACTTGTCCGAGAGATGGGTTACAATGTGCATGCGTGTTGGGTTAAGCCAGCAGAAGAATGGTTTGCCGTCAGTCTTAGCTTTCTCGATAAACTTCAGGGCAAAATCGCGGATCTCGTTGTCCACGGTTTTCATCCGCTCTGGATAAAGCGTGCCGGCATCTTCGATCTTCTGCTTACCGACCTTGCCCCAGCGCGGCATGTCGGTCGCGTCATCTGTCGTTGTGGCCCAGCTGTGAACCATGTTGCGCGGACCGACCTTATCCAGCAGATCTTGCGGATAGTTAGGATGCGCCGGGTCTTCCATCGCATCGAGGTGATAGAGATAGCCGAAGAACTCGTCGAAGCCGTGGACGGTGGGCAGGAATTCATTGCGATCACCGAGATGGTTCTTGCCGAACTGGCCGGTCGCATACCCCTGTGCCTTGAGCGCGGTAGCAATGGTACAGGCTTCCGCCGGCAGACCGACCTTGGCACCCGCCTGGCCGACCGTGGTCATGCCGGTACGGATGGGCAATTCGCCGGTGATGAAGTTGGCGCGACCTGCCGTGCAACTCGCTTCGGCGTAATAGTCGGTAAACAACATTCCTTCCTTGGCGATCTTGTCGAGATTTGGTGTCCGGCCCGCCATCATTCCGCGATGATAGGCACCGATGTTCCACATCCCGATGTCATCACCCATGATAAAGACGATGTTGGGTTTCTTGTCCTGCGCGTGAGCTAGAGCGAGCGTTCCTAGGAACACCGCTGCCATTCCTAGTAGTGTCAATGTCTTATAGAATCGTTTTTGGTTCATATATTTATCCTTTCAGTTGGTGAATATTTGTTAGTTACCCGATGGCAACGTAAGGTTGACGCCGTCCTTTTTGAGCTGCTCCCGCAGCCAGCCAAATTTTTGGAAGTTTGAGATTGTGATCGGTCCGGTATAACCCTCGCTCTGCAATTTGCGCGGAGGAACCTCTATGAAGGTCTTCATCACTCGCGTCAATTCCTGGTTCATGACCGGTCCCATCCAGGTGCGCTCGGTGAAGTTATTCATGAACAGGTCATAGCGCTCCTGCGGATCAGCCCACAGGTCATACACCTGAGGCACGGTGGCGACGTACTTCTCCGGCCCTTTCCATCCGAGATTTGCGTCCACGGAGAGACCACCCGTTGCCTGTCCATTATCACCGCGAATATTGAAAAGGAACTTGTAGTTGTGGTAGCGCACTGCTCCCGGCAGAAGTTCGTTCTCGGTGAAGTAACACCAGGTTTCGCGTGGATCGGGCCCGGTGCCAAAAAGCACCGGCGAGATGTCGTAGCTGTCGAACACTTCGGGCTTACCTTCCAGGTCGTTAGCCGGCAGTTTGATCCCGGCCAGGGCAGAAAACGTGGCCATGAAATCAAGGCCACCAACAATGTCGTAGTTCTTGCTGTTGGCTTTGATCTTACCCGGCATCCACGCGATCGCTGGAACGCGGTTACCACCTTCGCGGTCCGTCCCTTTGGTGCCGCGGAACGGCGTGTAGCCGGCATCCGGATAAACATCCTGCCAGGCGCCGTTATCCGTGGTCCAGAAGACCAGGGTGTTGCCCTTGTCGAGGCCAAGTTGGCGAACCTTGTCCATGATGTGACCGATGCGAGCGTCGTTTTCGCAGAGGGAATCGGCATACTTGCTTTTCGACATCGACTTATGAATAAAGTCGGGGTGCGGCATGTTTGGCTGGTGCACCTTCATGAAGTTGACATTGATAAAGAACGGTTTGTCCGGGGTCTTGGCGGCATCATCCAAAAACTCCATCGCTGCCTTCTCGATGTAAGCATCCAGGAAAGGAATGCCGACGACACCGGTGGGGTATGTCACGCCTTCTATCGTGACCGACGCGCCAGGCTTGTCCACATATTGGCCGTTGACCTTGAAGTCTTCGTGCGCTTTTTCGCCGCCATTGCCTGACATCATGCCTATAGTCACCTTGTTGAACATGTCACGCAGCTCCTGCGGCATGTCCGGGAACCACGTTGGGTCACCATAGGTATAAGCATTCAAATGATAGATGCCCATGCTCTTCATTTGATCGTAACCATGTGCGTTAGGCAGGGCGTAGTCAGCCTCACCCAGGTGCCACTTACCCGTGAAGTAGGTCTTATACCCGGCCGTTTTTAACTGGGACCCCAGTGTCCACTCCGCCTTCGGCAATCCTCCCCCCTGGCCTTGAAAGGCCACCGTGGTCATGCCGCTGCGGTTAGGAAAACGCCCGGTCTGCATGGCAGCCCGTCCTGGTGTACAGCTCGGCTGAGCATAGAAAGAGAAGAAGGTCATTCCTTGCTCCGCCATTTTATCGAGGCTGGGCGTAGGCATGCCGCGTCCGATTCCCCCGCCATAGGGGCCGGAATCGCCGTAGCCGAAGTCGTCCGAAACGAGCAGGATAATATTAGGTTTGTCTGCCGCGGACGCAGAAAGCGCGACAAACGCGGCAATCAACGGGGCGGCCCATCGCATTATTTTTAGTTTCATAGTCATGTTGGTATTAGGTGTGCGTCAGCACTTGTGGGTTATCTTCAAGAGGGATGAGTGTCATTTCGCGGCCGTTGTCTTTTGCGCGGGCTCCCAATCTTTCGATGCGCTCACACATCGAAATCCGATATGGGACATGCCGGTGTCCGTGGCGGTGCCGTTACGAGCGGATGGCCGATAATTGAGGCAGAAATGGTCGCTGCATAAGAACGAGCCGCCCTTCGTCACATGCTTGGGTTGATTTGGCTCGTCGACATCAAGGCTTTCGGCCGGACCTTGTGGATTATTCGTTAGGCTGACTTTAACCAGGCCCTGGTAGTAGTCCGTGCGATACCAATCGCTGCACCATTCCCAGGCATTGCCTATCATGTCATAAAGGCCATAAGAATTCGGCTGGAAGCTGCGCACGGGTGCGAGGCCACTGAAGCCGTCAGACGCAGTATCGTGATACGGGAATTCGCCTTCGAAGATATTGGCCATCCATTTCCCATCAGGAGTCAGCTCGTCGCCCCAGGCGAAACGTTTCTTGTCCAAGCCACCGCGCGCGGCAAACTCCCATTCGGCTTCCGTCGGCAGGCGCTTTCCGGCCCACTTTGCATAAGCAGCCGCGTCATCCCACGAGACTTGGACGACCGGATATTGTTCGCGCCCGTTAATGTTGCTTCCGGGTCCTTCCGGCGCGCGCCAGTTAGCGCCCGGCGTCCAGCGCCACCAGTTGCGCACGTCACCTAACGAGACCGGTCCGGGTGGCCTGGAAAAGACGAGTGAGCCGGGAACAAGAACATCGGGCGGCGGTCTTTCCGTTCCCGGTGGCAATTGCTTCTTCAGCTCTTCCCAATCCGGTTGTCGCTCCGCGGTCGTGACGTAGCCGGTCGCTTCGACAAACTTTGCGAACTCGGCGTTCGTAACCTCGTTTACATCCATCCAAAACCCATCCACGCGCACCCGATGAGCCGGACGCTCCGGCGCATAGCTCTCTGTTTCGTCGGTCCCCATCGTGAATTCACCACCCGGAATCCAAGCCATATTCGATGGTCCATTCGTCGCCGGAGAAGTTTGCCTGGAGGTGGCTAGCGACTTGGCAGAAGAAAGGGCAGCCGTGTTCCTGGCGAGGAGTTGCGCAACGCGTGAAGGCGGCGTGCAATGTTCGCACATATGCTTCTCTGGTTCGCCAGAGGCCGAAGCGACGGGAGCCGAGAGAATAGCCAGCGTGGCAACCGAGACGGCGATACGAAACCGCAATTGAGACAGCTCTCCCCGATTATTTGACGCTTGTTTCATTTTTCGAAAGACGCGTGACTCCGAAAAGCGAGTATCTTCATCCCATAAGGGCCGCCTATGGGACTTTGGTCCTATTCTTCCCCGGGCGAACCAAGATCGGCCAATAAATCGCGAACTTAATTAGTCCCTCGGTTCCAACCCGCCAAAACCATCAAAGTTATAAACCGCGATTTGGTCTGGTCCTGCCGTTTCATCCCAGAAAGAGTTTCCAGGAGCCATCTGAGTCTGTTGATTAGCTCCCGGATTGGCCCGTTGCGCTTGCAACGCTGTCTTATAGGCATTGAATTGCGCCTGATTGCCGACCAGGATCTGATCCTTCTTCGCCGTCGGATACACGTAATACAGTTTCCCCTGATACTTCACGGCCGACACTTTGTTTTCGGCCAGCTGACTTACCCGTTCTTGCTGCTTTGGCGTAGTAACATCCTTGAATCTGAAACCTGACTGTGTGAGCAGCATCTCCTTTTGAGACGTAGCAATGGCGCTGTTGTTTTCGCTTACTGCCTGACACCCGACGATCGGCAAGCCGATCGTGAAGAGCGCAAGGATAGTGGCGAACTTTGAGATTTCTTTCACAGTCCGTTTCGACATTCAGCGCGCAGGGCGACTAACGACGAATATCAGCGGAACCGGCCCACGCCGCCGTAAAAGCCGCCATAAAAGCCGGGCCCCCAGGCTGTCCCCCAACGATTCATTGCGAGGCTATCCATTTGCGCGGCCTGGAGATTCTCGTTGCTCATCTGCTTGGCAAGGCGCAGTTGCTGATAAGACTGATATTCTGTCGGCGTCCCCACGTAAGCCTGGTTGGAAGCAGCCGCCGGCTGAACATAGAAGGTCTTGCCCTTCCAGGTGATCGCCGAGATCTGGTTTTTTGGCAGTGTGTTGAGCAGCTCCTGTTTCTGCGGATTATCGGCGGTCATCAGCTTAAAGCCGGCCGCGGTTAGCAAGTCCGTCGTCTGCGTTGTACTTGTGGCGCAGCCGGCAAATAATGCCAGCAATACGATTACGCCGATGATGTTGAATAGCTTGATGGATTGATTCATTGGTGCTTCTCCTCTTACCTTGGTTGGTCGCGTTGGATGGAAAGCCCGATCGTGCTTCTCCGCTCCTGAGCCGCATATGGGACCTTAGTCCTATCTTTCGTCTCGCGCGCAGTCTGGCGAAGTTTCCTACGAATAATTATCCCGAATCGCGCAGGTATAGTATTTGCCAAACGTAGTGGATTGATGGAAAAGCGGACATGGCGTCTGAATCTCAAGATGACCTTCGGCTCGAGATTGGACACGTCCTTTTCGTTGACCTTGTCGGTTATTCCAAGCTCTTGATTGACGAGCAGAAGGAAAGGTTGCGCCAGCTCACCGATATCGTGCTGGATACCGCTCAAGTGCGAGAGGCGACAAATGAGGAACTAGTTCGGCTGCCTACGGGTGATGGGATGGCACTGGTCTTTCGGAATAGTCTCGAGGAGCCGGCACGTTGCGCACTGGAAATAGCACGGGCGCTAAAGGAATACCCTCAGATTCAGGTGCGGATGGGGATTCATAGCGGACCGGTGAGCAAGGTTACGGATCTCAACGGCAACACCAATTTCGCGGGCGCGGGTATCAACCTGGCGCAGCGCGTGATGGATTGTGGCGACGCCGGCCACATCCTTCTTTCGCGCCGTGTCGTGGATGATCTCGCGCAATATCGGCAATGGTCACCGCATCTTCACGAGTTAGGCGAATGCGAAGTAAAGCATGGCCTCAAGCTATCTTTAACAAACCTATTTGGAGATGATTTTGGAAACGCAGCCATACCGGCCAGGTTTGTTAAAACGATCGGAGAACATAAGGCCGCCAGAAGGTATCAGGTCGGACTGGCAATCGCAGCTATTCTGCTTCTCGCGGCCGGGTTTGTTTTGTTTCGCTTCAAGAGCGGCGCAAATCTATCGTCAAAGAAGTCGGGTTCGGTGCCGCAAAAGTCAATCGCGGTGCTACCTTTCGACAATCTGAGTCGTGATCCAGAAAATGCTTACTTTACCGAAGGTATTCAGGACGAAATTCTGACCCGGCTGGCGAAGATTGCGGAGCTGAAAGTAATTTCACGCACCTCGACGCAGCGCTTCAAAAGTTCACCCGACAACATACACGAGATCGCGCAACAACTTGGTGTAGCAACGATTCTGGAAGGCAGCGTGCAGAAACCGAGCGACCAGGTGCGGGTCAATGTGCAGTTGATCCAAGCGGCGACCGACACGCATCTGTGGGCGGAAATCTACGATCGCAAACTGGCTGATGTTTTCGCTGTGGAAAGCGAGATCGCGAAGTCGGTCGCCGACAAACTTCAAGCCAAACTAACCGGCTCGGCGAAACATGTCCTGACATCACCACCGACAACCGATACGGAGGCACATGACCTCTATCTAAAAGGACGTTACTTCTGGAACAAACGGACTACGGAAAATTTACGGAAAGCGATCGATTACTTTAACCAGGCGATTGCCAGGGACCCACAATACGCACTCGCCTATTCCGGACTTGCCGACGCTCATGCGGTTTTTCCATTTTACGCCGCCAGCCCGCCTAAGGATGACGCTGGAAAAGCTCTGATTGCCGCCCGCAAAGCCGTGGAACTGGATGACCAGTTAGCCGAAGCGCATACGTCTCTCGCTAACGCGCTGGTGTTAAACATCAAGTATTCCGCTTCGCTACCGGAGTTCCAGCGCGCGATTGAGCTGAACCCTAACTATGCCACGGCCCATCATTGGTACGGAGAAGCTCTGCAGGACGAAAAGCGATTTGACGACGGTGTCGCCGAGCTTAGGCGTGCGCACGAACTCGATCCGTTGTCGCTCGTTATCAACTGCGTCCTCGGCTCGACTTTAGCCGTGGCGGGCCGGGATGATGAAGCCATCGCACAATTGCGTGCGACGATTGAGATGGATCCGAATTTCGACCTCACGCACTGGTTCCTCGGGCAGGCCTACGAGAATAAAGGTCAGTTCACAGAGGCGACCGCGGAGTTTGAGAGAGCCGCGCAGATCAGTCAGGACCCTGCTATACTTGCGTCGCTCGCTCGAGCCTACGCCCTGGGCGGGAAAAAAGAAGAAGCGCGCGAGATCCTCGATAACCTAACAAGTGAATCCCAGCAGCGGTATGTTCCAGCTTACTCGCTCGCTGTGGTTCACTTGTCCCTGGGCGACAAGGAGGAAACGTTGAGATTACTGGAAAAGAGCTACGAAGATCGTGCGGCCTTTGATACCGGCGCCTGCGGGAGCATTAAGATCGATCGAAGGCTTGATCCGCTCCGCAGCGATCCGCGTTTTCAGGCTCTTGTGCAGAAGATAGTGAGTAACGCAGCGCCCGATTCTCCATGAAAGCGCGGATCGCGTCCGCTTAATCTCCAAATTACGGCTTGATCAACTGATCCTAGATACGTTGATAGGAGTCGGGAGAAGTGGCCTTGCGGTCGGAGCATCTCCCAAAATTTCAACATTAGGAGCGGTCACCCGCTGTATTCTTCTATGGCCCAACTCCGAGTGAAGAAGTCATTCATCTGCTCTTCTGGTGCCTGCGCGACATGGTGCTCCATGCAGAGCTGCTGATACCGTCGATGTTCCGGTTCTCCGCCCACATATTCCACGCCGGCTTTCTCGTCTTTAAAAACGTAGATGACTTTGCCCTTCACTGTGCCCCGCTCGAGTTTGTTGCTCGGAAGCGCGGCGTAGAGTTCCTTTTGCTTTGCGGTCTGTGGAGTGCGCACACGGAAGCCGGCTGCGGAGAGTAACGATGGGGTCTTATTTGTTTCCATGCTGGCGCAGCCGGCAAAGAAAATGATGCCGCAGGCGGCTAAGATGAGAATCAGGCTCGACTTAGTTATTTTGGTTTTCATAGTTCGTTGCGTGTTGATGAGGGTTATCTCTTCCCAAGCTCTTCCAAATTACGGTTTCATCAACTGATCGTAGATGAGTTGATAGGAGTCAGGCGCAAGACCGAGGTCACCGCGAAAGGGACGATCCAACGCCAAAATCATAACAATAATTAGTCCCACCAAAGCGGCGAGAAGAACAGTTTGCAGACCGTGTAGCACGCCACCAACGCGGAAGAAAAAAGTCGACGTCACGCTCGCGATAGCGCCAATCGCAATCAGCCACCAAAGCACCCCCGGTAATCCCGTCAGCACGGAATCGAGACGCAACCGCCGGGCTTCAATCATATGATTATAGGCCCGAAACGTTTCCCCATGCAGCACCTTCTGTCCTTCGTTTGCGGGCTCAAAGGCAGCCAGCTCAGTCTGAAAGCTGCTCATCTGTTCCACTCCACCGGCCGGAATCCCTCCCCGGTGCTGCAACGGCCATGATTCACGAATTATGTATTCGAGGTATTCGCGGAGATGTCTCTGGAGTTGAGACCTGGCAGGCTCGGGATAGGTGCTGACATCGCGGTAGAGGGCGCCAATGGCGGTTGCCTCTTCCGAAATTGTTCGCGCGGTATCAGTGTAAGTTTGCCAGACGCTTACTGCAATCAGGGCCACGACCAGGCCGTAGAAGATCATCACCGCCTGCATCATGTTGCCAGTGAAAGCAGACTCATCCGGCTCGTGTTTCAATCGTGGTAGAACATAACGGCTGAATACCGCCCGGCCGACCAATGCAAAGATGCAAAGCAGGCCGATGATTGCGCTACCAACAAGCGCTAATGGCAGATCGAAGAGAAAATTAAACACTGGAATGCAACACGACCTAACGAGCAGTATAACCGCCGTCGATAACAAAAGTTTGACCGGTGGCGAATGAGGCGAAGTCGGAGCAAAGAAACAGGACCATGCCCGCCATCTCTTCCGGCTGCGCGACACGGCCCATCGGCGAGTTCGCCAGGAAGACGCTGCGAATATTCGGATCGTCGAACCAGGCTTTCGTCATTGCAGTTTCAACTAATCCCGGAGCGAGAGCATTGATACGAATCCCCTTGCCCGCGTATTCCAATGCAGCCGCTTTGGACAAGCCAATGACGCCATGCTTGGCGGCAACATAGGGACTGATACCGGGATCGGCGATCATGCCCGCAATCGAAGCGTTATTGACGATTGCGCCGCCGCCGTTTCGCAGCATCTGCCCGATCTCATATTTCATGCAGAGAAAGACGCCCTTCAAATCCACGGCGATGGCATCGTCGAAGGCCGCCTCATCCGTATCGGCTAACAATGCCGTGGAGGGAAGAAGACCGGCATTGTTAAACGCGCAGTGCAACGCGCCGTAGGTCTCGACCGCAGTATCGACGAGGTTCCTGACTTCGTTGGCATCGCGCACATCTGTCTTTACAAAGAGAGCTTGGCCTTGCTCTCGCCTGATCATCTCAACTGTCTCTTCTCCAGCAGGATTGACGTCGCCAATAACAACCTTCGCGCCGTGTCTCGCAAACAGCAGTGACGTCGCGCGACCCATGCCAGCGGCACCACCGGTAACGAGCGCAACCCGATCCGTAAAATCGAATGGGCGATTGCTTAAGGGCATTCTCGATTAGTGCCTGTTATTTTCGATCTGCCTAGCTCAAATTGCGGCCGATCCACCTGAACGCGATTAGCGGGTCCGAGTTTGCATTTGAATCGTTAGGTTGACCAATTCTTAGAGGATCAGCGCCTGTCGCAGACGGAATTGCAGCACTGTTCCTGGCGGAAGGACATAACCACTCCCGGTAAAACGAACGTTGCCGCCTCGTCCCATGATCCCGGCGTTTTCCACCTCATAAGGTTGGGTCTTGATCGGTATGTTGTGTCCTTCATAGTGAAAGGACGTCAGTATAAGAGTAAGCGGGCGCACAGTTGACCCGGCCTGAACTCGCGGTGATTGCACCACGCCCGCCACGCTTAACCCCCTGGCGACACTGAAGCCGCCTCTTCCCGGGATATCTTCCAGCAGTTCACCCCGGAATTGTTTGCCGCCGACATCGCTCGAGGAGATTGTGTTTCCCAACCGCACGGTAAACACCGTGCCCGATGGAAATGTTACAGCAGAAGCACTCTTGATCGCCAGGACAAGAGAGATGGCACCCAAAAGCGGAATAAATTTGTTAGCTTTCATATGTACTATTTCTTTCTCAGAGCTTGAGCCCAGCGGCGGTTGTCGGCTATCGGACCTTGGTTGTACGTGCGCGAGGGACGCCTGAGGTCGGCGCGCCTGGTGTCAGATCGTCAATGTCAGCATCCACAGCTCTAACCGGCCCAGCCGTCGCTCAGGTAAACCACTGACGCGATCCTTGTAGGTCTAGGGCTCGCTCTGCCATTTGCCGAGATGGTTCAAGACATTAACAATCGATTCGCTGGGGACCCGGATCAGGCCGCTAAGCGGATGGTCAAGTTCCAGAATCAGGAAAAGAGCGCCGACGACCGAAAATGCGGAAGCGACAAATGCGAGAGTGGTCGTGCCGTTAGGCGGCGCGACCACGCTGAAGCCAAAGAAGATAACCATGAGCCAAAAGACCACTGCCAGGAGCAGCGGTTTCGAAACGGAGGGAATCGCCTGCGCTTGCAAGAGCGATCGAAGCTGGGCCAGGTCCACCATAACGGTCGCGGCCTGTGCCTTGAGGGCGTGTTGCGTGTCATCGTGCGGAGAAAGACGGATGACGGCGAAATAAAGTGCGTCACCTGTCTGCTCGTTAGGGGCTACTTGCGCAGACACGCTTCTCTCTTTTGGCCACATATGCCGCACCGCATCGGCAACGACGTCGCGACACTTAGCGCGCGCGTCAGCCGCTTCGGGCCCATAAGCGGCCAGCACCCGGTCGAGGAATGCCACCTTCGCGGCCATTTGACTCACTTCACTTCGAACGGTGTCGTAGGTGCCCTTGGCCGAGCTAACGAGCAATCCAAGGAGTAGCGCGGTCATGGTGGCGACAAGGCCCATGGCGAGTTTCACCGCATCTTTGGACTCCGCGCTGAGATGATGCTCGGGAAGGTAGCGACGCACGCGTTTTCCGAGAAACACGACGCCGACGAGGCATCCGAACAAAATGACTGCGGTAATGGCAGTAATCATCGCGTGTTCCTCACTAATACGAATTCGTGACCGGACTCATCTGCACGATCCTTGGTTTCACCACATGGCGACAGTGCGTTGGACGACCCAAAACATCGCGACGCCGCCGATAGCGTAAGCCGAAAAAGTCTCGCACCAATTGAAGGCGAATCTGCGGAGAAAGGTTCGTTCGACTGAGCTTTTTCGCGATGTAAAGCGTCGCGGTGATTACTGCCATGACGACACTGATAAAGAGAAGCTGTCCTGTTTCGACCCCAATGTTGAAGAATAACAGAGCGATCGGAATAGCGTTCTGCGGCAATCCTACTTCGCGTAACGCGCCGGCGAAACCTAATCCGTGTAGAAGGCCGAAGGTAAAGGCTATCACCCACGGCCAGGCTTCGGTTAGACCTACTCGGCCGGCGCGCCGATGGATAATTTCGCAAGCTACAAAGACAATGCTGAGCGCAATAGTTGCCTCGACTGGTTTGCCTGGCACATGGACGAATCCCAACGTTGCCGCGGCGAGCGTGATGCTGTGAGCGACTGTAAAAGCGGTAATGGTACCGACGAGCTTCCGCCATCCCTTCACCAAAATGAGCAACCCGAGCACGAAAAGCAGGTGGTCCACGCCAAACAGAATGTGCTCAACACCGAGCACAAGGTAGGTGCGGCACACTTCCAATGCCCCGGGCGCGGCTGATACAACGAGCGATGGCGAGGATGGGGTAAGTCGGGTTACCTGAGTTGTGCCATCGAGATTTTCAATCCGTACGAGCACATCGGTCGTCGTCGCGGCGAGACCCGAGATGTGAATCTCGTTACCGGTTAGCCCACTGGTTCGTTCGATGCTCCACCGTTCAGTCGAGGCGTCGTTGGCAATCACCGTTCGCGGCGTGGTGACGTTGATCGTACCTGATGGAAATCCTACGTAGATGCCTAGTCGCATATCGTCGCCGCGCGCCGGCACTTTCCACAAAACGTCGTAAGTCTCCGTCCCTGTTTGACGCAGTTCGAGATATGCTGGGCGGACTTCGTGCGCCGAGACAGGCGAATATAACGCGAACAAGATCGCGCCGAAGCAAACAGAGAGAACGAGGTTCTTCGCTCTTCTGCCTGGCCTCTGTTCGAGAATTTTTGGCTGGCTAATCATTTCGCGTTGGCGAATTTCTGGTCACCTTTCGCCAGATCGATTTTTTCGACCACTACCTCGTAGTGCTTGAGCAAGCCTTGGAAAAACTTCTCGTTCAATTCCAATCGGCACTCGTTGGTCCAGTCGCGACTAACCGCGTCGCGTACTTCAGCTAACTCAGGCAAACGTCCCTCAGTGCGTTGCTCGACCAACACTAGATGCATACCGTAAGCGGATTCTATCGGTCCCACCCATTGGCCGACGGGAATGTCGCTCAGCTTCGCCGTAAATTTCTCGCCGAACTGCTTTGCGATCTCCTGATCCGGTGTCGCTTGGAACCGGGGCTCAAGTAGAAAGGCATCGCCTAACGGGGAAAGATCAATATCACGACTGTGCTGTCGCAACTGAATCAGCAATTGGTTCGCATCCTGGGCCAGGTGCTCGCCTCGCTTGCTTGGATCGAGATAGACCTGGCTGAACGTAACCCGGCGATCGACGCGGAAACGGTCAGCGTGGGTTTTCAAGTACTCTGCCAACTGAGCATCAGTCGGCTCCGCCAGAGCAGCGACATCGTTAGTCACAAACTCCAGCTTCTGTTGCAGCCGGCGCCGGATAACCGGATCGTCCTGATCCAAACCCATCGCCACCGCCTCGCGGCAATAAACTTCCGCGCGAACCCGGTCGCGGATCAAGCCTTCCAGTTCTTCTCGCGTCGGCGGCCGTTGCCAGGTGCGTGAGAAGCCAATTACCATCGACGTGATATCTCCCTGTGTGATGACGATCTTTCCCGGCTGATTATGGGCGCGTTCGGAGACGATATGGTTCGCGATGAAAATGGCCGCGCCCAGGACGAGGAAGTGAAAGAATGGTTCGCGGATAAATTTCCTCATGAAGGAAAGCCTGTTACTTCGCGGGCGTGTACCAGATCGGGGAGGTGTAGGCCCGCTCAGTCGTCGTCATCGGAACTTCCGGCGGCATTTTTATCTGGAAGTATTTCGCGTCATAGGCTGTCCAGCGAGGCGTGGGGATTTCGATTACGCGCACGTAGTAGAAGGCGCGCAATGCCGGGTCAAACTCAGGATCTTTCCAGACCTTGATCAGCTCGGGGGCGCCGATCGAATTTGTGTAGGTCGCGTTCGGCACGTCCACGGTATTCCCCACCGGTGGAAGCTTTCCGTCGCTGCCGGGTTTGCGATCTCCGCTCCAGACCACGTCGTAAACTTTCTCCTGGGTCTTGCCTGCTTTGTCTACCCAACCTTTGATGATTTGAATGCGGTCAAGGTTTGCACCAATTGGATCTTTCAAAGCAGCGACAAGGAAGCCAGGTGACTTACCGCCAGGCGCCTCACTTAGGTCACCGCCCATTGGGACGCCTTTTGTATAACCTACTCGCGCCGGCATGCGATTATTCGCATCGTCAGGTTCGAAGTCCCAGCCGCCGAAGAAACGCACCACCATGCGCGGGCCGGTGGTAGCATAGGTCTCGCGCCGCTTCATCGCGTCGAAGAGCGCTTCACGTGTGTTCTCTTTCGCCCATACTGCGGCATAGCCAGAGGCAGTTTGCTCCCAGCCCATGATAGTTGCTTTGGCCGATTTCACGAACGGATGCGTGGCGCGCTCAGGATTTGGTTCAGAACTGGATGTCTTGCCCCAGAAGTTGTCGTCATCAGCGGTCGCGAGCGCGGTGTGCGCATCGGTGCTTCCGATCAGGCCGAACTTGTAAGGATTAACTCCCAGTTCCGCCTCCATCTTCAAGCCGTTGCGCAGCGCGGAGCGCGCATACTCAAACTCCAGCATCTCCGGCTTCTTTATTTCCGTCAGGTCGAGATTGCCTTTGTCCCAGCGCTCGAAATTGGCGAACTCGTCGTTAGGCGACAGGAACGGATGGGTTTCGCCGTCGCCTTTGATTTGCGTGATTTCGTAAAGTGGCTCCCAACGCATCCGATTCTCCGCATAAGCGCGATCGATCTTCTTGCCCGTGAAAGATTCGATGATCGGGAACATGCGTCCATTACTCAGGTTACCGTTGTGCGCGATGGCAAGAATGTGCCCGCCCGTTTTCTCTTCGCACATCGCCATCCATTTCCATAGATCGCGTGGATTCGGACTACCAAGTGGTGGTTGCGTAGTATAAGGCTCGATTAGCCTCGCCACCCGCCCATCATCACGAAAGATGACGTTACGATGAAGGTTGTTGCCTCCAGCATTCGAAGTCCATTCATAGCCGATGAACGCTGTGAACTTGTTAGGTTCATTTGCCTCATCGGCGGCTTTAATGACTTCCTCCCAGGCCGAGCGATAGGCCGCTGTGCCGGGCAAAGGAAATCCTTTCGGCAACTGGCCCTTGCCGAAACTGGTGATGATGTCGACCGCCGCCTGCTGCGCCTTTGCCAGTTGTGATTTCATCATACCACCTGCGACCCTGCGGCGTGGCGAGCAGCCCAGGATCGCCACTCATCAATTGCGGAAAGAAACCAAAGCCATCCGAGTGATCGCTTACCACCATGAAATCGAGCGGACGTGCTAACTTTACTGGCTGTCCACTCGAAGCCGTAACTTCCTCACCTTTACCAAAGCGGTAAGCTTCTCTCGGTCCGAGTCGGCATCCGAACGCGCCCGCGTCCATTGAGAATGAAGTATGGACGTGCGTATCGCCGAAGAATGGACGCGTGGGAAAATTGCGTCCGGCGTACGGCGAATACGGCGGCTTGGCGGGAAAAGCCCGCTGGGCAGCTTGTTCGTCGAGCGTCCCAACATCGGTTAGTTGTTCTGCCGCCTTCATCGACGGGGCGACAAGGGCGAGACACAATAGAAAGATAATTTGGAATTGTCGTTTCATAATCGTTGGTAGTTGATGAATCCTCCGCACCTTTCAGATCGACAACTCTGTATGTCAGATCGTGAACGATCGCCGGAGACGGAATTGCAGCACAGTTCCTGGCGGAAGGACGAAGGCACCGCCGGTAAAACGAATGTTGCCGCCTCGTCCCCCATGATCCCGGCATTCGACACCTCATAGGGTTGGGTAGTGATTGGTACCATGCGGCCTTCAAACACGAAACCCGTGAGTATAAGAGTGAGTGGCTGCACCGACGATCCAATTTCCACCCGGGTCGATTGCACCACTCCGACCACGCTTAGTCCCCTGGCGACAGTGACGCCACCCCTTCCCGGGATATCTTGGAGCAGTTGGCCCCGGAATTGTTTCCCGGCGATATCCCGCGACGAGATGTGTGTCCAATCGTTTTCACGGTAAATACCGTGCCCGACGGAAACGTTACGGCACAGGCACTCTTGATCGCCAGGCCAAGAGAGATGGCGCCTAAAAGAAGAATGAATTTGTTAGCTTTCATATGTTATTGGTTCTTTTTTGTATTTACTTCCGGCTGCTGATCCGATGACCGGACACAGCGAAAACCAAGATGGTTCGTGCCAGTGTTCACCTCGCCCTTCCCGCGTGTCCCTACGATGTAACGCGAGCAATACTGGTCGTTGCAAAGAAAGGAGCCGCCGCGATGCACGCGTTTCTTCTCGTTAGGTTCGGCGGGATCGAATGGCGACTCGGGACCGTGCGGGTTGACCGCGGTAGTGCCGTCCTTAGCTAACTCAGCGTAATAATCGGCCCGATACCAATCGCTGCACCATTGCCAGACGTTGCCGGCCATGTCGTAAAGGCCATAGCCATTAGGCGGAAACTGCGCGACGGGAGCGATCCCGACAAAGCCGTCATCCCCTCGGTCGCGAACGGGAAATTTTCCCTCATAGATGTTCGCCATCCATTTCCCGTTAGGGCGATAATCATTGCCCCAGACGTAGGTTTTTCCTTCCAAACCTCCGCGGGCGGCAAATTCAAACTCCGCTTCGGTTGGTAAACGTTTGCCGGCCCATTTCGCATACGCTTCCGCGTCGGGATATGCGATCTGCACCACTGGATATTTCTCTTTGCCTTTGATGTCGCTCTCCGGTCCGAGCGGATGAAGCCAGTTCGCACCTCTCACATAACTCCACCATTGATAATGATCGTTAAGCGGCACCTCGTGGTCCGGCGGCGTGAAGACGACAGATCCCGCAACAAGATTTTCCGCCGGCGCGGTCGGGAATTCTTCCTTCGTTGGCGTTCGTTCCGCGATCGTAACGTAATCGGTGGCCTGAACGAACTTCGCGAATTGCTCGTTAGTCACCGTTGTCTTGTCCATCCAAAAGCCATCCACGCGCACACGATGGATTGGCTCGGCATCACTCGAAGCCATCGGCATTTCGTGGCTGCCATGACCACTCACGGCAGCTCCCATGGAAAATTCGCCTCCGCTAATCCAAACCATGCCGTCTGGAGCGTCGGCCGGTTTATCTCCGGCTATCGCCGAAGCAAACGCAACCAAACTCAGCAAGATTGAGGGCGTGCTTGTTCGCAGCATATCACGGAGTGTGCGAAACCGGTCGCGACGCGACCATTGGACCTTAGTCTCATCGGAAGATTGGCCAAAATTTATTGCAGGCCGCTGGCAACGATGCCTACACAGCCTGGGCCTGGGCGAGCGCGTCGCGCACCGCCGCGATAAATTTTTCGTCGTCAAACGGTTTCATGAAAAAAGCGGCCGGCCCGATTTGCATCGCGGTGGCGCGTGCGGCCAGATCTTCGCGCGCAGTGATGATGATAACGCGCGGACGCGGCGAGAGCGCACACATTCGCGCGAGGATTTCCAGGCCGGTTACTCCATCCATCCAAATGTCGGTTACGACCACGCCGATGCGATGGGTCGCAGCGTGAGCCAAAAACTCCTCCGGTTTGTTGAAGGCGCGCACCTTGATTCCTTCGGAGGCGAGCAAATACTGCATCGATCGCAAAACCGAAACGTCGTCGTCGACGAGACAGACTTCGTTGAGGTCGGCGGGATCGCTCATGCTGCATGGCTTTGCTTGTCTTTGCGCACTGCCGGAAGCCGGAAGGAAAGGCGTGCGCCGCCGTCCGGCATATTTTCCGCGCTGATCGTTCCGCCGTGAGTTTCGATGATGGAGCGGACAATGGTCAGACCCATTCCCATACCGGTTTGCTTGGTGGTAAAGAAATGATCGAAGACTTTTGCGGGGCGATCCTTTGGCAGGCCAACTCCGAAATCGCGCACACTAACTTCTGCCATTTCATCTTCGCCGGCGCGCGTACTAATAATAATGCGTCTGTGGGCGGGCAGACGCGACTCGACGGCGTCGAGCGCATTCATGATGAGATTAATCAAGACCTGTTGGATTTGAATGGGAGCGGCCTCTACTTCCGGCAGGCTACGGTCCATCTCCGTCGTGATCACAGTTTCGCGCAAGAGAGCGTCCGCACTCAGGAGCCGCAGGGTGTCGGCGATGACGGCGTTGAGATTTAGAACACTGTGAACGCTTTTATCTTTGCGAACCATTGCCCGAATTCCGCGGATGACTTCGGCGGCGCGTTGACTGTCGGCGACCATGTCTTGCAGTAGTTCGCGCAATAGGGCGGGATCAATGTTGCCGCGGTCGAGAAAGCGCCGGGCCGCTGCAGCGTTGTTGGCGATGGCGGTGAGCGGTTGATTCAGTTCATGTGCGACTGACGCGGTCATTTCACCCATGAGGGCGACTCGGTTCAAGTGGGCCAATTGCTCACGCTGAATCTGAAGCTGCAGCTCCGATTGCTTTTGGGAACTCACATCAATACTGACACCGATAATCTCGGAAAGGTTTCCCTCTTCGTCCTGCAGACATCTTCCGCGCATGATAACCCAACGCGTATGCCCGAATGGAAGAGCGAGTCGGTGCTCATTCTCAAACGATTCGAAATGCGCGCACGCGCGGTCCAAAACAGCCTGAACTGCATTGCGATCGTCTGGATGCGCGCGTTTTATCAGCGAATCCCGCGTCAATTTTTCATCGGGACGAAACCCGTAAATGATGCGTCCCTTTTCACTCATCCAAGCCGCATCTTGCTCGGGATAGACAACCCAGAGGGCAAGATCGGCGGATTCGGCCGCTACGCTGATACGGGCTTCTCTTTCCCGCACCGCCTCTTCCGCGCGTTTCCGTTCAATCGCGAGACCGAGTTGCGCCGCGACCGCTGTGATTACATTCACCAGTCGCGCGTCTTCGTGACGCGGTGCGCGCAAAAAAAATTCGATGACCGCGATGACTTCATCTCTCGCCAAAATGGGAATGGCCAATCCCGCCTTCAGTCCGGATTCAGTCGCAATTGTTGCCCGCGGAAAATTTGGATCCCGCGTTACATCTTTCACCCAGGCTGGCTCTTTGGATTTCCAGACACGCCCTGGAAGACCCTCGCCCGGCCGAAAATTCCTTCCTTCTGATGCGATACGGAATTCCTCCAGATCCGCAACGTTCCCCGCCCACACCGGACCCAACTCGAGAAACGTGGCGTCGCGACGCGGCAGCCACGACTGCGCAAAGTCCCAACCTGTTTTCTCACACACGCGTTTCAAAACGACTTCGAGGGCGGAAGAAAGATCCTTCGCGGTCGCTACCTGCATGGTGATGGTTTGGAGAAGAGTGAGCTGTTCCTCCGATTGATGGAGTGCTTCTTCGGCGCGCTTGCGCTCAATCGCAATGCCGGTGATATGCGTGGCTACTTGAGCGAGAGCAAGTTCCTCTGCATTCGGTCCACGCGTTTCCTGCCGATAGATCGCAAACGAACCCAGCACTTCGTTTCGCGCCGACATGATCGGTGTGGACCAACAAGCGCGCAGGCCACAAATCTGCGCCAACTGCCGGTAATCGGCCCAGAGTGGATCGGTCATCACATCGGTGACGACAATCTGCTTCTTTAAATACATCGCCGTCCCACACGAACCGTTGCGTGGTCCAATCAGCGCGCCGTTAACAGCTTTGACGTACGCTTCCGGCAAATGCGGTGCCGCGCCGTGCTCCACGTGTTCTCCATCCGCGCTGAGGAGAAGGATCGAACACACCATTCCCTCCGCCTGCGCTTCCATCAGCAGCACAATTTTCGTCAGAATCTCCGGGAGCGGCGCGCCGGCCGCGACTAATTCCAGGATTCTGGTTTGCCCGGCGTGGAAAGATTCCTCCGCGTCGCCACATCTCGTTGGCTCTCCGCTCTTCATTCGTTAGGCGTCAACTGAGAATGCACTTCGCACGGCCTGCAGGAATTCTTCGTCGTCGAATGGTTTGATAAAAAAACCTGACGCGCCGAATTGCGCCGCCGTTTTTTCCACAGCGGGATCTTTGCGTCCAGTAATAACGATGACGCGCGTATGCGGCGAAAGTCTGGAAAGTTTGGACTGCACCTCCAGCCCACTCATTTCCCCCATCCAGACATCAAGGATAACAAGAGGGACCGGATGCTCTGCGACGTAGGCCAGAAAATTGCTCGGCTCACTGAACGTCTGCACCCCAAATCCATCGGAAGCGAGCAAACGGCCAACCGACTTGATCACAGCGGGGTCGTCATCCACAAGGCAAACGATCTGGACTGGAAACGTTTCGTTAGGCTTCATGCCTTGGCCGTCGCCCGTCATTTTGATGGAACGAAAGCCAATGCGCAGGCTAGACATTGGGTTTCAGCTGGCTAGTGGACTTTGGTCTCATGTCGAATCGAGTCGCAAAAAAATGCCGAAGTAAAGTCCAGCTTCTGTAGCACGCAGCGATGGACCTTTGTTTTCGTCAGTTCGCCGCGAGGCCAACAATGGCCTAAACGCAAAACCTCCAGTTAAGAAATGGGCAGGCGAAAGAAGAGGCGCGCGCCGTCCTGGAGATTTTCTGCGTGAAGTTCGCCACCGTGCGCTTCCACAATTGAACGCACAATCGTCAGACCCATTCCCATTCCATTTGGCTTAGTCGAAAAGAAATGCGTGAAAATCTTTTCCGGATCATTCCCGGGAAGGCCGGGGCCGCGATCGCGCACGCTGACCTCCACGAATCCGTCGGAAGTCGACGTTGAAATTACAAGGCGCCGGTTCGCGACCGGCGTCTCGTGCATCGCTTCGAGCGAATTCATGACCAGATTGAGCAGGACTTGTTGCAGGTGAATCGGGTCCGCCTCAACAGCAGGAAGGTTAGAGACCAGAGTGGTCTCCACGGTGGTAGCGCGCCCGAGTAAGTCAGAGTGCAAGAGGCGGAGCACGTGGACGATGACATCATTCAAATTTACTGTGCGCCGGGTTGCTTCGCCTTTTCTAACGAGTTGATGGATACCGTGAATGACGTCGCCCGCGCGCCGCGCGTCGTTATAAACATCGTCCAATAATTCTTCGAACATCTGCGGGTCGGGCGAACCGCGCGCGAGGAACCTCTTGCCGGCGGCGGCATTGCTCGCAATGGCGGTCAATGGTTGATTGAGTTCGTGCGCGAGCGACGCGGTCAATTCCCCCATGAGCGCAACCCGACCGAGACGCGTCATCTCTTCACGCTGCTGACGAAGTTCCAAATCTCCTTTCACCTGCGCCGTCACGTCGATCGCCACACCCATCAGCTCGCTCAGCTGACCCCGGTCGGTGCGCAAGTAACGACCGCGCGAGATGATCCAGCGCATCTCGCCATTCGTTGGAACGAGCCGGTATTCGACTTCGAATGTTTGCGAACCAGCGCGCGCATTCTCTATCGCCGCGTCGACGGCCGCCTGATCTTCGGGATGAACGCGCGCCAGAAATACCTCGCGCGAAAGTCGCTCGTTAGGCGCAAACCCAAAAAGTTCGCGCCCCTTGTCATTCATCCAGGATTCATGTCGTATGAAATCGATCGTCCATAATGCGAGATTAGCCGATTCCGCCGCCAGGCCGATGCGAGCGTCGCGTTCGCGCAAGGTTTCTGTCGTTTCGTCGCGTTCTTCGATGATTGCGGCCAGAAATAACAAAGGAACCGACAGGAAGATCAAGAATACCTGAACGGACAGAGCATTTTCCTCCGCTGATTTTTCGGAAAATGGGCCGTGCCCATGTGTAACTCCGAGAATGGCCAGGAAAGCGACGGCTGAAATGGTCGCCGTTGCTCCGTGTGATCCGAACCGGACGGCCGCCCACAAGAGGAAGGGCAGTGGCACGTAAAGAAGCGCGGAATCAGCGTTCGAACCAACTCTGTTAAACAGAACAAAACTGATTGTTGTGAGACCGAGCAAAAGACAAACGCCCTCAAATAAACGCATGCGGGAGATGTTCCGCCAGAAATCGAGTCCATCGGAAGTCCACGTCACGATGAAGGGGGCAATGGTCAGCACGGCGAGAACATTGGAAGTAAATCGAATTCGCCAAATTTCCCAGTAGGCACCCTGGCCCCAATGATTCATGGCCACGAAAGCGGAATCAAGGAACGAAGACAGAAACGGCGCGAGGAAAACGCCACAGAGGCAAAAGATGGCGACGTTACGAAGGCGATCCAATCGCACCGGACCATCGATAAGGTAACGTATGGCACCGGCGCCGATGAGCGCTTCGCAGCTGTTACTGATAAACCAACAGAAAATCATGCGCGGCGGTACGTCCCCCTGCAATTGCACGAGCCAATGCGCGGAAAAAGCCGCCAGCAATAAAATCCACCATGCTCGCTTGGGCGTGAGTAACAGGGCCGCGAGCAAAATCGAGTTGGGCGGCCAAAGCACCGATACCGGATGCGGATGAAACGTTAGGGCGAAGCCAACCTTTGCGCCCAGATAGTACCCCACAAAAACGGCGAGCCCAATTCCCGCCACTCTTGGATTCAGGCCAAAGAAAAAACGCTCTTGCGCCCGCTGAGGCGTTGTCCAAAAAAAGTGACTTGTTTGCTCAGGCATAGGGCAATTGGTCGCGAGCCGGAATAGGAATGTTCCCGAAGCTATAGCCATTGACAAGCTTGCTTTGCTCGGCGAGCAATCCCGGCCTGGCGCAGTGACGCAAGTTCAGTTGATTCACACATGACGCTCGCATTGATCGCCTCCGGCTTGCGATAATAGGACCACAGGAAGTCGCTTCGTTAGGCGCGAATTGCACGATCATGGGAGCTGGCGCAAATCGTATGTCAGAGAAAACAGTGACGTTGATGCCATTCAAACTCGTTAGGTTCATCATCGTCGTGTTTCTGCCGATAGCTCCCTTGTCAGGTCCTGCCGCTCAAAGTCACATTGGCGCATTGCCGGCCGGAACATTCTTCTGGGAACCGGAGCTATCACCGACCGGCCCTATGGTCCTCATCATTAGTCTGCCCGACCAGACGCTGAGCGCGTATCGCAACGGCATTCGCGTAGGCTACTCGAGCATCAGTAGCGGTACGAAAGGACGCAGCACGCCGGCGGGCGTATTCACGATCCTGGAAAAGGAAGTTATTCATTTCTCGAACAAGTATCACCACGCGCCCATGCCATACATGCAACGGCTCACCTGGCAGGGTGTAGCCTTGCATGGAGGCGATCTTCCCGGCTATCCAGCGAGCCACGGTTGCATTCGGTTGCCACGCGAGTTCGCGAAGAAGCTTTACGGCCTAACGACTCGTGGCACAACGGTCATCGTGGTGAGCGAAAAGCCCTCGGAACCGACTATTGCCGCCCATCCGGGGATTGTTCTCATGAGCGACGATTCGCAAAGCGACATCGCGCACGCGCTCCAGGGCGATTTCGATTGGAATCCGCAACGGAGCCCGGAAGGTCCTATCACCATTCTGGCGAGTGGCGCGGACAAGACCGTCTACGTCTATCGCAATGGAATTCCAATTGGTTGCGCCACGTTTCAAATCGAGAATCCGCGTCGGCCTCTGGGCGCGCATGCCTTTACCATGCTCGAAGGAATGGCCGATGCCGAAAGCACTTTCGTGCCCGGGCGTCCGGCTCATCGGTGGATGGCAGTGCGAACGGAAGGAAAGGTCACGCTCGACGACCTCGGTCGGCGGATACACGTTTCACCAGCATTCGCTGAGAAAGTCTACGACATCATTTCGCCCGGAACGACGATCGTCGTCACGGACGCGCCAGCGCTGCATCCTTCGCCATCTAGCCGCGCCGTTTTCCGGATGGAATCCGCACCGCGATAAAGTCGCAACATCGCTCAGCAGATTTGCGCATCCTCGCCGCTGGCGCGTTGCGCGAAGACGAGCAGCTTGTGCCTCGTCGCCTGCAAACGTTCCATTAACGCGAACGCGAACTGTTGCATCAGCGCGTAGCCCAATTTCGGATCGCGCGCGCATTCTTCGCGCACTTGAGCGGCCGAAAAGAAACTCGCGGTCACGTCTTCAATTGCGGTGGCGCCGAATTTCCATTGATACGGTTCGGCCAGCCACGACCAGCCGAGCACCTCGCCGGGACCGAGTTGCTGGATCTGAATCGAGCGGCGGTGCGGCAGCTCGTAATCAAGACTAACGAGCCCGGCTTCGATCAAATAAAATCCGTCGGCCGCGTCGCGCTGACGGAATATGTTTTGTCCCGCTTTGAATTGCCGCGGCATTGCGATTCTGGACAAAGTCTCGCGCTGCGCGGGCTCGAAATTCTTTAGAAATGTGTGAAACCTCAAGTCAGTTGCCATAATTCGCAGCGCTTTTGCGCGGGTTAAGATTGTCGGCAAAGCGGCTCGCGCAACTTTTGCAAAGCAAAACACAAATGCCGGGAAGCGCGCAAATTCGTTTCGCCGTAGAGTCGGCTTGGATGATCACGGCGGAGGAGCGAGCAAACTATTATCGAGACGAAGGTGTTCGGGCGCGAATCCTGGAGTTTCTCGGCGGCGGCCCACTGGCCAAACCGACTTCCCGCTTTCTCACCGGTGGTGACGAAGAAGAGTCGCGGCTGGAAGAACCGTGGAGCGACGCGGCGCTCGATTCCCTTCTCGATCATGGTTTCGAAATTTGTCGTTCGCTTTGGGATCAAAACTCTTTGCTCGCCGACTTCGACGTCGAGTACGTCAATTTTGATCGGCCGGCTGAAGCGTTCCTCGATCCGGAACGAATCTTTCGGCTTCAGCAGCCGGTCGCGGAAACGATTGAGCGCACGCTGCGTCAATATGGGATCGGTCCGCTGCACTTGTTAAGCGGGCGCGGACACCATTTCATCTGGCGCATCCGGCGCGGTTCGGATGAATTTAGACAACTCGTTAGGCTGGGACGCGGCCCGGAAAGTTTGTGGAAGATGGAGAGCAAACCTCATCGCCCGGAAGGCCGGCGCGTGTCGGAAGATTTGGCGCGCGCTTTTGCCGGGCTCGGTTTGATCATGGAATTCCTGGCCGGGCGGATCAAGGCGGCCGCCGCGGCGATGACGGAAATTCCGGTGGAACTTACCGCGGTGGAAGTTGGTCCATGTTCGGCGGGACGCGAGATGATCTCGCTCGATATTTCGGAATACGGCGACCCGCTGCACACGCGCATGACGCGCGTGCCCTTCAGCGTCTATCTCAAACCATGGCAACACAGCAGCGGTCTTGATTCCGATCTTCTGAAATATCTGCCCGCGCTGTTCGTCATTCCGCTTCGCGATTTGAACTGGCGCGAAGGCATTTCCGTCATGCGTGATCCGGCCGCGACAACAGCGCTGGCGAAAAATTCCTCGACCACGATCCCCGATGCGAGCGAGCGCATGGCGCATTTAATCGCGGATTACTCCGCCTCAAAGCTGGCCAGGTTCCACGATTGGTTCTACTCGGAAGAACAGGAGGAGCCCGAGCGCTGGAGCGAAACCTACGATCGGCTGCCGTTGGAAACATTGCCTGCATGCGCGCGCATCGTCTTGCAGGAGCCTAACGACCTTCTGTTAAAGCCGGCGCGCATTCGTCAACTGACGCGAATATTGCTCGCGCTGGGCTGGCATCCGCGTCACATCGCCGGCTTGATCCATTCCAAATATGCGCGGCCTTTCGGCTGGACGCAGCTGGAAGGATACGATCGCGCGACGCGCGCGGATTTTTACACACGCATCTTTGCCGGATTATTCGTTACCGGCTGCGACGATCTGGTGGATTTCAATTGTGTGTCCGGGCAGGAACAAGGCATCTGCCCGTTTTCAAATTGCGGCTACAACCTTCTCGATTTCAAACAATCAGCATTAAACAGGAGAGCAAATGCCACACTGGCGCATCGGCCTTTCAACCGGCTGCTTTTACAACCAGAGCATTCTTGATTGTCTGCCGCTGATCCGTGAAAGCGGCTTCAGCACAATCGAGGTCTGCTCGTCTCCGAAGCATCTCGATTATCATGATGAAGCGGCCGTGCGCCGCGCAGCGCAACGAATCGGCGAGCTCGGAATGGACGCGTACTCGCTACACGCGCCGTTCGCGGAAAAGATCGACATCTCGTCCGTCGATGACGCGCAACGCCGCGCTGCCATCGAGGAAATAACCATGGCGGCAAAGGCGGCGGCGCTTTTGCGTGTGCATTATTTTGTGCTGCATCCCGGTCCGGAAAATCCCGCGACGGTTCCCCAGCAGGAACTATTGGCACGGATGCAGCATGTCATTGAATCGATCAATGAAATCGCGCGCCGCTGTCACGAGCTCGGTGTGATTTGTGTTTTGGAAAACAAACTGCCACATCTGCTTTTTGGAAATACGAGCGACATTCTCTGGATCCTCGACGGCATCAATGGTGCCGAGGTCGGGGCTTGTCTCGACACCGGTCACGCTTTTCTGGGCGGTGACGTGCACAATCTCATTCATAAGCTGGCCGGGCATCTGAAGATGATTCACGCGCACGACAACACTGGCTCGCGCGACGAACATCTCGCACCCGGCGACGGCAAAATCGATTGGACACGGCTGCTCCAGGACTTGATCCAAACTCAGTTCCACGGCGCAATCATTTTGGAAATGGCCGGAATGCCCAACCCTAACGACACATTGCGGAATGCCCGGCGCGGCCGCAGTTACCTGCGCGATCTTGCGCGACAAATCGCGCTCCGGGCAGCTGGCGCTCCGAAGAATTGAAATTACGAAACCGCCTAACGAATCGATTTCTCATCCATCTGGATGCTTTCGGTATCGTTCCTGGCGAAGATTCGGCGACGCATAGCCGCTGCCAAGAACGCCCAGTTTGATTCATACTTGTCGCTCGCATTGATCACCTCCCATTTGCGATAATGGGATCGGAATATTGGCAAGAACGGAATTAGCGAACTGGCGATTAATGCAAACGGAACAAGTTCACACCGTAGTTCTCGGCGCCGGCCCGGCTGGTCTCGCCGCCGGTTACACGCTCGCTCGCGCGAATCTCCGCCCGTTGATTGTAGAGAAAGATAAAGTGTGCGGCGGCCTAATGCGATCGATTCGGCGTGGAGACTTCATCGTCGATGTCGGCCGCAAAGAACTGTATAACCGGCTGGATAAGGTTGATGCTTTTTGGTCGGAGCTCCTCGGCGAGGATTACCGGCGCTATACGCATCGGGGCGGAATTCTTTACGACGGTCACATCATTGAAACGTCGCCCGAATATCGTGGATTTCGTCGAAACCTGCCGTGGACAATGTTCCTGGCCTGCTGCATCGAGTTCGGGCTATGTCAGTTGAAACGGCCGGCGGCACACGCGCAAACGCTGCAGGATTATTGGTATCGAAAGCGAGGACGGCGGCTTACTCAGATTTTCTCGCAGGGGTTTCAGGAGAAGTTGAACGGAACAAAATGGAGCGAGATTCAGTTGGCTGCGATTGTAACTAACGAGCAAAAGAACGGTTTGTTGCGAACACTCATCGAGGCTGGTCTACGAACCTTTTCCCGGAAAGAAGCCAATACGCATCTCGGCGTGTGGCGACATCCCGCTCGGGGCACAGGACAAATTTGCGAGGAACTGGAACATCGTATCTGCGATCTCGGCGGCAGCATCCGCACCGGGGTCGACTTACGGGAAATTGCCGTCGCGAATGACAGAATAAAACATGTTGTCGCGGAGAGCGGCGGTCAGGTTTTCGCATTTGAACCACAACATGTGGTCTCGAGCATCCCAATCGAGTATCTGATGCGAATGTTATTCAAACGAAGCGGCAGCGAAACCTGGGCGTGCCCCAATCCTCACCTTTGCTGCGCGAAAAAACAGTCGTGCTGGTTTATTTGCTTCTAAATGAGGAACCGCGATTTCCACATGCATGGTTGAATGTAACGTGTCCGCGTACAAGAATCGGACGCATTACCAACTATGCAGCAATGAACGGCAGTATGGTCCCGAAAGGCAAGACAGCTCTTTGCTGCGAGTTTTATTGTTTCGACAATGACCCACTGGCGGCCTCGCCTGACTCGGAAATTGTCAAACTGACTCTGGATGAATGCGCACGGTTCGGCCTGATCGATCATAACAAGTGTTTCGACAGCATGGTCGTAAGGTTTCGCGGCGCTGATGCCTCGCAGAACCGGCATAATTGGCTAAGCAAGGACCGGCTCAAGCTCGTTGCGCAGTTACAACTGTTTCAAAATCTTTATTACGTCAGTCGAACCGACCTGGATATCGCTACGCTGGCGGGCATCGAAGCAGCCGAGGCAATCCTTTCCGGCGATCGCTCCACATTTGATCAACATATCGATCCTACCCGGATCGGAATCCGAAGTGAACGCAAACGCTTCGAATTCAAGAACCCTGTGGAATCGGAATCGATGGCCTCCTAGTTGGACATCCCCCGTTACGTAACCACACGACCATGGCTCTTATTGTCCGTATCGACGTTGACCGACCATACGGCAAAAGACCGCTCCCACGCCACATCCTGAGCAGAGTGAGTTCTGATTACTATTTCCCGAAAATTGAAGCATTCGGATACCTGACGGAACTGAAGAAGATTTTGCGCATACTCAACGAAGCAAACGCCCATGCTTATCTCTTCTTTCGTCGGTGCACGCTGCCGTCTCCCAGCGTGATCAAATTGATCGATGAGGGGAGGCACGAGATCGGGCTCCATCTCGAAGACTCTCGTTTGTACGAGACTTTTGTAGAAGAGAAGCATATCCTCGAAGGCCATATCGGAAAGGAAGTTCATGCCCTCTCGAAACATGGCTCCGGCGGAAGGAGATACGGTCGCCACCACTATGCTCCTTACGAGCCCGAGAAATATGTCGAATGGGCGCGACAAGCCGGCATGAAACTCTTCTTCGGCAACCTGGAGGATCCCACCTTGGAGCCGCAAAGCTTTCCACCAAACTTCACCAGCTACCCTGGCGCATTCTGGCTCGAGCCTGCATGGAGAGACATCCAGCGCTATCCGGTTGAATGGCTCTTAAGTGAAGCGAAGGCGCGTGATATCGTTTTGCTCCTTCATCCCGAAAATATTCTGGCCGACGAGGAACTGTCTGAACAGTTCCGGAGTCTTGTCACTGAGTTGGAAACGACTGTGTCATGAAACGAGACCGACCATCGGTGTTGATGGTCGCCTATACGGACTACGCCAGCGATCCCCGCGTCATCCGCGAAGCTGAAGCAGCATTAAGTGCCGGCTTTGCTGTCGATTTTCTGGCGCTTCGAAGACAGGGCGATCGGAATATCGAATTGGTCCGCGGCGTGCGAGTATTTCATCTCAATCAACGGCGTTACCGCGGTGGTGGCCACGTCAATTATCTGTTCGCCTACCTGCAATTCTTCGTTAGGTGCTTCTTCAAAGCAACGTGGCTGTTCTTTAAGAATCGTTACGCCGTAATCCACGTGAACAACATGCCGGACTTTCTTGTCTTCTGTTCCCTCATCCCGAAAATCTGCGGCGCGAAAATTATTCTCGATATCCACGACCCGATGCCGAACACCTTTGCTTCGAAGTTCGGCGAGAATCACTACGGCTTCTTCTATCATTTGCTCCTGTGGCAAGAGCGCCTGAGTGCATGGTATGCCGACAAAACTCTTACAGTGCATGAGCCAGTAAAACACGGCATTTTGGTAAAGCATGGTCTGAACCCAGACTCAATCCAGGTCGTCGCGAATTTCGCCGACGACGAACTTTTTCCACTTCAGGACTCCTATTCGATCGATGGAAAGCTGCGCCTTGTTTTCCATGGAACGATCCTCGAGAGATACGGACTGGGTAATGTCGTGCTCGCCGTTTCGCGACTAAAGCGAAGAGAAAACATTTCGGTGCGGATCATCGGCGAGGGCGATTTCAGCACCGAACTTTCGAAGATGATTGCCGCGCTTGGTTTGCACGAAACCGTCCACTTCCTAAATTGCGTTTATCCTTTGCCGGAAATCCCTCTGCTCATATCCGACTGCAACCTTGGTCTGGTGCCCTTGGAGATGTCTTCGGCCACCAACTACGGCCTGCCTCTAAAACTGCTTGAATATACTTCGCTTGGTCTTCCGTCACTTACCATCAGGAACGCGGCTATCAGTTACTACTTTGGCCAGGACGACTGTCTCTTTTACGATCCGGAGGACGCCGACTCATTACGCCGCGTTTTTGAAAGTCTCGCAGACAACCCGGAGATACTCCTCCGATACCGACAGCGAGCAATCGCACTTCGAGAGAAGTTCCGTTGGAGCGTGGAAAAGCAAAAATACATTTCCATTCTGCACGAGCTATGCAACGAGCCTGGTGTCACCCCCGTTGCTGCTACCGCAGGTCTTAATAGCCCGTGAAAACTGTTCAACTGGCAATTGTTGGTGTCGGAAGGTGGGGAATCAATCACGTCAAAACAGCAACCACGTTACTCGGTCGTGATCTGCGCTTGATCTGCGATCTAAAGAATACCGGCCGCGAACAAATAGCCGCCCTGGCACCACAGGCTGAGTTTACGAACGACATTTGCGAGGTGGCCGATCGCACTGATATCAACGCTGTCATCATCGCCACGCCGGCGGAGACTCATTACGACATTGCCAGCCTCATGCTCAGGAGCTGGGAAGGCCTGCCTGGTTGAGAAGCCGCTCACATTGAATTGCTCGAGTGCGAGAAAACTCATCGGCATCGCCAACAACCAGAAGCAGATTTTAATGGTGGGCCACATTCTCATGTTTCATCCGGCTGTGGCAGAGATGAAGCAGATGGTCGCACGCGGTCTGATCGGCAAGATGCAATACATTTACAGCAACCGCGTGAATCTCGGAACCGTTCGCAGCGAAGAAAACATTCTTTGGAGCTTTGCCCCTCACGACATCGCCATCATCCAATACCTCATTGGGTCCAAACCGATCGCCGTTGACGCGAAAGGCGCGACGTTTTTGCAACGCAATATCGAAGACGTAACTGTCACACATCTGACCTATCCCGAGAATATTCATGCACACATATTCGTTAGCTGGCTGCACCCGTTTAAAGAACAGCGGTTAGTTCTTATTGGTGACAAAGGCATGATTGTTTTCGAAGACAGTGCACCAAAAGAAAAGCTTCGTTTTTATCGCAAAGGCATCGAGAACGTGCAGGGTGCGCTCACTAAATTTGAAGCGCCATATCAGGTTGTGCGCCTTTCAGCCGGACAACCGCTGGAACTGGAGCAACGTCATTTTTATGAATGCGTCCGTCATGACCGGCGCCCTTTGACTGATGGTCCACATGCGCTCGAAGTCCTGAGTGTGCTTGAGCTAGCGGAAAAGAAACTCAAAGCCGCTCGCTGATCGTCGCAACATCCTTGTGGAATATTACATCGATAAACATGCGGTGGTTGATGACGGAGTAGAAATCGGTGCGGGCACAAAGATCTGGCATTTCACTCATGTGCAATCGGGCGCGCGCATCGGCCGCCATTGTATTCTCGGCCAGAACGTCAACGTTGCCGGCGGGGTCACGATTGGCAATTTCGTCAAAATCCAAAATAACGTGTCCGTTTATGAAGGCGTCACACTCGAAGACTATGTTTTCTGCGGACCTTCCATGGTTTTCACCAACATTGTCGACCCTCGCAGCAAGTATCCGCAGGCTGCGTCAAAATTTTACGTTAAAACTTTGGTCAGGGAAGGCGCTTCGTTAGGCGCGAATTGCACGATTATCGGCGGCATCACCATCGGCCGCCACGCATTTGTCGGCGCCGGGGCCGTCGTGACGAAAGACGTTCCTGATTTTGCGCTGGTTCTCGGCAATCCGGCGAGAATTACAGGCTGGGTAAGTGAAGCGGCGAGGAAATTGCACTTCGATACAAACGGCATCGCGCGCTGCGATAAGTCGGGCAAGAGCTACAAGATTCAAGACAACCGCGTGATCGAGTTGTCGTAAGCGCCGACGCCAGCGACAACAAAAAGCGCGCAATCTCTCGCAAGATTCGCGCAGCACAAAATAAGTGCAGCGTGTTTGTTTCTTTAAAAGAATGAACACGCACAGGCCAGAACCAACATTTAGAAATAGCGAGCCGGAATTCGCCGGCGTCTCCGTCGCGCTGCGGATTCCGTGCGAAGACGTGATGCTTTCGGGCGATCTGGAAATTCCGCGGAACGCAACCGGTCTCGTTTTATTTGCCCATGGCAGCGGCAGCAGCCGGCGCAGTCCGCGCAATCAGGCGGTGGCGGAAGTCTTGCGAAATGCGGGAGTAGGAACGCTGCTCTTTGATTTGCTCACTCCGCAGGAAGAAGTCGCCGACGCCTACACCGGCCATCTTCGGTTCAACATCGGGATGCTTTCGCGTCGACTCGTTACCGTCACGCAGGAAATCGGCGATGATCCGCGTTCGCGAAATCTCGGTCTGGGATATTTTGGTGCCAGCACCGGTGGCGCGGCCGCTTTGCGCGCAGCAGCTGCGCTTGGAACGAGCATACAGGCTGTCGTGTCGCGCGGTGGACGGCCGGATCTCGCCGGCCAGGCGCTCGCTCATGTGAAAGCTCCGACATTGCTCATCGTCGGCGAGCGCGATGATGAAGTCTTGCGCCTGAATGAAGAAGCTTTCGAACAATTGCAATGCGAGAAAAGTTTCGCGGTGGTTCCACACGCAACCCACCTATTCGAAGAACCCGGCGCGCTCGAAGAGGTGGCGCGGCTCGCCGCGAATTGGTTTCGCCAACATCTGCAAACACGAAAATGAAAACGCAATTCCGCGATCGCTACGAAGCCGGCGACCTGCTCGCCGAGCAACTCATGATCTACGCAAACAAGCCGAACGTCATTGTTCTCGCACTTCCGCGCGGAGGTGTGCCGGTCGCCGCGCGCGTGGCAAAGAGGCTGAATGTGCCGCTCGATATTTTTGTCGTGCGCAAGCTCGGATTGCCCGGACACCCGGAGCTGGCCATGGGTGCAATCGCCACCGGCGGTGTGCGCGTCTTTAATGGTGACGTAATCAATTCGTTCCGCGTTCCGGATGAAGTCGTCAATGCCGTTACCGCCGAAGAGCTGCAGGAACTCCAGCGGCGTGAAAAATCGTACCGCGATGACCTGCCGCCGGTAAATGTGGAAGCCAAGACGGTGATCATCGTCGACGACGGAATCGCGACTGGCTCGACCATGGCCGCGGCTGTCGCTGCTCTTCGTCAACTCCGCGCCGGGTCCATCATTGTCGCGGCGCCGACAATTGCACACGCGACTTACGATTATCTGCAAAAGGTCGCCGATGATGTAGTCGCCGTAATCGTGCCGGAAGAATTCCACGGCGTGGGCCAATGGTACGAAGACTTCTCCCAAACAAGCGATGAGGAAGTGCACGAACTTTTTGCCCTAACGAATCATCGCGACCAGGCCGCCGCCTGAATTCTCAGCCAGGCGCAGCCGTCAGCCAAGATTTGCGCAGTTCTTCGCAAGAATCGCGGAGCGCACCACGCTATCGCGGGTTCAATTTCGTCAAGAAAGGCAAACAATTATGAAAGTACAAGATGTAATGACTTATGATGTGCACACATGCCGGCCCGACACCAATCTGGGAATGGCGGCGATGCAAATGTGGGATGGAGATTTCGGCATTCTGCCGGTGCTGGACGGCAACAGGATTGTTGGCGTCATCACCGACCGTGATATCTGCATGGCCACGGCCATGCGCGAATGCGCGCCGGTCAATATTCGGGTGGAGGAAGTGATGAGCGGCCAGGTATTCGCATGCTCGCCCGACACCGACATACAGGAAGCGCTGAAGATCATGCGGCAGAATAAAGTGCGGCGGTTGCCTATCATAGATGCAATCCATCACAGATTGATCGGCGTGCTTTCGTTGAACGATGTCGCGTTGAAGGCGAAAAAGGGCGACGAAGAACTCTCCGCGCAGGACGTGGAAGATACGCTACGTGCGATCTGCACACATCGATCGCCGAAACCGATTGCGACACCGTTGCAGCCGGCACCGCAGCTCGTTGCCTAACGAAACCAGCGCGCATGATCATGAAAATTGGAGTCGAGGCAACCGGCGGTCGCTCCACGCTCGCGGCGTCTGACCGGCGCCACCGTTGCTTCGGCATCGACCGGTCGGGCTTTCTGTCGCAATAAGAACGATTCTTGTTCCGCTCGATTTCTCGCGCGCTTCCATGCAAGCGGTCAGTTACGCGGCGGCAATGGCAAAAAAATTCGGCGCCGTTGTCCATCTCGTTCATGTGCAAACACCGGACGAAGCGTCCGGCGTGACAGGCGCCGGCCGGCTCATGCGCGAATGCGCCGAATCGGTGACAAGCGTGCACGAAAAGCTTGCCGCCGTGCAACAGAAACACGTCAGCACGTTCTGGCCGCAGAATTGTCATGTCCGCAGCGGGCGCGCTTATCAGCAAATCTGCGCGGTCGCGCGAACGATCGATGCCGACCTCATTGTCCTCGCTACCCGCGGGAATACAGGCTTGAAACGCGTGCTGCTCGGAAGCACGGCCGAGCGAGTGGTGCGCTTTACCCCCTGCCCCGTCCTGATTGTGCGTCAGCGCAAACGCAAAGGCGGCGTTCCGCTTGGATTCGTGACTTCAAACCGCGATCTGTCCATCCGGAAAATTCTTGTGCCGATTGATTTTTCCGAATGCGCGACGGCAGGAGCGATGTACGCCGCGTTTCTCGCGAAAAAATTTAATGCGAAGATTTGTCTGTTTCACGCCGTTCGACCGCTCGTGCCGGTAATGCTCGACCGAGTCACCGCCAACATCTCGGGGCAGGACAAGATCAGCCTGGCGAATGCTCGTGAGGAAATGGAAGCGTTCACCAAATCCGATTTCCTGCGCGATGTCAGATTCCAAACTGAAATCCGAACCGGCCATGCGGTCGATGAAATTTGCGGCGCTTCGAGCAGACCGGACATCGATCTGCTCGTCACGTCGACACATGGGCGCACGGGATTCAATCACGCATTACTCGGCAGCGTCGCCGAACAAATTGTGCGCTACGCCGAAACGCCAGTTATGGTTGTGCCGAGTCGTTGTGCGATATCTTAATTGAAAGCAACTACATGCCGGAATCTTTGATCGATTGCATCTGTGAAGCGGGGGAGCCGCTGGTCGGATCGCCTAACGACTTCGATTCGCTTATCGACATGATCGGCGACGCGCGTTTTGTCTTGATTGGCGAGGCGAGTCACGGGACACATGAGTTTTACCGGATACGCGCACAGATCTCGAAAATGCTGATCGCGCGACGCGGCTTCCATGCCGTGGCGGTGGAGGCGGACTGGCCCGATGCCTATCGCGTAAACCGATTCGTGCGCGGTGTCGGCGAAGACGCCGATGGCGAAGAAGCGTTGAGCGGTTTCAAACGTTTCCCGCAATGGATGTGGCGTAACGCGGATGTGCTCGATTTCGTCGGCTGGTTGCGCGAGCACAATGACGAGCAGGAATTCGAAGATCGGAAATGCGGCTTTTTCGGGCTCGATCTTTATAGCCTGAGCGCATCGATCGAAGCGGTGCTGAGTTACCTGAGCAAAGGTCGATCCGGAAGCGGCGAACCGCGCGCGACATCACTACAGTTGTTTCGAGCAGTTCGGAAAGAAAATCGAAGCTTACGGTTACGCCACCGCATTCGGGATGACGCCGACGTGCGAGTCGGCGGTTGTGCGCGAACTGGTAGAGCTTCGGCGCAAGGCGATGCAGTACCTGCAACGCGACGGTCAGGTCGCCGCCGACGCATATTTCTGCGCGGAACAAAACGCGCTTGTCGTTCGGAACGCCGAGGAATACTACCGCAACATGTTCCGCCGCGAAGTTTCCTCCTGGAACCTGCGCGACACCCACATGATGGAATCGCTTCTCGCCCTAACGAATCATCTGAACAAGAAGGGCGCACCGGCAAAAATCATTATCTGGGCGCACAACTCACATCTTGGCGACGCGCGCGCGACACAAATGGGCGAACGTGGCGAAATCAATCTCGGCCAGCTCACGCGCGAACACTTTGGAAAAGAAACTGTCTCGATTGGTTTCACGACTTACCATGGAACAGTGACAGCGGCGTCAGATTGGGATGGAGCGGCCGAACGCAAGAACGTGCGCCCGGGTCACAAACAAAGTTACGAGGCGCTCTTTCACGATGTCGACATGCCGAACTTCTTTCTCAATCTTCGCGACAATAGCGACGTCAGCTCGCGATTGCGCGAGGAGCGACTCGAGCGCGCGATCGGCGTGATCTATCGGCCCGAGACAGAATTGATCAGCCATTATTTCCAGGCGCGTTTGCCCGATCAATTCGACGCCGTTTTGCATTACGATCGGACGCGCGCAGTCGAACCGCTCGAGCGAGCCGCCGAATGGCAGGCGGGCGAAGTTGAAGAAACATTCCCGACCGGGCTCTGATCATCGTGCCCGCGTTAAAGACATCGCTCGTTGCTCTCGTTTTTCTGGCGATGCCTGTTTTTGCGCAGTCGCCATCGCCGCTTCCGGCCGAAGCCAAACCGGTGAAAGGAATTCTGGTTCCGGTTCCGACTGAAATCTTCCGTTCGCTCGACCAGTTTCGAAACGTCAATTGGCGCGCGGTGCAACGTCCCGAGGTGATTCATTGGAAATCCCACGGCGACCAGGTCCAGATCGCAGTCCTGCTCGGCGTTGTCGTAGCCGAAGGCTTTATCGCAATGGAGGCTGAAGATTCCTCCGAAGTCCATAACCTGGGCGATTCCGTGCTCACGCTCGCGCGCGGTCTCGGCGTCGAAAAAAACGCGGTTCGCCGCAGCCGCAGCATCATGGATCTGGCCGACCGCGATGAGTGGGCCCGCGCGCGCAAGGAATGGGACGCCGCCCTTTCCGATTTGGAGAAAGGGATGATCGCGCTGAAAAGCGAACCGCTTTCCCAACTCGTTAGTCTGAGCGGCTGGCTACGCGGCACCGAAGCAATCTGCGCGCTCGTGCTCGAAAACTATTCCGCGGAACGCGCCGAGATCATTCGGCAACCTGCGCTACTCGATCATTTGGAGAAGCAACTTGTCGCCATGCCGCCTGCAATTGGCAACCGGCCGATGGTGATGAACATGCTGAATGGGATTCGGCAGATTCGCGCGCTCGTTCAAGAGCAGAATAAACCGTTGACGGAAAAAACGGTGAGGCAGATCCGATCGATTTGTCGCGACCTCGTCACCGCCGCATCGCAGCGGCCGACGTGACTTCCCAATTGCATAAGCGGCCGCGGCATCGAATTGAAATTTCCGTCGAGCGTGTCGAGCAATTGTTCAACTCGATGGACCCTTCCCCGTTTCATGAGAAGGATCTCGACCACGATGCCGAAGAATTCATCACTAGCTGGATGCAGGAATATCCGCTGCGCGATCCGGTCTCGTTAGTCGTTCATGTTAATCAATCGCGCGACGATGCCCAGCAACTCGTCGAAACGGCGGTGCACAATTATTTCGCCTATCGAACGAAACTTAACGGCATGGAGTTTCACCGTCTGCTGAAACAGGGACGCGTCAGCCTCGTCATCGGTCTCGCGTTCCTCGCACTCTGTTTACTGGCAAGCGAGTTGTTACTGCGACAAGGAGCGAGCCCGTTTCTTACCGTTCTACGAACCAGTCTGACCATCGGCGGCTGGGTCGCCATGTGGAGACCGATGCAAATCTTTCTTTATGATTGGTGGCCGATTCGGCGAGCCGGTAAGATTTTGGCAAAGATGAGTCGAATGCCGGTGGCGGTTAAGAAGCGTCATGCATGATGGAGAAGATGGCGTTCTCGAACGCTCGACCGCAGATCTGTTGCGCGAGATGGATGCCACCGTCGCCGGCCTAACGACTGAAGAAGCGCGAGAGCGTCTTGCCCGTTTCGGTGAGAACCGACTAAAAACGGAAAGCCGAAGTTCTGCGCTCGGTCTTTTCCTGGCGCAATTCAAGAGCCCGATCATTTTGATCCTGATCGGTGCGGCGTGCGTTTCACTTTTTCTGCAGGCAAATACCGATGCGATTTTGATTCTCGCGATTGTCGTGCTCAGCGGACTTCTCGGTTTCTGGCAGGAACACGGCGCGACGCACGCGGTAGCGAAGTTGCGCGCGATGGTGGAAACGAAAGTGCGCGTGCTGCGCGATGGCGCGGAAGTCCTCGTTCCGCTCGCGGAAATTGTGCCGGGCGACGTCGCGCTGCTTTCGGCCGGCGCAATTATTCCGGGCGATGGCCAATTGCTCGAAGCGCGCGAATTGTTTGTTAACGAAGCGGTACTGACCGGCGAAACTTTTCCGGCCGAGAAAACGCTGGAACACGATCACGAACAATCCGGCTCGAGCACCGGCCAGGCAGAATTGCTCATGGCCACGCATGTCGTCAGCGGATGGGGCAAAGCGCTCATCGTTCGCACCGGGAAACAGACGCGCTTTGGAAAAATTGCCGAGAGCCTGCGGCTGCGCCGTCCCGAAACAGAATTCGAACGCGGGGTGCGTCGTTTCGGATTTCTGCTCGCGCAAGTAACGCTTCTGCTCGTCCTCGCGATCTTTGCCTTTAACGTTTTCCTGCACAAACCGGTCCTCGATTCGTTCTTGTTCGCGCTCGCGCTCGCGGTCGGACTCACGCCACAACTGCTTCCAGCGATTATCACGATCAATCTTTCCCACGGGGCGCGACGCATGGCGCAGAAGAAAGTGATCGTGAAGCGACTCGCCGCGATCGAAAACTTCGGCAGCATGAACGTGCTTTGCACGGACAAAACCGGCACGATCACGGAAGGAAAAATTGAAATCACCGCCGCGGTCGACGCCAAAGGTGATACGAGCGCGAAAGTTTTGCTCTGCGCTTATCTCAATGCGTCGAACGAAACCGGATTCGTCAACCCGATCGACGAAGCTTTGCGCGCGTGCGCCGCGCCCGCCGCGGCGGGTTGGAAAAAGCTGGACGAGGTTCCGTACGATTTCGTGCGCAAACGTCTCAGCATTCTTTTCGAAAAAGAAAATCGTAACGTCATCGTGACTAAAGGCGCGTTGCGCCAAATCCTGCAGGTCTGTTCCGATGTCGAGTTGAGCGACGGCTCGCGGGAACCGATCGAGCAATGGCGCGAGCGGATCGATCAGCAATGGCGCAAGTTTAGTTCGCAAGGTTCTCGTGTGCTCGGCGTCGCCTGCCGCGAATGCGATCTCCCCGCAATCAAGCGCGAATCCGAAACAGGAATGACGTTTCTCGGATTCGTCGTTCTCTCCGATCCGCCAAAAGTTGGAATTCAGTCGAGTCTGCGCGAACTCGAACAACTCGGGATCCGATTGAAGATCGTCACCGGCGACAACGTCCTCATCGCTTCGCATCTCGCGCGTGAAGTCGGATTGAACGCCGACGAAATATTATCAGGTCCCGAAATTCAAAAGATGAGTGACCCCGCGCTCATGCAACGAGTGCGCGACGTGGATGTCTTCGCAGAGATCGAGCCGGGACAAAAGGAAAAGCTCGTTCTTGCGCTAAAAAAGGCCGGTTACGTTGTCGGCTACATGGGCGATGGAGTGAATGACGCTTCAGCGCTGCACGCGGCCGATGTCAGTTTATCCGTCGACACCGCGGTCGATGTGGCACGCGAGGCCGCCGATTTCGTCCTGCTCGAGCACGATCTCGAAGTGCTCGTCGACGGCGTGCGCGAAGGTCGCCGCACGTTCGCGAATACGCTCAAGTATGTTTTCATCGCGACGAGCGCGAATTTCGGAAACATGTTCAGTATGGCGGGCGCATCGCTTTTTCTTCCGTTCCTGCCGCTGCTGCCGAAACAAATTCTACTCATCAATCTCATCACCGATTTTCCGGAGATGACGATTGCAAATGACGGCGTCGATCCCGGAGCTCACGACCCAACCGCGACGCTGGGACATTCATTTCATCCGCCGCTTTATGATCGTCTTCGGCCTGATTAGTTCCGTTTTCGATTTTCTGACGTTTGGCGTGCTCATCTGGCTCGGCGCGACGATGGAGCAATTTCGGACCGGCTGGTTCATCGAATCGATCGTCTCCGCGGCGCTGGTCGTTCTCGTTGTGCGCACGCGGCGGCCATTTTTCAAAAGCATGCCGAGCAAATTGCTCATGGGCGCGACGGCGGCTTCGATCGCGATCGCAATACTGATACCGCACCTGCCGTTCGCACCGATATTGGGCTTTGAATCAATGCCAGCACATTTCTATCCGATCATTGCCGCGATCATTCTCGCTTACATCGCCGCAGCGGAAATCGCGAAGCGCTTCTTCTATCCGCGACTTCGCGCATAAGGGATTCCCTTACTGCGCGTCAGCGTTTTCCACGATCGCGATCCATGGATCGGCCTCATTGTCGCCGCCGCGAACAGCGGGGATGTTCAAGGCGAAAGGAAAAACATATGACAACGATTCATCCCACAGGTTTGGCAGCGCTGGTTGCCAACCATAAACCATTTGAACTGATTGATGTGCGACCGGATGACGAATTTAAGAAGGGACACATTCCCGGTGCGCGCTCGATTCCGCTGAAAAAATTGCTGCCCGCGAAAGTGGTGCGCGACCGCAAGCTTTCGCCTAACGAGCCATTGTTTGTTGTCTGCCAGAATCGCCTCATGGCGGGTCTCGCCGCGGGAATGCTGCAGGGTGCCGGTTGCATGCACCCGGTGGTGGTGGATGGCGGTATGCAGAACTGGGAAGCGCAGGGTTTACCCGAAGCGCAAAGCTGGCACCTCCCATTCTAGGAGAGCAAAATGTCCGCCTCGCATCATGCGCTCGCCGCTGGCAAGGCCCCATGGCTGTTGCTCATCGGCGCGACGCTCGCTTTCATCGGTTATCAGTTAACGCATCGCTTGCCCGTTACTCTGCCGCGCGCGGTAGCAACACCCAACTCGTTAGTCGAGAAGACCGCGGCCGTTGCGCGGCTGCCGTTCACGTTTGACGACGTCGTTGATTATTTCGTCCAGGCGCTCGAACAGACGCCCACGCAGCGCTCGCCAACCTACGCACGCTTTGACGGTGGATCGATGCGTGAGGGTTTGTTTAGCGTCATGATCGAGCGGCACGAGGGGCAGATGTTGCTACGCTTTCACGTCATCGACGATTATGGCATGAACGTCGTGCGCGAATTTTTCGAGGCGCCATTTTTTCAGTCGAACGAAAGCGAACGGCTCT
Source organism: uncultured Verrucomicrobiae bacterium (assembly GCA_963737195.1). GTDB lineage: Bacteria > Verrucomicrobiota > Verrucomicrobiia > Chthoniobacterales > UBA10450 > JBBQFI01. Next base: position 194,534 of record CAVTRW010000007.1, read on the forward strand.
ACGGACTCCTCTACGCCGGTGAGGGAATGCACTCGGCGAAATTGTCGCGTTTCGATGTGCTCTGCGATTACCAAACGCGGCCGGATGAAACGGTTATCACGCTGTTTTTTTCCACGCCTCCGCAGCAGGAACGCAGTCCGAGGTTATGAATAGCGGCATTCGGTTCCGAAAGACGATGGGGCGCATCAGGCAATGACAATCGCGCAAGAAATGAAAACGAAATCGCAATTGCGGGCGAGCGCTCGCAGAAGCACGAACGAAAATTTCGGTATGAAGACGCCGGTCATTCTTCTGCTCACAAACGATCCGCAAGTAGAGGAAACCGTCGCTCAGGCACTAAATGAGATGGGCGGATTCAGTCACCTCGCCTGTTGCGCCAGCGAAGCGCTGGAAACGGCGTGCGGAGTCGGAAGCGAACTGACATTGGCGATAATCGATTTCGAACACGGCTTTGACCGCCTTAGCCTGGTTCAAGCCCTCCGGATGTATTGCGAGCATCTGCCGGTCATCGTTATAACTCCAGATGCCGGGAAACACATGGAGGCGCTCGCGTCTGCCGGTGGCGCCTGCTTTTTTCTGCACAAACCTGTTTCCGCAGCGCAAATCGAAGCGCTCATCAAAAGTTGCCTTCCGAAAGAAACAACCCGCGCTCACCGCCTAACGATATGAAAACAATGACCAATTCGCCCGCCATGCCGTCTGAAACCAAAACCGCACCAGCTCCTCGTCGCGCGCCTGCCTCTACTTCCACCATGCGCGCAAATGTCTTTCATTCCGCTAACCGTATCAGCGTCGACGAAGTTCCACGCCCACATGCAGGCGCGGGCGAAGCGGTGATCAAAATCACCCTAACGACTATTTGCGGGACCGACCTGCATATTTTGCGCGGCGAATATCCGGTGAAGTCCGGCCTTGTTATCGGGCATGAACCGGTCGGTGTGATTGAAGAGCTGGGCGAAGGCGTGACTGGTTATGCCATCGGCGATCGTGTCCTCGTCGGGGCGATAACACCGTGCGGTCAGTGCCGCGCGTGTTTGTCTGCACAATGGTCGCAATGCGGTCATGGCCACGGATGCGAAGCGATTGGTGGCTGGCGTTTTGGCAACACAATCAACGGCGCACAGGCTGAATTTCTCCTTGTTCCTTACGCGCAGGCGAATCTCGCCAAAATTCCCGATAACCTGACCGACGAACAGGTTGTGCTCCTGGCGGACATTGCCTCGACCGGATTCAGCGGGGCGGAATCGGCCAACATTCGTATTGGCGACACGGTTGTTGTTTTTGCACAAGGACCGATCGGCCTTTGTGCGACCGCCGGTGCCAAACTGATGGGCGCGTCTTACATCATCGGCATCGATAGCGATCCGGTGCGAATGCGCATGTCGAGACGGATGGGCGCCGATGTTGTGCTCGATCCGAAACAGTGCGACGTGGTCGCGGAAATCAAACGCCTAACGAGTGGCGGCGTGGACGTTGCCATCGAAGCGCTCGGCCTTCAGGAGACTTTCGAGAATTGTCTGCGCTCTTTGCGTCCCGGCGGGACATTAAGCAGTCTCGGAGTTTATTCCGGGAAACTCCAGTTGCCCTATGATGCGTTTGCTGCGGGTCTCGGCGATAACAAAATCGTGACTACGCTTTGTCCCGGCGGCAAGGAACGCATGCGCCGGTTGATGTCGATGGTGGAGTCCGGTCGTTTCGATCCAACGCCGCTCATCACTCACCGTTACTCGCTCGATAATATTGTCGAGGCCTACGATCTTTTTGGCTCGCGCCGCGATGGCGTTCTCAAAGTGGCCATCCGGCCATGAAAGCGCACGATCACGTTTTTACACTCGGGATCGAGGAGGAATTCCAAATCATCAATCCACAGACGCGCGAACTGTGTTCGCACATCCAGGAGATTTTGGCCGATGGCAAAATGCTTTTGCGCGAACGGATCAAAGCGGAGATGCACCAGTCGGTCGTCGAGCTCGGCACGGAAATTTGTGCGGACGTCGCCTGCGCACGCGAGCAAGTCATCCAGCTGCGCAGTGATCTGGCGGCAATCGCCGGGCACGATGGCTTGAAGATTGCATCCGCCGGGACGCATCCGTTTTCGAACTGGATGGATCAGTTGATCACGGCCGACGAACGCTACACCACCATCGTGAACGACATGCAGCAGATCGCGCGCATCAACCTGATCTTCGGCCTCCATGTGCACGTCGGAATTCCGAATCGCGAAGAGGCAATCGATGTCATGAATCAGGCGCGATACTTTCTGCCGCACATTTACGCGCTGTCAGTCAATTCGCCTTTCTGGTTAGGCCAGAACACTGGCCTGAAGGCATATCGCCAAATGATCTTCGAGCGTTTCCCGCGCACAGGCATTCCCGACGCCTTCGAGAGTTTGTCCGAGTACGAGGATTACCTGAAGCTGCTCGTTTCCACCAACTGCATCGACAACGCGAAAAAAATCTGGTGGGACATCCGGCTGCACCCGTTCTTCGATACCATCGAATTTCGCATCTGCGATGCGCAATCGCGCGTCGACGACACGATTGCGCTCGCCGCCCTCATGCAGGCGATCGTGTCGAAGTTGGTAAAACTGCGCCGGCAAAATGTGACCTTCCGCATGTACCCGCGGCGATTGATCGATGAGAATCGATGGCGGGCGTCGCGTTACGGCATCGACGGCAAACTGATCGATTTCGGTCGTAAATGTGAAGTGAATGAGCGCGAGTTACTTCATGAAATGCTCGAATTCATCAGCACCGAAGTAAACGAACTCGGGACCCACGCGGAGATGGCGCACATCGAGCGGATCATGCGCGAAGGAACAGGCGCCGACCGGCAACTGGCCGTCTGGGAAGACACAAAGGATCTGAAAGCCGTCGTCGACCACATCGTGGAAGAAACCTACGAAGGTTTGACGGTCAGGCCGGATGTAGATTCAGCTATTGCCGTGCGCTGATGGGCCGGACACGTGCAAATTACAAATGTGTGATATCGAAATGCCAGTCCGACCCGTCACTGATGATGATGTCGCCGTCCGGCGTGTGCTTGTAGGTAATGCGGTCAATCTGCACGTTCGACGGAAGAACATTTACGACGACGGCGTCATCGAGTGAAATGATTCGGATTCGCAGCTGAGGACGCCTGATAAACTCACTGCGCTTCGGATCCATGGCGAAGAGGTAGCCTTTGACGCGGACGAGCGATCCCTCATGGGCCTCAACAGTGCCGACGAAATGGCGCCGGACGTCATCTGGGAAAAGCTGCCGATGAATGATGTGAATGTATTCGCCTGTGTTCAGAATCATAAATTTTTGCGGTTTGACGAACAGCGACTTGGAGCTCGTGCAAGGTCAACATGGACCTTCACGCAAAAAGAAGCTGCGCATTTTTTCGGAAAACTTCGATCGTCTGCGCTTCTTATTTCTCGAGCTGCCGCAGTTTTAGATAAAGCGTCAACATGAGAAGTCCGATCACCGCGATGCTCGCCCCCAGGCCAATCTGTCGATACTTGTATTCTTCGCGCGCCTGATGAACCAGACCGTCGGCACGTTTCGCCGCTTCCTCGCCCGGTTGCGCGACTTGCTGGAAGGTGTTTCGGCTGAAGGAATGCACATAGGTGCGCGATTTCTTCAGCGTATCGGTCAGGTCGCTGAGTTGGGCATTAATTGGGTCAATATCGAGACCTTTGGCCGCGAGCTTTTCCGATACGGCCACGAGATTATTTTTCGATGCATCCATTTCCGTGATCGTCTTGTGAAAATATTGCGCGGTCGATTCGCACTCGGGGTTTTTCGAGAACTGGCGATGGCAATCGCTGCATAACATTCCGGGTCCGGTCGCCAGCATCTTGTCGTTAGTCCGCATGATGGCGTGATTGCCGTGGCATTTGCTGCACTCAGCCCAGCCATGTTGATCGAAGGCTTGTTTGTGTTTGCTGCCGTCGAACAAACTCGCGTTGGCGGAATGGCAAAGACTGCAACTGCGACTCACGCTCGCGACGCCCGGTGGAGTGGCGGAATGATTGCCGTGACAGGTGTTGCAGCGCGGCGCCCCGAGATCGCCACGCGCGAGCGCCTTCCCGTGAACACTGGTGCGATATTCCGCGAGCTGCGTCGTCGGTAACGGCGAACCATCGGCGCGCGTGATACCAGCCATGATTGCGGAATTCGCGTGACAGGCGCCGCATGTTTCCGGAACGCGTTGCGCGTAAACTTTCGATTGCGGATCTTTGGCCGGGCGGATGCCGTGGACGCCATGGCAGCTCACGCACGACGGCGCGCGATCGTCGTGAAGATCGAGAAGCCGGTGGCCATGCGGGCTTTCCTTAAACTTCGCCAGCTGATCGGTCGGTAACGCGGGATTGAACTCGTGCATGGCCGCCGGATCGGAATGACAACGCGCGCAAAACGCCACGACCCACGCGCGATTTTTATCCCGATCTTTCTCCGGCCATTCCTTGACCATGGTCGTGACCGAGATCGGCTGTCGGATCGCCGCCGTGACAACCGGCGCAGGAAATACCGCGACGGAAATGAACGTCCTCCACCACCTGTTTCAGGTCCATGTGGGATGGAGACGCGCTCGGATTCGGCGTGAAGAGCGTATCGGCGGATTGGTTGGCGGAATCGCTGTGGCAAAGGATGCAATTGTTTTGCAGAAGGATCTCCATCTTCTGCGGACGCAATTGCAGCGAGAGCAAAATCGACAAGTGCTCTGCCCGCGAGATCGTTTCCTTCTCCGCCGCCGTATTCAGCAGCGCTTTCAAGTTGTCGTTCAAGCCGTCGAAGTATGCGCGCTGCTCGGCGGTGACGATCTGTTTGCCATTCTCATCTTTGGCGGCAAGCATCGCCGCAAGCTTGGGCGAAATTTTTTCGTCCGCAGCAAAAGCGATCGTCGCCATGCAAACAAAACCCGCGAAGATCGGCCATGTCTTCATGTCGTTCTCCGGCCAAGGAAAAACATCGCCACGATGAGGACGAACGCCGTGACAGCTGAGATTGTGCCGGCGATCAAATAAGAAATGCCTAACAAACCGTGAAGCGCGACCTGCAAAAGCGCCGCGCCCGTAAGCAGGAACCAACGATGTTGGTAACGCCAGATGCGCACGATGATGACGACTGCGCCCGCCGCCAACGTCCAGCCCGCGCAGATGCGTGCGATTCTGTGCAGCGCGGTTGGATCGTCGGCGTTCGCGCCGCCGCCGATGTCCCAACCCATCAACGTCAGATAAACGAGAAACAAAATTGCGGCCCAGCCGAAATCGCTAAAGGCGGGTGAGGCTTTGTTGCGATAGGCACGTCGATCCAACCAGGGGATGATCATCCAAATGCCTAACAAGATCGCGATGACGAACAGGCAAACCTGTGGGCCCTCAAGACCGAAAAGATGCGGCGGGAATTCTTTGAGCAATTGATACTCCCACAGGAAATACCATTCCGGTTTGATCCCGGGATAGGCGGGCGCAAACGGGTCGGCTTTCTCGCCCAGCTCCCAGTCCATTCCCGGAATTCCCGGCCCGTAAGGCAAAAAAACGGCGAGCGTAATCAGCAACATCAAACAGGCGAGCCAAAGAAGAAGATCGCGCACGGCAAAGCTCGGAAAAAATTTCATCCCGCGCGGTGCACGCGTCGCGCCGACGGGCGCCGCCATTCCCTGCCGCTGAATGAGGAGTAAATGCAGGGCGATGATTCCGACAAACGCGAGCGGCAGAATCACGACGTGCGCGGCGAAAAAACGGTAGAGCGTGTTGATCGTCACGTCCTGACCACCGCGCAGAACTTGCAATAGCCAAGGGCCTAACAGTGGCACCGATTGCACGATGTTGGTCCCGACGGTCGTGGCGAAGTAAGCGAGTTTATTCCAGGGCAACAAATATCCGGAAAATCCGAACCCAAGCGTGAGGAGAAACAAAAGATATCCCGAGACCCACGTCAGCTCGCGCGGCGGTCGGTACGCTTTCAGCATCATGGTGCTGAACATGTGGAGGACGAGCGAGATGATCATGAGATGCGCGCTCCAACTGTGAATCGAGCGAATGAGCCAGCCGAACGGCACCTTGGTCGTGAGGAAACGAATGCTTTCGTAGGCGGTCGCTTCGCCCGGCTGAAAATACATCAGGAGCAGCACGCCGGTGATGACCTGAACGATGAAGAAAAACATCGTCACCCCGCCGAGGTAATACCAACCCATCCAATGCGAGCCTAACGGAACTTCCTTGTGCCGCAGGAATTCGAACAGCGGAGTGACGTGGTAGCGGCGCTCGATCCAACCGAGCAGGCCACCACGATCCTCGCGCTCGTTAGGCATCAGGTCTTTTCTTCTGACACGACGATGACACCGTCGGGCTGGCGCTGCGCGATATATTTGCCTAACGGCTGCGGCGGCGGCCCGGATATAACTCGCCCGCTCAGATCGAACCGGCCATCGTGGCATGGACACCAGATGACGGACTGAGCTGGCTGAAAGGTCACGGTGCAACCTTCATGCGTGCATTTTGCGCTAAAGGCGAAAAGCTGATCGCCCGATTGAAAAACAATCACGCGCTGACCGCTCACCGGGACGATGACAAATTTCTTTTCCTCCAATTTGCCCGCTTCTTCGCGCGTTAAACGCGTCGGACCGGTCGGTCCAGTTTGCGGCAAAGGTTTAAGATAACGGATGATTGGATAGGCAACGCTTGCGATCCAGCCGAGCGCGCTGAGGCTCAGAAGAAGATCGATGAAGTGACGGCGCGTCGTTTTGGAATCGGATGCGCCGGTTGCTTCCATTTCAAAGTTCGGTTCGCGATAACGACCTGGTCGACGGGCAGTACGGCTTTACACGGAGCGCGGCGCTCTGACTACGCATTTTTTCGGAGCATTCTATTTCTGCGGACCGCCCGTGTGACAATCGGTGCAGGAAAAATCCGAGTAGGGCGCGTCGATATGCATGAAATCATGACCTTGGGGATTGATCTGATTAAATGTTTCCGGCCCGCCTTGCGCGAGGATAATGTGGCAGGATCGGCAATCACTCGCCTTGATCGACATCTTGCCATCGGCCGTGACGTGTTTTCCATCGTGACAACGAAAACAGCCGTCCCAATTTTTGTGACCGACAAAATCCGGATGCGATCGCCAGTCCGTCTTCACTTCCGGGAAAAAATTCTCGCGATAAATCTCCTGCGCCACTTTGATGATGCGCTCGGATTGCGCGGCTTCGGGATAATCTTTGCGCAATGAATCGGCGATGCCTTGCTCGGCTTCGGCGCGTAGTCTTGTAGGGCTGGACCAGGGCCGCGACCATTTTCGATTTCAGCCACGGCGTTTTCGGATCGAGCCGGCCGGTAGCGAGCGCAAGATCGACCGCGTCGTTAGGCGTGTGCACCTTGTGCGCCGGCCGGCTGTGGCAATCCATGCAATCCATCCGGTGGATCTGATATTTCCCCGGACCGTCCTTGAATTCCTCTGTCCGATATTCCGTCACCACACCTTGCGGATTGGTCATTCGCACCCACGGGATCGACATTCGCTGTTCATCGGTCGCGATGTACTCGATCTTGTTTGCAATGTTCATGTGCCAGTGAATTCCACCGGGCGGCCCGTTCGAAGGATCGCCGCCACCGACATTCAACAGCAGGCGCACCGCAAACGGCGTGTTTTTTTCATCCGAGAGATAATGCTGATAGGTGCGCTCAACATTTCCCACGTAGCGCTGTGGCCAATGGCACTGTTCGCAAATGGCCTGCCGCGGCCGCGGGTTCGCCGCCGTCACGCGAATCGGCCGGTCGAAATCGTTGCGTGCGGTATGATAAAGCTGCTTCACGCCATTTAGTTTCGTCTTGAAATAGGCGGCCGCGCCCGGACCGACATGGCACGCGACGCATTCCACTTTTGCGTGCGCGGTGTGTTGCGAAGCGACGAACTCCGGCTCCATCGGCAAATGACACGCTTTGCCGCAAAATTCCACCGACTCGGTTAATTGATACGTCTGGTAACTACCGAGAGCGGTCAGAAATAAGAATCCAACGCTTGTCGCAACGAAGAGCGCGAGGATTCTTCGATCGCGCGGCCGTGACAAATCAATTTTGATTGCAAGGGGCGCGGCCGCTTGGACCGCACGGCGCCGCGTGCGCGCGCGAATAATCGCACCAAGGAACGTGAGAAAGATTCCGAGAATGAAGAATAGCGGCGCAACCACGTAAGCGAGGATGCCGACGTAAGGGTTGCGATGGCCCGCGAATTGGTCGATCGCGAGCAGAAGAAAAAAAGCGAAGAGCCCGCCGACGGCGAGCATTATTCCCGACCAGCTAAGCCAGTTGCGGAAATTGCGCCAAAAAGGGCGGGGCTGCGCAGGAGCTGGAGCGTCGGGCATCGCGGTGATTATTTACAGGCGGCTAAGAAAAGCCATCTCGAAACAACTCAATCATCATCGACCTTCAGAAAAGATCGAGACGGAGTCGGCCGTGCAAAACCGTGCACCCGCCACTCCAGGCGCGCCCTGCAAATTTTTGCGCGCTTACTTCTTGAACGAACGAACGTAGGCCACGAGCGCCTTGACGTCGGCCTCAGAAAGTTTGCTGCCGAAAGGCTTCATCGTTTCCTTGCCGTTAGTCTTCACGCCTTCCTTGATCGCTCTCTCGGCTTCGCCATCGCTAAACGCTCCCTGCACCTTGGCATCGCGATAATCTTTCACTCCGAGTTTCTTTCCCATCGTCGTGCTGCCACTGCCATCTTTGCCGTGGCAGGAAGCACAATGCTGGTTGAAGAGTGCAGCCCCGTCCGCGGCCCAGCCAACGCCGGCTGACGCGATGATAATAGCCGCCGCGATGAGTATTGTCCGTTTCATTCGTTAGGTCTTTCTTGTTTTGGATTGCTACTTCTTGAGCGTGCGAACGTAAGCGACCAACGCCTTGATGTCGTCCTCGCTCAGTTTCCCGCCGAACGCTTTCATCATCGTCTTGCCGTTCTCCTTTACTCCGTTCTTGATAGACTCTGCGGCTTTGGCGTCGCTGAAATCTCCCTGAACTTTCGAATCGGTCAGATCTTTTGCGTTTAGCGTCTTTCCCATTTTCGTGTCGGCGTTGCCGCTCTTGCCGTGACATTGCGCACAATTCGCATCCCAAAGTGCTTTGGCATCCGCTGCCCGAAGCGACGCGGCCGAGGCAATGAACAGGGCTACTCGTTAAGCTGAAGATTGTTTTCATTCGGACTCCTTTTATTACTTTGAGGTTATTCTGATTGCTAAATCTGACAAAACAAATTTTGACTCTGAATTTGTCACTTCCGCCCAATCGAAGCGGCCGCTATTTGTGCGCCGCCAACTTGTTTCGTGCTGCTTGAAGGCGCCGCACGACCACTTCACTGATCCGCTTCAACAGTTCGTGGCTGAGAGTGGGATCGTCCTCGCGGTGTTGCCGCAGCATGATGCCGGAAAGACAGATTGCCTTGCACGCCTCGCTCGCCCGCGCATCAAAATGCCAGAGATACGGCGGGAAAAGCCACGACCAGCCGAGCGGCTGGCCAGCCGTGACCGTATCGATGACGACTGATTTTCCATCGCTCGTTCTTCCTTCGAGCGACACCTTTCCAGTCTCGATCAGGTAAAATCCATTTGCCGGATCGCCTTCTAAAAAAATTGTCTGGCCTGCCTCAAACTCCGTTGGCATCGCGCAAAGCGCCAGAAGTTCGAGGTGATGCGGGCTCATCCCTTTGAGGAAAGGATGCGCTGCCAGTCGCTTTTCGATATCGGGATAACGAACCGAGAGCGGTTCACCCCGCAGTTTATCGGCCTCGCTTTGTGCCAGTCGCCATAACTTGGTTTTGTCCGGCAACACTTTTGTCGGCGGCGGACGAATCGAGATATAGCTCGGTCGAATGAAATCGAAATTTACGCAGCGTTGCGCTGGAAATCCGCGGAATCGCGGTTGCGATTTCAAATATTTCAGCGCAGCAGCCATCGCAATCTCGCGCGCCAATTCGATTTTTTGCGAATCTGTTAATGCCGAAACTTTGAGCGATTTTTTTCGGCCGAGCTTTGTTACCGCAGTATCGGCCACTTCGATCAACATATTCGCGGTCGCCTGCGGTGCGGCGTGCGCACGAGATTCCAGGGCAAAGGCCACATGCGCAAAAAAGCTGTAGGACTTCACAGCCGATGAAGAAGCTCGTTTTCTACTTCGCCGCGTTTTCACGTTCCATTGTCTGCGCACCGCTGAAGAGATCGTAATCCTCACTCCGGCGGGATCGATGCAGTCCTTTTAATTTCGTTAGGTAATAGCAGAGAGCGACGCAAAGAATCGAGCCTGCGAAAAGTAACAGCGCGTACATCCATTCGGAGTAGCGGCCGATCCAGTCGCTCCCACCAGAAGCCACCTTTAAGGCAAGATCGACATCGCGACTGGAATAGTCGGTGCCGTAAATCCACTTGGCGACGCGAAGTTTTGCATCGAGAAACAGCAACATGTTTGGATGCATGAATTCGGCGCCAGCTTTGCCGACTTGGAAACCGATCGATTCGAGCAGTGCGTCAATGTCGGGTTGAGACGCGGTTCCGATCGACCAGCCAAGCGGAATTTTTTCCCGCTCGCGATACCTGGCCAAAGTTGCGGGACTATCCGTGCTGTCGAAGGAAAAGAGCAGGATGCGAAATTGGCTCGGATCTGTTGAAGAACCGGCCAAGCACTTCCTTGAGCTGATCGACATTCTGCACGCACGCTCCGCGACAGCGAGTGTAGATCGGCAGCAGGACGAGCGGGAAACCGGCGAATTGCGACAGCTCTCGCGTGCGGCCGGTCTCATCTAACCAATGGATAGGAGGAACGGCACGTGCGCGTTGCGGCGCAACGTCGACAACGCCACCGTACCCGCGCGCAGTCAGCGCGATCGCCAGTATGAATGGAAAGAGTCGCCTCACGGTTTCGACACTGCGCTAACCGGCATGGGATTGTCCGGCGTAAATGGTCGCGCTCCCGGGAAATTGCTTCGCAGCGTCTGTGCGATCGGCGGCGCATACGCAATGACGAGCAACAACGCCGCTCCGGCGAGCCATGGCGTGAAGCTCTGCACCGCGGGGACATGTTCGTCGTGGTAAGGCTCGGATTCGATCAACTCGAGCGCCCCTTCCTTCTTTGATCGGCTGAAAAGAGTCGCGAAGAAGACAACGAAGAAGATCACTGCGGCGAGTGTCATGATCGTTCCGCCGATGCTGCCGAGTATTTTCGCCGCCTGCCAATCGGCGTGATAAAGCGGCGATTGCGGATTGGTGTAGGTCAATCCCATGTTGGTGCGGCGCGGTTCGCCGCCGGCGCCGCCGATAAACAGCCCGGTCGAAAAAATCATGATACCGAGCGTCCAGATGTAGGGCACCCACACGTTCCAAGCGCGCAATTTGATTTCTTTGCCGGTGAGTTTCACGAGCAGGAACAAACTCATGCCGATGTAGGAAAGAAAAATTGGCCCGGCAACGGTCTGATGAAAATGTGCCGGCAACCAGGAAGTGTTGTGCACGACAACGTCGAGATTGTAGGACGCGTTGATGATTCCGGTAATGCCGCCAAAGATGAAAATGACGAGACCGCAAAAGAAATAACTGAAGAGCCAGCGGTCCTTGTCGAGGTAGGGAAGTTTCTTCCACCAGCCTAACAAACCGCGGCCACCGTTCAGGCGTGCGCCGTGTTCCATCGACGCGGCAAGAGTGAATGCGGTCGCGAAACTTGGAATGGCAACCAGCATGGTGAAGAAAGCGTGAACGAACTTCCATGTGCTGCTGATTCCCGGTTCGGTGAATTGATGATGAATACCGACCGGCGCCGAGTAGAGCACGAGCCAGAGAAAGGTCAGCCGGCCGGCGAAATCAGAGAAAAGTTTCCCACCCGAGAGCTTCGGCAGCATCGTGTAGTACATGACGTAGGTCGGTAGCAACCAAAAATAGACGAGCGGATGTCCGAAGAACCAGAAGAGCATCCGCGCCAGCGGGACATTAACGGTTGGGACCCAGCCTAACGACCAAGGGAGGAGCAAGAAAAGAATTTCGATTGCGACCGGAATGGTTGCGATCAGCCAGACGATAAACGTGGCAAAGATACCGACGACGGCGAGCGGCACTTTCTCTCCCGGATGTTCGCGCTTCCACGCAAAGTAAGGTGGCAACCAGTTGAAGAATGCGATCCACGAACCGACGACAACGAGAGTGAGTCCAACGTAGAAGGCCGGGTGCGCGCGCAGCGGCGGATAGAACGTGTAGAGCACGCTCGCCTGACCGGAGAGTATGGCTGCGGCTGCGAGCAACGTTCCGATCATCATCAGCGCGAACGACAACCATGCGACCTTCATGTTGAGCGCGCGCCCCAGGTAAAAACGAATGACCGCATAACCAAACGCAACCGCGAAGAAGGTCGTGAAAACGATGGCGTTGACGACGCCGTGCAACGTCAGACCCTGGAAATACTCCATGCCGAAAACTTTCCGGCTATGAATCATGCCGGAGCGATAGAGCACCTGCATCAGCCCGTGATAAATCCCGAGGGTCAGGAGAACCATCGGGAAGACGAGCTCGATCAGGATCATCCGTTTCAGTCCCGGTTCGATGTCGATCCTGCGTTCGTTAGGCAATTCCATGATTCGCTATTTCAGCTCCTCGAGATACTCGACGATGGCGTTGGTCTCTTCCTCGGTCAGCTCCGGTTTTGGCATCAAGTCGTCGAAGCCGAAGACAATCTTCGCCTCAGGCTTAACGATTGATTCGCGCAAGTAACTGTCGTCCGCCGTCACGGTTGATCCATTAGTCAACTTCGTCGCGCGCCCATACATTCCCTTGAATGTCGGCCCGATGCCTTCCGAGCCATCGATCGAATGGCAGGTCAGACAATCTTTTGCTTCGAGTAGTTTGTAGGTTGGGTCACTCGGCTGCACCTGTGTTGGCGCTGATTGTTTCGCCTGAAATGTGGCTGCATCAACCACACGCAGATTCGCGGCCATGCGGTCGTGACCGGTTCCGCAATACTCGTGACAGAGAAGTTGATGCGTGCCCGGCCGGTCGAATTTTACGCGCGCATAATTCACAACACCGGGCACGGCCATGAGATTGAGATCGGTGCCTAACAAAATCAGGCCATGTGTGACATCGGGCGTGCTCACGTAAATGTCGACGGTCGATCCAACGGGCACGACGGCGTCTTCGGGATCGAACTCCCACATGCGCGCGACGTAATGGAGTTCGTAATGGGTGGGAGAATGCGTGATCAGCTCACCTTTTTGAAAAGGCTTGATATCGGTCAGACAAGTGGGCAGCCCGACGTGGAAGAGATTGATTGCCAATGCCGCCAGCCCGAACAAGGTCAACACGAACGCCACCGAAATAATAATGATGCGCCGTTCGAGTTGTGTAGCGCCGATCATGCTTAGCTGCGTGCGATCATGATCGAGTAGATCACGAGCCAGAGTAGGGCGTAGAACACAAGAAGGAGAGCAAAGAAGAAAATCGCTCCCTTCGGGAAAAATTCCTTCCCGCTTTCGATCTTGCTCGGTTCAGTCGCCATTCGCGCAGAATCGTGTCACGCAGCCGACGACAACAAAAGCCTAATGTGAATCGATGCGGCTCCGCATTTTTGTCGGGCCGGCGACTTGAGACGAAAATGCCGCGCACGAGAATTTTATTTCCTGAGCACCGGATTTGAGATTTCTGAACTTTCCAATCGGTCGGATCTTTCGCTACCCGTTTCCTGGCCCGCAAACGGCCGCGCGGCGCGAGCGCCGAATAGCCGACAAAAAATGCCTGCTTTTTCGCAATCCAGGCTAAGCGTCGGCAGCGGCGCGGCCACAGAATGCAGCCACACAAGAGACACCTGCAGGGCAGGACTTCATCGGAGGAAACGGATTATGAACAAGAAAATGAGTGAGCATTTAACCGGTTACCTGAACCAACACCAGCACCACAGCTTGCTGGCGTTGGAGCAGGAACGAAGTGAGATGCTGGATGGGGAGTTGGAATTAACTTGCGGACCAAACGGCGTGAAAGCGCTGCTCGTGCCAGCGACAACCCAGAGCAAGGAGCCGCGCGGCGAGCCCATCGGCGTGCGCGTTTCGCTGCACCCGTTTCTCGCCGGGATGAATCCTCATCACCTCATGCTCCTGACCGATTGCGCGACCACGACGCATTTCAAAAAGGGCGAGGTGATTCTGAACGAAGGCGAGCTGGCGGACCGGTTTTATCTCATCGAGACCGGCAAGGTGGTGCTCGAATCCATCTCGGAGGAAATCGAGCCTGTCATTGTGGACACGATCTCGGCTGGCGATTTGCTCGGCTGGTCCTGGGTGGTGCCGCCTTATATCTGGCACTTCACGGCGCGCGCGACGAAAACGACGGACGCCATTTGCTTCTCCGGCCCAGTCCTGCGTGAATACTGTGAAAAAGTGCACTCGTTAGGCTACGAGCTCTTCAAGCGGATGAGCGTAGTGATGATCAAACGCCTGCAAAATGCGCGGGCCAAAATGCTCTTCGCACGAGCGGGCATCAAGACGCACCGGTCGCCACAACGCACCTATCTCAGAAGGACGCGCTAAGAGCCAAGCCGAAACAGCGGTCGCCACCAGGGAATCCCGGCGAGCATCAGCAAGAGCGAGATGGCGAAGGCGATCGCGGCGCCGCGATATTTCGCCGCGTCGGTGCGGCCTTTGCGCGAGAGCGCACCACCCACATGCGCGCAAACGACGGCGAGGAACATCAGCAAAGTGTGCTCGACCGTAAAAAAGCGCGGCTCCTGCTGACTCATCGCGGCCGACATGTTCGTTAACGCCGTGCGCGTGATCGGGCTTGCTCCGAAATAAAGCAGGAGACCGACAAGAAATTCGAGGTCCATTGCAATGACAAAGATGACCGTATAACGCCGCAGCGTTATGCCGGCGGGCTTGGCGCCGCTCCAACCGGACATCGCCACGAGAATCGCTACGAGCGCGGCACGAGAACAACCCAGCGCAACAGATTGTGAAAAGAGAGCAATGAAGAAAATAATTTTGCAGCATCGCTTCATCTTGCGGAATTGTTGCGTGAAAGTCGAGCGCGCGCCCGGGACAAATCTCGTGCGCTGAGTGGCGATAGTGTGAATGCCGCGACGCTTTTGCACTTCGTGCGCGATTGTCGTCAGTTGCCGACTGGCATCGTCGCGCGACAGGCGAATATCAATGACCTGCACATCTTTGAGCGGAGCGCGCGTCGCGCAGCGCTGCATCCAACTCGCCATTCGTGGTAACAATTCTGCCCTGGCCACCGCCCACCAACTCGCAGACGCGGCTGTAATTCCAACGCGTGATTTCCGTAAAGGAACCTTTGCGAATCTTTCGCATCGTGCCGTAGCCGTCGTTGTTCAAAATGAGCACGATCGGGTTGAGGCCCAGCCGAACCGCGGTCGAAATTTCGACCCCCGTCATTTGAAACGCGCCATCGCCTACCAGCACGTAAGGTCGCAGATCGGGCCGCGCTGTGGCGATGCCGATGCTGGCGGGCACGGCGAATCCCATCGACATGTAATAACCGGGCGCAATGAATTGCGCTTGCTTCGCGCTGCGAATACCGATCGCGCCAAAAATCGCATCGCCCACATCAGCCACGACGCAGCAATGTTCGTCGAGATGTGATGCAACAATGCGAAAAACATCCGCGATGGTGAGCGCGTCGTCGTGTTTACCATTGGACCGCGAAGATGCGGCGCCGTTCGAGGCGATTGGTGTAAACTGTTTCCGCGCGACGTTTTTCCCGTGCGCGAGCGAACCGAGGAAATCGCGGAACTCAACTGATTCGTAGTAGTGATATTGAATCGCGACTCGCTCTGTCGTCGCGACGACGGTGCGACGGCGGTCGAGTTTCGCCGTGTAGAATCCCATACTCATGTCGGTGATGAATGTTCCGAGCATGAGGACGAGATCGGCGGATTCGACGTACTTGCGCACGTGCTCATCGCTGCTCATCGCACCGCCGTAGACACCAAGGTAAAGCGGATGGTTCTCGGGAATCACGCTCTTGCTTAAGAGATCGGCCGCAATCGGAATGTTCATCCGCTCCGCCATCTTCAATACGAGTGGCCCGAGCCGGTAGCGCGCTAATTCAACTCCGGCGAGAATCACGGGCTTCGTCGCAGAGTTGATGAGCGAGAATGTTTCCTCAACCGCGGCCGCGAGCGTTTGCGGATCCGGAACCGGCGCTAGCTGTGGCCGGGCGGCGTGTATCGCAATCGGCCGATCCACCATGTCGTGCGGCAGTTCGATATAGACCGGCCGTTTGTGACGCAGACAGGCCTCGACGCAACGCACGATTTCGCCGGCAGCGCGTTGTTCATCGAGGAGAACTGCGCTTGCCACGGTTACTTCATCGTAAACGCGGCGCTGCGTCTCGAACGTTTTCACCTTGTGATGAAGCAATGGATCTTTCTCGCGATCCTTTCGACCCGGCGCGCCGCTGATCACAACCACGGGCGACTTCTCAGCATAAGCGCCCGCGATTGCGTTCAGAACATTCAAACCACCGACGCAGTAAGTCACGCAAACGAGACCGAGCCCGTTTACACGCGCATAGGCGTCGGCGGCAAAGCCCGCGCCCGGTTCGTGCGTCATGACGACGGTCTTTATCCGCGACTTCTCAAGCGCACCAAACATGGGCAGCGCGAAATCGCCCGGAATTCCGAAACTATGGCGCACACCGCATCGGTAGAGATACTCGAACAAAAATTGACCGAGCGGCATGACCGCCGGAAATGAGTCGAGCGGTGCGGCTGCGGATTCGACGCGGTAAACTTTTCGAGGGCGAGTCTGCCTGATCTTTAGCGTTCTTCGATTCAGCGTAACATTCATCACGCCCTGATCATTGGCTGGAAGCGCCGGGATGGCTTTGCAGCAATTGGCAAATATCAGCCGGATTTTGTGCGGGCTGCCGCCTGAAGCCAGGTGTTCGCTACACGATGGCTTCACTCCCGACCGGCCGGGGCTGCTCCTTGGAGCGCGATTTTGATGTCGTGGCAAAACTTCGCCAGCGCTCTAGCGGCATCGATGCGACAAGCATGAGTGCAAGCTGACTAACGATAAATCCCACGAGCCATGGAAATGCTTTTTGCATGAAGCCATAGGAATGCAGGCCGACGCCGAGCATGTTCACGCCAAACCACGAGAAACTCGTGACGATGTTGCCAAAGATCGCCATGACCATGAGTCCGCGTTGCCTAACGAATCCGCCCCAGCGCGCGTGCAAAATGATCGCGCACCAAAGGACAATCAACACCGCGCCGTTTTCCTTCGGGTCCCAACCCCAGAAACGTCCCCACGATTGATCGGCCCAGATGCCACCAAGAACCGTGCCGACAAAACTGAACAGCGTCGCGAAACAAACCACGCCATACGTCATGCGCGCGAGTGAATCGGCCGTTTCCTTGTTCAGCGAACGCGTGAAGACGCCGCGCACGATATAAATCATCGCAAGCATCCCGGCCAGAAACATCGCCGAATATCCAGTGGTAATGGCGACGACGTGGGTCGCGAGCCAGATATTGGTATCGAGCACAGCCTGCAACATTTCCAGCGTGTCGCCGTTTCCGGCGAGATGATGCGCGATGACCAGCGTGATGAAACCGATCGCGCCGGCGCACGCCGCGCCAATGCCATCGCGGAAGATTCGTTCGAGAATCAATGCAACAATGACCGCGCCCCAGCCGATGAAAATTGCGGAGGAATAGAGATTCGTGACGGGCGGCCGTTCCTGCAGATACATGCGCGAGACCAATCCGAAGGTGTGCACGACAAGCGCAAGCAGCAGCAGATAGAACGCAGCGCGATTGAGCGGGCGGTTCCACGCCATCCAGGATAAACAGGCGAGCAAAAACGCCGTCACATACAGCACCATGCTGTGCGTGAACGGATCAACATGGTTGAACAAAAACTCGAACGAGGCGCGTTTGGTCGCGACCGGTTGCTCCTTCGCCATCAAATTGGCAAGAAGATCGACATTGCGATTAAACGCGCTTCGGTCGCCACGGCGATAGGCGTCGCCGAGTGCCGCGTACATTTTCACAGCCGGATGAATTTGACCGGAGCCGATTGATCGGACGATTGCCTCACCAACCGAATGCCATTGATCGCGTTGGCCTAACGAGGATGGCGGAACAGCCAGGACGTAACCGAACTCCGCCATTTTCTGGTAGCGTTGGATCAACTCCGCCACGTTATCGAGCTT
The DNA here is from genome assembly GCA_963737195.1 of uncultured Verrucomicrobiae bacterium. Lineage (GTDB taxonomy): Bacteria > Verrucomicrobiota > Verrucomicrobiia > Chthoniobacterales > UBA10450 > JBBQFI01. The sequence goes on from CAVTRW010000007.1 coordinate 212,723, forward strand.
CGCCTTGTCGAAATTTTCTCCCGCTTCACGTTTCCGCGCGGCTTGTCCAGCCGCAGGCAAATTGCTTTCGAGCGTTGCCAGTTCAGCGGAGAAATTCTGCGCATCCTCCGGCTGCACGCTGTTTTTCAATCGCTGATAAAGAACCAGCGCATTGCGCAGATTGAGAATTGCATTCTGAAATGCGGAACGCTCGACCGATTGCAGTTTGTCCGACTGTTCGCCCTGATCGTCGATCTGTTTCAGGAAGGGCGAGAGCTCGACAAAACTGAAATATTTCCGGTCGCTCTGTTCCCAGCCAAACATTCCAAGCACCTCGGCGTTTTGAATAACGAAAACTGGATACTGATCGGCCACATGCGCATGGAAGAGCGTATCGGCCAGCCACTGCATGGCGGTGAGCTGTTTCCCATTCGTTAGGCGGATACTTTGTTTCGTGTGAATGATCAGGAGCGAATTGCGCGCAACGGTATCGAGCGGTTTCACACGACCGCCGACGAGCACCGGAATTTTTCCGAGCTTCACCAGATCGATCGTCTTCAGCCTGCGGTTTTGGCGGGAGCCAGCTCACTGCCACCCAGAGCAAGGCGAAGCCGAAGACGAGAGCAGGAAAATAACGTTTCATGCGAGCGCAGTTCTCCTCCGCCGCGAAAACCCGACGAGATGATAGCCAAATTGCACAAGCAATCCGACGGCTACGATGACACACGCGACGTAAGGCGCGATGAAACTGGGATTATGCACGACCTGCAGGATCGAGGCCGAGTCGTCCTGCTGAAAGCCGGCCTGGTAAAATGTTTCGCCGCGATAACGCAGCGGATGATTCATATATATTAAGATGTCGCGATTCACCGAGCGCTCCGGATCAATCAGCGTAACACGGCTGGCAAAGTTTTTTGGAATCTCTGTCCCGGCATATTTCTCATGCGTGAATTTTTGCAGCGTCACGCTGTAAGGTTTGTAATAACGCGCCGGCCGCATTTCCATCCTCCATCTGCGTCCGGCGCAGGAAAAAGTTTGCGGGGCACCGAGTGCATCGGAGACCAGCCACGTGCCGAGTGGCGGCTGAATCGCGCCGCTCGCAAAATCGATCGGCACAATCTCGATCGCCGCGCTGACCACATTGCGATCATCCACTCCGGTCGAGCGCGGTGCAGATTTCACCACGATCTGTGCGCCTGGTCCCTGATTCGCAACCGGCTGCGCGCCGCTCTGCGATTCGCTCGCCATCTCCAGGCGCGAGTTCTGGAAAAAATTCCGGACAACAATCTGGAAGGGCAAACTGGGATCCTCGATCGTCCGTTTGCTGCGCAACAACGCTTCTGGAATCGCAGTTACCTGATCAAATTTCGGATCGGTCGTGTCGATGATGGCGAGCTCGTCGGAGCGGCCGTTCTCCGAATAATTCTTCGTTTCACCATTCGTTAGGCGCATGTGGCTCTCGACGGCGAAGAGATCGGTAAAGAGACCGCCGGCGAGCATGATGATGAGACCAGCATGCGTGAGATGAATACCGAGTTTCTTCCACGCCCATCGGAAACGTTTCGCATGCGCCGCAATCAGATTGATGAGCAAGACCGCGCCGATGAGATGTCCGCCGGGAAAAATCGGGAACTTGAACCCGCGACTTTCCGCCGGCCACCAGACAAACAAACTTTGGAAATAACGCTGCTGCGCTTCGTGGATACCGAGATGCACCTGCGCAATCGTGCCGGCGAAGATGAGGACCATGGCCGCAGCCAGACAAATGATTGTCAGCTTCAGCGACGTGATGAGATCGACAATGTTGCGCAGCATCTTTCTAGAATCGGACTGACTGAACGAACTTCACGAAATTCGATTTCTCTTTTTCGACCGCTTCGCTCGGGCCGGTGAGTTTGAAAAACCAGGTGCGGCCATCGCGCCGCGTCCACGCGGCCAAAGTCCGCGCCTTGTCTCCAACAAGATCAACTGCGGAAAAATTTGCGTCTGCACTTTGCAATGAACTGATGTCGGCATTTTCCGTTGACGCAGCGCCAATTTGCTGGCGCCAGCGATTAATATTTTCCGCGTCGCTCCCACCCTCACCCGGAAATGTGACTACGGAGATATCGACCTTATCCGCGGTCGAAAAACTCGCGTAGCGCATCGCCGATGCAGGAACAGATGACCAACCGGGTGGCACTTCCCATTTTATTTGCGGCTTGTCAGCGCTGCCTCGCGGAAGAGGCAACCGTCATTTGATCTGCCGCGCCGCTTCGCATTGCGCTAACCCACTTTAAAAAATTCACTTTCTCCGCGCCGACCAGTTCCGCGTTACCGCGCATTTTAAAAAACGAAACTTTGTCTGGGTCGGATGCGATCGCGCCGATGATGCGGCCGTCTTTAGTCGCGTCACCATTTTCCGGTTTCCCGGAGAGATCGACAACATCCACATCGCCGCGCGGCGTGTGCAGCTTTTGAACGGTGCTCGCCAGCTTCTCGGCCGTAATGGGCGGCTGCGCGAGTTGGTCGAGCCAGCGATTCACGTTATCGAGCAGATTCCCGGCGGCAGGGCCGAGACTAACGAATGAAATGTCGGCTGTCGCGCCATTCTCACCGTGCACAAGAAAACTCGCCTGCCGCATTTGCGAAAGCGGTTGCGCCTCCCAGTTCTGCGGCGTCGCAATATTACTCGCCGCAGACGGAACGCGTTCGATGGCGGATTTGACGGGCGCGTTCGTGGAAGCGACCGCGTTGTTTTCCATCGGCGTTGATTCGCCGGTCGGTTTGACCAGTCGATAAACTTTGATCTGCTCGTCGTGGCGTTCGCAACCGGCGAGCAAAACGAAAAAAAGAAACGCGACGCCAACCCTTGAACCCACGAACTGCATTAATCGCGCGCGCTTAAAATCGAAAGAGCAAACTGGAGAAGATCGAATGCGCCTGGTAATTGTTGCGACCGCCAATGGTTGTGTCCGTGTAGTTGTAATACGTGTACTTTAGCAACAGTCGCACGTTTTTCGTAATATCCCGACTCATGCTGACGGAGGCGGTATGTTCGCTCGCGCCCATCCCGTAGGGCAAACCTACGCCCGAATTGTTAAAGTAATCGTCGGCGCGATAAAAAGTATAGTCGGCATGGACCTCCGTCTTGTCGTTCAAGATGTAGCCGGCGGCCGCGGTTAGCGTGTAGTAATCATTCCTGAAATTCACCACCGATGGGCTCGTATTCGGGGTGAGATTAATGTTGTTCGCGGGCGTCTGGGTTTGGTCCAAAATGTAGGAGATGTCCGCCTGAAGATAGAGCCGGGCCAGCGGGCTCCAATTAATCGACTCGGTGATGACATGCTTGGTGATCACGCCCGTCTGCTGCTCATTCAAAAGTTCGCCGTCGGAAAAGACCTCCCATTGCCCATCGATTGTGGTCCGAAGAAAATCGTATCGGGTAATGAGAGTAAGCGTTCCCAGACTGTTTGGAATTTTCGGACGAAACGTGACGCGGAAATTGACATCATCCGCATTCCAATCCTGGTCGATCAACCGTGGAAACGAAGCGGTCCTGATCGTCGTCACCGTACGACGCGATCTTGTGATAATACTGGCTGGTCAAACTCAATCGCATGAGCGGATACCAGTTCGCGCCGATGGTATATTTTTGACCGAGATAATCGGTGTCCTTATTCAGCGGCACTTCTTCGTCCGTGTGTGATTCGTTCACCTGTCCCCATTCTTCTTCCCATTCGCCCTGCGCGTAGAATAGCCAATTGGCGATACCGTCGTAGCGGAACTCCACTCTTTGGGCAAAGCGATCATAATCGGCCGACCTCATACCCGATGCCGGCTCTCCATCCCCATAATGGAATCCGTTTTCCGGATTCGTTGGGGTAAAGGGCGGCATGTTCCGTTCCGGCTCCAGTGCAAGAAAGGTTCCTTCGCTGTCGCGGGTCTCACGTGTATATCGGAAACCGGCTAACGCAGTTGAGATGCGGACACGGCATCCAAAACAGGTTGGCATTGAAGACATGCTCGTCCACCTGCGCCGTTCCGGACAAATCGATAAAGGCGTGGTCGCGTTGGTTGAGCGTCGGCACCGGCGCGCCAAAGGCAGAGTCAAACTCGGTGCCGAAGATGCGCGAACCGGTGAGATCGTTCGTCATGGTTGTGTAGGAATAACCCGTGGTGAACCAAAGCGAATCGCTGATTCGAGTCTCAGTGATGGCGTGGCCGCTGAAGAGATCCACATCATCCTTCTGGCGCTGGATGGTAAAACGCTGCGCGCCCGGAGGACGCACCGCCGGCGGCAACTGACCGGCGCCGCGAATCATGTTTAACGAATCATCGTCGTTGGTGTGTTCGTAACGCATTCCCAAAAGAACGTCGGTGTTGCTGAACGTCTTCGACAATTCGAGCGAGAAGATATCGCGCTTCTCATCAATATCCCGAAACGCCGGCGCAATTTTGCGGGTCGCGCCCGGTATGCCGGTCAGAGTCGTATCGCCCCACATCGTTGAATCTTTCTGGCCATCGCGAAACTCGTGCGAATAGCGCAACGTAATTTCCGGCCAGTCCGGCACACGCAGACCGAGCTCGACCCACGCTTCGCCGCGGTCGATATGCATCTCGGGAAAAATCGGCGGGAAAAATTGCCCGTTAGGCCGAAAATATCCGGCGTTGCCATCGTACCAGGTGCGAAATTCGTCGTAGCCAAAGCGGATGTAACCGAGCTTCGGTTTCGAGAGTTCAAGGACAACGCCATAATCGTTCGTGTCGAAGATGGCGTGACCATCGAGCACCAGTTGCACGTCTTTGCCGATCGTTTGCTCGTAATGTAAATCCTGGATGCCGCCGAAAACCTCGTCGCCCGGGCGGTGGTGTTCCTGTTCGAACTGGGCGCGGTCGCCATCGGTAATGACGCCGCCGATGCCAATCTCAATCCAGTTCTTCAGGTCGGGCACCTCTTCTGTCGCCGGGGCAGCCGGTGTTTCGCCGGCGCGCAACAAATTCGGCACGAAAACGAGCGCACATAAAAACAACGCCACGAATCCGGCTCTTCGAACTCGGAAATAAGGGCGCGCGATCATAGGATTGGAATCAGTATCTAAAGAGCGGCGTCACGTTGGAGCCGTGCGGTTCTTCGTGGCAGCCGGCCGACCAGCAGGTTCCCTGTTGCAGGAAACTGGAGTGATCGACGTCGCCAATAAAAATTCTGCCCGGTTCAGTCTGCTGTTGGAAATGGCAATTCAAACACAACGTCGCGTTACGCGTGTTGAGCATTCGCTGGTTGACCGAGCCGTGCGGCGAGTGACACACGACGCAGCCCTGACGCAATGCTTCGTGTTCATAAACAAAGGGCCCGCGCTGCGCGGTGTGACATTCGAAACAAGTTTCGTTTCGGCTGAGAAACGCCAGGCCACCGCCCTTGAGTGATTGCTGCGCATTGGTTGCACTGGCTTTGACGGCCTGGCCGCTATGCGGGTTATGGCAATCGCTGCAGCTCATCTTGCCTTCGAGCACCGGATGGCGATGCGGCAATTGGAATTGCGCGCGCACATTCAGGTGACATTGGAAACAGGCTTCCGGCGACTTGCCCGGATTGACGATCGTGTGCGCGGCGCCGCCACTCTTCACGTGCAGGCTACCGGGCCCGTGACACATTTCGCATCCCATGTCCACGGTCTCCTTTGTTTCGCTACCCTTCGCTTCACTGCCTTTCCCGCCGCTCTTATTTACAATTTCCGTCTTTGTTCTCTTCAGTCGCGCGTGCGAGGCCGTGCGAAAATTGCGCGTGATGTTTTCGTGACACGTCGCGCACTCTTCCGAGCCGACAAATTCCGCGCCCGGAATGGCTGGAGGTGCAAGGATGCTGCGATTGGTCTCCAGATCGCTGCACGAAAGAAGGATGACGGTCAATGCAACGCCTCCCCCTACTGCCCACCAGAGTTTTTCGCACCTACCGTGGACCCATCGAGTTAATCTCGAATGCCACACGGCAGCAGTTGTGACAGACACAGAGCTGGTCGACTACGCATTTTTACGGCAATAACTCAGACAATTGAAAATTATCGGCTCAGCGGTTTTGCCTCGCGCGTGCGGCGCGATACTGCGTTGGAGATTTATGACAGAGCCGGCTGAACACGCGATTGAATTGCGACAGCGACTGAAATCCGACGGCAAACGCCACTTCGCTGATGCGGAGATTGTGATCTTGCAAAAGAAGTTGCGCTTTTTCGAATCGCGTCCGCGCCACGTAGTCGACAAAATTAGTTCCAGTCACCTGTTTAAATTTTTCGCTGAGATGATTCGGACTGATGTTTACGAATCTCGCGACCTTAGCGAGTGAGATTTCCTCGTCCGAATGCTCGTGGATAAAACTCCGCGCTCTCCAAATTTCTACCGGCTCGGCCTGATTCTGGTTAGGCAGCGCGGCGTGCGCGACTTGTTTCGGACCTGGGGCAATCATGATGCCTGATCCAAGCCCATTCGCGTGAGACCGCTTTGCATCGTTTGGCAATTTCCTTCCCGATCTTGGCCTCATCGGAACAAATTTTGCAAAGCAAAAGACAAATCGCGCCGAGCGCATTGCAGCGGCGCTCTTAGTCTCAGCGCAGAAGGAGATGTATGATTCCAAGATGAGTGCGACTCAAAAAAAGGACCCGCGGCCGGTCATCTGCGGGACAGATTTTTCCGCAGCAGCGGTCGAAGCGGTAAACGTTGCCGCTGCCATTGCACGGAAACTGGACGCCACGCTTGTGCTGGTTCACGTCGATGAATTTCATGGAATGGCTGCGGTCGACCCGACATTGTTTGAAGCAGCGCTTTCACAAAGACGCGATGAACTGCGCCGCGAAGCCGACCGCTTGCGTAAATCAGGAACGATCGTCCAGGAAAAACTTTGTTCCGGTTCCGCATTCGATCAGCTGGTTACGGCTGCGGTTGAAGCGAAGGGACGACTGGTTGTCGTCGGCGCGGTCGGTCACGGTCTCGCGCGACGATTGCTGGTTGGCAGTGTCGCGGAACGAACCGCGGAAACTTCGCCGATCCCAACCTTAGTCGTTAGGCCGGGAGGTAAATTGCTGGCGTGGGCGCGTGGTGAAGAAACATTGGAGGTCCTGGTCGGATACGATTTTTCCGCGGCCAGCGACGCGGCTTTGCAATGGCTGAACGAGATGCAGAATGTCGGGAAATGCGAGATCAACGTCGTTCACGTCGACTGGCCGCCGGATGAAGCGCACCGGCTCGGCTACCACGGACCATTATCGTTAACCGAAAATCCAAGCGAGATTCAGAATTTCCTCGAGCGCGATCTGAAGGAACGCGTTGCGATGCTCCTGTCACCGCAAAATGTGTCGGTAAAAGTCGAGCCGGGCTGGGGTCACCCCGAAGGATATTTGTTTGAGCTGGCCCATCGTCAAAAGGCCGAGCTCGTCGTTGTCGGTACTCATCGCCGGCACGGTCTCGGGCGACTCCGATTTGGTTCTGTCTCGCGCACGGTTCTGCATCACGCCACGGCCTCAGTTGCGGTTGTTCCTCCGCTTCAGGAACAACATCGTTTAGTTACGCCAAAGCTCGACCGCGTTCTCGCCGCCACCGATTTTTCCGACTTCGGGAATGAAGCAATAGCTTACGCGTGCGCTGTTTTGCGCCGCGGCGGAATGCTGAAAATCGTTCACGTTCTCGAGCCGGCGGATGCGAGCCGCGGGAAAAACAAACCGCAACCAGGAAAAGAAAATCCAAAGTTGCGAGCGGAACTGCGCGCGCTCGTTCCCAAAGATGCGCAGGAGAGTTTTGAGATCGAGACCGAGATTCTCGAAAGCTCCGACATCGCTGAAGCGATCCGGCAGGCAGCAGAAAATTTCCGCGCCGACGCGATTTGCATCGGCGCGCGTGGACGTGGCGGCGCGCTCAAGACTCTGCTGGGCGGAGTCAGCAGTGCGTTAATGGCAAAAAGCCGCAAACCGGTCCTGATGGTGCGATCGCGTGAAGAATGAAAATATCGGCGGGATTCACTGGCACCATCTGCGAGGTGACGAGGTTGCCGCGCTTCTCTGTGTCGATTTAGACGAAGGTCTCTCCTCCGAAGAAGTCCACCGGCGTCGCCACGACTTCGGCCCTAACAAACTGACGGCGAAACGCGGACCGCCGGCCTGGGCGAGATTCGTTAGGCAATTTCGGCAGCCGCTCGTTTATGTTCTCATCGGCGCGACCATCGCGAGCGTTTACCTCGGGGAATTCATCGACGCCTCCGTCATTCTCGGCGTTGTCCTCTTCAACGCCATTGTCGGTTATTTGCAGGAGAGCAAGGCGGAAAAAGCAATTCACGCGCTCGCTCGAATGATGATCGCCGAAACGACGGTGCGGCGCGATTGCCGCAAGCAACGCGTCGCAACAAGCGAGCTCGTGCCGGGCGATGTTGTCTTGCTCGAATCCGGCGATCGCGTTCCAGCAGACCTGCGCTTGTTTTATGTGCGCGGTTTGCAGATCGATGAGTCGTCGTTGACCGGCGAATCCGAACCGGTTCACAAACATACCGAGCCGCTCGCACGCGATACTGTTTTGGCTGATCGGAAAAGTCTGGCCTACGCGGGAACATCAGTCACATCGGGTCGGGGCGAAGGCGTGGTCTGGGCCACCGGTGACAAAACTGAAATCGGACGGATCGCGTGGCTTATCGCCGAGGCTGTCGATCTCGAAACGCCGCTGACGCGCAAGTTTGCCCAATTCAGCCGTCTCTTGCTCTGGCTCGTTCTTGCGCTCGCCGCGCTCACCTTCGGCGTCGGACTTTGGCATGGCGAAAAATTCGTCGACATGTTCATGGCAGCGGTTGCGATGGCAGTCGGCGCAATTCCGGAGGGACTTCCCGCAGCGGTCACGGTGACGCTGGCCATCGGTGTGTGGAGAATGGCGCGCCGTCGCGCAATTATTCGCCGGCTTCCCGCGGTCGAAACTCTTGGCAGCACGACGGTGATCTGTTCGGACAAAACCGGAACCCTCACCGAAAACCAAATGACCGTGCAGGAGATTTATGCCGGCGGCGAATTCTATGAGGTCACCGGCACCGGCTACGAATCGAGCGGTCAGATTCGGCAAAACAGCGCGGCTATCAACGCGACAAACCAGCCCGCATTGAGCGCGACGCTTCGCGCCGGGCTGCTTTGCAACGATTCGATTCTTGTGCGCGAAGACAAAAAAATCCGCGTGCAAGGCGATCCAACCGAAGCGGCATTGATCGTGGCGGGCGAAAAAGCTGGAATGTCTCAGCAAGACACTCAGCGTGAGCTATCACGTATCGACGCGATTCCATTCGAGCCCGAGCACCAGTTCATGGCGACGCTGCACCGCGACCGGGACGCGTACATTATATATATAAAGGGCGCGATTGAGCGCGTAGCTGGCCGCAGTGTAACGATGTTGGACGCTAACGGTCGCGAGGCGCCTATCGATCGCGAAAAAATTCATCACGCGGCCGAACGGCTCGCACGGAAAGGACTTCGCGTTCTCGCGTTTGCTCAGCGAACGGCCGCCCCCGGTCAGCGCGAACTCGATCCGCGGGATGTCGCGTGTGATTTCACTTTTCTCGGTCTGCAGGGGATGATGGATCCGCCGCGTCCCGAAGCAATCGCGGCCGTGCGGCGCTGCCAGGACGCCGGCATCGCGGTGAAAATGATAACCGGCGATCATCTGCTGACCGCGAAGACACTCGCGCACAAAATCGGCCTCAACGGTGCGAATGAATCGGATGCGGCAATCGCGATCAGCGGCCGCGAATTGGAAAAAGTAAACGACGATCGGCTGCCGGCCGTTGCGGAGGAAACAGCGGTGTTCGCGCGCATGACGCCGGAACAAAAACTGCGACTCGTTAGGGCGCTGCAGGCACGCGGACAAATCGTTGCCATGACGGGCGATGGCGTGAACGATGCGCCGGCCTTGAAGCAAGCCGACATCGGGATCGCCATGGGCATCAGCGGAACCGACATCGCAAAAAGCGCGGCCGACATGGTGCTGACCGATGACAATTTCGCTTCGATCGAAGCGGCAATCGAAGAAGGCCGCGGCATCTTCGATAATCTCAAAAAATTCATTGTCTGGACGCTCCCAACTAACGTCGGTGAATCGTTTGTTTTGCTGGCTGCCATTCTTTTGGGCACCGCCCTACCCATGCTTCCGGTGCAGTTGCTTTGGATCAATATGACAGCTGTCACGCTGCTTGGTACTATGCTTGTGTTCGAGCCCAAGGAACCGGATTTGATGGATCGCCCGCCTCGTGATCCTCGGCAGCCAATCCTCACGTTTCCTCTTTTCATGCGCACTGGATTGGTATCGCTCTTGATGCTTGCCGGCGCGTTCGCGCTGTTCCTTTGGGAATTGCGACGTGAAGGCGCATCGTTGGCCGAAGCCCGCACCGCAGTCGTAAACGTTATCGTCATGGTCGAAGCGCTCTATTTGCTCAACTGCCGCTCGCTGACACGGTCAATTTTCACACTGGGTGTCTTTTCCAATCTGTGGGCGATCCTCGGCATCGGTCTAATCACCGCGATCCAACTTCTCTTCACCTACGCGCCCATCATGAACAAACTGTTCCACTCCGCGCCCATGGCTGGCGGGTCATGGTTGCGTATCGTTGCCGTGGCCTTTATCGCCTTTGCCGTCGTCGAATTGGAAAAATGGATTCGGTTTGGTCACCACCGCGACAATCGCGTGCTACCGGATTAAGTATGCCAGCAACGGGTCAGCGTTAGTCGGCTCACGAACGATTTCCATGATGTTAAGGGCGCCGCAACGAGACCGAACCAATAGTTCACCGGTCGCTTCAAAAAATCACATCAAAACAAGCAATGAGCCGAATCACGAATACGGTCAAAACGACGCGTAAGACTTCTGCCGAGGCGACCGTGTTCGATCGTAGCGCAATTCTCGAGGCGATGTTTTCGCCAAAATCGGTCGCGGTGATCGGCGCAGCGAAACTCCGGGCAGCGTGGGTTACGCGTTGATGAAGAATCTTCGATCGCAATATGAATCGATCTTGAATCTCCAGCGAGCAAGTGCCGGTGGCTAAGTGACGATTTTTTTGAATTCGCGTTGCCGCGTATGCGGCAACGAGCCTAACGAGTAGTGGCAATCGAACTGAAAGCGACAGACGACGACAGAACCCTCGAAGTGTCTTTGAACGGCAAACTCGTCAAAGAGATTACGAACGCCGCTCTGGCGCTGAGTCCAGCGGCGCGGATTCTTGCTCCGCATGTTCGGCGGCGTCCGTGACTCCACGGTTCTCACCCGAACTTTCGCTCTTCGTCCGGCGGCGCCAGATTTCGAGAATGGCGTCCGTGAGCGCGAGGATAACCGGACCGAGAATGAGCCCAGCAATGCCAAAGACCGCGAGACCGCCAATGATTGCGAAAAAGACCGGCACCGTGTGTAGGCGCAGCCTTTTTCCGACGAAGATCGGGTAGAGCCAGTTGTCGATCAGCCCGATGACGATAGCGCCCCAGGCGGTTAGAATCACCGCCTTCGTCCACTCGCCGGTAGCCGCGAACCAGATTGCCGCCGGCAGCCAAATGACGAATGCGCCGAGCACTGGAATGATCGCGAGCAAGCCCATGACCACGCCCCACAGAACAGGTGCTGAAAGACCGAGCCACCAAAACATTAACCCGCCGAGTGCGCCCTGCACTGCGGAAACCGCGAGCGTGCCATAGATCGTGGCGTAGATCGTATTAGTGACGCGGGCGAAGACTTCGTCCGTCTCGCGGCTCGAAAGCGGCACGAGCGAGCGGATCGTAGCCGCGGCTTCGCGCCGATCGCGGAACAAATAGAAAAGCACGAACAGCGTGATCAGCAGATTCACAATCGCCCAGGCTGAGCTGACCACTACCGAAGAAATACGCTTTCCCACTTCTCCCGCCACGCTCTGCAGTTGTCCGCCGAGATGGGCTTCTTGTTCGATGGCTTCGAGCGCCCGATCGAGCCGCGGACTGCGGTTCTTCAACTCCTCGCGCCATTTGTCGCTCTGAAGGCTGGATTGAATTGCGTTAACGCCTTTCGTCGTTTCGCGCACAATATTCTGTCCCACGAAAACCGCCGGCCCAACGATGCCCACAACAATTACGAAAACGGCGACCGCAGCCGCGATATTCGAGGAAGGAATTCGGCGCGCGATCCAGCTATGCAGGGGATGAGCCACCACGGCGAGCGCGATCGCCCAAGCCAGCGGAGCGAGAAATGGCTGCACGAGCAACCAACATAAAAATAGCAGGATCGCGGTTGCGGCGGCGAGGGCGGCAGTCAGCACATAATCGCGCGACCAGCAACCGCTACGATTTGCGGCTTGTTTGAGACTGGCAGGATCGCTCATCGCAATTCGGGGACGAAACAGGAGCCGTTATCACTCCGGCGGACAATCAAACGCTGCAATCGCCAGCATGTCCGGGGAATGGATGCAAATCAAGGATCGGAGCGAGTTTGCCAGACAAAAGACCCAACCTGCCTCAAGGCGAGAATGTCGTTGGTGCGATAAAGCCCCTTCGACGAAGTTGGCATTTAGGCGAACTTGAGTGAACGGAGTCTGAAATGTCGTCGACGACCAAAGCGCCTTCGCCGAAATTGCAAATCAGAGGAGGAGTATATTCATGGCAATCGAACTAAAGGAGACTGACGGCGGCAGGACGCTCGAAGTTTTTCTCACCGGCAAACTGGTGAAGGAAGATTACGAGACGTTCGTTCCGGCTGTTGATAAGGCGATCGCGGCGCACGGCAAAATCCGGATGCTGGTCGTGATGCACGATTTCCACGGATGGACGGCGAGCGCGATGTGGGAGGACACCAAATTCGGTGCGCGACATTTTCGGGACATCGATCGGCTGGCGATGGTCGGTGAAACGAAATGGCAGCACGGCATGGCCATCTTTTGCAAACCGTTCACGACGGCAACCGTGCGCTATTTCGAGCACGATGAAATTGAGGCGGCGCGCGCCTGGCTGAGCGAAGCGTGAGCGTGAAGCGCGTTCCGACACCGCGCGAAGTTCACAGCGAACGGAGAACAAATCTCGCGGCCATGTTTGCGCCGCGTGCGATTGCGGTGATCGGCGCGACCGATTCGTCAGGCAGCGTGGGGCGCGCTTTGATGGAAAGTCTGTTGCCGTTTTCAGGCAACGTTTTCCCGGTGAATCCAAAGCATGCCGCGCTTTTCGGGCGAAAGACGTTTCCCGCAATTGGTGATGTGCCTGACGAGATTGACCTCGCGGTAATTGCGACACCGGCAAAGACCGTGCCGCAAATCGTGCATGATTGCGCGGCCGCGGGCGTAAAAGGCGCGATCGTCATTTCCGCCGGCTTCAAGGAAATCGGCCCGCGCGGCCGGGACCTGGAAAGGGAAATCGCCGCAGCGCGCGGCGCGATGCGGATCATCGGACCAAATTGCATTGGTCTGATGCTCCCGCATATCGGACTGAATGCCACCTTTGCGAAGCCGCTCGCGCTTCCCGGAAATATCGGCTTCATCAGCCAGAGTGGCGCGCTTTGCACCGCGATTCTCGATTGGAGCCTAACGAATCGAGTTGGCTTCAGCGCCTTCATTTCGATCGGCTCGATGCTCGACGTCAACTGGGGTGACTTGATTTATCATCTCGGGGACGACCCGTACACGCGCAGCATCCTGCTCTACATGGAATCGGTCGGGGATGCACGCTCGTTTCTTTCCGCCGCGCGCGAAGTTGCCCTAACGAAACCAATCATCGCGATCAAGGTCGGTCGAACGGAAGCGGCCGCGAAAGCCGCGGCGTCACACACCGGCGCGCTGACCGGGAGCGATGAAGTAATTGACGCGGCGTTTCGTCGCGTTGGCGTGCTTCGCGTCGATTCGATCGGCGAACTGTTCGACATCACTGAGCTTCTCGGCAAACAACCGCGCCCGCTCGGCCCGCGGCTCGCCATTGTCACAAACGGCGGCGGTCTCGGTGTGCTCGCGACCGACGCACTGATCGAGTGCGGCGGGAGCCTCGCCGAATTGTCTACATCGTCACTCGAAGAGCTCAACAAAATTCTCCCCGCTCACTGGAGCCGCAAGAATCCTGTGGACATTCTGGGCGATGCGAGTGCGGAGCGTTACGAAAAGGCCATCGATATCGTCGCGCGCGACGAAAACAATGACGGTCTGCTCGCAATCCTCGCGCCGCAGGCGGTAACTGATCCACGTCTCACCGCAGAACGAATTGTCCGTTTCGGAAAATCGAAAACGAAACCGTTTCTCGCCAGCTGGGTCGGTGGCGCCGGCGTGGCCGACGGTGCCGCCACTTTGGATCGCGCGAACATTCCCACTTTTGAATATCCCGACGCCGCCGCCCGCGCCTTTTGCGCGATGTGGCGTTATTCGCGAAATCTGGACGCACTTTACGAAACGCCCGCCTTTACTGAAACCTCCGGGATCGATTCAGGCGCAGCCGCGAAAATTATCGCTCGTGCGCGCAAGGCGAATCGCGCGCTGCTAACCGAAGCGGAATCGAAACAAATCCTCGCTGCTTATGGAATTCCGGTCGTCGAAACAAAGATTGCGACGACGGAAACCGCGGCGGTTGATCTCGCGCAAAAAATAAACGGCCCAGTCGTCCTTAAGGTTCATTCCGAAATCATCACGCATAAGAGCAACGTCGACGGCGTGAAGCTGAATCTCCAGGATGCGGCGGCAGTTCAGCGGGCTTATCGCGAGATCGAAGCGTCGGTCAGCCAGCGTCATGAGCCGGGCGCGTTCCTCGGCGTGACCGTGCAGCCGATGATTTCCACGAACGGCTACGAACTCATTCTCGGCAGTACCATTGATCCACAATTTGGACCGGTGCTCCTGTTCGGCGCGGGCGGTTACTTCGTCGAAATTTTTAAAGATCGCGCGCTCGGGCTTCCACCACTCAATCGCACGCTGGCGCGGCGACTAATGGAGCGAACACAAATCTTTGCCGCGTTAAAAGGCTTCCGCGGCCGCGAGCCGATAGATCCGGCGAAGCTGGAGGAATTACTCGTTAGGTTCAGCCAGCTTGTCATCGAACAGCGCTGGATCAAAGAGATCGACATCAATCCGCTGCTCGTTTCGCCGCGACAGATCATCGCGTTGGATGCGCGCGTCCTTTTGCATAACGCCTCGCTGACCGAGAACGAATTACCAAAATCGTCGATCAAACCGTATCCGCTCGAGTACATACGCGAATTGAAGCTGGGCAAGCAGGCGCTGACCATTCGCCCAATCCGCCCGGAAGACGAACCACTCATGGTCGAATTTCATAAGACACTTTCCGACCGCAGTATTCACTTCCGCTACTTTGGCTCACTCAGCTTGGAGGCAAGGACGCTGCACACACGGTTACGGCGTGTCTGCTTTGTCGACTACGACCGCGAGATTGCGCTCGTCGCTGAACTGAAGAACCGGCAGGACGACTGCCGAATCGTCGGCGTCGGCAGATTAATCAAACAACACGAAAGCGATGAAGCTGAATTCGCGATCCTTGTCACTGACAACTGGCAGGGCAAGGGCCTCGGAACAGAGCTATTGAAGCAACTTGTGCACGCTGGGCGAAATGAAGGTGTGCGCCGCATCACGGGACACATCATTGCCGAAAATAGTGCGATGGTGCGCGTGAGCGAGAAGGCCGGCTTTAAAGTGTCGCTTGATAGTCTGACTAACGAGTTGCGTGCGGAGATGACACTTTGAGATCCGCACTCAGGCGCGGTCGCTAATTGCGCCGCAAGTTCCTCACCTATTCGGCGGCAGCAAGAAATAGCTATTTTGTCGCAAAGAACGAAGAGCGATTCTTTGCCAGAGGGGACAATCTTAAGTCATGAAAACGGCGACTCTTTCCAGCAGGTCCAAAAACGGCCGACCTTCGACCCTCCCCCGGCGCACGCAGGTGGGTAGCGCGGCGCTGCAAATACGTAGCGTCCTTGTCCCAGTCGATTTTTCGCCTCCATCGCGAGAGGCGATTGAGTTTAGCCTTCCATTCGTGAAGCAGTTCGGGGCCGAGCTGCACCTGGCCCACGTTGCGCCGTCAGGTGAATTTCTTTCAAGTACCGCGGCTCTTCCATTCATTCTGCCAGAGATTCGAATCGGCAGCGGCATCCACAAGCGGCTGAAAGAGGTGGCGAAGGATTATTCAGTCGACCTTAGACCGGCGAACATTCATGCGCTGCGCGGGCATCCATTTGCGGAGATTTGCCAGCTCGCCCGCGACATCCGCACGGATCTCATCATCATTCCGACGCGCGGCAACACCGGTCTGACGCGCGTGCGGCTTGGCAGCACGGCCGAACGTGTCGTGCGTTATTCGCCCTGCCCGGTGCTCGTCCTGCACCGCGATGATGCAAAAAACCAAAGTAACCGAAACGGAAAGCTCAAGCGCAAGATCGCATTCAAGAAAATTCTCGTGCCTATTGATTTTTCCGATTGCTCCCTTAAGGGACTCGACTACGCAAAAAAGCTGGCAAAGCAATTCGGGGCCTCGCTCGTGCTTCTGCATTCGTTACATTTGCAGTATTACGTTTCGAGCGATGAATATGCACGATTCGATTTGCCGCTCCTTACCCAGCAGGAAGAACAAGCGGCGCGCAAAAACATGCGCGATCTCGTGTCCAAAACCGATTGGAAGGGAATCAAGGTCCGGTCTTCGATGCAAATCGGTCATGCTGGCGATCAGATTTGCGCGCGCGCAAAAGATTTCGGGGCCGACTTGATTGTAACGTCCACTCACGGCGCGACCGGATTCAAACACGTTCTGCTTGGCAGCACCGCGGAGTATGTCGTGCGCCATGCCTCATGCCCCGTTCTGGTAGTGCCAAGTCGCCAGCGTCGCTTAATGAGCTCCGACGAAAGCAAATGATGAAGCACCTCGTATTTGGCCTAACGATAATTACGCTGGGGAGCAGCCTTTTGGTCGCGCAACCGGCAAAACCGAAATCGGCGCCGGAAAAAGTTGAACCACTGACCTACGCGAACGTTGTCGCCAGTTTCAAAGAAGCGGGACTGCGCGCGACCGAAGTGCAAAAGCGCTGCACCATCTTTTTTGAGGGCGAATGGAAGAACGCAAACGTCTACGACTACGGCATTTTCATCGTAGAAAATTCAGACGAGGACATTCAGGTCACGTTTTATCTCACCGATGCTCACGAAATGAATTGGATTACCGAATTCCTGGACGCGCCGTTTTTCTCTCAAGCTGAAACGCAAAAGCTCTTCGGTCTTCTCAACGGGGGCGACGCGATGCATCAGAAAATCGGAAGATTCCGCGTTGACTTTCACCGGTGGAGGCCGCGGCATGCGGAGATCTTCGTTTTTAGCTTCACCCGACGTTAGTTTCCGCGCTAACCTCCAACTTCAGCTTCTCGATGAGCAAGGCAGTAATCGCTTTCGCTGCGATATTTGAGGCACTGGTTGGCATTGCGTTGATGATTGCGCCGGTATTCTTCGTTAACCTGTTGTTTAATGAAATGGTTTCCGGTGCCGGCCTCGCGCTGGCACGCCTCGCCGGATTTTGCTACCTCTCGTTAGGCATCGCCTGCCTTCCGTTTCCGGTGATACGACTGCCGGCATTGCGCGGCTTGCTTTCTTACAACCTTCTCGCCGCTTTTCTTGTCGGATATCTTTGGTTCGCGCATCAGCTGGTCGGAAAACTTTTGCTGCCGGCGTTTGTCCTCCACGCGGTACTTTCCATCCTGCTCGTCTGGGTCTGGCTTAGACTAAGATCCAACGGTGGCGACGCTTAGCCATTTCCTTATCTCCCTTTGTTGCTTTTGGTGCAAAGGAAACGACGAAAACGCGCGAGGACTTCTTTTTTCTGTGAGGACGGCGCCTAAACGATTGAAATTCCTTGTGACAAGCCTCGGGGCATGTTGAAATCAGTAGAGATGAGAAGCTCGCCCGCCGTGACACTGGAAACTTGGCAACAAGTGACGTTGCTTGACGAAAGCAGCAACGCAATGTTGGTAAGCTAACTCCATCATCCAACTCATCGCGTGAAATCCATTCATTCTATCTGCGTCGGAATTGCTCTGTGCATTTCAGTTTTTTCGGTGCTGAATCCAGCTGAAGCATCGCCGGTGAACGTGCCGCAACATCACAATCACGATAACAGAGACGGCCTGTATATTGATTCCGCGTTCACCCAGGCGGCAGCTGCGAATCTGACGCGCGACACAAATTTCCTGGGAACGATTGTGGGCAATGTTTATGCGCAGCCGCTCTACGTTGAAGGCGGTCCCAGCGGCAAAGCGATGGTGATCGCGGTGACCGAATCAAATAATGTTTATGCACTGGATGCTGTTGACGGCAGCATTATCTGGCAACGCAATAATCTCGGCTCGGCGGTCAGCTCCGGTCTGCCGTGCGGAAATATTTCACCGGTCGGCATCACTGGGACTCCCGTCGTGGATCTTGCTTCGCGCTCGCTTTTTTTCGATGCCGAAGTCAGCGGCATCGGCCACCAAATATTTTCGTTAAACGTCGACACGGGCGCCACCAACGCCGGTTGGCCAGTGACCGTAAGCGCCGCGGTGTCAGGATTTGATTCGGATCGGTCGCAAAGTGAACGCGGCGCGCTCGGTTTGGCGAATGGTGTTGTCTACGTGCCTTATGGTGGCCGGTTCGGCGATTGCGGGAGCTATCATGGCCGACTCGTTGGAGTGCAGATCAGTAATCCGGCGAACGTAATGTCCTACTCGACTGCAGTGACTCGCGCCGGCGCCTGGGCCCCGGGCGGCGTCGCAAGCGACGGTACGAATTTATACATCACTACTGGGAACGGAAGCACAGCGGCGACATGGAGCGGATCTGAAGCAGTGATTCGTCTGCAACCGGGCCCTGTCTTCAGCGGTTCGACTACGGATTACTGGGCGCCGACTAATTGGATGTCTCTCGATAGCGGCGACACGGATTTGAGCGGTTCCGGTCCGATTCTTGTCGATGTTCCGGGCGCCACGCCATCTGCGCTGGTCGTTGCAATCGGAAAAGATCGGAACGCATATTTGCTCAATCGCAACAATCTCGGCGGAGTTAGTGCACCGTTGAACCAGGCAAATGTTTCTACCGGCACGGTTATCGGAGCGGCCGCCAGCTACCGAACGAGTAACGGCACGTTTGTCGTTCTTCGACCAACTACTGGGACACTAACCGCATTTAAAATTACTGCCGCTAATCCTCCTACGGTTGCGACCGGATGGAGCGTCGCTTCCAGTGGACGCACTGCGCCCTTTGTTACATCAACCGATGGAAACACTGATGCGATCGTGTGGGCGGCAGGATCGGACGGAAAATTGCGCGGCTACAATGGCGATACTGGTGCAGCGATTTTCGGTGGTGGCGGTGACGAGCGAGACGATGAGTGGCGTCCGCAGCTTCAATACCGGCATTGCGGCGCGCGGACGCATCTACTATGCAGCCGATAATAAGGTTTACGCTTTCAAACTTCCGGTAACGGCGCTGGCGTTAACGAGCGTGGTCTCGCGCAAGACGCACGGCGACGCGGGCGATTTCGACATTTCACTGCCGCCAACAGGAAATCCGGGAGTGGAATGTCGCAGCGGCGGAGCGAATGGTGATTACACCTTTGTCTTCACCTTCACCAATGACGTGATTAACGGCACCGCCATGGTCAGTTCTGGCGTCGGTAATATTTCGGGCGCACCGGTTTTCGCCGCCAACACCATGACCGTAAACCTGACCGGCGTAACGAATGCGCAAACGATTACTGTTTCCGCGCAGAACGTGACCGATCAGTTCCTGCAAACACTGCCGAACAGTTCGGCGACTGCGGTGATACTCGCTGGCGACACGAATGGAAACAGTGCGGTTAATGCCTCCGACGTCTCGCAGACTAAAGCGCAGTCCGGGCAGGTGGTGGACAATACTAATTTTCGGACGGACGTGTCGGTTAACGGAACGATCAACGCCTCCGATGTTTCCCTTGTAAAACAACATTCCGGAGAAGGTGTGAGTATCGCCGCGCAAAATTCCCAACCTTCGCCCGGCAAAAAATGAAACTGATCGCGCGGCCTTTGCGATTTAGAGAAAATCTCGACATATGAAAACGACAAAGAAAAAGTGGATCAAACCGGCAGCAAAACGCATTCCGATTTTTTTCGAGTGCACCTGCTACGCGGCCGCGATTTGAGGGCAGACGATTCGCATCCGCGTTCTCGGTAGCGCTGCGGGCGGCGGCTTGCCGCAATGGAATTGCGCGTGCGCCAATTGCTGCGCCGCGCGTGCCGGCAATATTCCAGCACAAACGCAATCAAGCATCGCCATTGCCGGCGAGGACGATCGCTGGTTCCTGATCAACGCATCGCCGGATTTGTCTCGTCAGATTGAAGCCGCGCCCGCGCTCCAACCATCGGCTCAACATCCGCGCAACACTCCCATCGCTGCCGTGCTGCTGACTAACGCCGACATCGATCATGCTTTGGGTTTGCTCACGCTGCGCCAGCAGGAAAACCCAATCGTTGTTTATGCGAGCGAGGCAACGCGCACCGGCTTGCAATGGCTCGATCGCGTGATGGCGCGGTTTTGCGGAATCGAATGGCGCAGTTTGATGGATAATTCGTTAGGCGAAAATCTTGTCAGTCATTCGATCGAGTTGGGTCATAGCACTGCTTTTCAGATTTCCGATAAGACTAGCGGCGCGACCGTCCTCTTCGCCCCGGCCGTGGCGGAGGTGACGAAGGAATTGCAGGCCGCGGTGGAAACGTCCGACGCGATTTTTTTCGACGGAACGTTCTGGAGCGATCATGAGCTGCGAAACGTTCGACCCGATGCGCGTACGGCAAAACAAATGCATCATCTACCGGTGAGCGATGGAAGTTTGGAATTCCTCCGCTCGGCTTCCGCTCGCAGGAAAATTTACATTCACATTAACAACACCAATCCGATGTTGATGCCCGGCTCGCCCGAACACGCGGCAGTGAAGGCGGCTGGAATCGAAATTGCGTACGACGGCCTTGAGTTGGAATTATGACGACCGATCGCGAAACGTTTATCGGGCGACTGCGTGAAGTCGGGAGCCGCGCATATCACGACAAACATCCATTCCATGTCGCGATGAATGCGGGCGAACTTTCACGCGAAGCGTTGCGCGGCTGGGTCGCGAACCGGTTCTATTATCAGCGCAATATTCCGATCAAGGACGCCGCCATTCTTTCCAATTGTCCGCT
Organism: uncultured Verrucomicrobiae bacterium; assembly: GCA_963737195.1. Lineage (GTDB taxonomy): Bacteria > Verrucomicrobiota > Verrucomicrobiia > Chthoniobacterales > UBA10450 > JBBQFI01. Next base: position 233,855 of record CAVTRW010000007.1, read on the forward strand.
GCGCGAAATCCGGCGCATCTGGATTCATCGTATTCTCGATCACGACGGCGACGCGCAGAACGAAGGCGGAATCGAAGCGTGGTTGCGTTTGGGCGAAGCGTGCGGATTGAATCGCGAGGATTTGCTGCAGGATCGCCAGCTCGAACCCGGCGTGCGTTTCGCCGTTGATGCCTACGTGAATTTCGCGCGCACCGAACCGTGGCCGGTCGCGATCGCATCCTCGCTCACCGAACTTTTTGCGCCCGATTTGATGGCAACGCGCCTGGCCGCTTTCGAAAAACACTATCCGTGGATTGAATCGAGCGGGCTCGATTATTTCAGGCGGCGCGTGACGCAAGCCCGGCGCGATTCAAATGAAGCGCTGCAAATCACGCTCGATTATTGCGATACGAAAGAGCTTCAAGACAAAGCCGTGAACGCCTTGCAGTTTAAATGCGACCTGCTCTGGGCGATGCTCGATGCAATCGATCTGCGATACGGAAATAGAGGATGACCGATAAGCGGCGACCAATGATTGCACCTGGAGTGCGTCTGGAAATGGACAAGGTGACGCGCGAACCGGTACTACTTTATCCGGAAGGAATTTTGCAACTAAACGAGACCGCCCACGCCATCGTTGAACGTTGCGATGGCCTAACGAGTGTGACGAGTATTATCGCGGCGCTTGCCGCCGAATATGAAATCTCCGAAGCCGAACTGGGGCGCGACGTGACCGATTGCCTTGACGATTTGCAGCGACAAAACCTGATCGTATTCGCATCATGATGCCGCGGCCATACGCCCTGCTCGCTGAACTCACCTATCGCTGTCCGCTGCATTGTCCGTATTGCTCGAACCCGACTGCGATGCGCAGCGATCGCGAACTGACAACAACCGAATGGCAAAGCGTAATTTCAGCCGCGGCCGAACTGGGCGTGCTGCAGGTTGGTTTTTCCGGTGGCGAACCACTTGTTAGGCGGGATTTACCGGAGCTGATTCAGGCGGCGCGCGGCGCCGGGCTTTACACGAACCTCATCACCAGCGGCGTCGGCCTCGATGAAAGCCGCGCCGCGGCATTGCGCGGTGCCGGACTCGACTCGGTGCAGTTAAGTTTTCAAGCGGATACTGACTCGTTAGGGGATTCCATCGCCGGCGCGCGCGCGCATCAGCAAAAGTTGAAGGCCGCAGCGGCAATCAAAGAGGTTGGAATTCCATTGAGCCTTAACTTCGTCATTCATCGCGGCAACATCGACCGGCTGGCAACCATGCTGGAATTGTGCGAGACGCTTAAACGCTACGCGCGTCGAACTGGCCAACGCGCAATATTATGGATGGGCGTTTCTCAATCGCGCCGCATTACTCCCGACGCGCGAGCAAGTCGACCGCGCTCGCGCAACCGCTGAAATGGCGAAGGCGCGCTTAGAGGGCAAAATGGAAATCTTCTACGTACTTCCCGATTATTATGAGACGCGCCCGAAACCGTGTCTCAACGGCTGGGGTCAGCGTTATCTCACCGTCAATCCTATCGGCGATGTGCTTCCCTGCCCCACCGCGTCCTTCGCCATTCCTGACATGCGTTTTGAAAATGTGCGCGCGCGTTCGCTCGATTGGATTTGGCGGGAATCGGAAAGCTTCAACAAATTTCGCGGCACGGAATGGATGCCGACGCCGTGTCGCGATTGTCCGGAACGCGAGCGCGATTTCGGCGGTTGCCGTTGCCAGGCCGCATTGCTTACAGGAAATGCGAGCAACACCGATCCGGTTTGCGAATTTTCGCCGCACCGGAATCGCATCGATGACTTCATCAAGCGCAACGAGACAGACGACGGCGAGCCGTGGACATTTCGGAAAAATCCCACACCGATCGTGGCTGCAAACGGAGCGAACGTTACTGGTTAGGCGTGACCGCGATTCCCCACGGGCCGCTGCCGACTTTGATTCGCTTCAATTCCTTCCGCGTTTTCACATCCACGACGGATACATCGTCAGAGGCTCCATTCGCGGTGTAAATTTTTCCGCCGTCCGGACTCAATGCAATCCCCCAGGCGCGCCCACCGACTGGTATTGTTGCGACGCGCGCGTTCGTTTGCGTGTCGACCACCGCAACGCTGTTGCCGCGACCCGTCGTCACATAAAGTTCTTTGCCGTCGCGCGAGATTGCCGTGCCCATCGGCAAGGTACCTTCGCCTAACGAGATCTTTTGCAGCGCCTTGTGCCCCTTCGTATCAACAACGGTAAGGCTCGCGCTGTTTTCTGAAGGGATAAACGCGCGGGTGCCATCGGGCACGAAAACGACGGAACGTGGGCGGGAACCGACTTCGATTTTCGCGATAACGCGCCGCTCGTTAGGCGAAATCACGAAAACTTCACCCTTTTCCTCGCAGGTTACATACACTTCGCCGTTTGCCGGATTCACTCCGACTCCCTCCGGCTCTTCCGAAACCTTTACGCGTCCCTGCTCCTGGCCCGATCGAAGATCAACAATCGAGAGGCTGCCTTCATCTTCGTTCGCGATAAAAGCGCTGCCGCCATCTTTGCTAATGGCGAATTGCTCCGGGTCAGATCCGACATGCCAGCGTTCGACCATTTTGCGTTGCGCTGCATCGATTGCGACGAGGCCGTCCGCCGTCTTGTCGGCCGGCCCGCGTTCCGTATCTACGCCGGGCGCCATTCTCGGCGATCCGGAAGTGACAACAAAGACGCGATGGAGAGCCGAAGAATAATGAATCCCGCGAGGCCGCTTACCAACGGGGATGGTGGCGATAACAGAATCGGTCTTGCCATCGATGACGCTCACATCGCCGGAACGTTCGTTGCTGACAAAAACAGCGTAATCGTCTGCGGCCTGCAAACATATTGGCAAAAGCGCGAGAGCGAAGCCGACTAAGCCGCCGAAGAAACGAATCTTCACGGCAATGACTAAAGCGTGGACGTGCGTTGCCGCAAATCTGCGCGCGAGATGCGCGACGCTAATTCGAAGTCGCATCCTGCATGATGCGATCGATCAGCGCCTCAAGCTGCTCCGGTTTCACCGGCTTGACCAAATGATCGACAAATCCGGCTTGCAAACTGCGATCGATATCGGCTTGCATGCCGAACCCGCTCATGGCGATTCCGGGAATGGCGCGGATTGCGCGTACCTGCATCATGAGATCGGTGCCGGATCCGTCAGGCAGCGCGATGTCGCTGAGGAGAAGATCGAACTGGTTCTGCACGGCTGCTTCCATGGCGGCGCGCATGCTGTGAGTTGCGGCGACGAGATGGCCGCGCCTAACGAGTAATTTTTCGAGCGCGCTACACGTATCCTGATGATCATCGACGAGCAGGATCCGCAAACTGCGACGCACACTCGGCAGTGTCGCCTGGTTGTCCATCTCCGCGGCAGTCATCGGTGCGATGGTTCGCATCGAGACGACAAATCTCGCGCCCTTGTTACGGCCATCGCTGCGCGCGACCAACGTTCCGCCGTGGGCTTGCGTGAGCGATTTGGAAATGGCGAGGCCAAGCCCTAGTCCCCCGATTCGTTTGTGGAACGATTGCGCCCCCTGTTCGAACGGATCGAAAATTCGAGAGAGCAGGTCGGGCTCGATTCCGATGCCGTTATCCTGCACTGCAATTTCGAGCCAGCCCGGCGACGGGTTCGTGGTTGAGATCGCGATCTCGCCTTTCTCGGCGGTAAACTTGATCGCGTTTTTCAACAGGTTCCAAATAATCTGCTGCAGCTTGGCCGGATCCGCAGTGATGTGGTGCATCTGTGCGCGCAGATTCATGTGAAGTTGAATACCGCGTGCAGTAAGTTCGGCGCGGCAAATTTCCACCACGTTGGAGATTGCTTCGTGCGCGTCGATGGGACTGAGTGTGAGTTGCAGTTTATCGCGGGTGATACGCGTGAGATCGAGCAAGTCATCGATCAATTGACTTTCGAGTTCGACATTGCGCCGAATCATCGCCAGGGCCGCTCTCGAATCTTTAGAGCGCGAAGCTTCCGCCTCCAATGCGTCGAGTCCCGCAAGCACCGGGGTCAGCGGCGTGCGCAGCTCGTGCGAAAGCATCGCCAGAAAATAATCCTTCGTCTTGTTGGCGGCTTCGATCGTTTCCTTTTGCGATTCGAGCGCCTCTTCCGCGCGGCGCCGTTCCGCCATCGCCGCGGCCAGTGCCATCGCGGTAATGAAAAGGACGGCGGTGGAAGCTTGCAGAATAAGCAGCGACTGGTTGTCGGTTTCCATGATGAAGGGACCGTGATGCCGCAGTGTCCCCCAAATTGCGATGACGGAAAAAATGAAAAGCCCGGTTGCCGTCTCACGCTGCGAAAAGCGAAAGGCGGTCCAGACGAGAATCGGCGCGAGAACAAACGACATTGGATAGTTTTTCGCCGAGATGGGAAACCATCCGCCAAAGACTGCTTCGCCCACGAGCACCACCAAAATCAAAAGCGCCGTGACTTCGATTGCCTCGCGCCGAGTCCAACGCAAACCGGACGCGCGACTCCAAAGAAGGATCAACGGCGCGACGATCAGATCGCCGGTGGTGTCGCCCGACCACCAGGTAAACCAGACTGCCCCATAATTGTTCCAGTCGGCGAATTTTCCGAGAGCGAGACTCGTTACTCCAATGGTCGGGCTGATTAACGCGCTGACGACGACGGCGAAAGCAAACTTGAAGACATCCCGCGCGCGGTCGAAGGCGCGCGTTCCATTACAAAAATAATTGATCAACCACGCGCCGCAGAGTGCTTCCAGCGTATTGCCGACTGCGATCGCCAGCGAAGTCGCGATATTTCCCGCCGTCAGCGCGTTAAAGAGAAACGCGCCGATGAAAATGCTGGGCCACATGCGGTAACCGAAAATCAACAACGCGGCGAGGGCGATGCCGGCCGGCGGCCAAACCGGTGATGCGCTCGCGTTGAGAAAAGCAAGCTTGAGACAGAAATAGCCGACGACGAAATAAATGCCGGCCAGGATAACGATGGCTAACGGTACCGGTATGCGCCGCGAGTTGATTGGTGCCACCATTTCAAATCCTTAGCGTCCTAGTTTTTACGCCAGTTCTTCAGGTGGTCAATCAAGCAGAAATGAGTCCAGATCAAAGGATCGCGATCATAAGTGACTGGCATTTGCGATGCGAAGCGTCTGACAAAATTTCGACGTACCGGGAAATAACCTAACGCCTGCGAAAACTAGGATTGCATTATCGTTATTCACTCGTTAGACCATGAACAAAACCGCATTCCTCCCGTCCTACTCATGCGGGCTGCCATGCGGTTCCGAACAACACAATAAACTTATGAAAAACAAACCAGTACTAATCAGCAGCGTTTGCATTATCGCTCTCGCTTTCTGCTCGCCCTTCACCGTTTCGGCAAAGGAAAAGAAATCCGCGGCTTCACCAACGCCGAGCGCCTCTCCGAGCGCCAGCGCCGCTGCCAGTCCGTCGATGCGCGCACTTCCTTATCACGGAATGATTTCCGCGGTGGATCAAAGTGCGAAGACATTCACCATCGCGGGCAAGGAAAAATCCCGCGTCTTCATGGTCACGGACAAGACAACAGTGACGAAAGACGGTCAGGCGGCGACCATGAGCGACATCGTTGAAAAAGAGGAAGTCCGCGGTTCTTATTGGAAGAACGCCGACGGCTCGCTCGAAGCAAAGTCGGTGAAACTCGGCGCCAAAACCGAGAAAAAGAAATCGAAGAAGGAGGAAGCCGCTTCCCCGGCGCCCTCAGCGACTCCCTGATCGCTAACGCGCAACGATCTCAAAACCTGCGGTGGCTCGCGCTGCCGCAGGTTTTATTTTTCCTCCGCCGCCCGCAGCGCGGCGCGAAGATCTTTGATAAACAATCTATACTCGCGCTCGCGCGATTCTTCATCGGGCTGACGCAACAGCGAAGAGGGATGAACCGTCGCGAGTACTCTCGGCGCAAATTGCGAATCCAATATCTTGCCGCGCTCGCGGGTGACGCGAAAGGACGGTCCGAAGATCGCCTGCGCCGCGGTCGCGCCGAGACAGACGAGCAACTTTGGCCTAACAAGTCGCAGTTCTGCTTCCAGCCAAGGCCGGCAGGCCGCGATTTCGCGCGAGTTCGGCTTCTTGTGGATGCGCCTTTTCCCGCGCGGTTCCCATTTGAAATGTTTGACAACGTTGGTGACGTAAACCCTGTTGCGATCGATCCCCGCTTCCTCCAGCGCGCGATCGAGAATTTTACCGGCTGGCCCGACGAAAGGTTTGCCGGCGACATCTTCGTAATCGCCCGGCTGCTCGCCCACTAACATGAGCGGCGCGTGTTTCGGTCCCTCGCCAAACACCGTTTGTGTTCCGCACTTATATAAATGACATGCGGTGCAGCTTTTCGATGCCTCCGCTACTTTGCGCAGGTCGGACGTGTCCGGCACTGGCGCCGGCGTCCATTTCTCTCCATCGTCAATCGCACGTTTGGCCAAACTACTTTTCATCTTCACCTCGGCAGGCTGCGCCAATATCTTTTCGCCATCTCGACCCGCATCGCGTGCACTTTTATGCGCACAGGACTAAAAATATCGCCGTGACACTCGAAACTCCGCGACTTCTTTTGCGCCAATTTTCCAGGAACGATCTCGACGTGCTCGCGGTGTTGATGAGCGATCCGCAATTCATGCGGTTCTCAACTGGGCCGTATTCACGCGAGCAGACGGAGGCATTTCTCGAAAGAATTCTCACTGGTTACCGCGACAATCAGCCGTCGCAGTTCGCGGTCATCGTTCGTTCCGAAAACAAACTCATCGGCTACTGCGGTTTTTTCCGGCAGTTGGTCGATGACATCGAAGAGATCGAGATTGGCTACCGGCTCGATTCAAGATACTGGGGACGCGGTCTGGCTACGGAAGGCGCGCGCGCGGTGCGCGATCACGCGTTCAACGATCTCAAGCTGGACCACGTCATTTCGCTCATTCATCCCGACAACGTCGCGTCGCGCCGCGTCGCCGAGAAAATCGGCATGACAGTCGAGAAGAGCACGACCTTCAAGGGATTTCCGACAATGGTCTTCGGAATCAGGCGACGACCACCTGCGGCTGGTGACGCCTAACGAATTCAGCAGCGAGCGCGCGATAAGCGCGGGCACCAGTGCCGCTGGAGTCGTGTTCGAGAATCGATTTGCCGAAGCTGGGCGCTTCACTCAGCCGAACGGTGCGCGGAATAACCGTGTCATAAACGCGATCGGCGAAGTGTTCGCGCACCTCGGCGACAACCTGCGCGCTCAAATTCGTGCGGGCATCGAACATCGTCATGACGATGCCGCGCAGCTCGAGGTTGTCGTTCACGCCGGCGGCTTTGATTTGCTCGACGATTCCAACAATTCTGACCAGGCCTTCGAGAGCAAAAAATTCGCACTGAATCGGCGTCAGCAATTCGTCGGCGGCGGCAAGTGCATTCGTCATTAAAATGCCTAACGAGGGCGGACAATCGAGCAGGATAAAATCGAATGCGTGATCCTCGCGCAAAGGCACGAGCGCCTTGCTCAGGCGCGTGAGGTGATCGTCCATGCGCGCGATTTCCACTTCGGCGCCGGCGAGATCGAGGTCGGAGGGAATAATAAACAAACGCTCCAATCGCGTCGGAAAGATTTTCGCGGCGACCGAAACCGAACCGAGAAGCGGATCGTAAACGCTTTCGCCAACCAAACCCTGCAGGCCTAACGAGCTGGTGGCGTTGCCCTGCGGATCGAGGTCGATGAGCAAAATGCGCTGACCCTGCTCGGCCAGAGCCGCGCCGAGATTCACCGCCGTTGTCGTTTTTCCGACACCGCCTTTTTGATTGGCAATCGCAACAATTTTCATGTCCGGGGAGGGCACGCGCCCTCGCCTGCTCTTTTCGGCGCCTCGCCGAAGGGCCATTGCGAATACCGTTCGCGATGGCGACGGCGCCATCGCCAGCACGCGAGGGCGCGTGCGCTCCCCAGAATTCGGACAACGATTTTCATTCGCGCGGCACGATCAACGTCCGCAGTTCGAATGTGCGCCGTCCACCCTCCTCCTGCCAAAGTAAATGATTCGGATCGGGCAGCATCTCCGTTACCTCGATCTCGCCCGCCTTGGTCAGCCAGCGGTGAAAAATTTCGATGAACAGATAACTCTCGAGATCGATGAAGACCGGTTTCGTATCCTTGTCGCGGCCTTCGGCCCCGCTGCGCCGCAACGCCTGCTCCGTCGGTCGGATGTAAACGAATCGCGGCAGACCGCGCGCCGCGCGCAATCGTTCGATCGCAAGAACGAGATCGCGCGAAACTCCGGTGAAATTGCCGCCGGAAAGCTCGCTCGCACTCACGGTCCACGATTCGCGTTGCACAATCACTTTGCCGCAACGCAAACGCGGCATGTGCGGCGCGCGGCCAAAATAAAATGGGTGAAAGCCGAGCGGAATGATCCAGTAACGGGCGAACGAACCAAGATACTCGTGCGATCCGCGTTTTCGCAGCGCGACGTCGCCAGTTTTTTCATCGATGAAAACCTCGGTTTCAGCGGTCGGAATGTTTTGCCATTCCGGTTTGCCGCGAGCCGGAGCGACGAAGTAGCTCAACTCGGGTATGACATCAAACTGCCGCACCGTCGTGTGCGCGGTGAAATCGGCCGGCGCGAATCCGTAAAAGAAATTCGGCTGCCCGCAGGTGGTGCTGGCGAGAGCGCGCGCGAAGGCCGGTTTGTCGGGGCAGTTCCAATACATGCAATGATGCAGCATCGCGATCGGCGGATGCAGTTCGGCGAGAATCCATTCATATTCGCCGCGTTGCACGTGCGCGACGGACGGCGCCGAAATCTGGAGGTCGGCCGATGGAAAAGTGTATTCGTCAAAATGCGGATACTCGAAATTGTTGCGCACGAAGTGACAATCTTCCGAACTGAGGCTCCATTCCGCAGCGTCCGCGCGTTGCGCGAGCATGTTTTGAAACGCGCTCTTCAATTCGAGAAAAGCAATGTGGGCGAGCGCGACCAGACCGTGCGAAGTCAGCGACATTCTTTGCTGTTCGCAATGTTTGAGGAATGCAGGAAGCGGGACGGCGCCATTTGTTCCGGGCGCGGTTTGAAATAATCCGCGCAACCCGGCGGCAACGCGACTGGCAATGAAAGCATAACAATCGCGCCAGAGATCGATCCATGGCTCGGCTTCACGCACGACTTCATCGATCATCGCTTCACCGATTGTAAAGACGGCATCGCGCGAACAATCTTCGCCGATCGGATTTGCCGCATTATAAAGGAACCGGCGCGATGACTGCGCCACCGCACCCAGTTTCTCCAAAGTACCCGCCGTTTCCTGCATGATCTGACTGCGCCTAACGACTTCGTCGGTTTCCCCGAATTGCCGACAATAATCGGCCAGCGGTCGAACAACACCGAGCCAGCGCTGGCGTGTTTCGTTTTCGCGCCAGCGGGAAACGTCCTCGAGCAAAACATCGAATGCGTGCGGATCGAGCCGGGGAACTTCGACTTCCCAACGCAGAATGTTTTTTCGCGCTAACTCTTCGAGCACTTTCGCGGGGGCGCCTAACGAGTATGCCGGAGTCCTGCCATCGCAACGGCTGAGAAGTTGTCTTGTCTCTGGTCTCCAGCGCGATTTTTTCGCCCGACTCAAGCGAGACGAAGACATTATCCTCGATGCGGCCACAGGGATGAAGGCGCGGCGCAATTTCGGCGCGAACCGCGGGATCGGCATTCAATGCGGCGGCGAGCGCGTGCGCAGTCCAGCGCTCAAGAAAAACTTCGCGTTGGCTGATTGAACGACCGGGCGAAAGATCGAGCGCATTCGTCTTTTGCACTCTCCCCCAAGCCGAAGGACCAAATTCGCTGAAGGTATCGTTCTTGGACGCGACACGTTGCAGATAAAGCAGAAGATGCCGTTCGCGACCGGCCGCGCGGTTGTTGCGGGGGCCAAGCGCTTCCTGTTCAGCGGCCCCGAAATCCTTCAGGAGATTCTGCACTTCGGCAGGCGAAAAGACGAAATAACGCTTCAACACCACACCGGCTGTTCGCAGCAGAGCGGCCCGCGCAACCGTCAAATCCCGCTGTAAAGCGCAGTCGAGTTCGCGCGCAGCATCGGTATTAACGGTGTCCTTTCCCCTAACGAGTAGTGCGCGCGCTGCCGCGAAAGTTCCTGGTGTCTCCAGTTTTTGCAAAGCGTCAAAGGACACACCCGCCATCCGGATAAGGAAAATTGGGGCGACGCCATAACCTCCGGCCACGCATCCAGAAAGACTAAAATGGATGCGAACTGCAAGTTAAACTCGCGCGCGAGCGCGACGTTTCAATTATTGAGCAAGGGCAGGCGAATCGTAAATGTCGTGCCGACATCCGGCGTGCTGTCGACTTTGATCGAGCCGTTGTGATCTTCGACGACCTTCTTCGTAATGTAGAGACCAAGACCGGTCCCGCTCTTCCCCTGTTTGGTCGTGAAGTATGGATCGAAAATTCTCGTCATTTGTTCGGAGCTAATGCCACTGCCGTTATCCTCGACTTGAACGTCGACGTAGAAATCCTTCTGCGTGCAACGAATCGTCACGCGTCCCTTTTTCTCGGCCGAAGCCTGAACGGCGTTGATGAGGACATTCTGGATGGCGCGCGTTATTTGCACGGAATCCCCTAACAACGTGCACGGGTCTTCACAAATCTCGCTCGTTAACTGGACGCCGTTTTGTGTCGCCATCCCTTCCACACCCTTCACGATCTCACGCACAATCGCCGAAACCGAAATCGGTTTATGGGGCGCGGCCTCAACGCTGCCGTAGCTTTGCCACATCGTGAGCAGCTCGCGACACAGCCGGACATTTTGCTCGATGATACCCAGCTCCTTCGCCGAACCGGGATCTTCCTTTGCCTCTCCGTTAGTCTTGCTCTTCTCTGATTGCTCGAGCTTCTTCGCCAGCAATTGCACGTAACCCCACACGATCGTCAGGGGATTACCGAGGTCATGGACAAATTCGGCGGAGGCCTGGCCTAACGAGGCAAGACGTTCCTTTTGCGCGAGCTCTTTCAAAAGGCGCGTGTTCAGTTCCTTGATCTCCGAAGCGGCGTTTTCGCTGCTGCGATGAACGCGCGTGCGCTCGACATTACGCCCAATGACTTCCTGCATTTCGCGCGCATCAAATGGTTTGCTGATGTAGTCGTTAGCCCCCAGGCGCAACGCTTCCTGCGCTGTTTCCAGCGCGCCGAAACCGGTGAGCATGATGACGGAAAGATTCGGATCGATTTCGCGAATGCGCCGCAAACCTTCAATGCCGGTGGCGCCCGGCATACGAATGTCCATCACGATCGCGTCGGGATGTTTTTCGCGCAGAAGACGAATACCGGTCTCGACGCAGTCAGCTGTGTGCACGGTGTAGTTCGGCTTCAGTAGCATGCGCAAACTTTCGCGTGGACCCATCTCGTCATCGATCACGAGAATCTGCGGGCGTTCCGAGGTGACGGTCATACGGTAGTTCCAACCCCGCATGTAGCTAAGGGCGTGCCGTTTTCACACGCGACGAGCAAAAAGGCTTTTGATCGCATCCAGCCGGAGTAAAACCGACGGCAATGGTGGAGCAGAATCTGCTCGCACGCAAGGGGTAACTGTGAATAACTCCAGAATAACTTTTGGAGGCATTCGGCCGCGAAGCTTTTGAGCTTTCCCGATAAGAAGATATTGGTTTGGGTAGAAAAACCTGAGCGCTCTTTTTCATACAAAAAACATTTTTTCATGACGACCGCCCGCAAACCCAAACGAACTCGCGTTGTTGTGACAGGTATGGGAGTGCTTGCGCCTAACGGCGTCGGTCTGGACGAATTTTGGGATTCTCTCGTGCAAGGGCGCAGCGGCATCGGCCCGATTACGCTTTTTGATGCGCGCGGATATCGCAGCCGTATCGCTGGAGAAGTTAAAGATTTCAATCCGCTCGATTATATCGATCCAAGGGAAAAACCGCGGCGTCTTGCGCGCGGCACGCAGCTCGCCTATGCGGCAACTGACCGCGCGCTGAAAGATGCGCGTTTGAATCCGAGGCGACTGCAAACCGAAATATCCGCGCCCCTCCCCATCGTGATGGGTGTCGGCACGAGTGCGATGGATATTTTGCAGGACGGTTTCGATTCACTGCGCGACCGCGGACCCTCTTCCATCAAACCTTTTGCGGTCGGCTCATGTGCGCCGCAGGCTGCGGCGACGTTCATCGGCAGAATGCTCGGCGTTCTCACGCGGACTTCGACGATTTCATCGACGTGCGTTTCCGGACTCGATGCCGTCGCCGCCGCGGCCGTATCGATTCGCAATGGCGAATCGGAAATCGCGATTGCGGGTGGATCGGACGCGCCGATCACGCCATTGGCCATGGCGAGCTTCGCCACCGCTGGATTAAGTTCATCGCGAAACGACAGTCCGGAACGTGCCAGCCGGCCATTCGATCGCGATCGTGATTCGGGCGTAATTTCCGAAGGGGCTGGAGTGCTGGTGTTGGAAAGTCTTGATCATGCACTCGGGCGCGGAGTCGAACCGTATTTTGAAATCACCGGCTACGGTGTGCAGACTGACGCTGATCCGATGTTGCCCGGTTCCGGGCTCGGCAGCACGATGTGCACTGCGTTGGCGAATGCCAATCAAGACCCAGCGACGATTGATTACATCTGCGCCTATGGCACGGGGCACCCTATTTTCGACAAGGTCGAATTAGCGATGATCAAACGCGCATTTGGCAGACGCGCACAAACAGTGCCGATCAGTTCGATCAAAGGTGTGACGGGGAACCCGCTCGCCGCGGCCGGTCCATTGCAGCTCATCACGGCCGGATTGTGTTTCCGAAAAAATATGATTCCGCCGACGGCGAATTGCGAGAACCTCGACACCGATTGCGATCTGGATATCGTGCGAGGCCGCGCGCGCCGCGCGAAGCTAAATCGAATTCTGCTGAATGTGCGCGGACTCGGCGGCGGTAACAGCAGCATGATCGTAGAACGCGTTGTGGAATGAGTACCGAGAGCCTCCCTCTGTGGTTGGCGCTTTTCACGCAGCTCGGTCTGGGACTGGCGGTTTTCCGCGCGAATTACCGCAACTACGCGAACCAGAGTTTTCTGCTTGTTTCCTTATTCATCCTCGCGTGGCTTCTCTCGCTCCATCTCGCGTACAACGCACTGGAAGCACGCCAAGCGGCTTTTTGGATTCGAAGCGCATCCGCCGCCGGCATTCTTGTCGTTAACGGATTCAATATTCTGAGAGCGGCGATCATGTGTCGCGAAAGCGGCTGGCGGGAAATCGCCAAACGCGCAATGCCGCTAGCGGCTCCAAGTGCCGTCGTCGTTGCGCTCTGTTACACGCCCCTCTTTTTGCGTTATGCTGAACTGCGACGCGCGCGCGAAGCGCAGGAGCTGATCCCGCACGCGGTCTACGGTCCGCTCCTGCCATTTTTCGTCGGTTTCCTCATGACGTCGATCGCATTCGTGATCGTTCTTTATCTGCGTGATCTGCGCAAGGCGCTCGGCATGCAGCGGGTGGAATTGCAATTTGTCATTGCGGGTTGCGTTTCCCTGATTGCTCTCGCCATCGCGGGAATCGTGCTCACGCCATTTTTACCACGCGGCGACGTCGTGCGTTTCGGGCCGTTCCGTTTTCTGATCTTCAGTCTCATCATTGCTTATGGAATCGCGACCCGAAAAATCATGGAGGTCGGGACATTCGTTAGGCGCGCGGTTTCGTATGGGCTGCTCATACTTTATTTGAGCATCATCTATTTCGGAATCTGGTGGGCATCGGATCATTTGCTGCACGGTCTTGCCTGGCAAAGCGTCGTCCCGCACTTCCTCGGTGCCATCGCGGTCGCGCTTTCGATGACTCCAGCGCGAGGCGTCTCAAAAAATTTCGCGGACAAATTGTTCGTCAATTCCCGTGGCCTCGATTTCGAATCCATGATGCGAAAGGCCGCAGGCATTCTCGATTCGGTCACAACCCTCCGCGATTTGCTCGAAAGATTTGCCGCCACCACTGCCGAAGCGGTCGGAACCGATCGGGTTTCTATCTTGCTGCCAGACAGAAATGGTTTCAGCCAGCATTATTCCGGTGACGATCGCCCGGGCTTGGCTCTCACAACCGACCACCCCTTCGTCGCCTATCTTCGCAAAAATCATGAGCCGATTGTTCTCGACGAATTGCATCGCGTGCGGCCCACGTCCGAACTCGATGCGATCATCGTCGAGATGCGCCGGCTGAAACTTGCCGCGGCCATGGGAATTTTTTCCCGAAACCAGCTCGCGGCCGTCATGCTCCTGGGCCCGCGGCTTTCGGGCGGAATTTACAGCAGCACAGTCCAAAACGCGCTCCAGGTTTTGTGCGGTCAGCTCGCGATCGCGATCGATAACGCTCAGCTATTCACTGAGGTGCAGAACGCCAAGATCTACAACGAAACGCTGCTGCAAAACCTGACAACTGCAGTCATTGCCGCCGGCGCGGATGAACAAATCACTGTCTTTAATAATGAGGCCGAGGAAATCACCGGCCTGAAGTCGAGTGACGTGCTGGATCACTCGTTAGTCCAACTCCCGATCGGTTTGTGCGATTTATTGCGGGAAACGCTGCGCACCGGCGAACGCCAGGAAAACCGGGAGCTCATGCTGCATTCGGACGATCGCAGCGTGGTCGTTCGCGCCAGCAGCTCGATTTTCCACGGGCAGGAAGGTCAGATGCTCGGTGCGCTCATGGTGTTGACCGATATCACCGCGCTGAAGCGACTCGAGCTGCAGATTCGCCGCAGCGATCGTCTCGCCAGTCTCGGCACACTTTCCGCCGGCATGGCGCACGAAATTAAGAACCCGCTCGTTTCCATTAAAACATTCGCGCAGCTTCTACCCGAGCGTTATCAGGATTCCGATTTCCGGGAAACATTTTCCAATCTCATCGGTCACGAAATCGATCGCATCGACTCGCTCGTTAACCAGCTGCTGCGTTTTGCGCGTCCGGCCAAGCCCGTGCTCAAGCCGATGCATGTGCACACCGTGCTGGAAAAATCGCTACAACTCGTTGGGCACCGCCTCTATCAAAAGGACATAAAATTAACTCGCCTGTGGCAAGCGGACCTGGATACAATCCGCGCCGACGCCGACCAGCTGGAACAGGTATTCCTTAATTTCTTTATCAATGCCATGGACGCGATGCGCCGAGGAGGTGAATTAACGGTTGTTACTGAAGTGGGTAATCGCCCTGAATGGGTTACCGCCATGACCCAATCCAACGGAGACGGTCACGCGCGCGAGATATTACGAATCACTATAAGAGACAATGGGGAGGGCATTCCTCCGGAGAACCTTTCCCATGTGTTCGATCCATTTTTTACAACCAAAGATTACGGGACCGGGCTCGGACTCTCCGTCGTGCACGGCATTATTGAAGAACACGGAGGCCAAATTGAGGTAGAAAGTGAGTTGACCAAAGGGACCGCATTTCACATTCTCCTGCCCGTGGTGCGCTTTGATCAAGAGGAATTAGCTGCATGACCCTTCCCCCGCCTGCCATTCTTTATTCGGAGGATGAAGAACTCGTTAGGCGGGTAAAAGCGTTTTTGCGAATGATGGGCCACGTGCGCCACGTCGCCGATGCGGACCGCCTCGATGCCGTCTTGCAACAAACTGGGCCATCCGTTCTTCTCACGGATCTGCGCGCAAAAGAAAGCCGCGAGCTGATCGACCAGGTGCAAAAGGACTGGCCCGACGTTTTGATCATCGCCCTGGGCGTCCCGCACTCGGAGCCATTGCGCGAAGCAGAGGAATCCGGCATCTACGCCACCGAGGATTTGCAACTTGATCGAAATCACTTTCAAGCGCTCGTCGGGCGAGCTTTCGATTTACAGCGAGTTATGCAGGAAAATCGCGAACTGCGGGACCAGCCGCGGCGCGAACCAGTCGCTCCACCACCACCGCCGCCGCGCGTCGACATGATGGCGGAAAATCATCAGGCTCCTTCCTTGCAGATGATGCGACTCGGTCGCGCCTTTCGCCGCATGGACGATGTCGACACGTTACTGGAAAACCTGGTCGAGAGCGTAGCGGATGCGGCAAAAGTTTCGCGTGTTGGAATTTTCTCGCGCATTCGCCAGGGCGATCGCTACCGGTTGCGCGCTGGTCTGCGTTGCCTGCCGGAAACGCGGGAGCTGGAGTTTAGTGAACGCGATCCACTCGTGCGCTGGTTTGAGCTGCACGCACATCTCATCAGTCGCCTAAATCTTGCGCAGACAGAAGAACTGTCGCAACGAGCGATCATTCGCCGCGCACTCGACACCTTTGGCGCGGAAGTGATCGTTCCCGTTTACGCACGCGGCCGCATCATCGGCTGGATCTTTTTCGGCCATCGCATCACCGGCCAGCCTTTCACTTACGCCGATCTCGAAGGTCTCATGGTACTGGGCGAACAGATCTCGACGGTGCTCGAGAACGCGCTTCTCTACGAAGAGGTCACGGTTCAGAAAACGCTGGCGGAGACGTTGCTCAAGACCATCCCGATTGGCATCGTTGCTACAGATGAGGACGGAATCGTCCGCTGGTTTAGTCCGGCGGCGGAGCAAATTCTGGGCGTTGCCGCTGCGGATGTTATTAGTCGTCCAGTAGAAACCATCGGAAGCCAGCTTGGTTCCATCATGCGTGAAACGCTCGATGCCAAGGCGAACCTCGGCGCACAGCAATGGGTCGATCCAGTCACGCGCCGTTCGCTCCTGGTCGAGACACGGCGACTGACCGATCACCGCGTCTCGTTAGGCGCAGTCGCCGTCGTGCAGGACATGACGGTGGAAGAAAACCTGCGGCAAAAGCAGGAATTGCTGGAACGCTCCGCCTTTTGGACGGATCTCGCCGCCAGTATGTCGCACGAAATTCGCAATCCACTCGTCGCGATCAAAACTTTTGCGCAACTCCTGCCGGAGCGTTTCGATGACGCCGATTTCCGCAAGGATTTCAACGAAATCGTGGTCCAGGAAATCGATCGGCTCGACAAGATCATCACTCAGATCAATGACTTTGCCCATCCCCCGGAACTGGTGATGAAACCGGTGGATCTGCACGGGCCAGTGCAAAAAGCAGTGGAAATGGCGAGGCACAATCTTACTAACGGTACTTCGCTTGAAACCGAATTGCCTAACGACCTGCCGAAAGTCTGGGGCGACGAAAGCGCGCTGACCGAAGCGTTTGCTCATCTCGTCGCCAACGCAGCCGAAGCCACGTCGGGATTGCACCAGGGTCGAATTACGCTCGCCGTCAAACCGTTCCGTAATGGTGATGCGACAAAAGGCGTGGTCATCACGGTTAAGGATAACGGCAGCGGGATCGCCCCGGATTTGCGAGATAAGATTTTTTCCCCATTCTGCACGACGAAAGCGCGCGGTATCGGACTCGGCCTGCCGATCGTGAAGCGAACCGTATTCGATCACAATGGCAGAGTCGACATCGATTCCAATCCGCAGGGAACGCGCGTCAGTGTGATCTTGCCGGCGGCGTCGGAAAACTGAAAGCTTGCGCGAAATTTTTCGCGCGTTAAGTCACCAGTGCCGCATTTCCATTCTTATGATCGTCACGACAGCTCAGCTCTATAAGGTGGCGTACGGCAAATTCGCTATCGGCGCGTATAACATCAACAATCTCGAACAGACGATGGGCTTGTTCCGAGGCTGCATTCAAAGTAAGGCGCCCTTTATCATCCAGCTCTCGAAAGGCGCACGCTCGTATACCGACAAGCGCATGCTCGAAGCCATCATTCGAACTGCAGAACAGATTTTTCCAGAAGCTATCTTCGCCGTGCACCTGGATCACGGCGACGAAGAGACTTGTTACGATTGCATCGACTCGGGTTTCTACAGCTCGGTCATGATCGACGCCAGCCATGAAGAATTCGCCCAGAACGTGGCCATCACTAAACGGGTAGTCGATCGCGCTCATGCCAAGGGCATCAGCGTCGAGGCTGAACTGGGCCGGCTTGGCGGCGTCGAGGAAGATATCAAGGTCGATGAAGGCCACGCCTGCCTGACGAATCCAGAAGAAGCAGTTGAATTCGTTAGGCTGACAGGCTGCGACTCGCTCGCCGCCGCCATTGGCACCAGCCACGGCGCCTACAAATTCAAAGGCAAACAAGGCCTGCACTTCGACGTCATCGAAGGAATCAGTAAAAAACTTCCGGGCACACCAATTGTAATGCACGGTAGTTCGAGTGTGCCGATCGAGGAAGTGCAGCGCATCAACGCGGCGGGCGGCAAGCTTGATCCCTCCGCGCGTGGAGTCGATGAGAACGAATACCTGCCCGCGGCAAAATTGGGGGTGACGAAAGTGAACATTGATACCGATGGCCGGCTGGTCTGGACGCGCGTGCATCGCGAGTTCTTTCGCGACAAACCGACAGAGTTCGATTTCCGACCGCCGGGAAAAATCTTCATGCAGGAATACGCCAACTTCATTGCGCACAAGAACGAGAAACTTGGTTCGGCCGGGCAGCTCGAAACTGTCCGCGCCAGGGTCAAGAAGTAATTAGTCGTTAGGCCATCGCCGCCTGGGACCATGTTTACCCTTGAGCAACTCGCGGCCATGTCGGGCGGTGAGTTGTTAGGCGATCCATCATCGAGGATTACTGGCGCCGCTTCACTCACTGAAGCCAGCGCCGGTGAAATTACATTCCTCGGTAATCGCCGCTATTTGCCGCTGCTGCGAAAATCGCGCGCCTCCGCTGCCTTTGTGCCGCGCGACTTTGCCGAAGAAATTGCGCCGGCGCAGATTCGAGTGGCCGACCCGACGAAAGCATTCGAACAGGTGGTCTTGAAACTCGCGCCAAAGCCAATTGCTTTTGCACCGGGAATGCATCCGAGCGCCGTTGTTGCCGACAGCGCAAAGATTGGTGCGCGCGTTTCTATTCAACCAAACGTCGTCATTGAACCGGACGCTGTCATTGGCGACGACACAGTCATCGGCGCCGGTAGTTATATCGGCCACGAGACAACGCTCGGCGCGCGCTGCCTCATTTATCCTAACGTCACCATTCGCGAGCGCACGCGCATTGGAGCGCGCGTTATCATTCACAGCGGCGTCGTCATCGGCGCCGATGGTTTTGGATTCGAACCGCGCGAGGGGAAAAACGAAAAGGTGCCGCAAGTCGGTATTGTGCAAATCGACGACGACGTCGAAATCGGCGCCAATACGACGATTGATCGCGCACGCTTCGGCCGCACCTGGATTCGGGAAGGGGTGAAGATCGACAATCTCGTCCAGGTCGCGCACAACGTCGTAATCGGCCGTTATTCAATGATCGCGGCGCAAACTGGTATCGCGGGGAGCGTGCGTATCGGCGAACGCGTCATGGTGGGCGGGCAGGTGGGAATTATTGGGCACATCGAGATCGGCGACGCAACGATGATCGGCGCGCAAAGTGGCATCTCGAAAAACATCGAGGGTGGAACGTGGTGGGCCACCCCGGCCGTCCCACTTGATGAAGCGAAGCAGCACCTGGCCTGGGTGCGTCGGCTTGGAAAATTGTTCGAGCGGGTGAAAAAAATCGAAGAGAAATTAGGATCGTAAGTCCACGACACTGTGGGAAACGCGCGAAATTTCCCGCGCGACGAAGTTGGCAAGATTAGTGCTTATAGTTGATATGGCAATTATAAGCCGACCTGCTAATGAAACCGGCCATCCGAGAACGCGCTGAATTCCTGATTATCGATGACGATCCCTCCATCGCGAAGTTTCTCGTCACTTATCTGCGCCAAAAAGGCCACACCTGCGATTCTTTGATCGATGGTTTCCAAACTGCCGCCTGGCTCGAGCGCCGCGATTGCGATGTCGTCATTGTCGATCTCCGAATGCCGAAGGTGGATGGCATTTCGCTTATTTCGTTCATTCGCGAGATAAACCAGAAACTGCCAATCATCGTCTTTACCGGCATCGGTTATGATGAAGAGCGCATGCATGCGGCGTTGCGTGCCGGCGCAAACGGATACGTCAGCAAAAATTTACCGATCGAGCAGCTCTACTGCGTTTTGTCGCGAGTTCTGGCGACGTGCCAGCAACGCGCGCGTCGCGAAGCGGCGAGCACGCATGCTCCGGCACTCATGGGCGTCGCTTAGCGCGCGCCAGGGTTGAGCGTGGTTCTTTCAATAATCCGCGCAACCCTTCGGTCGAAATACAATCCGCGCCGAATGCGTTGACGGTCAATTCTTCAGCGTGGTCGCTTGTCGCAACCGTGACGCGAAATTGCGACGCGTACTTGGCAGCCAATCGTTCGACGACAGAATCGGCGGTTTGGCCTGCGCGCGAATAAAAAATCTGGATCTCGCCCGGTTCGGCTGACTGGCTGACCTTTCGACCCTTGCCATCAAACACCACCACGGTGCGCACGCCGGTCCAATCCTGATAATCGCGCAATTTCTTGATCAGCGCCTCGCGCGCCAGCGAGGTGCGTCGTTCATGCAACCGGCGCAATTCCGGCCACGCGAAGATTACGCTGTGACCATCGACAATCAGGTAATCCGAATGCATCGACGTCGGTTGAATTTTCTCCAACTCGATCTGCGAGGCGAATTATTCGGATTTCGGCGCAGCGGTCTTCCTTGCTTTCGGGCGCGCAACTTCGCGCGGGGCTGTTTTTGCCGCCGCCTTCTTGCGGTCAAGATAAGCCCGGCGCCGGGCCCGTTTGGTTCTGACACGATGTTGCTGTCCCATGGAACTGCTCCTATAGAAGCGGACCTGCCGCTGCGCAATGCGAAATCCTCTCTTGGCCACGAAATGAGCATTGCAAGTTCGTTCGCGTTTCCATTATAAATCAGGGCCCGTGTCCATTCGCGTCTTACTGGGTATTTCGCTGTTGTTGCTCACGCTTTCGGCCGTTTTCGGAGTCCTCAACACCGGAAAGGTAAGAGCGCTTCGGTACTGAAGCGGCGAATGCGAATGCGGCCCGCGCCATTGCCGAAAATGCGCGTGTTGCGCAGCGCAGGCAGACGAAAGGTAATGCGCCAGATGCCGCTTCAAACAATGCTCAAGCGGGAGACGCGCAGGCCCGGCTCGCCACGGCCGAAGCCGAAGCAGCAAAGGCGCAATCGGAGAAAGCGGAGGTCCTCACGAAGTTGCAAAGCACGGAGAATCAGCTCGCGCAGTTGCAAAAGAACAGCCAGATCGGCGGAACGAACGCGGCGGAATCCGGCGCACCTACCGTAGCCGAATTGCAAACACAACTCGATGAAGCGCGGCGTGAATTAGATAACGCTGAGCGCGAGAAAGTTTTCATCAGCGAAAAAACCCAGGGTGATCGTGCAGCTCCCTCCGCGCCGAGACCGACGACGCAGGAACGAGTCACGCGCCGGCATACTTCCCCACCCGGTCTGCATGGGACGATTCTGGCAGTGAACCATGCTTACAACTTTGTCGTGCTAAATCTCGGGGGCCGCCAGGGCGTGCAGACCAATGCGGAACTTCTCGTCATGCGGGGCGGCACGCTGATCGGAAAAATTCGCGTTTCGTCAGTTGAACCGGCGACCGCCATCGGCGATATAATTAGCAGCAGCTTGCCCAGAGGTGTGCAAGTGCAACCTGGAGATACCGTCGTTTATGTTGGCACAGATTCGTAAGCATCGGAAATTCATAGCCGGCCTTCTTCTGCTTTGCTCCTTCAGTGCGCTCGTCGGCTGCGCATCGCAGAAGCCGCCGCCCGTTCTCGTGAGCGATCCGGAACACAAGGCGGAATCCACCCTTCCCTGGAACAAACAGGAGCGCTGGGAATTGGCCGGCGGAATCCCCAGTCAGCTCGGCGAAAGCCGCTGACGTCCGTTAAATCCAAAAGCCCGCGGGAATCACCGCGTTTTTTGGAACAACCACGATCCCATCGCGGATGAAATAATTTTCCGCGTCGAGATCAGGCGGTTTTCCTTCAGGCGTAATCACGACGCCGTCGGCAATGCGCGCATTCTTGTCGATGATAGCGCGGTCGATTACGCAGTTGCGACCGACTCCAATCGGCGGCGCCTGTGCGAAAGCATCATTGGCCTCGAGTTCAAAATAATCGGCGCCCATCACGATGCTGTTGCGAATCGTCGCGCCACTCTGAATGATGCTGCGCACTCCGATGACACTGCGCTCGATGTGCGCATCGGAAATAATGCAGCCATCGGAAATGATCGCCTGGCGGAGCGTTGCGCCGTTGATTTTGCTCCCGGGCAGAAAACGCGGGTGCGTGTAGATTGGCGCCTCCGGCTCAAAAAAACTGTAGGGCGGCACGATGTCAGTCAGATCAAGGTTCGCCTCGTAAAACGCGCGAATGGTTCCGATGTCTTCCCAGTAGCCCTTGAAAATATACGCACTGACGTAGCGGTCCTTAATCGATTGGGGAATGACATGCTTCCCGAAATCGACAAGCTCGTTCATCAAACATTCGATCAGCACTTCCCGATTGAAGACGTAAATTCCCATCGAAGCCTGATACAACTCCTCGGTTTCGCTCGAACCGATTGAAAGAAGTAACTCGCGACTCATCCGCAAATCGTTCAGCAGAGCTTCGTCCTTCGGTTTTTCGACAAAGCGCGAGATGCGACGGTCCTCATCGCTTTGCATGATTCCAAATTCGGAAACCTGAGAACGGGCCACTGGTTTTGTAGCGAGCGTGATCTCCGCGCCGGAACGAATGTGTTGATGCAGCAGCGCGCGAAAATCCATTCGGTAAAGCTGATCGCCGCTGAGAATGAGGTAATAGTCGTAGGGGCGTTCGAGGAAGTAGCGAATGTTCTGCCGCACGGCGTCGGCGGTGCCCTGGTACCATTGCGAGCCTTCCGGAGTTTGTTGGGCGGCAAGGATTTCGACGAAGCTGCGCGAGAAATTATCAAACTTGTAGGCCGCCTGGATGTGACGGTGCAGCGACATGCTGTTGAACTGCGTCAGTACGTAAATCGAACGCAGACCCGAGTTGAGACAGTTACTGATCGGAATATCGACCAGGCGATATTTCCCGCCGATCGGCACCGCCGGCTTCGAGCGATCTTTCGTCAGGGGAAAAAGTCGGGTTCCGGCTCCTCCACCCATGATGATGGCAAGCGTGCGCTGTGTCGTGCCGGGAGGAAGTGCCGGAACTTGCATGGAAGAAAACGGATTTGCTCCGAATGATTCGCGCCGCGACGACGTACCCGATGTCACGATAACTAATAACTCAGGCTCGAGCCCTGCGAGCAACCTTTTTACAGGGGAAGCGCTTTCTCCAGCCGTTGGGCCTTCTTGCTTATCCGGGCCATTGGTGTCACGATCTGATCGCTTTATGTGCGGAATTGTCGGCTATGTCGGAAGGTCGGAAGCAGGTCCCATCCTGCTCGACGGCTTGCGTCGCCTCGAATATCGGGGCTACGACTCAGCCGGCGTGGCGATCGTAAACGGCAACCATGTCGAGACGCGAAAATGCGCCGGACGTATCGCCGATCTATCGAAGTTGATGGCGGAAAAGCCGCCATCCGGCACTTCCGGCATCAGTCACACTCGATGGGCCACTCATGGTAAGGTTACCGACCAGAACGCGCATCCGCATTTCGACGCCAGCGAAAAGCTCGCCCTCGTCCACAATGGTGTGATCGAAAATTATCAGGCGTTGAAAGATGACCTGACGCGAAATGGCAATGGTAAGTTCCGCTCGCAGACCGATACCGAAGTCCTCGCGCACTTAATCGGTAAACTTTACGATGACGCCATTGCGCAAAAATCGGACGGCAGCGATTCGCACAAAAAATCGTGTCTCGTCTCCGCCGTCCGCAGCGCGCTGCAACAGGTTATTGGCACTTACGGAATCGCGCTAACACATGCCGACATCCCGAATTTCATTGTCGGCGCGCGCCGTGGCAGTCCGCTCGTGCTCGGTGTCGGCAAAGATGAAAATTTTCTGGCGAGCGATGTGAGCGCGATCGTCGCCTACACGCGCGACGCCATTTACCTCAACGATTTCGATATCGTCGCGGTCGAGCGGGACAAATTTGAGATCAGCTCGCTCGGCGGCGAAACGGGCACTCACCAGGTCAGCAAAGTTGAATTCAGCGCCGAGGACATCAAGAAAGGCGATTACCCGCACTACATGCTCAAAGAAATCTTTGAGCAGCCCGGCTCGGTGCGCGACGCGATGCGCGGCCGATTAAGCGCCGATGATTGCAGCGCGAAACTTGGCGGATTGAACATGACGGCGGCGCAGTTACGCGATATCGGCCGCATCGTCCTCACCGGCTGCGGCACGGCACTGCATGCGGCGATGGTTGGCGAATATCTGATCGAACAACTGGCGCACATTCCGGTGGAAGTGGAATACGCGAGCGAGTTTCGCCATCGCAATACGCCGATGACGAGCGACACGCTCGTTTTCGCGATCAGTCAAAGCGGCGAAACCGCGGACACGTTAGGCGCGCTGCGCGAGAGCCGGCGCAAAGGTTATCGCACGCTCGGCATCTGCAATAATGTCGCGAGCACGATCGCGCGCGAGAGCGACGGCGGAGTTTACATGCACGCCGGGCCGGAGATTGGCGTGGCAGCGACGAAGTCGTTCACTTCGCAAGTCACGATCCTCACGCTGATCGGATTGCTTCTTGGCCGGATGCGAAATCTTTCGACGGCGGAAGGAAGCCGCATCATTCACGCGCTCGAGACGTTGCCCGAGCAGATCGAGGAAGTTCTCGCCTCGAGCGACGAAATTAAAGCGATCGCAAAGAAGTACGTCGATGTGGGCGGAATGTTGTTTTTCGGACGGCAATGCAATTTTCCGGTCGCTCTCGAAGGCGCATTAAAGCTGAAAGAGATCACCTACCTGTTCGCCGAAGGTCATCCGAGTGCGGAGCTCAAGCACGGCATCATTGCGCTGGTGCGGCCCGATCTTCCCTCGCTCTTCATTGCGCCGGATGACGCTGTCTTTTCAAAAAATCTGAACAACATCGAGCAGGTCAAAGCGCGTAAGGGTCCCATCATCGCGGTGACCACGCCGCGCGGTGCGAAGCAACTCGACAACCACGCTGACGACATCATCCTGGTTCCGCACGCGCCGGATTACGTCATGCCGATTTTGACCGCGGTGCCGTTGCAATTGCTCGCTTATCATCTGGCCGTTGCTTTGGGACGCGACGTCGACAAACCGCGCAACCTCGCGAAAAGCGTCACGGTCGAGTAGCGGCTTCCGATTTCGCGCGGCGCACGATAATTTTCGATGGTGCATCCAAACGAAGATTACGTTCTCAATCTCCTCGAGGACGCGGGGCTGGTGACGCGCACACAGATCGAAAAAGCGCGCGCCAAGCTCAACGGCGCTGCCAACGTCGTCGAAGTCTTGATGAAGGATGGCCTCGTTTCCGAAGCTGATGTTTCACGAAGTCTCGCCGCGCAGGCGCACATGGATTGGGTCGATCTCTCGACCATGTCCATCCCGCAGGATGTCATTAAACAAATTCGTGGCGAAGACGCGCGCCGCTTCAAGGTCATTCCCGTTGGTTTTGGTGACAGCGGTTTGATCGTCGCCGTGGGTGACCCGCTCGATATCGACACGATCGATGGCCTGAGCTTTCTGCTGCAACGCGAAATCGAACTGGTTTGCACGAGTCCGGCAAAAATTCGCGAAGCGCTCATCAAATACTACGGCACCGCGGATGAAGCGTCCGATATTCTGCTGAAAAAAATCGGCGAAGACGCCTATCTCGACCTCGAATTCGCTGATGGCGTCCCGGCCGAAGAGGGCGATGAAGCCGATGCGCCAATCATTCGCATGGTTTCGATGTTGTTGATCGAAGCGCATCGCGTCGGCGCCAGCGACATTCATCTCGAACCGCTCGACAAAAAGTTCCGTGTTCGTTTTCGCATCGATGGCGTGCTCCAGGAAATGCAAGCTCCGCCGAAGCGCCTGCAATCGGCCATCATCAGTCGAATCAAAATCATGA
The DNA here is from genome assembly GCA_963737195.1 of uncultured Verrucomicrobiae bacterium. Classification (GTDB taxonomy): domain Bacteria; phylum Verrucomicrobiota; class Verrucomicrobiia; order Chthoniobacterales; family UBA10450; genus JBBQFI01. Next base: position 259,713 of record CAVTRW010000007.1, read on the forward strand.
CCGGCTCGATGAGCATCGCGGAAAAGCGGTTGCCGCAGGACGGTCGCATTCAGGTGAAGATCGGTCGCAACCCGATCGATTTGCGCGTTTCCACCGTGCCGACAAATCATGGCGAAAGCATCGTCATGCGCGTGCTCGACAAATCGAGCCTGCTGCTCGGTCTGCCCGAGCTCGGCTTTTTCAGCGACGACCAGGAAACATTCGAGCGCCTGCTCCGTTTGCCCGACGGAATTCTGCTCGTCACCGGTCCGACCGGTTCGGGAAAAACGAGCACGCTCTACGCCTGTCTCAATTACATCAACAAACCGGACCGCAAGATCATCACCGTGGAAGAGCCGGTCGAGTATCAAATGAACGGCATCAACCAGGTGCAGGTGAATTCGGAGATCGGCATGACCTTTCCCGCAGCGCTGCGATCGATTTTGCGCCAGGCGCCGAACATCATCATGATCGGCGAAATTCGCGATCTGGAAACAGCATCCATTGCGATCAACGCCAGCCTGACCGGTCACCTTGTTTTCAGCACGTTGCACACGAACGACGCCCCATCCGCCGTCGCGCGTCTCGTCGACATCGGCGTGCAGCCATTTCTCGTCGCCTCTTCCGTCCGCGCGATCATGGCGCAGCGACTCGTTAGGCGATTGTGCGCGAATTGCAAAGTGCCCGGCCAATTAAGCGAAACGGAATTGCGCGCGCTCAACCTCGAGCCGTCACAATTGAGCGAAGCCCAGGTGATGGTTCCAGTCGGGTGCGATCAATGCCGCCACACCGGTTACAAGGGGCGCATGGGAATTTTCGAAGTCTTCGTCATCGATGACGAAGTGCGGCACATGATCAATAATCGGCAATCGACGTTGTTGCTGCGTCAGCGAGCGCGCGAGCTCGGCATGCGCACGCTGCGCGAAGATGGCGTGCGCAAAGTTCTCGGCGGCCTAACGAGCGCCGAAGAAGTGATCTCAATTACGCTCGGAGACATCAATTAAATGAACGCGCAAAAACTTTCCGGGGAGCGCGCCCGCCCTCGGGCGCTGCATTCGGCGCCCTCGCCGAATGCTCAGGTTTTTCTCCAAAGAGGCTTCGCGGCGAGGGCGCCGCGAAGAGCGCCCGAGGGCGGGCGCGCTCCCCAGACAATGCGTTGCTCGGCCGCAATCTCGGACACTGGGACGCCAACTCGTAAATGAACAACCAGCAAGTCGCGGATCTTTTCGTTGAGCAACATGTCCTGCAACCATCGCAGGCCGACGACGTGTTGCAGGAAGCGAACGTGAACGGAAAACCGATCGCACAAGCGATGGTCGATGGCGGCTTCGTCGATGAGGCCGGATTCTATCGCGTCATTGCCGATGCGCTCGCGACGGAATTCGTCGATCTTTCCGATCGCGAGATTGATCCCGCGATTCAACGATTAATTCCCGGCGGTCTCGCCCGCCTCCATCGCGCTCTTCCGATCGGCCTTGCGGATAACGTGCTGCAAGTCGCGCTCGTCGATCCGCTCGATTTGCGCGCGGCGGAAGATCTCCGCTTCGCGCTCGGCAAGGACATTCACGTTGTCGTGACGCCGACGGAGCAGATCGAAGATCGAATCAAACGTTACTACGGCACCGACACCTCCAGCATGGAGGACATTCTCAAACAGCTCGGCGAAGCGGGCGAGCTGATGACATTGCGCGGTGACGAGAGCGCGGCCGATGTCGAGGCGGAAGCGAACGCCACGCCCATCATTCGCTTTGTCGATTTGATTTTGTTTCAGGCGATCCAGGACCGCGCGAGCGACATCCATTTCGAGCCGTTCGAAAACGAATTCAAAATTCGTTATCGCGTCGATGGCGCGCTCTATGAAATGGCGCCGCCGCCGCGGCATCTCGCGTTGCCGGTAATTTCACGCGTGAAAGTGATGGCGAACATGAACATCGCCGAGCGACGCCTGCCGCAGGACGGCCGCATTCAAAAGAACATTGCTGGTCGCACAATCGACATGCGCGTGTCGACGCTTCCCACGCAATTTGGCGAAAGCGTTGTCCTGCGCGTGCTCGATCGTTCCACCGTTAATCTCGACGTCGAAGCGCTCGGCATGCCCGATTACATCCACGATTACATTCTCGAGGTCATCAATCGTCCGAATGGAATCTTTATTGTAACGGGTCCGACCGGCTCGGGAAAAACGACCACGCTCTATTCCTGCCTGCGCAAGATCAACACCATCGATTCCAAATTGCTGACGGCAGAAGAACCGGTCGAGTACGATCTCGAAGGAATCGTGCAGGTCCCGGTGAATGAAGCAATCGGGCTGACCTTTGCGCGAATCCTGCGCGCATTTTTGCGGCAGGATCCCGATCGCATCATGGTCGGTGAAACGCGAGATCTCGAGACAGCGCAGATTTCCATTCAAGCCTCGCTCACGGGTCATCTTGTTTTCACCACCTTGCATACGAACGACGCGCCCGGCGCCGTCACGCGTTTGATCGACATGGGCGTCGAACCATTTTTGATTTCGTCGACCCTTGAGGCCGTGTTAGGGCAGCGCCTTTTGCGCAGCATCTGCACTCATTGCCGCACGAGCTACAAGCCTAACGAGTCGTTGTTAACGCAACTCGAGCTCTCCCAGCGCGACATCGGAAAAAATGAATTCTTCTACGGAAAAGGTTGCGAAAGCTGCAACCACACCGGTTACAAGGGACGCAAGGGCATTTACGAGCTGATGAAGATCAGCGATCCGATTCGAGAACTGATCAATGAGCGGGCGCCGACCGTCATCTTGAAACAAAAAGCCGTCGAGCTCGGCATGGTGACGCTGCGTCAGGATGGATTGCGCAGCATCTTTCGCCGGCGATACGACAATTGAAGAAGTGTTGAAGTACACGTGACATGAAGCTCCAAATTCCAAGCACCAAGCTCCAGAGAAACACCAAGCTCCAAACTTCAAAGAGCACCGCGGTTGTTTTTCCGAGTTTCGGTTATTGGAGCTTCTCTGGAGCTTGGAATTTGGAGCTTGGAGCTTTAGCATACGCGCCTGCATGCCACGTTTCACTTACGTTGCTCTCGATTCCCGCGGTCAGGAATCAACCGGGCTGGTTGAAGCCAACTCCACGAACGAAGCGATCGGCCAATTGCGCCAGGCCGGATATTTCCCGACCAATGTTTACGAAGAAGGCACAGGCGGCGGCGTGGATGGGAAACGTGCACGACGCGCCGCCAAGCCGGTGCGCGCTGCCGCCGCGACTACTCCGACGCGCGCGCGGTGCAAAGAACATCGTTCTTTTCCAGCGCAAGAAAGTTAAGCCGAAAGTGTTGATGATTTTCACGCGTCAGCTCGCGACGCTGATCGATTCCGGCCTGCCGCTGTTGCGCGGCCTCACTGTTCTCGGCAAACAGGAACGCGATCCCGTTTTGAAAAGCACGATCACCAAACTGGCCGATTCGGTGCAGAGCGGCAGCACTTTTTCCGACGGCCTCGCGCAACATCCGAAAATCTTCAACGATCTCTACGTCAACATGGTGAAAGCCGGCGAGGTCGGCGGCGTGCTTGAAGTGGTCCTGACGCGGTTAGCGGAGTTCCATGAGAAAGCGGCCAAGATCAAAAACAAAGTCAAAAGCGCGATGGTTTATCCCATCATCGTCATGACGCTCGCGATTGCGATCATGGCTTTCCTCCTCGTGTTTATCGTGCCGAAGTTCGAACAAATTTTTCACGACATGCTTGGCGACAAGCCTCTGCCAACCATCACGATTTTCGTGATCACGATTAGCAAATTCGTCCAGGAACATTACCTGATTTTGATCGGCGCGATCATCGCTCTCGCAGCGGCGGCGAATTTCGCGAAACGCACGCGCGGCGGCCGTCTCTTTCTCGATCGCTTCAAACTGCGCATGCCGCTTTTTGGCGATTTGCTGCGCAAGACTGCGATCTCGCGTTTCTCGCGCACGCTCGGCACGCTCGTCACGAGCGGTGTTCCAATTTTGCAGGCGCTCAACATCACGCGCGAGACTGCCGGCAATACAGTTATCGCGCGCGCGATTGCCCAGGTTCACGACAGCGTGAAGGAAGGCGAATCGATTGTGCAACCACTCGAAGCCAGCGGCGCCTTTCCGCCCATGGTCGTCAGCATGATTGACGTGGGCGAAGAGACCGGCCAGTTGCCCGATATGCTTTTGAAGATCGCGGAAGTTTACGATGACGAAGTGGACAATTCCGTCGCCGGCCTCGTCTCGATGCTCGAACCAATCATGATTGTTTTTCTCGCGCTCGTGGTTGGCACAATTGTCATCGCGCTGTTTCTGCCGCTCATCAGCATCATCAGCGGTTTGCAGCAGCAGACATGATGCTGCGGTGTAGAGGCCGCCGTGCCGGCCGCAAAAGATTTTTGGATGCGGGCGGCACGCCCGCCACTACACCGGCCTTCACGATTCTCGAATTGTTGATCGTTATTGCGATCATCATCGTTCTTGCCGGATTGATTTTGGCAACGAGCGGATACGTGCAGAAAAAGGGCGCGCGTTCGCGTACCGAAGCCGAGATCGCCGCGATCTCGGCCGCACTGGAAAATTACAAAGCGGACAACGGAATTTATCCAAGTGATCCAACAAGAACTGAATCGTTGGATCCTGCTGCTCCGATTACCCTAACGAACTATCAAACTGCGAGCCTCTATCTTTATGAGCAACTAACGGGAGACGCAGATCATGATCGTCAACCGGATGGTAACGCAAAAACCTATTTCTCCTTCAAACCAAATATGCTGAGTCCACGAGATCAAGCAGCGAACGTAACCGCGATCGTTGATCCGTTCGGAAATAGCTACGGGTACTCCACGAACAAGGCTGCTCATCCTACCGGGAACGCTGGCTACAATCCAACCTACGATCTCTGGAGCACCGGTGGCGTGACGTCTGGAACAGACCAATCGCAGTGGATCAAAAACTGGTAGGGGGCGGCCGCTCGTCGCGCCAATCTTGTTTCTGTAGCGGCGGTCTCTGACCGGCGCTCGAATCAGCTGCGGAAAGGAGTGCGACGGTCAGAGACCGCCGCTACAAACAAATAATCATTCGCCGCTTGTGTCGCACAACGATCTCGACGCGCCGATTCTCGCGCTGCTCGTCGATTGATCCGTTAGGCGAAACGCGAAACTTCGTTTGTCCGAAACCGCGCGTCATGATTTGCGCGGGATCAATCCCCATCGCCTGCACCAGATACTGCTTCACGCTGTCGGCGCGGCGTTGACTCAAATCGAGATTGTATTCAGGCGTGCCGAACGAATCGGTATAGCCTTCGACGCTGAAGGTTGCGTGCTGATTGCGCTTGATGAGCGTGCCCAGTTTTTGCAATTGCGACATCGCGCTCGGTTGCAAATCTGCGCTGTCATAAGCGAAAAGCTGATCGTCTGGCATTCGCAGCTTTGTGCCGGAACCCAGCGGGCCTTTCTGCGACAAAAGTTGATCGAGATCGCTGAACCCCGGCGCGTGACGCGCATTCGGTCCTGCGCTGTCTCCTGGAATTTTGCTCGTGAATGTGTTCGGCCGTTTGATTGTTGTGCTCTTGGCAAGCTCGGTTCCGGTCAACGCCGGTTGGGGCCGACCCGACGCCGATGCGTCGTTGAAAAGAGTTTGCTCGCGCGACGCGTTGGGGCTTTTCGAAAGCGTCTGTGCAGATGTGCGTTCAATTTCGTTGAGGACGGAATTCACATCAGTCTGTTCGACTTTCGGCTGATCCGGCAAAACATCGCTCGTGTCGTCGGGCATGGCCGCGCTCGCGTGCACTTCCTGCAGAAGCGCATCGAACGATTTTTTCTCATCGGGCAACTGCACATCGGTCTTATCCGGATCGGGTTTCGCCGCCGGATTTGCCTGATCCATGCTCGTCTTCTCAAGCTTGTTATCGAGATTGACGCTTTTGACTTTGAACGTCGGCGTCTGCTGTTGCTCGGCGAAAAGCGTATCGACCGGCTGAAACTGCGTGCGGTAAAAATAAAAACACATCACCGCGTGCAGCAGCAGTGAAACAAGCAGACCGACGAAAAGCCAGTTGCGCTGCCGACTGCCGGACCAGATGGCCAATTCATCGAACTGCTCGCCCCTGCCGATCGTCTTCATCGAGACTTAAGACGCTTTCAGGCCGTTGCGTGTTCGATAAATAAACGCTCGCGCCGCCTTCCGGATTTCTTCCGACACTCGCGCCTCGGGTGAAACAAACTTCGGCGTGAACCAGGGAAACAATCCGATGAGATCGTGCGTCACGAGAATTTGTCCGTCGCAATGCGGACCGGAACCGATCCCGATCGTCGGAATCTTCAAGCGTGTGGTAATTTGGCGGGCGGCATCAGCAGCAACAATCTCGAGCACGACGGCAAACGCACCGGCCGCTTCCACTGCGAGCGCATCATTCATCAAACGTTCCGCGCCCGCGGGCGAGCGTCCCTTCACTTTGTAGCCGCCTTCCTCGCGCACGCTTTGCGGAAGCATTCCGATGTGCGCCATCAATGGAATTCCAGCATTCACCAAGGTCGAAATGTGCGCCGCGTGGCTCGCGCCACCTTCGAATTTCACTGCCTGCGCCCCGGCCTCGACCAACAGCCGCGCTGTTTGCAACGCCTGCTCCGGCGTGTCGTAAGTATGAATGGGGAGATCCGCCACGAGCAATGCATGCTTCACTCCACGCGCCGCCGCTCGGGTATGATGCAGCATTTCCGCCAGCGTGACCTGCGTTGTGTCCTCATAGCCGAGGACCACCATGCCTAACGAATCACCAACCAGGATAATGTCGATACCGGTTTCATCGAGCAAACGCGCCGTTGGATAATCATAGGCGGTCAAAGCGGTAATCTTTTCGCCGCGACGTTTCACCTCAGCAAAATCCCGCATGCAAAACGCTACCATTCGTCCGTCACACGCACCACTGCCGAATTGTCCTCGAGTTCGTTGAGCAAGGCGCGGATCGGCTTGGTCTGTCCGGGCAAAATCAGGTCGGGCCGGATATCGGCCAGCGGCGCGAGAACGAATCGACGCATGTGCAGGCGCGGATGCGGTAACTGCAAATCGGCGTCATCGATCATGCAGTCGTTCAAATAGAGAAGATCGAGATCGATTGTACGCGAAACATTGCGGCGGTGCGTGGGATCGCGTCCCAGCGATTTCTCGATTTCACGAAGCGCGGTCAATAGTTCTTGCGCCTCGCCGCCATAGTCCAGTTCCATCACGGCATTGAAAAATTTCTGCGCGCCGGACTCGCAGCCGATTGGATCGGTCTCGTAGATGGCTGAAAATCGAAACGGCTCGGAAACGCGAGGAAGGCCGATTATTTTCGCGCGCGCCGAACGCAAATGTCCAAGCCGATCGCCAAGATTAGAACCGAGAGCAACGGCAGCCCTCATCGGTCACTTCAAACCGAGAACATCTTCCATGCTGTAAAGCCGTGGCGGTTTTCCCACGATCCAGACCGCGGCACGCAGCGCACCACGCGCAAAAATCTCGCGACTTTCCGCGCGATGTTTCAATTCAATTTGTTCGTTTGGGCCGGCAAAAATCACGGTGTGCTCGCCCACGACTTCACCTTCGCGAATCGATTCAATTGGAATTTCTGCCCCATCGTCTCGCTCCCTCCGCAGAATTTGCGCAATCGTTTTTGCAGTCCCGCTCGGCGCATCCTTTTTCATTTGATGATGAGTCTCGGAAATTCTTGGCTGGAATTCCGGACCGAGGATTCGTCCGGCCGTGCGCGTCAACGCGAACAACGCATTGACGCCGATGCTGAAATTCGAAGCGAGAACGATCGGCACCGAACGCGCTGCAATTTCAATCGCTTTACGCTGTTCGGGGGAATGGCCGGTCGTGCCGATGACCAGCGGGACGGTGTTTTCCACCGCCACCGAGCAAAGATCATTCGTTCCATCCGGATGACTGACATCGATCGCGACATCAATCTCTTTCATCTTCGTTTCGACCGCATCGCCGCGAGTGCAAATGTCGGCGAGATTCAGCCGCGCATCGGATTTGATTAACTTGCTGATCTCCTTTCCCAGCCGGCCGTTGGCGCCAACGAGCAGAATCCGTGTCGGATTCATTTACTCAATTTGTCGACTGTCTCGCGCAATCGCGCCTGATTCGCTTCGCTCATTTCGCAAAGTGGCAGCCGAACTTCCGGCGACATGAGTCCGCGCCAGGCTAGCGCCGTCTTAATCGGAACAGGATTTGGCTCGATGAAAAGATTTTTGAAAAGCGGCAGTAGCTGCGCGTGAAGTTTGCGCGCGGATTTCAGATCGCCACTTTCGTAGGCGCGGACGAGCGCACAGATTTCCGCCGGAACGAGATTGGAAGCGACACTGACGACACCACCCGCGCCGACCGCCATGAACGGCAGCGTAAGGGAATCGTCCCCGCTTAAAATTGTAAACTCGTTAGGCAAACGGCCGCGCAACTCGCTGACGCGATCGACACTGCCGCTCGCTTCCTTGATCGAGACGATGGTTTTACAGGCGCGCGCCAATCGCTCGACAGTGTCCGGCGCGATATCGACCGAGCAGCGGCCCGGGATATTGTAGAGCACGATCGGCAACGACGATGCCGATGCGATCGCCTGAAAATGGCGAAACAAACCTTCCTGGCTCGGCTTGTTGTAATACGGCGCGACGACCAATGCCGCATCTGCGCCTAACTCCTGCGCGCGCTGTGTCGCTTGGATTGCATCGCGCGTGGAATACGATCCGGTGCCGGCCCAAACGTGACAACGCTTTCGTACGATCTTTGCCGTCAGCGCGATGACAGATTCACGCTCCTCGTGTGATAACGTTGGTGATTCGCCCGTCGTGCCGACGGCAACAAGGCCGGTGATACCAGACGCGATCTGCGTCTCGATCAATTGCTCAAGCGCGGCGATATCGATCTCGCCGTCGCGAAACGGTGTAACCAGTGCAGTGAAAGTGCCGCGAAACATTGGTTTATTCTGTAGCGGCGGTCTGTGACCGTCGCACTATTTTTTTGCAATTACGATTTCGAGCGACGGTCATAGACCGCCGCTACAAAAATCAAAGCTCGATCGTGCCTTCGAAAACAAAATCCGCCGGACCGGTCAGCGTAACATTGGAAAATTTATCATCGGTACGTTTGAAACCGACGGTCAATTCCCGGCCACCGCGAACAAGCACGCCGATCGGCCCGTCGACATTTTCGCTCAGCGAAAATGTCAGCGCGCTCGCCACAACGCCCGTGCCGCACGCAAGAGTTTCATCTTCCACGCCGCGCTCGTAAGTGCGGATGGCGATGCGACGGCGGCCTCGCTTCTCGACGAAATTAACATTCGTTCCTCTGGGCGAAAATATTTCATGGCGCCGGACAGCACGCCCATTCCTCACGACATCGACGTCACCGATCTTGTCCACGAAGATGACGAAGTGCGGCACCCCAGTGTCGATGGAATGGCCGCGAAACTTTTCGCCTCCGGCTGAGATCTCGACATCGGAACGCAAGTCTTTGGGCTCGCTCATTTGGAGGCAAACCATTTCGCCATCAACCTTCGCGCGAATAATTCCGGCCGGCGTCTCGAATGAAATTTTCTTTTTTGCGCCTGTCGTGCGCTCGGCAAAACGCGCGAAACAGCGTGCCCCGTTGCCACACATTTCCGCTTCACCGCCGTCGGCATTGTAGTAGCGCATGCGAAAATCCGCGCCATTCGCCGCCTTCTCCAAAATCAAGACGCCATCTGCACCGACCCCTCGATGGCGATCGCAGATGTGGGCGATCTCGTCGCGGCCCAGCTCCAATTTTCCGGCGCGATTATCGAGCATCACGAAATCGTTGCCCGCGCCATTCATCTTGGTGAAGTGAAGCATAAGCCAGTGTAGCGGCGGCCGTGTCGGCCGCAACATTCCTGCATTTGCGGGCGACACGCCCGCCTCTACATCACACTCGCCGGTTGCGTCACTGCGCAAGCCTTCTATAAATCGTGTGTGCTTGCGCGCTTGTTTGTCATCGGCCTTGCACTCGCCGTCTTGTCGTTGTCTGCGCATCGGTCCGTCGCGCAAGGACTGACTTTCAACGACACGATTCTCGAGCAGATCAACCAAATGCCGGTTGGTGGAAGGTATTCGGCGTCGCGCGTGGCCACGATTCGTCTGCAATCGGCGGCTCATTTTGAATCGGGCAAATTTTTCATTCTGCCTTCGGCCGCCTCTCCGAGTTACTGCTCCGGCGCAACGTATCTCGTCTTCATGAAGACGATTGAAGCGGCGCGGGCCTCCGGCGCGTTACGTCTCGATATCGGCACGCTCGAGCAGCTCATCATTCGCAACCAGCGCGACGGCCAGGGAATCTGGGGCCGCTGGAATGCCAACGGTCCCGGGACAGCGCGATTGTTTCACGAATTGAATCTCGGAAAAAACTTTGATGATTTCGAGAAGGCGATGCCGGGTGATTTTATGAAAATTTTCTGGTCGTCGGAGATCGGCCGGCTCGAGCACGGACATTCCGTCATCTATCTCGGCATGGAAAAAAAATATGGACTCGATTACGTGCGATTCTGGTCGAGCAATATTCCGTTAGGCTACGGTATCAAAACAGTTCCGCGGACGAAGATCATCAACGCGATCTTCTCGCGCCTGGAGAATCCGGCCAACTTAGCGCGCATCAAAGATTTACCCGAGACCGATACTTATCTGGCCGGTCTCGTTTCACGCCGGTCCAGTATTGCCGAAGCGAAAGCAAAATGCGGAATGTAGTTCCGCGAATACGCGCGCAATAGCATGTCTGTCATCCCGAGCGCAGCGAGGGATCTCACGAGCACACCTTAAGGTGTGATTCGTGAGATCCTCGCTGCGCTCGGGATGACAAGCAATGCGGGCGCGATTCGCAATGAACACACTCGTTAACGGTTTCATTCTCGGATGGTCGGTGGCGTGGCCGCCGGGACCGATCAACGCGGAAATGATCCGCCGCAGTTTGCTTCCGCATTCCACCGGCGGCGGATTTTGGTCAGCGTGGCCACTTGGGCTGGGCGCGTGCAGTGGCGATTTTTGTTGGGCGCTGGGAGTGAGCGCAGGTGCGGGCGCGCTCATGAACACGCCAAAGGTGCGAATCGCGCTGGGGATTTTCAGTCTGTTCCTACTGCTTTTTCTCGCAGGCTCGTACGGCATTGGGGCATGGCGAGCGCTCCGCCGTCATCGCGCCTTGAACCTAACGAGTGACTTGCCGGTCAAACGCGTGCGCCGGCGCAGTGGTTACCTCCTTGGTTTCACCCTTGCGATCATGAGTCCATTTAACATTGGCTTCTGGCTCGCGGTTGTCGGCAGTCAGCAACGCGCTTCGCATGCGCTGACCAGTTCACTCGCGCTCGCCGGTGCAGTTGTGCTCGGCGCCATCGCGTGGTCGCTCGTGCTTTGTCTCGCAGTGAAGCTCGGCGCGCGGATTTTCGCTAGCCCATCGTGGCAAATCCTGACACAAGCGCTGACCGCGCTCGTTATGATTTATTTCGCCGTTCGGCTCGTGCTGCAGTTGCAGCTAACGCTTCATTCGTAGCGCAAAGCTTCGATCGGATCGAGCTGTGCCGCTTTGCGCGCGGGATAGAATCCAAAAAATATCCCAACCGCGGTGCTGACAAGGAATGCGAGCAGAATTGACGCGGGCGAAATGAGCGATGGCCAGCTTTTCACGACCGCGAGAATTTTCGCGGTCGCGATTCCGGCGACAATACCAATCACTCCTCCGGCGGAACTCAACGCGATCGCTTCGATGAGAAATTGCGTGAGAATATCGCGCGCGTGCGCGCCGACGGCGAGACGCGTCCCGATTTCGCGCGTCCGTTCCGTCACGCTAACGAGCATGATGTTCATGATGCCGATGCCGCCAACGACGAGCGAAACACCCGCAATTGCGCCGAGCAATCCGGTCATGACGTCGGTCGTCGCTGTTTGCGCGGCCGCGATCTCCTGCTGATTGCGCACGGTAAAATCATCATCGCGACCCGGCCCGATGTTGTGACGCTGCCGCAAAAGCGAAATGATCTGCTGTTGCGCCGCGGTTAACTCGTTGGCGTCGGCGACCTGCACATTGATGTTGCGCAAAGTCGTGCCGCCGAGCACGCGTTTCATTGCGCTCGTGTACGGCATGATGACAACGTCATCCTGATCCGGCCCCTGGGTGCTCAGGCCTTTCGACGTGAGAACACCGCTCACGACAAACGGCACACCTTTGATTCGAAGGACCTGTCCAATCGGACTTTCGTTTCCGTAAATCTGCGTCGCTGTCGTTTTGCCGATGACGCAGATTTTGTTGGCGCTACGCACATCCTGCGCGGTGAAAAACGAACCGTCGGCCAGCGGCCACTGCCGCATGTCGAGATAATCGGCCGATTCACCGAGAATACGCGTGAACCAGTTCTGATTACCGGCGGTGACTTGCGCAGTCGACATCACTTCTTCGCTGACCGCGGTGACGCCAGGTACTTCGCGACGGATCGCCTCGGCATCTTCGATTTTCAATGTGCCCGCACCGCCCCAGCCCGTGCGAATGCCGCTAGAAGTCGTGCTGCCGGAAAAAATCAGGATCAAATTTTCGCCAAGGCTCGCGATTTGCGCTTCCACTTGCGATTTCGCGCCGTTGCCGATGCCGACCATCGCAATCACCGCGCCGACGCCAATGATAATTCCGAGCGCAGTAAGAACGGAACGCATCTTGTTTCGACGCAGTGCGCGAAACGCGATCTTGAAAGTCGAAGCGAGTCTCATCGCGAAACCTCTTCGGTTTGCAGTGCCTCATCAGTCTCGGCGCCTAAACGCTTCAATTCCTGCACTGCATTGAGTCGATTCGTTACGGCACGGTCGCTGCAAACAACGCCATCGCGCATCTCGATGTTACGCCGCGCGTATGAAGCGATGTCAGATTCGTGCGTCACCATGATAATCGTGATGCCGCGATCGTTGAGTTCCTGAAAAATTCCCATGATCTCGACACTCGTTTTGCTGTCGAGATTGCCCGTCGGTTCATCCGCCAGCACAACATCGGGATTATTGATGAGCGCACGCGCAAGCGCGACCCGCTGTTGCTGACCACCGGAAAGCTGACTTGGATGATGATCTTCACGGCCGTTCAAGCCGACTGATGCGAGCACCTGGTCTGACATCTCGCGCAACTGCGCGGTGCTGTAACGCTGCGTGGCGTAAAGAAGCGGGAGCTCAACATTTTCGCGCGCTGAGGTTCGCGTGAGGAGATTGAAGTTCTGGAAAACGAAACCGAGTTTCTGATTGCGAATGTCGGCAAGCTGATCGCGATCGAGCTGCGAAACATCGGCGCCATCGAGAAAATATCGTCCGCTCGTTGGGCGATCGAGACAGCCGAGAATGTTCATGAGCGTCGATTTACCCGATCCGCTCGCACCCATAAGCGCGACAAATTCGCCGCGCCGCACGTCGAGCGAAACGCCACGCACGGCGTGCACTTCCATTTGGCCGGTGCGATAAATTTTGTGCACGTCCTCCAGACGAACAACAACGTCGTTGCCATTTTCCGACGCAATCATAGGCGCATCAGAATCGCCTGCGGTTGCCTGAAAAAGGATTCGTTGCCGCCGGTGTGCTTCCCGCCGTCGCGCTGAGCGACGCGGTAATAACGCGGTCGCCTTCCTTCAATCCTTCGAGCACCTCGGTGAACACGCCGTCGCTGATTCCGGTTTTGATCTGCACTGGTTTCGCTTCGCCGCCATTTAAAACATAAACGGTGCGTTCGACTCGACGTTCGCCGCTCGCGCGTTTGCCCCCACCGCCAGCCGCGCGCGGGCTGCGTGAAGCGCTCACCTTCGGTTCCGCAGCCGCGCTGTCCGCCGGACGATAACGCAGTGCCGCATTGCTAATTTTCAAAACATTATCGCGGTTGGCGATGATGATGGAAACATTCGCCGTCATTCCCGGTTTTAATTTCAAATCGGGATTGGTGACGCCAATCACCGTGTCGTAGGTAACGACGTTCTGCACCGTGATCGGCGCATTGCGCACCTGCACGACTTTGCCGTGGAAGGTGCGATTCGGAAACGCGTCGACGGTGAAATCGACAGTTTGATCTACTTCCACGACGCCGACATCGGCTTCGGCAACGTTGGAATCGATCTGCATCTTCGTTAGGTCATTCGCGATGGTGAAAATTACCGGCGCCTGCAAACTCGCCGCGACTGTCTGGCCGACATCCACGCTGCGTGAAATGACGACGCCATCGATCGGCGATGTAATCGCGCAATGATCGAGATCAGCTTTCGCTTTGTTCAGCGCGCCCTGTTTGATTTTGATATTCGCTTCCGCCTGATGCAGCGTCGCCATCGCCTGATCCAGTTCAGATTGAGCGGAATTTTGTTTCGCCACCAGCGCCTGCGTCCGCGTCGCATTGATGCGCGCGAGTTCCAACGCGGCTTGCGCACTGGCCAGATCGCCTTCCGCCTGCGTCACCGTCGCTTGAAAAAGCGCCGGATCGATTTGCGCAATCAACTGCCCGGCCTTCACCTGCGAGTTGTAGTCGACAAAAAGTTTCTGGATGTTCCCGGAAACCTGACTGCCTACCTGCACGTTAACGACCGGGTTGAGTGTTCCGGTCGCAGTCACGACCTGCGTGATCGGTCCCCGCGCTACCGCAACTGTCTGAAATTGTCCACTGCTCGCGCGATGGCAGCGTTGAAAAAGAAGGGCGACTGCGACCGCAACAACGGTCACAACGCCGATGAGATAGAAGCGTTTCATCTGTCCCGGCGTTGCTTCGGCTGATGCAAAGCGCGCGTCAACCGCTCGCGGGGGCGAATGGCCGTTAGGGAGACTGACTGGGACGCGCGATTGACTCGCCATATCTTAGATGACAAGAGAAAGCCATGCGCCGTTACATCGAAATTTACTCGATCATGCTGCGCAACTCGCTCATCCGCGAAATGAGCTTCAAGGCGAACTTCATTCTGTGGCTGATCGTTGAGGTGCTTTGGTTTCTCGGCCAGATCCTTTTCTTCAGCATTATCTTCGGCCAGGTCGATCGCATCGGTGACTGGACGAAATGGGAAGTGGTGCTGCTCGTCGGCACGCATCAGATCATCGCGCAGATTTTCCAAGGCTTCTTCTTCGTCAATATCTCAAACATCCCCGAGCTCGTCCGCACGGGGAAGCTCGACTCGCTTCTGGTGTTGCCGATCGACAGTCAGTTCTCGGTTTCGAGCAAACAATTCAGTCTCGATAGCATTATCAACGCCGCGCTCGGCGCGATCGTCGTTGCAATCTCGCTCTCACGTCTCGGTATTGTTCCGAGTGCGAGCGCCGTTTTCCTTTACTTGTGCGCATTGATTTTCGGAGTGGCGATCCATTACTCCATCATGCTCAGCCTCGCCGCGGTGAGTTTCTGGATCGTGCGCGCACAAGGGCTCGTTTACGGCTACTTCAATTTCATTAACATCGCGCGCTATCCGGACGTGATTTTTCCCGGACTCTTTCGCTTTGTTTTCAGCTGGATCATTCCGGTTGTAATCGTTGCGAATATTCCCGCGCGACTGTTGATCAAGTCATTCGGCCAGCCTGGCTGGCTTATGCTGCAACTTGTCTCCGCCGCGACGATTGCCTTTTGGTGGTCGCGAATTTTCTGGCGATTTGCTTTGCGCCATTATTCGAGCGCGAGCTCATAAAAATCCCTCGTAAATGGTTGAAAGTGCTCTTCTTTGACAGGCAAATCTCCCCTTGCGCGATTTCCGAATTGCCCTTAATTAAGCCTCCGTTTGCCGCCAGAAGAAGGCGGCACGTAATATTTTATGGCCAAATCCCACAAGAAAAAAGCCCCCAAGGCCTCGAAAAAGGCTGCGGTTCGCAAGCCAAAAAAGAAGGCTGCACCCGCGGCGAAGAAGCGTGCAGCTGCGCCTAAAAAACGCGTCGTTGCCACGAAGAAGAATTCGAAACACGCACCGGCGCACCGCGCCACTGCTGATTCAAACTCCACGCTCGACCTGATTGGGAAAAATCATCGCCCTCGAAAACTGGATGCGTTCACGAAGGGCCAGAAAGAAAAACTTCTGCAATTGCGCGATGCGATGGTCGATTCCATGGCGGGCGTAGCGCAGGATACTTTGCGCTCGCGCGCGGAAGGAAGCGAAGCTTCCGCTTTCGGTATGCACCAGGCAGACGCGGGCAGCGATGCTTACGATCGCGACTTCGCGCTCAGTCTTCTTTCGCAGGAACAGGATGCGCTCTACGAAATCGATCAGGCGCTGAAGCGAATCGAGCTCGGCACCTACGGCATTTGCGAAATGTCGGGCAAACCGATTCCGCATGCGCGGTTGGAAGCGATTCCTTTTGCGCGATTCACGGTGCAATGTCAGGCGCAGTTGGAAAAACAAAACAAGGCGTCACGCGTTCGCCAGTCGGTTACGTCACTCTTCGGCCTAACGGATGAAGAAGGCGGCGACGGCGAAGAAGAGGAAGCCGCCGCAACTCCCGACGCAAACAAGGAATAGAAATGGCGCAGGAAATTATCACGCTCGAATGCACGGAAGCGAAGGCGCTGGGCAAACCGGCGTCGCGTTACATGAGCACACGCAACAAAAAAAGTCCGCGCACGCCTAACCGACTCGAGAAAAAGAAATACAATCCATTTTTGAAAAAGCACACACTGCATCGGGAGACGCGCTAATTTCATGCAACCGAAAACCGCCAAACGCCGTTCCGCTTTTCGTCGCGCTAATCGCACGATGCCGCGGCGCCGCATCGACATCGCGATCGAAGCCATCGATTACAAAAATCCCGATCTGCTGAAAAAATTTGTCACGGAGAGCGGCAAGATCCTTCCGCGCCGCGTTACCGGGATGCCGGCGCATATGCACCGGAAGATCACGCGCGAAATCAAGCGCAGCCGTTCCGTTTTGTTGATGAAGTAACGGCGCACATTTGCGCTGTTGCATTTTCCCACTCGTATTTCCCGGCCGCGCTTTGCGCTGTACACGCAAGCAGCCGGACCGTGTAACCGATCCGGCTGCAAGAGAGTTATGCGACGCCGCGCTTTCCTAATCAGGGCGCGATGCGATCGGTCAGAGTGTCGGTATGGAAGCTGACGTGCTCGCGCAGTTGAAACCAGCCGCCTTCTTTCTTGTTGGTCTGCGCCACGCTGTTGGATTCGTTAGTCGCGAATTTCTGCCACGAATCGTAACGCGCGATTGCAAGAAACGTCCACGGCGCGCCTTCAATATGTTGCATTAGAATATTGCCCGATGAGGTGTCGACCGCGCGGTTTGGCGGTTCGCTCAGCACTTTCTCCAAAGCCTCGTGATGACCGGGTACGGTTCGGTAAAACGAAACGACATATACCGAGCCGGCGGTCTTTGACGCATCTGCATCGATACCCATTTGCTTTGCGAATTCGGCCCACGGCGGTCCGCTCACAAACGTATCCTCATGTTTTTGCATCAGCGCGCGAGCTGTTGGCGGCATCGGGTTCGCGGGAATCTCCACTGTCGCCTTCGTTCCCATATGCTCGATGGCCACGTAATCCCACGAATCACCATCCTGGTGACGCAAAATAATTCCTTTCGGCTGCGGCTCGTTAGGCGGAGGTGTTTTCAGGAACTCGGCCAACTCGGCTGCTTTGCCGGGTGCGGCGTATCCGAAGAAGACGTGATAAACGTCCGTGCGTTTCGGAGTCGAGGATGGCTCAGTCTTTGGTTTGGTTTCCTGGGCTTGCACTGCCAGCGGCGCGAGGCCGAAGAGCGCGAGAACCAGAATGCGGATAAATGAATGCATGATGTCTTTCTTGTTAATGGGTTAGCGGCTCCGCGCGGAACCGTTTCCCGAATCCGGCACAGCCAGGTGACAGTTGGGTTAAAACTCAGCGAACTGTCAAGCTTTGCGCGTGCGCTCGCCCTGTTCGATCAACTTCCAAAACTCGCGCGTCTTGCCTAGCTGATCGTCTTCCGCCATCGGCAGTTTGCTGCGGAAAAGGAAATCCCGAAACGTGTTCTTGTGCAGGACGCGATGGACCGTGATGCCTTCGCCGCTTTTTTCGAAATAAATGCGGTAATCTTTCGCGCGATAACGAAAGAGTTTCTTTCCTTCGCGTTCGATCACGCCGAAACGTTTCGTGTCGAGGCGATCGAGATCTTCGGGAAGAATCTGAAATTCGGCCAGCAGATCGAGCTGCAACGATTTCGGGAGCGCGGACATTTCCGCCGCGCTCAATTCGTTGAAGATGATCTGGAACATTGGCCTTCAAAGATAGACGCGGCGAACGCGGCTGCCAATGCGCGTTGTGATTTCCCAGGAGATTGTGCCGGCGCGTTCGGCCAGCTCATTTGCCGAAACTTCCTCGCGGCCCTGTCGGCCTAACAAGACCACTTCGTCTCCCACGATTGCGTCTTTGACATCGCTCACATCAATCATCATCAGGTCCATCGTCACGCGGCCGAGCAATGCGCACCGTTTTCCGCGGACGAGAACGGCCGTGCCGCGATTGGAAAGATGGCGCGGATAACCATCGGCATAACCGGCGGTCAGCGTCGCTACGCGCATTTTTTTCGGCGTGATAAATGTGCGACCGTAACTGATCGAGCTCCCTTTCGGCATTTCGCGAATAAGCCCGATGCGAGTTTTCCAGGTCAACACCGGTTTCAGATCGTTTGCGAGTTCAGCGAGGGGCGAGATGCCGTAAAGCATCAGACCAGCACGCACAATATCGAAAGCCGACTCGTTAAATGTGATTACGCCGGCACTGGGCAGAGCATGAATCTTGTATTCGCCGGGCACGTTTGCGCGAAATTGCCTAACGAGCTGGGCGAAGCGGCTGAGTTCATCGCGCGTGTACTCGGCGTCTTCATTCGAGACCGGCAGATGAGTTGAAACGCTGTGAATTTTCATCCCGCGCAACGAGGCAATCTTGCGGAAGACTTCGAGGCGCGTCCTGCTCCGGCGTTCCCATTCGACCCATGCCGGTATCGACCACGAAATTGATCGAAACACTTTCCTTGTCGGCGGCACGTTCGAATTGCTGCGCTTCCTCGAGCGTCGAGATAGACGGGATAAAGCCGCGCTGCCGCAATCGATGCGCGTTCCTCCGGGGTGGCCGGCCCGAAGATCACGATCGGATGCGAGAGGACGGCGCGGAGCGCGATCGCTTCTTCAAGATTGGCCACGCCAAACAACTGCGCATCATCGGCCAGCGCCTGCGCAACCTCGATCATCCCGTGGCCGTATCCGTTGGCTTTCACCACGGCGAGCAGTTCGGCCGACCCGACACGCTTGCGGACAACAGCGGCGTTTTGCCGCAACGCATTGCGATCAATCTCAGCCCAACAGCGGCAGCTTTCCTGCGTCATTCGGTGTCGTGATATGCGGCTCGCGCAAATAAATCGGTTGCAGAGGCGTTTCCAAAGAATGAACCATGCCGTGCCCGATTAGTTTTCCAAGTCTGAGCGCGAATGGATAAGCCAGAATAGTCTGCGGGAAAGCGGAGAGTTTCTCTGAGGCAAAAACCGGAACATCGCGGCTGATTGTGTCGAGCCGGCGACGAAGTTCGGTTTCAGCACAAAGCTCGATTCCTTCCGTGATTTGATTGGCAACAATCCGCGCGAAGAAAAAACTTTCGCGCCGAGCATCACCGATCACGCAATATTCGTTAGGCGAAGGCTCCATTGCGCAGATCGAAGGCAGTCCGACAAGTTTTGCGCTGCTCGCCGCTTTCAACCCGATCGCGCTGGCAATTGCGATCCGAACTCCCGCGTAGGAACCGGGGCCGAGACCGACAACGATCGCATCAAGGTTTCGCATCCGATCACCGAGCTGCTTCAGCGATTCAAAGAACGAGCCGGAGTGTTTTCGGTCATTCTCGAATTGAAAGACGCGCGGTTCCGTTGCCGGATCGAGCAACACAATGCTTCCGTGGGTCGTCGAGTTTTCCAACGCAAGAATCTTCATCCTTTAATGACGCGACGGTTTTCAGATTCTGTCTCAAACACAATCCAGTTCGCGCTGGCAGGAATCAGATCACGAAAACGGTCGGCCCATTCGACGACCGATACGCCATCGCCGAAAAAATAATCATTCAATCCTAGCGCAATAGCAGCGCTTCGATCTTCGAGCCGATAAAAATCGAAATGATATACGGGCAGCGTGCCGCCGATATATTCGTGCAGAAGAGTGAAGGTCGGACTCGTCACGGCCGCCGCACTTCCCAATCCGGCAACCAAACCTTTAACGAATTGTGTTTTTCCCGCGCCGAGGTCACCCGTAAGCGCAAGAATATCTCCGGCACGAACTTGTTCAGCCCATTTTCGCCCGAAAGAAATCGTTTCTTCGGCGCTATTTGAAATGAACATAGCCGCGAAACTTGCGGTTGTGCCTGGCGGATCGTGGAGTGAGCCGACCAATGCTCGTGAGAGGAAGTTTAGGGAACTTCTTCTTCCAACTTGCCTGCAATCTTTTTTCGTCACGCGGCGCGATGGCGAAAAGCAGCTCGTAATCTTCACCATCATTAATCGCTTGATCGACGCTGCAACCGTGATGGCGTGGAATCGCACTTTCTTCAACTTCGAAGCCAACGCCGCTGGCGCGCGCGAGCCGCGGCAGATCGGCGCCGAGTCCATCACTCAAATCCATCATCGCATGGATGGAAAAATTCTGTGTTAACCAGCGCGATTCCTCGATACGCGGAACAAAACGCAGATGTTTGCTGCGAATCGAACCACCCAGCTTGCCGGTGACGAATAACAAATCTCCGACGCGCCCGCCGCTGCGCGAAACCCAGCGATCCTTCTCTACTTCTCCGCAGACGGAAACCGAAATTACAGCCGGACCATGTGTCGCGCTCGTTTCGCCGCCAACAATTTGCACATCGAACTTTCGCGCCGCATTTCGAAGACCGGCATAAAGCTTTTTTGCCCAGTCGACTGTTTTCCGTGATGGCGCAATCAGCGTGACGAGTGCAAATCGTGGGAGGCCAGACATCGCGGCAAAATCGCTCAGAGGCCGCATCATCGCTTTCCAGCCGACAGACGCGCGCGTCGTCACGTGATGAAAAATGGATTCCCTCGACGACGCAATCGGTTTTCAGCAAAAGTAACTCGTTAGGCCTGGGCGATCGAAGCACGGCACAATCATCGCCCACCGCGAGCACGACATTTTTCGCTCCGCGTTGCGGCGGCATCAATTGCGCCAGCAATCGGTCCTCGCCGATCTGCCGCAGAGTTCATTGGGGAAGCGTTTGCGGGAATGCGAGAACCGCGAGCGTAAACGCATTGAACAATGCGTGCATGGTCATGGCGACAAGAATGGAGCCGCTCCATTCGTAGGCAATGGTAAAGCAACTCCCGAGGACAAAGAGCGGGCCGAGTGAAGGCAAGTGTGTGTGGACCGCAGCGAAAAGAGCGGCGTTGATGAGTAATCCGACGAGCCGCCCGAAATATCGTTTGAGCACACCGTAGAGAAAAAATCGAAACATGAATTCTTCGGCGATCGGCGCGAGCGCGACGGCCATGACGATGATGATGATGCGTTGCGGAAGAGTCTGTGACGCGTTGAAGAGCTGAATGATTTCCTGTTTGCTCAAACCCTCGCCTAATAACCGTCGCGTTAACGCGTCGGCCAGCAAGATGATGGGATAAGCAGCGAAAAGAAGAATCGTGCCGGTGCTGAGAACACGGCCGAAACCAAGTTTCGTTAGGCCGGCCTGTGCTGTGACGTTGAAACCACGCAGACGCAGGAACGCGACTAGAAACACGACGAGTCCGACGGTAAAAAGCGCGCCCGACAAAAGATCGTGCGTCCGTGGATTCGTCGGCTCGCGCGAATCAGCAAGCGAAAGCACAATCGTAAAAAGAAACAGCCCGCTGAGCAGAATGGCGACGATCGCATCGGGCAAACCAAACTGTCGCTCGGGGTAATCGACGGATGCGCGCGCGCTGATTTGGCGAATGAGCGAGCTGTAAATGTAAATGCCGATTAGAACGTAAAGGACATAACCGAGGGAGCTCAGCGTCGAAGGCAACCCGTCGGATAACATGCGCCGAGGCGACCGCTACGGCGCGTAAAAGCTCGGCAGAAAGTAGGCGCGTCCCGATTCGAGTTTCGGCATGAGCTGGCTCGGCAGCGTCAATTCGATTTTGGAATCGGGTCCCTTCCCTAACGCGCGCAAAAATCGGCTCAGGACAAACGGCGGCCCGTACTTCACAATCGCGGCGTTGGGCGCGTTGCCCAGCTGACGCGCCTTGGCAAATGCGTCTTCGATTTGTCCGAGCCCGTCGATGAGTTTGTCTTCGAGCGCATCCTTACCCGAAAGAATGCGCCCATCCGCGACGGTATTGCGCAAACTTTCTGCCGGAAGATTGCGTTCGCGCGCGACGATACCGAGAAATTTATCGTACGTTTTCATGACGAAACTTTGGATGTAATCGCGTTCTTCCGGCGTGATCGGCCGCGCGCCGTTCAGCATGTCCTTGAATTTGCCGCTCTTAAAGACAACGGATGCGAGTCCAATCTTATTGAATAGCTGCTCGTAATTCAGCGTCTGAATGATGACACCGATGCTCCCCGTGATCGTGGTTTCATTCGCCATCAAATATTTTCCGCCACAGGAAATATAGTAGCCGCCGGAAGCGGCGAGCGAATCCATGTAAACGACCACCGGCTTTTTCGCGCGAGTTTTTACCACTGAATTATAAATCATGTCCGCCGCCGTTACTTCACCGCCAGGCGAATCGACTTCCAAAACAACTGCGCGCACGTTTTCGTCCTCCCGCGCCTGTTCCATTGCCAGACGCATGTCGTCGACCATCGAGTCGCCGACATTGCCGCCAATCGAAGAACTAATAAGACCGCGCAGAACGATGTGCGCGATTTTGTCATCACTGCCACGAGTCGCGCGTTCTGTAACGATTTCGCGAAAACGCGGCATCGGCACTTCTTCGCGTGAGACGCCGCTGATTCGTCGAAAAGCGGTGGCCGCAAGAATGAAATTTCCGATCACGCTGACCATCAACGCGACGAAGAGAAAAATGCTGAGGCAACCGAGCGTCCGATTATTAGCCATGGGCGGCAGGAAAAGTGGCGGAGAACGCCAGATCGCACAAGCGCTTTTCCTGTTTCTGAGACACAAGGAGGCACTGGCACTGGCTTGGAAGCTGCTATAGTAATTACAGAAAATGGATACTAGTGGAAACCTTCCAGTTAGCGAATCGGCCACCCCGCGGGCCCGCAAGGCTAAGGCCCAACGACGTGCCCGCACGAAAGCAGCGCGGACCACGACGCGCGCTTCAAAAAATGGGCGCGAGCTGCCCGCGGCCGGCACACTCAGTCGAACCAAAGCTCTCCTCCTGGCGGCGCTTAAGGTCTGGGAATTGAAACACCGCGTCCGCGACGAGCTGTAAGCCGAACGGACGCGACGCTCAGAGCGTTTTCAGATATTCGAGTAGTTTCTCTTTGTCCTCCCCGGACAACTGCGTGCCGTACATGTGGCCGCCATTCCCGTTGCCGCGCTCGCGCGTGTCGTAGAGAAAATAGGGATCCTGCATTTCGCCCGTCGGCCCGGTCGGTCGCGGCGCTGGTTCCTTGAAGCCGACATTGACCGGATCGAAAACATCGTAGCCGCGGTGGAACGTTTGCGGACGCTCGTTAGGCGGATCGAGCAGCGCGCGCAACGTCGGCACCGAGCCATTGTGCAGATAGGGCGCACGCAGCCAGATGCCATCCAGCGGCGGCGAAAGATAACCGTAGGGATCGAGCTCCGTCATTGGCGGCCGATCGATTCCCATTTCTTTCACCCGCCGATTCGCTTCCTCTGCCGCGACTTTTGCCCACGAATGCATGCGCTCGTCGTCCGTTCCAATTTCCGCGATCGGAATCACCTTGTTTGTCCGTTCGCCACGCGGTTCGTGACATGAAGCGCAATCGCGCACGAAAATCTTTTCGCCTTCCGCGGCCACCTGCTGATTGATCGGGTTCGTCTGGCCAAATGGCCACGGCGGCGGCGGTAGATTGCTCAGATAACGATCGAGATCGGCCATGCGCTGGAGGAACCAGGGTCGCGGCGGCGCGCCCAATCCGAGAGCCGAATCGATCAGGACCGAGCGCACGGCCGGCGTGTCACCGGTCCAGTTAAGCAACATCTGTTTGCCGGCTTTGTCTTTGCCGCTGCGAATTCCAAGATTCCAGATAGATGGAAAATCAGTCGGACCAACACTGTTGTCCTCCTTCATGCTGGTCATGAAATATTTCGTTAGGTTCATCGCATCGTCGCGACCCGGGCCCCAGTGCGGTTTCGGTTTGCCGTCGGCGATGAAACGTTCCATCCAGGTGAATTGTTTCTCCTGTTGCAGCAGCGCCTTTTTCGTAAACGGAATCAGAAGGTATCGGTAAATCTGTCGATCGATGAAAGAGAGACCGCCGTTCCCGTAATTGTTTGCGTTCACGAGGCGGATCTCGTTCATGATGATGTCCGAATTGAAACGCGGATCATGCGCGGCTTTGAAAAGAAAGCGCAGCAGCCCTTGCATGTTGCTCGCCTGTCCGCCGCCGGCGACAACAATGTGCGGCTTTTCGTTTTCATTCAGTCGATAGGTCGTCGTGTGACAGATCGCGCAGTTGTTAGTCACGCGCGCGAAGCCGACTGTTTTTTTGGCGAAGCCGACAGGAATCTCGTGACCTTCCTCCCAAACGAGACCGAATGATTTGTAGCCGCCGGGGCCGGGCATCAGCTCGGGAAACACACGCGGCAAAACAAGCCAGAGATAATAGGGAATGCCGCGGTCGCCTTCCGCGCCGAGCGAGCCGTATTTGAAATGCTCTTCGTCGTTAGCGAAAACTTCGGGCTCTTCGCGGAAAAATTTTGCGTAGCTAAACCAGCCGCCGAGCAGAGCAGCCACAGATGAATCCAGAGCGCGCGAGGAGAGCTCATCCGTAGAAGTCGCGCGTCGGACTCACATCGGGCGACAAGGTCTCATTCGGGATCGTTTTGCGAAGCGTTCATCTTCATCAAAATGTTTTCAGGTATTCAACGATCGCGTCCTTCTCCTGTGCGGTCAGCATGGTGCCATAGGCTGCGCCTTCATGACCAACGTTCGAATTGCCTTCGTTGCGATCGCGCGGCGTCGCGCCTGCTGTTTTTGCCTGTGTATCGAAGCGGAAGTAATGGCGCGGATTGTTCGCGTCGTCTTTGCTCCGGCCGTCGTCTGTAAAATGTGTTGCTTCGGAAACGAAACCGACTTTCACCTGATCGAACACATCGTAACCGCGATAAAAAACCTGCGGACGTTCGGCACTCGCGTTCAACAAATCGCGCAACGTCGGAACCGAACCGTTGTGCAGATACGGCGCGCGCAGCCAGATGCCGTCGAGCGGCGCATTGGCATAACCGTACGTTTTTCGAAAGTGGCTGAAACGCCACGGATATCCGGCATAAAGAGTGTTCTGCGCCGCGGCTAATTCTTCCGTGTAGGAATCAAGCCGATGGCGATCGGTGCCGATCTTCTCCACGGGAACAACATCGCCGACATATTCGCCGGTGAAATCGCGCCCGTTACGGCCATGGCAACTGGCGCAGTATTGCGCATAAAGTTTTTCGCCCTGCGAACTCAATTGCGCATTAATCGCGAACGGATACTTCGGCGGTTCCTTCGTCAGCAGCCATTGCTCGACGCGCGCGACCAATTTGAGATCGATCGTTGGCGGAAACGTGCCAGTGCCAAACGCCGCGCTCTTGTTGCGCTCCTCCATCATGCTGTTGTTTCCGTCCCAGTGCGCATGCAGCCCACGTTCTTTGCGCTGGCCTTGCAACCAGATCGATGGAAAATCACAGAGCCCGACCAGCTCGCGCGTCGGCAATTTTTCCAACGGAAACTCGAGCAAAGTCTTCGCCGGATTAAATGTGTCGGTGCGTCCCGGTCCCGCTTCCGGCTCCCATTCAACAAAACGAAAATGGCCCTTCAACATGAGCAGGCGCTCGCGCATGAACGGAATCGCGTAGTAGCGCATGATCAGGCGATTGATGAAATCGTATTTCGCGCCGATCGATTCCATCTCCGCCATGATGCGCGGCGCGTTGAAGCGCTGATCGGATGCGCATGCGAAAATGAAACGCTCGAACGCTTCGAGATCGACCGTGTTCGACGGCATGCCCGTGTAAATGAAGGGAGCGCTCGCCGGTGTTTCACGCACGGAACCGGCATGACAAATCGCGCAGTTCAGGAATACGCGATCGATTCCCTGCGTGTTGCGGCGTGAGGCGCCAATCGGCAGATCCTTGCCCGGCTCGTAAAGGAAGCCTAACGAGATATACTCGCTCCCGGGCGTGTATGTTTTTCCCGGCAAATATTCCGGGAACATTTTCGGCAACACTTTCCAAATCCAATACGGGATGCCCGATTCCCGCTCGCCCCCGGTCGAACCGTATTTGAAATGATCT
Organism: uncultured Verrucomicrobiae bacterium; assembly: GCA_963737195.1. Taxonomy (GTDB): domain Bacteria; phylum Verrucomicrobiota; class Verrucomicrobiia; order Chthoniobacterales; family UBA10450; genus JBBQFI01. The sequence goes on from CAVTRW010000007.1 coordinate 286,080, forward strand.
TCCAGCGACGCGTAGGTCACCGGCTCGTCGCGATTGAACCGCCAGATGAAATAGAGATTCACCGCTGCGATCAGCGCGACGACAACGAGCAACGCGACGCGCCACTCCCACGGCGCGATCTTCGGCTTCGTTAGCGGGGCATCAGCCATGCCGCGAGTTTGTCTCAACCAGCAGCCGGAAATTCGAGCGCGAAATCAATCAGCCGTTTTTTGCTCCAGTAAACTTTTCCCAGATAAGTGCGCGGCGCGACCTCGCGAATCTCATCGCGAATCCAGTGCGCAAGCAGCGATGTTTCGGAATAATCGAGCACGATACATTCTTTGTTATCGAGCCAGCTCGGCCCCTTGTAGACTTTGGCGATGATCGCATTCAATCCGAAGGGAAGGATCTTATTGCGCAAAACGCCTTTCGCTCGGGTCGAACACTTTTCCCTGCCAGGCGAAGTGATTGACGAAGTCGGCAATGTTTTGCGTGTAGGTTGTGCCCGGCGCAACGATCGCCGTGCCCTTCGCTTCACCGCTCGGAATATTTCCAGCGGGACTCTCTTCGAAAAGTTTGTCGAGTTGCTCCTGCGACATTTTCAACATTTCGGGAACGCTTACGGCCATGATGCATCCTTTCGTTGTCGGTTAAGAATCAAAGAGTCTTGAGATATTCGATGAGCGCGCGCTTGTCGTTATCGGCCAGATCGGTTCCGAAATAGTGGCCTTTGTCCTCGACGAAATCGGGACACTTGTTCGCGGCCAGCAATTCCGGGACGGTGTTCAACAACTCCTTCGTCGCTTCTTCGGGTGAAAGATTCATGGTGTGAATTTTCACCAGTGCCTTCGTAACCTTAGCCTGTAGAACAACGAGCTGGCCAAAATCAGGTTCGAGATTCGCAATCAGATTTACCGGCGTGTTTTTTGGAATCGGGCCGACATTGATATAACCCTGCTTGTCCGCGAGACCGCGCAGGGCCGCCGGCACGAATTCCTTTCGTAAATGCAGCGCGCACTCATTTTGCGTACGCCAGATGGAAGCGGGGCCCAATCGCTTCTCCGGCCAGAGCAATTTCTCAACCGCATCATTGAAAGCATCCATCCGCCCGGGTACGGACGGATCGCCGGTGAATTTCCCGAGTGCATTGTTGTGAAGAAACGGCGCCGAACTCCACAGACTAACGAGTGACGCCGTCCGGTAATACCCCGGAGCGGTATTTTTTTCCTTCGGCCGGAACTTAATCGGATGGTCTTGGTTAAATGGATTGAAAAATTCCAGTTCATCGACCGGCGACGTTGTCTTGTAGGTTACGGACGAAAAATTGTCCCAGATGTGGCCGCCCATCGCGTTCGTTCCTAGCGCACGTGCAGAGTTTGTTTCGATCTTCGTTAGGGGATAACGGCGATCGTTCGAGAGAAAATTATCCTCGAGAAAATCCGGTTTCATCACGGCAGCGCGGAACCACGCTTTCCCCTCGCCTGATTGCGGATCGATATTCGCCGGCGGCATTTTGCTGGAATGGCACGCCGCGCAACTGTCGGCGAAGACTTCCTTCCCACGTGTCATGACCGCCTCATCCGTGGTGATGAACGCCGCGCCGCCGGGCGCGTCGGCCAGATGAAATGGTTTCAGCTTTCGGAAGAACGCTGCGATGTTTCCGAGCCGTTCTTCGGTGGCGCGCCAGAAAACGGAATGCTCCCGCGCATACGGAATTTCGAATGGCTTTTGCGGCGTAAGTCCGATCAATCGATTATGTCTCGTTAGCCAGTACTCGGAAAACATTCCGATGTTGACGTAAACGCGAATGGTCGCACCCGGCACTCCGATGGAATCCGCGCCATCCTTCAAAATGTGTGGAACTGGCATCTCTTCTTTTTCGCCGGGAAGCGCAAGAGTGCCGCCCGCCATTTTTTCCGTCGCCGCAATACGTTCGCGTTCGGCGAGCAGAAAGATTGGATTGATTGCGTTCGGATTATTGATGTGATCGGTCGCGATGCGCGAAGTGTCTGACGTGCCACGCGGTTGCGCGTTGAGCATTTCGAAGAAGAGCCCGCCCTTCTCCACGTTGCAGGCAAACACCTTGCCTTCATTGATGTATTGATTGCCAATCGCAGACGCGAGATTTTCCCAGCGCGGATTTTCCGGATCGGCCGGTGGATTGTCCGGATACGGCGAAATGTGACATGCGCCACAGGCCACGCCGACCCGATATGGCCTAACGAGTTTGTTGTCGTTGTAATACGTCGCATCCGTCATGAAACGGTTGCCGTCCCATTTCTTGCGCGCCTCGTCGTTAAATTCGGGATTCGGAAACAACCGGTAACCGAGAACGCCGGAAGGCTTGCCGTAAACTTTTTCATTAATCCCGGCCGGTTCCGGCTCGACTTGCTCGTCCAGCCAGAGACCGAATTCATCGGGCTTGCTCGCGGCGCGAAAACCGGGCTCGTTCACCACGCCCAACGTTTTGAAGCGCTCGCCGCGCGGATATTTGCGGTTGTCCAACATCTTCAACAGATCCATCAGCCCATAGCTGTCTTGCGCGGCCTGGTTCCAGAAATGCTGGTTACCCCCGCTCCAGAGGTTCCATGTGTTGCGGCCCATGATCTCCTCGGGTGAAAGCTCGATTCCGCCATCCATCGGCTTAAAAACGTCCGCCGTGATTTGCGGTAAGTCGGCAGTCGTTAGGCCGGCAGCTTTTGCTTCGTCGACGATATCGGCTTTTTTGCAACCGCCGACGACGAGGATCGAGAATGCGCCGATGATAAGCGCAACGAGATGCAGGTTGCCTTTGACTGGCACGCGCGGCTTCACCGTTCCTGACTGTTACTCCTCTAAATTCAGTGGCAAGAAGATTTTCGCGCACTTGGGGCGGCGTTTCTTCTTTGGCCCTGACACGCACGAACGGAACATGGACTTACAGTCTGTGCGCCCAGCGGATTTCCAATCCGCCAAGCGGAAAGTTGCGGAAAGGAAGTTCTCACAGGCCAGGAGGCCTATGTTCCGAGACATACCGGCCAGCGAACCAAATTATTCGGCCGTGCCGATCACGGTTTCGAGCCAAAGCGGCGCGGCTTCATCAAGATGATCGGACAAAATGCGCCGGACGAACTCGCGAAAATCCCCGGTGCACTGCGAGCACAGCTTTTCCATCGTGTGCAGCCCGAGCATGCGATAGCTTTCGAATTGCGATTCGGAAAAAAACTGATCGCTCGTGCTTTCGTGCGGAAAAGTTTTGCTGGTCTTGAAGTATTCGTAGATGTCGCGCGGTTCATCTCCGTAACAAGCGGGCTTGATGTAAATGAGCACGCCGTCCGGTGCATTCGCGCCGTCGACCATGGCGTAACGAATTCGGCCAATGGCGCAGTTGTGGCCGGTGCTTTTCAGTTCATCCAATTCGTCGCGTGAATAAATGGTCATCGGTCCGAATTCAATCGAGATGCCGAGATCGATGCGAATCTTGCGCACCGCTTCGCCCAGATCGGCAAAGGAACAGGCCGGATCTTCCCCGGCGTCGCTGACCACGATGTAATGGCATCGGCGCAGAACCATTTCGTAGAGGCCGAGGTTTTCGAAATGTCCGCCATCGGAAAGATAAACATAGGGACTCGTGTCTTTCGTTAGGCCAAATGCTTCAGACAGGATGGGCGCAATGCTGAACGTGGGGTAACCCAGATAAAATGTTTTGTCGCCGGCCGGCCCGGGATTTCCCAGCCATGCGCCCAGCCGCACGTTCAACAGCGTCATAATAAACGTGACCAGCGGCGACGAGTGATAACCCATGTTCGGGCTCGCCGCCGCGCCTGAAATCGCGACGGCACCGCCTAACGAGATACCTTTTTTTCCTCCATAGCGCGCGTTCTCCGGCGCATCCGTTTTGCGATAACCGACCTCGTTCGATCCGCAGTGCAACGGCGTGATCGTGAAGCTCTCCGCTTTGCGATCCTGCCATGCCAGCTTCGCGCCGCCGACCAGATTGAGCGCGATGTTGATGACCGGCAGCAGCCGTTTCTGGAACTTTGTTTCATCCCAAAGCACACGCATCCGGACGTTGTCCTCCTCATCAAAGCCAGTGAAGGGATTCGGTTTGCGATGAGGATTGGAAGCACCGAGGTAGGCGCGAATGAGCCGATCGCGATACACCGCGTGGAGCGAAAATTTATTCGGATCGATCAGGAACGCCATTCCCAGACCGAGCAGGACAAAGATGATTGTCGTCAGGAGTACCATGTGCCACGGCGCGTAAAGAATCACATTCAGATAAGTGAGTGTGTGCCCGAGCACGCCCGATTTACCGTCGAGATTCCACGGCCAATGGCGCGCCTGTCCCACGTACTGCATGGCGCGCGTGGTGATTTGCGTAATCAAAATCAGTAACACCACGATGAAGACGATCGCGGCGACGCTCGCCGCCTTTGACAAAATTCTTGCGAGTGGTCCGGCCTCATCCTTCTGCTTGTCGGTCGCTGGAATCGAACTGCTTCGCCCGGCGAGAATCGTCAACGCTCCGGCCACGCCACCGGTAATCAGAGTCCAGATTTTCGTTAGGGAGACGGAAAGGAGATACGGTCCGAAAATGATGAGCGAACTAACGACCATCCACACGCCCGCGACCGCGATGAGCCAGCCGGTGGCGCGACCCCACCATTCGCGATCCTGATCATCAGTCCATCGGCTCGAGACACCGGCGAAGGCCATGATGGCGAGAAAGAACAACGCCATGAAAAGCGGTACACCGAAAACCGTATACAACTCCATTTTCGCGATCGGTTGCGGAAACAATTCCAGCGCGCCTAACCAGAGAAGGGCGCCACCGATCGCGCCGGTAATGATGACGGCGAGAAATTCGAAAAAGCGAAATCCGTGCGCGGGCAAAAGAGAACCGAGCCACGAGCACAAGTGAATGGTCATTCCAAGATACAGAAACGGGACCCACGTGTGTCGCGGTCCGATTCCAAACAGTGGCCACGCGATTAAATGAGCCGAGCGCCCGTAATAGGTGAACCACGCCCAGTGCGTCGTCATCAAGACCGACGCGAGCAGCAACGGCAGGAGACAAAAAATGAGAAATCGATTTTGATCCCAGCCCACGTTACGTCCGCACGGCAGATTGATTCCCATGTAGGCGACGGCGGGTACGATGCAGGCCGCGCCGATCCACAACGGCAGATAACTGTAAGGCGGCGGATATGACATCAACACCGCCGTGTAAATCCACGGCAACGTGAGAACGGCGGCGAGCAGCGGAATGATGACCCACCAGTTCAGAAAAAGATTTCGCAAATAAGTGCCGACCAGCGTCCAGCTGTCCGCCGACATCAAACCGATGCGCGGGCTGAGATAATTGCTGTAGCTGCGCAGGTTTTGGATTTCCTTCGGCTCGGGATTCGGCCGCAAATCGGTCCGCGGCTCGGCCAGTTGCCTAACGACTTCAGGCAAACCGCCTTCGCTGTTGTGAATCCACGCGCTCAGCCAGCCGCCGATGTATCCGCCGCCGGAAACGGTCGAGAGATAATGAAACTTTTCCAGCAAACCGCATCGCGCCAGTCCCTGCAAAATGCCGAGCCCGAAAGTGGCGCTGCGAATTCCTCCCCCGGAAATGCAAAGCGCGGCGCGACGTTGTCGCGGCAGTTCGTGAACTGCGGCCCAGATCGCCTTTAGTCGCGTCGCTGGATCGCTCGTCGAAGGATATCCTTCCGGCAACTTGCCGTGCAACACGGTGAATTCATCTTCCAGCACCTCATGCAAACGCAGCGAGGGATTGGCCGAAGAAGGATCATTCGCCATGACGCGCGAGAGTTAGCTTCCAGCGTCTAACGATCACGCGCAAACAAGTCAATCACTTCGCTTCGCCCGGCCATCCTGAGCGCGGCGAAGGACCTCACATCGCTCGCAAGATCACGCGAAGGAACATGGCGCTACTGCTGACTGAATTCGTGAGATTCCTCGCTTGCGCTCGGAATGACCTAAAAATTCCAGACTGGATTTTTGTTCGCTTACACTGACACTTTCGTCGAGTTGCGCCCGTAGCTCAGCCGGATAGAGCAACGGATTTCTAATCCGTCGGTCGGGTGTTCGAGTCACCCCGGGCGCGCGTTCTGTTTCACGAGTAAAAACTCTTCGTTCTTAGGCAACATAGAGCCTTGCACGCAATATGAAGCACCGCTCTAGTGCCGGCCAATGACTGAGACAATATCGCGGCCTTACTTCACACAAAGACTCGCTGCTTCGCCCACTCGGCGGCCGTTTTACTTGTTCGTGATCATGTGCAATCCACAGCCGACGCGAAAGATTCTCATTCAACTGATACTGCCGTTCTTAAAATTTTTACTGGAGATAAAGCGTCAACACTCTCCGGTGGTGTTAATGGGGATTGGATTGATGACGTTGGAGGGACTTGGAAAGGTCGAAGCAGCCGCGATTAGCATCGACCTGGGGCCATCCCAGGTTCTCACTGGCCAAACTAGCCGAATCCCTTTCGTGGGTCTCAACGGAACTTCAATAGTTGGCGCTGCCTCCGTGGATTTTTTGTTTAAGAACAACCAGGTGGTACGATTGCTAGCAGATAGCAGCGTGGGGTTCCACGCTTTGATTGTTCTTCAAACGAACGGACTAGGACTCCTGGGCTTCCTTAACGGAACGGGTTACCTCATCGATGCACATGGCAACGCCATTCCCGGATATGGGGTTACTGGAAGGGCCTCTGGCAATGATGGCACGTTGAGCATTGGTGTTTTTCCTCTTTTAGAGGACGAGACTGGCGCACCATTTGATTGGTTGCCGAGACCGCTCGAGTTCTATGGCGTTCACTATGACTTCACGTTTCCTAATAGGCCGCTCAATGCCGTGATCGGTGGTCAGTTCCTTTTGGCCGGTAACGGCAAGCCATATGAAATCGGGCCTGGATCTAATCTACCTCCGATTCCGACTCCAACGCCGACCCCGGTAGATCCACCACCCGTTAGTTTGGTGAACATTTCTTCCCGCGCGTTAGTCCAAACCAGCCACAACGTTCTCATCGGCGGATTCATCATAACCGGGACGCAAAACAAACGTGTGCTGTTGCGGGCGATAGGTCCATCACTACCGCTCCCAGGCAAGTTGATGGATCCCGTGCTCGAATTGCACGACAGCCGCGGAGCTTTGATTGCCAGTAACGATAACTGGATCGACGCGAGCAATCGTCAGGACATTGCTAACACGGGTATCCCGCCTACCAATGTCCGAGAGTCGGCGATACTTACTTCGTTTGCACCGGGACCCTACACCACGATCGTGCGTGGGGTTGGTAACACGACCGGCATCGCTTTGGTTGAGTGTTACGACTTGGATCGCACGACTGCTTCGAGATTTGCAAACATTTCAACACGCGGGTTGGTGCAGACGGGTAATAACGGTACTTATTGGGGGATTTGTTGGACCAGGAACCGGTTCGCAGAAGGTCATTGTCCGCGCCATGGGACCTTCATTACCGCTGGCAGATAAACTAGCCAATCCGACACTTGACCTTCACGATGCTCAAGGAATCAAGATTGCTTCCAATGATAACTGGCGTACAACACAGGAAGCGGAGATCACCGCGGCCGGTTTTCAACCGCCAAATAACTTCGAGTCTGTTATAGCTCGAAGGCTTATGCCGGGCCCTTACACTGCAATCGTGCGCGGAGTTAATGGAACCACCGGGCTGGCCTTGGTCGAGATTAATGCGCTGAATTAGATTGTTGGAAGTCGCTCCCAGCGCGGCGCTCATTACAAATGGCATAGTCTTGGTGCGCGCGGGAGAACATCAATGCCGAATCATAACAGCGGCATAGTTCGCGCAAACAAGTCAATCACTTCGCTTGCCCTGTTATCCTGAGCGCAGCGAAGGATTTCGCAACGCTCGAAAGATCACGCGAAGGAATGCCGCTTTACCGTTAAATGAATTTGTGAGGTTCTTTGCGTCCATCTGGTAATAACAACAAATGCCCATACTGAGATATTTGTTCAACGAGTAAAAGTTTTTCTTTCTGGAAAACATAGAACCTTGCGCTTAATACGAAGCTCCCCTTTAATACCCCGTTCAATGATAGAGACAACATCGCCCCCTTACTTCACACAAACGCTCGCGGCTTCGCCCGCTCAGCGCTCGTTTTACTTGGTCGTGGCTATGCGCAGTCGCCCGACGCGAAAGGTTCTCATTCAACTGATACTGCTGTTTCTAAAATTTTTACTGAAGATAACGCGCGCAGATTCTTTGGCGCTGTTAATGGGAATTGGATTGATGACATTCGACGGACTTGGAAAGGTCGAAGCAGCCGCCATCAGAATCGACCTGGGACCATCCCAGATTCTCACTGGCCAAACTAGCCGAATCGATTTCGTCGAGCTCAACGGCACGCCAATAGTTGGCGCTGCCTCCGTGGATTTCCTGTTTAGGAATAACCAGTTCGTACGATTGTTCACAGATAGCAGCGCGGGCTTCCACGGTTTGATTGTTCTTCAAACAAACGGACGAGGACACTTGGGCTTCCTTCATGGAACGGGTTACCTCATCGATGCACACGGAAATGCCATCCCCGGATACAAGGTTACTGGAAGGGCCTCTGGCAATGATGGCACGTTGAGCATTGGTGTTTTTCCTCTTTTAGAGAATCAGACTGCCGCACGATTTGATTGGTTGCCGAGACCGCTCGACTTCTATGGCGTTCACTATGACTTCACGTTTCCTAATAGGCCGCTCAACGCCGTGATTGGTGGTCAGTTCTCCTTGGCGGGTAACGGCATGCCATATGGAATCGGGCCCGGGTCTAATCTACCTCCGATTCCGACTCCAACACCGAATCCGATAGGGACCCCGGCCTCCAGCTCCACCACCCATTAGTTTGCTGACATTTCTAGATAGACTAGATTTCCCGGCAGAAATACGATTGGGGGTTCGATGGCTTCCGGTTTTGCTCGACAAGTTCGCGGCGGCTACTCAGCATCGCTCGCGAAACATCTAAAATCGCGCCCGGAGTTTCGGTCCTCCCGCTAGCTCTTCGCGTGATTTTGGCGATGCAACTTGAATTCATCCAGCGGGAGGAAGGAAAGGATTCCCATGTACAATGTAATTGCTCGTTGGTTCAAACTCGGTGGTGTAGCGCTCAATGCTGCGCCCAATTCTTATGCCCTGCTGTTGCTCGCATGTATTGCGTGCCTGGTCTTAACACCAGGCGCGGGTGCTGTGACTCCACCTCCCGATGGCGGTTACTCTGGCAATAACACAGCAGAAGGAACGCAAGCGCTACAAAGCTTGACCACCGGTATTGACAATACTGCTCTCGGGTTTCAATCACTGTTTTCGGATACGACTGGTTCGAAAAACACTGCCACCGGCTTTCGCTCGCTATTTCGCAATACGACCGGCTCCAATAACGCAGCTTTTGGTTTCGATGCGCTCTTTAGCAACACGACCGGCGGATTTAACGTAGCTCAGGGGGCGATTGCCTTGTTTGCTAATACCACTGGGGTTAGCAACGTGGCTACTGGTTATCAAGCGCTGAGTCACAATACGACTGGCAATTACAACACTGCGGACGGAACTAATGCTCTTTTTAGCAATACTACGGGCAATACCAATGTTGCCATCGGCGCGAACACGCTCATTCAACAATACAACAGGGTCCCGTAACGTCGCGGTAGGAATAAACAGCCTTTACAACAACGTTATCGGTGCCGGCAATACAGCTGTGGGCGACCACGCTCTTTTTAGTAGTACAGCCAGCAACAGCACAGCCACTGGTGCTCAGGCGCTCTTTCACAATACCACTGGAGAAACCAACGTAGCCAACGGCGCGCAAGCGCTCCTCAGCAACACGACAGGCAACGAAAACACGGCAGTTGGCGCTGAAGCCCTTCTTAGCAATACCACCGGCGACGACAACACGGCCAGCGGTTATGAAGCACTCTTCAACAACACGACAGGTAGCTTCAACACGGCCATCGGTCGTTCCGCGCTTGAAGAGAATACGACCGGCTCACCGAACACGGCCATCGGTGCTGAGGCGCTCGCGAGCAATACCACCGGGCAATTTAACACCGCGACCGGTGCTAGTGCGCTCAGCGCCAATACCACCGGCAATAACAACACCGCTACCGGATCGGTCACATTGTTTGATGCCACCGGCGACGCCAACACGGCGACCGGTGTCCTTGCACTGCGCTTCACCACGACCGGGAGCAACAACACGGCCACCGGAGTAAATGCGCTCGAGCATAACACCACCGGCAACTTCAACGCGGCTTTGGGCTTCAACGCCGGTGAAAATCAGACAACCGGCAGCAATGATGTCTACATTGGCGCAGGGTTGGTCGGGGTTGCTGGCGAGAGCAACGCCTGCTACATCGCGAGCATCTTTGGGCAAACGTCTGGCGGCGGAGCGCCTGTCCTCATTAACGCAACCGGTAAGCTCGGGACTACCACTTCCTCAAGGCGCTTTAAGGAACAGATCAAGCCGATGGGCAAAGCCAGCGAAGCGCTCTTCGCGCTTAAACCCGTGTCCTTCCGCTACAAAAAGGAAATCGACCCGACACGCACATCGCAGTTGGGCCTTGTAGCCGAAGATGTGGCAAAGATCGATCCGTCTCTGGTGGTTATGGATAAGGAAGGCAAGCCATACACGGTTCGTTACGAGCAGATCAATGCGATGTTGCTCAATGAGTTTCTTAAAGAGCACACGAAAGTCGAAGAGCAACAGACCAACATCGCGCAGCTAAACTCCAAAGTGGCGAACGAGGCAGCGACCATCGCTCAGCAACAAAAAGGAATGGAGGTTCTCATGGCTCAGCTTAAAGAGCAGGCGGCGCAAATCCAGAGGGTGAGTGCGCAAATTCAACTAAGCAAACCTGCACCACGAACAGCGGCGAACGGCGACTAGGTGGACGTAGCAGCGGTACAGAGTTTAGACTTCGTCGGCCAGGAATACGCTCGGCGTACGATCGTTTGCAGTTTTGCTCGACAACTTCGCGGCGCCTACTCAGCATTGTTCGCGAAACATCCAAAATTCCGCCTGGGAGTTTCGGTCCTCCCGCTAGTTCTTCGCGTGATTTTGGCGATGCAACTTGAATTCATCCAGCGGGAGGAAGGAAAGGATTCAGATGTTCGATGTAATTGCTCGTTGGTTTAAACTCGGCGGCGTCACGCTCGATGCTGCGCCCAATTCTTATGCCCTGCGTGTTGCTCGCATTTATTGCGTGCCTGGTCTTAACGCCAGGCGCGGGTGCAGTGACTCCGGCGCCCGATGGCGGTTATGCTGGCAACAACACAGCAGAAGGAACTCGGCGCTACTTCAGCCTAACCACCGGTGTCGATAACACTGCTCTCGGCTTTCAATCGCTTTTGCAGAACACGACTGGTCTTTCAAAAGCGCTGGACGGGTTTCCGTTCGCTATTCTCTAATACGACAGGCGTTCGAAACGCACCTTTTGGTTTCCAAGCGCTCTTTAGCAACACCATGGGCGGATTTAACGTAGCTCAGGGAGCGATTGCCTTGTTTGCTAATACCACTGGGGTTAGCAACGTGGCTACTGGTTATCAGGCGCTGAGTCACAATACTACCGGCAATTACAACACGGCGGATGGAACTAATGCTCTGTTTAGCAACACTACGGGTAATACCAATGTTGCCATCGGTGCCAACACGTTCATTAACAATACAACAGCGTCCCGTAACGTCGCGGTAGGGATAAACAGCCTTTACAATAACGTTACCGGTTCCGGCAATACAGCTGTCGGCGACCACGCTCTCTCTAGTAATACAGCCGGCGACAACACGGCCACCGGTGCTCAGGCGCTCTTACAACACCAGCGGTAACTCCAACACGGCTAATGGCGTCTAAGCGCTCTTCACCAACACCACTGGTGCGCGGAACACGGCCAGCGGTTTTCAGGCGCTCTCTAGCAACACCACCGGTCAACTAAACACTGCTAACGGCGCTAAAGCGCTCTTTAGCAACACGACCGGCTCTTTCAACGTAGCCAATGGTGATCAAGCGCTCCGTGACAACACGACCGGTTTCCGTAACACAGCCACTGGCGCTGCACTATTCCGCAATACCACCGGCTTCAAAACACGGCACCGGGCATGAAGCGCTTGACGTCAACACGACCGGTTTCCGCAACACAGCCAATGGCGCGCTTTCACTAAGGAACAGTACCGGTAGCAACAACACGCCTTAGGCTATATCGCCGGGATCAACGTCACCCGGCCAGTAACGCCATTGCGATCGGTGCGAACGTTGCCGGTGCAGATCTGGACGATAGCTGCTTTATCGGCAACATTTACCAAAAGCAGGTCGGCATCGACAGCCTCCCTGTACTGGTCGATTCCTTGGAAAGTTAGGCACCGGTATCGTCGAGGCGCTTCAAGCGCGACATTAAACCGATGGACAAGTCCAGCGAAGCCATTCTGGCGCTCAAGCCAGTGACGTGTCACTACAAAAGCGACCCGCTGGAAGCCGCAGTTCGTTTGATCGCCGAGGAAGTTGCCGAAGTGAATCCGGAACTGGTCGTGCGCGATGCCGAAGGCAGGGTCAACACGGTCCGCTACGAGCAGATCACGCCATGTTGCTCAACGAGTTCCTCAAAGAGCACAAGAAAGTAGAGGAATTGAAAAGCCTGTGGCAAGTCTTGCAGTAATGATGAAAGAGCAGGCTGCCCAAATCCAGAAGGTGAGCGCACAAATTCAGTTGAACAAATCTGCACCACGAACCGCGGCGAACGGTGACTAAGGAGGCAGTGTAACAATCCGGATATCCGGCGTCCCATAAACTACCTAACGAGTTATGGAATGCTTGTTCCCAATTCGTTAGGGCAGCGCCGAGCCCGAACGTGATTTTACCAGACTAACATCGGAGGCGTTGAGAACACCGTTGGCGGTGACATCCGTGCGGAAATTGGACGCGGTGACGGCGGCACCGGACTGACCCTTGGTTTGCGAGACGTCGGAAGCGTTCACCGATTTGTTTCCGGTGGTGTCGCCAATGAGCATGTTCATGCTGACGGAAGTGTCGGGCAGCATTTGCGCGGATGAATCGGTTACGCCGGTCAAGGTTACGGTGATTTGCTGAACATCCGTTACGCCGGTCAGATTAACGGTCATCGTGTTTCCGCTGAATGAAGGACTGCCTGATACGCTGCCGGTTCCAGCGGTAACGCTCGCGCTGCCAGCCGTCACATTATTGCTAAAGGTAAAGACAAGTGTGTGATTGCCGCCGCTGCTTCGGCATTCGAGACCGGGCGTTCCGCTCAAAGGCAAAGGAACATCGAATGTCCCGGCTGCGCCGTGAGTTTTGCGTGAGACCGCGCTCATAAGTTGAAGCGGTGCGGTCACATTGACTGTGCCGACCATGCCGCGCGAACAGTGCACAGCGCAGAAGTAGGTGTAGCTGCCGGCCGCAGTGAAGGTATGCTGGTACATTGCTCCTGTTCCTGAGAGCGTTCCCGCGCCGCAGTTCATGTCGTCCGGGGAGCAATAGGCGGAATCCGCCGTGCAACTTGTGCCGCTTGTGACGGAGTGGCCGGGGCTGCCCCAGGTCCATCGCACCGTGTCGCCGACTGAAATGTTTACTGTGTCAGGCGAAAACATCAACTGTCCAGCCGGGCCGACCGTTACATCGAAAATTTGCGAAGCAACACCTGGACGGCCCGATGGAACTTCTCGACCATTCGCATCGACAACAACGATCCTGGCAGCCGGCCGTTCTCTCATTTCTCCTGCATCTGTCTGAGCTGGCAGAAACGGCGCGGCTGCGGCAAGAATCGCTAGCCACGAAATCGGTCGCATCGTCAGCATTAATTGTTTCATTGCGCCTCCAAGAATTGGAAGCCCGATTAAGCCGATTCTTCGGCAGAAGGTCAAGCTGATCCTGCTGCGAAAGCTGAACGAATGCCTAACGAGTAGAAGATGTCGCGCTTCTTCCACTTCCGCTCGTGCTCGAGCAGCCATTTTTTGCGCCACAAGCCACCACCGTATCCACACAGTGTTCCATCCGCACGAATGACGCGATGACATGGAATGACGATGCAGAGCATGTTCGTGCCGTTGGCGCGGCCGACCGCGCGACGCGCACCGGGAGCTTTCAATTTCTCCGCCATCCACGAATAGGAGCGCGTTTCGCCGACGGGAATTGATTGCAGAACCTTCCAGGCACGCATTTGAAAATCCGATCCGACCGGAGCGAGCGGCAGATCGAATTCCAAGTTTTTGCCCAAAAAATAATCGGCAAGTTGTGCGCGGGTTTTTTCCAGGATCGGATGCTCGCCGGGGACGACGTTTGTGCGCAGCCGCTTCCGCAGAATCGGAATCTCGCGCTCCAGTGCGCGTCGATCGGCGAACTCGAGCAGGCGCAATCCAGTATCATCCGCGACGGCAACCATTGTTCCCAGCGGCGTATCGATTCTCTCTGCCAGCAAAGGCGTGCGTTCTTTCGCAGCCGTAGGCGGATCGCCAAATACTTTAGTGAAAGCTTCGCGAAATCCGCTGGCCGATTCAAAACCGCTGCCGTTCTGCGCGGCGTCGACGCGACTGCCGCGACGCACTTCGCGCAATGCGAGTCCCATTCGTCGCGCGCGGTGGTAGGCCTGGAAGGTCATACCGTAATGGCGTTTGAACTGACGGCGCGCAGTCGAGGGATCAATCGCGAGCGCGCTCAGTTCCTTATCTGTCAGCCGGCCGCCCGGGGCCTTCTCGATTTCCGCGCGCAAGCGTTCGATCAATTTCGGAGGTCGCGTCTGCGGATCCATCGGGCGACAGCGCAAACACGGCCGGTAACCGCCGAGCAACGCCTCGTTAGGCGTGGGAAAGAATTCGACGTTCTCGCGCGCCGGCTTTTTCGCGCTGCACGTCGGCCGGCAAAAGATTCCGGTCGTGCGCACACCGGCGAAGAAAATCCCTTCGAAGCTCGAATCGCGTTCGGCCAGCGCCCGATACATCGTCTCGTTAGGCGGGAGCAATTCCATCATTTTCATCTGCGTTGAATCTCCATGGTGTAGCATCCGTGGGTTGTGCTGCGCACATGCACGAATGCAGTTTCGGGTTTCTCGAGAAACTTTTCAATGATCGCTTCCGGTTCAGTGCCGTTCGCCACTTCCGCAGCGATTATATTTTGATCGGAATCGTAGGCGCGAATCGAACGACCATTGCGAAACGCGGTCGGGTATTCGTCCGTTGCGGCGTAACGTTCACACGCTTGTTCATGCACAAAAATCGGACCCGTCTCCGAATAAGGGTGCCCTGCCGGAATTGACGCATACGGAAACAGAACGACTCGCTCGCCCGGTTCAGCCCAGCGCAGACAATGGCGGCACGGATAACTGTTTGGCGAATCTGCCGTGACTATTTTGTGATCTGGCACACCCTCTTTCGCTGTGCGCCGCGCCTTTTCTGCGACTTCTGTTGGTAAAGGAACCACTCGAAACTTCGAACTCTTCATGACCCAAGCGTAGACATGCTGGGCCTGCTGCGCATCGACGGAATTCGGGCATTGAATTCTGTCCGAGACACCCAAGCGGAAAGGATGAATTTGCGCGGTGA
This sequence comes from uncultured Verrucomicrobiae bacterium, assembly GCA_963737195.1. Classification (GTDB taxonomy): domain Bacteria; phylum Verrucomicrobiota; class Verrucomicrobiia; order Chthoniobacterales; family UBA10450; genus JBBQFI01. The sequence continues at coordinate 301,613 of CAVTRW010000007.1, forward strand.
AAAGCAGATGCAATTCACGAATCCGCATCCAATATCCGATGTGAAATTTTTTCGGCAGTCGTTTTTCATCTGTGCACTTCTCGTTTTATCCACGATGCGGATGAGTGGAGCCGAATCGCTCGACCAAAGCATCGATTACCTCCTCAAATACATTGCCAATTCCAAAGTTGTCTTCATTCGCAACGGAACAGAATACACACCGGCTCAGGGGGTCGATCACGTCAAAGCCAAGTACGTCCACTTCAAGAAGCAGATCAAAACGCCGCAGGATTTCATTCGACTTTGCGCGTCCAAAAGTTTGTTAAGCGGAGAGCCGTACCTGGTGCGACTGGCTGATGGAAAAGAAATGCGCCTTGATGCGTGGCTCGCGCAGGCGCTCAAAGCGCACCAAGCCGAGCGCCGAATAACGTCACGCGTTAATTGCGAGTTCCCTCGGTCGCCGCGGCGACCTCGGGATGACAGCGATGGTGCGCTACCAGCGATGAAACGCGGGATGACCTTCCTTGACCGCGACGAATGTTCCGCGGCAGGTCGCGCACACTTTACCGCCACCGCTCAAAGTTCCTTCGACGGTTGCGCGATCATTTGTCGATTCAACCACGTGTGCTGAGAGAAACACTGGGCCATCGGTCGGAGTCGGTCGCAAAAGCTTGATTGCGTAATCGGCCGTCACCGTGCACGGCACACGATCTTCACCGTTCTTGTTCATGAGATGCCAGGCCGCGGTCCAGTTGCAGTGACAATCGAGCAACGTGCCGATGATCCCGCCGTTGAGGACGCCTGGAAATGCTTCGTATTTCGGCTCGGGCTTCCATTCCGCCACGACTTCATCGCCGCGCGCGAAACTGCGAATGCGCAAACCTTCGCGGTTCGCCGGGCCACAACCCCAGCAGGCATTCTGCGGGGCGTATTTTTCCTGCAGCGATTGTGACTCGTTAGGCGACATCACGCCGCCGAATCGCCATTGTTCCCGGCCGGGCCGCCATAGGGCCGCGCCTCGGGCCCGACGTAAAGCGAACGCGGACGGATCAGCCGATTGTGATCGTGTTGCTCAACGACATGCGCGCACCATCCGGCAACGCGCGAAGCAGCAAAAATCGGAGTGTTCAGCTCCGGCGCAAAACCGAGCAGGCTGAAAACAGGCGCGGCGTAAAGGTCGACGTTGGCGTAGAGCTGTTTCTCGCGCTCCATTGTTTCCTCGAGTTTTTCGCAAATCGGAACCCACTGCTCACGGCCGAGCCGTTTGCCCAGATCGCGCGCAATCTCGCGCATCACCGGCACGCGCGAATCGCCCTTCTTGTAAACGCGATGGCCAAATCCCATGATCTTCGCTTTCTTTTCCAGTTTCGCTTTCAACCACGTTTCGGCCCGATCAGGCGTCCGGATTTCATCGAGCATCTTCATCGATTCTTCATTCGCGCCGCCGTGCAGCGGACCTTTCAGCGTCGCGCAAGCCGAAGTCACCGCGGCGTAAATGTCGGCCAGGGTCGAAGCGGTCACGCGCGCCGCAAAAGTTGAGGCATTGAATTCATGATCGGCATACAACACGAAAATCGTGTCGAGCATTCGGATCTGCCACGTCTGCGGCACTTGGCCGGTTAGTTTGTAGAAAAAATTGCCGGCGTGTGTGAGATCGGCTTTTTCCGGAATGCGATCGAGTCCCTGCGAAATGCGCCAGCCATCGGTGATCAAGCTCGACAGTTTTGCGATCAAGCGGATCGATTTGCGCACGTTCGGTGCGTGTGAGTTATCGTTCAGATCCTTGTCGAACGCAGAGAGCATCGAGACGCCGGTGCGCAGCATGTCCATCGGGTGCGTTGTCTTCGGCAACAATCGCATCATCTTTACGATTGCATCCGGCAGCGTGCGTTCGGCTGCGAGTTGGTTCGTGAAGTTTGCCAGCTCACCGCCGTCCGGCAATTCGCCATTCAAAAGCAGATAAGCAACTTCCTCGAAGCTCGCCTTCGAGGCCATCTCGTGAATATCGTAACCGCGATACAACAACCCCGCGTTGGGGTCGACCGAACAAATCGCTGTTTCGCCCGCGATCACACCGGCCAGACCCGGACTATAAGCTGGTTTCGTTTCTGTGCTCATTTCTCGCTCCACTCTAACGAGCTTCTGCGCGGGAACAACTTATCGCTCGCCATAACCATTCCATTGCTCCATTGCAGGATCGTAATCGAGCAATTCGTAGAGCTCCTTGCGCGTTTGCATCTTTTCCAGCCAGCCTGATTGCGTCCCGCGTTCTTTCAAATCCCGCAAAAATTCCGCGCTCGCTTTCATCGTCACGCGAAAAGCGCTCTGCGGAAAAATGACCATGCGATAGCCGAGATCGGAAAGTTCCTGCAATGAAAGAAGCGGACTTTTTCCAAACTCGGTCATGTTCGCGAGCAACGGCGCTTTCACTTCCTTCGCAAAATCGCGGAACTCGTCCGCGCCTTGCAATGCTTCTGGAAAAATGGCGTCGGCCCCGCTTCGAGATAACTCTGCGCCCGTTTCACCGCGCCTTTGAAATCCTCAATCGCGCGCGAATCCGTTCGCGCGATGATCAGGAAATCCTTGTCGCGACGCGCGGCGACAGCTGCTTCGATTTTTCCCACCATCTCGGAAAGTTCGACAACCGATTTGCCCGACAGATGTCCGCAGCGTTTTGGAAATTCCTGATCCTCGATGTGACAACCGGCAAGGCCGGCCGATTCCAATTCATGAATGGTGCGCGCGGCATTCTCCGCGCCGCCAAATCCGGTGTCGGCATCGACAATTGCCGGAATCTTTACTGCGTTCGCTGCATAACCAGCCAGCCTAACGACTTCAGTCAGCGTGAGCAGGCCAATGTCCGGCAGGCCGGCGGTCGAGTTCGCGATGCCCGCTCCGCTGATGTAAACGGCATCGAATCCAGCGCGCTCCACTTGTCGCGCCATCGATGCGTTCGGCACGCCCGGCATCGCGACGCAACCTTGTGCGATCAATTCCCGCAATTTTCGTGACGTACTCATCCGGAACATAGCCATTCTGGCTGTGTGCCCAGCGGGCTTTCAGCCCGCTGAAAAAAAGAGGCAACGTGCTGAAACCACGTCGGCCGCACAGGCTGAAAGCCCATGTTCCTCATATCTCACAGAGCTTTAGCAGCGTCGTCACATCTTTCGCGCTGTCGAGTTTCCACGCTTCCGCAACGATGCGGTCGGCTGCGTCTTTGCCCACTTTCGCGTCGGCTAACGAATGAAATTTCCCCTCCAGTTCCGGATCGGCCAGGCGATTCTTCGCATTGCCTAACGGATAATCGACGCGCTTCGTCAGCGTGCGTCCGTCGGCCAGCGTGACATGGACAATGTTGGCCACCGCTTCGGCATAAAGCGCACTCAGTTCATCGTTGCGATCGACTTTCACGTTTTGCAAAAACGAAACGATCTTCGGTTCGGTGAAACGCTCAGGCGCAAATTGCTTGTCGGTCACCTCGCCATCAATCAACGCCACCGCCGTGATGTATGGGAGACTGTGGTCTGCGGTCTCGCGCTGCTGCGGTTTCCATTTTTCCGGCTCGCTCCCGATGATATCGACCGACGCATCATGGCTCTCGATCCGCATCGATTTCACCTGCGAGACATCGCCGATTTCCTTGCGCAAAAACAACGCCGCTTCGATCGCGCTCTGGCTGTGATATTCCGCCGGCCAATATTTGATGCTCGTTTTCAGAATCATCGAGGCCGGACCTTCGCCCGGGATCGCTTCTTTCCTTTTGTCGAACACTTCGGCGACGTTGCCTAACGAGACACCAAGTTGTTTCTCGAATCCCATCGCGCCTTCGAAGATCGGCGCCGGTCCGGTCATGCCCGCACGCGCGAGCAGCGCCGCGTAGACGCCAAGTCGCGACGCATTCGCGAAGGCAACGCCTTTCCAATGCGACAGCTCACCGACGCGCGCCTGTCGAAACGCCGCGCAATGCACACCGGCAATGTTGATCGCGTGTCTCGTCCGTTCGGGATCGAGCTTCATCAACTTCGCGCAGGCCAGCGCAGTCGAGAAAGCGCCATACGTCGGATGGTCCCAACCGCGCGCGCGAATACTGGCGGCATCGCACAGGCGACATTGCACTTCGTATGCAATCGCCGCCGCGAGGATGACATCGCGTCCACTCGCCCCCACACTTTCCGCGACCGCAAAGACCGCGGCGAGATTATCGCTCGGATGCGCCGGCTCTTTCGAAAGATAAGTGTCGTTGTAATCAAAATAGCGAATGCAACAGCCGTTCGCGAAGGCGGCCCAATCGGGCGGCGCTTTGTGCGAAGTGCCGATCACAGTCGCACCATTCTTCGCCGAAAAATCTAATACAACCTTGCGCGCAATTTCACACGGCTCTTCATTCCACGCGCCGAGAGCGCAGCCTAACGAGTCGATGACGCGCCGCTTTACCTCGTGCACGACGTTCCTCGAAAGATCTTCGTATTTCAATGAGCAGGCGTATTCGGCGAGTTGATGGGCGAGTGATTTCGTCATGAGAAAAATTGGAACCTGCAATCTGCCGATGAATTGCGCGCGAGCAAGCTGAGGACTAGCGCGTCGCGCCCGAACGATGGGAGCGGACATCGCGTCGCGCGTGCTCGGTTTCGCGCTCGCGAAACAATTGAGGAAGTTTCGCGATGGCGAGAGCGCACTGCGATGCGCTACCCAAACCGCAAATTCTGTCGCGCAAATAACGTTCGATCGGCCAGATCGCGCTGTAACAGTTCGCAGTGAACGGCATTGTACAGATCGAAATTATCGGGCTGATAACGATGAACTTCAATTTCGCCATGGCCGAGTCACTTTGCCGTGCTTTGAGTCTGATCCTGCAGATACGACGCGTGCATCGTCATCACTTCAGCGGCTTCAAGTTCCATCGCGGAATCGACCAGCATCCATTGCACAGCTTGAAAATCGCCGATGGGATGTCCGAATTGCTTCCGCTCGACGGCGTACGAGTTCGCGCGATCGAAAGCGGCCTCGGCGATTCCAACAGCGAGCGAGGCGATGCCGATGCGACCCGATCCGAAACCGACAACGCCTGTCAAGTCGCGGCCGCCGCCAAGCATTCCGCTTAGGAATTTCGAAGCGAGCTAGGCGTGTCGCTCGCGCGCATTCGTAAGTGTGAATCTCCGCACGGGCGTGACCTGGTCCTTCATCATGATGAACGCGCTGATTTCATTCTTGCCGGCATCGGTTTTCCGGTCGTGGCCATGACAACGAGTAGCTCCGCTGTGCGACGCTGGTGATGAATTTCTTCAATCCGTTCACGCGCCAGACGTCACCATCCTGATTCGCTTTCGTTTCGATGCCACCGGTATCGCTGCCCGCATTCGGCTCGGTTAAGGCCCATGCGCCGATCGATTCACCACTCGTTAGGCGTGGCAGATATTTCTTCTTCTGTTCTTCCGTGCCGAACTGATTGATTTGTCCAACGGCAAGCGCGTTATGCGCGGCAATATCCATCGAGAGCGCCGCGTAGGCTTTGCCCAGTTCCTTGATCGCGAGCGCAACCGTCACGTAACTCATCTCCCGCTCGCGGTACTCTTTCGGCGCGGCCATTCCATCATCCCGAGTTCGCGCGCTTTCGTGAAAATTTCCCGCGGCAGATTTTCATCGTGATCCACTGATCCGCATACGGCATCACTTCAGTCCGCGCGAAGTCAGCGACGTTATCGAGGAATGCGCGTTCGTCATCACGCAGCGGATGTTCCAGTATCATAGTGACGGACGGTAATGCGCGACGCTGAACGAGCGAAGCAAATTCATCTCGCTCGCATCCGAACGATCCATGGTTAAACTTCTGCGCATGAGCAAAGTTTACCCTGACGCCAAGGCTGCGCTGGAAGGCCTTCTCCACGATAACATGACGATCGCTGCCGGCGGTTTCGGGCTGTGCGGCATCCCGGAAAATCTCATCGCTGCGCTGCACGACAGCGGCGTAAAAGGCCTAACGATTGTCGGCAACAATGCGGGCGTGGATGGCTTTGGCATGGGCGTTCTGCTACCCGCTCGGCAGGTGAAAAAAGTGATGGCTTCATACGTTGGCGAGAACAAAGAATTCGAGCGTCAGGTGCTCGCCGGCGAACTGGAACTCGAACTGATTCCGCAGGGAACGCTCGCGGAACGATTGCGTGCGGGCGGCGCGGGCATTCCGGGTTTTTATACGCGCACCGGTTTCGGGACGAAATTAACTGAAAGCAAGGAAACGAAAAAATTCGACGGCAAGGATTACGTGCTCGAACCGGGAATTACGGCCGAGGTCTCGTTAGTCAAAGCGTGGAAGGGCGACAAATCCGGCAACCTCATTTTTCGAAAAACATCGCGGAACTTCAATCCGATGATCGCGACCTGCGGCAAAGTTTGCGTCGCCGAGGTCGAGCAACTCGTCGAGATCGGCGAACTTGATCCCGATCAGGTTCACACGCCGGGCATTTACGTCGATCGCATCATTCAAGGAGAAAAATACGAGAAGCGCATCGAGTTCCGCACCGTACAAGGCGCCGCGGTTGCGAAAGCCGGATCAACCGTGCGCGATTTGCTGGCAAAGCGTGCCGCGCAAGAGCTACGTGACGGTTACTACGTCAATCTCGGAATCGGCATTCCGACACTGGTGGCCAACTACATTCCCGAAGGTATGCACGTCACCCTGCAATCCGAGAATGGTTTGTTAGGCATCGGTCCATTTCCCAAACCCGGTGAAGAGGATCCTGATCTGATCAACGCCGGCAAACAAACCATCACGACGATGCCCGGATCGGCCTTTTTCTCGAGCGCCGATTCATTCGCGCAGATTCGCGGCGGACACATCGACCTCGCGATTCTCGGTGCATTCGAAGTGACCGATAAAGGCGACATCGCAAACTGGATGATTCCCGGCAAGATGATCAAAGGGCCCGGCGGCGCGATGGATCTTGTCGCCGGCGTGAAGCGCGTCGTCGCGGTGATGGAACACACTTCAAAGGATGGAAGCCCGAAGATTTTGAAGGAATGCACGCTGCCCATCACAGGTCTGGGAGTTGTGAATCTCATCATCACCGATCTTTGCGTATTCGAAGTGAAGAAAGGTGGCGGGCTCGTCCTCACCGAGTTGCATCCCGGCAGCACGGTCACAGTAGACGACATCCGCGCCAAGACCGGCGCGCCATTCGAAGTTGCGTTGAAGAGCTAAACAATGTGGGAGGGGCTTTAGTGCCCCGACTTTGGCGATTCAAAGTCAACATTGTCGGGGCACTGAGGCCCCTCCCACATTACCCCCAGTTCGGGTTGGAAGGTTTGACAGAAAACCAGCTTTCTGGGAATCTGGCTTTATGAAAACAACGCTCGATTTGCCTGATGATCTCATGCGCGCGGTAAAGATTCGCGCCGTCCACGAGCAAAAGAAACTCAAGGACACGATTGCCGAATTGATCCGCAAAGGCATGGCCGCCGGCAAGACCCGCTCCGCAAAAATCCCGAAACCAGTGAAGCTGCGCGGCGGATTCAAACCGACCACCGAAGATATCGAAGCGGCGATCGCGTGGGGCCGCGACTGATCAATCCGTGATTCTTGTCGATACCAACATCATTGCGCCGCTCTATGTGCGTAGCGGCGAGCGAGGCCGCTGTAGAATTGTTCGCGCATGATTCTGTTTGGCGGACCGAGCCTCCGCTGATCGAACTGAGCAATGTGCTCGTTAGCTATGAACGGGCAGGCTATATCACGTCCGACGGCGCGCGATTGCCTCCGCCGCGCCGCCACGTTTCTCCAGCCCCACTTTTTTCGCGTGACTCATGAAGCAGCGCTGTGGATACCGCACTTCGTTACCGCGTCACCGCGTACGATGCGCGCTTTCTCACCCTCGCGCGACAACTCGGCCGCCGGCTAGTCACCGAGGACGCAAAGCTACGCGCCGCTGCGCCTAAGCTCACGCAATCGCTGACCGAAGCATTAGCCACTGGTTAGGCATCTACCCTTATCATGAATTCGCGCAACTTTTTCAGCGAACTGAAGCGGCGCAATGTTTGCGAAATCGCGGCCACTGAGAACGCGGCGCGATGAAAGAATTCCTGCAACGACTGAAACAGCGCAAGCTGGTGCAATGGGGCGTGGCCTATGTCGCAGCGGCCTTCGCGCTTTTACAGGGCATCGACATCGTCGCGCAACAGTTCGCCTGGCCGGAAGGCGTGCGGCGCGGGATTTACTTTGGCCTTAGTCGTAGGCTTCTTTGTCACTCTGGTACTCGCATGGTATCACGGGGAAGCGGGGCGCCAGAAAATCAGCGGTCAGAGCTATTATTCCTCGCGGTGATCCTGGCTATTGGCGGCGCGCTCCTCTGGCGATTTGCCGGAACGCCGTCCAAGCGCCGCGCAAAATCCGCCACCGCGGCTGCGGAAGTGAGCCCAACGCCAGCCACCATTCCCACTGCGTCGTCGCCGACAATCGGTCCGATCCCGGCCAAATCCGTCGCCGTCCTGCCATTTGAAAATCTCAGCGCGGAAAAAGACAATGCCTATTTCGCGGATGGTATTCAGGATGAAATCCTGACCGGGTTAGCCAAGATCGGCGATCTCAAGGTGATTTCGCGCACCTCGACTCACGGCTATGGGAGCCGGCCGCAGAATTTGGCGGAGGTTGGACGCCAACTCGGCGTCGCCCATGTTCTCGAAGGCAGCGTGCAAAAAGCGGGCAGCCGTGTGCGCGTCAACGTGCAGTTGATTGATGCCGCAAGCGACGCCCATCTCTGGGCCGAAACCTACGACCGCACATTGAAGGACGTGTTTGCGGTGGAAACGGAAGTGGCGCAAAAGATCGCTTCATCGCTGCAGGCTGAACTGACGCGCGACGAGCGGGCCGCGTTGACGAAAAAACCGACCGATAATTCCGCGGCCTACGAGGCTTTCCTAAAGGCCCGGACGCTCCTGCTCGGCTCGTCCTATGACCGCGTTAACAGCAAACGCGTTCTCGATGCGCTGCAAAGCGCGGTAACTCTGGACCCCGGCTTTGCCGAAGCCTGGGCCCAGTTATCCATCGTGAACTCATGGATCTACTGGTCGGGCTTTGATCCGACAGCAAGCCGAATGGCCGCAGCCAAGTCGGCGCTGGATCGGGCCGCGGCCCTGGCGCCGGACCTGCCCCGAGCGGAGAAGGCGCGCGCCATGTACGAGTATTTCGGCAAGCGCGATTTCACGAGTGCACTCAATATTTGGCGGTCATTGCAACGTCGTCTGCCTAACGACGATGAGGTCTGGTATTTCTCGGCCTTGCTCGAGCGCCGGCTCGGGCTCTTCGATGCGGCTGTGGCGGACTTCGACCGCGCGCGGCTATTGAACCCGAATGGCGTCCAATTCGCGACGGAACTTGGCCTGACCTTGTTCCTATTACAGCGCTTCCAGGAAGCGATACCTGTGCTCGACGCAGGTCTGTCATGGCAACCTAACGACCCGAGTTTGCTTATGATGAGGCTCTACTGCGCGTGGAACCTGCAAGGGATTGCCGGCGGCGAAAAGATGCTGGCGGCGATCAAGTCCGATGGTCCATCCGTCATAGGACTGCGCGCGCTTCAGGCTTTATTCGCGCGCGATTACAAAACCGCCTCGACCCTGTTCCGTCGCGCGATCGAGAGCAAAGATGATTCGCTGCTGCCGATCAGCCTGTGTGGTTACGTCCCGGCAAACGTGGAGTGGCAACTGCTTCTGGCTTTAAGCGAGCAACGCGATGGATCGGCGACAGAGGCGGCGGAGGCTTATCGGAGGTGCAGGGGCGGACGTGGGTGCTCTCAACCCCCCAGGCTAACCGCAACGTCGAAGCGGCCTGGCATGTGGCGCTCGCCTGGGCCGATGCCGGTTTGGGACAGCGTGACGAATCCATCGCGGAAGCGCAGCGTGCGACCGCCCTGATTCCAGAATCGGCCGACACATTGGAGGGCCCGGTGTGGCAGGGATATCTGGCCAAGACTTATGCTATGAATGGTGACGTCGATCACGCGCTGCCACTAATCGAACATCTATTGCAAAGCGAAATTAGTTTGATTAGCCCGGCCATCCTGGAACTCGACCCGGCGTGGGATCCGATTCGCAACGATCCTCGCTTCCAAGCCTTGTTGAAATCGCCGCCGCCTCGCGGGAAGGGCATCGCAGGTGACTGAATTCTTTCAACGGTTGAAGCAGCGGAAGCTCGTGCAATGGGCCGTGGCCTATGTCGCGGCGGCATTCGCACTGCTGCAAGGGATCGACATCGTCGCGCAACGATTTGGCTGGCCCGAACAAACCGATGCGCCTCGTTATCGTCGCGCTTAGCGTCGGTTTCTTCGTCACGCTGGTCCTGGCCTGGTATCACGGTGAACGCGGGGCGCAGAGAGTCAGTGGCACGGAGCTGCTCATCATGGGTTGTTGTGGTTCGTTGGGGCGGCTTTCCTATGGCGATTTGCGGCAGCTCGCACTCGCCGGCTAAAAACTTCTCGCTAACAGCGCGTTACCCGCACCGTTGCCATCCCGAAAAGTCGATTGCTGTTCTCCCATTCGAAAATCTGAGTGATGACAAAGAGCGACGCTTATTTCGCCGATGGCATTCAGGATGAAATCCTGACAAAACTGGCGAGTATCGCCGACTTGAAGGTTATCTCACGAACCTCCACCAGGCGTTTCAAAAGCGCGCCTGATAATGTGCGTGAGATCGCGCAACAACTCGGCGTGGTCTCACCTTCTCGAAGGCAGCGTGCAAAAGTCCAACGACCAGGTGCGGGTGAATGTCCAGCTTATCAATGCGACCAAAGACGCGCATGTCTGGGCCGAGACCTATGATCGAAAGTTAAACGATATCTTTGCCGTGGAAGGTGAGATCGCCACAAGCATAGCGGACATGCTGCAAGTAAAGCTGACCGGTTCAGCGAAACGTCTGCTCGCTGCACGACCGACCGAGAATGCGCAAGCGCACCAGCTTTACCTTCAGGGAAGTATTCTACCATGCACGCGGGACCGAGACGGATTACCGCAAGGCGATCGATTTCTACCAGAACGCAACCCAACTCGACCCGCGCTATGCACTTGCCTGGAGCAACCTTTCAATCACGTGGCTAAATCTTTCCCGGAAATTTCTTAACGGCGACCAGGCGCAACACGCTTACGCGCAAGCCCGGTCCGCAGCCGAGTCCGCGCTCGCACTCGATCCAAATCTGGCAGCGGCCCACACAGCACGCGGCTTCGTCCTTGAATCGGCCGATTTCAATGGAAGGGAGCGGAAGCCGAATACCGTCGCGCGCTTGAACTGGCGCCGCACGATGATGGACCTAAGACAACACTGGCTGACTTATTAGCTACGCAAGGACATCCAGACCAAGCCGTCGAATTGGCACGCGAAGAGCTAACGAGTGATCCGTTATGCGCGAGCTATTACAACTGGCTTTCCAATTACCTATCACCACTAGGTCGCCTGGACGAGGCAGAGGAGGCAATTAGTAAGGCGATCAAATTGCAGCCAGGCCACGCCGACTTTTACACGCAACTAACAGTTATCGCGATCCAGCGAGGGGATGCGAAGGCTGCACTTGATGCAGCGCAGAAGGAAATCGAGGCCGGTGGATGGCAGGACATTGCGCTGGCCCTCGCGCAACAGATCAGCGGCGATACCGTAGCCGCCGATACTGCGCTAAAGAAACTAATCGATACTCAACCTAACGAGGCGGGCTACCAAATCGCGCAAGTTTATGCCTTGCGTAACGATCCGGACAACGTTTTCGAATGGCTTGATCGCGCCTGGAGTAATCGCGATCGCAGGCATTAGCCAACTCCTCTACGATCCCGTTCATTTCCGCTACCGGAACGATCCGCGCTTCGCCGCCTTCTGCCAAGAAGGTAGGCCTGCCCGAGCAGAAGCTCTATGAGTGAAACCGCAATTTCTTCGCCGAGCTAAAGCGACGCAATGTTTACAAGGTTGCGGTCGCGTATGCGGTCATTGGTTGGCTCTTGTTCAGAGTCGCGACTCAGGTATTTCCATTTTTCGAAATTCCAAATTGGGCTGTGCGCTTGGTCGTGCTTGCAATCGTGATCGGATTTCCAATCGCGCTCATCATTGCGTGGGCGTTCGAACTGACTCCGGAAGGAATTGAAGCGAACCGAAGATGTCGATCTTGACGCGCGCAGGCACGGCAACCACAAAACGCACGCCTGGATTTATGTAGTCGTGACCAGCGCGAGCGCTCTTTCGATCGGCTTATTTTTTCTCGGCCGATATACCGGCCGAATGTACCCAGCGCGTCGGAATTGACGGCAAAATCGATCGCGGTATTACCGTTCGATAATCTAAGTCGCGATCAGGACAACGCTTTTTTCGCCGAAGGCGTGCAGGACGAAATTCTGACGCGGCTGGCAAAAGTCGCCGACCTCAAAGTTATCTCGCGCACCTCGACCCAGCATTCAAGAGTGCGCCTAGACGATTTACAGGATATCGCCAAGCAGCTCGGTGTGACGCACATTCTCGAAGGCAGCGTGCAGAAAGCGAATGACCAGGTCCGCGTGAATGTGCAGCTCATTAACGCGATGACCGATGCGCATCTCTGGGCGGAAATTTACGATCGCAAGTTGAGCGATATTTTCGCGGTGCAAAGCGAAATCGCCAAAACGGTGGCCGATACCTTGCAGGCAAAGCTCACCGGCGCGGAGAAGCTGATGATGGCGGTGCAGCCAACCAGCAACACGGAAGCGTATGAGCTTTACCACAAGGGCAAATCACTTTGGGAGAAGCGCACAGGCGACAACATTCCAAAAGCGATTGCGTTCTTCGAACAAGCGATCGCGCGCGACCCGAATTACGCATTGGCTTACGCCGGTTTGGCTAGCGCGCACATCCTCTCTCCTTATTATACGCACACGGACCGGCGCCAGGAAGGCGCGAAAGCAAAAGAGGCCGCGCTCAAAGCTCTTTCGCTCGATCCCAATCTCGCGGAGGCGCACTCCGCGCTCGGGAAAATTCTCTTCTGGGCTGAACTCAATATCACCGGAGCGATGCGCGAATATGAACGCGCGCTTGAGCTCAAGCCTAACGATGCCGGAACGCGTCATTGGTATGGCAACGACACCCTGGCGGCGCTCGGACGATTCGAGGAAGCGATTGCCGAGGGCAGGCGCGCAATTGAGCTGGATCCGTTGTCGCCAATTATCAACGCGGATTTGGGAACAACCTTCTTCTATGCCGGACGCTACGACGAGTCTGCAGCGCAGTTGCGAAAGACGCTCGAAATCGATCCGACATTCTTCTTCGCGCACTATAGCCTCGGCATCGCCCTTCAAGCCAAAGGCGACCTCTCCGGCGCGATCACGGAATACGAAAAAGCAAAGCAATTGACCAGCGACAACTTGTTAGTATCGACGATTTGCGCTGCGGCCAAGGCTCGGGCTGGCGACAAGGATGCCGCGCGACAAATGCTGAGCGAGCTCGATGAGATCAGTAAGAACCGCGAGGTGGTTGGTTACTTCCGCGCTTTGCTTTATCTCAGTTTGAACAACAAAGATGAAGCACTCCGCTGGCTCGAACAAGGTTTTGAAGAACGCGACGGCGCCAATATTTGCTGGATCAAGGTCGATCCACTGCTCGATTCATTGCACGGCAATCCGCGTTTCGAAGCGCTCGTGCAAAAGGTAATTGCGCCGAGAAGAAAGTGAAGATCGATAACTTCTTTGCCGAACTAAAGCGGCGCAATGTTTACAAGGTAGCTGTAGCTTATGCCGTCGTCGGATGGCTGCTAATTCAAGCAGCATCGATCCTGTTTCCCACTTTCGAAGCGCCGCCGTGGGTGATGAAAGTGTTTGTCGCTATTCTCATGCTCGGTTTTCCAATCGCGCTGATCTTTTCCTGGGCGTTTGAGATCACGCCGGAAGGAATCAAGCGTGGATCGGAAGTTGAGCCTAACGAGTCGATCAGCAGGCATACCGGCGGGAAGATTATTGCGTTAACGATCGGGCTTGCAGTTGTTGCGGCAGGTTTGCTCGCTTTTCAACTTCTTCGTGGCTCGTCCCACCAGAAGTCCGCTAACCGGCCCGGCGATGCTGGAGGAATCTCCGCGAAAAGCATCGCTGTGCTGCCGTTGGTCAACACCAGCGGCGACCCGGGCAATGACTATTTCTCCGACGGCCTCTCGGAAGAGTTGATCGCGGTTCTCGCCAAGATTCCTGGTCTCAAGATTATCGGCCGTAGCTCATCGTTTCTGTTTAAAGGAAAGTCCGACGACAGCCGCACGATTGGTGAGAAGTTGGGAGTGGCGAACCTGCTCGAAGGCAGCGTGCGCAAACAGGGCGACCGCGTGCGGATCGTCGCCGAACTGATCAATGCGGTCGATGGTCGTGCGCTTTGGTCCGAAACGTACGACCGCGAGTTGAAGGATGTCTTCGCCGTCCAGAGCGAGATCGCCACCGCGGTGACCGAACAGCTCAAGATCAAGCTTCTGGGCGCACCGGCGAAATCCGATGCTGCGCCGTCCAACGACAATCTCGCAGCTTACAACGCCTTGCAGCAGGGAACGTTCTACTTCCGTCTCAGTACCTGAGGAGGGTACACGCAAAGCAACAGAGTTTTACGACGAAGCTATCCGGCTCGATCCGCGCTACGCGCTCGCCTATGCGCAGCTATCCGCCGCATGGCGACAACTCGCCGCCACCTGGCTGGGTGGCGCTGAAGCCAACGAAGCCTACGCCAAGGCGAGGAACGCAGCACAAACCGCCTTGTCGCTCGCACCCAATCTCGCCGCTGCGCATGAAGCGCTCGGCTTCGTATTGGTGACACCCGACCTCGATTTCGCCGCGGCCGAAGCCGAATTCCTCAAGGCCGAGAAACTGGCCCCGGCCGACGCCGGACCGAAATTCGCACTGAGCTTTCTGTTCGCTACGCAAGGTCGGCTAACGGAGGCAGAGAACATAATGCGACAGACGCTGGCACTCGATCCGTTAGGCGTGACTCGCTATTTGAATCTCGCCCGCATCCTGATTGGCAGCGGCCGATACGACGAAGCCGAGGCTGCTTTGCGCAAAGCGATCGAGCTTCAACCGGCGGCGGCCAGACTGCATGCCTATCTTACAACACTCGACGTATTACGTGGGAACGCGGCGGCCGCGCTGCAAGATGCACAGCTGGAGCCGAAAGGATTCTGGCGGGATTACGCGCTGGCTCTGGCGAAGCAAACACTGAGTGATCGCGCAACGGCCGACGCTTCTTTGCAAAAGTTGGTAAACGAAAATGCGGTGAGTGGCCCTTTCCAGATCGCCGCCGTCTATGGCCTGCGCAAAGAACCCGACAAGATGTTTGAATGGCTCGACCGCGCTTATGCCGAGCGCGACCCCGGTTTGACGCAATTGTTAGTCACGCCCTTCATTCTCAATTACAAAGATGACCCGCGCTTCGCTGCATTCTGCCAGAAATTGAAAGTTGCCGGTGCCGACCGACCGTCGTCACGAAGCCATGAGCGACAAGCCCTCATTCTTCGCCGAACTGAAGCGGCGCAATGTCTACAAGGTCGCGGTAGCTTATGCGGTCGTTGGTTGGCTTTTGGTTCAAGTCGCCACGCAGGTCTTTCCGTTCTTTGAAATTCCAAATTGGGCTGTGCGCCTCGTCGTGCTCGCAATCATCATTGGATTTCCAATCGCGCTCATCATCGCGTGGGCGTTCGAATTGACTCCGCAAGGACTGAAGCGGACGGAAGATGTCGATCCTGCGCCGTCGCGACGCACAAAATCTCACACCTGGATTTACGTTGTAATCGTTGGTGCGCTGCTTTCGATAGGATTGTTCTTTCTTGGTCGCTACACCGCGGCAACCAGGACTTCCGGATCGACGTCCCAGAATGTGCCTAACAAGTCGATCGCGGTGCTACCTTTCGAAAATCTGAGCGACGACAAAGGTGCGGCTTACTTTGCCGATGGCATTCAGGATGAGATCTTGACCAAGCTTGCCAGCGTGGCCGACCTGAAGGTTATCTCTCGCACCTCGACTGCTAAGTATAAGAGTAAGCCGGAAGACTTAAAGACTGTCTCGCAACAGCTTGGAGTCGCGACCGTGCTGGAAGGCAGCGTGCAGAAGGCAGCCGACAAAGTGCGCGTCAATGTGCAGCTTATCGATGCTCGGGCTGACTCACACCTTTGGGCTAAGACCTATGATCGCGATATCAAGGATGTCTTCGCGGTGGAAAGCGAGGTAGCACAGGAGATTGCCGATGCCTTGCAGGCCAAGCTTTCTCCGGCTGAAGTCAGCACGCTGACCAATGCACCGACTAAAGATGCCGACGCTTACGATCTTTTCCTGAAAGGCGAATACGCGGAAAGGGAGGCTGAGAGCACCCTGAAACCGGTCGCGTTCGAAAACGCGGCTAAGTTCTATCGCCAGGCTATCGAGCGCGATCCTCAGTTTGCTTTGGCCGTCGCACATCTCGCGAACAACCGGGTGCAGCACCACTGGTTCGTCGCGAAGGCAAATGACACCGAACTAGCCGAGATAAAGAAGATTGCGGAACATGCGCTCGGTCTCGCGCCAGACCTTCCCGAGGCTCGCATGGCGCTCGGAAACTTTTATTATTACGGCCAGCGGGAATATGAGAAGGCTTTAAGCGAGTATGGCCGGGCTCTCGAACTCCGGCCTAACGACGTGCAGGCTCAAGAGCAAGTCGCTTTCATCTATCGTCGCCAGGGGCGGTGGCAGCTTGCCTTGTCCGAAATGGCAAAGGGCGAGGAGCGCGATCCGCGTAACGTCACCTTAATCGGCAATATCGGGACCACCTATCTGAACCTGCGGATGTGGAAGGATGCGATCCGCGTCGGGTCGCGTGCCCTCGCTCTCGATCCCAACAACGTCGTCGGGATGCGAGCTGTTTTCTGCGCTTACGTCAATGGGTTCGACGACCTCAACGAAGCGAAGCGGGTGTGGGCTACTTTCCCACCAGGCACAACTCTTTCCAATCCATCCCAGACTGGCAATGCGGCGACCATTGTGGGTGACGGCACCTATCTTTACACCGTCGATCGAGATTTTGCAGCAGCGCTGAAAGCTTGGGAAAAAGAGCCGAGCAATCCACAGGAGGAACGCTCGCAATTGGCGGCACGGGTGACCATCCACGTCCTTGCGGGCGATGCGGGCCAGGCGCAAACGGAGATTGCAAAGGCGCAAAGCCTGGTCGAGGCAAGGCTGCAGGCTCTGCCGAGCGATACCAATGCTCTCAACCAGCTAAGTTGGATATACCTCGCGTTGCATCGCGATGCCGAGGCTGTGCGTGTCGCGCAAAAGGCGGCCGATTTGCTCCCGGTTGCAAAGGATGCGCTTGCCGGTCCAGCGGTTCTCGCCGGGCTGGCGGAAATACAGGCACGCGCGGGAGAGCCAGGCGCCGCAGTGCGGACCCTGCGCCAGTTGCTCTCGATTCCGGCGGGCGTTTGCGTTTCTATTCAAAGGCTAAAGATCGATCCAGTCTGGGACCCGATCCGCAACGATCCAGGCTTCCAACAACTGCTCGCTGGAACTGAGCACATCGGACCTTAGCAAGCGGCTAGTATGAACCGTCGCGCCGAGAGTGTCACCTTCATGGGTCATCCTAAAGGTCTCCTCTATCTCGCGTTCACCGAGGCATGGGAACGATTCTCTTTCTATGGAATGACAGCGCTGGTCGTTCTTTACATGGTGAATCAGTTACTGCTGCCAGGACACGTGGAACACATCGGCGGTTTTGGTAGCTTCCGTGCTACGGTAGAATCGGCTCCTGGGTCCACTCTCTACTCAGGCGCTGGCATCGCAGATTTTCGGTCTCTACTCCGGCTTTGTTTACTTCACGCCGTTACTCGGCGGCATCATAGCCGATCGTTGGATAGGACAACGCAATGCGGTTGTGATCGGCGCGCTTTCCATGAGTGCCGGTCATATCGCGATGAGCTTTGACCAATCATTCCTCCTGGCCCTGCTACTACTAGTTATTGGCTCAGGTTTCTTGAAAGGAAATATTTCGGCGCAAGTAGGTGCCCTTTATCCGCCGGAGGATGAAGCGCGGCGCACCCGTGGCTTCATCATCTTCTCCACCGCGATCAACATCGGAGCCGTTGTCGGACCTTTGCTCTGCGGTTTCCTCGCCCAGGTTTATGGCTGGCATTATGGCTTTGGCATCGCGGCAATCTTTATGCTTCTCGGCCTTGCCACTTATCTCTATGGCTATCGCTACCTGCCTGCGCGAGTGGAACGGCGCACGTTCGAGAAAGCTCGATTTTCCGCGGTCGAAAGACGCACTGTCTTCGCACTTATCGCCGTGATGATTATCGCCATTTTCGAGTCAATCGCATTCTTTCAACTCTACAACGTCGGGCCGATCTGGATTCAACAGCATGTCAGAGCCGAGGTAGGTAGCTTTCGCATTCCAGTCCCATGGTATCAGTCACTCATTTCGTTTTTCAGCATAATAGGTGTGCCGCTCTTGTTCTGGATCTGGGGACGCCAGGCATCGCGGCAGCGCGAGCCGGATGAGCTGGCCAAGATCGGCACGGGAGCCTGGCTAGCTGCGGCCTGCTATATCATCCTGGTAGTTGCAATCTTTGTTTCCGGTGATGCGCTGGTTCACCCGATCTGGCCATTCCTTTGTAATGCGCTCATGGGAATCGCCTTTCTTTACTACTGGCCTACGCTGCTCGCATTAGTTTCTCGAGCCGCGCCGGCCAAAGTGAACTCTACTCTGATGGGGCTGACCTTCATGAGCCTGTTCATCGCGAACAATCTCATCGGCTGGCTCGGCGGTTTCTACGAGAAGATGGGACCCACAAGGTTTTGGGTGATGCACGCGGCGATCGCGGCCGGCGGAGGTCTCCTTGTTGTGCTTTTCGGTCGTCGCCTTAGTCGCGCGCTCCACTCCCTTTGATCTACTGATTCACTTCCCATTTCCTCTTTCAGTTATACCTTCTAACCTCCGTGGTTATGAAACCTAGCTAGGTCTGCGGAATGAAGTCCAACAACTTCTTCTCCGAGCTGAAACGACGCAACGTCGTCCGCATGGCCGGGCTTTATCTCGTCGGCGCGTGGCTGCTGGTGCAGGTGGCGGGAACGGTGCTGCCGATGTTCGGCGCGCCTGACTGGTTGCCGCGCACTATTGTGATCTTGCTCGCGATCGGATTTCTTCCGGCGCTGATCTTCAGCTGGGTCTTCGAAATGACACCGGAAGGACTCAAGCGCGATGACGAAGTGCCACTCGAGCAATCGATCGCGCCGCAAACCGCACGCCGGATGGACCGCATGATCATTGTCGTCCTGGTTTTGGCGCTTGGCTATTTTGCCTTCGACAAGTTCGTACTCGCGCCCAGGCGCGAAGCTGCGTTCGTGTCCAGCAGCGTGCCTAACGAGTCAAAGTCTGTCATTAACGCAAAATCGATCGCGGTGTTGCCGTTCGAAAATCTGAGCGAGGAAAAAGCAGAACGAATTCTTCACCGATGGCGTGCAGGACCAAATCTTGACCGACCTTTCGCAGATCGCTGATCTAAAAGTGATCAGCCGCACCTCGGTGATGCAGTATAAGAGCGGAGTCACGCGTAATCTGCGCAAGATCGGCGAGGAACTAGGGGTCGCGAATGTGGTCGAAGGCAGCGTGCAACGCTCGGCCAACAAGATTCGAGTGAACGCGCAGTTGATCGATGCCCGCAATGACGCGCATCTGTGGGCACAAACCTACGATCGCGATCTGGCCGATGTCTTCGCCATCCAAAGCGAGATCGCCAAAGCGATTGCCGACCAGTTGCAGGCGAAGCTCTCGCCTAACGAGAAGAAAGCCATCGAGCAGCCGCCCACCACCGATCTGGCGGCTTTCGACCTTTACAGCCGGGCGAAATCACTTCTCCTCACGGCAGGTTTCAGCGCGACGGGCGAGCCAGACGTGCGGAAGGCAATTGAACTTCTGGATGAGGCAGTGAAGCGCGATCCCTCATTTTTCGACGCTTACTGCCAGCTCGCCCGGGCGCACGGATACCTTTATGCAGTAACGGGGTCTGATCACACTCCCGCCCGGCTTGCGCTGGCTGAAGCTGCGGTGCAAGCCGCGACCCGGTTGCGGCCGGATGCTGCCGAAACGCATTTGACACGCGCGCAATATCTTTACTACGGGCTGCGGGATTATGCCGGTGCCCTCGCCGAATTGAAGATTGCGCGGCGAGGCGTTACCCAATGATCCGCGTCTCTTCGAACTCACCGGCTACATTCTGCGGCGGCGCGGCCAGCAGGAGGAAGGTCTGCGCAATCTGGAGCGCGCGGTGGAGCTGGACCCGCGCAACTTTGATATTCTGCAACAGATCGCGCTCACTTACCAACAATTGGGGCGCTATGCCGAGGCGATCGCGGCACTGGATCGCGCGTTAGCGATCGTGCCTGACAACGCCGAAACGCAGGCGACTCGTGGCGAATTTTACCTCTACTGGAGAGCGGATACCCTGCCGCTCCACCAAACAATTGATGCAATTCTCGCGCAAGGACCGGACGCCATCGCCAGCGCCGCGGCTACCTGGTTTGCTTGCGCTCTGGCCGAACGCGATCCGGCTGCGGCCGAACGAGCGCTCGTCGCGCTGGGCGACAATCAATGCTGGGGCGAGGGTGCGATTCAGCTGAGCCACAGCTTTGGGGAAGGGCTGCTGGCGCGCATGACCAAAGATGAGGCAAAAGCGCGCACTGCGTTTGAAGCGGCTCGCGCCGAGCAGGAGAAGATCGTGCGGGCGCAGCCGGACTACGGCCCGGCGCTCTGCGTCCTCGGCTTAATCGACGCTGCTCTTGGGCGGAAAGAGCTGGCGTTGGACGAAGGCCGTCGGGCGATCGCGCTCACGCCGTGGAAAAAGATCTCATCAACGGCAGCCGCGTCCTTGAATATTTCGCCATCACGGCAGCGTGGGCGGGCGAGAAGGAACTTGCCTTGCAGCAACTGGAAGCTGGACTGCGTGCTCCCGCCGCATCGCTCATGCTGAGCTACGGCGCCTTAAAACTGTTCCCGGTCTGGGACCCGCTCCGCGGCGATCCGCGCTTCGAAAAAATCGTCGCCTCGCTAGCACCGAAAGACTCTGTCCCAACTGGAAAATGAAGTCCGATAACTTTTTCGCCGAACTGAAGCGGCGCAATGTTTACAAGGTGGCGGTCGCGTACGCCGTCGTCGGCTGGCTGTCGATTCAAATTGCGACGCAGGTTTTTCCATTTTTCGAAATTCCGAATTGGGCGGTGCGGTTGGTCGTGCTCGTCATCATGATCGGATTCCCGATCGCGTTGGTCATCGCATGGGCTTTCGAACTAACGCCGCAAGGCTTGAAGCGAACGCGAAGATGTCGATCTACCGGCGCAAGCAACCAGGAAATCGCACGGGTGGATTTATATCGTGATCGTCGGGCGCATTGTTATCGGTCGGTTTGTTCATGCTCGGCCGCTACGGATTTCGCAGCGGTAGCTCGTCAGGAAACAAGCTGCCGGCATAAATCGATCGCCGTGTTGCCGCTTCTTAACGAAAGCGGAAATCCGAAGGACGAATATTTTTCTGACGGACTTTCGGAAGAATTGATCGCGGCGCTGGGTCAAATCAGAGAACTGAAGGTCATTGGCCGCAGTTCTTCGTTTCGTTTTAAGGAGCGCAAAGAAGACAGCAGAACCATCGGCGAGAAGCTGGGCGTGGCACGTTGCTGGAAGGCACCGTGCGCAAACAAGGCGACAGGGTCCGGATCGTCGCCGAATTGATTAACGCGGCGGACGGAATCGAACTTTGGACGCAAACGTTCGATCGCGAACTGAAGGATATCTTTGCCGTGCAGGAGGAAATCGCCGCAGCCGTGGCTTCATCACTAAAGGTGACATTGCTCGGAGCGGATGAGCGGTCGTCAGCAAATCCAGCCACAAGAATACAGAAGCGCACAACGCCTATCTCCAGGGCCATTATTATTTCCAGCGCCGCAATCTCGAGGATTATCGCAAAGCGGTTGGTTACTATGACGAAGCGATCCGTCTCGATCCGGATTACGCCCTCGCTTATGCAGAGCGTTCCGAAGCATGGACTCTGATCGGGGACCTCACGGGCGAAGGTAAGACAGCGTGGCCGAAAGCGCGCACTGATGCGGAGAAAGCGGTCGCCATCGCGCCGACGCTAGCTGAGGCACACGCGGCCCTCGGTTGGGTTCGCTTTTTTACGGAATGGAGATTTGCCGAAGGTCTCAGCGAACTGAAGCGCGCCAAAGAGCTTGCTCCTGCGAATCCGACCGCGAACGATCTGCTTGGCGCGGGTGATTGTTTATCTTGGGAGACTCGACGAGGCTGAAAAACAGGGCCGACAGGCAGTGGAGTTGGATCCGCTTGCGGCATCGCCTAAGAACAACCTGGCCCGCATTCTTTGGTACGAGGGCAAACTTGACGAAGCCGATGCGGCTGCGCGCAAGGCAGCAGAGTTGCAGCCAAATTCCGCTTCAAGTCGTCGCTGGCAGGTCCTGGTCGCAATTAAACGAGGCGACAGTGAAACGGCGTTGCGCGAAGCGCAGCTTGAACCGGACGAGAGCTACCGCCGTTTCGAACTTGCGCGTTGCGCAAAATGCGCGCGGAGATCGAACGGCGGCGGATGCGGCTTTGGCCGACCTGATCGCCCACAACCAAGGCCTGGACTATCAAGTTGCGCAGGTTTACGCCGTGCGCGGTGAGAGAGAGAAAGCGTTCGAGTGGTTACAAATCGCGTTTGATCATCACGACACCGGAATGCTGGCCCTTCTGGTTGAACCGTTATTGAAAAGCTTGCGCGACGATCCGCGCTACAAAACGTTGATCGCGAAGATGAATTTCCCGGCAACGCCATGAGGGAAAAGCCGTCGTTCTTCGCCGAGCTGAAACGGCGCAACATTTAGTCACCGAGTCGAGTTTGAAGAAGTGTGCTCGCGCGGGCAAAGCAGCACCAACGAGTGACGCGATGCAAAGCACGCGATCATGAAGACGAACCCCGTGTTAAACGAGCCGGTGCGCTGGCTCAGGTTGCCGATAATCTTCGGCCCGACAAATCCGCCGATGCTGGCGGTGCAGTTAATGAAACCTACCGCCGCAGCCGCCGCCGAACTGGTGAGAAATGCGGAAGGCAACGCCCAGAACGATGGCAGATAAGCGACCGTGCCGAAGCCGACGAGCGTAAACACCGCGATAAGCATCACGTTCGAATGCGGAATGAAAAACCACGACGCTGAAGCGCGAGCGCGGCTGTTAGTTGAGGAATGGCAAAATGCCAGCGCCGCTCGCCGGTGCGATCGGAACTCCAGCCCAGAAAAAGCATTCCGATCAAGCCCGCGAGAAATGGAATCGCACCGACCCAGCCGATGCGCTGAACATCGGTCCAACCGGTGAAGCGCTGAAGCATCGTCGGAAACCAAAACCAAAACGCATAGCCGCCGGTGTAGGTGAAAGAATAGTCCGGCCGTGAGCACCAACACCGCCGGATGCCGGAGCGCCTGCCAGATCGTCATGTGCTCCGCGTGTGCTTTCGCGCTGCCGCTCTTCGTCAAGGCGCGCCGTAATCCAGTCGCGTTCGTTAGGCGGCAGCCATCGCGCTTCGTTAGGCCAATCCGGCAAGCACGAACAGCGCCGTGATTCCCAGAAGAACGGCAGGCACGCCTTCCAGCAGAAAAAGCCATCGCCACCCGGCGATACCTAACCAGTGCACGCGCAGAATCGCGCCGGCAATCGGTCCGCCGATCATGAATCCAATCGGAATCGCAGCCATGAATCGCGCGATCGCTTTGGCGCGGTCCTGCGTAATGAACCAGTGCGAAAGATAAACGATTACTCCGGGAAAGAATCCCGCCTCGGCCGCGCCTAACAAAAAACGCGCGCCATAAAGTTCCAGCGGCGTGCGCACAAAACCGGTGAGCGTTGTCAGCGCGCCCCACGTGATCAGCGTGATCGCGAGCAGCAGCCGCGCGCTCCAGCGTTCCACCAGCAGCGCGCCCGGGAATCTGCAGCGCGAAATAGCCGATGAAGAAAATTCCGCTGGCCGTGCCGAATACCGAATCGGTCAGGCCCAGATCGCCTTTCATCCCGAGCGTCGCGTAGGCGATGTTCGTGCGATCGAGATAGTTCGCGACGTAAAGGAGAAACAGAAACGGCAGAAGCCGCCACGCGATTCGACTGCGCGCGCTTGCCCCGAGCGTCTCGGTTTGCGCGGGAAGCTCATGATTGCGCGGCTAACCGCGCTCACACCATCGGGCGGAAATCGCCCGACGATCTCCTGCAAACGACCCGCTGATCTGGCCTAACGAGCAGACTTCGACCGCTTCGAGCAATGCCGGAAAGGAGTTTTCCCCGCTCTCCACAACCGCGGCAAGTTTATCGAGCGCTTTCTCCGCTTTGTTTGCGTTCTTTTTCTTGAACTTCTTCAGGCGATCGACCTGCAATTGTTGCCTTGAGCGCGGCGTGCGCGCGAGCTCCATCTCCGGCATTTCTTCGTCCGCGTTACGGTAGCGATTCAGGCCAACAATCGGCCGGGTGCCATTGTAGATTTGTTGCTCGTAACGATGCGCCGCGTTTTGGATCTGGCTGCGCTGATACCGATTCTCCACCGCAGCCAGGACTCCGCCTAACGATTCGATCTCGCGGAATTCGTCGAGGATCGCTTTCTCGACCGCGCGTTCGACCGCTTTCATGCCGGGCGAACCGCTCAGCATGTTCATGGTGTGCTTAAAGATGCCGGATTCCTCGAGCAGGATCGCCTGCCCGTGCGCGGCGAGACGGATCCATTCTTCGCTCGGCGTGGTGAACGGTTCGTCGGCGCTGTTCGAGTGGCACGAGTTCGTGCCGTTCATGTAGGCGAGCATCAACTCCGCGGCCGTGCGCGTTAGGTTGTTTTTGAACTCGGCGGCGATGAGCGAGCGGCCGCTCGTTTGCGTGTGCAGCTTGAACATCTGACCGCGCGGGCTCGCGCCAAAAACGTCGCGCATCCCGATCGCCCAGATTTTTCGCGAAACGCGCGCCAGCGCGATGTATTCGACGTCGAGGCCGCAATCGAGAAAGAACGAAAGCCGCGGCGCAAATTGATCGACCGGCACGCCGCGCGCCGCCAGCATTTCGGCGTAAGCAAATCCGTTCGAAAGCGTGTAGGCGGCCTGCTGCACCGGCGTCGATCCGGCTTCGCCGATGTGATAGCCGCTGATCGAAACCGGATACCAGCGCGGCATGTTCGCCGTCGTCCATTCGATCATGTCGCAGAGAAAACGCAGCGACGCTTCGGTCGGGAAAATCGTTTCGTTCTGCGCCTGAACTTCCTTGAAAATGTCGGCCTGGATCGTCCCGCGCAGATTTCGGCACAACGCCCGGACCGAAGCGCCGTTTCGCCGCCGCGATGTACATCGCCATGATGATCGGCGCCGGGCCGCTGATCGTCATCGATGCGGAAAAATCGGGCGAGCCGACTTCGAACCCGTCGTAAAGCCGCACCATGTCTTCGACCGTGTCGACCGCGACGCCGCCCTCGCCGATTTTTCCGAACACGCCGTCCGCATCGGAATCGATTCCGTAAAGCGTCGGGCCGTCGAACGCGGTGCTCAGACGTTTCGAGCGCTGATGCGCGCTGAGAAAATGAAAACGCTTGTTCGTGTCCTCGGCCAGCATCAGGCCGGAGAACAACCGGGTCGGTTCTTCCTGCGGCTGCGCCTTTGCTTGGCGCCGTTCGTTTTTCGCCGTTGCGTTCTGGCGTTGTCCGTTAGCCGATTGCTCGTTGCCGTAACTGCCGGTTTCGATCTCCTGCAGCGGCTCGAGATACATTTCGCGATACGCGCCGTTCAAAAACGGAAACTCGCCCGGCAATCCGTCGCCGAATAAGATAACGCGCGATCTCGCCCGGCTCATCGATCTCCGGCAAGGCCAGACGCGGCAACGGCAAACCGGTCGGCGCGCGTCGAAATCGGAATTTCCGCTTTGATCTTGTTCCAGCGCTCGGTCATTTCGCGTCCGAACTTTTCATCGGTGCGCGCGCGCTTCACCTGATCGAGCACAAATTGCTCGTGCTTCTCGACCGACTTCAACAACTCGCTCCGAGTTTGCTCATGACTTTTGCTCCGTTCATCGCACTGTTCAGCGACGCAGCGATCGAGCCGCCGACTTCGGCGTTCGCTCGGCGTGTCATGACCGCCGCTACAGTTTTCGTCTGCGTAATCAATTCGTAAAGTTTATCCACGCCCGCGTCGCGATGACGTTTCGCCACGGTGGCGACGATTTGCTGTTGCGTTTGTTTTGGGTCAGGCGGTGCTCGATTTCCGAGAGCGCCGCTTTCGCGCGATCAAGATCGGTCTTGTTCACGACCACGATGTCGGCCACATCGAGCATGACGATTTTCTGCAACTGCAACCGCGCGCCGTAATCCGGATTCATCACGAGAACCGTCTGATCGACAAGCTTGATTGCGAAACGGCAGCGCTTCCTGGCCGGTGCCGACCGTCTCGATAATGACGTAATCGAAATCCGGATTGCGTTAGGCGAGCGAGACAGCTTTCGGTCGCGGGCGACAAACCGCCGGCCTGTCCGCGCGTCGCCATGCTGCGCATGAAAACGCGATCGTCCTGCGAATTGATCATGGTGGCGCGATCGCCTAGCAAGCGCGCCTTCGCCGACCACACTCGGGTCGTGCGACAAAATCGCGATGCGCGCTTTCGGTTCGCGCTGGAGAAAACGCAGAACCAGTTCGTCGATCAACGTCGTTTTGCCCGCCCCGCCCGGCCCGGTAAAGCCGATCACTTTGGACGCTTCGATGTTCGGAGTTCGATGTTCGATGTTTCTCTTCGCTGCGTTCGACGTTGAACGTTTTCCGCTCGCGAAACTGTCTTCGATCTCGGTCAATTGGCGCGCGAGAATCAGATCCGGCCTGCTATTGTTGCCGCCCGTTCGCTTTCGCGCGGCTTCCGTAATGCTTCTTCACGTAATCCGCCATTTCCGTCAGCGACGTGCCGGCGAAAAAAATCTGATCGACGCCTTTGCGCTTCATCAGGCGCGCGTCGTCATGCGTGATGGTCCCGCCGCCGCCGCCGAAAACCGCGATGTCGCTCGCGCCCTGTCGCTTCAATTGCCTAACGACTTCGGCGAAAAAATCGATATGCCCGCCGTTGTAACTGGAGATGCCGATGGCCGCAACATCCTCCTGGATCGCCGCGCGCACAATGTCGCCGACGTAACGATGAAAGCCGAGATAAACGACCTCGATCCCGTGCCGGATAAATTCGAGATTGATCGTATTGATCGCGCTGTCGTGCCCATCGCAAATCGGGACAGCGGTGAGAATGCGGACTGGTGAAGCCATTTTCAGTTTGTAGCAGCGATCTATGACAGTCGCATTTTCCAGACAAGTTATGCGACGCTATAGAGCGCCGCTACAGAAAAAGCGAAAAATCTCGATTCTTCTTCTTGGTTTCCTGGTTTCCTGATTCATCTTCTCTTCGACTATGGCTGATCCTCTTGGATTTTTCCGGCAAAGTTGTGCTCGTTACCGGCAGCTCCCGCGGCATCGGCGCGGAGATGATCAAGGCATTCGGTAAGCGCGGCGCGCAATTGCGTCGTTAACTACATCTCCGATTCCGCCGGCCAGAACAAAGCGGACGCCGAAGAGTCGCGAAGCAACTGAAAGATCCGCTCCTGATCGAATGCGACGTGACCAATCCGCAACAGGTCGAGGCGATGATGAAACAAATCGGCGAACGACTTCGGCGGCCTCGATATTCTGATCAACAATTCCGGCATCATTCGCGATCGCACGATCAAGAAGATGACGACTCGAAGAATTCGAGAGCGTCATGCGCGTCAATCTCACCGGCACATTCAACGTCACGCAAAAAGCCGCCGCGATTTTGCGCAACGGCGGCCGGATCGTGAATATGTCATCGGTCAGCGGACAAATGGGATTGTTCGGCCAGGCCAATTATTCCTCGAGCAAAGCCGCCATCATCGCCCTGACGAAAGTTTCCGCGCGCGAATTCGCGCGGCAGAACATCACCGTCAACGCCATCGCGCCCGGCTTCATCGACGTCGGTATGAGCAAAGGCATGCCCGACGAAGTCGACAGAGAATTTCAAAAAACAAATTCCGCTCGGCCGCCTTGGCGACGTGAACGAGATCGTCAATGCCGCGCTTATTTCTCGCCTCGCCGATGGCGAGCTACATCACCGGTCACGTGCTGAACGTGAACGGCGGCTATTACATGGGATAAGAGCTGCATTTCTCCGCAGGGCAGCAGACACAGCCGGTGCGATATCGTTACAGATGAATGCGTATCTCGCTTCTCGATCTTTCGCCGATCCTAGAAGGCAGCGATGCGTCAGTCGCATTTCGCAACACGCTCGATCTCGCGCAACACGCGGAGAAGTGGGGCTATCATCGCTACTGGCTGGCGGAGCATCATAACCTGCCGAGCGTCGCGAGTGCGGCGACGTCGGTCGTAATCGGTTATGTTGCGGGCGGAACGAAAACGATTCGCGTTGGCGCGGGCGGCATCATGTTACCGAATCACGCGCCGCTTGTGATTGCGGAACAATTCGGAACGCTCGAATCGCTTTATCCCAGCCGCATTGATCTGGCGCTCGGCCGCGCGCCCGGAGGTGATCAGGCAACCGCGCGGGCGCTGCGACGTTATTTCGAAAGCGCCGACAGTTTTCCCAACGATCTGCTGGAACTGATGTCCTATTTTCGCGAACCGGAACGTGGTCAGCGCGTGACCGCTGTGCCGGGTGCGGGATTGCGTGTTCCGATTTTTCTGCTCGGCTCGAGCGACTTCAGTGCGCGGCTTGCAGCGGAACTCGGTCTGCCATTCGGCTTCGCATCGCATTTCGCACCGGACTACCTTCACGCTGCTCTGGAGATTTATCGCAGCGAATTCCAACCATCTGAGGAGCTCCAGAAACCGTACGTCATCGTCGGAGCGGGAATTTATGCCGCCGATACGGATGAGGAAGCGCGGCGCCTTTTCAGTTCCGCGCAATTGCAAACGCTTAATCTCATTCGCGGCAAGCCGACAAAACTGCAGCCGCCTAACGAAAAGCTTGGAGCAACTCTGGAACGCACACGAACGCGCCGCCATCGAACACCGAACGAAATACGCGGTGGTCGGATCGCCAGAGATGGTACGTCAACGGTTTCGCGAAATTCTGGAGGAAACTCGCGCAGATGAATTAATCGTCACCGCGCAAATATTCGATCATGCCGCGCGACTGCGCTCATTTGAGATTGGGGCAGCGATTTTGCGAAACATCAGCGCTCGCGTAAAAAGGCGGACGGGCTAGTCGGGCTGCCACCCAACGGCACATGAGATGCTTGTTCTCATTGCATGCAGATCACTTGGCGAAAAGAAGCCGCAACAGAAGGGCGCGCCCGTTAGGCAGCAGCAAGCCTCGGTCAAAGTCGACCGCAATCACGCGGCGCATGCTCAGGCCGAAATCCACGCTTACATCTCGATTCGCGATCGTTTACTCACGGAAGCGGAGGAGGTTCCGAACAATTCGACGCTCCATCGCGCATGGATCGCAAACGACGTCGTCCAGATTTTTCTGAAACCGGCGCGCACGCCGTACGAGGCGCAATATTTGCCCGAGGACGAAGCGCACGTCGAGCGCGAGCGATGCGAGACGATAAAGCAGCGTATCGGCGATCTGCGCAACAAAATCGTTACGCCGACCGCAGGAACAATTCAGAAGCCGGAATCCAGCGGCATCTTTGGCATTCGCGCTCGCGGCACACTAGTTGGATGGAGGCGCTTGTGCCAAGCGCCTAACCAATAATCGGCGCTCGCCGCGGCGAGCGCCTCTACACTTTTAGTCGCGGCCCCAGATCATCGCGACCGAAGTCGTTAGGCTACCGCCCATGTTGAAGGTGAGGAATTTCTTTGCACCGGCGATCTGGCGCGCACCCGCTTGTTCGGTCAGATGTTGATAGGCTTCGAAAACCTGACGAACGCCGGTCGCGCCGACCGGATGACCGTCGCCAATCAAACCGCCACCGGCATTGACCGGAATTTCGAAATCGAATTTGCCGCTCACCTTTTCGTTGCGCGCTTGCGGCAAAGCCGTGGCACCGCTCATGGCGAGCTCTGCACCTTTACCATTTTCGGCCAGGCCGAGAATTTCATAGGCGCAGATTTCCGTGACGGAAAAACAATCGTGCACTTCGACGCCATGCATGTCGCGCGGCTTGAGATTCGCCATGCTGAATGCTTTCTGCGCAGCTTTGCGCGCTGTCGAAAATACCGGCGCATCCTTTTTCTCGAGCGCGAGATAATCGGTCGCCAAACCATACCCAAGCAGACGCGGCAGCTTTGCCTTATCGATGCCGTGCTTCTGCAAATACTTTTCCGAGACCAGCACAAGTGCGGCACTACCGTCCGTGATTTGCGAGCAATCCGTCACCTTAAGCGGTGGCGCAACGCTCGGATTCTTCTCCGAGACTTGTGACGCATAGTCGTAGGTCAGATCGGCATCACGCATTTGCGCGAGCGGATTTAATTTTGCGTGCGCATAATTCTTGTAAGCCACCCACGTGAATGCGTCTGGCGACGTGCCGTATTTCTCCATGTAAATTTGTGCGATACGCCCGAACAATTTTGGAAACATGAAGTCGCCGTATTCCGGCCTCTCAACGTGATAATCGGCCGCGGCACCAAGAACATCGCCACCATCGAGCGACGACATCGTCTTCTGTTGTTCTGCGCCGACGACGAGCACGGCATCGTGAAATCCTCCCGCAATCCATTGCGCCCCAAGCACGGCAGAGAGCGCACCGCTCGCGCACGCCGCTTCGGTATGCATCGTCGGAATTCCGTGCAATGCCGGATCGATTTCGGGAACGAACGCGCCGAGATGCAGTTGTTTGGTGAATTGACCGGCATTGAAATTTCCTACCGCGGCCGCCTGAATTTCCGCTGCGTCAATTTTCGCATCGGCGATCGCCTTCCGTCCGGCCTCCGTAATCAAATCGCGGATGGTTTTGCCTTCCTTCTTCAGGTTGCGCTTAAAATCGGTGCGGCCGCCGCCGAGAATGTAGACTGGTTCGTTCATAAAACTGGGTGGTTGATGCTGTCTTAGAAGTTATCTGCAATTTCCGCTCTGTCATCCCGACCGAGACGACGCGCGAGGAACAACCACGTGCGCTATTTCCATTGTTGTCATCCCGAGCGAATGCGAGGGACCTCACGAGCAACCGTACGTGCGATAACTTGTGAGGTCCCTCGCATTCGCTCGGGATGACGGACTGTTTTGGCTATGCACCGAACGCGTTGATGCCGGTCACGTCCTGGCCAATCACCAGCGTATGAATGTCGTGAGTCCCTTCGTAGGTGTAAACGGCTTCCAAGTTCATGAGATGCCGCATCGGTGAATAGCGATCGGTGATGCCGACAGCTCCAAGAATATCTCGCGCCTTGCGCGCGCACTCCATCGCCATCCAGACGTTGTTCCGTTTCGCGAGCGAGATTTGTTGTGGCCGAACTTTGCCCGTCTCCATGATGCGCGTGAGACGCAACGCGAGTAACTGCGCTTTCGTAATTTCCTGCACCATCCACGCAAGCTTTTCCTGCACGAGTTGAAAACTGGCAATGGGCCGACCGAATTGTTCGCGCGATTTGGAATAAGCGAGCGCCGTTTCGTAACAATCGATGGCGGCGCCAATCACACCCCATGCGACGCCCACGCGAGCCTGCGACAGACACGATAGCGGCGCCCGCAATCCCGACGCTTTCGGCAACCGATTGTCTGCTGGAATGCGACAGTTTTCGAACCAGCATTCTGACGTGCGAGACATGCGCAGACTGAATTTCCCTTCGATATCCTGCGCGCGAAATCCTGGGGCGTCTTTCTCTACGATAAATCCGCCGACGCGTCCTTCCTCGTCTTTCGCCCAGATCACTTTCACATCAGCGATAGACGCATTTCCGATCCAACATTTGCTGCCGTTCAATATATAATGATCGCCATCGCGCGTTGCGCGCGTTTCCATTCCACCAGGATCGGAGCCGTGTCCGTGTTCCGTTAGGCCAAAGCAAGCAACGCGTTCACCCGACACGAGTCCCGGCAGCCACCTCTGCTTTTGCTCAGGTGTTCCGAAAGAATGAATGGCATAAATGGCAAGCGCACCCTGCACCGACGCTTGTGAACGCAAACCGGAATCGGCCCGCTCCAGTTCTTGCATGATGAGGCCGTAGGCGGTGTAGCTCAGCCCTGCCCCGCCATATTCCCTCAAATACGGAGCGAAGAAACCCAGTGCGCCCATTCGCGCGGTCAGATGTTCGGGAAATTTGCCTGCGCGATGACAGGGCACGACCTCGGACATCACTTCGTCCTGCACAAAACGACGTGCCCGATCGCGCGCGGCGCGCTCTTCGTCGGTGAGAAGTTCTTCGATGGCGTAGTAATCGAGCGAGGTTGATGTCATATCGCACACCGACACTATTCTGCCCGCTGTTCGCGATCAATCCTATCGAGCTCCGCAGATCATTCCGGGTAGCGCACGCGTCTCGCGTGTTGGCGATTGCGTCTCGCAATCGCGGACTTTTCCCTCCGGTTTACGATCGGAAAAGTTCATTTCGGCGAGGACGCCGAAACCAGCACGCGAGACGCGTGCGCTACCCGGAAATCTTGCTAGAATCGCGCGAACACAGCCATGGCACGACTTCACGAGTATCAAGGTAAAGCCATTCTCGCCGCGAACGGATTCAAAATTCCGCGCGGCCGCCCTGCCTTCACCGCGGATGAAGCGATGGCGATAGCCAAAGAATTCGACAGCGAAGTCGTCATCAAAATCCAGGCTTGGACAACCGGCCGCGCTGGTATTGGCGGCGTCGCCTTCGCCAGAAAACCTGCCGATGTCCGTGGTCACGCGGCTCGCATGCTGGCGATGAAAGTCGGGCAATTTCCCGTCGAAGCCGTGCTCGTCGAAGAAAAGATTGCGATTGAGCGCGAATTTTTTCTTTCCTTCGCGATTGATGACGCTGCCCGCGCGCCGATGATTATTTTCTCTACCGGTGGCGGCAGTGGAATCGAAGAGCGCGCGGCCTCGACGAAACGAATCGCCTGCGACGCCAAGACGGGGCCGCAAGAGTCGGCCGTAACCGAAGCTGTTTCTTCATCTGGCCTTTCAAGAGAACAAGTAGCGCAGCTTGCGGAATCGATTCGGAAATTATTTTCCGCTGCGCGCAGCGTGGAAGCGCGGTCACTCGAAATTAATCCGCTCGTGCTCACCAAAGATGGCAACTTCGTTGCCGCTGACTGCCGTATCACAATTGATGACTACGCTGTTGCGCGACATCCAGAGTTGAAAATCGAAATTGCGCGTGAGTTCGATCATCCGCCGACGGAACTCGAACGCATCGCTTACGCCGTCGAGCAAAGCGATCATCGCGGCACATTTTATTTCGCGCAGTTGGCAACCGCAGCAGCCAAAGATTCCAAAGGGCTGGTTGGTTTTCATGGCGCAGGTGGCGGTGGATCGATGATGTCGATGGACGCGATCGTGAACGCCGGATTCACCATCGCCAATTTCACAGACACGAGCGGCAACCCTTCCGCGTCCAAGGTGTATCGCGCCGCTCGCATTATCCTGGCGCAGCCGGACCTCATCGGATACTTCGGCTCGGGTTCCGGCGTTGCGAGTCAGGAACAATACTGGTCGGCCTACGGATTGGCCAAAGCATTTTGGGAACTCGATCTCGATATTCCGGCCGTGATTCGGTTAGGCGGAAACACGGAAGACCGCGCCGTCGAAATTTTGCAGCGCATGTCCAAGCTCTTGCGCGCGCCAGTCGAAGGTTATCGCAAAACCGATGCGCCCGCTGCGATCGCGACGCGTTTCGCGGAACTCGTCGCCAACGCAAAGGGACCGAAGTGGAAACCGCGTTCGCCACGTGTTCCGAAATTCGTGAATGATCCATCGGCGACCAATCTTCCAGTGAAAGGCGGACGCGCTTGGATCGATAAGACGAAATGGCCGCAGATTCGGCGCGCGGTCGAGACGCATTCCAGTGGATTGATTGTGGACCGCGCTGAAGCACCGGCAGCAGCCCTAACGAGTGAGGAATTTGCCGGTAAGGATTCCGAATTGCTCGCATGCGATGTCGAGTGTCGCCTCTCCGGAATTGAGGGGTTCTATTTGGAATTGGATATTCCCGGATTGGACAAATTGATCGGAGGCGTGCGCTAAATGGCAATCCTGGTTGACGAAAAGAAACGCGTGCTCGTGCAAGGCATCACGGGCCGCGAAGGGCAGGCGCGGACGCGTCTCATGCGCGAGTACGGGACGAACGTTGTCGCCGGTGTAACACCGGGTAAAGGCGGGCAGACGGTGCTCGGCGTGCCGGTTTTCAACACGCCGCAGGAAGCAGTCGACTCGTTAGGCAACATCGATATCTCCGTGCTTTTTGTTCCCGCCGCCGGAGTAAAGGACGCCGCGATTTCGGCGATTGATGCGGGGATCAAACTCACTGTGCTCGTACCCGATCGTGTGCCGGTTTGGGATGCGATGGAAATCGCCGCTGCCGCGAAAGCAAACGGCGCGATGTTTGTCGGACCCAACTACACTCGGCGTTTTGAGTCCGGGCAAGGCGGTCGTCGGAATGATTGGCGGTCGAGCGGAAAGTGCGCGGCAATGGTTTAAGCCCGGAATTCCAACTGGCGTTGGAGTGATCAGCCGCTCCGGCGGCATGGCTTCGAGCACGGGATATTATTTGGGACAGGCCGGCGTGCGCATTTCGACAATTGCGCACATCGGTGGCGACGCAGTTCTCGGAATTCGCATTCCCGATGCCGCACTCATGTTCGAAGCAGATCCGGTGACAGAAGCGATTGTAATTTTTGGCGAGATCGGTTCGTCGCAGGAGGAGGAACTGGCGCAGTTGATTCACGATCGGAAGGTGACGAAACCGGTGATCGCTTACATCGGCGGAAAGGCTGCACGCGAAGGAACGCGGTTCAGTCATGCCGGCGCGATCATTGAAGGCGGACGCGGGACGCACGCCGGAAAAGTGAAAGCGTTGCGTGAAGCGGGCGCGACCGTGGTCGATGCGTTCGGTGAACTTCCCGGCGCAGTCGTTGAAATTCTCAAACGAATGAAAGGTCAAAGCCTGATGAGTGAAGCCGATAAGAACGCCGTCTGGAATACCGCGGTCACGCGCATCGAGCCGAACCGCGTCGCGGTGCGCGGGTACGATATCGCGGAGCTGATGGGTCGCGCGTCGTTTGGTGCGGCGGTTTATTTGATTTTGACCGGCGAATTACCCTCGCCGGCCATCGGGAAATTGATGGATGGAATTTTGGTATCGTCGATCGATCATGGCGCTACGCCACCGAGCGCCTTGTCCGCGCGCACCGTTGCTTCTACCGGGGCGTCGTTGAGCGCAGCGGTCGCAGCCGGCATCATGTCGATCAATCGCCATCACGGCGGCGCGATTGAAGATTGTGCGCGGCAATTACGGAAAATCGCCGATCGCGCAGCGAGTGAATCCATTTCGATGGATGAGGCGGCCACGCGAGTGCTCGCAGAGATGAAGGAAGCGGGCAATCGCATGCCGGGTTTCGGTCACCGCTATCATACGAAAGATCCGCGCACCGCGCGGTTATTTGAGCTCGCACGTGAGGCCGGTGTGGATGGCATGCACATGAAGGCAGCGCGTGCCGTTGAAAAATCTTTTGCTGACGCAAAAAAAGCGCTGCCGATCAATGTCGATGGTGCCATCGGCGCGATCCTCGCGGACTTGGGAATGAATCCCGCCGCGTTTAACGGCATCTTCATGATCGCGCGCACGCCGGGACTTGTGGCTCATGTCATTGAAGAACAAACGCGCGAAAAACCGATGCGACGCATCGATCCGGTCAAACACGGTTACGACGGACCGGCACCGAGACACATTGCGGAAAAATAGGCGACCTGAAAATGGCGGACGAAAACATACTGACCAAACATCCGTTAGGCAAAAACGGAAAAAATATCGACCGCGGAAAATACGAAACGCTGAAGAAGGCGATTCTGGCGGCGCTGAAAAACAAGGAACTCACTCATAACGAATTGTTCGAACGCTTGAACAAGACCTTAAAGAACAAATTTTCAGGAAACATCAGTTGGTACGGAGAGACGGTTAAGTTGGATTTAGAAGCGAGAAAACTGATCCACAGGACTTCTTCCAAACCCCAAAAGTACCTGCTGAAATCGAAATAAACCCCATGACAACAACCCAAAAAACCAATTACAGCGTCAACGAAATCGCGAAACTTTTTCCGAGCTTGCTGAAGATCAAACAGAAGTCGCTCCGTGAAAAAGTGGCCGCGGTTTGGAGCGAAGCGATCACGACCGGATGCGGCGGGAAAGGCTGGACTTTCGCTGAATTACGCGCGGTCAAATTCACGCTCCTGGCCGGCGACATCGACATGAAGTTCGTCGAGCATCTAAATTCGTGCGCGCGTCAATGCATCGCCATTGCCGACGTGCTCAAGAGATCGTTCCGCTGCAGCATTCCGATCCAACGCGATTATCTTATCGCCGGCGCGCTCCTGGCCGATGTCGGTAAACCGTTGGAATACGATAAGGATCCGAGCGGCAACGTCGTTCAGGGAAAATTTGGGCAGCAACTACGGCATCCGTTCAGTGGCGTCGCGCTTGCATACAAACATGGTATTCCGGCCGAGGTCATGCACATGATCGCGACGCACAGTCACGAGGGCGACAAGGTTGAGCGCTCAATCGAGTCGATCATTTTCCATCATGCCGATTTCGTCGATTTCGATATCGCAAAACTTCTTGGGAAACGCGCGGCCAAGAAGTGACTTCCAAAACACGAATGCCCTGTTCGCGATTCTCAGATTTTCAGAGCTCGATTGCGGGCCGCACGTCAACGATACCCCAGAGCATCGCTCGGTCCTCGGCTGCGTGGTTTGTCGCCAGCGTAACCGGAGGTTCGCGAAAGCTGCGCAGTACCGCCACGGCCCCGGGCGCAGCTGCCTGTTTCACCGCAGCGAATAGTCGCTGTTCGCGGGTCCTGCTGACTCCGTCGAGAATGTTTGATAGCGCGAATCCGTCGAAACTTCCGGCTGGCTGGCTTTCAAGGAAGGTGGTCGCATCGGCGTGCACGCGACGAACGTTCTCAACCTCGCGAGGCAACGGCTCAGTGGGCATTTCTCCGAGAAGCAGTGCACGCGCGTAAGGGTTGGTGCGGTTGGAGAACAGAGCGAAACACCGCTCCATCCGCCGCCGCATGACGGCACCTAGATCGCGCGGCAGGAAATCGAGGAACGAGGAAGCGTAAATCGAGCGCAGCGCGAGCCTCGAGAATAGAAAAGCAAGAGCCGCGCGGAATCGCCGCGTATCGAGGTAGCGGCGCCAGTAAGTCATTTGCTCGACCGGATCGCTGAGGTCGAGAAATGCGCGAATCCGCGAGGGCCACCATCCCGCGAGAGGCCCGAGGGCGCGCGCGAGCGCCATGATGTGTTCAACAGAACCCGACCGGCTGGAACCACCCGTCCGGCGATGCTCCACGTAGGCGAGTTGGATGGGATTAATGTCGATTGCTACAACTTCGTGATGCGGCGCCAGCTTCATCGCTGTGCAGCCAGCGGAGGCGATACAGAAGACGCGCCCACCGGGCCGGAACGCGTTAAGCTCAATGGCTGCGTCCTCATACATGCGCCCGAACAGCAGCTTGCGCGGACCGGGGCGCGCGTCGAACCGGCCACGCTCCCAATCCGTCTCGGCAATGGTAGAGACTAGTTCCATGCAGGGAAGCTGGCAGAGACCCAGGCTAGCACGAGGAAGGCGAAGTTTTTCACCACCATCCCAGCCGGATCATGAATGATGTGAAGCGCCCAGAGCAGCCCGCAGGCATTTAGTGAAATGAGCATCGCCGTTTGCACGAGCGCACAGGCAAGCGGCGCCAGATCGCTCAAGGCCCAGAGACCAATGCCGACTTCAATCACTCCGAGCAACTTGAGAAAAACCATCCCGGCGCGTGGCCCGTAACGAGGGACGGCTTCGACGACTTGCATCTGGCGTGGTTCGCCGCTCAGCAGTTTGCACCACAGGCCCTCATAAAGCCAAACACACGAGACCGCAGCATGAATGAGCCAGGCTGGCGGCATGAGAGGAAGCATCGTGATCTCTTTCGTTGCGCCGGTTCACCCTGACGGCAGGTTGTTGCGCATGGCGGTCAGAATGTGGCGGTGGAACGAGTGACAGACGAATGCTTCAATCCGCCTTCGCAGCCATCGAGGGCGTTTCGAGCTGACATACCGTGTCTCGATAAAAACCTCGGTCCCGCCGTCCGAAAGGGGGCGCAGCATATAACTACCTTTGGACAGTCTAATCCCGCCGAGAGTGAGGTTTTGCTCGATGACTTCGAATGCATAGCTTCGTCCGTGAGTCACCCGAGTCACTCGCTTGCGCAAGTGACCGCTCACGTACTGGCATGTTACTTCGTCGTCGACTTCCGACTTGCGACCCTTGGCCCGAATTGGAACCGGAAGTAACACACGCAATAGCAACGGAGGTCGCTTTTCAATCTGCTCGTAGAACACCAATCCTTTCCAAACTTCCTCGGGCGAGGTGGCGAAGTTCATCCGAGTGACGACTGTGGTCGGCGGTTGCTTGACACCCGCAACGGTGATTGGCAGATCGGTGATTTCGTTCGGTAGAGCACCGGCGTGGCTCGTACCGGAATTCATCGATTGGTCCCTTCCGCTATTGCCGCATTCACTCTGCTCATCAAGCGACTCCCAGCCGCATTGCGTCAATCAAATTGAGACCGGACCACGGGCAAGATCGACGCTTTGTTGAGATGGAAATTGACATGAGCTTTACGCGATCTATTCAGAAAGAAATTCTATGGGCCTTACGCTAGTTGAGAAAATTGCCGCCCGACACGCGGATGGACTTCCTGCTGGAGCGATAGTGCGCGCGGGAGATTTTGTTTCGATTCGTCCGCGCCATGTCATGACGCACGACAACACCGGTGCGGTCATTCCAAAGTTCAAACAGATCGGCGCAACTGCGATTGCGGATCCGGCGCAACCAGTCTTCGCGATTGATCACGACATTCAAAATACGACGCCAAAGAACCTGGAGAAGTACGCGAAGATTGAAGCGTTCGCGAAAGAACACGGCATCGATTTTTATCCCGCCGGCACCGGCATTTCGCACCAGGTGATGGTGGAACAAGGTTACGTCGTTCCTGGCGCGTTGGTCGTGGCGAGCGATTCACACTCGAATTTGTACGGCGGCGTGGCCGCTCTCGGCACGCCCGTAGTCCGAACAGATGCGGCGAGCATTTGGGCCACCGGTGTAACGTGGTGGCAGGTCCCAAAGGTCGCCAAAGTTTTGCTCAAAGGAAATCTTTCGCCCGGGGTTACGGGCAAGGATGTAATCATCGCCTTGTGCGGATTGTTTAATAAAGACGAAGTGCTCAATCATGCGGTCGAATTTCTTGGCGATGGCGTAGCCAATCTGCCCATGTCTGCGCGTTTGACGATCGCCAACATGACTACCGAATGGGGGGCGCTTGCTGGCGTGTTCCCGTTCGATGAAGTGACCGTGGAATATTTGCGCTCGCGCGTGCCCGAGTTCAGCAATCCAAAACGTCCCGGAACACGCGGATCGAAGAGTCGATCCGGTTATACTAACGCCGACATCGATGCATGGTGGAAGAATCGAAGCGAACTGAGCGCGGACGCCGACGCAGATTACGCCATCGAACTTGAGCTTGATCTCGCGACGGTCGTTCCACATGTCTCCGGCCCTAACGAAGTGAAAACGATGGTATCGCTGCCGGAAATCGAGCGGAAACACGTGCCCATTCAGAAAGCCTATCTGTTGTCGTGCGTGAACGCGCGCTTCGAAGATTTACATGACGCGGCCGAAGTCATCCGCTCGCGCGGCGGACACGTGGCCAACGGTGTCGAATTTTATCTCGCGCCGGCTAGTGCTGAGGTGCAGGCGAAATCCGAATCCAACGGCGATTGGAAAACTTTGCTCGACGCGGGCGCGATTCCGCTGCCGCCTGGCTGCGGCGCCTGCATCGGCCTTGGACGCGGCCTGGTCGGCAAAGGCGAAGTCGCGATCAGCGCCACAAATCGTAATTTCAAAGGGCGCATGGGCGATCGCGAAGCGCTGGTCTATTTGGGTTCGCCCGCCGTCGTCGCGGCCAGCGCGCTTGCTGGATTTATTTGCGCGCCGCAAACGTTCACCGAACGCCCCGCCGGCACGTCCATTCGTCGCGCCAAGAGCAAGCCGCACTCGTCCGCGTCGGTGGAGATCATCGACGGCTTTCCATCAAGCGTCAGCGGTCGACTGCTTTTCCTCGACAAGGACAATTTGAATACCGACGGCATTTACGGCAGCAAACACACTTATCGCGACGATATGACGCCGGAAGAAATGGCGGCGGTCACCTTTGAAAATTACGATCCGAACTTCAACACGCTCTATCAGAATGGCGACGTCGTGGTCGGCGGACTCAACTTTGGCAGCGGCTCGAGTCGCGAGCAGGCCGCGACCGCGCTGAAGTTCAAAGGTATCCCGGGCGTTATTGCCGCGAGCTTTTCCGAAACCTACAAGCGTAACGCATTCAACAACGGCTTTGTCGTTTTCGAATGTCCAGAATTGGTAACGCACCTGCGCGCGATATTAAAAGATCGCGCACCGACGACGGTCGCCTCCGAGATCACGATCGATTACGGCAAATCGATTCTGACCTTCGATGGAAAAACATTCCCCTTCCCGCCGTTGAGTCCCGCGGCGCAGGAATTGATCGTCTCGGGTGGCGCCGAAAATCTGGTTGCCAGTCGATTGAAAAAGACGGCGTAAGTTTGCACTTTCGCAATCGGCCTAAGTGTAGTTATTTCGCCGCTCCAGTTTGAACCTTTAGCAAGAAAGAACCTACCCCAATGTCTAAATACAAAATCGCATGGATGCCCGGTGACGGCGTCGGCAACGACGTCATGGAAGCCGCGCGCATCGTCTTGGATCGCCTGAAACTTGACGCGGAATATGTGCCTTGCGACATCGGCTGGGAGTTTTGGTGCAAAGAAGGCAACGCGCTTCCCGATCGCACCGTCAAAGCTCTGAAAGAAACGACGTGCGGACTTTTCGGCGCGATCACGAGCAAACCGCAATCGGAAGCGAAGGAGGAGTTGGCGCCGGAGCTGAAGGACAAAGGCCTGGTTTATTTTTCGCCCATTGTCGGGCTGCGCCAGATGTTCAACCTCCATACCAATATGCGGCCGTGCAAAAGTTACACGGGCAACCCGCTCAATTTCCGCGGGAACAAGATCACGAATCCGAGCGGCGAAGATGTGCCGATCGATCAGGTCGTGTTTCGTGAAAATACCGAGGGCATGTACGGCGGCGTCGAGTTCTTCCCGTTGCCGGAACCGGTTTACACCGCCCTCTGCGCGAACCCGAAGATGAAGAAGTGGAAGGACAAAGCGGGCCTGGAAAATATCGCGCTCTCCACTCGCATCATGAGTAAGCAAGGTTGCACGAGCATTTGCAAACAAGCGTTTGAGTTCGCGAAGAAGACCGGACGCAAACGCGTGACGTTGATCGAAAAGCCGAACGTGCTGCGCGAAACCGGCGGCTTAATGATGCGTTGCTTTAAAGACGTCGCGAAGAGTTATCCCGACATCCGCGCGGACGACGCCAATATCGACGCCATCTGCATGTGGATGTTTAAGAATCCACAGGATTACTCCGTGCTCGTCGCAGAAAATATGTTCGGCGACATCGTGAGCGATTTGTGCGCTGGACTCGTCGGCGGTCTCGGCTTCGCGCCGAGCGCGAATCTCGGCGACAACTACGCGGTCTTCGAACCGACACATGGTTCGGCGCCGAAATACGCCGGCCAATACAAGGTCAATCCAATCGCGATGCTGCTAACATCGAAGCTGATGCTCGACTGGCTGAAGGAAACCGATATGGCCACGCGTTTGGAAAACGCGATCGCACGCGTCATCAAGGAAGGCAAAGTGCGCACCTACGATATGGGTGGAAAAGCTTCCACGCTCGACGTGGCCAAGGCAGTTGCCGACCACGCGACTGCGTAGGTCAATCCGCGCCAGGTCAACTTGCAGTCGCAACACCGGTCGGTCACCACGGGTCCGGTTCGGTGTCCGGTCGCAATAAACGGTGAGCTTTGAACAAGCCATGCAAAGCATGATCCAGTTTGATCCTTGAGGATGCCCACAAGCAAACCTCATGAATCGCTTCGCGAGACTATGAAAAGACAAAGCATCATCTATCTCGTTGCCGGCACGCTTGTCCTCACCGGGCTTGCGCTCGGATATTGGGTAAACCAAGTCTGGTTGCTCCTTGCGGCGTTTGTTGGGCTGAACTTGTTCCAGACGGCCTTCACCGGGTTCTGTCCGCTCGAGCGCATTCTGATTAAGCTTAACGTCGGCCGAGCTGGTGAAGAGTGCGGCGCCGCGCCACAATAGGCGCCGATGAAGTTAACGCATTCGCTGCTCACGCTCGTCGCCGCTCTTGCGCTGGTCGCGTGTCATTCGAAAAAAGGGGGCGCGTCTGAGTCGCTACCGTCGGTCGCGGTTCCCTCCGTTGTGGTTGAAAACAAGGAGCGTTCATCAAGCGAAGAAGTCGTCGGCACCGTGCGGGCAAAACTCCGGGCTGCGATTGAAGGAAAAGTAAGCGCGCGGATCGAGTCGTTGCTTGTCGCGCCGGGACAGATGGTGAAGGCTGGCGAGCTGATTGCACAACTCGACCCGCGCGAGATTCAGGCTCGGCTCGATCAGGCGCTCGCTCTCCGCGAACAAGCGACGCGCGACCTCGCCCGCGGCCGCGAGCTGATCGACAAAAAAATCACGACACAGTCTGATTTCGATGCCGTGCAAGCGCGGGCACGCGTTGCCGAAGGAGCGGCGCGAGAAATGGAGACGATGCTCGGTTACACGAAAGTCGTCGCGCCTTTCGACGGAATCGTGACGCGGAAACTGGCTGATGTGGGCGACCTCGCCGCGCCTGGAAAACCGATTATTGAAATGGAAGATCCACGTGCGCTGCGTTTCGAGGCGGATGTGCCCGAGGCGCTGATCGGCCACGTCAAGATTGGCGCCAAACTTCCCGTGCAAGTGAGCGCTGGCGCGGCACGAATCGAGGGCACCGTGGTTGAAGTTGCACCCGTGGCCGACGCCTCGAGTCGCACTTTTCTGGTGAAACTTGACCTGCCCGCTGCGGAAGGTGTGCGCAGTGGCCAGTTCGGTCGGGTCTGGATTCCAACCGGCGAGAGCAAATCCATTCGCGTTCCTGCGTCGGCAGTCGCGACGCGCGGACAAATGGAGTGCGTCTTCGTCGTTGTGGATCAACACGCCGAGCTCCGCATTGTGCGCACCGGCAAGCATAGCGACAGCGAAGTGGAAATTCTCGCCGGCCTCAGCCCCGGCGAGCGCGTAGTTAGCGAAAACGTCGAATCATTACGTGACGGGGAGCCCGTCACTCTCCAGCAATGAACACGGACGCTCCGCGCGCCAGCGGTATCGCTGGGCGCATTGCGGCTGCATTCATCAACTCGAAACTCACACCGCTGATCATCATCGCAGCGATCCTGCTCGGCCTCGGCGCCATCGTCCTGCTACCGCGCGAAGAGGAGCCGCAGATCAAGGTGCCGATGGTCGATGTGATGGTGAACATGGCTGGGTTTAGCGCGAAGGAAGTGGAGGAGCGCGCGACCCGTCCGATGGAAAAGCTGCTCTGGGAAATCCCGGGCGTGGAATACATCTACTCTACTTCGCGCGACAGCGAGAGCCTCGTCATTGTCCGTTTTAAGGTCGGCTCCAATCCCGAGGAGTGTCTCGTTAGGCTAACAGAGAAACTGCGCTCGAACTACGATCGCATCCCGCACGGCGTCGGCACACCGTTGATCAAACCGAAGTCGATCGACGACGTACCGATCCTCGCCCTCACTTTCCACAGCGCGCGCTACAATCATCTCACCTTGCGGCGGCTGGTGGCGGAAGTGGACGACGCGGTTAAAGCGGTTCCGCTCGTAGCGGAGACAAAGATCGTCGGTGGCGCGCGGCGCCAAGTCCGGGTGTTGCTCGATCCGGTGCGGCTCGCTTCGCGCAATCTGAGCGCGGCTGGCCTCGT
Source organism: uncultured Verrucomicrobiae bacterium (assembly GCA_963737195.1). Classification (GTDB taxonomy): domain Bacteria; phylum Verrucomicrobiota; class Verrucomicrobiia; order Chthoniobacterales; family UBA10450; genus JBBQFI01. Next base: position 345,681 of record CAVTRW010000007.1, read on the forward strand.
GCCGATGTTGCAGCAGGCGAATCGCCAGTATCGCTCCGGTGGCCTAACGACTAACAATCAGGAATTCGTGATAGAAACCGGCGCGTTTCTCACCAGCGCGGAGGACCTGGGAAATGTGGTCGTCGGGGTTTTTGGCGGCCGGCCTGTCTATCTGCGCGAGGTCGCGAAAATCGTGGACGGAGCGGAAGAGCCTTCGAACTACACCTTCTTCTGGGAAGCGCACGCGCTTCCCAGCGAAGAACCGGCCGTCACGCTCAGCATCGCGAAACGGCCAGGCGCGAACGCGATCTCTGTCACCCACGACGTGCTGCGAAAGATTGAGACACTCAAGGGCACGCTCATCCCACGCGACATCGAAGTCTCCATCACGCGCAACTACGGCGAAACCGCGGCGGAAAAATCGAACGAACTCCTCTTCCACATGGGTCTCGCCATCATCGGCGTTTCGCTTCTCATCTGGCTTACGCTCGGCTGGCGCGAATCGACCATCGTAGCGCTCGCCATCCCGGCCACGCTCGCGCTCACCCTCCTCGTTTTTTACCTGCTCGGCTTCACCCTCAATCGCATCACTCTCTTCGCCCTCATCTTTTCCATCGGCATCCTGGTAGATGACGCCATCGTGGTCGTGGAAAATATCGTCCGGCATTTTCATCTGCCGCAAAACAAAGGCCGTAACTGGGCCGCGATCGCAGTGGAAGCGGTCAGCGAAGTCGGCAACCCGACCATCCTCGCCACGTTTGCCGTCATCGCAGCGGTCCTGCCAATGGCGTTCGTCGGCGGATTGATGGGCCCCTACATGCGACCGATCCCGATCGGCGCGAGCGCGGCCATGGGTTGGTCGCTCGCGATCGCGTTCATCGTCACGCCGTGGGCGTCGATCCGGATTTTGCGTTGGGGAAAAAAGTATTCGCGGTTGACCGAAGGCACCGCGCCTGTCGGCACATCGAGTCACTTCGCGCACGAGGAAGATTTTTTCACCCGGATCTATCGGCGCCTGATGGGACCAATGATCATGCAACCGCGCTGGCGCTGGACTTTTCTTGGCTCGATTGTCGGATTGCTGCTGCTGGCGATGGCACTCGTCGCGCTCGGCTGGGTGAAAGTGAAAATGCTGCCGTTCGATAACAAGAGCGAATTCCAGGTGATCCTGAACATGCCTGAAGGCAGTTCGCTCGAACGCACTGCGCAGGCCGCGCGCGAAATCGCCGCTGCGGTCCGCGTCGAGCCTGAAGTGACCGATTACCAGATCTACGCCGGCGTCTCCGCGCCATACAACTTTAATGGACTCGTTAGGCACTACTTCCTCCGCCAGGGTGCGAACGTGGCGGACATCCAGGTCAATCTTCTTCCGAAGGGTGAGCGGAGCGCGCAAAGCCACGATATCGCGAAACGCGTGCGGCCGCGCATCGCCGAGATTGTTGCGAAATACGATGCGCGCGTCGCCGTTGCCGAAGTGCCGCCGGGTCCGCCCGTTTTGCAAACGCTCGTCGCCGAAGTCTACGGGCCTAACGAGTCCGACCGCCACGCGCTCGCGCGCAAAGTGCGCGACATTTTCAAGAGCACGCCGGGGGTCGTCGATGTCGATTGGTATGTCGAGGCCGACCAGCCGAAGGCGCGTTTCGTGATCGACAAGGAAAAGGCCGCGCTTCACGGCATCAGCGCGGAGACGATTTCGCAGACGCTGCGCATCGCCGTCGGTGGCGAATCGGTCGATCTCCTCCATCTCCCTCGCGAAAAAGAAGACGTGAACATCATGCTTGAGCTGCCGCGTTCTGCGCGCACGACGCCGGATGAATTGCTCGCGCTGCGCGTCCGATCCGGCGACGCGAATGCATTGCCCGAGCCGGGCGCCGCCGGCACCGCGCCGCTCATCCCGCTGCGTGAACTGGTCCACATCGAGCGGACCACGACCGAGAAAAGCATCTACCACAAAAATCTGATGCCGGTGACGTATGTAATCGCCGACGTGGCCGGCGTTATCGAAAGCCCCGTCTACGCGATCCTGAAAATGAACAAGGCAGTAGCGAAACTCGACACGCGCGAATTCGGCGGCGACGGCAGCCGTGTCCAAGTTTTCAACGCCGTTCAACCGTTCACGGAAGCAAAGCCGGCGTTGAAATGGGATGGCGAATGGCAAATCACGATCGAAGTCTTTCGCGATCTCGGTTCCGCCTTCGCCGTCGTGCTCCTGCTCATTTACGTTCTGATGGTCGGCTGGTTCCGCAGCTTCATCACCCCGATCGTGGTGATGGCGGCGATTCCGTTTTCACTTGTCGGCATTCTGCCCGCGCATGGTCTGCTTGGCGCGTTCTTCTCCGCCACTTCAATGATCGGCTTCATGGCCGGTGCGGGAATCGTGGTGCGCAACTCCATCATTCTTGTCGACTTCATCGAACAACGTCTGGGCGAAGGCATGCCGCTCGCCGAAGCCGTCGTCGATGCCGGCGCGGTGCGTTTTCGTCCGATGTTCTTGACCGCGCTCGCGGTCGTTGTCGGCGCCAGCGTCATCCTCGCCGACCCGATTTTCAAAGGACTCGCCATCGCGCTGATGGCCGGCGAAATCGCCTCACTCCTTATCAGCCGCATGGCCGTGCCGGTGCTTTATTTCATGGCAAATAACCGCAGCCACCATGCATCACAGCCGACCAACATACCCACATCCTAAAGAGATGAGTGACTGCTTCGCGCGTTATCGCGCGGAAAGAACAAGCGCACCTTTTTTGCTATTCGACCCGCCCTCCGATGCTGAAGGCGCCCAGCGGCTTTGCGTCGGGGTGTGGCGTTTCTTTTATTAGTGTCTCCCGCGTGACGACGGAATTCCTCGCCCCGCAAGCAAATCCGCTATTTCACATTCGCGATCTTTACGATACTGCCCTTTGCCTTTGGGTCGTTCGGATCCTTTACCACCGTCACGTATAAGTCTTTCTCGCCTTCGCTGAAGGCGACGTTGGTGGTGCCATCGCCTGCGGCGATCTTGAAAACGTGCAGAAGCTTGCCCTCAGGAGATAGCTTCAAAATCTTACCGCCGAACCATTGGGCCACATAGATGTCACCTTTGCTATCGACCTTCATGCTATCAGGTCCAAGCCACGGAGATTCGTTCTTGTTTTTTGTGAGAATGCTAAGGAGCGCAAAGTTTGATCGGTGACTCAACGAACCATCGGGCTCAATCAAGAACTTAAGCATGCAGTTGCTAACGGTCTGGCTGACGTAAAGGGTCTTTTGGTCTGGCGAAACACCAATGCCGTTGGCGTAGTTGAGGTCGTTAGCTACTTCGACCCATTTCTCGCTACCTGGCGCAAGGTAAAGGATTTTTCCTATGACAAAGGTTGGTATCGGTGGGTCGGCGTATGGGCCAAAGACCGTGGCATAAGCACCGCCGTTCGCAGTTACCACAATATCATTTATTCCGCCCTCAAACTTCTTGCCGTTACTGTCGCTATCCCATCGGCGCAGCTGCTTACCGGTCATGTCGAGTTCCAGGATTGCGCCGGGATCGTTGGTGCATGCAAGTAGGAATGTCTTGTCTTTCGTGAGCGCCAGGCCGTTGTGACCGCAGCCATCAGTTTGGTTCAATACAGTCGCCGTCTTGCCATCCCACTTTGACAGCGTGTTGGAGACCCAGCCAACGTAGTAAAGGTTGCCGTCAATATACAATGGGCCCTCGGGTCCGAGAAGATCCTTAACGACGAGGGTTTCGCCAGCGCCTGCTGCGGTAGCAGCTAACATTGCGCTAACGGCGAACCAGACAATCATAGTCGTTCTCATTTGGGTTTCTTTTGGTCAGAAGTGAATACCAGTTCGTCGACGAAATTGTCGATCCTCATCGGTTCCAATTGCAACCATGCAGGCGATTGAGGTCAATCGCCTCTACTTATGTCGACGCCGTGTTTGAGCTGGCGTTCGTAATCCGCGGAATCGAAATGGCCTTTTGATTCGGCGATCAATCCGTCGTTGTCGATCTGCCAAAGTTCGTAGCCGCTGATGCGAACACGTTTTCCCGTGCCGTCCGGTCCGGTGTTCGTTCCAGTTAATGTCCAATGAAAAGCCGTTCGGTCTCCGCGCGGCTCCAGTTTGTCGAACGTCACGATCATGTCCGGAAATGTTATCATGAACGCTTGCGCTTCCCTGGCAATCGCAGCGCGTCCAACCGCGGGCGGTCCATTGTTAATGCTGATTGAACCACGCTCGGCGAAAAATTTCGCGACGCTTTCAGGATTTTGGCTGCACCACGCTCTTGCGTAGGCCGCTGCGAACTCGCTGAGATCGGCGAAATCCATCTACGGATTGCTTGATTGGCTTGAAAATCTATGCGGCCCAGCCAAGGTCATGCCCGAAAACATCGACATCGTTATGGCACATCAACCAACTGAATCAAAGCGGCTTCTCTCCTACGTCATCGCGGAATGGGCTAGTTCCCTGAAGTACGAACACCTATCGCCGGAAGCAATCCAGGCCGCGAAATTATTTTGGTTCGACTCGATTGGCTGCGCCCTCGGCGGCAGCCAGCAGGAGGATGCGAAAATTTTGCTGAAACATTACCGCGCCATGGGTGGGGGAAACGGCAAGGCCACCGCGTTCGTTTCCGGTTTCAAGACCAATCCGGTCGACGCGTCGTTTCTCAACGGCCACATGATGCGCGCGATGGATTACAACGACATTTATTGGAAAGCCGATCCGTGTCATCCGAGCGATCTCATCGCCGCGCCGCTCGCGCTGTGCGAAAGCGAAGGGCTGAGCGGGAAGGATCTGATTCTCGCCACTATCATCGCCTACGAAATTGAAATGCGACTTTGCGAAATTGGCCGACCGGGTGTGCGCGAGTACGGCTGGCATCACGCGACGCTCAGTGCATTTGCTGCGCCGGTCGCGGCCGGTCGCGTGCTGAATCTCACAACTGATCAAATGGTATCCGCGATGGGCATTAGCGCTTCGCGAACATTTTGTCCGGGCGCGGTCACGGCGGGCAAGTTAACCAACATGAAAAATACCGTCGATCCGTGGGCGGGACGCATGGGCGCGGAAAGCGCCCTTCTTGCCCGCGGTGGATTTTCCGGTCCTGAACACATCATCGATGGCAAGGAAGGTTTGTTCGCCGTGTTTCATCACGTGCAGTACAAGGGAGAACCAGCCACATTCGACGGCGAGGCGTTGGTGAAGGACCTGCCGAAATCGAGCAAGGATCACTACCGCATTCTCGATTGCGGCATGAAGAGTTTCCCGATCGAAGCGCTCAGTCACGCGCCGCTCACCGCCATGATGAAGACGGTGAAGGAACACAACATCAAGGCCGACGACGTAAAGGAAATCAAAGTCGAAGTGATCGCGCGCGCTGCCGACATCCTTGGCGATCCGCACAAGTACCGACCCGATTCGAAAGAAACCGCCGATCACTCGCTGCCCTATTGCATGGCCGCCGGTTTGGTCGACGGCATGGTGACGCCGCTGCAATTCAAAGAAGAGCGCGTCCTCGACAAAGCGCTCATTCCGATCATGGACAAAGTGAAAGTCGTGCCTAACGAAGAATTCGAAGCGCTCTTTCCCAAATTCCAGCCGAGCCGCGTGACGATCACGACCAATGACGGCAAGTCGCACTCAACGCGCGTCGACGTTCCAAAAGGCGATCCGCGCGATCCAATGACCGAGGAAGAGATTGCGGTGAAATTTACCGCGCTCGGCGGCGATGTGATCGGGAAGGATCAATGCAAGAAACTGCAAAGCTTCATCATGAGCATGGAAACCGCCAAGGATCTTGGCGGACTTTTTGAGCTGACGACAGCTCGTTAGGCCGTCGCGCTGCCGGCGTCGTCGCCGAAATGAATCCCCTGCGCTAGCGGCAACTCGGTCGAGAAATTAATCGTGTTTGTCTGACGGCGCATATACATCTTCCACGAATCGCTGCCGCTTTCGCGGCCGCCACCCGTTTCTTTCTCGCCGCCGAAGGCGCCGCCGATTTCCGCGCCACTCGTTCCGGTGTTCACGTTAGCAATTCCGCAATCGCTGCCGGCCGCGCACAGGAACTTTTCTGCTTCACGCATATCGTTAGTGAAAATCGCGGATGTCAGGCCCTGCGGCACACCGTTGTTGATTGCGATCGCTTCATCGAAATCGCGATAAGTCAGCAAGTAGAGCAGCGGGCCGAACGTTTCGTGACAAACAATTTGAAAGTCAGGTTTCGCATTCGCGAGACATGGAGTCATGTAGCAGCCGCCGGCGAATTGCTCGCCTTCGAGACGTTCGCCGCCGTAAAGAACTTCGCCGCCTTCATCCTTTAATCGCTGGATCGAATTTTGCACCATGTCGACTGCGTTCTTTTCGATCAAAGGACCCATCACCGTCTGGCGATCGAGTGGGTTGCCAATGCGCAGCGATTTATAGGCGCTCAAAAGTTTTTTGCGCACTTTGTCGGCGACGGATTCGTGCATGATCACGCGACGCGTCGAAGTGCAGCGCTGACCCGCTGTACCAACCGCGCCGAAGAAAATAGATTGCGTCGCCATTTCCAGATCGGCGCTCGGACTAACAATGAGCGCGTTGTTTCCGCCCAGTTCCATAATCGTCTTGCCAAGCCGACCGTGAACCGTCTGCGCGACGTGCACGCCCATCTGCGTTGAGCCGGTGGCTGAGATGAGCGGGATGCGCTTATCAGCGGAAAGTTTTTGTCCAACAGTTTTACGATCACCCATGAGCAAAGTGAAAATCGCGGGATCAGCGCCGGTTTCGCGACAGACGCGCTCGGCAATTTTTGTCACTGCGATCGCGGTGAGCGGCGTCTTTTCCGAAGCCTTCCAAACCGTCGAGTCGCCGCAGACAGCGGCCAGCGCGGCGTTCCACGACCAGACCGCGACGGGAAAATTGAAAGCGCTGATCACTGCGACAACCCCGAGCGGATGCCATTGTTCCATTAAGCGATGACTCGGCCGCTCCGATTGAATCGTTAGGCCATAAAGCATGCGCGATTGGCCGACGGCAAAATCGCAGATGTCGATCATCTCCTGCACTTCACCTTCGCCTTCGGCGATGATCTTGCCGGTCTCCATCGTGACGAGCTGACCGAGATCATTTTTCGATTCGCGTAAAGCGTTGCCGAGACGGCGGACGGTTTCGCCGCGCACTGGTCCGGGCGTCACCCGCCATTTCAAAAACGCTTCGTGCGCGCGGGAAATCGCGGTGTCGTAATCGTCGGCTGAAGCGGTGCGAACGCTGGCTAATTTTTTTCCGTTGATCGGCGAGATCTTGTCGATTTTTGCTCCGCCGCCACGCCATTCGCCAAAGAAGACGCCATCGTTTTCTTCAGCGAGACCGAGTCTGTTGAGAATGCTTTCCATAAACTCCTTTCGACGCGACGGACTGTCCTGTCGTCCCGATCAGCGCTGCATGCGCTGGCATTGTTTGCGCAGCAGATCCATTGCTTCATCAATCGCTTCGGCGGGGATATCGAGCGCGGGACGGAAACGGATGGCCTGTTCGCCGGATTTAAGAGCAAGCGCACCGTTGTCGAACAAGCCCTTCCAAAATTCATCGCGCGTCTTCGGATCGGGCAGGTCGAAAGCGATAAATAGGCCGCGACCACGCACCGCTGTCATGATCGGAAATTCCGCCGCGATGGTTTGCAGCGACTTCACGATGCGTTCGCCCATCACGCGCGCGTTCTCGACCAGGTTCTCGCTTTCGATGATGTGCATGAAATGCGTCGAGCGCACCATGTCGGTAAAATTTCCGCCCCAGGTCGAGTTCAAGCGGCTCGGCAAACGAAACGCGTTGTCTTTCACTTCATCGATGCGCGGGCCGGCCATCACGCCGCACGCCTGCGCTTTTTTGCCAAACGCCATCAGATCGGGTGTCACGCCGAAATGCTGGCAGCACCAGGTGCGGCCCGTTGTGCCGAGGCCGGTTTGCACTTCATCGAAAATGAGAAGCATTTCATTTTCGTCGCAAATTTCGCGCAGCTTCTTCAGCCATTCGCCGCGGAAATGATTATCGCCGCCCTCGCCTTGGATTGGCTCGATGATGATGGCGCAAATGTCGGCGCCGCGTTGCGCGATCGCCTGACGAATTTCTTCTTCGGATTTCTTCTCGCGCGCAATCACGTCAGCTTCGCGTTCGTTTTCCGGCAGCGAAAAATCGATTGATGGATTCGAAACGCGCGGCCAGTCGAATTTTGCGAAGAGATCCGTCTTGCGTGGATCGGTATTCGTCAGGCTCATGGTGTAGCCGCTGCGACCGTGAAAAGCGTGACGGAAATGCAGAATATCGGTGCCGCGTTCGCCGCGACCCGCCGCCATGTTCTTGCGGACCTTCCAGTCCATCGCCGCCTTGAGCGTAGTTTTCAATCGCAAGCGCACCGCCTTCGATGAAGAGGTAACGCTCGAGCGGTTTCATTCCTGCGACACGCTCAAAAGTCTCGACAAAACGCGCGTAACCTTCCGAATAAACATCCGAATTCGCGATCTTGATCTGCGACGCACGCAGCAAATCGCGCTTCACATCTTCCTGTTCGAAGTATGGATGGTTGTAGCCAACCGGGAGCGAGCCGAAAAACCCGTAGAGGTCGATCAGGCGCGAGTCGCTCGCGGCATTATATATATAAGAGCCACGGCTTTTCTCGAGATCGATGACGATCTTAAAACCATCGAGCAAAACATGTTGCTCGATCGTTCGAAGAACGTCGGGTGCGGCAATAGATTCTTGTTTCTCGCTCTTTTTGGCGACGGCTTCGAGGTGAAGCCGCCTCCGTGAGCACGGGCGGCATACTCATCCGTTGACGTTAGCTGGTGTCGTGTAGTTGGTCAATGAACAGACCGCAGGGTTTCGCTATTCTTTGCGCCGACAAAATGGGTCGGCCGGGACTCGAACCCGGAACCAACGCCTTAAAAGGGCGCTGCTCTACCAATTGAGCTACCGACCCGTGACGGAGCAAGTTTCTAATCCAGTTCAAACGTCGCCGCAAGATTTGTAGCGGCGGTCTGTGACCGTCGGTCGAAACACAAAAGTGTGACGCTCATAGAGCGCCGCTACAGAATCAGAAGCAAGTCGCGCAGTGAATTTTGTTTTCGATCGAGTTTGAAAACTTCCAGGCCGGCGTTGGCCGCCGCAGCCCAGTCACGCTGGGGATCATCGCCAACATGCAATACCTCGTTAGGCGAAAATCCACTAAGCTTGAGCGCGCGCTGAAAAATCAGCGGATTTGGTTTGTCGGCGCCTAGCTCGCTCGACAAGAAAGATGTTCCGGAAATATTTCGAAACTCCAAGATGCTCGAGGATTACCCGCAAGCGTCCGTCGAAATTTGAAATGACGAACAATTCAAACCGGCCTATGCAGCGCATTCAACACTTCTGAGGACATCGGGATAAAGTTCCCAAACGCCCGGTTCCGCGAAATGTTCGTAGGCCAACTCGAAAAAATTATCGCGATCGAGTTCTTTTGTCGCGGGAGCGACCTCGTTGAGAACGTGGTTTACAAGAAAGCGCCACCACTCTTTGTCGTCATCGTCACGCGGCTGATCAATCGGTGCGCGCGCCGGCATCTCTTTCCAAACCAAGGCAAACGCTTTATCCAGGCTGGTCGCATCAAGCTCGAGTCCAATCGATTTTCCAACGAGCGCATAATTATGGCCAACGCTTTTCGCCAGATGAACGAGCGTGCCGGCAGCATCGAAGAAAATCCCCTTAACCATCTCCCTCCAATCGCTAATTGGCGCTGGCGCGATTTGCAACCGCTGGCAAAATCATAAAGCGCCTGCTCAACATGCATCTGACCGATGAATTCAAACTGCCTCCAAAGTGGACGCAGTCGTTCGGCGAAGAGTTGGCCAATACCATCAGCCACCTGCTTGGATTGGTCGCCGCGATGATCGGTATACCATTTTTGCTTTTCGTTGCCTGGAAGAGAGGTGACTCGGCGTTTTTTATCGGATCGCTCATCTTTGCGATGGCGGTTTTCATTTTGTACTTCGGATCGGCGCTTTATCACTTGTGGCCGAAGACGCGAGGCAAACACATTTTGCAAGTGATCGATCACGGCGCGATCTATTTTCTTATCGCGGGCACCTGCACGCCGTTTGCAGTCGGGCCGCTGCGCGGGCCAGCCGGCTGGATGCTTCTCGCCATCATCTGGACGCTGGCGATTTTCGGCATCATCATGAAAACAGCGCGCGGTGTTCATCGGCACACCCGGCTCGCGCTGTGTCTCTATCTGGGAATGGGTTGGTCGATCCTTTTCGTTTTCCGTCCTCTCGCCCAGCACGTCCCGTTTGCGACCTTAATGTGGCTCGTGGCGGGCGGGGTTATCTATACGGCCGGCGTGATTTTCTTTGTGAATGAAAGAGTGCGCTACTTTCATTTCATCTGGCATTTGTTCGTGCTTGCGGGAACCAGCTGCCATTTTCTGGCTGTGCTTTCCTGCGCGGCCAATACCTAACGAATTATGATGATCCCGACCGAACACAACGATCCAACGAATGCGAAAATCCTCGCCGTGTCGGAGGACAAGATCGAAGGATTTGTGCGCGAGCCATTCGAAGAAATCGCAAAGCGTTCCGATGTGCCCGTGGAAACAGTGATGGAACGGATCGCGGCGATGCTGCGTGCCGGGAACGATCCGGCGCGTGCGGCAAACGCTTACTCGCAACGAATCTCGCCGAAGGTGCGCTTGTCGCCTGGAAAGTCGCGCCGGAAAAAATCGATGCCGCTTTCGATTTCATGTTCCAGCGCGATCCATTTTCCGGTCATGTCGTGTTGCGTTCGACCGATGCCGTCACGGCGGGCTCTGATTACAAACTTTGGACGACAGTGAAAGTGCCGCGCGGCTTTTCACTGGAGGAACATTGCGCGCTTCTGGCCGACCGAGTCGGCGCGGATCATTTCCGCCTTATGCCGGCGAAAGGAATTTTCACTCTCGGCGTCGGACATGTGCGGCGAAAAACAATCGCGCCCGGAAGCAAGGCAGACGTGCCGGCAAAGATGCTGCCGGTGCAAGCTGTGACGTTAGGCGATCGCGAATGGGATGTGCTCACCGCACTGAAACGCGAATTCACGCCGGACGAGATCCATTCCAAACCGTGGGAAGGCAGGGCAAAGGAAGCCGATATTTCGCTGGAAGAATTTTATCGAACCGCGGAAGCGCTGAACGAACGAAAAATCATCGGGCGTTTTTCGACATTCCTCGAACACGTCAAGCCCTCGGAAACCGGCGTGCGCGTCACACGCTTCAATGCGCTTTTTCATTGGGCGGTGCCGCATGGCCGCGAGATTGAAGCCGGCGGTGAAGTCGGCCGACATCACATTCTGACTCATTGTTACTGGCGCGAAGCCGGCGCGGAATTCAGGAACGTCAACATCATGGCGGTTGCACACGGCACGGAGAAAGCTCTCCTGCTTGAGCATAAGGACGCGATCGATCAGCACCTGGCCACCTGCGGCATCCCGGTTTCCTACACGAACGTCTTCTGGGGCGGGCGAAGCGAGATCAAGCCATCGGAAATTTCCCCAAAAATCTATCGCGCATGGCTGGGGGAAATGAATTGCCTAACAAATTGAGCTGGCGATGGGACGATGCAATCGCTAACTGGAAAAGTAAGAGCAGGCAGAGATCTCGACAGCGGTGATGTTAGCTATGCCGTTTCAGTTCTTCTTTCCGATCAAGTCTCGGACGAGCTGAAGGCAGATTTTCTCGCGGCGCTTCATCGCAAAGGCGAAACGGCGGATGAGTTAGTTGTATTCACCCGCTGTTTGATGGAACGCGCAATTGATCCGGAGATTGACCAGGCAGAATTGGACGGACCCCTGGTGGATGTCTGTGGCACCGGGGGCGACGGCTTCGATTCTTTTAACGTTTCGACCACGATTATGTTTATTCTCGCTGCGGGTGGTGTCGTGGTGGTGAAACACGGGAGCCGCAGTGTGACCGGTAGCTGCGGCAGCGCCGATGTTCTCGAGAAACTGGGTGTCGAAATTCATCTTACGCCGGAAGAATTGCGCGAATGCGTGAAACGTTTCGGACTTGGTTTTATTTTCGCGCGACAATTTCATCCTGCTTTTAAAACGATCGCTGAAATGCGGAGACGTCTGGCCCGCGAAAAAACGAGGACCGTTTTCAGTCTTCTCGGTCCCCTGCTAAATCCGGCGCGTCCGTCGCGTCAGCTCCTCGGAGTCTTCGAACCGCGCCTAACGGGTGTAATGGCGGAAGTGTTGCGACAATTGGGCCGCGAGCGCGCGCTGGTCGTTCACGGAACGACGACGAGTGGCAAGGGTATGGACGACATTTCGACAAATGGCGTGACCATCGTCGCCGATTTGGCCAATGGAAGAATTTCATCCGCCGTGATGGATATGCGCTGGCTCGGTGTTCCTGAAAGCGCGCTCGCCGATTTGGCCGGTGGCGAAGCGCAAAGCAATGCCGCCATTCTCGAAGGAATTCTCTCCGGCGACTTGAAAGGCCCGAAGCGCGATCTCGCCGTCGTGAATGCGGCCGCGGGCTTTGTCGTGTCCGATCGCGTCCGCGACATGAACGAAGGAATCGCGCTTGCACAGGAGCAGATCGACAGCGGCCGTGCATCGGAGAAACTGCGCGCGCTCCAGAGTTACGCGGTGAAGAGCGCGCAGTAACTGCGATCTAACTCGCGTAGCAAAGCGACGGCAAACGCCTGACGATCGACCGGCCCGCCGGCGGCCATGGCGAGCGAGCCGGCCGTTGCGCGCAGCGGCTGGGAAAAATCGGCGGCAGTTTGATTCACATTCACGCCGATGCCGACGATCGCGGCATACCGGCCATTCTTTTCCACACGCATTTCGACGAGCACACCGGCCACCTTTCGTTGCCCGATATAGATGTCGTTAGGCTCTTTGATTCGTGGCGTCACGCCGATCTCCTTTTCAATCGCGCCGGCGATGCTCTGCGCCGCCCATGTCGTTAGGCGCGCCGAATCTGCCGGCGCAAGCGCAGGCCGTAGAAGAATGGAAAACCACAAACCAAGATGCGGTGCCGATTCCCAGTCATTGCCGCGCCGGCCGCGGCCGGCCGTCTGTTGCTCGGCAAAAACAACAAGCCCGGCGGCTCTGTCCTCCTGCGCCATCTGCCATGCGAGATCGTTTGTCGAAGTGGTTTCTTCCACGACCACGATTTCTCGGCCGATGTAAGAGTCGGTTAGTGCCGCGCGCAATTCGTCCGCGCGCAACAAATCACGCTGCGACATGCGTGAGCTCGAGTGACAAATCAATCGCGCGCGCCGAATGACTCAGCGCTCCCACCGAAATGAAATCCACGCCGGTCGCCGCGATCTGGCGCACGTTTTTCAGCGTAACTCCGCCACTTGCTTCGAATTTCACCTTGTCTTTTCCGAGCGCCACCGCTTCGCGCATTTCCGCGGGCTTCATGTTGTCGAGCAGGATGACGTTAATTCCCTCGATCTCGAGAAACGCGCGGACCTGTTCCAGATGATCCGCCTCCACTTCGATCTGCAAATCGGGACGTTCGCTTCGCAGGCGGGCAATGGCCTGCGCAAAACCGGTCAAACCACCCTGTGCGCTGATGTGATTGTCTTTCACCAAAACCATGTCGTGAAGACCAAAGCGATGATTCGTGCCGCCACCGACGACAACGGCGTGTTTTTCGAGCGCGCGCAGTCCCGGCGTGGTCTTGCGCGTATCAAGAATCTTCGCCCGATGTTTTCCGACAGCTTCGACAAACTCCCGTGTCAGGGTCGCAATTCCGCAAAGCCGTTGCAGAAAATTGAGAGCAACCCGTTCTGATGTCAGAATAGAAGCGGCGGACCCGCGCACTTCAAGAATGGTTTCGCCGCCGGTGAGCGCCGTCCCATCAGGTTGCAGAATATCCACTCGCAAATCGGGATTGATCCGGCGGAAGACTTCGGCCGCGGTGTCGGTTCCGGCGACAACGCAACGTTCGTGCGTGATGATTCGGCCGTGGCCTTTGAGTTGCGGCGGAACGAAAAACTGGGTCGTGATATCGCCTGCTCCGATATCCTCCTGCAAAGCAACCCCGATCGGATCGAAGGAATCAGAATTCATGAAGACCGCTCAGTTTACTTCGAAAAAACAAACTGTCGCGGGATGTAGTGGCGGGCGCCTGCTCGCGAAAGTCTTCGGAGTGTCGTCCGCAAAAACGAAAAAGCGGCCGGCATGGCCGCCTCTACACCTGTCGCTAAAAACAGATTCGGGCAGCGCACGCCAAGGAGAAACATCAAATCTAAACGTGCCACCGCCCGAATCGCCTTAACCTGCCTGATTGGACAGTAGCTGCCTGCTCGCGTTCGAAATTTTCTCTCGAAATCTCATAAAATTTCCGCGCTTCCTACAGGCGGGGTGCGGCCGACGGATGTTATCGCCGGAGCAGAAGTGCGACGGTCAGAGACCGCCGCTACAGAAGACTGGCTTGCACCACGGTTCCGCTCCGTGTCGCCTCGTCCCGAACTTCCTGAAGCAACGATTTAAACTCGTTTTTCTCCAAAGCCGCGATCAGTGCCGGATATTGCGGCCTGATCCGAAGTTCATCGATGGGAACCGGCAGTTCGATCTGGCAATCGAGTTCGACCATCTTGCGATTCTGCAGGATTTGCTCGCGCGCATTCGTCAATTTCTCGCGCGCTTTCACACTTTTCACGCCATCAAGGTTTGCCAGCAGTTTATCGAGCGAACCATGTTCGCGAATCAAAGCCGCGGCGGTTTTGCGGCCGAAACCGACACCGGGAATGTTATCAACCGAATCGCCAGTGAGTGCCAGAACATCGCCAATCGCAGATGGCGGCACTTCCCATTTCGTTGTCACCTCGGCTTCGCCTAACAAGGCGAATGCGTCCTTCGGCGCGGCAAGGTCCGCCTTCGCCGTGGAGTAAACTTTCGTCGTCGGATTCACGAGCTGATAAAGATCCTTGTCGTTCGTTGCCAGGACGACTTCGATGCCGCGTTCTTGCGCCGCGATTGCATAGCAGCCCATCAAGTCGTCCGCTTCCGTGTTCGGAAGCGAAATGTTCTTGAAACCGAGAAGCGCGGTCAGCTCATTCTGAATGTAATCGAGTTGCGGCACCATCGGTTGCGGCATTTCCTTGCGCGTTTCCTTGTAGGCCGGTTGCAATTCGACGCGACGCTGCGGCAAACCTTCGTCCCAAAAAACCGCGCCCAGATCGGGTTGCAGATGTTTCATCATCAGGCGCAATGTTTTTGTGAAACCGAAAATCGCATTGGTCGGTTCGCCGCGAGAATTGGAGAGATTCAGGATCGCGAAATACGACCGGTAAACATAGTAATGGCCATCGATGAGGAGCAATTTCACATGCGCACGTTAGCTGATGCCGTGAAGCTCACATGATGCGGCCTGCGACCGTCCCGCGTTGCGCTTGAGCTTTTCGCTAAGCGGGACGCTTACGCATCACTTTCAACTGGTGCGATTCGCGGTTTAGTGAAGCATGGCTGACGAATGGTTCGTGCGCGTGCAGGACAAAGATTATGGGCCTGTGGATCTGGACACATTACGCGAATGGAAACGCGAAGGCCGCTTGATCGCGGATAACGAAGTCCGCGAAGCGGACGGCGAAAACTGGGTGAAAGCGGAGACGCTCTTCGCCACGCTCGCTGAAGTACCTGTTTCCAGCTCTGCCCCGCCGCCGCCGACATACCTTCGCCCACGCAGCTTTGCGGAAATCATCGGCGAGACTTTTCGGATTTACCGAAAAGGGTGGCTCACATTTTTTGTCCTCGCACTGATCGTCGCGATTCCGTCGACAGTTGCGCAGGTTTGCTTTCCTTTTCTCCACTTCGCTCAACCCGAACCGGCTTCGCCGATCGCGCTGACTGCCGCAACTATCGCTACGGCTTTCTTGTTCACGCTCTGGCCGATCTTTGTCGCCGGGATCCAGATCGCGAGTGCGGATGCAGCTGCGGGGCAACCAATTCGTCTGCGCGACGTTCTCCAGCGGGCTGTTCGTTTTTGGCCGGAAATAGCGAAGCTCAGTCTGATCGTTTACGGCAACTACTTCGTCTGGAGCGTCGTTCCAGTAGTCGTAATTCTGTCGCTCGTGGCCAGTCAGCCCGGAATCGTGAGCATCCTGCTGGCGATGGGAATTCTCGCGCTGCAGGTGTTCATGACGGCGCGACTCTGGGTGAATTTTCTTTTCTGGCAGCAAGTCAGCGTGCTGGAAAAACCGGGCACACTTCAAAGCTTGCGCGAAAGCCAGCGTCTCGCGCGCAGCGGAGCGTCGGCGCCATGGCATGAGCGGCCGGTGTGGCGCGGCGCGCTTCTCGCCTCGATCTGGATCCTGCTTCTCATTGTCGTGAGCAGCGGCAGCGAGATTCCGTTTTTACTCGTTAGGCTACAAGGAGCTACCAGCCCGGAGGAAATCATCGCAAAGTTACAAACTGTCGCGAGCACACCGACGCCCGATGCCCTCACGCTCGCCAGCTACATCTTCAGCAGTTTGATCCACGCAATACTGCGCCCGCTACTCGGCATCGTTTTCGTCGTGCTCTACTTCGACACCAAAGCGCGCGACTCCCAAACAATTCGAAGGGACGAATAACCCCCCTGCTCTTCCTATTTGTTCCGGCGCGCAGCCGGAGGGCCGATGTGGCCGCGCAGAATAGCGGCGGTCTTCATTGGCAGATAAGCCTTAGGTCTCATAGGCGCCGAATGTCGAGAGACTACGCTCGAATAAATAGCATTCCGCTTGATCCGGTTCCCAACCGGTTATGCAACGTATTTACCAACGCTCGATTATGTGCGCCGGCATCTTGCTGGCAATATTCTCGCTGGCCGGGTGTGGTGGTCTTCCCACGGGTGGCGAACGTACTGCTTCCACAGCGATGACAGGCAATGGCGGCACCTCGCTCGCGGCAATGGTGCGGCCACGCGTTGCGGCACATCCGGGGCAGTCCGGCCTTCACTCGCTCGCGGACGCACACGATGCCATCGCTGCGCGATTGGTCCTGGCGGATGCGGCGCAGCGCAGCCTCGATGTGCAGTATTTCATCTGGAACAAGGATCTGGTCGGTAAGGTTCTGATCGAACGTCTGCTGCGCGCGGCCGATCGCGGCGTGCGCGTGCGCCTGTTGCTCGACGATCTTGGCACCATGCCCTCCGACGAAGTTCTGCTCGCAATCGACAGTCATCCGAACATCGAGGTGCGGATGTTCAACCCCGTCGCCATGCGTTCGCCGCGGCTGCTCGGCATCGTCACCGACATCGGACGTCTTAACAACGGATGCACAACAAGTCGTTCACGGCGGACGGACAGGTCTCCATCGTCGGCGGCCGCAACATTGGCGACGAATATTTCGGAGCTAACGAGGAGATGAATTATGCCGACATGGACGTGGCGGTCATCGGGCCGGTAGTGAAACAGGTGTCGGACGAATTCGATCTTTATTGGAATCATCCGGCCTCGATTCCGATCACCAATCTTTCGCACCAGAACACGACGCCTGAGGAATTCGCCGCGAAGCGCGCGGCGCTCGTCGCACATCGTGAGACTGCGGGGCAATCCGAATACGCCGAAGACGTGCGTCACAGCGATTTTGCGCGACAGCTCCGGAGCCGGAACATTTCGTTTTCCTGGGGCCGCGCCACGATCGTGAACGATAACCCCGACAAGGTGCTCACTTCTTCCGCGAAGACGGAAACGCATCTCGCGCCCCAGCTGCGCGAGGTCGTGGATAAAACAAAACGCGAACTCTTCCTAATCTCGCCTTACTTCGTGCCAGGAAAGCAGGGCGTCGAACTTCTGGCTGGCGTTCGCCAACGCGGCTCGCGCGTTGTCGTGATCACAAATTCACTGGCTTCAACGGACGGAGTTCCGGTCCACTCGAAATACAAGCTCTATCGCAAACCGCTGCTCCAGGCCGGCATCGAACTCTACGAACTCAAGCCAACCACTGGCGCACTTCACGAACGCGGATCAGGCGGGCTTCGCGGACCGACCGGAGCGGGCAGTGCGGGTTTGCACGCGAAGACATTCGCCTTCGACCGTCGGATTTGTTTTGTCGGCTCCTACAATCTCGATCCGCGCTCAAGCAAACTGAATACCGAGATGGGTGTGCTCTTCGATTGTCCGCGGTTCGCGAAGCGTCTGCCGGAGAAGACCGAGCGCGATCTCGATCGCAACGCCTATCGCGTCGAACTAGTGGGAAATCGCCTCGAGTGGGTGACTCGCGAGGGTAACAAGCAAGTCCGCTTCGATTCCGAGCCCGAGACCAGTCTCTGGAAGCGCATCAAGGTCAGCATCCTGAGCTGCCTGCCGATCGAAGGCCTGCTCTGAGTATCGACACTAGGTCAAAGTCAGATAAGGCAACAAGCCGTGACGGCCGCCTTCGCGCCCGAACCCGCTCTCTTTGTATCCACCGAACGGACTGGTTGGGTCGAACTTGTTGTAGGTGTTCGCCCAAACGACCCCGGCGCGAAGTTTGTTTACGATCTTGAAAATTTTGCTGCCTTTGTCCGTCCAAACGCCGGCGCTCAGACCATAAGGCGTGTTGTTCGCGCGCTCGATCGCTTCTTCCGGCGTGCGAAACGTCATCACACTCAGGACCGGCCCGAAGATTTCTTCCTGCGCGATGCGATGCGATGCGGTGACGCCAGTGAAAAAACTCGGCGGATACCAATAACCTTTTTCCGGAAGACGCGCGGGCGATTGCACCAGTTGCGCGCCTTGTTTCAAACCGCTATCGACCAATTCGCAAATCTTATCGAGCTGCATCCGCGAATTGATCGCGCCGATGTCGGAGTTTTTATCGAGCGGATTACCGACGCGCAAAGTCGCAATGCGATCACGCAATTTGCGGATGACCTGCGGGAAAACGCCTTCCTGCACGAGCAAGCGCGAGCCGGCGCAACAAACGTGACCCTGATTGAAATAGATGCCGGAAATGATTCCTTCGACGGCCTGATCGATCGGCGCGTCCTCGAAAATAATGTTCGCGGCCTTGCCGCCAAGTTCGAGCGTCAGTTTTTTTCCGGTGCCGGAAACGGATTGCAAAATGCGTTTGCCAACTTCGGTTGAGCCGGTGAACGCGATCTTGTCGACATCGTCGTGCTCAACGAGCGCGCGACCTGTTTCGCCCGCGCCAGTTACGATATTGACGACGCCATCGGGCAATTCCGCCTGCTGGAAAATTTCGGCGAGATGCATCGCCGTAATGCTGGTTGTTTCCGCGGGCTTGAGTACGCACGTATTACCGCACGCGAGCGCGGGCGCGAGTTTCCACGCCGCCATCAATAAAGGAAAATTCCACGGAATGATTTGCCCCGCGACGCCGAGCGGGCGCGGGGTTCGGCCGGGGAACGCGTATTCCAGCTTGTCCGCCCAACCTGCGTAATAGAAAAAGTGTGCGGCCACGAGCGGCAGATCGATGTCGCGACTTTCCTTGATCGTTTTTCCGCCATCCATCGTTTCGAGGACAGCGAGCTCGCGCGATTTTTCCTGAATCAAGCGCGCGATGCGATAGAGAAACTTTCCGCGCTCGCGTCCTGGCATTTTGCTCCACGTCTTATCGTAAGCGCGTCGCGCCGCTTTTACCGCGAGATCAACGTCGCGTGCATTTCCCTCCGCAATCTCGGCCAGCGTTTCCTCCGTTGCCGGATTGATGGATGGAAAATATTTGCCGGACCGCGGCCTAACGAATTGTCCGCCAATGAAAAGCTCGTAACGCTTTTTCAGCTGAATGTAATCATGCGCTTCCGGCGCGGGCGCGTAACTCCAGCGATCGCCAAAACTCAAATGGCGTTCGGCCGGCGGCAGCGCAGATCGGCGTTCGATCGCTCCATCGCGCTCGAGAACAACAAGCGGAGAGTTTCGTGATTTCTTGCGCGGCATGCGAAGGCAGATCATTACCCTTTCCACGAAAAGCTGCACGGAAAAAGAGAGCACACGGGGTGCTCTCCACGCTTTCAGAAAAACAAAAATGTGATCAGCGCAAAGATCGGCAGCAAAACCGGCAGCGCGTACTTTACGATATAGCCGAAAAAGCCTGGACTCGGAACGCCTGCATTTTCCGCAATTGCCTTCACCAGCAAATTTGGACTGTTGCCGATGTAAGTGAGCGCGCCGAAAAATGTCGCGCCCGTCGAAACGGCAACGAGATAGTGATCGTGATGGCGGATAAATTCCAGGATGTCGTTTGCCTTCATCTCGAAACCATGGAGGCCAAGCGCGCCGGCGAAAAATGTTAGGTAGGTCGGAGCGTTATCGAGCAGCGCCGAAAGCAAGCCAGTCGCCCAGAAAAATTCCGCGTCCTTGTGCAATCCGAGATCATGCGCATGCGATTGCACATAATCGAGCACCGGGATCATCGTTCCGAAAATGCCGAGAAAGAGCCAGCCGACTTCCTTGATTGGCCCAAAGGCAAAGGCGTTTGCACGGTGGACGCGCGCCGGAGTTAAAAAATAAGAGAAGGCTGCGCACGCTATCATGACCGCTTCGCGCCAAATGGGCGGCAAAAAAACGAGCGCAAAGAGCAGTCCCACCATATAAACGAAGTTTCTCCTTCCGAAGAAATGCCACCCTTCCACGCCACGTGTTTCTTCGTCCACGGCACGTTCGGCCGCCTGGACATCGATCAAATAGAAGATCAGTAGTAAGATCGCGATTGTCACCGCCCAATGCGGCCAGCAATGCAGCAATGGCCACGAGAACGGCACACCTTTCAAATATCCGAGAAAAAGCGGCGGACCAACCGGCAGCAGTGCGCCGCCAACGTTGCTGACGACGAAAATGAAAAACGCGAGATGAAATCCAGCGAAGCGCGTCCTGTTCATCTCGATCCAGGGCCGGATCAACAACGTGGAAGCGCCGATTGTTCCAATGACGTTGCCGAGCAAGGCGCCGAGAAAGAGAAATACGACATTCGTTAGGGGACGGGCCCGAGATTTTGGCCGCAGATGAATTCCGCCGGCTACGACAAAGAAGGAACCCACTACCGCCATTAAACTGAGATATTCAGAACCGGCATGCGCAACGCGCTCGCCCGCCTTCAGGACAAACGCATAGTAAGCGCAAACAATCGCCGCCAGTCCGATACACACCTTGTGATAATACCGTTCCCAATGATGCCGAAGGATGATCGGTCCCAGCGCGATGCAAGCGAGCAAGACGGCGAACGGCAACATCGACAACAGATGCGGCTGCACCTTGGGCTCGGTCGCGCTGGCCAAAAACAAAATCACGCCGTTGCTGTAGAATGCCGCTCGACAAGCGGCAACCGAATTCGATGTTCCCAAGCTCGCGCCGAAACTTCGTTACTTCTCGTTAGGCTGATGCCTGGAAACGCCAGCCGCTTTCCGCAACCGCAAATCAGGGTAACGAAAAGTAATCCGCACCCTGATAATTTCCGTCGACCGTTTTCACGATTTGCATGAGGACGTCGTTGACGAGAGTGCTGGCGCCGAAACGGAACAGATCGGGCGTGAGCCAGTCGTCGCCGAGTGTTTCTTTCAGCATCACAAGATAAGCGAGCGCTTCCTTGGCGTTGCGAATCCCGCCGGCCGGTTTCATGCCGATGCGGATGCCGGTTTCGTAAAAGTAATCGCGAATAGCTTCGAGCATGACGAGCGTTACCGGCATAGTGGCCGCCGGTGAAACTTTTCCCGTGGAAGTCTTGATGAAATCCGCTCCAGCGCGCATGGCGATTTCACTCGCGATACGAACGTTATCGTAAGTTTGCAGCTCGCCCGTCTCGAGAATCACTTTGAGATGCGCCTCGCCGCACGCTTCTTTCGTCGCCGCGATTTCGTCGAAGACACGATTGTGTTCGCCGGCAAGAAAAACGCCGCGATTGATCACCATGTCGATTTCATCGGCGCCATCATGCGCGGCGCTGCGCACTTCCTGCAATTTCAAGCGCAACGGCATCAGTCCGGTTGGAAACGCGGTCGCAACCGAAGCGACTTTCACGCCTGAATTTCCGAGAAATTTTTTCGCGACTTTCACCAGGTTCGAATAAACACACACAGCCGCGCACGAAGGCACTTCGTAGCGTGGATCGAGGGGCTGCATCGCCTTGCGGCAAAGGAACGCAATTTTTCCCGGCGTGTCTTTTCCCTCGAGCGTCGTCAGGTCCATCATGGAAACGGCGAGCTTGAGTCCGGAAAGTTTCGCGGAAGTTTTGATGCTGCGTTTCTTGAAGGCGTTCGCGCGTTCCTCGGCCATGACCTGATCGATGGACGGAATTGACCATTCGTTAGGCCGTGAGATCTGACGAATGCCGTTCGCGCTGATCGCTTTCATCGAGACGGAAAGTTTATCGCCAACGGCCAGCACTCCAAGCGAAATGAAAAGCACCCGCCCGATCCTTTCTCACAAAGGACACAAAGGATCGCAGCGGTCACAATCTACTGTCCGATACTTTTCTCCATTCGGTGTGGCTCGTTGTGTTCCTTCGTGACCGTGGTGTGAAAAGGAAGAAGGGGCAGAATTTGCGATCGAACTGCGCGATTGCACAATGAGACAACATTTGTCAGTTTCTGCTCCCATGTTCATCGCCCAGGCCAATTCCGAAGCCCGCATCAAGGCGCTCCAACGCTATGAGATTCTGGACACGGCTCCCGAAGATGAGTTCGACGACATCGCTCGACTCATCGCGCGAATCTGCGACGCGCCCATTGCACTAATCAACTTCATCGACCGCGACCGGCAATGGTTCAAAGCCGAGATTGGTCTGGGATTGCGCCAGGCATCCCTCGACGTCTCGATTTGTTCGCAGGCAATTTTGCAGCCGGATCTTTTTATTGTCCCCGACACATTGATGGATCCGCGCTTCGCCGAGAATCCGCTCGTGACCGGCTGGCCGCATTTGCGGTTCTACGCGGGCGCGCCACTGGAAACGAGCGATGGCTTTCGGCTTGGAACATTGTGTGTGTGCGATTACCGGCCGCGCGGATTGCTCGACACGCAAAAGGAAGCGCTGCGCACGCTGGCGCATCAGGTGATGGTGCTGCTGGAATTGCGGCGGTTGATCAAGCTGATGGAAGAATCGCGGAATGCCGTGAGTACGCCGCCTGATGGCGACAGGGAAGAATTCCTCGCCACGCTCAGTCACGAGCTGCGCACGCCGCTCGCGCCGGTGCTGATGACGAGCTACGCGCTGCTTCTTGATGAAACTCTGACCAAATCACAGCGGGCCGACATCGAGATGATTCGCACAAACATCGAGATGGAAACAAAGATGATCGATGACCTGCTCGATCACGCTCGTCTCGCGAACGCCAAAGTATCGCTGCGGCGGGAGCCCGTTGATGTGCATCATCTTTTGGAGCGCACGGAACAAATTGCGCGCAACGCCGGCGCGTCGGTGCCAATCGAAAAAGTGTTCCGGGCGACGAACGCGCGCGTGATGGGAGACGCAGGCCGATTGGAACAGGCGTTTTGGAATGTGCTGAAGAACTCGATCAAGTTCACCGCGCCGACCGGTTGCATCGCCATCATCACCAGCAATCCGCAACCCGAAACATTGCGCATTCGCTTTATCGATACCGGCAGCGGGATCGAACCGGAAAAATTGCCGCGCCTTTTTTCCGGCTACGATTCAAATCGGCGCGAATCTGTCGATCGTTACGGTGGGCTCGGGCTCGGCCTGCCGATTGCGAAAGGAATTCTCGACCTGCATGAGGGCTCGATCGCGGCCAGCAGCTCGGGGAAAAACAAGGGCGCGACAGTTACAATCGAACTGCCGGTGATGCCGGCGACGGTCGCCGCCGAAACGGTGGGTCCGCGAAAGCTCGCGCTCGCGCCACGCGGCTTGCGCGTCCTGTTGGTGGAGGATCACGAAAGTACCGCGCAAATCCTCGCGCGTCTGTTGCGTCGGGCCGGGCACGAAGTCGATGTCGCGGGCTCTGTTGCCAGCGCGAAAGCGCTTTTCGATCGGCGCGAGTTCGATCTCGTCATTAGCGATCTTGGGTTGCCCGACGGGAGCGGCCTCGATCTTTTCCGTTACATGAATGAGCGACGAGCCACCGAAGGGATCGCGCTCAGCGGTTACGGCATGCAATCCGACGTGGACGCGAGTCTGGCTGCCGGTTTCCGCGAGCATCTCGTCAAACCGATCGACTGGCCGAAATTGGAAGCGGTCATCGATCACCTCACGAACAGAATTCATCCGACGCAAAACGGCCATTCCGAAGACGCGCCGTTTACGTTGCACGCGATCTAGTCATCGACGTCGGCGGACTCCCGCGATCGACAATTACTTCGCCGTTGAATCGATACTTTCGCCGGATCGCCAATCGTGCCGCGCGGCAACGATCAACGGCGTGAGTTTCACAAAAGATCGGATGACGTAACCGAGGTAAACGATCGAGCCGAAGATCAACAGGCCGATAAGAATGAAATGGCCGCCGCGGCCGAGAAAGAAAAGTTCATGTGTGTGAATGGCCAGCGCGCACGCAATGTTGAAGAGACAAATCGCGGGAATCAGAAACCAAATGTTCAGTCGCTGGTCGCGCATCACATTTCTATACAGGAGCGAAGCGTCGTCACTGCGGCTGTCAGCTTCGCGTCGGCGAATCATCCGCACGTCGTAGACAAACAGCCCCCAGACGAGTGCGGAAAAAACGGCGTTGAGCGCGAACCACCAAAACGGTTCAGACAACCGGGTGAAGGCAAGAACTTCGGCCAGGGTGCACGCAATGTAGAAGAAATTGTGACCGAACTCGAGCGGCCAGCGAATCAAGGTGAGCGTATGCATGATCGAGCGCGACCAGAAGAGGAAGATGACCAACAGGCCAGCGAAGATGTAGGGCAAGGCGCTCCATTGTTTGAGACTCAAAACTTCGCGGGCGTTCTCCGCCAGAAAAGTGAGCGCAACACCCTGGATGATGCTGACGAGCGTGAGCTCGATGTTGACGACCATCCCATCGAGCTCGTTGCGATTCTCGCGCTCCGTGTTCACGCACCAAGTGCTACCGATTCGTCGCCTCCACTGTCAAGACAGCACCCCGGAGGGACATGCTTCCGCATGTCCGGGACGTGCAGAAGCACGTCCCTCCGAATTACACAATCGCGTCCGCCAGCACTTCGGCCATATGCTTCGGATAAATCGACATCATATGTTCGATTTGATGCCGGCAACTCGTGCCCGACGCGACGACGATTGAGTCGGATGATTGCTCTTTAATTTTTTTCACGAGATCGGTTCCAACTTTAAGTGAGAGCTCGTATTTTGATTCGAGCGCGCCAAAAGCTCCCGCCATCCCGCAACAACCGGTCTCGAGTAGGGTTGCTCTTCTTCCCGGCAAACGTGCGGCAAGTCGCCCCATGAACGCGGGGTTGAGGATCGATTTCGCGTGGCAGTGCACGTGAATGGCGATGTCCGCTCGTTGTTCGTTAAATGCGAGAGCATGCGGCTCGCGCTCGAGAACATCGTCCACGAATTTTTCGAAAAGGAAACAGCGCTTGCCGATTTGTTCGGCATTCGGCAATCGCAACTCGCGGTAATCTTCGGCGAACATCGAGAAACACGACGGCTCGAGAAAAAGGATCGGCGTGTCCGCGCCGTTTTTGCCTAACAAGTCGAGATTGTGCCGGCCTAGCCGTGCCGCTTCCGTGAGGTTGCCCTGGCTGAATGCCGGCCGGCCGCAACACTTTCGATTCTGCGCAAGCGCGACTTCAAAGCCAAGCGCCTCCAACACCTTCACCGCCGCAACGCCAATGTGCGGCTCGTTGTAACGGACGAACGTGTCGTCCCAAAGAATGACCCGCCCACGGGAATGTAGAAGCGGGTTCCAGCCGCTTGCCTTCGCTGGCACGCGACCGGAAGTCGCGTCTACAGATCGCGCAAACCACCGGTCGAACCGCTCAGGCGCGTAGTGCGGCAATGGGCGTTTCACAGAAACTCCCAGCGTCTTCCGCATCAGTCCGCGAACAAAACGCGAATCCAGCGCCGCGTTCGCGAGTGATGGAATCAGACAACCCAATTTGCCTAACAAGTCGACATCGCTCAGCACTCGCGCTTGCCACGGCAAACCATCACGCTCATAGCGCGCGTGCATCAGTTCCGCCTTGAGCAGAGCGAGATTGACATTTGAGGGGCACTCCGGCGTGCAACCCTTGCAGGAAAGACAATTACTGAGCGCCGCATCCAGCTCCTCCGACTTCAGCGGATCGTGACCCTGCACGCGCAGGTCGAGAGCAGCCCGAATGATGTTGGCGCGGCCGCGCGTCGACATCACTTCATCGCCGGTCGCCAAAAATGTCGGGCACATCATCGGCGCGTCTTTGCGACAGCCGCCGCACCCGTTGCATTGCTCGAGATTGCCGATGAACGAACGGTCCTTGAATGCGAACGCCAACACCGGCTCAAACGGAAGCTCGATCGGCATGGAAAAATTCACCCGCAGGTTGGCGTCGATCCGCGAGCGGCCATCGGTGAAAATCTTGCCGGGATTGAAAATGTTCTTCGGATCGAATGTGCGTTTGATCTCGCGCATCAGATCGAGCAGCTCGTCGCCTAACTGTTCTCGCATGTATTCCGTGCGCGCGATGCCCACACCGTGCTCGGCCGAGAGCGAGCCCTTAAATTGCCTAACGAGTGCGGAAGTTTGATCGGCGACCTGCCGGAATTTCCTGAGATCGTTTGCGTCGTGGAGATCGAGAACCGGACGAACATGGAGCAGACCGCTCGCGGCGTGTCCGTAATATGATGCGTCCAACCCGAGCGGCGCCATGATCGCGCGCAGGCCCGCAACATATTCCGGCAAATGTTTCGGCGGAATCGCCGCGTCCTCGATGAATGCAACCGGTTTGGCCGGGCCGACACAACCAGTGAGCAGCGACAGACCGGCCTTGCGAACGCTCCAGACCAGATTCATCTCCACCGCACTCGTTAGGATTTTTGTGCGTAGACCAAGTTGCTTCGCCTGCAAAATCGCCAATCGATCGGCAACATCTTCATAGAATTCGACGATGAGAAACGACTCACAGGGCTTCGTATCCAGCTCGAGCAGATCACGCGCGGACTGAAAGAGCAGCTGGCCTTTCGTTTGGTCGAGCAGCGGTCGATCGACATGCTCGATCGCAGACGGTTTCAAATCGAGCAGCTCGACCGTTGCCTGCATCGCTTCCGGAATCGAAGCAAAGAAAATTACGCCGAGACCTTTCTCGCGCGGCAGCGGCGAGATTTTCAGTTCGGCGGAAAAAATCGCGGCCAGCGTTCCTTCGCTTCCCGACAAAATTTCGGTCAGCGAAGGCGTGCGCAGAAAACGCCGGATCCCGTAACCATTCCATCGTTTCAACATTTCGGGCGGCATCCGCTCTGCGATTTCGCGCGCGCGCGAACGCACCAGGTTTTCGATCCTCGTGCGTTCTTCGCCTAACGAATTGCCATTAGCGCCGACGGCCTCCACGCGGCCATCCGCAAGCACGATTTCCAATTCGCGAACATGATCTGCCGTCGTGCCGTAAACAGGAACACGCGCGCCCGAGGAATTGTTCGCGATCATTCCGCCGAGCGTTGCGCGTGAGCTCGTCGCGACGTCGGGACCGAAACAGAAACCGTGCGGCTGCAAAAATGCGTTGAGCTGATCGAGCACGACGCCCGCGCCGACACGCACCGACCTTTTTTCCAAATCGAGATCGTAGATCTGTCGATTGTGGCGCGAGAAATCGACGATCAATCCATCGCCGATCGCACCGCCGGACAAACTCGTTCCCGCACCGCGCGGTGTAATTGAAACGCCGGCATCCGCCGTCGTGCGAATGACCGCGCTCGCCTGCTCTGCGGTGCGCGGAAACGCCACGCCCGCGGGTTCGATTTGATAAATCGATGCGTCCGTCGCGTAAAGTTGTCGCGTCAGATTATCGAACGCGACTTCGCAACCGGCAGCGGCGATCTTCTCCTGTTGGCCCGAAGTCACTCGCTGGGACTTTATTCCCAGCGATGCGATCGCACCAGTCGCGATACGACTAGGCGCGAACCGTTGTTTCGCTCACCGCTTCCCATTCCGCGATCAGACGCTCCAACTCTTTCGTCACCGCGAGAAGTTCGCGATTCAATTCCATGACGGCGCCCCCCGCCGCGTAGGTCTCCGGTTTTTCCAACTCTGCGGTCAGTTCTTTCTGCCGGCCTTCGAGACTGAGAATGTGCATCTCTAATTCGCGGGCACGTTTTTCGCGATCCCGTTTTGCCTTGGCTTCGACCTTACGTTTCTCGGATTCAACACGGCGACGTTCGCGCGTTTCGCGCAAACCCGGAGGGACATGCTTCTGCATGTCCGGCGCCTGTGCGATTTTCCCTTTCACCGGCGGACGTGCGGAAGCACGTCCCTCCGAGGCGATCAGTCCTTCACGCGCCGACGTCGCTTTTGATTTATCGAGATAATAGTCGTAGTCCCCGGCATAGGGCGTCAGTTTTCCTGCGTTGATATGCAGCACCGACGTGGCGATGGCGCGGATGAAGTAAACATCGTGACTGATAAAAAGCAGCGTGCCCTCGTATTGTGAGAGCGCGCCGAGCAGCGCATCGATACTGCCGACATCGAGATGTGTTGTCGGTTCGTCCATCAGAAGCAGATTCGGCGGATCGAGCAATAACTTCACGAGAGCGAGGCGCGTCTTTTCTCCGCCGCTTAACACGCCGGTGGTCTTGAAACACGTCATCGCCGCGAAACAAAAACGAACCGAGCACCGTGCGCGCGGTTTGTTCCGAAACGGGATCCGGCATGTCGCGGGCTGTTTCGAGAACCGTCTGCCGCGCATCGAACATGTCCGAACGATGCTGCGAAAAATAACCAACTTTCACATTGTGCCCGAGCACGCGTTCGCCGCTCTGCACCGGCAGTTGGCCGGCGAGAATTTTCAGCAGCGTCGATTTGCCCGCGCCGTTCGGACCGACCAGCACGATGCGTTGCCCGCGTTCCGCCTCGAAATTTAGTCCGCGATAAACAACAAGATCGCCGTAAGCGTGATCGACATCCTTCAACGTGATGACGCGATGTCCGCTGCGTCGCGGTTGCGGAAAATGGAAACGCACCGTTTTTTCGCGCGCGACCGGCGCTTCGACTTTCTCCATGCGATCGATCTGCTTCAGTTTGCTCTGCGCCTGGGAAGCCTTGCTCGCCTTCGCTCGAAATCGATCCACGAACGCCTGTAATGACGCGATCTCGCGTTGCTGATTCTTGTAGGCAGCGAGTTGCTGCACTTCGCGCGCCGCTTTTTGCTCGACGTAGCTGTCCCAATTCCCGCGATACCTAACGAGTCGGCGATGCGCGATTTCCACGATCGAGCCGACGAGTTGATTCAGAAATTCGCGATCGTGCGAGATCATCAGGATCGCGCCCGAATAATTTCGCAGATATTCCTGGAGCCAGACGAGCGATTCGAAATCGAGATGATTGGTCGGCTCATCGAGCAATAACAAATCCGGTTCCTGCACGAGGAGCCGCGCCAAATGCGCGCGCATGATCCAGCCGCCGCTCATTGCTTTCACCGGCCGATCGAAATCGGATTCGCGAAACGCAAGCCCCGCGAGGATTCGCTTCGCTTTCGGTTCGATCTGCCAGCCGCCGTGTTCGTCGAAAAGATGCAATGCTTCGTGGTGTTCCGCTGAATCTTCCGGCGTTGTTTTGAGGATTCGCTGCGCTTTCAACAGCGCGGGCGAAGCGGCGCACGCGAGTTCCAGAACAGTTTCGTCACCAGCGGGCAAATTTTCCTGCGGCAGAAATCCGATTACTGCCGATTTTTCAACCGCGATCTTCCCTGTATCGGGCAGGGCGTCCTCAAGAACCAACGAGAACAGTGTCGATTTGCCCGCACCATTTGGGCCAACCAAACCGACGCGATCGCCGCGGTTCACCTGCAGCGAAGCATCTTCGAAAAGAATTCGGCCGCCGAAACTCTTCGTTAGTTGAGAAATGGTGAGCATGGGAAAGCGGGCACTGTCGTGAAGCCTGCTGAACGACGCAAGCGATGCAGGCGAGCTGTGAACTGCTATTTTAAGCTCGCGCTGAAAATCTCCGTTCGCCATTTTTGTGGCCGTCTGGTCGTCCACGACGAAAATGCAAACAACTCCCGCCGCGGTTTTCATGTTTGTTGTCGCGGCGTTTTTGGGCGCGCTCGGACAATTCCTCTACAAATCTGGCGCGGATCGCGCCAGCGGATCGGTCGCAAGCTATCTGCTCAATACGCGCCTGCTCGGCGGCGTGTTGTGCTACGTCGCGGTCATGGTTCTTTTTGTCGCCGCGTTTAAGCGAGGCGGATCGCTTACGGTTCTGTATCCAATCTACGCGACAACTTTCATCTGGGCCGCAATCATCGCGTGGCTGGTTTACGGAACGCCCATCCGCCCGGCAAACATCGGTGGCATGGCGTTGCTCATCGCCGGCATGTATTTTATGGGGCGACAGTGAAAGCGGCGTCGTTGCCGCGTTGTTATGGCTGACAACCTTCGCGGTGTCGGCCGATGATTCGTTAGGCAAATCGTTGATTGACGCTGTCGTCGCGGGCGATGTCGCGCAGAGCCGACAGTTGATTCAACAATGGCGCGGTACCGGAAAATCATTTCCACTTGGTCCTGACGACAAGCCGCTGCTCTTTCTCGCGATTGAAGGCCGCGAGAAAACGCATCCGGAAATCGTTGAGCTTCTTCTCGCCAATGGCGCCGATGTGCAAACGAGAGGGCCGATGGGAATGACGGCGCTGCATTGGGCGGCTTCGCACGGATATGCAGAGCGCACGACACAACTGCTGCAACATCACGCGCAGGTTGAAGCGACAGACGATTTTGACCGCACGCCTTTGCACGTCGCGCACAGCGATGCCGCCGAGAAATTGCTCGCAGCGCACGCAAACTGGATCGCGCTGGATAAGAACGGAAATACTTCGTTGCATTACGCCGCGGAAGATGGGCCGCGGCATTTGGAACTCCTTTTTCGGGCCGGCTTCAACGTCATCGATGCGCGCAACAATTCCGGACTGACCCCGTTGCATTTCGCCACGCTGGCAGGGAACACCGAGAGCGCGCGCTGGTTACTCGATCACGGCGCGAATCCGAATGCAGTAACCGCGGCGCCCTATGATTACTTGCCGCTCAGTTTTTATCCCGGTTACGGCAACGAAACACACGTTCCCGCCGGGATCTCTGTCGCCGGTATCGCATCAATGCGACATACCGAAACAAAATGGTCGTCGGGCCGCCACCGCGCCGTAAAAGATTTGCTGAGCGAGCACGGCGCAACAATTCCGTGGCGTCCATCGCCAATCCTGATGGGTTTCTTCACGGTCGTTATGGCGATGTTTTTCATCGCATTCATCACCGGAATATTTTTCCTCGATGCCCGCATGACCGGATGGCACTCGGCGGCGCAACGCTTCCCGGCCTCCGGCGAACCGCCCTCTATATATAAGCGCCAAAATGGAGGGCTCGGATTGATCGGGCTTGTGCAAATGCGCAATCTGCTGCGCGCCGCCGCCACCGATCAGGGTTTGTATCTCGCGTTTCCAAAAATGTTGAGCGCTGGTCATGCGCCATTGCTCATTCCGTGGCCGCAACTGCGCATCACCGATGACAAAACGGTTTTCGGAATTCGCATCCTGACATTGCAGGCCGGCGAACCAAAGATCGCGCGCATCATGTTGCGCGGAGGCATCGCCGAATCGGTCGCGAAACGATTAGGTATCGAACATTGATCTCAAGCTGAGCGAGCCGTAAGGAATAGGGCGGTCCGTTAAAACATGAATTCACCCGGATCCAATCCGAAGTCGCGGGAATTTCAAAATCGGATCGCGCGCATCGAAGAGCTGATCCACGCGATTGATGTGATGCCGGATGAAGCGGCGCGATCGCAGACGCGCGAATTGACCCAGGCTTTGCTCGATCTGCATGGGCACGGCCTCAACCGCGCGTTGGAAATTGTTTTTGATTCCAGCGCTGATGGGCAGGCGTTGATCAACAAACTGGCGGAAGACGATCTCGTTTCGAAACTGCTTCTTTTGCACGGCCTGCATCCGCTCGATTTGGAAACGCGCGTGCGCCAGGCGATCGAGGAAGTGAAACCGCGACTCGGTTTGCACGGCGGCAGCGTTCAACTCGTCGAAGTAACGCCCGAAGGCGCAGTGCGATTGCAGCTCGAGGGAAACTGCGAAGGCTGTCCGTCTTCGCGGCTGACGCTAAAGTTTTCGATCGAAGAAGCAATTTACGCTGCGGCGCCGGATATCACTGCGCTGGAGGTTAACGGTCTCGT
Source organism: uncultured Verrucomicrobiae bacterium (assembly GCA_963737195.1). GTDB lineage: Bacteria > Verrucomicrobiota > Verrucomicrobiia > Chthoniobacterales > UBA10450 > JBBQFI01. The sequence continues at coordinate 377,854 of CAVTRW010000007.1, forward strand.
TGCAGAGCACGCGCCGCCGGCGGTAAATCCGAAGTTTACAGAGTGTCCGACCGCCGATGGCAACGGACAGATTCCAGTAACAGGAGGAAAAAAATGAGTAAACAACCAGTGCCGGATCATGTCGCCGGAACACCGAAGGGCGAAGAGCAAGCGTTAAATAGCCGCGAACCGGGGCGCGATCCGGATCGCAAGAATTATCGCGACGCGCGCGATTCTACTGGCATCAACGCTGACAAACGGCAGCCGATTCTGCCAGTGATGCCGAATTTGCCGCCACAATAAATTGGAAGGGCGCGACGGCCCGTTGCGCCGAAAAAAACAGACGCGCGTTTTCAGGGAATTGCGCGCGTGAAAATACATGGCGTCATCCTTCTCTGCTTTGCGCCGATTCGCCGGTGCGCCTTCTCCGCGTCCCAGCCCGGGATCACGCGTCGAAGAACATTGTGAGCTTTGCAGTGTCCGACTGGCGCCAGAGCATCGTCATCTCCTGGAAACGAAAAGCGCCAGATCGTCTGCGCCTGCGATCCGTGCGCATTGCGTTTCGAGAATGTTCTCGAAGGACGATTCAAACTAATCCCGCGCGATGCGCGCGCCCTGCGGGATTTTCAGATCTCCGATGCCGACTGGGAGAATTTCGCGCTGCCAATCAATCTTGCGTTTTTCTTCTACAGCACGCCTAACGAGCGGACGATCGCGCTGTATCCGAGTCCAGCCGGTGCGACCGAATCGCTCCTCCCCTTACCGGCCTGGGAATCGCTCGTTAGGCAAAATCCGATTTTGAATTCGATGCAGAAAGATGTCGAAGCTTTGCTCGTCAATCGCGTCGAGGGAAAGCGCGACTACTTCCTGGCTCCGATCGATAAATGTTTCGAACTCGTCGGCACCATTCGGACACATTGGCGCGGCTTGTCCGGCGGCGAAGAAGTCTGGCGAGAAATCGAGAAATTTTTTGCACGTCTGAACGCAAATGCCTGATCTCGATTTCAAGATTCTCGGAGTTGAACCCGCGGTTCGTGGCGTTGTGCCGTTGATCCAGTTTAAGATCGAGGTGACTAACCAACCAGCGACCGAGCCAATCCAGAACGTAATCTTGCAGGCGCAAATTCAGATTCAGGCGCCGCAGCGTTCCTATACCGAGAAGGAGAAAGAAAAGCTGAACGACCTGTTCGGCACGCCGGAGCGTTGGGGACAAACATTGCGGACACGGCTGTGGACACTCGCGAGCACAACCGTTCGCCCCTTCACCGGCCACACCGAAGCGATGCTGTCCGTTCCATGCAGCTTTGATCTTAACATTGCCGCGACGAAATATTTCTACGCGCTCGAAGAAGGCGACGTGCCGCTGCTTTTTCTTTTTAGCGGGACGATCTTCTATCGCGCCGACGACGACCGACTTCAGGTCCAGCAGATTTCCTGGAACAAGGAATCGGTTTATCGCATGCCGATCAGCATCTGGCGCGAGATGATGGATTATCATTATCCAAACAGCGCGTGGATCAGTTTCGATCGCGCAGTGTTCGATCGGTTGCAAGAATTCAAGACGCCGCGAAGGGCTGTGCTGTCATGGGAACAGGTGATGGAACGTTTGCTGCGCAGAAAATGAATCGCGAACTCGTTGATAAGATCGTCAACGCCGTTCTTTACGAGGGCTACATTCTTTATCCATACCGCGCGTCCTCGAAGAAGAATCAGCGCGAGCGTTTCACTTTCGGCCGCGTTTATCCGCGTGACTACAGCGAGGCGCAGCAGGGACGCGAACCATGTGTGATGCAGACGGAGTGCCTCGTCCGCAACGAATCGCGCGATGGCGTTCTGCACATCAACGTGCGTTTTCTTCAGCCGATGGCGCGCGAAGTTGGCGCATTTAAGTCGCCGATCGCAAACCTTTTGCCTAACGAGGAGCCTTCATTTGAGATCGTGCCGGAACTACGGGTGGACGAAAATGTTTATCAAACTTGGCAGGAAGCGGTCGAAAGATCAGTCGAGCTGCCAAAGATTTCGCTGAATGCCGCGACGGAAATCGTGCACGATTTTGAATTTCCCTCCAGCCGCGAGGTCGAACCGATACGCGATGGGAATGGAAAAATCCCGGCCATGTTATTGCGACGCTGCGAAGCGCTCGCCGGCTCGGTCGAGGTGAAGATCGAATCGATCGATAAGATTGCTGCGAAAATCACCGTCCGAATTTTGAATCGAACACCTGTTCCAAAGCCGGACTTGGACAATCAAGACGCGATCATCACGCGCAGTTTTACTTCCACGCATACAATTCTCCATGCGGAAGGCGGTGAATTCGTTTCGTCGCTCGATCCGGTGCCGGAATACGCGGCCGCGGTGGCCGATTGCAGAAATATCGGAAGCTGGCCGGTCCTGGTCGGCGACGAAAAAGAGAATGAGCGCGACGCGATGCTTTCGTCGCCCATCATTCTCTATGATTACCCAAAGATCGCGCCGGAAAGCGCGGGCGATCTGCACGACGGCACCGAGATCGACGAGATTCTGACGCTGCGCGTGCAGACGATGACCGACGCAGAAAAAGATGAAATGCGTCGCGTCGATGAAGCCGCACGACGAATTCTTGAACGCACCGAAGGTCTGTCCGGAGACGATTTGCTCAAAATGCACGGCGCGATGCGCGATGTGCGAATGTCGGGCGAAGACTTCTTCAATCCCGCGACGCGGCTGCAAAGCTGCACCGTGCAGGGGGTGGAATTAAAAGCGGGCGATCGGGTTCGCATTAGACCAAAAAAGCGCGCCGACGTCATGGACATCGCGCTTGCGGGAAAAATTGCGATCATCGAAGCAGTCGAACAAGACGTGGAAAACGAAGTGCATTTCGCTCTCGTTTTGGAAGACGATCCCGGCCGCGAGCTCGGTTTGATGCGACAGCCGGGGCACCGCTTTTTTTACGGCGCGGATGAAGTCGAACCCATTAGAGAATGAAACGCATCCTTGTCGCCGGCATTGGGAACATTTTTTTTGGTGACGATGCGTTTGGGTGTGAGGTGGCGAAGGAACTGGCGGGGAAGAAACTTCCGGAAGGCGTGCGCGTGGCGGATTTCGGAATTCGCAGCTTCGACCTGGCTTACGCGATCTTGGATGATTATGACGCGACGATTTTGATCGATGCTTCGCCACGCGGCAGTGCGCCCGGCACTGTTTACTTGATCGAGCCCGACCTAAAAATGCTGGACGAAAATCCCGATGAGGTCGTTAATGCTCATGGCATGAACCCGGTGCGCGTTCTGCAAATGGTTCGCTCCCTCGGAGGAACGCCACGCGCACTATACGTTGTCGGCTGCGAGCCGGCCGTTCTCGAAACGACTGAAGGCCATATCGGTTTAAGCGAACCGGTGCAACGCGCAGTCGCGTCCGCGATCGAAATGATCGAGAAACTGATTTCGGACCTTTTGCTGGGCAGAAATGTGGCGCTTTCGGAGGCGATAAGAAGTTGAAACCAATCGGCAAAGGAAAAACGAAATGATAAGGGGGAACTTATGAATACTGCTCTTCTGGCGTGGGAAATTGTCGGCGGGATCGTCGCCCTCATTATCATCATCATGGTCATCTCGATGATTCCGGAATTGGTCCGCTACATGAAATTGAAGAGTATGTGACATCGGCGTGTCCCGAAGATTTCAGAAATTTTCCATACTTTTACTATGAGTTGAGTCAAACAATGTGATTGAGGCCGCCGCGAGCCGGGGCCGAAGCTGGAATCGGCAGCGGGGGCAAAGAGGAGGTAATCCTATGGTAGCACCGGCAATCGTGGCGGATCGTCCACCGGACGTTAAAGAAGTTCATGTCGTCTGGATGACGACTGGTCTCGGATGCGACGGAGATTCCGTCTCAATCACAGCGGCAACTCTGCCGAGCATCGAAGATGTGGTGATGGGCGCCATTCCTGGTTTGCCCAAAGTGCATCTGCACAATCCGGTACTCGCTTATGAGGTTGGCGACGACTTCATGAAGTATTGGTTCGACGCCGCGGCGGGTAAGCTCGATCCATTTGTCCTTATTCTCGAAGGCTCGGTGCCTAACGAGAAGATCAAGAAGGAAGGTTATTGGGCCGCAATGGGAACTGATCCCGACACCGGCCAGCCGATCACGACGAATGAATGGATCGATCGGCTTGCACCAAAAGCGCTGGCCGTCATCGCCTGCGGAACCTGCGCGACTTACGGCGGCATTCACGCGATGCAGGGAAATCCGACTGGAGCGATGGGACTCGCGGATTATCTCGGATGGGATTGGAAATCGAAAGCCGGACTTCCGATCGTCAATGTTCCCGGTTGTCCGGTGCAACCTGACAACATGATGGAGACGATCCTCTATCTTCTCTATCAAGTCGCGGGATTGGCGCCGGTTATTCCGCTCGATGATCAACTGCGGCCGACCTGGCTCTTTGGAAAAACGGTCCACGAAGGTTGCGATCGCGCCGGTTACTACGAGCAGGCGGATTTCGCGAAGGAATATGGCTCGCCAAAATGTTTGGTGAAAATCGGCTGCTGGGGCCCGGTCGTGAATTGTAACGTGACCAAGCGCGGCTGGATGGACGGCATCGGTGGCTGTCCGAATGTCGGCGGAATTTGTATCGGCTGTACGATGCCGGGATTCCCGGACAAGTTCATGCCGTTCATGGATGCGCCGCCGGGTGCATCGCTCTCGACAAAGGTTGTCGGGTTGTGGGGCGGCATTCTGCGCGGTCTGAGAGGAATCACCAACAATGCCGTGAACAAGGAACCGAAGTGGCGACATCCCCGCGCGGAACTCACGACAGGTTACGATCCGGTGCATTACGGCCGGAATTAAGATTTTCGCCTAACGAATAGCAGAATGGAGATTTAATTATGCCAGAAGTCATCACCGCACCGCAGAGAGGAACGTCCGCACCGCAGGGCAACATCGTCGAGATGTCGTGGGATCCGATCACGCGCATCGTCGGCAGCCTTGGCATTTACACCAAGATCGATTTCGACTCGAAGAAGGTGGTCGAGTGTTACAGCACGTCGTCGATCTTCCGCGGCTACAGCATTTTCATGAAGAACAAGGATCCGCGTGATGCGCACTTCATCACGAGCCGGATCTGCGGAATCTGCGGCGATAATCACGCGACCTGTTCCGTCTACGCGCAGAACATGGCTTACGGCGTAAAGCCGCCGAAGCTCGGCGAGATCATCGTCAATCTCGGCGAAGCCGCCGAGTACATGTTCGATCACAACATTTTCCAGGACAATCTCGTCGGCGTCGATTTCTGCGAAATGATGGTGAAGGAAACGAACCCGAGCGTCTGGGACAAGGCGCAACGCACGCCCGCGCCGCACGCGGCCGATCACGGTTATCGCACGATCGGCGACATCATGAAGGCGTTGAATCCGTTCGAAGGCGAATTCTATCGCGAGACACTGCAGGTCAGCCGCTACACGCGCGAGATGTTTTGCCTGATGGAAGGCCGGCACGTTCATCCATCAACGCTTTATCCCGGCGGTGTCGGCACGGTGCCGTCGATCCAGATCTTCACCGACTACATGGTGCGCCTGATGCGCTACGTCGAATTCATGAAGACAATGTCTGCCGCTGCACGACGATCTCTTCGATTTTTGGTACGAAGCGTTGCCCGGTTACGAAGAAGTCGGACGCCGTCGCATCTTGTTAGGCTGTTGGGGTTCGTTCCAGGATCCGGATGTTTGCGATTACAATTACAAGACGATGGATACATGGGGCAAAGCCATGTACGTCACGCCGGGCATCGTGATTGATGGCAAATTGGTCACGACCAATCTCGTCGATATCAATCTCGGCATTCGCATTCTGCTCGGCTCGTCCTACTACGAGGACTGGGAAAATTCGGAAACGTTCGTGAAGAACGATCCGTTAGGCAATCCCGTCGACAAACGTCATCCCGTGGAATCAAACCACGATTCCGAAACCGCAGAAGCGCGATTTCGCCGGCAACTACACATGGGTGATGTCACCGCGCTGGCTCGACAAACGTACAGGCGATCATCTCGCGCTCGATACCGGCGGCGGACCGATCGCGCGCTTGTGGGCCACGGCGCTGGCCGGCCTTGTCGATATCGGTTACGTCAAATCCACAGGGAACAGCGTGAAGATTCGTTTGCCGAAATCGGCAATGAAGCCGGAAGTCGAATTCGAATGGAAAATTCCGCAATGGAGCAACGCGATCGAGCGCGATCGCGCTCGGACTTATTTCCAAGCGTATGCGGCGGGCTGCGCGCTTTATTTCATGGAGGAAGCGATGAGAGAAGTGCACGCGGGACGAACCGCGACGTTCACACCGTTCAAAGTTCCGGACGAAGCCATCGGTTGCGGTTTCCACGAAGCAGTGCGCGGAGTTCTTTCGCACCACCTCGTCATCCGCAATGGCAAGATCGCGAATTATCATCCGTATCCGCCGACGCCGTGGAATGCCAACCCGCGCGATGTTTACGGCACGCCGGGGCCATACGAAGACGCTGTGCAAAACACGCCGATCTTCGAGGAGAACGGGCCGGACAACTTCAAGGGCATCGACATCATGCGCGCCGTGCGCAGCTTCGATCCGTGTTTGCCGTGTGGTGTGCACATGTATCTCGGCAACGGGAAAGTGCTGCAGCAGAAACACACGCCGACGGCGTTCGCGGGCTTAGCACACTAATCGCGTGGCCAATCTTAATTTGGTAGGGCGCGACCGCCGGGCGCGCCGACGAAATCACGGACGGACCGGCGGTCCGTCCCTATCACCTAACGAATGATCACACTCGAAGCACAACCCGACGAAATCTACGATATCGAACTGGAGCACAGTTTGCTCGAGGCCAACGCGAAGCTCGCGAAGGAAAATCGCGCGTTGCTCGATAAACACGGAACGACGGCCATCGATTTCATGGGCGCGATCGGTTCGGGAAAGACCACGCTCATCACCAAGCTCGTCGAAAAGTTGAAAGACAAACTCGGCGTCGCGGTTTTTAACGGTGACGCCACGACGAGCAACGATGCGGATGCGATCGCAAAGCAAAACGTGCCCATCGTGCAGATCGCAACGATCAATGGTTGTCACCTCGATGCGAATCTTGTCGGCAAAGGCTTGCGCCAGATCGATCTCGAAAAACTGAAACTCATCTTCATCGAGAACATCGGAAACCTGATCTGTCCCGCGGAATTCCCGCTCGGCTCAAAAGCGCGCGTCGTTGTTGTGAGCGTGACCGAAGGACCGTGGATGGTGAAAAAACATCCGCACATGTTTCTGGGATCGCAGGTCGTTGTGATCAACAAAATCGATCTCGCCGATGCGATGGAAGTGAGCGTCGACGATCTCACACGCGATGTGCACGCGCTCAAGCCGGACATCAAAGTCATTCCGACGAGTTGCAAGACGGGCATCGGGCCTCGATCAGGTCGCCGAGACGCTTCTCGCAATCTAACGCCAAAGCCGATGCATGAGCTGTCCATTGCATCCGGCCTGGTCGAAAAACTTCTCCAGTTCTCGAGCGAAAATCCCGACAAAAAGATCGTCGAGGTTCGATTAACTATCGGTGAGTTCAGTCACATCGAGGAGGAGCAGCTCCGTTTTTGTTATCAGGCTGTGATCACGGAAACGCCATTGGAAGGTTCAACGCTTTCGATCGAAACAATCGAGGCGGCCGTGCAATGCCCGCAGTGTTCCTATCACGGCCGGCCCAAATATCTCGACGACCTCATCTCCGGGAAACCGGTGGCGACTTTGCAATGCCCGGCGTGCGGTAAGGCGACGCAAATGACCGAAGGCGATGAGTGCGCCATCAAATCAGTCAAATTCCGGCAATCCGATCCGCTTACGGCCTAACGAATCATGACAACGTTCGCGTCGATTCTTCTGCTCGGATTTTTCCTGGGAATGCGACACGCGACGGATTCCGACCACGTCGTTGCCGTGACAACAATCGTCAGCCGGCAACGTTCAGTTTCGAGCGCGGCGGTTACCGGAATCCTGTGGGGGATCGGTCATAGCCTGACGCTGCTTGTCGTCGGCGGGGCAATTATTCTCTTCGGTTTGGTTATTCCCGAACGCCTTGGGATGAGTCTCGAATTTTGCGTCGCCTTGATGCTAATCCTTCTCGGCGCACTCAATCTTCGTGCAACGCTGCGCACAGTCCGAACCGTCACCCAAGATCATCACGAGCATCCGCATCGACACGGCGATTACATTCACACCCACAAACACGGACACTCGCCCGGCGCGCACGGTCACACGGAGGAAGATGTTCCTCCGGCAAAACTGGATCGTTACTTTGGGAGGCTAAGATTCTATCAGACGCTGCGTCCCATCGTGATCGGCATCGTGCACGGCCTGGCCGGATCGGCTGCGATCGCGCTTCTCGTTCTGCCTATCATTCGCGATCCCATCTGGGCGATGGCGTATCTCTTGATCTTCGGCATCGGAACAATCGCCGGCATGATGTTAATCACCGCCGCGATCGCAGTGCCGGTGACGTATAGCTCTCGGTTTCAGTTATTGCATCGCCACCTCGGAACCGCCGCCGGTGTGATCAGTCTTGGGTTTGGTTTGTTCCTCGTTTATCAAATCGGTTTCGTCGACGGCCTATTTCGTTAGGCCAACCTGCATGCCATGAAAAAATCGTGGCGGCACTGGTTGGAAACGCCGTGGGCGATGCTGACGATCACTGGCGTCCTCTTCGGATTGGTCGCGCTCTTCGTCGATCTTAAACCGGTCGTGAACGAAGGGTTTTTCTTCTCCAGTAGCGATCCTCAGTTCCGCCAATCAAAAAAGATTGAGAAGCGATTTCCCGCGCCAAGGAAAATTCTGCTCAACGTGGCCTCGAACGATATCTCCTCTTATTCCGATGTTATCATCGCGGCCGGGTTTGCGATTTTCGCGTTGTCGAGTTTTCCGCCTACGCAACGCTTCGGTTTGGTCGTGCTTGCGGGAACAATCGTCGATATTCTGGCAAACCTGTTTGTTCTCCCGCTGCTTGGCGGCGCACAATGGAAAACGAAACTGACAAAGCGCGCTTAAGAGTCACGGTACGCGGCGCTGTTCAGGGCGTCGGTTTCCGTCCGTTTGTTTATCGACTCGCGACCGAGCTCAAATTGAAGGGCTGGGTTTTGAACTCCGCACAAGGCGTCTTCATCGAAACGGAAGGCGCGCGCGATTCATTGCAAAGGTTTTTGACTGCGGCTGGAAAAGGAAAAACCCGAGCGCGCCACCATCCAAAGTTTGGATTCCTCTTTCGTCGAGGCAATCGGTTACAAAGAATTCGAAATTCGCGAGACTGAAGATCACGGTGCGAAAACGGCGTTGATTCTTCCCGACATCGCGACGTGCGCGGATTGTCTGCGAGAAATTCTCGATCCAAACGATCGGCGTCACGGTTATCCGTTTACAAATTGCACGAACTGCGGGCCACGTTTTTCCATCATCGAAGCGCTGCCTTACGATCGCGCCCGCACGTCGATGAAGAAGTTTACGATGTGCGCAAATTGCGAGCGCGAATATCGCAAGCCGGTAGATCGGCGGTTCCATGCCCAACCGAATGCGTGCCCCGTGTGCGGACCTCACTTGGAATTGTGGGACGGGGCCGGCCGTCGCGATGCGCAGAGGAACGAGGCTCTGCTCGCCGCAGCGGCAATGATCCGCGATGGAAATGTTGTGGCCTTGAAAGGCCTGGGCGGTTTCCAGTTGATCGTCGATGCGCGTAATGAAGAAGCAGTCGTTAGGCTGCGCACGCGTAAACACCGCGAAGAGAAACCGTTCGCGCTTCTGTTTCCATCGCTCGAAATGGCGCAAAGCTTCTGCGAAATCTCCGAATTAGAACAACGTCTTCTTCTTTCGCCCGAAGCCCCAATTGTCATCTTGCGAAAAATCGTATCCCCTCTCCCTCAGGGAGAGGGAGGGGTGAGGGCCCCGTCGCGCGCTTCACTTCAAGGAGGCGGAGAACACATGGCCGCGCCACACGACCCTCATCTTCAGTTCTTCTCCCACGGGGAGAAGAGTGAGAACGAGACGCGGCTTGCTGATTCAATCGCGCCTGGCAATCCGAATCTCGGCGTGATGCTGCCGTACACGCCGCTTCATCATCTCCTCATGCGCGAGCTGAATTTTCCCATTGTCGCGACGAGTGGAAATTTGAGCGACGAACCAATCTGTATCGACGAGGCGGAAGCGTTGAAACGCTTGCGTGGCATCGCCGATTATTTTCTCGTGCACAATCGGCCGATCGTTCGGCACGTCGACGATTCGATCATGCGCACGATGCATGGACGTGAATTGATGCTGCGCCGCGCCCGAGGTTACGCGCCGTTACCGATTCATGTGCACACGCTGAAGACATCCACTCTCGCCGTCGGCGCGCATCTGAAGAACACCGTCGCTCTCAGCGTTGGCGAAAATGTTTTCGTTAGTCAGCACATTGGCGATCTGGAAACGGAACAGGCGTATCGCGCATTCAAGAATGCGGTCGCGGACCTGCCGCGGTTATACGAAGCGAAACCCGAAATCATCGCGTGTGACATGCATCCCGAATATCTCTCAACGAAATTTGCGCACGAGCATTCGAAAGACCGGAGGCTGTTCCCGGTTCAACATCATTGGGCGCACATCGCGGCCTGCATGGCGGAAAACGAAATCGAAGCCCCGGCGCTCGGCGTGGCGTGGGACGGTACCGGATTCGGTCCGGACGGGACGATTTGGGGCGGAGAATTTTTGCTCGCCAAAGACGGCGCCTTCGAACGTGTCGCGCACTTGCGGCAGTTTCGATTGCCCGGCGGCGATGCCGCGATCAAGAAACCGCGCCGGACTGCTCTCGGTTTGCTCTACGAAATTCTTGGCGACGATCTTTGGCAGCAGACCGATCTGTCCGCCGGTTTTGCCAAAAATGAAATCCCGATATTGCGCCAGATTTTGGAAAAGCAAGTCAACGCGCCTTTGACTTCAAGCGCCGGACGATTGTTCGATGCCGTCGCCGCGTTGCTCGGCTTGCGCGATCGCATTACATTCGAAGGGCAGGCCGCAATGGATTTGGAGTTCGCGGTTCGTTCCGAAACTAGCGAAGCCTATGCTTTCAACATCAAGGACAGCTCGCCGCTCATTGTCGATTGGGAACCGGGAATCATCGAGCTGATCACCGATCACCAAAACAACGCTCGTATTGGCGTCATCGCGGCAAAATTTCACAATATGCTGGTGGAAATCATTGTCGCCGTGGCGCGAAAAATCGGGGAGCCGAAAGTCGTGCTGAGCGGCGGTTGTTTCCAGAATCGCTATCTCACCGAACGCGCAATCGATCGTTTGAGCGCCGAAAATTTCCGTCCCTACTGGCACCAGCGCATTCCGCCTAACGATGGTGGAATCGCGCCTGGTCAAATCGTTGCAGCCAATTGGGCCTCGGCGCGCGAAAGTGAAGTGCCATGGCGAAGTCGACGCACGAGCAGAAGAAAGAAGAGGAAATAATCGATCGCACCGCGCCGCCCGGTGAAGTCGTTTACGAAGCGATCTATGCCGAAGGCGAGCACGAGCTGAATCGCCATCCCGCGGAGCTGGCGCTATCCGGATTGGCGGCCGGTCTTTCCATGGGATTTTCCCTCGTTGCGGAAGCGCTCCTGCGATTTCATCTGCCGCAGTCGAACTGGACACCGCTGATCACCAAGCTTGGTTACAGCCTCGGTTTCCTCATCGTCATTCTCGGACGCCAGCAATTGTTCACGAAGAATACGCTGACTGTAATTCTTCCGCTGCTGCGCAAGAAGGACCCGCGCATGCTCGGCAAAGTCGCGCGGTTGTGGGCGATTGTGCTCTGCACCAACCTCATCGGCGCGTTCGCATTCGCCGCGTTGATTGGTCACTCCAACATTTTTGAAGAAAACGTGCGCGCGATCTTTGCCCGCATCGGACAGAGTGCGATTCAGCCTGATTTCCTCACTCTGGTCCTGCGCGGAACATTGTCGGGCTGGCTCATCGCGCTCATGGTCTGGCTGTTGCCGTTCGCCGAATCGGCGCGGATTTGGGTCATCATCATTCTCGCTTACGTCGTAGGTCTCGCGGAACTTCCACACGTCATCGCGGGCAGCGTCGAAACGTTCTATCTCGTCTCGACCGGCGGATTATCTTTCGTGGATTGCTTCATAAAATATTTGTTGCCCACCTTGATCGGCAACATCATCGGCGGAGTCGCACTTGTCGCAGTCGGCGCGCACGCCGAATTTTACGAAGCGAACGAGAACACGAAATGAATCTTCTGTATGGCGAAGTCGTGGATCTATTCATGGAAAACGGCATGCAGATGGGAAACGTTCGCGTCTCCGGGGCGCTAAAAAAAGTACCGCTCGATTTGCTGGCGGGCGTCCAGTGCGGTGATAGGCTTTTACTTTGCGACGGCGTCGCGATCAGCAAAGTTCAACTCGAGGAGGATATTGAATGAACGCTTCGGCATTGAAAGTTGACGACGACAAGCTGAATAAATTTCTGGGCCAGGCGCTCAACGAGCTTGGCGCGGCTATGAACACGGCGCTAGTCGTGATCGGCGATCGACTTGGTCTCTACAAAGCGATGGCCGGCGCGGGCGCGATGACGAGCGAGCAGTTGGCGAAAAAGACCAGCACGGACGAGCGTTACGTGCGTGAATGGCTTTCCGCGCAGGCCGCCGGCGGTTTTGTGGAATACAACGCCGTGGATAAAACTTTCACGCTTCCTGACGAACAAGCGATGGCGATGGCGGTCGATGACAGCCCCTGCTTCCTTCCCGGCGCGTATCAAGTTGTTAGCTCCGTCATCATGGACGAACCAAAGCTGCGGCGCGCTTTCAAGAGCGGCGACGGCGTTGGTTGGGATCAACATTGCGCCGATCTTTTTGAAGGGACCGAGCGTTTCTTCCGGCCCGGTTACGCTGCGCATTTGGTTTCGGAATGGATTCCGGCGCTCGATGGAATTGAAGAGAAACTGAAGAAAGGCGCGAACGTGGCCGACGTCGGCTGCGGACATGGCGCCTCCACGTTGCTAATGGCGAAGGCGTATCCGAACTCGCACTTTTTCGGTTTCGATTATCACGAGCCATCGATTCGGTGGGCGCGCGAACAGGCGAACAAAGCCGGCGTCTCGGACCGCGTGAAGTTTGAAGTGGCCAAGGCGAAAGAGTTTCCGGGAAACGATTATACTTTGGTGACTTTTTTCGATTGTTTGCACGACATGGGCGATCCTGCGGGAGCGGCTGCGCATGTGCGCAAGACATTGGCCAGCGACGGTGCGTGGATGATCGTGGAGCCAATCGCCGGCGATCGGCTCGAACAGAATCTGAATCCGATCGGCCGGATGTATTACAGCGCGTCCACTTTAATTTGCACACCCACGTCGCGCGCGCAGGAAGTCGGTCTCGCGCTCGGTGCGCAAGCCGGAGAAAAGCGCCTGCGCGAAGTCGTGACGAGCGGCGGGTTCACTCGTTTCCGGCGCGCAGCGGAAACGCCGTTCAATCTCATCTTCGAAGCAAAACCGTAACCATGTGCCTCGCCATTCCGGGAAAATTGATCGAGATCGCAATGGACGCGAACGGTGTACGTATGGGCAAAGCAAACTTCGGCGGAATCGTGAAGCAGGTTTGTCTCGAATACACGCCGGAAGTGAATATCGGCGATTACGTTTTGGTTCACGTCGGGTTCGCGTTGAGCAAAGTCGACGAAGAACAAGCGGCGCAAACCTACAAGGCGCTCGAGCAATTGCAGCAGTTGGGGGAACTCGATATTCCCGATGTGGATGACTCTGAAGCCGCGAAAGAGTTTTTCGAATCATCCCCGCCGGCGGCAGCTTAGTTATTCATGAAATATCTCGACGAATACCGCGATGAAAAATTGGCGCGAAGTATCGTCGACGAGATCAAGCGTATCACGACACGACCATGGGTAATGATGGAAGTTTGCGGCGGACAAACGCACAGCATCGTCAAATACGGAATCGATCGGCTTTTGCCTAACGAGATCGAGCTGGTGCACGGACCCGGCTGTCCGGTCTGCGTGACCTCGCTCGAAATGATCGATAAGGCGCATGCCATCGCGCAGCGACCCGATGTAATTTTCTGTTCGTTCGGCGACATGCTGCGTGTGCCGGGATCGCAGGATGACCTGCTAATTTTGAAGTCGCGCGGCGCTGATGTGCGCGTTGTCTATTCGCCGATCGATTGTTTAAAGATCGCGCGCGCGAATCCCGACAAAAAGGTTGTCTTTTTCGCGATCGGTTTCGAAACGACTGCGCCGAGCAACGCCATGGCGGTTTTCCAGGCGCAAAAGCAAGACATCAAAAACTTTTCCGTGCTCGTTTCGCATGTCCTTGTCCCGCCATCGATCGCCTCCATTCTGCAATCTCCGCTTAATCGGGTGCAGGGATTTCTTGGGCCGGGGCATGTCTGCACCGTGATGGGTTATCGCGAATACGAACCGCTCGCCGCGCGCTTCAAGGTCCCAATTGTCATCACCGGCTTTGAGCCGATCGATATTTTGCAGGGAACGCTCATGACCGTGCGTCAACTCGAAGCGGGAACGTGCGAAGTGCAGAATCAATATCCGCGTGTGGTGCAACGTGATGGGAATCGCGTCGCACAAAACCTGGTCAACCAAGTTTTCGAAGTGTGCGATCGCAAATGGCGCGGTGTCGGTTCGATTCCGAAAAGCGGTTACAAATTGCGCTACGAATTTCACGAACACGATGCCGAGAGAATTTTCGAAGTGAAGGAAATCGACACGCACGAACCGGAAACGTGCATCAGTGGTCTGGTTTTGCGCGGCGTGAAGAAGCCGCACGATTGCGCCTGTTTCGGCAAGGAATGCACACCGGAACATCCGTTAGGCGCGACCATGGTCTCAGCCGAGGGCGCGTGCGCCGCCTATTACGCCTACGGACGACATCTCGAGAGCCAAAAGCGCGAACAAAAACAGCGCGCGGAGGCAGCATGATTCTGGGTAGCGCACGCGTCTCGCGTGTGGGCGATGGCGTCTCGCCATCGCGAACTTCGAAAAGATTGTTTCGGCGAGACGCCGAAACCAACACGCGAGACGCGTGCGCTACCCAGACCGATGTATGAACGCGTCGCCCACCATCGACAAACTCGCGGAACCGTTCCGCGACAAAATTCTGCGCAAGTGCGGCGAGAGCGTGGAGATGAAGGAAAAATTTTTCGAGAAGTATGCCGCCGAGATCGAAGCGCTGAGCAGAGAAATGGCCGAGCGCTTTTCGCAGGGCCACAAGCTCTTGACGATGGGAAACGGCGGAAGTTTGTGCGACGCATTGCACTTCGCGGTTGAGTTCACCCACCCGATCATCGAAAAACGCGCCGCATTCTCTGCAATTCCTTTGATGACGGATGTCGCGACGATGACGGCCGTCAGCAATGACACCGATTATGCGCGCGTCTTCGTCGATCAATTGCGCTTACTTGGTCAACCGGGCGACATCGCACTCGCCGTGAGCACGAGCGGGAAATCGCCGAATCTGATTTACGCACTCGAGGAAGCGCGCAAAAAGCAAATGCTCACGGTGGCGTGGGCGGGCAAGGATGGCGGCCGCTTTCCGGAAGTATCCGATTACTGTTTCATCGTCCCGTCCTACAGCATTCACCGGATTCAGGAAGTGCACGCGACGTTGGTGCATGTGCTCTGGGATTTGATTCACATCGCACTCGGAGCCGAGGATGTTATTTAATCAGGTAGGGACGGCTCTCCGAGCCGTCCGTCGAGGGACGCGTCGGAGACGCATCCCTACCTGAAGAAAAGCTGCGATGATGGAAAGCTCGAGAGAAGAGAATGCAGAGCCATCGCTTCTCGCCGCTTCCTGCCCGATTCCGATCACAAACTACAAAGAGATCGTTCTCGCGCATGGAAGCGGCGGAAAGTTGAGCCATCAGCTCATCGAGAAAATGGTGCTGCCGCAGTTTCGCAACGAATTGCTCGAGCCGCTTCACGACGGCGCCATCTTCTCGTTAGGCAACGAACGCATTGCCTTCAGCACCGATTCTTACGTCGTGAGCCCGATATTCTTTCCCGGCGGCGATATCGGCAAACTCGCAGTGCATGGTACGGTGAACGACCTCGCCATGTGCGGAGCACGGGCCCTTTATCTTTCCTGTGGATTCATTCTCGAAGAAGGCACGCCGATGGAAGATTTCTGGCGCATCGTGCAGTCGATGCGTGAAGCGGCGGATGCCGCCGGTGTCAAACTCGTCACGGGCGACACGAAAGTCGTTGATCGCGGCAAAGCTGACAAAGTTTTCATCAACACGTCCGGGATTGGCACAATCACGGAAGGCGTTGACATCCATCCGCGACGCGCACAAATCGGCGACAAGATTCTTGTCAGCGGACAAATTGCGACCCACGGCATCGCGATCATGTCTGTGCGCGAAGGCTTGGAATTTGAAACCGAGATCGCGAGCGACACGGCAGCGCTGAACGGCTTGGTCGAGAAAATTCTGGATGCGAGCAAAGACATTCATGTCCTGCGCGATCCGACACGTGGCGGCGTCACCAGTGCCCTCACCGAAATCGCACAGACTGCACAGGTCGGAATGCTGCTCGATGAAGCGCGCATTCCAATCAGCGAAGAAGTCAAAGGGGCGTGCGAAATTCTCGGGCTCGATCCGCTCTACGTGGCGAATGAAGGGAAATTGCTCGCCATCGTCGCGCCTTCGGATACAGAGCGTGTCCTTGGCGCAATGAAATCCCACTCGTTAGGCAACAAATGCCGCTATTATTGGCGAAGTCACAGATGAAAATACCGGCTTCGTCTTGATGAAGACGCGCGTCGGCGGAACGCGCGTGGTCGATATGCTTTCGGGCGAACAATTGCCGCGCATTTGCTGAAGCGGCTGCGACGTCGAGCAAAAATTTCTCGACAACCGGATCGATTCTAGCGCGCGATAGAGAGACGATGCTCGCGCAGTTACTCGAGAGGTGGCCGCTCATTCGCCAAATTCGCGAACGCAAGGATGGCACCGGATTGGAATCGATGTCGCGGAAGACGCGCGAGATGCATGCGCGCATCGACGACGCGAAAGTCGCAAAATCAATTTGCCCGTACTGTGGTGTCGGTTGCGGACAGCTGATTTATCACAAGAACGGGAAATTGGTTGCGATCGAGGGCGATCCGGAGTCGCCGATCTCGCAGGGAAATCTTTGTCCGAAAGGTGCGGCTTCGTATCAGCTCCTGACCCATTCGCGTCGCGAAACCAAAGTGAAATATCGCGCCCCGCGCGCAAGCAAATGGACTGAGATGTCGCTCGATCGCGCGATGGACATGGTGGCCGATCGCGTGTGGGAATCGCGCAAACGCACCTTCATCAAGCAGGCGAAGGGCTCGGTCGTGAATCAGACGCCGGGCATCACCCACCTCGGCGGCGCGACGCTCGACAACGAAGAGAATTATCTCATCAAGAAATTGTTTACCGGAGGCCTGGGGATGGTGTGCGTTTCCAACCAGGCCCGGATATGACATAGCAGCACGGTGCCCGGTCTGGGCACCTCCTTCGGCCGGGGCGGAGCTACGACCGCGCAACAAGATTTGGCACGCGCCGATTGCATCCTGATCGAAGGCTCGTCGCATGGCAGAGGCGCACCCGGTCGGGTTCCGCTGGGTCATGAAGGCGAAGGAAAACGGCGCGACGATTATCCACGTCGATCCTCGCTTTTCGCGCACGAGCGCGCTCGCGGATATCTGGGTGCCGCTGCGGGCCGGGACCGATATCGCGTTTCTCGGCGCGACTCGTTAGGCACGTTCTCGAGAATGAACTGTTCTTCCGCGAATACGTCGCGCATTATACCAACGCTTCCTGCATTCTGCGGGAAGGGTTTCGAGACACGGAAGATCAGCAGGATGGCTTTTTCTCGGGTTGGAATCCCGACAAGCGCGCCTACGAAACCAAGAGCTGGCTTTACGAAGGCGAAGGTCTCAGTTTCCCGCATCGCGACCTGACGTTGCAACATCCGCGCTGCGTTTTTCAGACCCTGAAACGCCATTACGCGCGTTACACGCCCGAGATGGTCGAAAAAGTCTGCGGCATTCCGCCAGAGCTTTTTCATAAGGTCGCGGACGCATTCGTTAGCGCATCCGGCCCGGAAAAGACGGCGGCGATTTGCTACGCGGTCGGCTGGACGCAGCATTCGAAAGGAGTGCAGATCATCCGCACCGCATCGATTCTCCAGCTATTGTTAGGCAATATTGGCCGGCCCGGCGGCGGTATTCTCGCGTTGCGCGGGCACGCTTCGATCCAGGGCTCGACCGATATCCCGACGCTCTACGACATTCTCCCGGGCTACATCGCGATGCCGCGCGCCGGCAAAGGCGAAGACACGCTCGAAGATTATTTCAACACGCACACGAATCCGACCGGGCTCTGGCACGATTTCCCGAAATATTTCGTTAGTCTGCTCAAGGCCTACTACGGGACGCGGGCGACGAAGGAAAACAGCTACGGCTACGAATGGATTCCGAAGCTCACCGGCGATCATTCCTTCTTCAATTTTCTTTACGAGACCCTCGACGGAAAAGTCGAAGGCATGTTCCTGATGGGACAAAACCCATCGGTCGGCGCACCCAACTCTCGGCTGCAACGCAAGGCGCTTGCAAAACTGAAATGGTTCGTCGTGCGCGACATGGTCGAGATCGAGCCGGCTACCTTCTGGCTCAATTCGCCCGAGATCGAGCGCGGTGAACTGAAGACCGAAGAGATCGACACCGAAGTTTTCTTCTTCCCCGCCGCCGGACACGCGGAGAAGGAAGGCGCGTTCACGAACACGCAGCGTCTGTTGCAATGGCGCGAAAAAGCGGTCGATCCACCGGGCGATTGTCGGAGCGAGAGTTGGTTCATTCATCAGCTCGCGCTCCGATTGAAGAAGAAAGCCGAAGCTTCCAACGACCCTAACGACGAGCCCTTGCGCGCGCTTGATTGGTGGTACCCAGAAACGCCTGAAGGCGAGCCCGAAATGGAAGCTGTGCTCGCCGAGATCAATGGCTGGAAAATGACTCCAGACACAACTGCGAGCGGCGTCGTCTGGGCGCACGATCGCGAGGGCAAACTCCATCACGGCCCCCAGCTCGATAAATATCAGGAATTGAAAGACGATGGCTCAACCGCGTGCGGCTGCTGGATCTACTGCGGTTGCTACGGCAGCGACGGCGTGAATAAACCGCTGCGGCGCGAGCCTAACGACTACCTCGGCCACGGCTGGGGCTTCGCCTGGCCGAGCGATCGTCGCATTATCTACAACCGCGCCAGCGCCGCGCCCGATGGCAAACCATGGAGCGAACGCAAGAAGCTTGTCTGGTGGGATCCCGAAAAATCGAAGTGGACCGGCGAAGACGTTCCCGATTTCAAACCCGAAAAATCACCCGATTACCAGGGCAGTCGCGACGACCGCGGCCTCGCGGCGCAACCGGGTGATGCGCCGTTTATCCTCCATGAGGACGGCCTTGGCTGGCTTTACGTTCCGAAAGGTTTGCAGGACGGCCCGATGCCGACGCATTACGAACCGATCGAATCGCCGGTCGAAAATGCGCTTTACCAACGCGACACAAATCCCCCGCTGCTCTGGTTCACGCGCGAGGAGAACCGTTTTGCGCCTCCTGGCGATGAACGTTTCCCTTATGTCCTGACAACATATCGCCTGACCGAACATCACACCGGTGGCGGGATGAGCCGTTTCCTGCCGCATCTCGCCGAATTGCAACCGGAGATGTTCGCGGAAATTTCGACCGAGCTGGCCCACTCGTTAGGCATTCGCAACGGCGACGACATTTGCCTGCTCACGATGCGCGGCGCGATTCAGGTGAACGCGCTCGTCACCCGTCGAATTCAACCGTTGCAATTGAACGGCAAGCGCGTGCACCAGATTGCGATCCCGTTCCATTTCGGCAGCGCCGGCCCGGTGGTCGGCGACGCCGCGAACGATCTCGCCGCGATCTCCGGCGAACCGAACGTCACGATCATGGAAACCAAAGCGCTGCTCTGCAACATCATCCCGGGCAAGCTGCCGCGCGGACCCGATTTCGATCCGTGGTTTGCAAAGCATGTTCCGCAGGGCGGCCCGCCAAATTTGCATCCCGAACAACCGCCGCCCGGTGCCCCTGAAGGCGGCAAGCTCACGGCCGGTCATGGCCAACATGGAAAGAGTGGGTAGGAGGTTGAAGCGATTAGGCGTTCAAGCGTTGAAGCGAGAAACCGCTAGCCCCCTTCAACGCTTCAACTTTTCAACGCTTCAACGAATCCCATGATCGGCGAAGGCATTCACAGGTACGAACCAACGCCGTCACTCCTACGTCGAGGAAGGTGCGACCGTCGGCTTCTTCACCGACCCGACCGTTTGCATCGGCTGCAAAGCCTGCGAGGTCGCCTGCAAAGAATGGAATGACGTGCCGGACGACGGTTACATCTGGACCGGAAATTCCTACGACAACACCGGCCACCTCGGCGCCTCGACCTGGCGTCACGTCCTCTTCGTCGAGCAGGATTTGCCGAAAGGAAATCAAATCGCCGGGCCGATGTCGTTAGGCAAGGAGGGGGACGATCCGTTTCGCTGGGTCTTCCTTTCCGACGTTTGTAAACATTGCGAAGAAGCTGGCTGCCTCGAAGCCTGCCCGACCGGCTCGATCGTCCGTACCGAAGTCGGCTCCGTTCTCGTGCAAGACGATGTTTGTAACGGCTGCGGTTATTGCGTTGTCAATTGTCCCTTCGGCGTGATCGACCGACGGCCCGAGCCATTGCCCGATGCGGGCGGCGCCTTCAAATGCACCTTTTGCTACGATCGCCAAAAGAGCGGACTGACTCCCGCCTGCGCCAAGGTTTGCCCAACCGAATCGATTGTCTTCGGTCGGCTCGATGATTTACGCGCGCGGGCTATCGAGCGTGTGCAAACACTGCGACAAAGCGGCTATTCCGATGCGCAACTCTACGATCCGCAGGAAACTTCGGTCCGCGGATTGCACGCATTCTTTCTCATTCTTGGTGAACCCGAGGCTTACGGATTGCCTCCCAAGCCGCAGGTGCCGACAATTTATTTGAAGTCCGCATGGACGTCAGCGATCGCGACCGGAATTTTCGCCCTCGTCGCCGCCCTCCTCGCTTTCGCTCTCTTATGAATTCATTTCAGCGCGCAATAATGTCCGGGGAGCGCGTGCGCCTCGCGCGCCGTTTTTGGCGCCTCGCCAAAAACACTCTTCGAACAATGATGCCGTTGCGCGAGGCGCACGCGCTCCCCGGAATTGTATGAGCGCGCCCTCAAATTTCGAAAATCGACTCGACGCTTTGCGTGAACGCGCATTGAAGGACGGCGTCGCAAACGGCCACGGGGTGGACGTCGCGGGCGGCCCGATCCCCCGTAAACCGGGTTACTACGGAGAGCCGGTCGTTAGGCCACCGGTTTGGACATGGGAGATTCCGCTTTATTTTTTTGTTGGCGGCTTGAGCGGAATGGCGGCGGTCCTTGCCTTCGCCGCGCTCGTATTTCATCACCCTGATGTTGTACGCGCGGCGATGTGGCTGGCTGGAATCGGCGCAATCATTTCGCCAATGCTTCTCGTGATGGATCTCGGTCGACCGCGGCTCTTCATCAACATGCTGCGCATTTTCAAACCGCAATCGCCCATGTCAGTCGGCGCATGGATTCTGACAATGTTCGGATCGGTCGCGGTCCCCGGTGTTCTCGCGGTTGAACTAAGCACGCGCCATGTCTTCGGCGGTGGACCCGATCATCTCGTGCGCGTCTTCGCCGACCTTTGCATTATCGGCTCCGCTTTTTGGGGAATGTGGCTTGCGACTTACACCGGCGTGCTCCTCGGCGCGACTGCAATTCCAGCGTGGTTTCTACATCGAGTTGTTCTTGCCGATTCACTTTGGAACGGCGGGACTTGGTTCGGCGGCAGCAGCACTCGAATTGCTTGGATATCGCAGTGCGGCCTTGAATGCGATTGGTCTTCTGGCCGCGAGCATCGAATCACTTCTCTGGATCTGGTTGGAAATCGACAGACACGGCGCGGCTGATCGCGCGCTGCACGAAGGCAGTAGCGGATGGCTGATTCGGTCAGGCGAACTTTTCAGCGGCCCGCTTGCGTTGGTTCTTCGCCTAACGAATCTCACGCCGTTCGCTGCCGCGGCCTTTTTGTTAGGCGCACTGCTCAGCCGCTTCGGTTGGATCGCCGCCGGTCGCGCTTCCGGGAAAGATCCCGAAGCAGTGTTTGCTTCGCAAAAAATCTAGCCCGCGAGAGTGCGCCGGTCGCCGACTCGACGCGTGACGCGGTTGCGATCGAGATACTCGAGCAAAGGCACCATCACTCGGCGCGAACTGCTCAGTGCCTGCCGTATCTCCGCGACCGTCGCCGCGCCGTTCTTCCGGATGAAACTGACGATTGCGTCGCGCATCTGAAAAAACGCATCGCGAAGCAGTACGACTTCTTCATTTATCTCCAGGACCTCGTTGCTTTGGATGAGGAAATGCAACGCCTGCTTCGCTTCGGCAGTCGCAGTCAGATCTCTACGGGATGGCGGATCAAAAGATTTCGCCGCCAGCGCCGTCCGAATATCATTCGCGATCTTCTGCAAGGCGGGCGGCAATGACGCACGGTGCGACGACCGCCTAACGACATCTCCGGTGCGGGCGATGCCTTCCGCGGCGAGATCGGCAAGAAGAGCGTCGAACACTTGTTGTGAATCCAGCGCAAGCATTTTGCGCAATCGCATAAGATCGAGGCCCGCTCTGTCCGGATGCATCTTGTGCTCGGCATCGACCGCCGTCACGGCTTTGCTGAGCGCCGCGCGCCACCACGACGCGTCGACGGCAAACTCACCGCGCAAAGTAATTTCGTTTGTCGACGCCAAAGTACGCAACGATTCCAAAATTTCCTCGGCGCTGAAGCATGAATTCTTCAGCACACTCGAACGAACAACGGCGTGATCCCGTTTCAGTTGTGCCCGGACCAGAGAAATCGATGTGAGCGACCCGACGCTGCAATCGTGAAGAAATTCTCTTTGCGCCGGCTTCCGGAAATTTTTCGCGTTCGCCACTGGATCGAGAACGACAGCTCCTGCGAGCGTGTGCCGTTCGGCGGAATCACGAATGACAATTCGGTCGCCTGTGAAAGCCAAGATCTGACTCGTTAGGCGAAGCTCGGCCACGGCCCTTTGGCCCGGAGCGAGCCTCTCGCCATTCTGTAAAAAAAATCGCGCGAGGATGTTTGAGCTCCCGTGATGCACACGAACGCTCGTCCCATGTTGCAAGGAGGTGGGTGCGGCTTCGCTTCGTGCAAGGCGCGTCACAAACACATCAATTGTCGTGGCCGGCTCGCTGGATCCGGCTGGGGCGACAATATCACCGCGCTGAACGCCATCCGCATTTGTATCGGAAGCGACGGCGGTGTCCGTGAGATTCAAAGCCACGCGCGTTCCGGGACCAATCTCTTCCACATTGCGGTTGTGATTTTGCAGCGAGCGAATCCGCGACGAGATCGCGCGCGGGTACACCGTCACGGTCCCGCCGCGCCGCAATTTTCCACCAGTCAATGTGCCCGTCACCACGGTGCCGATGCCACGCAGCGAGAACGCGCGATCGACATGCAATCGCGGTTTGTCGATGTCGCGCTGCGGTTGAATAGAAGCAAATTCCCGCGCGATTTGTTCACGCAGTTCCGCCACACCGCGAGAAGTCGGTGCCGCTGTCTTCACGATTGCAGCATCGGCAAACGGTGTGTCGCGGAGTTGCGTACGAATTTCCTTCTCTGCCGCTTCGATGTCTTTCCCGAGATCGCATTTCGTCAACGCCACCACGATCCTCGGCACACCAAGGTAAATCAGAATTTGCAAATGCTCCTCGGTCTGCGGCATCCAGCCGTCGTCGGCTGCGACGGCGAGCAGTGCGAGATCGATCGCGCCCGCGCCGCTCACCATTTTTTTGACGAAATCCTCGTGGCCCGGAACGTCGATCACGCCGATTGAAAAAACTTCCGACTCGTTAGGCGAAGCGAGTTCGAGGTGGGCAAACCCAAGCTCGATCGTGATGCCGCGCGCTTTTTCTTCCGGCAACCGATCAGGATCGACTCCGGTGAGCGCTTTGACCAAAGCACTCTTGCCATGATCGACATGGCCGGCGGTTGCGAGAATGAAATGTTTTTCGGTCACAGAAACGAACGCGGCGCAACGAAGCCGCTTTCAAAATGGTCATTCTGAGCGAAGCGAAGAATCTCACGAACGCGGCACTGAAGCTCGCGGGGTCCCTCGCTTCCGCTCGGGATGACCACATTCATGGTCGGGCCAATGCGCGAGCGAGCGTCTGAGCGAAGATCTGATCTTGCGACGGCAAGACCGTGCGCACATCGAGCACAAATGAACTTTTGGCGATGTAGCCAATAACAGCGGGAGTCTCGTAACGTAGACGCGTCGCGATTTCATCGGCCGAAACTCTCTTGGATCGGAAAACAAGAGCGACCGATTTGATTTTCGAGCGCGGCAACGCGCCGCCACCGATCTGCGAAAACGTCTCTTCAATTCGCATTTCGAGCGGGAGACCGCGCAACTTGGCGAGAATCTTTTCTGCACGCTCTTGCAAGTCGCTCGTCGGAGTTTGCAGAAAATTCAGGATCGGGATTGCGGCGAAATCTTTCGCCAGATGTAATTCCGTGGTCGCCTGCAAAGCGGAAAAAGCCAGCTTGCCGCAACGCAACGCACGGAAAAGCGGTTCGCGTTTCAGGGCCGAAACAAAACGCGCTTTGCCAGCGATGATTCCTGCCTGCGGTCCGCCAAACAATTTGTCGCCACTAAAACAAACGAGGTCCGCGCCGGCGCGCAACGTCTCCGCTGCGGTCGGCTCGTGTTCGATGTCGGCAAGTTTTTCCATGTTCGGTATCGCGCCGCTGCCGAGGTCTTCTATAAATGGGATTCGTTTTTTGTGCGCGAGCACCGCGATTTCCGCACTCGCAGGTGAGGCGACAAAACCGCCCATGAAAAAATTACTGCGATGAACTTTGAGAATCATCGCGGTCTTCGAAGAGACTGCGCGTGCGTAGTCGCTCAAAGTTGTTTTGTTGGTCGAACCGACTTCGCGCAGAGCTGCGCCGGTTGATTCGAGGATTTCTCCAATGCGAAATCCGCCACCGATTTGCACTAGCTCACCGCGTGAAATAATGACTTCCGGTTTTTGTTTTATGAAATGATGCGCCATCAGCACCAGCGCGGCCGCGCAATTGTTCACGACACAAGCGCTTTCGGCTCCGCAAAGTTCTGCCAATGCGCTTTCGAGGTAGACACCGCGTCCGCCCCGTGTCCCGGAATTCAAGTCGATCTCGAGATTGCTGTAATTGCGCGCCGCTTCATCGATCGCGCGCAACGCTTCATCTGCCAATGGGACACGACCCAGGTTCGTGTGAATGAGAACGCCGGTCCCGTTGATGACCGATTGCAATCTGGCGCGACGCAACTGCTCCAGCGCGTCGTCGATTCGTTCGCGAACGTTTCTTCCCGCGCCAACCGATTTGCGTTCTGCCGCGAGTTGCGCGCGAATCGTTTTCACGACGAGCGCGTGCGGCAAACCACGCCGATCAACCTGCTCGAGCAACTTGCCGACCGCAGGGATCTCGCGACGCGACTTCAGTCGGTCATGCATAGAAGTGGATCGCGCGCGCGCACAATCCGGCCCACGATGGCAGTGGACGGTGCGCGCCCTCGCCGCAAAATTTGAAACACGCGAGCACGGGACTTTTGCGGGACGCACAACAGCAATCCCCCGCTCGTTTGCGCGTCTGTTAGGAGGGAACGCAACGACTGTGGTGTGTCATTCCAGTCTGTATGCGCATTTGCGGTTTCCAGATTTTGTCTACTCCCACCAGGGAATACAGTCTTTCTCGATAAGCGAAAAAATCTCCCGGCTAATTGCCGGAACTGCCGCAGGAGAAATTTCCGCGCTTACTTTGCTCGCGCGACACATCGAAGCGAGATGACCAAGCAAGCCGAAGCCGGTGATGTCGACGGCCGCACGCACCAGTTCTCGCTCCGCCAAAACTGCGCCTAACGAATTCAATCGGCACATCAGCGAAATCGCCTTCTTTGCGAGGCCTCGACTCGTTAGGCCGCGCTTGATTCCAGTTGTGACAATTCCGGTGCCGAGCGGCTTTGTCAGCACAAGCAGATCGCCAACACGCGCGCCGGCATTGGTCAGCATTTTTTTTGGGGAGACGAGTCCGGTCACGGCCATGCCATAAATCGGTTCCGGTGTCCGAATGGTGTGTCCGCCGACGACAACACAATCGGCTTCCTTCGCTTTCTCCACGCCGCCCCGCAAAATTTGTTGCACGATCTGCGGTGAGACTTTGTCGGCCGGTATGCCTAACAAGTTCAACGCCGTCAACGGCCGGCCGCCCATCGCGTAAATGTCGGAGATCGCATTTGTGGCTGCGATCTGTCCGTAAAAGAACGGATCGTCCACGATCGGCGTGAAGAAATCGACCGTTTGCACGAGCGCACGGTCGCGGTCTATGCGGAAAACACCGGCGTCATCGGCGGTGGTGGATCCGACCAGTAAGTTGCGATTTCGAAATTGCGGCAGATCGCGCAGCACTTCACGCAGTGCGTCCTGCGGAAGTTTTGCGGCGCAGCCGGCGCAGGAAGAAAGTGAAGTGAGTTTGATCATGTTGTTCTAAATTCGTTAGGCGGAGAGGATAGGAATCGAACCTATCCCGACCCGCAGAGCGAGCCGGCAACGGTTTTGAAGACCGCGGGGACCACCAGGCACCCACCACTCTCCAGGAAAATCGCGAACGCGATTTGGATTATTTACCGCCGATTTTTTTCTTAACCTGCTTCGCGATCGCGTCAAAGTCCGGCCATTCGCCGGTTTCAAGTTTGGAATGGAGAAGTTCACCATTGACGCGAATTTCAAAAGCGCCGCCGCCGGAAGGAATCAATTTCGGTTCGATACCGGCCGCATCGCGAATTTTGGCCGCCAAACTGACGGCTCTCGGTTCGTAGTTTCAGGCCGTGCAATATTCGATGCTGACGTCGGCTTTCATATCATCCTCCTCGATTTCACCGTAGCCTCGACCCGAACGATGGGTCAAGCGTGCGAGGTACTTTGCAAGACCCGCTGATACACTGACTCGTAACGAGGGATTATCCTCGACGCATTGAAATGTTCCGTGACACGCGTGCGACCACGTTCTCCGAGTTGCGCGCGGAGCGCGGGGGAGCGCACGAGCTCATCGAGCGAAGCGCCGAGCGCAGCAACATCGCCGAAGTCATGCAAGAGCGCGCCGTCGCCGACGACTTCCGGAATTCCCCCAATGCCAAAAGCAACAACCGGTTTCCCGAGAAACAATGTCTCGAGAATGCTGAGGCCGAAGCTCTCGCTCTCGGAAGTGTAAAGTCCCGCGTCGGCCGCCTGTAGATAATCTTCGATGCTGGCGCCGTTTTCCGTGACGATTACTTGTTCGCCAAGTCCAAGCTCCTCGCGCAAGCTTTCATAAGGTGCGAACGAACCACCGGCGAGAATAACGAGTCGCATGCGATCGCGCTCTCGCGCGCTGGCGAAGGCGCGCAGCAAAAGATCGATGCGCTTGAGTGGACGCAGATTGGACATGTGCAGAACGACAAAGAGATCGTCGGAAATTCCGAGGGTGCGCCGCATTTGTGCGCGACTGCGAGTGGCAGGACGCGGCGTAAAAAAATTCGGCACGACTTCAATCGCATCGCGCAAACGAAATGTCTTCTCGGTCTGAACTCGCAAAGTCTCCGAAACTGTCGTCACCGCATCGGAATGAATAAGCGCGTGCTCGATCGCGGCGCGATAATCGCTGTCCTGACCGAGCAATGTTGTGTCGGTTCCATGCAGCGTCGTGACAATTTTCGGCGCGCCGTCGCCGATCATTTGCCCGGCGAGAAAGGCAGCGATGGCGTGCGGCACAGCGTAGTGCACATGAAAAATGTCGAGCGCTTCCGCTCGTCCGACCTCCGCCATTTTTACCGCCAGCGGTAATGTATAATCCGGGCACGGAAACAATTTGTTTTCACTGACCGCGACCTCATGAAAAAAAATTCGCGGCTCGGAAAGATCGAGGCGCACCGGTTTCGCGTAGCTGAAGAAATGAACAACGTGTCCGCGCGCCGCCAGCTCGCTCCCCAATGCACTGGCGAGAATTCCGCTTCCACCGATGAGCGGGAAGCAGGTGATTCCGATTTTAAGTTCGCGTGACTTCATTCGCCCCCTCGCTCCCTATATAGGCCTTGTCCGATTCGGTGATCTCGTCGCGTTGCACGAAAACGACATTCGGCGCGTCGGCTTCGTTCAAATACTTTCGCTCACCCGCGCCCGCCACGTAATGCGTACAGCCAATGACCGATTGCATCCAGCGCAAGCGCGTGTCGCGCGTTGGAGAAATTTGCTCCGGGCCATGCTCTTGCCACGGCAGTTCGATGTAATGATCCGCGCCTTTGTGCAGCAGTAGTTTTCCGTCCCGGCAGCGTGCGCGCACAATTTCGTTTTCCCATTCGACGTCGACGAAATAGTCATCAACCGCCGCCGCTCGTTTTCGAAATGCGGGATCGCTCGAACGTTCCACGCGGATTCCATCGAGCAGACCCATGCGCGCATACATCTCGCGACAAAAATCGGCGACGTTTGATGCCGTAACCGCTTTGAAATGCTCGACCATTTCCGGAGCAACATAGTTCGGCAACTGCCGCGCCATTTTCTCCTGCCAACCAGCGACAATTTGTTTGGCGTAGAGCGGTGAGAATTTCTTCTGAATCTTGTTCGCGAACTGAAAATTCAGGGCGTCTTCGCGTCCGGTGCGTTGCTCGCGCAGAACCGTCACCGTCTCGCGCGGATCATGATCGCTGTCGTGCAGAAAGAACACGATCTCGCCGCCAATTTCCTGCTGAAGCCGGCGCGCGCGCGTAATTTTGGCGTAGAGAAATCGCTTCGGAAAAAATCCGCACGGTTGCTGTCCGAAACAGATGATCGGCGAATTCATGACGTCCGAAAAATCGTGCGTTGAAAAATGGCCGCGAACAAGAGGACGGCGGCGCAGCCGATGAGGTTGTACCAGAGATAACCGATGTTCAGCGTGAAGAACGAGACAAGGACAAGCGTTTGCGCGAGCAGCGCAGCGAAGAAGACTGCCGAACCTCGCACGTTGCGCAGGAAAAACGCGGCGAGAAAAAGCCCAAGAATGCTTCCGTAAAAAACTGAGCCGAGAATGTTGCCGGCTTCAATCAGGTTCTCGACCAGGTTGGCGAAGGAGGCGACAGCGATCGCGATTAATCCCCAGACTGCGGTTAGGAACTGCGTCGCGACAACATAATGATGATCCGATCTCGTTAGGCCGAATGCAGCGGTCGGTAGAAATCGATCGCGGTTGTGGAACCGAGCGCGTTCAAGGCACCCGCCGTGGCCGACATCGTTGCGCAAAGAATCACGGCCACGAGTAAACCGACAACGCCATGCGGCAGATGGTTCAAAACGAAAGTGATGAAGACGTAGTCAGAGTCTTTGCTTTTCGGACTGGCTCCGGCTTGTTCGAGAATTTTCTTGGTCTCGTCGCGCAGGCCGCGCGATTCCGCATCCAATTGCTGAAGTTGCGCAGGCGGCGCCGAGTTTCGGATCGCGTCTCGCTTCCGCGTGAAGACATCGTCGAACTTCGTCTGCAGCGCGTTCAGCTGCGGGCCGAAGCCGGAGGCCACCGCGCGCTGATAAGCCGGCTGGTTGAAATAGATCGGCGGCTTTTCGAATTGATAGAAAAGAAAAACCATCGCACCGAGGAGCAGGATGAGAAACTGCATCGGCACTTTGACGATGGCGTTGAAAAGCAATCCGAAACGACTCGCGCTGAGCGATCCGCCCGCGAGATAACGCTGCACCTGCGATTGGTCGGCGCCGAAATAGGAAAGCGCGAGAAAGAATCCGCCAAAAATACCGGACCAGAACGTATAACGCTTGTCGGGATCGAGAGAAAAATCGACGGCCTGGAGTTTGCCCATTTTCCCGCCTAACGAAAGCGCGCTGCCAAACGACAAGTCGTTAGGCAAACGATGCACCGCGATGACAAAGGCCAGCGCCATGCCTAACAGAATAATGATCATCTGATAGCGCTGCGTGATGCTGACGATTTTTGTTCCACCGAAAACGGTGTAGGCGACGGCGATTCCGCCCGCGAGCCAGATCGTCAGATTCAATTGCCAGCCCAGCAGCGCGGAAAGAATAATGGCCGGCGCGTAGATGGTGATGCCGGTGGCGATCGCACGTTGCACCAAAAACAAAAACGCGCCGAGCAGTCGCGTTTTTTGGTCGAAGCGTTGACCCAAATATTCGTAGGCGGTGTAAACCTTCAGCCGCTGATAAATCGGGACGAAAATCGCACAGACGACAATGAGCGCGAACGGTTGTCCAAAATAATTTTGGATGAACCCGATCCCGCTTTCGTAAGCCTGACCGGGCATGGAGAGAAATGTTATCGGGCCAGCCTGCGTCGCGAGAACGGAAAGGCCAATTGTTGCCCAGCGAATGCTGGCGTCGCCTTTGAGATAATGTTTAAGACTTTCGCGACCGCGCGTGCGCCAGAGTCCATACAACGGTATCGCCAGAATCGTCGCGATGAGGACGAAGTAATCGAGGCGATTCACGAAAAGCGAACCGTGAAAATGTAGAGCAGCACGACTTCAAGCGCGAAAAATGCGAGCGCAAAAAAATAAGCGCGTCGCCAGCTTCCGAAAATCGGCGCGCTCTCGGATTCTTGTTTGGCAGAATTACCTTTGCTGAAAATAGCCATCTAAGTTGCAAGATTGATCGATCGAAAACTCCGGGGAGCGCACCCGCCCTCGCGTGCTGATTTCGGCGCCCACGCCGAAATTGTCAGTCGAACAGCTGGTTGGCGAGGCGCCAACCAGAACACGCGAGGGCGCGTGCGCTCGCCGGAGCTTGCATTGAAGCGTCTCATTGAGTTTTGCCTAACGAAACCATGTTCGCGAATATTCGATACGCGCCCGGAACTCCTGCGGGTAACTGCCGGAACCAGGAATAGCCAGTGTAGATAAAATAACCTTTGCCGGATTTGGCGACGAGCAGGCCGCCGTCGAGCGGCGCTTCACCGGGGTCGTGACATGAAAGAAGCGGTGTCCAGCGCGGATCCCACTTGTTAGGGAAATAAAGGCCTCGCTCCTGCACCCAATCCTTGAAATCAGCCGCGGTGATTTTGTTAGGCGTTTTCATGAGTGGATGATCGGGCGCGAGAATGCGGACTTCTGCGTTTTCGTCGGTCACGCGGTCACGCGCGAATTCGAGCGGATATGGTCCGATGTTTTTCGTCTTCAAATCCGCCGTCGTGTTGTATTGCACGACAACGGTGCCGCCGGCTTCGACGTAGTGCGAGCAGCTCCGCTTGCAAGTCTTCGATCCGATCCTGCGTGTTGTAGGCGCGAATTCCGAGCACGACAGCATCGAAGTGCGCGAGATTCGCTGCTTTCACTTCCGACGGCTCTAGCATTTTCACGGCGTAGCCGATTTGCTCGAGACTCTGCGGAATGTCGTCGCCCGCACCTGCGAATGTAGCCGATCGAATGCCCGCTCGTTCGAATATCGGCACGGACAATTTTCGCTTCGGCCAGCGGCATCAGGATGTGAGTGCCGATGTGCGGATACGCGATTTGTTCGCGCGCGAAAGAATAATCGTGTCCATTGACGGATACGACGGCGCGCAATTTTCCTTCACCAACTTTTTCGGGAGGGGTCACGGTAAATGTCGCGATCGCTTCTGCACCTGCTGCTTTCAACTCTGTCGGCACGGACGCGGGTTCAACTTTCCAACCTTGCGGCGCGACCATGCGAACGTCGCCGTTTACTGCGCCAGTCGAAGCGCGCAAACGCACCGCAATCGTTTTCGGTTTGTTGTCGGCAAAAACGAAAACGGGATTCGGCAGGTTTACGAATACAGGCGGTGCGATAACCAGATCGTCGCGCACTTCACCCGCGACCGGATCGACCGTGCGATATTTCGTGTCGAGCATGAATCGCAAATTCTGCTCACCGATTTGCAGCGTGACCTCGATGGGAAATGCCGGCGGATTTTCCGGTAGACCGATCAGTTCTTGGTCGTCCACCGTGAACGTGCCGATTTCCGGTGGCTTCCGCAGCCAATAAGGTTGGGAGTAAGGCGTGTTCTCCGGAACTTTTGGCCAAAGATCTTTCGTGAATAATTCGTTCTGAGCAAGCGTAGTATCGATTCGTTCGCGGTCACCGGAAATCGGCGCGCTTACTTCGACAACGCGCACCGGCACCTTAGAGCGGTTAATCGCCTCGAATTTGATCGGCAATGTTCCGCCGGGTGTAACCGTCGACTGTTCGCTTGACGCCTCAATATACAATCCCAAACACAATGCGATGAGACGATCGACCTCTGCCTGTTTCGTCGCGATCCATGGATCGTCCTTTAGTGAGTCGAGCGCTTTCCGAATTTCCAGCAACTTCGGAACGGACGACGCAGGATCATTTGGAACAAACGATGTGATCACGTCTTGAATTTTTTTCGCAACATCGTTCGCGCCGGCCACGCGCGACCAAGTTGTATCGACGCCATCAAACGGTCGGCTCGTCATCGGCGGGCCATCGAGAAGTTTGAAATACGCTTTGCCGGCTCCGCGTCGCGGAGGCGAACCGACACCCTGGCTTTTGTGCATGCTCAAACTCGCGGCCGCTATTTCGGAATACGATTTCCCGAGCAGCGGATTGAAACCACTGATGTCGACAGTCGTTAGGCCAGTTGGATCGAATTTTTGATTTCGATTCGCATAAAAAAACGGAGATGTGTTCCAAACGAGGCGAGTCGGCTTCCAAACTTTGACGAAGCGCAATTGTTCCGGAAAACGTTTCGGGTCGCCCGCGGCTTTAAATGCTTCACGTGCGAGAATCGCCGACGCCGTGTGATGACCATGCGTTTTGTCGTCATCA
Organism: uncultured Verrucomicrobiae bacterium; assembly: GCA_963737195.1. Classification (GTDB taxonomy): domain Bacteria; phylum Verrucomicrobiota; class Verrucomicrobiia; order Chthoniobacterales; family UBA10450; genus JBBQFI01. The sequence continues at coordinate 410,800 of CAVTRW010000007.1, forward strand.
GGGCTAAAGCGCGTGACAATTACGTCCGGACGAAATTTGCGAATCACCCAAACGATGTCCGCCAGAATCTTGTCACGATCCCAAATGCGCAAAGTTTCATCCGCGTGTTTTGAAAATCCGAAATCGATCGCACGGGTGAAGAATTGATGGCCGTTGTCCGTGCGGCGAGCGGCGAGCAACTCCTGCGTGCGAATGACGCCAAGCTTTTCCCGCAACTCCGGACCGATGAGATTTTGTCCGCCATCACCGCGCGTGACGGACAAATACGCTGTGTCGTAAAGCGAACCGTTCGCCCACAACGCGATCAGCGTCGTGTTTTCATCATCCGGATGCGCCGCGACATAGAGAACGCGACCGAGAACATTCAACTTCTGCAGGGCGAGTTGAATGGCCGCGGCATTCATCGGCTCCGGAAAAGGCGGCGCCGGTTCGAGCGCAGCAAATGCCGGAAACGCGAAGAGCGTCAAAACGCCAATCGCCGCCCCTCTTTTTAGAAACGAAAAGCGCAATCGCGCCTATTTGTTGATGTCCTGTTTCGCAGCGAGGCGATCGAGCAATTGCTTCAACGCGCTCTTCTGTTGCTCGGAAACGGCAACGGCAATTGCCGCTTTGACCTCGGTCGTCGCGCTATCGTAATCACCGGCAGCGGATTTGAGCCGGGCCTGCGCGAGATGACCAAAGACATTGTTCGGCGCCTTCGCGGCCACGCTTTTGAAAATCTCCATCGCTTCAGCATCACGATGTTGCGACTGAAGTTGGCGCGCGCGTGTGTACATCTGTGCAGGCGTCGCCAGCTCAACCGCGTGATCCCAGACCTTTTTCGCTTCGTCCGGTTTGTTCAGCGCTTTGAGTAAATCCGCTTTCGTGCTCAGATTTTCGAATCGTTCCTCGTTCTGGATCGAGAGGTCAGCCCATTTTAGTCCCTCTTCCAGGTTCGTCTTTTTCTCCAAGGCGAAATTGGCTGCCTCGTTAGGCGCTTCCCACGTGTATTGCGCGCGGCCGCGAAGCTGAAGCCGAATGCCCGGAAAAACACTGTCGGCGTCATTGACCGTCACATGGATCGGCACCCCTAATTTTTCCCACTTCATCGTCACCGTGACCGAATTCGCCGTCGGATCTTCGAATTCGTACTCGAGCGCTTCCTCGTTTTGCGGGAGGGGTTCCGGTTTTACCTCCACGCGCAACGCATCTTCGGCCTTGTCGTAACTGTAGCTTCCCCACGCCACCGCCATTTTCGAGAAAATGACTGTCCACATGTTTGCGCCCGGGATCATGTGCAGGCCATAGATTCCTTTCGGCAACGGTTTGCCTTCCACTGAAACCGGATCGCTCACTTCGAAGGTTGTATTTTCATTCGCACCGGCGCGCCACACTTTGTCCATCGGAACAAGACCGCCCCAAATCTTTCGCCCTTTCACGAGCGGACGGTGGTACGTGATCGTGATGTCTGTCACGCCAATGCGTTGTTTTACGACGGCGAGCTGACTGGCTTCGGGCAAATTCAATTCGGATTGCGCGAGCGCGCTGAGCGCGCAGACCAACGTGGCCGCGGATGTAAAAAGGATGAGGCGAATGTTCTTCATATCGGTGGAGTTGAGTTGAGGTTTAAGTAATGGAGGCGAATAGAAAACGCCAACGGATGTTTCGACCAAGCAGCGTGAATGCCATCAGCGGCGGAAGCACTTTTTACGAGGGAAGGACCGATTTTATAATCCGTTAGTCGGTTTTGTTTTGTTTCGAAAACGGGACGGGCCGTCGCGTTTTTGGAACTGCTTTGCCGTTTCAACTGGACGCCGTTAAATGAGCGCGCACTTTCAATCATGAAATACCTCACTCTCTTTGCGATCAGCCTCGCTCTCGCCGCCGTATCGTCCGCCCAAGAATCACCAAGGCCGCGACTCAGTCCGCTCGATACGGTGAATGCAACGATCGACGGCAACGCGATGAAGGTTGTTTACTCCCGTCCGTACACAAAAGATCCAAAGACGGGCGAACCGCGGAAAATCTGGGGCGGCCTCGTGCCATTCGGAAAGGTTTGGCGAACGGGCGCGAATGAAGCCACGGTTTTGACGACAGAAAAACCAATCGAGATTGGCAGCACGACAATCCCGGCCGGCTCCTACTCGCTGTTTTCAATTCCGGAAGAAAACGGCGGCAAACTCATCATCAACAAGCAAACCGGCCAGTCGGGAACGAAATACGACGAGACGCAGGACTTCGCGCGCGTTGATCTAAAGAAAGAGCAGCTCGATCCACCCGTGCACCAATTTGCCATCGCAATTGAGAAAGAGGGAGACGGCGGCGTTTTGAAATTAATGTGGGAAGACAGTCAATACGCCGTGCCTTTTACGGTGAAGAAGTAAACTATTCGTTAGGCAGCGAAGCGCGCCCGGAGGGATTCGAACCCCCAACCTTCTGATCCGAAGTCAGAAGCTCTATCCAGTTGAGCTACGGGCGCAGGAAGAATTGTGGATTGGCGATTGCGGATTGATGATTGAATCAGTAGTGGAACGCACCAGCGATGTCGAACGCGCTTTAACGTGGGGCAAGCTTCCAGCTTGCCATTTACTTTAGATCGCAAGCTGGAAGCTTGCGCCACTCTGCATGCCGCGACGCACCGATCCGAAGCCTAACGAATACGATTCTCCCACGGGACAACGCCCCGCCCCGCCGGTTGTTCCGGAATCTCGCGAGCATGATCCCTACGCTGCTTTTCGCTCGCGCGGCTACGTGCTTTTCGCGAGCGGCAATCTTCTTTCCATCATGGGGCGGCAAATGCTCGCGGTCGCCGTGGAATGGGAAATTTACGCGCGCACACATTCGGCGACTGCGCTTGGCCTGGTCGGTCTGGTCTTTGCCATTCCCATCGTCGGCCTTTCTCTGCCAGCCGGTCATCTGGCCGATCGCTTCAGTCGCAAGCGCATCATCGAAATTTCGCAGGTCCTCAGCGCGATCATTTCCGCCGCGCTCGCGGTTGTTTCCTGGAAACATCTCGCAATTCCGCCGCTCGCGATTCTGCATCACGCCAACAGCGGTCTTGCCGCCATCGCTGCGGTCTTCGAGCGCCACCATCCCGCTTATCATTTTGATGATCTATCGGTCCCGATCATCTACCTCCTTCTGTTTATTGGGGCGGTAGTGCGAACATTTGGCTGGGCCGCGCGCACTTCATTTTTTCCGACACTGGTTTCGCGCGATGCCTTTGCCAACGCGGTTACGTGGAACAACAGCGTCTTCCAAATCGGATCGGTCGTCGGTCCCGCGATCAGCGGGTTGATCGTGGCCAAGGTTGGTTTCCCGCACGTTTACGCGATCGATGCGATCACCGCGCTCATCTTTTTCCTGCTCGTCTTGCCGATTCAGCGCAGCACACAGAAACGCAGTCACAGCAAGGAAAGTCCCTGGCAAAGCGTTGTTGCCGGAATGCGTTTCGTTTTGAGCAAGAAGGTGATTCTGGCAACGATCACGCTCGACATGTTTGCTGTCCTGCTTGGTGGCGCGACGGCGTTGCTTCCGATTTTTGCCGACCAAATTCTACACGTCGGACCAATCGGGCTCGGTTGGCTGCGCGCCGCGCCGGCGGTGGGCGCATTCGGCACGGCGCTGATCGTCGCTCATCTTCCCACCATGCGGCATGCCGGACGATCGCTGTTCTGGTGCGTCAGCGGTTTCGGAATTGCCACCATCATTTTCGGATTGTCGAAAGCTTTCTGGCTTTCGTTAGGCATGCTCTTTCTCGCGGGCGCATTCGACAGCGTGAGCGTGATCATTCGCGGCTCGATCCTGCAGCTGGTCACGCCCGACGAAATGCGCGGACGCGTCTCCGCCGTGAACAATATTTTCATCGGAACTTCAAACGAGTTCGGCGCGCTCGAGTCGGGATTGACGGCCGCGCTTTTCGGGCCGGTTGTTTCTGTCGTCGCCGGCGGAATCGGCACTATCCTGGTCGTACTCGGTGTGGCGTGGCATTGGCCCGAGACACGGAAGATTGGCGCGCTCGACCGCTCTTTGCGATAGGGCGCTCCGTTCCTTGTCATTTCGAGCGGAGTTTCGCAAAAGCGAAACGGGTCGAGAATCTTTTAGGTAGGGATGGCTCTCCGAGCCGTCCTTGAATTTTGTCGGACGTTTCGGAGAAACGTCCCTACCTGAAACAAGAGATTCCTCGACTTCGCTCGGAATGACAGGAAATTTTGTGCGATGAAGGTTGCTGCGGCACAAATCGATTGCTCGTTAGGCGATATCGATGCGAATCTTGGCAAGATTCGCGATTTCGTTTCGCGCGCAAAAGATCGCGGGATTGATCTCATTGTGTTTCCGGAAATGAGCGACACCGGCTACTCCATGCCAGTTATACAAAAACAGGCCATGCCGTGGAGCGAAGGCGCCGTTCCGGAATTGAAAAGAATGGCGAAGGACTTTGCGCTCGCGATCGTCTGCGGCGTTTCGGAACGGGCAGAGAATTCGATTTATAATTCACAAGTAATGGTCGATGCGCGCGGCGAAATCGTCGCAACCTACCGAAAAACTCATTTGTTTTCGCCCGCTCCGGTCGAGGAACACAAATGTTTTTCGCCCGGCGATCAGCTGAGTGATGTCGCGCACAACGATTTCCAGTTCGGGCTCAGCATTTGTTACGACCTTCGCTTTCCTGAACTTTATCGCGCGCTGGCCTGCGACCGCGGCGTGAATGTTTTTGTTAATTCATCAGCCTGGCCGTTTCCGCGCGTTGAACATTTGCGCGCGCTCAGCGTCGCGCGCGCGATCGAAAATCAAAGTTATGTGATTCTATCGAATCGCGTGGGCAAAGACGGTGGCGTTCCGTTTTGCGGTAGCTCTGCAATTATCGATCCTTACGGCGTGATTGTTGCCGCCGCCTCCGCCGATCGCGAAGAATTAATCACCGCCGAACTGTCGCGCGAGGTGATCGAATCGGTGCGCAAGCGGATGCCGATTTTCGAACATCGCCGGCGCGATTTGTATTAGTGGAGGGCGCTGCGCCGCCGGCGCCGATTTAATAGGGACACGACGGCGCGTGTCCCTCCAAAATCAAAACGCGCCGTGCAACGCGATCGTGCCGTAGGCCGCACCGCTTTCGTGGTGATATCGAATGTCGGTCCGATGAAAATCGAATTCACGATATGGCAGATAGCCGGCTTCGGCGGTAAACGTGATCGCCGGCGCAATCTTCCAATCGAAGCCGACGCCGGTTCGTATTTCCGTATAGGTTAGAACGGCGCGGTCGAGTTCGGGCTGGCCGGCCGCTGTTCCAAGATCGTCGCTCATTCGATATGTCTGTACTCTTGATAACGGCGCCACCGAACAGTGTGACTTGCGGATTCATGGAAAACTCGAGGCGCGGCGTTGGCATCACCGCGTTCAAGACCCATTGCGACGCCATTTTCCATCGAATCCCACCGCCCGGCGCGACGACATATTTGCGGTTCACGTCCACGCCGACACCAAGAACAAATTGGAGATCGGGACTGTAAATGTAAGTCCCGCCCACAACGAACGGAACATTCGCCGCATCCCAATCGAGATCGTCCATTCCAGCGCCGTAGATTCCGGGCTGCGCTTCGATGCGCACAAGAATTGAATCGGAAAGTTGCGTGTCGAGCCCGACAATGAAATTGGCCGCCTGCAAAGTATTGGGTAGCGGCGAGCCGCCGTGATCGTATCCGAAGGAATACCGTTCGTAGCCGGCGCCAAAACGCAAAACACCAACGGCGATACGCGGGGTGAAAACAAAACTCGCAACGACGTTGCTTTCATCCAAGTCGTTCACCTCGTGCCGGCCGCGCGCGACATCCGATCCGCCGATGTACGTTCCCTCCACATTGTATTCCGCCGAGAAGCGAAACTGTGACGGTGCTTCTGTCGATTCTGTTGCGGTGGTCGACGTCTCCTGATTCAGCACTGCTTTTCCGTCACCAGCAAACGAGTGCGCACCGAGCAAGACGAGCAAAAAGAACCCGCTCGGAAGAACTCGGAGCGGGAACGATTTCATCGATCGAACAACTACCGTGCGGATGATGTGTCGCGGCGATACAAGGTCACGGCTTTGGTGATGTTTTTCATCATCGCCGATTCGGAACCGAGCCTTTCGATTCCATGCAACGTCGCAAGCTGCGCCGCGGAAACGAAATCACCGCGCCAGACAAGCGTGGATGGTTTTCCGTCCACGGTGACCGGCCACATTTGGTAAAGCGCGAGGGTGACATAGTAGCCGCCGCTCGCATAATAAAACGCATCCGCCACCTGATAACCGCCCGATCCAGCGCCGCGGTTGTAGGTCGCGCCGAGTGAAAGGACGCCCTGGCTGTCCACGTCGAGCAATTCCCAATACAACTCCGCTTTTCCGCTGCCGCCGTGGCCGATTCCGGTTCCGCCGAGGAATGAAGAAAATTGTTGTTTGATTTTCGGTTGCTCGCGAAGGAGCCCATTGAACTCCTCGTTAGGCCGAACGGCCTGCCCGGTGTGATCGTAGGGCGGCTGGGCTGCGCTCCCGCCGGAAGCGAATGCGCGTGCGCGCGCACTAAGCAGATTCATCCAGAATGAGGCAACAGATCCCGGCACCGCACCTCCCTCGCCGCCGCCAGCCGTAAACTTTTTCGCTTCTTCGTTACTAACCTGCAGATCGCTCGCGAGCTTTTGCGTTTTGCTTACCAGTGCCCGCACCGCACCGCTGTCGGGCGCATTACGCAGACGAGAAAAGTTTTCCGGACTGGGCGAGCCGGGCAGATCGACATGCAATAGTACTTTGAGCTCGCGATGCGAAGTTGGATTCCATTTTCGCATTATCTGAATTTCCTGTGCGGGAGGCCGCGGCACGACATAGCAGCACTGCACGGAAAGAAAACGCGGGCTGCTCATCGCCGCCCCGTGCGCTGTTTTCACATCGGTTTTGGCGAGCTGCGCGAGATCGACATTATTAAAGACAGAAAAGCTCGCCATTTCTGAAACCGGATCGGCGTTCGCAGCCGAAGTTCCTAAAGAAACGAGCGCGAAGAGAATCGTGCTCCGCAGCGCTAACGAGTTGCGGTTAGTTGTCATTTCCATTTTTGAAGAAGCCACTTCTATCCCATAGTGCAGCCGTTGCAAACCCACCACCAAACACTCGTCCCATGAGCGAACCGGTCATAGTTCTGGATCGGTTGTCGAAATTTTACGGGCCAGTTCATGCGGTCGAAGACCTCTCGTTTTCAATCGATTCTGGCGAGATCTTTGGTTTTCTCGGCGCCAACGGCGCGGGCAAAACGACGACGATGCGAATGCTTTGCGGCTTGACCCATCCCACCCGCGGAACGGCGAGGATCGACGGGGCCGATGCCTGGAGACAACGCCATCTCGTGCGCAGAAAGTTTGGTTACGTCGCACAGCGCTTCAGCCTGTATACCGACCTGACGGTGCAGGAGAACATGAGATTTTTTGGCGGGGCCTGCCGCGTTCCCCGCAATGAACTGGAAAAGCGAATTACGAATTTGCTGCAACTGACCGATCTGGAAGCGAAACGCGAAACCCCGGCCGGCAGTCTTTCCGGCGGAATGCGTCAACTCCTCGCGCTCGGCTGCGCGCTTGTGCATAATCCGCCGCTCCTTTTCCTCGACGAACCGACATCAGGACTGGACCCCGTGCATCGCCAGCAAATGTGGAATCTGCTCTACGATTTGAGTCATGAAGGAATGACGATTTTTGTCACCACCCATTACATGGACGAAGCGGAGCGCTGCACCGAGGTTGGCTTTCTGGAACGGGGACATCTGCTGGCGAAAGCGCCGCCGCGCGACCTGATCGAAAGTTTCAACTGCCGGCTGCTGGAAATTGAAACCGACCCGCTCATGCCTGCACTCGTTAGGGTGAGGGAGGAATCGGGCGTGCTCGGCGTTTCGTTGCGCAGCGGCAGTCTGCGCATTTATGCCGGCGAACCAGAGCAATTGCTTGCGCGCTGGAAAAAGAAGTGGCCTTACGACGACATCAAGTGGTGCGGAGAACGCTGGGTGGAACCGGACATGGAAGATGTCTTCACGGCCTACTCCCAGGGTTATACTGCGCTGCTTAAACCATCCATGCGATGAGAGGAATTTCGTTAGGCGCAATCGGCAGCGTGGCTTACAAGGAGTTTCTCCACATCTATCGCGATCGCCGCGTTCTCATTCTTCTTCTCATTCTGCCGCCCGTTTTCACATTGATCTTTGGTCACGCTTTTGAAGTGGGCGATCCGACCAATGTGCCCGCACTGCTGACCGACGCGGACAAGACGCCGCGCAGCCAGCGTTTCGTCGATCTCGCCCTAACGAACAAAACTTTCGAGTGGCGAATGCAATCGCCGCAGGTTGGCGGCGAAAGCGATTTGCTCCACAAAGGTGTGAGCGGCGCCCTCATTATTCCGCGCGGTTGGAGCGAGAGTCTCGATAGCGGCGATCCGAAACCGCTTCGTTTATTTGTCGACGGCGCGGATACCAACACCGCGCAGCAACTCGAAGGCAGTCTGCACAAAACGCTCGGCAAATTTCAACTGAACGAACGCCAGGTCATGATCGACGAGTTGCCGGAAGAAGTTTTCGACATGGCGAAGAAGCTGCCGGAGAAAGTCCGCAAACAATTCGTTTCCGCGATGGAACCGTGGACGATTCAATCGAAGATTCTCTACAATCCAAAGTCGCGCTTCATCGAATACGTGGTGCCGGGCGTGATCGGTCTCATTCTGCAGCTGCTCACTGTCACATTGATGGCCTCGACGATTGCGCGCGAACGTGAATCGGGAACGCTGTATCAACTGCTCGTCACGTCACTGCGGCGCAGCGAAATCGTGATTGGCAAAATTCTGCCTTATCTCGCGATTTCGATCATCCTCATTCTCGTCATCATTGTTCTCACGGGCTGGCATTTTCACGTGAAGTTTCACCGTCACACCGAGCTCGCGCTCATTTGCTTGTTGTTCCTGCTTTGCTCGTTAGGCCTCGGCCTTCTCATCTCTGCCTTTTCCCGCACGCAAACGCAGGCCATCCAATTTTCCGTCTTCTTTCTTCTTCCGGTGTTTGTTCTCTCGGGCGCGTTCGCACCGCTCGATCGCCTGCCGGCGTTGATTCGCTACTTTGCCGAACTTTTCCCCCTCACCCATTTTTGCCGCGCCTTTCGCCTGGTGAATCTTTACCGCGCAGATTTTTCCTATCTCGCGGTCGATCTTGCTGCGCTCTGTTTCGGCGTCCTTATCACTTTTGTAGGCGCAGCGTTTCTCCTGAAACGAATTGAACAGTGAAAAATGCAACCCGAACGCAGCGCAATTCTTGTCTGGGGAGCGCACCGATGAATCCGTAATGCCCACTTCAAATTTCCCAAACGGTGTGCAACTCGTAGGTGAAGTCAGCCCGGACTTTTCCGAAATTCTCACATCAGACGCGCTCGCGTTTATCGCAAAGCTCGAGCGAAATTTTCGCGCGCGGCGTTTGGAATGTCTGCAGCGGCGGCAAGAGCGGCAGGCGCGTTTGGATGGCGGCGAAGCTCTCGATTTCTTGCCCGAAACAAAACATATCCGCGAGGGCGATTGGAAATGCGCGCCGATTCCGGCGGACATTCGCGATCGCCGCGTGGAAATCACCGGACCGACTGATCGCAAGATGGTGATCAACGCGCTCAACTCCGGCGCGAAAATTTTCATGGCCGATTTCGAAGACGCCAATTCGCCGACTTGGAACAACATGATCGAAGGCCAGATCAATCTGCGCGACGCGATCCGGCGCACGATACGATTCACCAGTCCCGAAGGGAAAGACTACAAGCTGAAAGAGCAGCTCGCCGTTTTATTCGTGCGTCCACGCGGCTGGCATCTTGTGGAGAAACACATGCTGGTCGATGGCGAACCGGTTTCGGGCGGTCTGTTCGATTTCGGTTTGTATTTTTTCCACAACGCGAAGGAGCTAATCGCGCGCAAGACGGGCCCGTATTTTTACCTGCCGAAAATGGAGTCTCATCTTGAAGCGCGCATCTGGAACGACGTTTTCAAACTCGCGCAAGACGAACTGGCCATTCCGCAGGGAACGATTCGCGCGACGGTGCTCATCGAAACGATTCCCGCTGCGTTCGAGATGGACGAAATTCTTTACGAGCTGCGCGAGCATTCGGCCGGACTGAACTGCGGACGCTGGGATTACATTTTTTCCTGCATCAAAAAATTCCGGAACAAACGCGATTTTCTGCTGGCCGATCGCGCGTTGATCACGATGACGACGCATTTCATGCATTCGTATTCGCTTCTTTGCATCAAGACATGTCATCGGCGCGAGACGTTCGCGATGGGCGGAATGGCCGCGCAAATTCCGGTAAAAAACGATCCCGCGGCTAACGAGGAAGCATTCGCCAAGGTTCGCGCGGACAAGGAAAGAGAAGCGCGCGATGGGCATGATGGCACGTGGGTTGCGCATCCGGGCATGGTGGAGCTGGCGATGGATGCATTTAACGCGGTGATGCCACAGGCGAATCAAATCGACAGAAAACGCGAGGACGTGCAGGTCAGCGCACGAGACTTGCTCGACTTCGGACCATCAGAACCGATTACCGAAAAGGGTTTGCGGACCAATGTCAGCGTCGGCGTGCAATATCTCGAAGCGTGGCTGCGCGGTCACGGCGCCGTCCCGATTTTTAATCTCATGGAAGACGCGGCGACGGCAGAAATTTCGCGTGCGCAAGTCTGGCAATGGATTCGCAACGAACGCGGCACGCTGACCGACGGCACAAAAGTAACAAAAGAATTATTTCGCAACGTCCTCAGTGAAGAAGTGGAGGAAATTCGCAAGCAGATCGGCGAAGAACGGTTTCGTGCGAGCAAGTTTGAAGCTGCACGCGCGTTGTTCGATCAAATCACAACCGACGACAACTTCGTCGAGTTTCTTACGCTGCCGGGCTACGACAGATTGAATTGAAGATGAAGACGAACTGGAAAGATGATCCGCGCTGGAAAGGCGTGACGCGAAATTATTCGTTAGGCGATGTGGAGCGTTTGCAAGGCAGCGTCGTAATCGAACAAACGCTGGCGCACCGCGGCGCGGAGAAACTCTGGCAACTGTTGCAGACCGAGCCGTTCATCAACACGCTTGGAGCCCTCACCGGCAACCAGGCGGTGCAACAGGTGAAAGCGGGATTGAAAGCGATTTATGTGAGCGGCTGGCAGGTCGCAGCGGACGCGAATCTGTCCGGACACATGTATCCGGACCAAAGTCTGTATCCGGCGAACAGCGTTCCCGCAGTAGTAAAACGGATCAATCAGGCGTTGCAGCGCGCGGACCATATCGATCACGCCGAAGGACGAAACGAAATCGATTGGTTCGTTCCAATCGTAGCGGATGCAGAAGCCGGGTTTGGTGGCCCGCTCAATGTCTTCGAGTTGGTAAAAGCGATGATCGAGGCAGGCGCGGCCTCGATTCATTTGGAAGATCAACTCGCGAGCGAAAAAAAGTGCGGACACATGGGCGGAAAAGTTTTGGTGCCGACACGGGCGGCGCTCGCGCATTTAACCGCAGCGCGTCTGGCAGCAGATGTGTGCAATGTTCCAACCGTCATTCTCGCGCGCACTGATGCGAACGCGGCGTCACTCCTAACGAGCGACGCCGATGAACGCGATCGTTCATTTCTCACCGGTGATCGAACGGCGGAAGGTTTTCATCACGTACGCGCCGGAATCGATCAGGCAATCGCGCGCGGCCTCAGTTACGCGCCATTGGCGGACATGATCTGGTGCGAGACGGCGGAACCGAACATCGCGGAAGCGAAAAAGTTCGCCGAAAGCATCCACACGAAATTTCCAGGCAAACTGCTGGCTTACAATTGTTCGCCCTCGTTCAACTGGAAGAAGAAACTCGACAGCGCGACGATCGCGAAGTTTCAGCGAGAGCTAGGAGCAATGGGTTACAAATTTCAATTCGTTACGCTGGCAGGATTCCATGCGCTGAACTACAGCATGTTCAATCTCGCGCATGGCTATCGCGATCGCGGCATGGCGGCGTATTCGGAATTGCAGGAAGCAGAATTCGCCGCCGAGTCGTTAGGCTACACCGCCACCAAACATCAGCACGAAGTCGGCACCGGGTATTTCGACGATGTCGCGCAGGTTATTGCCGGCGGCAAATCCTCCACTACCGCTCTGCACGGCTCGACTGAAGAGGAACAGTTCCATTGAACAAGGACTTAAGCGGTGCGCCAAAAGTCGTCTGTCATCCCGAGCGGATGCGAGGGACCTCTCGAACCACGAAGATGCAACGCAGTTAGTGAGATCCTTCGCTTCGCTCAGGATGACCACGCTTCTGCTCCTGTCATTCCGAGCCGAGCGCAGCGTAGTCGCTCGACATGACAAATTCCGCAGCCGCCGCGCTTACCGATAGCCGACTCGCCGCCCTGTGCGCGCACACAGCGCGACAGGCGTTTCTCGATTATCAGGAACGATTTCACGAAATCACACACCGGGCCCGCGACCGATTTCTGGCCTGTGCCTGGGCGGAATCGTACGCCGACGCCGGCGCGAGGCTGCGGCTTTACAGCGAAGTGCTCGACGATCTGACGCGACAGTATCAAAGATCTGATGGCGACGCGGATGGAGGACAAGAATGTCTGGGCCGCGATCAAAGCGGTGTATTCCTCGCTCATTGCTGATTCGTCCGAATGGGAAATCGCCGAGAGTTTTTTCAATTCCCTGACTCGACGCGTGTTTGCGACCGAAGGCATTGATCAATCAATCGAATTTGTTGATACGGACTTCGATGCGCCGCCAACGAGTTCGCCTAACGACGTACGTCGAGTTTATGCCGGCAAAACTTTGCCGGATTTGCTCCGCGACGCGCTGACCGATCCGAATGCGGGAGGTTTCGAGCAAAAATGTTGGGACAAGTTTCCGGAGGCGCTTCGGGTCGCGACCGAGCGGATCAAAGAAAAATTTCCTGGGAAAAATTCGGCGCCGGCCACGAATTGGAGAATCGAGCTCATCGGTAACGCGTTTTACCGCGGCCGCGGCGCCTACCTGGTCGGTCGCATCACTCGTGACGAAGTAAATGCGCCGTTGCCGCTCGCTCTCTGTCTTCGACATGAAACGGACAAAGGCATCACGTTCGATGCCGTTCTGCTCGGTGCCGGCGATCTTGCGATCTTGTTTTCTTACACGCGGGCCTATTTCCGCGTCGATGCAGGTCGGCCCTACGAATTGGTGCGATACCTGCGACTGCTCATGCCGCGCAAACGTCTGAACGATCTGTATAACTCGATCGGTCATCCGCGACACGGCAAGACAGAGTTCTACCGCAATTTCGTCGCGCATCTGAAAACGTCGACAGATCGGTTCGTCATCGCCGAAGGGACGCCGGGGATGGTGATGATCGTTTTCACCCTGCCCAGTTACGACGTCGTTTTCAAACTGATCAAAGATCGATTTGATTTTCCAAAAGACACGACACGCAGCGATGTGATGCGCCGTTATCGGCTCGTCTTCGAACACGATCGCGCGGGACGCCTGGTCGAAGCGCACGAGTTTGAGCATTTGCGCATCGCGAAGGAGCGGTTCGATCCTGCGCTGCTGGATGAACTGCTCCAGCATGCGCCCGAAACGGTGCGAACAGAGGACAACGATGTGATTATTTCGCACGCTTATGTCGAGCGGCGTGTGCGTCCGCTCAATTTGTTCTTCGGCGAATCGGCTGATGCAGCGCGTGTTGCGGCCGGTCGCGATTATGGCCAATCGATCAAGGATCTCGCCGCCTCCAATATTTTTCCCGGCGACATTTTGACGAAAAATTTTGGCGTGACGCGTCACGGCCGGGTCGTGTTTTACGATTATGACGAGCTAACTTTCCTGACCGACTGCAATTTTCGCGATCTGCCGCAGGCCACTACCTACGAGGAAGAAATGTCGGCCGAACCGTGGTTCTCCGTGCGCGAGAACGATATTTTTCCGGAAGAGTTTCCGCGCTTTCTCGGTTTGCCCGAACCGGCGCGCACTGCGCTCATGACCGAACATGCCGATCTCTTTCGCGCCGATTTCTGGCGCGCGACGCAGGAGAAACTTCGGGCGGGCGAAATACTGGAAGTTTTTCCCTATAGCAACGATCGACGCCTAACGAGTGCTGGCTAGGCGCGAAAACATCGGTTTGCGCTGTCATCCCGAGCGCGAGCGAGGGACCTCACGAACAACCAAGACCGGAGGCAATTTGCGAGGTCCTTCGCTTCGCTCAGGATGACCGCGTATGGAGAAGGGTCCGGCAGGTTACTGATTCTTTTCCACGTCAGCGCGGAAGAGTTTCGCGATTTGTGCGGTTTCCTTCACCATTTCGCTGCCGGCATAGACGCGATCGAGGCCGCCGGTGAAGGAACGAAACGGCGCGGAAGCAAAATCGATTTGCCAAACGAGCGTCCCATTGTCCTGCGGAAAAAATTCGTAAAGCGAAATCGACATGAAGTAGGTATCGGAAACGTAATATGTGCAGTCCGCCAACTGCCACGCGGACCTTCCCTTATGCGCGACAAGAAATGCGCCATGCAGATTGGAGTGACTGCGAGCAAGTGCGACCTCCCAATAGGGAACGATCTCGATCGCAGGATTCGACACGGGCTGGAATGGCGCGCCATTCACCAATTCGCGAAAATGTGAGCTGATTCGCGGCGCGAGTCCGAGGAGATTCTGAAGTTCAGCGTGCGGATCGATGCGGACACCATCCGCGGAGTATGTCGGCAGCGCTGCAAATCCGCCACTGGCGAGGGCATCGCTGCGCGCACGCAACACCTTTCTCCAAAACGCGTTGACCACGGCATCGCGATCACTGGCTGAGGAACTGTTGCGCGCCTGCCGTGTCATTTCCTGGAAAGGTGCGACATCGGCGCGCGCAACATGCAGATCGCTTTTCGCGCCCATGGCCTGGAGCAACTGCCAGGTCCGCTCGGTCAACCATTTATCTTCCTTGCGCGCGGATTTGAGCTCAAGCGCATCCCAGACATTGGGCGCAGCTGGCCAGCGATATTCTCGGTACTGCGAGATTTCCAGTTCCGGATATTTGGCAGAGTTCCAATGCAGAAATTTCTCGCCGACCACGGGGACGGCCGCATGGATGAAGTAACAACTTTCTGCATAAACGCCGCGTTGGAAATTTCCGATTGGTCCACGCGCCCCGACGATCTCGCCTTGTTTCAGTTTGCCCAGATCGAGCTCGGGCAATTTCGAGATCGGTCTGATTTGCTCGAGCGCGCCGGCAAAAGCGAACGGCGCTGCCAGAAACAGGAGCAGCGCGATTGGCGCTGAAGCGCTAAAACTTCGCCCTGAATTCAAGTCTCAGATACGGCGCAGGGTCGGTGCGGTAGTTCTCGCCCGCGCGATGGAATTTGAATCCGCGCTCAATCGAGCAACCACCATCGAAATCAAGACTAACGTGATCCGATGGCGAATAAACCAGACCAACACCCGCGCGGTAATCTTCGTAGTCGACCTGCGCGCCGCTCAATTTTGTCGGTCGAATCGTCGAATCATTGTCCGTGCGGAAGGAATAGCCCACGAGTTCGCCGCCTAACCAGAGATCGAGCGTTTTTGACGCAGAGTAGATAAGTCGCGGATTAGGCGGAACCGCCATCAGTCGCCAGTCTTTACTCGGTATCCAGATAATGCCGCCGAACGGAACGACTGGAGAACGTCCACGGAGGAATGTCGCCTCCGCTCCGAGCAAAATATAAAGTTTATCCTGCTGCAAAACAAAGATGCGCCCGAGCGAGATCGGATAATCAAAAGAAGAACTGCCGATGTGTTCTTCAGTGTAGATGCCAGGCCTGATGTAAAGAAATGCGCCGACATCGTCGCCATGCATGTAATCAACGCCGATCATGCCGGCTGCAGCCTGCAGATGAACCGGAACGGGCGCATCGGTATGACCAAAATCGAAGCGGTCGTAGGAAAGCCCGAGCCGCAGGTAAAGGTGGCCCGTTAACAAAAAGCGATGCGAATACTCGAAATTTGTCTGCAATGCGTACTGCTGCCCAAAACTGCCGCCATGATTCAGGTCGCTTTGAAAAACATAATCGCTCCCGATGGTGAAGAGATCGAGCGAGACCGGTTTTTCCGGTGGTGTCGTCGCGGTCGTCGTGGAAGTCTCTTCCGTACCGCCCTGAAGAACCGGCACCGAAAAAAGCAAAAGAAAAGCGGAGCAGAGAATGCGGAGCGGGAGCTTCATAGTCGGTGAACGTCTAACCCATTCGTTTCATGCATACAAAGTGGATTTATCTCTTTGCCAAATAGCGGGAAGGGCGAAAAAGTTGCAGAGAGTGATCGTTCGCAGCTAGGGTTTCCGCCATCGTGCCGCTCACACCGGAAAAGCATCTCGCCAAAACACATCCGCGCATGGCGGCACTGATTGCGCGCGCCCGGCGCTTCGAGCGCAATATGGCGCCACTCGTTAGGCCCTTCGACGCCCTTGCCGAATCGATCGCTTACCAGCAATTGAGCGGGAAAGCCGCGGCCACGATCTGGGGCCGCGTCAAAGCGCTTTATCCGCGCCGGAAATGGCTCGATCCAAAATTGGTTCTGGCAACTCCGGACGAAACGTTTCGCGCAGCGGGACTCTCCCGTGCGAAAACGCGCGCGTTAAAAGACCTCGCCGCCAGGACTCTCGATGGCACCGTCCCGAGTGGCCGGGCGCTGGCGAAAATGAGCGATGACGAAATCATCGAGCGCCTAACGACCGTGCGCGGCATCGGTCGCTGGACTGTGGAGATGCTCTTGCTCTTCGATCTGGGCCGGCTCGATGTCTGGCCGACGACGGACTACGGCGTGCGAAAAGGTTTCGCGAAAACTTTCGGCAAAAGAAAATTGCCAACGCCGAAAGAATTGCTGCGTCACGGCGAGAAATTTCGCCCTTATCGCTCAGTTGCCGCCTGGTATTTCTGGCGCGCCTTGGAAAAGATCGAAGAGAATCGATTCGATTGAGGTGGATCGAGCAGTCCCTGCTCGATGTTAAATATGGCGGCGGAGCCGCATATAAAGAGCATCGCCCGCGGAGCGGCCGATCCACCTAAGCGCAATTGACTTTGGCGCCGACTCTAACTACAACCCGCAGATTATGGCGATGATCAATGTAAATCGTGGTGCGGAAAGTCTCGGCGTGTTCTCCGAGGAAGATGTGCGGGAAGGTCTTCGCAGCGGTCGTTTCATCCCGACGGACCTGGGGTGGCGTGAAGGAATGACAACCTGGCAACCGCTCGCGCAATTTCCCGAATTCGCCGGAGTCATCGGAACAACCGCGCCAGGAACAGGACCTACCGTTGCGCCCGGCGGCGAAGTGCTCGCGCCGGCTGCTGGAGTTGCTCGCTCCGGATTACCGTGGGAACACCGCGAACAGCTCGGACTGGTTAAAGCTTTCAGCGATACGCTGATCATGGTGCTGACGAAACCGGTCGAAGCGTTTCAGATCATGCGGACCGAAGGGGGTCTGGTCGATCCGGTTCTCTACGCCGTTATTGGCGGGAGCCTGGGCTTCATTGTCTACTACCTCTTCACGCTACTCTTCGGCGCATTTGGGATGATGGGAGGGCAGCGGAATCCGCTCGCTGCAATCTTTGGCGGAGCGTTCGGAGCCATTTTCGTAATCATTCTTTGTCCGATCTTCATCGCGCTGAGTGTATTTATCGGCGCCGGCATTATTCATCTCTGTTTGATGCTGGTGGGTGGGGCGAAAAAATCCTACGAGACCACTTTGCGCGTTGTTTGTTTCGCAACCGGTTCCACGCAACCGCTGCTCATCGTTCCGATTTGCGGGAGCTTTATTGCCGGCATTTGGGGATTGATTGTGGAATGCATCGGCCTGGCACGTGCGCATGAAACCGATGTCGGCCGCGCCGTGCTTGCGATTTTGCTGCCGGTGATCGTCTGCTGCGGCGGTGCCTTTTTGTTGATGACACTCGGTCTTTTTGCGGGCCTGGCCGGTCATCATTGACCAACAATGCGGATAACCTGGAAACGACTCGAACCGAAAGAAACCGATCACGAGCTGCTCTGGTTAGGCGTTTCGACCGCCGGCCTCGCGACCAGCATGTTATGGTTCGGCTTGCGACTGCCGTGGCCGGGCTGCGCATTCCATGACCTCACGGGACTTCCCTGTCTCACATGCGGGGCGACGAGATCGACCCTTCAATTCCTGCATGGGCATTTTCACGCGGCGTGGAATTGGAATCCACTTGTCTTCCTCATTTTGTGCCTCGTCGTAGCTTACAATGCCTACGCCGGTGCGGTGTTGGTTTTGCGGACTCCGCGATTACGACTGCGGTTTTCCGGATTAGAAAAACATGCCCTTCGCTTCAGTGTAGTTTGTCTGCTCGCGTTGAACTGGATTCACTCGTTAGGCCACTGGCGTGATTTTTAGTTAGATCATCAAGGAGCGGCGCTCTCCAGAGCGCCGATTAACACATACGGCGACCTGGAAGTCGCCGCTCCTTAAAGACTTACTCTTAGGGCAATGGCAGGCGCCCGACATCATCATCAGGAGCACCACGATGTTTTGCGATGAATTCGCTGGGATTGATCCAGCCGCGCGTGTCCTGCCGATAACCCGGGCCAACAAACGGCGTGACGAACTCGCGCATCTCGAAATGCAAATGGGCCAGGTATGCGCCGTTCGCCGTTCCAACGGTCGCGATCTGCTGGCCGCGCCTTACATCATCGCCCGGCCTAACGAGCATCGTTTCGACATGCCCGTAATAGGACTGCACGTATTTGCGAACGCCGTTTTCTTCGTAGGCATGCAGCACAATGATCACGTTCCCCCAACCTCTGCCGCCATCGCGCGCGAGCAGAACGCGACCATCGGCGACGGCAAAAATTGGATCGCCGAAGTCGCTGTTCTCGCCGCCGATGCCATTGAGATCGTCGCCGAGATGATGGTTCTCGGTGAACGGTTGCGCGTTGTAGGCAAACGCGCCGTTCTCGTTTCCAAGCGGGAAATCAAATCGAGTCGCCGTAGGCAGCGAAGCGAGTTCGAATGGCGAAGGCAAATAGAAAGCCGGATCGAATTTTGGCGAAGGCGCCAGTTCCGGCCAAAGCCGAACGATGAGTGTGATCAGCAACGCGAGGAGAAATGCGAAAACGCAAAGGAGCACAGTCGCTGATGTTCTTCCGCTCTTGCCCGTGGTGCGCTTCATCTTTACGGTCGCGCCGTGCGCATTTTAGTGACAGGCGGAGCCGGCTTCATCGGTTCGCATCTGGTTGAGAAGCTGATCGCGCTCGGTCATGGCGTTTCCATCCTCGACGATTTTAACGACTTTTACGATCCGCGGATAAAGCGCGACAACATCGCGGCGGTGGCGGATCGAATTCAGATTCATCACTTCGATCTGCGCGACGGCAACGCGGTGCGTACTCTTTTTCATCGCGAAAGGTTCGATGTCGTCATCCATCTCGCCGCGCGGGCGGGCGTTCGACCGTCGATCCATCATCCGCAGTTGTATTACGACACCAACGTGATGGGAACGTTGCACCTGCTCGAAGCGGCGCGAACCACCGGCATCGAACGTTTCATCTTCGCTTCGAGCTCGTCGGTTTACGGCGTATCGAAAGAGGTGCCGTTCTCCGAAGAGATGCGCATCACGCAGACAATCAGTCCCTACGCCGCGAGCAAGGTTGCGGCCGAATTTCTCTGCTCCACCTACTCGCATCTTTACCGGATGCGCATCGTCGCTTTGCGATTTTTTACTGTCTACGGTCCGCGGCAGCGTCCCGATCTTGCCATCTACAAATTCACGAAAAAGATCCGCGCAGGAGAACCGATCGATCAATTCGGTGATGGCACAACGCGCCGCGATTACACCTACATCGACGACATCATGCAGGGCGTGGTCGCTTCGCTCGATTATGGCGGCCCACTCTTCGACATTTTCAATCTTGGCGAAAACGACACCGTGCAATTGAGAGACCTGATCGCCGCAATCGAAACGACGCTTGGGAAAAAAGCGATCATCAATAAGCTTCCCGAGCAACCGGGGGACGTGCCGCTGACCTGCGCTGATATTTCCAAAGCGCGAAAGTTGCTCGGCTATAATCCGACGACACCGCTTCGTGTCGGTCTGCCGAAATTCGTCGAGTGGTTTAATCGCTGCGTCTTGTAATTCCAGTAATCCGCGTCCTTGCCAAACGAGCGGGAAAAGGCTAGTTATTCACACATGTCGGGAATCCCCTTCGATACTCCGGCTGCCCGTTTCCTACGAGGATCCAAAGTTTTCCAAAGAGCGATGCTTGGCTTCGCATTCGTGGTGGATCATTGGCTGAATTGCGCGGGCCGCCGTTCGAAGAATTGCCGGCAAGACGAGGCGGAGTTTCCAGCGGCAAGGACTGCTAACAAGCGGCGAACCCTTCGGGGTTTGCCGGCCGCGGACGGTGTATCTTTTGATGCGCTCCGCCCGAATGACAATTGGGTAAACATTGAGGATCAATATGAAATCTCATTCATCCGGGAGAAATCCGCGGCGTTCGCGCGGCGGATCCCGAAGAAGAGGCGACGGACGCTCGCGTGCACCGCATGCGGCTCCGAGGACGCCGGCGAAGAAGTCGCTTTGGCAAAAAATTACCGCGGCACTTTTCGGAAACGGAAAGACGAAGCCAGTGGCATCGCGGAATGGTGCGCCCCATCCATCGGCGCAACAGCGGGAACGGCCCTCGCGTAAACCGGAAGCAATCGAGGTCACGAGCCCGCGTCTTTACGTGGGCAATCTTTCCTTCGATGCGACCGAGAGCGATCTGTTCGAATTGTTCAATGGCGTAGGCCAGGTGCAAAACGCAGAGGTCGTGACCTACAAGCACAATCAGCGCTCGAAAGGTTTTGCTTTCGTGCAAATGCTGACGGTGGAAGAAGCGCAACGCGCAGTGAGCGAATTACACGACAAGGAATTCCTGGGCCGCAAGCTGGTCGTGAGCGGGGCGAAATCGAGCGAGCACCACGCAAGAAATTAACGAACAGTCGAATTCGTTAGCCTTTGAAACCGGAAGACAAAGTTTGTCTTCCGGTTTCTTTTTTTGATGCAGCCGTTCTTCATCGTTGGTCCAACTGCATCTGGGAAATCTGATCTCGCCGCAGAAGTTGCAAACACAGTGGGTTCCGAAATCGTCGGCGCAGACGCTTTCCAAATTTATCGCGGGATCGATTTACTCACGGCCAAACCGGATCGTGAGACGCTCGCGAAAGTGCCGCATCACTTGGTCGGCGCTGTTCCGTTGACCGAAGAAATGAACGCGGAAAAATTCCGCGGGCTCGCGCTCGATGCGATTGCGAAGATTAGAGCGCGCGGTAAAAGCGCTATTGTTGTCGGCGGCAGCGGTCTCTATATCAAAGCGCTAACTCACGGTTTCACACCTTTGCCCGCGGCGAATCGCAAATTGCGCGAACGGCTCAGTCATTTCAGCGCGCGCGAATTGTTCATTCGTCTCCAGACACTCGATCCGAATGCGGCGCAGACGATCGACCGGCAGAATCCACGACGCTTGATTCGCGCGATCGAGATTTGCCTGCTCACGGGCAAACCGCTTTCGAACGTTGTCGCGCCTTCGAGCGCGAAAGCCCGCGGCATCTTTGTCTTTCGCGACCGCGAAGAACTTCACGATCGCATTAATCGCCGAGTGGAAATGATGTTCGGTAACGGCGGCGTCGAAGAAGTGCGAAAGCTAAAATCAATCGGTGCGACGGCGCAGCAAACGCTCGGCCTGCGTGAGATTCAGCAATTGATTGCCGGAAAAATTTCGGAGCGCGAATGCATCGCGCAGATTCAGCAGGCGACCCGCCGCTATGCCAAAAGGCAGTTGACCTGGTTTCGGCGGCAAACTAATTTTTCGCCGCTGAACTTATCTCGCCACGGCCACGCTGAGGCCATCGAATGGATTGCGCGCGAAGCGCGTCTTTCTTTCGCGCACAGGGATGATTGAAACTTCACCAAAAGGAAAACAGGAGCGCGCGCTCCTGATTGGTCTGGAACAGGAAGGCGTCTCGAAATGGGATCTGCGCGATTCAATGGAAGAATTGCGCGAGCTGGCCAGCTCGGCCGGTGCGCATGTTGTCGATACCGTCACGCAAAAACTGGAGAAACCGACGGCACCTTACTACATCGGAAAAGGCAAAGCGGAGATGATCAAGGAATCGTTTCAGGATCAGCACGTGACCTCGGTTATTTTCGACAACGAACTTTCGCCGGCGCAGGGACGCAATCTGGAAAATCTTTTTTCGCGCAAGGTGCTCGATCGCACCCAGCTCATTCTCGACATTTTCGCGCAGCGCGCGCGCAGCCGTGAAGGACGGTTGCAGATCGAGCTCGCGCAGCTGCAATATTTGCTGCCGCGCCTAACGAGAATGTGGACGCACCTTTCGCGGCAGACGGGCGGTATCGGCACGCGCGGTCCGGGCGAAACGCAGCTGGAAGTCGATCGGCGACGAGTGCAGGAACGGATCGCGCGTTTGGAGCGCGAGCTCGAAGGCGTGCGCAAGGTTCGCAACGTTCAGCGCCAGGGACGGAAACGTCATCAATGGCCGGTCGCGGCCGTTGTCGGCTACACCAATGCCGGGAAATCGACATTGTTGAATTTGCTGACGGGCGCTGACGTCGTCGCCGAGAATAAACTTTTCGCCACGCTCGATCCGACGACGCGCAGTTTCACTTTGCCTAACAAACAGCGCGTGCTGCTTACCGACACCGTGGGATTCTTGCGAAAACTTCCGCACACGCTGATCGAATCGTTTAAGGCCACGCTGGAAGAAGTAAGCGAAGCCGATCTGCTCATTCACGTCATCGACCTCAGTCATCCGCGCGTCGATGAAAATATCGAGGCGGTCAACACGGTGTTGAAAGAGCTCGATGCCTACGGCAAGGATACGCTCCTGGTTTTCAACAAACTGGATGCGGTTGCGAATTCGGAGCACGCGCAGGTTTATCTGAAAAAATTTCCGGGAAGCGTCGCGATCTCGGCGCGGACGGGCGCGGGGGTCAACGAGCTGGTCGCGGCTTTGCAGGACGAACTCGCATCGTGGCGATTGCGCTCGCGATTTCGCATTCCACTTTCCGAATCGGGTTTGCTCGCGGAGATTCATCGCATCGGGCACGTGCTGGAACTGCACTACGAGGGAGACTCGGCAGTTATCGTGGCGCACATCCCGCCTCAACTCGAACAACGCCTCGAACCGTTTCGATCGAATGACAGCAACTGAGGACAAGGCTGAACAAACGCGGCCTAACGAGTCCGCGAGAAGATTCGATTGGCGACAGAAGCTAAATCGCAAATTTCATCTCGATCGCATGCCGGTGGTGCGCAAAGTCGTTTACTCCGTCTTTGGTTTGACGGTGCTTCTCCTGGGAATCGCGATGATGGTCCTGCCCGGCCCGGCAATCATTTTCATTCCGCTCGGCCTCGCCATTCTCGCGAGCGAGTATGCATGGGCGCGGCGCATCGTTCGGCGCGGGCGCGTTTTCGTCGAGAAAGCAAAACGCAACCGCACGCTCTGGCCCGCGAAGTGAAACTACGCGAGCGCGTGGCCGAGTTGGTGCGGGTTTTTCCGGAAGTTTATCCGGGCGCGCATTGCGAACTCGATTTCAAGAATCCGCTGCAACTTTTGATCGCAACCATTCTCTCGGCGCAATGCACTGATAAGCGCGTGAACATGGTGACACCGTCATTGTTTGCGAAATATAAAACGGCGGCTGACTACGCCAATGCGCCAACCGCGAATCTCGAGCGGGCGATTCAGCCGACCGGATTTTTTCGCAACAAAACAAAAAGCATCCAAGGCGCGACGAAAGCGATCGTGCAGAAGTACGGCGGAAAAGTTCCGAAGACGATGGCGGAACTGCGCGAGCTGCCCGGCGTTGGACGCAAAGACAGCGAACGTCGTGCTCGGCAACGCCTTCGGCGTCGATGAAGGCATCGTCGTCGACACACACGTCATTCGGCTCTCGGAACGACTTCGCCTAACGAAACACACCGATCCTGAAAAAATCGAGCAGGACCTGATGAAACTGGTGCCGCGCGAACATTGGACGAACTGGAGTCACTGGCTCATCTGGCACGGGCGGCGTCGCTGCTTCGCGCGCAAACCGGATTGTCATCACTGCGAAATTTTCCGGCTTTGTCCGAGCGGGAAGGTTTTCATTCGCACCGGTGAAGCACGTTCGGCCAGCGAAGAAGGGTGATTATTTCTTCTCGGATTCCGCCGTGTGTCTTTTTCTGCGTGCGCGAAGCCTTTTCACTCAAGCGCTTGAATTCCGCTTCGAGTTTTTTCAGCTCCTCATCTGAAAGCTCCTCCAAATCGACAAGGTTGTTGCGCGCACCGGTCAGCGCGCGGATAAGCTCGTCGAGTTTCAAGTGAACTGCCTTGGCATCGCGGTTCTGCGTATTCTGGATCAGGAAAACCATCAGGAAGGTAACGATAGTTGTGCCGGTATTGATGATGAGCTGCCAAGTGTCGGAATATCGGAAGGTCGGGCCAAGCGCCGCCCAGACGACGATGATCAGAATCGCGATGATGAAGGCCCATGGGCTGCCGAGAACATTCGAAGAGGTTCGGGCGAAAACATGAAAAGCGTCCCGCACGCGACTGAATAGGTCGCGATCATCGTCCTTTTTTGTCTGACTTTTATGATTGGCGCTGGCGATACATTTTAAGATCGCGTTTGCGAAAACGAACGCGCGCATGTAACTGCGACGCCGCCCGAGTGCAGCGTTGATTTTTCGCACCAATTAGGGAAACTCCAACCACGCGCGACATGCAGCACGTTACTGCCTTTTCTCAACCGGAGACCGTCCCCGCGGTGCAGACAACTGTACCGAAAAAGAATCTGTGGATTCTGAGCAGTTGGCGCGACCTCATTCTCTACGTCGGCACGCCGCTGCTGCTTTTGCCGATGTTCGCGCTGGCGCAGTTGCGCTGGAGTATACAGGACATTTATCTCTTTGTCGCGGCGTTCGGAGCCGTCGGTCATCACCTGCCGGGGATGATCCGCGCGTACGGCGACCGTGCATTGTTCGAGCGTTTCCGCTGGCGTTTTATTTTCGCGCCTCTCTTTCTGCTCGTTACCTGCGTCTCTTTTACCTGGTGGGGGCTGAAAGGAATTATTCTCGCCATTTTCTTCTGGGGCGTCTGGCACAACATGATGCAGACCTACGGCTTCTGTCGCATTTACGATGCGAAGATGGGTTCGTTCGCCGCGCTCACGCGCCGGCTCGATTTCGCCACGTGCGCGATTTGGTTTACGGCGGCGGTTTTGATTTCACCCGAACGCATGACCGATGTGCTGGATGCTTTTTACGGCAGCGGCGGTCTGTTCATCGCACCGAGCTTGTTGCTCAACGTGCAGCGCGCCGCTTTTGTCATCGCGATCGCGATCTCGATTTTCTTTCTCGCGAATTTTATCTTGATGTGGGTAAAGGGAAAACGTCCGAATCCTGTGAAGCTGGCGCTCCTGGGCACGAGCATCGGCTTCTGGTGGTTCTGCTGTAACGGCGTCTCAAATATTCTCGCCGGCGTGGCGCTGTTCGAAGTGTTTCACGACACGCAATACCTGTCGCTCGTTTGGATCTACAACCGTAATCGAGTGGAAAAAGATAAAACGATTGGCGGCTTTATGCGTTTCGTCTTTCGGCGCAGCGGAGCGCTCATCGGCTTGTATGTCGGCCTCGTCTTCGCTTACGGCATGCTCGGTTATGCGAAAGACCATGTAGATATGGAAATGGTGCGACGCGCTTTGACCGGCGTGGCGGGCGCGTCAGCTTTGCTTCACTTTTACTACGATGGATTTATCTGGAAAGTGCGAGAGCGCTCCACGCGCGAGTCTCTAGGATTAGCAGGCGGAACAGCCAACATCGGAGACAATGCTTTGATACCGATGTGGGCATTGCATGGATTGAAGTGGGCGGCCATTTTTGTTATCCCGCTCGGCGCGCTCTGGTATGGACAGAGTCACTACACGCCGCCGGAAGTTGATCGCTACGCTTGGATCGTTTCCGATCTGCCGCAGGGCAAACGCGCGCACGAAAAATACGGCAGCGCCCTGCAATACGTCGATCGCCCAGCTGAAGCGGAGGAACAATTTCGCATGGCTCTCAAGCTCGATCCAAACCTGGAGGAGACACAATATCGATTGAGCCAAATGCTCCTGGCGCAATCGAAGGTGGATGAAGCAAATCAGCACATCGAGCACGCTCTGCGTTTAAATTCCCGCAACGGTGATTTCCACTCGGATCACGCATATCTCCTGGAGCGGCTTGGAGAGAAGGATACCGCCGCAGCTGAATACCAAATGGCGACGCGTTTAAGCCCGACTTCAGCGCGAGCGCACTACAATTACGCCATGTTCCTCGCGCGCTCAGCGAAAATCGACGAAGCGATAACGGAATTTCAGGTCGCGATAAAATATCAACCAAACAACGCTGACGCCCACTACCACTTGGCCGACGCGTTTTTCGTAAAGAAGGATTTGGAAAACGCACAGACGGAGTATCTGGCCACGATTCGCCTTGATCCCCAGCGAGCGTCGGCATTCAACAATTTAGGCTCGATTTTTTTGCAGCAGGGCAAAATTTCGCAGGCGATCGTGCAGTTTAACGAAGCGTTGCGACTTAAGCCAGATGACGCCGGTGCCGCGCAAAATCTCCAGATCGCGCAGGCTCGAAACCCGCACTTTTAATCAACGCGCTAACGAACATTGTCAGCGGCGATCCATCTTGACCTCGATGGCGCGTGGTCTCGCGACGAGGTGCCATTCGAAACTATCGATGTGCGCCAATGGGGACCTCGCCTTCGTTTTTCTTCTCCTGCACGCTTAATCGAAAGATTTTATCGCGAGATCGAGACGAAACTTGCGCCGTTTATTCTCTACGGCTCCGGCGATTTTCATCACTTGACCGCGCTCTGGCTCCGGCGCGTCGAGCAACCAGTCACGCTCGTCTCGTTCGATAATCATCCGGACTGGGACATTCGTCCGCCGAAATGGGGATGCGGCGGCTGGATAAATCGCGCGCTTCGACTGCCGCAGGTGCAACGGGTGAGCGTGTGGGGCTGCGGAAATTTCGAGTGCTGGTGGCCGCGCCGAATTTTCGGAAATCGGCGCGCGGAACGCAAAGGCCGATTGGAATTGCATCCATGGGCGGACAATCGCGGTCGACGTGCGCGCGAAAGGCGTGGTGCGATTGTGCGGCAGGATTGGCAGCGGCGTTTTCTCGCGTTCACCAAGGAACTGAGCGGCGACGCAGTTTATGTGACGATCGATCTCGATTGTTTGCGCGCAGAAGATGCGGTCACGAATTGGGAGAACGGCTGTTTCAGTCTGGACGATCTGGAATGGGCGTTGTGCGAATTGCGTCACGCCGCGCAAATCATCGCGGGCGATCTGTGCGGCGCCTTCTCGCCGCCGCAATATGCGCGATGGAAACAGCGTTTCGCCGCGAGATTGGATCATCCAAAGATCGCGCCGCCGAATCCGCTGGACATTCGACGGACTAACGAGGTGGCGCTGAAAAAACTCTGGCCACTCTTAGCTGAGTGACACAAGAAAAATTCCGGCGCTGATCAGCAGCGCACCGATGAGCAGCTGCGCGGTCAATTTTTCCCGGAGCGTTATTGCCGCCGTGATGGCAATGAGAACGACGCTCAAACCTTGAAAGGGATACAGGTAGCTGAGGTCGAATCGTTGCAGCAACCCGAGCGTAAGAAAAAACGAGATCGTCATCGCGACCGTTCCCGCGATCAGGAACGTGAGATAGCGTCGTCGCTCGTGCGCGGCGTGAGTTAGTTCCATTCCCTTTTTTAAAAGGAGCTGGCCCGCGACGAATGTGACGAGCGAAGTAAGGATGAGCGTAAACGACCACCAGGTCACAATTCTTCCTCCAGGCGTGCAACCGGTCTCGCGATCACAGCCAGACCGACAATGACGAGTGCGATGCCGATCCAGCGGCGGGTTGAAATTGCTTCACCGAGAAAAATCCAGCAACCGAGCGGGACCATCGCATCAACCACACGCGAGAGGGGGAATGCGATCGAAAGTGGAATGAACCGAAGGACGTAAAGCCACGTGATGAAACTCGCGATGATCAGCAGAATCGCCCACCAGACGAGCGGCGACGCGAGGCCATTGAACCCGGTCCACGACCACGCGTTTTCAGGATTCGCGATGCTGGCGGCACCGCGTTTCAACAACAGCTCGGAAACAAAAACGCACAGGACGCTCAGCGTCAGGTGCAGCCAAGGATTACGAATACCGGAAGGTTTTGGCATCCGGCTTTTTTAAGCGGTCGAAGTGCAACAGCAAATCGATTTCCCTCAGTGCAACTGATGCGCGTTGGAAAATCGTTGCAAGACCGGATCGTGCCGCGTCGGTTCGAGAAACTTGAGCGCGCGCCGGAAGATCGGATTCAGCAACGTGCTCGTGTGTGTGACGTAAAGATCGAGCGGAACGAGATCGCAGCCGAGGTGAAGCTTCGGATCGTAATTGAGCGGACTGCTGCAATAACTTTTGAGTCCCTGCTGCAGCGCCCACGTGATGATGTCGCGCAGCGTATAAAAATAGAGATGCAGGTCGTAGGCGATCGAGTAATCGAGGCCGAGATATTCATCGTAGATGGTATCGCCGTGCACCATGCACAGACTGAACGCGATGACTTTGCCGTTCTGGCGCCAGATGAAGAAACGCGCTCGTTCCGGCATCTGCTTTCCGAGAGTACAAAAATATTCCTTCGTCAGCCGTTCAAACTTCTGCCGCGAACGCTCGTGCACCTGCAAATAGAGCGGGTATATCTCGTCGATCTGCGCTGTCACGTCGTTCACGACTTCCAGAGTAATAGGCGCGCTATTCTGGGTTTTGCGGAATTTACGCCGCAAATTCTTGCGCGTCGCTTTGCCTAACGACTTCAGATATTCCTCGAAGTCGGAATAATTGAGACCGAGCCGTGTCATCGGCATGCTCGGGATGCGTGCGTAACCGTTTGAAGAAAAATTCCGCAGGGTGTCGCGATAACGCGCCGAAAAATCTTTCAGGACAACGAGCGAAGCGCGGTTCCTGCGCGCGTAGGTCTTGAGACTCTCGTGCAACCTCGCCGCTGTCCATTGTTCGTCTTCGGGCAGGCACGCGCCGAGGTGGCTTTCGCCGGCGGCACATCCCACCATCAGAAGCTGCATGGTAAGGAATCGCGGAAAACGCCGTTGCACTTTGTCGACAAAGCGGCGCATTTTTCCGGAAACACCTTCGCAAACATTTTGCCGAACAAAAAAGAACGGCTGAATAGCGCGGACTTTCCCGGCCGAATCTTCCAGGACGAGATATTGATAGCGGAAATCGGTTTCGAGCGTCTGCGCGATGATTTCGTAAAAACGATGGTCCTTACACTTATCGCGAAACGTCGTTTTCCACGCGTCGATGTGGTTTAACTGGGAACGGGACAAAACTCGCGCTGTCCCGTCCGACAACGGCATTGTGCAGGGTTGCATGAAGCGAGCCGGCCGGAGACCGGTTCGCGCCGGATTATTTAGCAGTTCTGCGGGATTTCTCAAGCCCCGCGGCGCCGGGAGTTTTCAGCTCCGTCGCCGCTTTCCTCCTCGTCGGTGTAAACATTTTCCGTCTTCAGCACGCCGCTGCGGATGTGCAGATCGCGCTGCGGGAAAGGAATCGCGATGCCTGCCTCGCGCAGTTTTCGTTCGATCGCAAAATTCAGATCGCTCTGATAACGGCGCGGTCGATAACTCATCTCGCTGCTCCAGACAACAAGTTCAAAATTCAATGCGCTCTCGCCAAAACCCTCAAAGAAAACACTCGGCGCCGGCTCCTTTAACGTGTGCGGACTTTCCGCGCCCGCCGCGATCAAGGCTTCAGTGACTTTTTCCACATCGCTTCCGTAGGCCACGCCGACGGGAATGCGGAAGCGCACGCGTGGATCGCCATACGTCCAGTTCGTCACGGGCGAATCGATGAACTTCGTGTTCGGAACGATCGTCGCAATGTTATCGTTAGTCACCACGACCGTGCTGCGCGCACGAATCTGCTGCACCTGGCCGACGATTCCTCCTACTTCGACGCGGTCGCCAATCGCAATCGGTCGCTCCGCCAGAATGACGAGACCGCTGATAAAATTGCTGGCGATATTTTGCAGGCCGAAGCCGACACCAACACCGACGGCGCCGGCAAAAACGGTGAGCGCGCCGAGGTGTATACCGGTGTTTTCCAGAACAACAAAAACTCCGATGACCAAGACGAGATTGCTGACGATCTGCGCAATGGCGTATTGCAGGGAACGGTCGAGACCGCTGTCGACCAGAAAGCGATTGAACAGAAAACGCTTCGTGCGCGATGAAACCCAAAAGACAGCGATGAGCAGCGCAACCAGCAAAAAAATCTGAACGAGACTGAGCGAGATCCCCGGCAGGGGCGCATTCCACGAGAGCGGAATGCCGGCAGCATTGATCGCGCTGATGGTGAAAAAGACAAAGGCAGCCACGCTCAGCAATGTCGTGACAATCGCGCTGAACTTCTGATCGAGCTTGAATCGGCTGAAGAGTCGCCGGACCGGACTGCTGTGCGCGACGCTGGCCACAATCATCCCCGCAGCAAAGAGCGCCATGAAGGCGATGATTCCGAGCAGCGTGATGTGATGCCCGGCTATGTCAAACAATGGGCGTTCCCAGAAATGACCGTTCATCCCTCGTTAGTCTCTCGCTCTTCGCGACGACTGCAACTGGCAACAAAAAAACACGGCCGCAGCCGTGTTTTTCGCATGGAACAAGCCTCGGAATCAGGCCTGCTTGTTCGCCCGTTCCTCGATGTATTTGATAACGTCGCCGACCGTTTGCAGTTTCTCCGCGTCTTCGTCCGGAACTTCGACGGAGAATTCCTCCTCAAAAGCCATTACCAGCTCGACGATATCGAGGGAGTCCGCGCCCAGGTCTTCGATGAAAGATGCCGTGGGCGTGACCTGTTCGGGATTCACTCCCAACTGCTCGACGATGATGTCTTTCACCTTCTCTTCAATTGATTTTTCCGACATAAAAAGTCCTCTATCCGGGTTGATGGCGCGGGGCAAACTTAAAGCTTTCCGGGCACAGGATGGCAAGTAAATGAATTAGGCGGCTTGTCAATCATTTTCAGGCAATCCGATCTCGCGCTCGCTGTTTACTTCATGTGCTCATTGCGTACATGAAGAGAGATGTCAGCGCCGACGCCTCCCATCGACTTGCTCGACCTGAAATTTCTGCCGGCGTGGGTCAAAGAACCCTCTTCGCCTAACGAGTATGCGAATTTCGCCGGCGAAGAAGTAGAAAGACCGCCCCGCCGGGACGACCGCGCACCGAGGCGACGCGACAAACCGCCGCGCCGCGGACGAGACGAAGCGAAGAAGCCGGGTCGGGGTGAGCGCACCTTTCCTCGTCGCGATACACGGCGGCGCGAAGAGCACCGGCCGCCTCCTCTGCCTGCCGTGATGGTGCGATTTCTTCCGCACATGCCGTCGCTCGAAAACGTTATTGCGCAGATCAAATCGGGCTCGTTCGCCTATTCGTTGTTTGCTTTGGCGCGTCTTTTTCTGGAGCGGCCGGAACGCTACAGCGTGCGTCTCCATGCGCCGGAACAAGTCGAATTGTTTCAACTCGGCGACGCCGGCCCAGTTTCAACGAACCACCATTCTCTAGAAGAAAACGCATTTGCTGCGGCGAAAGACGACTTTTACAAAATTGATGTTGTCCAGACCGAGCCGATTAAGGGCAATTTCACGAACGTCGCTCGCTGTCGCGCCAGCGGAACATTGCTTGGCCCGACAAACCATCACAGTTATCAGGCACAGCTGCGGAACCTTTACGAGCAGCGATTCAGTCGCCGCATGAGCTTCGCTGATTACCAGCGCCAGATCGAAATCGTGAATGATCCGGCGGCGGTGGAACAGTGGAAGGAACAGGCGCGCAACCTAACCACTTACACCAGCACGCGTAGCGATCCGCCAGTAACTTTTAACACGGCCGCCGAAGCGGAACGGCACTTTCGGCAAAATTATTTGGCGGGATTGATTCGTTCGGCGCCGGAATGGACGATTAGTGGAGTGTTGAGCCGACGTTTGTCTGATCGCGCGCTCGGTCGTGTGATTGAAAATGCGTGGGCACACGAAACGCGGTCGCCGTCGGGGATGATGCAGGAACTCGCGGGCGCATTGCGGCAGGCGGGTCTCCATATTTTCCGGCATCGGCGCGGGATGCTTTTCGTTTCGCCGATTCGCTTGCGCTCCTTCAAACATGAATTGACTGGGGTTTCCGCATCGATCACTGCGATTCTCGAGGCGATTACGGCAATGCCCGGAATCCATCGCAAAGATCTGGCGGAGAAAATTATTCCGGCTGAGAGCGAAGATGCGGAAAAACTAAAGCTAAGTCTCGCAGCGGATTTGAAATGGTTGATCAGCGCCGGCTACGTGATCGAATTCAACGATGGCTCGCTCGATTTGCCGCGAGTCAAATCGCCTAACGAACCAAAAAAGGAATCTGCACCAGAAGTTATAGCGGCGGTTGTGCCAACCGCCGAACCAAGCGAACAGGCGCTTGATACAAGCGCCTCTACAAACTAAATCGCGCCCGCTTTTTTCAGCGCGGCAAAAGCACCATTCTTGTTGATGGTCTTGAGCCCGCGCGCGGTCACGCGAATACGCACAAACTTTTTCAATTCCGGCACCCAGACACGATGTTCGTGCAGATTTGGACGAAATTCGCGCGGCACATTCTTGGTCACGTGCCGGCCAACGCCGCCCTTCTTCTTCGCCATACCGCGACGATGAATGACACTGCCGCGCGTCGGCTTGGAACCGGTGATGATGCAAACTCGGGACATACTATTCCAAAAAGGACGCGTAAGCTGGCGCGCTCTGCCCCGCGGGTCAAGCGATTCTTCACTCGCACAGGCGTTCGCCTTTGAACGTCATTTAAGCGTGACGGTCAAAGGTAATTCGCGCTAAAACATTGCATGAGCCGCACGAACAATCACAAACTGCGCCTTGGCATCGTTGGCGCCGGCAACATCGTGCGGACACGGCATCTGCCTGCGCTTAAGCGCAATCCGGAAGTGGAGATTATCGCCGTTTCCAATGCGACCTACGAAAGCGCGGAAAAATTTTGTCGCGAAAATCTGCCGCAGGCGACGCCGATGGCGAACTGGGCCGACCTCCTCGCCATCGACGATCTCGACATCATCTGGATCGGCACTCCGCCCTACATGCATTCGGCCGTGACCATCTCCGCGCTCGAAGCGGGCAAGCATGTTTTTTGTCAGGCGCGCATGTCGATGGACCGCGTTGAAGCCGAGGAAATGCTCGCCGCTTCCAAGCGATATCCGGAGCTGGTGACGATGCTTTGTCCGCCGCCGTACGGTTTGCGCGGCGATCTTCTCATCAAAAAATTACTCGCGGAAAACTACATCGGGCGTCCGCACCACGTCCGCCTGCAAAGTCTCAACGGTAATTTTCTCGATCCGGAAGCGCCTGCGCATTGGCGCCAGCGCATTGAGATCAGCGGGTTGAACGTCCTCACACTTGGAATTTACGTCGAAGTGTTGCATCGCTGGTTAGGCGAAATCACCGGTGTGTTCGCGCGCGGAAAAATTTTGCAGCCACTGCGACAAGGTTACGAGGTCATTATTCCTGACGTCCTCACCGTTCTTTGCACCTTTGCCAATGGCGCCTCGGGCGTCCTCGAATTCAGCGGCGTTGATCCGCACGGTTTGGGCGATCGCCTCGAAATCTACGGCAACCGCGGAACGCTGACCTACGATTTCGGTTCGGACCTGATCCAGGGCGCACAAGTGGGCGAGGACGACTTGCACACCATTGAAATTCCATCGGATCTGGCGGGAGATTGGCGGGTCGAAGAAGATTTTCTCGCGGCCGTGAAATCGAAAGGTCGCATGCGGCCGCATCCGGATTTCGAAGATGGCGTCGCCTATATGCGAGTTGTTCAGGCCGTTGGCGATTCGCGCGCGCGCAACGAGTGGGTCGAGATCAAAGCCTAACGAATAGTCGCGTCAGGAGGTAACCCATCATGCCGGTTACCGGCAGCGTGAAGAGCCAGGCCCAAATGATGCGCTCGACCACGAGCCATTTTACACCGCTAAAACGTTTCATCGCGCCGACGCCCATGATCGAAGTGGAGATGACATGTGTGGTCGAAAGCGGAACGCCGTAGACGCTCGCTACATGAATGATGAGCGCAGCCGTCGTTTCGGCGGCGAACCCGTGCACCGGTTGCAGTTTCACCATGCGATGACCGAGCGTGCGAATAATGCGCCAGCCGCCGGCCGCAGTTCCCGCCGCCATCGTTGCCGCACATAAAACTTTCACCCACACCGGCACGTTTCCAAAGACCGGCGTATGCAGAAATTGCAGCCAATCCGGCAGTTTATCGAAGCTGCCCGCCTTTGTTCCCGTAAACAAGGCGAGCGTAATAATGCCCATCGTTTTCTGCGCGTCGTTCGTGCCATGACTGTGCGCCATCCAGGCAGCGCTAAAAATCTGGAGCCGCCCGAAGAGGGAATTCACCGTTCTTGGCCGAAAACGGTGCAGCAAAACAAAAAGCAAAAACATGATGAGAGCACCGAGAATAAAACCGGCAATCGGCGAGGTGAACATCGGCAGCACTACTTTCGGCCAAAGACCTGTGTCCCATTTCAACACCGACCACTTCCCATGCGCGCTGGCGATCGCCGCACCGCAGAGTCCGCCGATGAGCGCGTGACTGGAACTCGAGGGCAACCCGACCAACCAGGTCGTAATATTCCAGGCAAACGCAGCGACGAGTGCGCAAAGCACAGTCGCCATCGTCACCACATTTGTATCCACCAAGCCTTTTCCGATCGTCGAGGCGACGGCGCCGCCAAACAGCGCACCGGTCAGATTGAACAACGCCGCCATCGCAATCGCTTGTCGCGGCGTGAGCACTTTGGTCGAAACGACGGTGGCGATCGCGTTCGCGGCGTCGTGAAAGCCGTTACTGTATTCGAAAATAATCGCTGCCAGAACAACGATGATGAACGTCAGCATCGACGAACAACTGACCGCTACGAATACTTGAGCACGATCTGCAGAACAACGTTGCCCGCGTCGCGACAACGATCGATCACTTTTTCCAGTAATTCGTAAAGGTCACGCAGAAAGATGAGTTGCCTCGGATTGTAATCGCCTTGGTAAAGATCGCGTAACAACTCAAACTCCAAATCATCGGCATCGCCTTCAATGGTCTGGAGTCGCGCGTTCATCTGTCGCGCGGTTTCGATATCGGTTCCTTTACGCAACTGTTTCACCATCGCGAGCACCGTTTCCGCTGCCTGATCCAACAGTTCGATCTGTTTGCGAAAGCTGCGGCCCTCCACGTCCTGCGGGCAAATCAGAATGCGCTCGCCAATTTTTTCGACCGTCTTCGGAATCCGATAGAGCGACGAAGCGAGCGCCTGAATATCTTCGCGTTCCAGCGGAGTGATAAACGTGGTCGAGAGCGCTTCCGTCAATTCCTGCGTGATGCGTTTATCTTCGCGGCGACTGTCGGCAAACGCATCAAGACTCTGTGGCGAATGGCCCTGCTCCAGTTTCTCCAATAGCTCGACGAGGTGATGCACGCTCTTGTCCGCCTGTTGCGCGCTTCGCTCGAGCAAATCGAAGAACGTTTCGTCGTGTCCGAGAATTTTGCCGATTGAAAACATCGCGGTTTCGCTTTCTAAAGCATTACGCCGCGCATGAGAACCAGCGCGATGCTAAAATAAATAACCAGGCCGGTGACGTCGACGAGAGTGGCGACGAATGGCGCGGAAGATGTTGCGGGATCTGCTCCCAGGCGGCGCAGAATAAATGGCAGCATCGAGCCGGAAAGCGACCCCCACAGAACGACGCCGACGAGCGCGATTCCAACGGTGAGCGCAACGAGCGGCCAATGCGGCCCGTAAACTTCGCGGTGAAAATATTTCTCTCCGATAATTGACCACACGCCGACACGCAACGCACCGATGACTCCAAGCACGACTCCAAGAATCAAGCCCGCTTGAAATTCGCGACGCATGACCTGCCACCAATCACGCAGTGTCACCTCGCCCAGAGCCATCGCGCGAATCATGAGCGTTGAAGCTTGCGAGCCGGAATTACCTCCGCTCGAAATGATCATTGGCAGAAAAACCGCCAGCACGACGGCGCGCGCGATTTCATCTTCGTAGCTCGCCATCGCCGTCGCGGTCAACATTTCGCCGACGAACAAAATGATGAGCCAGCCCGCGCGTTTTTTTACCATCCGCAAAAGCGGCGTGCGCATGTAGGGTTCGTCCAACGCTTCCATGCCGCCGACCTTCTGAATATCTTCGGACGCTTCCTCTTCGGCGACGTCGAGCATGTCGTCACTCGTCACGATGCCGACGAGGACGTTGTTGGAATCGACCACTGGCAGGGCGATGCGATCGTACTTTCGAAATGAATTCAGCGCTTCCTCTTGTGAGTCGGCCACGTTCAGCGCCACGAATTGCTGATCCCTAATTTCCGCAACAGTCGCCGTGAGCGGTTTGAGCAAAAATTCCCGGATGCGCAGATCGTCAATGAGTTTGCCCCGATCGTCGACGACGTAAATCACATTAAGCGTTTCGCTGTCGCGGCCGTGTTCGCGGATATGATCCAGCACCTCCTGCACGGTCCAATCATCATGCACGGCGAGAAAATCCGGCGTCATCAAACGGCCGACGCTCCCCTCGGGATAACCCAGCAACGCCTGGGCGACGCGACGTTCCTCCGGCGTCAGCACTTTGATTAATTGCCGCGTTACCGCGCTCGGTAGCTCTTCGAAAAGCGCGGTGCGATCGTCCGGCGACATTTCGTTGAGAATGGCCGCGACCTGTTCGTGCGCCATCGCGCGCAAGAGACTCTCCTGGTCCTCGACTTCGAGATATTCGAAAACGTCCGCCGCCAGCGACGCTGGCAACACGCGAAAGATAATCGCCGGATCGTCGTCCGGAAGATCGTGGATAATTTCAGCGAGATCGGCCGGAGGAAATTCGGAAAAAATTTCGCGCAGCGTGTTGAAGTCACGCGCCTGGATCAGGCTCTTGATTTCGGGAATGAGAATTTTGCCGACCATAAATAACCGCCAATCATGAGACGCTAACGCCGGGCCGCGGAGTTTCTAACACCGCGTTTGGCTGGGCGCAATGCACTGTTGCTGTGAGTAACTCCAGCTTGGAATTCTGGCGAAATCCGCCAAAATGAAACGCTATGCCTGCGACCGCCACCGCCGCCATGATTCGGCGCGAGATTGAAGCTGGGATTTGTCTGCTGACGTTCGACCGCCCCGACTCTGGCGCGAACATTTTCGACGCCGCAACAATGAAGGACCTGAGCGAGCATCTGTCGTTTATCGAAAACGAATCGTCGCTCAAGGGTCTCATCATTACGTCGGCGAAAAAATCGATCTTCATTGCCGGCGCCGATCTCGCCACCCTGTTGCGCCAGGCTGTGACTGGAGAAATGCGCGCGTTCATCGCCGAAGGCCAGCGCGTCTTCAATCGCCTCGCCGCGCTCAAGATTCCGACGTGTGCGGCGATTCACGGCGCGTGCGCCGGCGGCGGATATGAAGTCACGCTCGCGTGTGACTACCGCGTGGCATCGAATGATCCATCGACCAAAATCGGTTTGCCGGAAACAACACTGGGCCTTGTTCCCGCGTGGGGCGGTGCGACGCGTTTGCCGCGCTTAATCGGAACGAAGAAAGCATCTGAAGTTATCTTGAAAGGAAAACTGTATTCCGCTGCGGAAGCAAAAGAACTGGGACTCGTGGATGAAGTCGTTGCGCGCGAACAATTGCTCGAAGCGCGCGCACGCGAAAATTCGCGATGGTAAGAAACGGCCCTCACCCTCCCCTCTCTCCTCCGAGGGAGCAGGCGGACGGCGCAGCCGCCGGTGAGGGTCAACGCAGTGCGGCTTCCCAAAGCTGCTGGAAATGCCGCGCCAGCGAAGGCGCAGGAAATCATTTCCAAAACGCTTGCGCACTTCAATCGACGATTCGTTGCGAATGGAACTCGATGCCATCGTCGAGCTCGGGCGAAACAGAATCAACTCGCAATCTGATCCGCAATTTTTTCCTCGCTGATAAATACCGCAAAGGCAGCAGTAAAACTCCGGCGGAGAAAATTGTGCACGCCGCAGTTATCGGCGCGGGCGTAATGGGTTCCGGCATCGCGCAATGGCTCAGCTCGCGCCACGTCTCGGTTATTTTGCGCGATGTAAATTCCGAAGCGATCGATCGCGGCCTTACCAATATTGACAAAACCTACGCCGACGCCGTGAAGCGCGGATTGATGAGCGACGAAAAAGCGAAGCAGGGTCGGGCTTGCATTGTCGCTTCCACCGCGCCGGTGGAGATGCGCGCCGTGCAAATCGTGATCGAAGCGGCGTCGGAAAAACTCGAGATCAAAAAACAAATCTTCGCCGATCTCGCGAATAA
This sequence comes from uncultured Verrucomicrobiae bacterium, assembly GCA_963737195.1. Taxonomy (GTDB): domain Bacteria; phylum Verrucomicrobiota; class Verrucomicrobiia; order Chthoniobacterales; family UBA10450; genus JBBQFI01. Next base: position 449,262 of record CAVTRW010000007.1, read on the forward strand.
GACCGGACCGGATGCTATTCTCGCCACAAATACTTCCGCCCTTCCAATCGCAGAACTCGCGGCGACGACGAACTCCCCCGCGCGCGTCATTGGCCTGCATTTTTTCAATCCCGTTAGCCGGATGAAATTGGTCGAGGTCGTTGTCGGAAAACAAACGGCGCCGGCCACAACGGAGCGTGCCCTCGCCTTCACGCGTCAGATCGGAAAACTTCCCGTGGTCGTTCAGGACAGCCCGGGCTTTCTCGTCAATCGCGTGCTCTTTCCGTATTTGCTCGACGCGGCGCAGCTTTTCGAGAGCGGCGTTAGCGCAAAAGAAATCGACGACGCTCTTGTGCAATGGGGAATGCCGATGGGGCCACTGCGCCTGATTGACGAGATTGGTGTCGATATCACCGTCGATATCGCGAACACGCTCGAAAAAGCGTATGGCGAACGCGATCGCGCCTCGAAGATTCTACTTCAGATGCGCGAGGAGAAATTGCTCGGTCGCAAAACCGGCGCCGGTTTTTACAAATACGAAGGGAAACAACAATCGCCTAACGAATCGCTGGAACAATGGCGCAACCCTACCGCGAGTCATCCCGAACGAAGTGAGGGATCTCACGAAGTCAAAGATCGCGAGGTTCCTCGCTCCGCTCGGAATGACAACGAGAGCGATCTCGCCTTACGCCTCATTTACCTGATGGTGAATGAAGCGGCGCGTTGTCTGGAAGAAAAAGTGGTCGCGACGCCGGAAGATGCTGATTACGGAATGATTCTCGGTACCGGCTTCGCACCGTTTCGCGGCGGGCCTTTGCGTTTCGCGGACCATTTCGGCATCGCGGAAATGGTTCGTGCGGGAGATAGACATGGCGGTAAATTCACACCATGTGATCTGCTGCGGAAACACGCGGACAACGGCACAAAGTTTTACGAGGAGCGTTAGCGAAAATGAAATCACCACTCGAAGCGCCTGACCGTCAGGTCGCCGAAGAAACGAGCGCGAAGCGGGCGAAACCAACGGCCTCGGTCATCGACACTTCCAAGATGTCGGAAGGCAAGCGTGCCGCGCTCGAGCTTGCGGAAGCCTCCCGCGATCCGCTTGATGATCGCGGCAGTTTCGCGAGCAACTTGTTTGTCGGTCGTTACGATTTCGAGCGCATTTTCCCATTCGCCGAACAAAGCGCTGAAGATCGCGCGGCGGGCGAGGAATTTTTGACCAAGCTTAAAAATTATCTGCACGAAAACGTCGATGCCGACGAAATCGATCGCACCGGCGAGATCCCACAGAAAAACATCGACGATCTTTTCGCGATGGGTGCGTTCGGGGTCAAAATTCCGAAGGAGTATGGCGGGCTCGGTTTGTCCCAGATCAATTACGGCCGCGCCGCGATGTTACTCGGTAGTTGGGATGCGAATCTGACCGCGCTCGTTTCCGCGCATCAATCGATCGGCGTGCCGCAACCGCTTTTGCTATTCGGGACGGAAGAGCAAAAGAAAAAATATCTACCACGCGTGGCTCGCCATGAAATTTCTGCGTTCGCTTTAACTGAATGGAACGCGGGTTCCGACCCGGCGAACATGAGTCTCGAAGCCAAAGCGACGGAAGACGGCTCGGCTTTCATCCTTAACGGCGAAAAACTCTGGTGCACGAATCTGATCAAAGCCGGCGTGCTCGTGGTCATGGCGAAAACGCCGCCGAAAATCGTGAACGGCCGCGAGCGCAAACAAATCACCGCCTTCATCGTCGATGTCGATTCGCCGGGGCTCGAGATCACATATCGCTGCCATTTCATGGGACTGCGCGCGCTTTACAACGGCATCGTGAAGTTCACGAACGTGCGCGTGCCGCGGGAAAACATGATTTCGAAGGAAGGCGCCGGCCTGAAAGTTGCCCTAACGACTTTGAACACGGGCCGCCTAACGATTCCAGCGGCGTGTGTCGGCTTGTCGAAACGTCTGGTCGAGATTTGCCGCAAGTGGGCCAAGGAACGCGTGCAGTGGGGCGTTCCCATTGGGCAGCATTACGCGATCGCGGGGAAGGTCGCGGAAATGGCAGCCAATGTTTTTGCCATGGAAGCGATCACGTTTCTCACCTCGGCGCTCGTCGATCGCAAGGCGGGCGATCTGCGAATCGAAACGGCCATGTGCAAAATGTGGGCGACGGAAACGACGTGGCGCATTGCCGATGAAGCGATGCAGGTCCGCGGCGGTCGCGGTTATGAAACAGCACAGTCTCTCGCCGGTCGCGGCGAAGAACCGATCGCGGTGGAAAGATTTTTGCGTGACTGCCGCATCAACATGATTTTCGAAGGCTCGAGCGAGATCATGCGTTTGTTCATTGCGCGTGAAGCGCTCGACCCGCATCTCAAAGTCGGCGGCGCAATTTTCAACACGCAGTTGCCGATGTCGGAGCGCATCAAGGCGATGTTCAGCTCCGGAAAATTTTACGCGAGTTGGTATCCGAAACAGTTGTTCGGCGGCGGTGCCGGAAGAATCGAAGGTTTGCACGACGATCTGCGCGCGCATGTCGATTACGCGGCACGCACGAGCCATCGGCTGGCGCGTGGACTCTTCCACGCCATGGCGCGGTTCGGTCCGAAACTCGATCGCGAACAGTTATTGCTCTCGCGCTTTTGTGGAATCGCAACGGAACTTTTCGCAATGAGCGCGACCTGTTCGTTCGCACAATCGAAAATGAATCACGGCGAACCAGCGGACGAAATTCTCTCGCTCGCGAATCATTTTTGCCGCTCGGCAAAATTGCGCATTGATCATCATTTTGCCGGCACGAGTGCGAATGCCGATCGCAGCGGCTACGACTTGACGCAAGAGCTGCTCGCTGGAAAACACGCCTCGCTACAAGACGGCATCGTTTGATCCTGTAGCGGCGGTCTCTGACCGTCGCATTATTCCGCCAGCTGAGAAATTTTTGCGACGGTCGGAGACCGCCGCTACAGACAGATAATCTTCCATCGCGGGTCATCCTGAGCGCAAGCGAAGGACCTTACGAAAGCACAACATCGCTTGCGAGGTTCTTCGCTTCGCTCAGAATGACAGAGTTGTGAAATCGATCTGTCTTCTGGTTTTCTCGATTCTTCTCTCGGTGAATGTTCTGCGCGCTCAAATGCAAACCGCAGCATCCTCCACAAATCAATTCGGGCTCGATCTTTACCGCAAGATCGCGACCGGCGATTCCAATCTCTGTCTTTCGCCTTATTCAGTTTCAAGCGCGCTAGCGATGACGTTTGCCGGCGCGGACGGAAAAACGCGCGAGGAGATGGCGCGCGTGTTGCATCTGCCGCAAGCGTCAGGCGACATCCACAGTTCCTTTGCTGCGCTGAACAAATCGCTGGAAGCGATGGCGGAAGAATCGAAACAGGCTACCGCGCACTGGAAGAAATCCGAAAAACCCGGCGATCCCATCACGCTGACAATCGCCAACCGGCTTTTCGCGGAGAAGGGCTACAACTTTCAAGAAGCCTTTCTGGCTCTGGTAAAAAATTTTTACGCTGCGCCACTCGAACCCGTCGACTTCTCGAAAAATCCGGAGCAGGCGCGCGTTCACATCAACGATTGGGTCGCCGAGCAAACGCACAAACGCATCCAGGATCTGATCCCCTCAGGCGCGCTCGACGATTCCACGCGCATGGTGCTGACAAACGCGCTTTATCTCAAAGCGCCGTGGGCCGACCCGTTTGAAAAGGAAGCGACTCAGCCCGGACCATTCCATGCCAAAGGCGGCGCGCCGATCGATGTCCCGATGATGCATCGTCGTCTCGACGGCGTCGGTTACGTTAAAGAATCGGACTACACTGTCTTCACGATTCCATATCGGGGCCGCGAACTAAACTTCGTCGTCTTTCTGCCAGATGCGGTGAACGGCCTGCCCGCGCTCGAGAAAAAATGGACGCCAGAAATGTTGTCTGCCTGTACGAAACTTCCGGCGTCCGATATCGTTCTTTCGCTGCCCAAATTCAAAATGGAGCCGCCAACCGTGCCTCTGAAAGATGAGCTGGAAGCGCTGGGGATGAAAACGGCATTCGACGACCCGCAGGGCAGCGCGAACTTCGATCGCCTGGCGCCGCGCCGGCCTAACGAGTACTTGTATCTGTCAAAAGTGTTTCACAAAACCTTCATCGAAGTCGACGAAGAAGGAACCGAAGCCGCGGCCGCGACTGCGGCGGTGATGGCCATGGCGACAAGCGCCATGCAGCCAAAGGAGCCAATCGAAGTCAAAGTCGATCGACCATTTCTTTACGCCATCCAGCACGTACCGAGCGGCGTTTGTTTGTTTCTCGGACGGGTGACCGATCCTCGTTAGCAATGGATATCGCCACCATCGCGAATCTGATCAACGCGGTGGCGGTGACCGCCGGCCTTATTTTTGCGGGTGTCCAAATTCGCCAATATCGCGAACGCAAACACCGCGAAAACATGCTCGAACTCGTGCGGTCGTTTCAAAGCCCGGCTTTCACCAGCGCACTTCGTCGGGTCATGTCGCTCCCGGATGGCGCAAATGCGGAGAAGATTCGCGAAGTTCTGGGACCGGACGGTGAAGATGCAGTCTATCTCGTTTCGCTCACGTGGGAAAGCATCGGGATCCTGTTATTCCGTCGCGAACTAACTCTCGATTTGGTCGATGATTTTTTCAGCGGTCCGATTCTCCTTTCCTGGCGAAAGCTCAAAACCTACAGCGAGGAATGGAGACAGGTGCTGAATCGCGAGACCGGCTCGGAATGGTTTCACTGGCTGGCTGAACGAATGATGGAGCGCGAGAGATCGTCGCCACCGGTTCCTGCCTACATTGCGCACCGCGGATGGCAGGAAGGCCGCCTGCCGTAGGCTTCACCAAACAGCCGCTGTTTTCTTGACCAAAGGGGCCCTTCTCGGGCATCCTCGCGGCCAATTCGTTAGTATTTCTCGTAACAGGGGGAATTATGAAAACCACTCCTTTCAAAAACACGCTTGTCGCCATTTCCATCTTCCTGGTTTTCGCGGCGAGCATCTTAGCTTCAACACAAACCGATATTGTTGGTCCAGCCGGCAGCGAAATGTTTGGTACGACCGTCACGGTTTTGCCCAATGGAAACTTTGTCGTGACCGATCCGTTTTATGACGCAACCGGCCCGGTCGCCGATGTCGGACGCGTCTACCTATACAACGGCACCACTCTCGCCCTGATCAATACGATGACCGGGACGGCAGCAAACGACGGTGTCGGCTCGAATGGAACCGCGAATCCCGTCACAGTTTTGCCTAACGGCGACTACATTGTTTGTAGCTCAGGCTGGAACGGCCAACGCGGCGCGGTGACGCGATGCAGCCCTGCGACCGGTTGCCCCTCGACAATTAACTCTTCCAATTCATTGGTCGGATCCGTCGCCGGAGATTTTGTCGGCCAGGACGGCATCGTTGTCTTGCCGAACGGGAACTTTGTCGTGCGAAGCTCCCAATGGAACAACGGAGCTGCTACTCAGGCCGGCGCGCTTACCTGGTTTGCCGCAGCAGCTACACCTACAGGCAATGTTACCACAGGTAATTCCCGTTACGGCGGACATTCAGGAGATCAGATAGGGCTGCTCCCTGTCGTTGTCCTATCTAATAGTAACTACGTTACTCAAGACGCCTTCTGGGATAGTAACACAACGACTGATGCCGGCGCCTCAACCTTCTGTTCCGGTAGCGCGGCCTGCACCGGCGTGGTCTCAAGCGCGAACAGCTTGGTCGGATCGACCAACGGCGATTTCTTCTACATTGTCATTACTCCGCTCACCAACGGTAACTACGTGGTGAACAATGGCTCATGGGACAACGGCAGCACAGTCGATGTTGGCGCGGCTACTTTCTGCGATGGCACCACCGGCTGCCACGCTGTCGTAGGACCTGGTAACAGCTTGATCGGCACGACCGGTACCGTTGGAAGTAACCAGGGCGATTTTGTCAGTATCAATGGTTCGATCGCACTGACTAACGGTAATTACGTCGTCGAAAGCACGGGTTGGAATCGACCGGGCGCGACCGCGGCGGGAGCCGCCACGTTTTGCAATGGCACGACAGGTTGCGTGAACATGACAGTTTCCACCGCGAATAGTCTGGTAGGTGTGACGGCCGATGATAACGTCGGCCGGGGAACAGCTCTGACGAACGGTAATTATGTAATCAACACCTCTACCTGGGATAACCCCGCTGGTACTCCGTTAACGACCGATTGGGGGGCATCCACTTTTTGCAGCGGCACTTCGGGCTGCACTGGAGATGTAACCGTCGCCAACTCCCTCACTGGCCATCGATTTGGCGATGGCGTGGGCGGTTATGCGGTTCCTCTAACGAATGGAAACTACGTCGTCATCAGCCAGCGCTGGACTAACGACAACGGTTTCGTGCTGGCGGCTGGCGCTGTTACCTGGTGCAATGGCACAAGCGGTTGTTCAGGTCAGGTCACCGATGCGAACAGCCTGATCGGTGGCCACTCCAATGATCAAGTAGGAAACGTCATCGCCCTAACGAATGGTAACTACGTGGTCTCGTCGCTCTTTTGGGACAACGACAACGTGCAAGACGCCGGCGCCGCGACCTTCTGCGGCGGGACGTCCGGCTGCATCGGTACGGTCTCACCTCTTAACAGCCTGGTTGGAACGAAGATGAGTGATCAAGTGGGGAGAAGTATCTATCCTCTGCCGAACGGTAACTACATAGCGCAAAGCTCGAGCTGGGACATGGGCGGGACGCAGGCGGGTGCGGTTACGTTTTGCAGCGGCACAGCTGGCCGGGTCGGTCCGGTCACTTCCTCAAATAGCCTTGTTGGTTCGAACGCGACCGACGGTGTGGGAATGTTTTTTCCTGGTGGAGTCTATCCTTTAGCCAACAGCGACTATATCGTTTTCAGCCCCATGTGGACCAATGGCGGTATCGGACAGGCAGGTGCGGTTAGCTATGGACTTGGCAATGGCGGAACGGTCGGACCCGTTACCGGAGCCAACAGCGTCCGTGGCATGTTGAACGGCGGCGGCGGTTCCATGAGATTCTCCACAGGCGCAAGCAGCACCGATCTCGTGGTTGGTCGGCCTCCGGAAAATATTGTCAGTGTGTTTAGACAGGGTGGCATCGCGTTCTCGGCCGTTTCAAGAAAGACTCAGGGCGCCGGCACCTTTGATATCAATCTGCCGCCGGCTGGCACTCCCGGCATTGAGTGCCGCAGCGGCGGAGGCACCAACGATTATCGCGTCGTCTTCACCTTCCCGGTTTCTGTCACCTACTCGGGCGCATCGGTTGCGTCCGGAGTTGGTAACGTCTCATCTTCCACCGGCAGCGGTACGAACACAGTAACGGTCAACCTAACCGGTGTAACTAATGCGCAGACAATTACAGTGACGCTGACGAGCGTCAACAATGGATCGATTACGTCCGATGTAAGCGTGCCGATGGGTGTGCTTGTCGGCGATACGACCGGCAACGGGTCCGTCAATGCGTCCGATGTTTCCCAGACCAAGTCGAAAGCCGGTCAGACAATTGATGTCACAAACTTTCGCAATGATGTGACAGTAAATGGCGGCATCAATGCCTCCGATGTATCGTTCGTGAAAGCGCGAACTGGCACATCACTTCCTTGAGGCGTCGCCGCACCGCGCTAACTGAAAGAGTCGGGACTGTCAGCTCGTTTCGCGGATCAGTTCGCCCTGGTCGCTCGCATAAGTGAGCGCACCTTCCACAATGCGAGCGGCGGATGTAAATGGATGCGGGTCGATTTTCTTCGCTTCGAGAATGTGCAAGACGTCGATGCTGCGAACCTTCAGAAAATCCGAAATGAGCGAGCGATGACAACGCCACCAGACCGCTTCTGCGCACATGATGGCGGTCGCGCCAATTTTCTCGGCCAGATTTAGTAAACGCTCGATTCCAATCTGGAATTCTCGTGTCTCCATGTAATCGGCATAGCCGCGAAAAGCATCGTTCCGCCAGGCCGCATTACGCGAATCCGGCTTCGCTTTACGACGTCCACCCAACTCAGGAAAGTGTTCGTAACGAACTCCCGCCTTGCCTAACGAATCGACCAGGGATTCCTGATTGAATTGCGGATGGCGTCTTGATCCCGGCAGCAATCGCACGTCGGCCACCAGCGCGATCTCATTCGCCTTCAGCGCGGCGATGAAATCTTCGATGGGCCGCGTCGAATGTCCGATCGTCCAAATTCGTTTTATCAATTGCTTTTGCCCGGCAGCCGTTGGTGATAGCTTCACACCAAACTCCAAAACATCATGAACAAGATCGCCGCAATCGTTGTTTTCGGTACAGCTGCCCTCATTATGCTGGCCGCAAATGAACCTCAAACGCAACCGACAGCGGGAAAGCCAGCGCCGGATTTTAGCCTAACGACTGGCGATGGCAGCCAGGTGAGCCTGAAGGATTATCGCGGGAAATGGGTCGTGCTTTATTTTTACCCGAAGGATTTCACGAGCGGTTGCACGATGGAAGCGCACAACTTTCAGCGCGACATCGCAAAGTATGAGCCACTCAATGCTGTCATTCTTGGCGTAAGCGTTGATAGCTCGCAATCGCACAAGGATTTTTGCGCAAAGGAAGGGCTGAATTTCAAACTGCTGGCCGATACCGATGCGAAAGTTTCGACCGAGTACGGATCGGTCATGGATTACAAGGGGCAAAAGCTCGCCGCGCGAAATACCTTCATCATCAATCCGAAGGGCGAAGTCGCGAAGGTTTTCGTGAAGGTCGATCCGACCACGCACAGTGAAGATGTGCTGAAGACTTTGGCGGAATTGCAGAAAGGCAGTTAAACGCGGAGGTGAGACCAATGGCAGCGAGAAAATCAATCGATTGCCGGGATTATCCGAGCGAGAAGAATTGCTCGCTCAAAATTTCCGGGACGGAAGAAGAAGTGTTGAATGCGGCGGCGCAGCACGCTGTCTCCGCGCATGGCCACAAAGAATCGGCCGAGCTGCGCGACCAGCTGCGATCGATGCTGAAAGACGCCGCCGACTAGCGAACGCATTTGCTGCGACAGCCTGAACCTTCCGGAACACAACGACTCATCGTGGCGGCAGGCCTGCTCGCCGGATGCTGCGTTTTTGTGGCGATGTTCTTCAATCTACCTGATCAGCTGATTCTGTTTCCGTCGACGCAGGCGATTGATCCGCACGGCGCAATCCGAAAAGGCGTTCCATTCGAAAATGGTGAAGTGGAAGTGTGGATCGCGCGATCGCGTGTAGCTCAAGAGCATGGCCGCGCTGAAATCTACGTGCTGCGATTTTACGGTAACGCAGATCGGGCCGAGCGCTGGGTCGCGATGGAAGCCGAAATGTGGAACGACCGCGCCATCGAAATTTGGGGAATGAATTATCCCGGATTCGGTGGCAGCACTGGCTCCGGCGCGGTTGAAACGGATCGCGCCCGCGGCGATGGCTGCGTTCGATGCATTACAACGCGAAGCCGGCAATCGTCCAATTGTGCTCTTTGGCGCGAGCATCGGCAGCGCGCCCGCGCTGCACATCGCGGCGCATCGACCGGTCGCGGGTTTGATTTTGCACAACCCGCCCGCGCTCCGGCAATTGATCCTGCGCCAGTATGGCTGGTGGAACTTGTGGGTATTGGCCGGTCCGGTGGCAGCGCAAATTCCATCCGATCTCGATAGCATTGCAAACGCGCACGCGGTGCGTGCGCCCGCCATTTTCCTGCTCGCGGAAAAGGACGAGATCGTTGCGCCGCGATTCCAACGTCTCGTGGTCGATGCTTATGCTGGAGAAAAGCGCGTCATCACATTGCACGGCGCTTATCACAACAGTCCCATCGAAGGCGCGGGACTGGCCGATTTATACCAGGCGCTCGACTGGTTATTAGCAAAAGCGAATCCGTCTCCCCCGGGTAGCGCACGCGGCTCGCGTGCTGGCGATGGCGTCCCGCCATCGCGAACTTTTGAAACGCCACACAGTTTCCCATTGCACCGTAAAGGAAAGATCGTTGCGGCGCGACACCGCAACCAAGTCGCCGCGGCGACCGCTACCCGGCTTGTGAAGCTACGCTCGCCTAATCAGGTTTGGTGACGAGCGAGCGAATCAATTTCTCCGTGCTGCTAACGACGAGCGCGAAGCGATCGTACTCCAGTTTGTCCGGCGTGTCGGTCGCCTCGTGATAATGCGGATAACGAAATGGCGCCGTGTCGGTAATCATGATGCCGGGATAACCGTGTTCCCAGAATGACCATTGATCGGACCAAGCAACGCCGGCCACAAAAGCAGGAAGAGCTGCGCCTTCGGCCGGAATTTTCGCGTCACTCCGAAATTCGGCGATTGCGCGCCTAACGAGCCAGCGCGAGGGCACATTCCCAACAATGCCAATGAAGTTCCCAACCTTCGGATAGAACGCGCCGAGCGCGGCTACAGGATAAGTTTGCGACCGTGGCGCGTCCGAAAAATACCCAATCGTCTCCAGACTGATCATTGCAACGATGCGATCGCCGCGAGCTTTGCAGCGTCCGGCATAAACGAAACTTCCCATCGCCGGCGTCTGGAAATTCGGCGGCTCCTCATTAACAAAAGCAACGAAGCGCAAAGTGTGATGCGTTTCTTTCCCGGCAAAGCGCCGAGCGAGCGCCAGCAGTGCGGCGATGCCTGTTCCGTTATCATTCGCACCGGGCGAACCAAATACAGAATCGTAATGCGCGCCGACGAGCACGATCTCCGGCGATGCTCCCCGAATCTCGACCTCGATATTGTGACACACCAGGCCGCGAACCTCGTAACTTTCGCGCCGCGGCCGGAGACCCGCTTGCATGAATGATTTCTCAATAAAATCAGCAGCCGCGTTCAACTGCGGATAGCGCGAAAGATTTCGCTCACCGATATCGCCGGCGAGATGTTGCACGTCCGCTTTCAGCTCATCGCGCAAAATCAGGTCTGACGGCGAAAGAGCTGCAGCCTTAGCTGGATTTTCTCGCGGCATTCGAACTCCGATCCACCAAATCAAGAAAAATACGGCCGCGAGCGCGATCGCAATCCGACAGACACCGAGCAGTAATTCTCGCCACGTTGTCGGAAGCAACTTCAATCAGCCAATTTTTTTGCGGAATCGCAGAGCGCAGACACAGAAAAGTAGAATCGATATTCCGATGAGGATGACGAGGTGCTGCCAGTATTCGAATAAGTGTGCGCCGCGCAGAATGATCGCGCGCATGAGTGAGATGAAATATGTCGCGGGCAAAATCGTGCTGAGGGCGTAGAAAATCGGCGGCATCGTTTCGCGCGGAAAAACGAAGCCGGAAAAGAAAACGCTCGGCAACATGAAGACCATCGACATCTGCAACGCCTGCATTTGGTTCTCGGCTTTGGTCGCAACGAGCAGGCCAAGGCTGAGCAGTGCGAACACGTAAACCAGGGTCGCGAACAGCATGGCCAGGACGCTGCCGGCGATCGGCACGCCGAAAAGGAATCGCATGATCAGAAAGAGGATAACGGCCATGGTCATGCCGATGCAGAGATAGGGAACGAGTTTCCCGAGCATGAGTCCCCAGCGGCTCAGCGGACTAACGAGTAATGTCTCGAGCGTTCCTTTTTCGCGCTCGCGCACCACGGCCATGGCGGTGGCGAAGGTCGTGCCGATTTGCAGGACGATGCCGATCACGCCCGGAATATAAAAGTTCGGGCTCTTCATCGCGGGGTTGTAGAGCATTTGCGGTCGGACATCGATCGGGATGTCGCGGCGACCAGTTTGTCGAAGGAGCGTCTCGACCGATTGCGTGAGCCCGACGGCAACCGCGGTGTTGAGCGCTTGCAGCGCGGTCGTGGAGTTCGATCCATCCACGAGCAATTGGACCTGAGCCGGATTGCCCGCGCGCACATCGCGCGTAAAGGTCGGTGGAATTTCAAGCCCGACGGACGCGCGGCCGCGGCGAATCTCGCTCGCCAGCTGCTCGACACTCTGCGCTTCTCCGATCACGCGAAATGTTTCCGTATTCACAAACCGGTCGATGAATTGCCGGCTCTCGACCGTGCGATCTTCATTCAGGATCATCATCGACATGTGTTTCACGTCGGTATCGAGCGCGTAGCCGAATGCGATCATTTCCACGAGCGGCGGGAAAAACATGAAGAACAACGTCATCGGATCGCGCCAGACGATGATGAATTCCTTGAAAAGGATCGCGCCGAGGCCGCGGAAGGGAACGTGTTTCATTGAGATTCGGAAAACACTGAACATCCAACATCGAACATCGAATAATTTTGAAGTATCCGGTATCGTCCGTTCATCCTGTTCGAAGTTCGATGTTCAGTGTTGGATGTTCGATGTTTTCTTCTCACGCGGCCTTTTTTTGTTCGCTCGCGTGTTTCTCGCTGAGGGTAACGAAAACATCTTCGAGCGACGGGCCGATCTCGTGAATTTCGGCATGATGAATGCCGACGCTGCGCAATTTTTCCTGAATCGCGTCGCTTGGGATTTTTTCGTCGACGAGCAAATGCATCGATTGTCCGAAAACTGTCGCGCTCAACACGTCATCGATCTCGTGCACAGCTTGCAACGCAGTGGTGACGTGATCGCAGGTGACATCGAGCCGGCGCGTGCCGGGCGGGCTTACCTCCGGCATCTTCTTCAGATCGTCCGGCTCGCCGCATACGATCAATTTCGACATATATATATAACCGACGTGATCGCACCGTTCGGCTTCGTCCATGTAATGAGTGGTGACGAACAATGTCATCCCCTGACCGGCGAATTCGAAAAGCAGATCCCATAATTCGCGTCGCGCGACGGGATCGATGCCGGCAGTTGGTTCATCCAGAAACAACACCGTCGGTTTGTGCATGAGCGAGCAGGCCATGGCCAGTCGTTGCCGCCAGCCGCCGGAAAGTAACGCCGCGCGCCGGTCGAGGTAGGGATCGAGGTGCGTGAGCTCGATCAATTCGTCGCGGCGTTGAGTCAGGGCGCGCCCTTTCAATCCGTAGAGTTTTCCGGCGAACAACAAGTTCTCGTTCGTCGTCAGCTCGTCGTAGAGCGAAAATTTTTGCGACATGTAGCCAATCATTTCTTTGATCTCGTCGCCTTCCTTGATGATGTCGTGGCCGCCGATGCGCGCGGTTCCTTCGCTCGGCTCAAGGATTCCGCAAAGCATCCGGATGACGGTCGATTTTCCGGAACCGTTCGGCCCGAGAAATCCGAAGATCGAACCTTTCCCGACAGAGAACGTGACGTGATCGACGGCGGTAAAGGTGCCGAACCGCTTCGTTAGGCCATCGCATTCGATCATGGGCGACCGGTTGTCATGTCGAGCGGAGCGCAAGGAAGTGCAGCGAAGTCGAGACACCTCTTGCTATTGAACGCTGAAGAAACAGTAAGAGATTGCTCGACTTCACTCGGAATGACAAGGAGCGGGCGAACGAGCGCGGTCATCCTGAGCGGAGCGAAGGACCTCACAAATTACGACGCGTTGCCGTGGTTCGTGGGGTCCCTCGCCCCGAAAGCGTTCGGGGCTCGGGATGACCAATTTGTTGATGGGTCCGACCTTCATTTCACATTCGGAAAATAAACATCGGCCGACATCCCGGCGCGTAACCGGTCGTCGTTATTCGGCAGACGAATTTTCACGCCGAAGACCTGACGAATACGGTCTTCGACGGTTTGGACGTTGCGCGGGGTAAATTCCGCCTGCCGATTTATCTGCTCGACGACACCATCGAAATCGGTGTTCGGAAAGGAATCGACGCGCACGCGAACGTGTTCGCCAACTTTAATCAAACCGAGCCAGGTTTCGGGAACGTAAACGCGTACCCAGAGATGTCCGGTCAAAAGTAAAGTCGCGACTTCGCGATTGGCCGGGAGGACATCGCCCACTTTTACGCTCAAAACTTCCAGGACAGAATCGGACGGCGCGGTGACCTGCATCTCGGCCAGTTGGGCGTCGATATCGGCGAGCTGCGCCCGTGCCTGGACCGTGCGCATTTTTGCGGCTTCGACATTTTTTTCCTGCGCCTTGGCCGCGCTGACGGCGCGCTCGGTGTCGCTAGGCGAAACGACTTTGCGTTTGAGCAGATCCTGCTGGCGCTTTGCGTCATCGCGCAAGAATTCGAGCTGAGCCTGTTGCGCATCGGCATCGTGGATCGCGGTGTTGATTTGCGCCTGAGCGAGATCGCGGCGCGCTTTCAACTCGGTCGCTTCCAGTTGCACGATCGGTTGACCAGCACGCAGCTTGTTCCCTTCCCAGGCAAAAATTTTCTCGACCCGTCCTCCGCTGCGCGGACCGACATGGACTTCATCCACTTCAATCGTGCCCGAAACGGCGTCGCTCCGTTTTTGACAACTGCCAAAAGCAAAAGACAAAATCACGAGCGCGAAGAGACCAAGAGCTTTGCAATCGCGCGCCGGGCAACTAAAACGAGAATTCACAATGGCTGGTTACTCTGGAACTCCTCTTCCGCAAAAACTCGGAATCAAGACAGGAACGCGCGTCATTGTCATCAATGCTCCGGCAAATTATCGAAGGTTATTGGGCAAGCTTCCTGAGGATGTCGAGTTTGCAACTCAGCTCGATGCGAACCCACGATTTGTTCATCTGTTCGTAACGGCGCGACGTGAACTGGAAGAGCGTCTGCCGCAATTGCGAAAGCGATTGTGTGATGAAGGCACTTTGTGGATCTCGTGGCCGAAGAAATCGGCGCATGTTCCGACCGATGTAACAGAAGATGTCATTCGCGCGGTTGCGTTGCCGCTAGGTCTGGTGGATGTGAAAGTTTGCGCAGTCGATGAAATCTGGTCTGGGCTGAAGTTGATGATCAGACGGGAACAGCGGGGAAGAAAATAATGAAGCAACGACGATTCGACCATGTCGATTTGCGGGTGAAAGACCGGGAACGCGCGCAAAAATTCTACGAACAGATCTTGCCGGCGCTTGGTTTTACGAGGGAAAAATCGGACGAGGAATGGGGCACATTTTATGCGGAAACGAACGGCGTGCCGACGGAATTCTTTGGTTTCACCGAGGATAAGAACCATCGGCCTAACGAGTCGCGGATCGCGTTCTGGGCCGATACGCGCGAAGAGGTAAACGAGATGACAAAAATCGTGCGTCACGCCGGAGGGCGCAATCTCGAAGGGCCGCAGGTGTGGCCGGAATACAGCGCGGGCTATTATGCTTTGTTCTTCGAAGATCCCGACGGGAACAAATTGGAAATTTGCTGTCGCCAAACTGCGATCGTCCCGGAATGAGCCTTCCGCCACCGGTGACGATGGAGACAAAACATGTTCCGGCGATTTTACGGCGGCCCGAACGCGTCCGCTTCCTCAAGCTCATCGCCATTTTCAAAATATTACAGGGCGTTGTTTTGCTTGCGGTGGGCTTTTCGCTCTTCTTCTTGAATAGCCGCACGGTCTGGCTGGAACAAATTTCGGACTGGGCCGACGAAGAATTGCTCTTGCACCACAGCCGCGCTGTTATGTTTCTCCTGAACAAATTGCAGGACGCACTTGCGGAAGGACAGTTGCGCGTGACCGGTCTGCTCGCCTTCTTTTATGCGGCCGTCCTGTTCACTGAGGGATTCGGCGTTTATTTTCAAAAACGCTGGGCGGAATTTCTGATGGTGTTCGCCACTGCTGCACTCATTCCGTTGGAGGTTCGCCATATCTGGCACCAGCCGAATCTCGCGGCCATCCTTATCTTGATCGCGAACTGCTTCATTGTCTGGTTCCTCTATCGCATTCTGCAACGCGATGCCGAACGTCGCCGCGTTCCGTCCGAGCCGGCGGAGATCGCGAAGATTAGTTAGGTCAATCGCGGTTCGATCCCGAAGCGCCTTAACTCGACGATGGTTCTTTCCATGGGCAGCCCAACAACGTTTGTAAAAGAGCCATTGATCCGGGCGATGATTTCAGCACCGGCGCCCTGCGCGGCATAGGCTCCCGCCTTGTCGAGCGGATTAATCCTCGCCAGATAATCGCGAATCGTCTTGCTCGTTAGGCGACGGAAACGGACGCTCGATTTCTCGCAAAAGGTTACCGCGCGGTTTTCGGCCCGGTGGCAAATGGATACGGCCGTACAAACTTCGTGAACTCGTCCGCTTAACCGCCGCAAAATTTCAACCGCCTCCTTCATGTCGCCGGGTTTGCCGATTATTCGACCTTTGAGGGCGACCAAAGTGTCTGCCGCGAGGACCACTTTCTGCGGATGTCGGCGCGCGACCGACATACCTTTATGAATCGCGTTGTATTTCGTCAGCTCGCATAGGGTCAGGTTTGAATCGAACTTCTCCGCAATCGGAGATCGAACACTCTCGAATTCAAAACCCGCCGCGATGAGCAACTGCCGCCGGCGCGGGGATGCGGACGCCAGCAACAACTTTGTCGCCACTGCGAGAGATATTAGGGAGTTGGCGCAGAAGACGGTGCGTGAAGCCCACCCAGAATATCGGGCATGTTCATTTCCTTAAAATCGGCGGGGACTGCAAATTCGGCATCGCTCAGCGCATCCTGCTTGATGGAGTTCAGCGTCGTCGTCATTTCCTTTCCGCCTGCGCTAATGACGGTCTTCACCGGGACACCGGTTAAGTCACGATAATCCGGCATGTGACCGCTCTGCCCGCTTAAGGCGTCCATCTTGATGGCTTGAAGCTGTTTCAGGATCGATGCGCCATCCGGGTAGTTGGTCGCGACCCAATAGGTCGCCTTGAACTTCGGCATTTCGCAAACGTACTGCTCTGTCTCGTATCCGTTCACCGTCTCTTTTTTTCCCGTGGCAACAATCTTCGGCTTTTCCGCGCTCTCTTTGCCATTGGATTTCCGAATCAACTCCGCCGCCGCTTTCATCTTATCGGCCGGCATGCGAACGACCATTTTCTGTTCGCGCATCAGGCTGATCATCTCACCCTTTTTCGCATCAAAGATCATTGTCATCTGCGGCGAGACATCGATGCGCGCCTTGTCGCCTTTGATCTTCATCGTCATCTGACTGACGGGGCCCATTCCCTCAACGCTTTGGACAATAGTGAGATCGGCAAAAGTTTGGGAGATCGCGACCGCGCAGAAGCCGAGGACGAGAGAGTAGAATTTCATGTCGACTTGCTAATCGTCGGTCCGCGAAAAAGCAAGTGCCTAACGAAGCGCTTCGGGGCGAGTTGAGCGCAGCGCCAACTCGCGAAAATCACTTGGCTTTGGCGCAGCTTCGCGCCAGCTTAGCTCCGCGCGGGCATAGCTTAATGGTAAAGTTCCAGCCTTCCAAGCTGGCCATGCGGGTTCGATTCCCGTTGCCCGCTCTCCTTGCCGCGCATGAAGCGACGAAGTCGCGGAACGCTGGTGAAGAATTTTGAGCAAGAAATTACTGCAAGGGCACATTAGTCGCTGAGTAAGCGCGCGAGCAATCGTCGAACTGCTCCAACTGCCGAAAATATCTGAAAATGATTCGCCATTTTTTTTGCGAAACGACTGCCATGGAGGGTCGTAAAAAAAGAATTGCCCCGTTTCTGACGACCGCCTACGCTTCGTGGCCCAGCGAGGGACGGGCCGAATTTGCGAGGATGTTTGGATAATATGAGAATTTTCAAGACCTCCGGCTTCGGCTGGATCGGGCCTTTCATTTTTCTCAGCGCAATTCTGAGCGGCCATCTTCTCGCGCAGGAAGACGAGGCTGTCCCATCGGCGCCGCAAGAGGAACTTGGTGCAACCAGCCCCGACAAAGGGTACGTCCGAGGAGGAAGTTCCGACCGTGGGCATAGGTAAATTCTTTAAGCTACCGTTCCACGTTTCAGTTTCTGTTCGAGGCGGTTACGATGACAACGTCACGTCAGCGCCCTTTGATGAGTTTGGCTCCGCCTTTGTCGAAGGAAATCTGGGGATTAATTATGCTTTTGGAAACCCGCGGACGCAGTTGTCATGACTCGCAAATCGGCTATCACGGATTATTTCGAAGAAATTCCGGGGATCAAGTTTGACTTTCATCCGAATTTGACGCTGGCATTCACGCACAAATTCATCCCCGGCTGACACTCTCCTCAACGCGTACCTCACGTATCAGCAGCAGCCGGATTTTACGAATAACTTCATCGGCGTTAATCGGCGCAGCGGAAATTATATTTTTTCCAACGATAAGGTCTCGCTTGCGTATCAGTGGGCGCCGCGTTTCTCGACCGTCACCAGCTTCACCTTTGTGGGGATTAACTACGAAGACACAGGCGTCGGCACTTTCCAGAACCGAACTGAGAATACCTTTGGTAACGAGTTTCGTTTTCTCGTGTGGCCGACGACCAGCCTAATCGCAGAATATCGCTACGAGTTCATCGCCTACGAAACGCCAACGACGCAATCGCAAGATTCAACGACAAGTTATTTCCTCGGAGGAATCGATCACAGCTTCAGCCCTCGCCTGAGCATTTCATTTCGCGGCGGCATCTCGCTCCGAGAGTGACGATGACGGGAGCCAGCGCTCCGATCCATACGGGAACGGTACGCTTAAATTATACAGTGGGGCCCCACCTGACTCTGAGTTGGACTGTCAATTACTCGCTCCAAGAGCCAGATGTCGTGGGAACACCGGCTCGGACCAGCCTTCAGACGGGCCTGACCGGCAGCTACAAGGTCACGCCTCGGATTACGACAATATTTTCCATCTTTTATGAACATGATCAGAACGACGCGCGGAAATTCGGACCCTTTATCCTAGTTCCGAGTTTTGCCGAGGAAACTTTCAATCTCGCAGCTACGGCCCACTACGCCATCAATCGCAATTGGGGCCTCGAGCTCGGCTATCTGTTTACCGATGTGGAATCGGGAATGGCCTTCCGGGGCTATTCCAAGGACAGGTTTTACGGCGGGGCAAATTTCCAATTCTGACCCCCAAGCGGGTAAACATTGCTTCCGTAGAATTATTTGATACACTCTTCCTCCTTCGTAGAGGGACCTCCTTATGGCGCAAACGGAAGAAGTTAAGCTTCATTTTCTCGATTACTGGCGCGTAATTCGCGTTCGCTGGGTTCTAATTCTTCTCGCATTTTTACTCGTTCTCATCACCGCCGCTGTTGTCACCTATTTCCAGCCGCGCGAATATCAGGCCTCCTGTTTCGTCGAGGTCAAATCGATGGCGCAAAATCCGCGCATCTTCGACAGCAGCAATCCGAGCATTCCCATCCACGATCCGCAACTCGCGCCAACCGTTTATCAGGTTATTCAGCGAACCGGAATTCTTTACCCGGTCATTGATGATCTGAAACTGCAGGACAAATGGTCGAAGGAAGGCACGCGACTAACCCGGGAGCAAGCCTACCAACTATTGCGTCGCAAACTCGATGTCGATGAAGTGCGCAATACCGATCTTTTGCAAATTAGCGTTTACAGCACCGATCCCCAGGAGGCGGCCGACATCGCGAACAAGATTGTTGCCGTTTATCAGGACAAGCGCGTCGAAGAAGAAAAAGACATCTTGAATCGTGCTGTTGCGACAATGAATGAGGAAGTCGCCAAGCAGCAGAAAGCTGTGGACGAAGCGGCCACTGAAGTGGGTCGCATCCGCGACGAAGAACATATTATTGACCTGAATCCCGAGGGTAAAGAAGACACTGAAGCCCCGGTTAACGCGATCGTTGTAAAGCAGGAACAGGAGGTTAACGAGGCCGAGGCGCAGGAGGCGACGCTCGAGAATAAATTGCGCCAGATCGATAACGTAAAAGGCGACGAACTCATCCGCATGCTGCCGACGTTGAATCCAACTTTGAATCTGCAGGACCCGACGATCGCGAAGATTCTCCCGACTTATCAGGAAGCTGTCGCGCAGGAAGCTCTTCTCCTGAATTCCGGTCTGGGCGAAAATCATCCAAAGGTCAAGAGCATTAGGGCGACGAAAGAAGTTTACCAAAGACAGCTGCAGGAGCAGATCGCCAGCATTCGCACCGCGCTGGAAAAGAATCTCGATGCAGCAAAAAGAACCCGGCAGGATTTGCAGAAGCGTCTCGACGAAATTAACAGCAAGCAGCTCGCCTCGAAAAATCTGAGCGCAAACTACACGCGCGCCAAAAACGCTTACATCAAGGAAAAGCTGCTCCTCGACGGTGTGCGAACCCGTGCGCAAACTCAGACGATGGAATTGGCCATGCCGCGCATGGCGGTGAGCGTGAAACAGGTAGCGGAACCACCCAGCTATGCGGCGCGTCCGCGGGTGGCGCTTAACCTCGCTCTGGGCGCCGTAATCGGTCTGGTCGTCGGCCTCGGGCTGGCATTCTTCATCGAATACCTCGATACCAGCGTCAAAACAATGGACGATGTCGAGAACCTCCTCGGTGTTCCAGTTCTCGCCATCATTCCGAAAAACATTCGGCTGCTGCACAAGGAGCCGGGCGACACTCCGGATGCCGAGGCTTATCGAATTTTGCGGACGAACATCGAATTTAATCGCAAGAGTCCCGACGCTAATACGATCTCAGTCGCGAGCGGCGGACCGGGCGAAGGAAAATCAACGACCATCGCTAATCTTGCCTTCATCTCTGCTCAGGGCGGTTATTCGACCTTGATTGTGGATGCGGACTTGCGGCGGCCCACTCAGCACGGCATTTGGGAAGTTTCGAATAAAATTGGCCTAACGAATTATCTCACGACGGAGATTCCGCTTGAGGAAGCGATCGTTCCCACTTCGGTCGAAAACCTCTCGCTTTTGCCCAGCGGCATGCTGCCCGCCGATGCGGTCGGTATTTTGAATTCGCAGCGCATGTCCGATCTCATCGGCGAATTGAAAACCCGTTACGACATCGTTTTCCTCGATTCTCCGCCGATGCTCGGCGTGAGTGACGCTTCGGTTCTGGCGAGCGAAGTCGATCAGACGATCATCGTCGTGCAGCATCGCCGATTTCCGCGCGCCATGCTGACGCGTGTAAAACAAGCGATTGTTGGTGTCGGCGGCTCGGTTCTGGGCGTCGTCTTGAACAACGTCGATCTCAAGCACGATCAGAACTACTACTACTACACCAATTACTACGGCTACTATCAGCCGCGCGATAAAGACACCACTCGCACCAGCCGCCAAAAGGCCGCAGCACCCGCCGCAAGCAACGGCTCTTCCGACCTGGACGAATACTAATGCGATTCCTTGCCACAGCCTTCTTCTTCTGCTGCGCCGCCACCATCGTGCTGGCTCAGGCGGCGGTCTTGCGTATCGGGGACCCGATTGAAATCAAAATCGGCGGCGTACCGATGGAGGAACTGACAGCGGTCAACAACACTTATACCGTGGACTCGAACGGTATGATCAGCCTGCCGTATATCAATAAGGTGCAAGCCGCGGGGCTTACCCCGTCCGAGGTCGCGGCTGCGGCCGAAGCCAAATACCGCGCGGAAAAGATTTTCACGAACCCGACAATCACGATCACGATGCAGCCGACCGCGCGATTCGTGAACGTGGGCGGCGCCGTTCGTAATCCCGCACGTATTCCTTTCACGGAAGATTTGACCATGCTGGCTGCGATCAATGCTGCCGGAGGATTTAATGATTTTGCGGACCAGAAACGCGTGCGGCTCTTGCGCGGGAATGAAGTCAAGGTTTGCGACGTCCGGCAGTTTCGGAAGGATCCCTCAAAAGACGTCCATCTTCAGCCCGGCGATCGCGTTGAAGTTCCGCAAAGCTTTTTCTGAGCGGCGGCTCGATTTATTGTGGCGTGATTATTGCGCGGTGGCGCCACGCGTATCCGAGGCCGGAATAAAGCGTTAACGCCACAGCGACCCAGATTAGCACTGGACCGCCGCGATTCCACGCATTCGCCCACCAGCTTGTTTCAAAGCCGGCGTATTTTAATTCGCGCGCCGCAAGCAACGTGAGAAAAAAAAGAATCGTTACGATCTGCCATGACGTCTTGTGCTTACCGAGTCGCTCTGCCGGAAGCACCTGTCCCTGCGCGCTCGCCATCAGACGCAATCCGGTAATGAGAAAATCGCGCGCCACCACTACCGTTGCCGCCCAGGCCGGGATTGCCTTGAACGGAACAAGACAAATGAACGCGGCCGCCATCATCACTTTGTCCACCAGCGGGTCCATCAATTTCCCGAAGTTCGTGACGATCGCGTAGCGCCGCGCCACTTCGCCGTCGAAGAAATCCGTCGCGCCAGCCACCAGGAAAAGTACCAGCGCTGCCGTGCGGCCGTAGGCCCAGGAAGAATTAAGCGCGATGACGAACAGAATCGTCAAAAGCAGTCTGCTCACGGTTAGACGGTTCGCCCAGTTCATACGGTTACCGCTTCGTCGAACTTCTTTTTGTCGACCGCGGATTCCCTCTTCTTAAATACCGGACGCTTCCAAATCGGAACCTTCTGCTTCAGTTCCTGGATCAACCATTGGCTTGCCGAAAACGCAGCGGCGCGATGACGCGCGGAGACCCGCAGAAAAAGAGAAGGTTCGCTTACGGGCACGAAAGCCGATCCGATGACGCAGAATCAACATCGTTAGGCAAAAATCGTGTTTCGCTTTTTCCGCGAGTAAATTCATCTGATGCTCGGCCATGGGCTGATGCACTTCGTAGTCGATTCCCTCGATCTCGCGATCGTCTTCGATCGCGCGCACGATTCCCCAAAAATCAATTACCGCGCCTGAATGCGCATCGAACGCATGGTCCGGAAATTCCAATCGATTGTTGGTAATCGAAACTTCCCAAAACGAAATTGCCATGACCTAGGGTAGCGCGGAGAGTGACATCCGGCTCCTGCAAGGATACGCAATATGTCCACGAAGCAATGCGATATTGGAATCATTGGCCTGGGTGTGATGGGCGAGAATCTCGCGCTCAATATGGAATCGAAAGGATTCTCGGTCGCGGTTTTCAACCGCACGCATGAAGTAACGGAGAAATTTGCTGCTGGACGCGGCGCAGGAAAAAACATCGCTGCGACGGATACGCTGGAAAACTTCGTCTGTGCGCTCGGCAGGCCGCGCAAAGCCATGATGATGGTGAAAGCCGGTCCGCCGGTCGATGCCGTCATCGGTCAGCTCGAGCCACTTCTGGAAAAGGGAGATGTTATTATCGACGGCGGCAATTCCCTTTTTACCGACACGCAGCGGCGCTTCAAAGATCTCGAGTCGCGCGGAATTCACTTTATCGGCTGCGGTGTTTCCGGCGGCGAAGAAGGCGCGCTCAAAGGTCCGTCGCTCATGCCCGGAGGCTCGCGCGAATCCTACGACATCATCGCGCCGATCTTCCGCAAAATTGCCGCGCAAGTGGATGGCGAACCATGCTGCCGTTACATGGGACCGGACGGCGCCGGACACTACGTCAAGATGGTGCACAACGGCATTGAGTACGGCGACATGCAGCTGATCTGCGAATCGTACGCGATTCTGAAAGATGCGCTTGGCCTAACGAATGATGAGCTCGCCGAAATTTTCACGGAATGGAACCGCGGCGCGCTCGAAAGTTATCTCATCGAAATCACATCGGAGATCTTCCGCAAAAAAGATCCCGACACGGGCAAGGCGCTCGTTGATGTAATTCTCGATAAAGCCGGGCAGAAAGGCACCGGACTGTGGACATTGCAATCCGCGCTCGAACGCTCGGTTGTTATCTCAACGATCAATGCCGCGGTGGAAGCACGCGTCATTTCCTCGCGCAAAGACGAACGCGTCGCGGCATCAAAAATTCTGCCACAGCCACAGCCGAAAAAATTCAGTGGCGATCGCCAGCAATTTATCAAGGCGGTGCACGACGCACTTTACGCTTCGAAAATTGTTTCCTACGCGCAAGGCATGGAACTGCTTGGCGCCGCGAGCACGACTTACAATTGGAATTTGAATTTCGGCGACATCGCCACGATTTGGCGCGGCGGTTGCATCATTCGCGCTCGATTTCTCAATCGCATCACCGAGGCATATGCGCGTGATCCCAAACTGCACAATCTGCTTTTTGATTCCTACTTCACGAACATCATCGCGACAACTCAGGAGAATTGGCGCGTTGCGATTTCAGCAGCGGTTGATCACGGTGTGGCGGTGCCTGCCTTCAGTGCGTCTCTCGCCTACTTCGACAGCTACCGGTCGGCGCGGTTGCCGGCAAATCTGCTCCAGGCGCAGCGAGACTTTTTTGGCGCGCACACTTACGAACGAATCGATAAGCCGGGCGTTTTCCACACGGAATGGCAGGAAGCGGACCGGCGTCCTGCCGAAAAAACGGCCGCGCCAAAAGAAACGGCCAAACGTCACGCCGGCGAATAATTAGTGGAAATCATGCGACTCGCTTCCGACGAGTTGGCTCGTGCAGAAGCGGTTTGATCTTTTGCGCTTTGATCAAAACGACGCCGTCGGAATTTTGCACCTCCCCCTCGATGATGAGAAATGATTCCTCGGTAATCACGAGCCGCCGTTTCTCGAACAAATCGGGCGTGACGATGGCATTCGAAACGCCGGTTTCGTCCTCCAGGCTGATAAAGACAAATCCCTTCGCTGTGCCCGGCCGTTGCCGGCAAATGACATTGCCCGCAATCTGCACAATCGATTTGTGCCGGGCCTGACAGAGATCAGTCGCGCGCCAGATATCCGGCAATTTTGCGCGCAAAAGTTTCATCGGATGCGGACCAGTCGTTAGGTTCATGCTGTCGTAATCGGCTTTCACCCGCTCCGGCAACGTCATCGGCAACAGCGGCGATTGTCTTTTCTGGGGAGCGCACGCGGCTGCCAGCCTGCCCCGTTCGGCAGCCTGCCGAACTTCCAGAAGATGTTTGCGGCAGGCTGCCGCAAACTGCAGGCAAGCTGCCTGCGCTCCCCAGAAGATCATCGTGCCATGTTTCCTCGACATCCCACATCGCCGCGCGACGATGTTCGGAAAAGCAATTCAACGCGCCGAGCTCCGCCAGCGTTCGCAGTTCTTCCTTCGAGAGAGGAACGCGCCGCTTGAAATCATCCATCGATTGAAACAGTTGTGCCTGGCGTTGCCTAACGAGTTCTTCCGCATGCTCCTGGCGCAGTCCATTTACGACACAAAATCCGAGGCGCACAGTGTCATCGGAAACAACCGTGCATCGCCAGTCTGAACGCATGACGCAAACCGGCTGCATCTTTGTTCCATGCCGGTTCGCATCTTTCACGATCGTCGCCGGCGAATAAAAACCCATCGGCTGATTGTTCAGCAGACTGGCGTAAAACTCGGGCGCGCGATGCACTTTCAGATACGCGCTGCCATAGGCGAGAATGGCGAAACTGATGGCGTGCGATTCCGGAAAACCGTAAAGCGCGAAGGAGGTGATCGATTGCAGAATCTTTTCGATCACTTCCGAGTGCGAGATTCTTTCGTTCCATCGCCGCGCGCAGTTTCACGCTCACTTTATTCATGCGCTCCTGCGAGCGATGAAAGCTGAGCGCGCGCCTTAGCTCTTCCGCTTCGTCGCCGGAAAAATCTGCGGTCACCATCGCGATTTTGAGCATTTGCTCCTGAAACAACGGAACGCCCAAGGTGCGTTCCAGGATCGGCTTGAGCAGCGATTCGAGATCGCGATGAAAATAAGTGATTGGTTCGCGCCCGGCGCGTCGCGCCAGATACGGATGCACCATGTCGCCTTGAATCGGACCGGGCCGAATGATCGCAACTTCGATGACGACATCGTAAAAACATTTTGGCTTCATCCGCGGCAGCGTCGCCATTTGCGCGCGGCTTTCGATTTGAAACACGCCGATCGTGTCGGCGTTCTGCATCATATCGAACGTGGCCGGATCGTCTTTGGGAATATGTGCGAGATCGAGTGGCCGGCCGCGTTCGCGGCAAAGTTCAAACGCATCCTGCATGACCGACATCATGCCCAGGCCTAACAAGTCGACTTTTACGATGCCGAGATCTTCGCAATCGTCCTTGTCCCATTGCGCCACGACGCGACCGGGCATCGACGCGTTTTCCAATGGCACAAACGAGCTGAGTTTGTTCTGACAAATAATCATGCCGCCGGAATGCTGGCCGAGATGCCGCGGCAATCCATAGATCGCGCGATACAAATTCACGAATGCCGGCATGCGCGGATGCGCTTTCGGCAAACCGGCCTGCTCAATCTGCGATTGCAGATCGAGCGTGTGCGGAAAATCGCCGTTCGCGAACAAGTGCGAAAAGCGATCGAGAATGCTCGGTGAAAAATTGAGCGCTTTCCCGATCTCGCGCGCGGCGCTGCGGCCACGATAAGAAATCACGTTCGCGGTCATGGCCGCGCCGTTCTTGCCGTAACGCCGGTAAATCTCCTGGATCACACTCTCGCGCCGATCGCCGCTCGGTAGATCGAGATCGATATCGGGCCAGCCTTTGCGGCTTTCATTCAGGAAACGTTCGAAAACAAGATGATTGCTCACCGGATCGACCGGCGTGATGCCGAGGCAATAACAAACCGCGCTGTTCGCGGCGCTGCCGCGGCCCTGCACCATGACGTTGTGTTCCCGGCAGAAATTGATGATGTCCCAAACGATCAGGAAATAACCGGGAAACCCGAGCTTCTGAATCAAGGCCAGCTCTTCTTCCAGTTTGCGTCGGACGGCGGTGGTAATTGCTTCGTAGCGTTGCTGCGCGCCGAACCAAACAATCGTGCGCAGGAACGAATCCATGCTGTGGCCGGGCGGCACGGAGAAATCCGGGAATTTGTAGCCGATGTTTTCGAGAGAAAATGTTAGCCGGTCCGCCAGACGCTCGGTGTTAGTGATCGCATCCGGACGATCGCGAAAAAGAGTGCGCATCTCAGCATCGCTCTTGAGATGGCGCTCGCTGTTTTGCGCTGAGAAGTTTTCCCGCGGCATCGAGATGCGTGTGCTCGCGAATACAGGTAAAAACGTCGAGCACTTCGCGTCCGTTTGCTGTGGCGTATTGCACTCCGTTTGTGGCGAGCAATGGCAATTGATAATGATCAGCCAGATCGATCAGGCGTTGATTGGTCTGTTCTTCGCCGCGGACGAAGTGACGTTGAATTTCAACGTAGACATCGTCGCGACCAAACGCGTCGATTAAGCGCTGCACACAACTCTGGGTAGCGCACGCGTCTCGCGTGCTGGCGACGACGTCTCGTCGTCGCGAACTTTTAAGGGAAGATTGTTTCGGCGAGACGCCGAAACCAGCACGCGAGACGCATGCGCTACCCAGATGGGAGAAGAGCGCAACGAGTCCATCGGAAAATTTTTCGAGCTCATCCAAACGAATGAGACAACTTCCTTTTTCGCTGCGCAGATGAGCCTGCGTCAGTAGCTCACATAAATTTTTATAGCCGGTACAGTTTTCAACCAGCACCGGCAGGATGCTGCCGTCTTCCAGCGTCAGTTCGCTGCCGATAATCGGACGAACATTATTTTCGCGAGCGGCAGCGGAGAATCGTTGCGCGCCATAAACACCATTGCGATCGAGCAACGCCATCGCCGGCATCTCCAGCTTCGCGGCGCGTTCGGCCAGGTGTTCCGGGAAAGATCCGCCGCGCAAAAAACTAAAAGCGCTGCAGGCATGAAGTTCGACGTAAGACATAGGAAAACGCCGCCGTGCATCATTGTCATCCTGAGCGCAGCGAAGGACCTCACGAATTACCCCTGGAGTTGCTCGTGAGGTCCCTCGCTTTCGCTCGGGATGACCCTGCTAATCGTAAATTCCATCCACTCGCCAGGCTCCTTCCTCTTCATGACATCGGCAAAGCGTGCCATTTTCCAATTCCAGATCCCATTCCGCGCGCGCCCAGGAATTTTCATCCCACCAATCGCCCGAAGAATGATATGGGCCTGCGACTGTTCGCACCGCACCGCGCGCTTCCGCACTCTGTAAATGCACAGGCTGGTTTTCCGCCGATAAAACAGAAGCAAACACCGGCGCACGAAAACGTCGCAGCGCACAGGAAGAAGGAAGCGATTCTTCCAGCGGCAGCGCATCATCCAGTTCCCACGAAAAAGGCTCGAGATGGAAAGCATCCGGGCGATGCGTGTCGTCCAGAACGGGCGTGCCGACTCGATCCGATCCGAGCAAACCAATCAGTCGCGCAAGCGTCTCGGAAAGTTGTGCTGGATTGCGCAGCGCCGTTTCAAACAAACCGAATTGCTGCCCCGATGGTTTGGCCGGATGCGCCTCGAGTGAAACGGCGACGATTGGAGATTCCGATGTGAAATTTTCCAGATGCGTTTGCAACATCCGGAAAAGTATTTCTACGTTGCCGGTCGGTTGCGGAATTTGAAAGCGATGTTCGTAGCTCTTCTTGTCGCTAAAGTTAATTTTCAGCGTCAGCTCTTTGGCCACGAGATAAAAAGCCGCCAGGCGCGCGGATAATTGCTCGAGAAATCGCCGGAGCATGAAAAGCAACGGCTCGGCCGTCTCGATTTCATTTTCGAATTCGAAGGTTTCGGCAAACGATTCCACCGGCGGAATTAGTTTGAGAAGACGAATGGATTTGCCGTTGGCGCGTTCCCACAAATGCACAGCCGTGGGACCGAGACGCCGGCCGAGTTCGTCTTTGTCCAGTTCAGCCAACTGACCGAGCGTATGAATCCCCCAGCGGTGCAGAATGTCTAAGACATGCTGAATTTCGACCTTATCGGTTGATGTATTAGAAGCGCTCATGAAAAAACGTTGTCATCTGAGCGCAGCGAAGGATCTCACGAACACGCTGGGATTTTTGCGAGATCCCTCGCTTCGCTCGGGATGACAGACATGGCACGGGCGGAAATAAATTTTCGATCCATCACTTAGAATCAGCATCGAAAGCGTATTACGGCATATCTAAACTAACGCTTCGGCAGCAGGCGCATTTTCGTTTCTTCCGGTAACGCCGAAGCGCCGATCCAGGCGGTGGCTGCATTTGCATCGGTCTTCAGCCAACTGCCGAGAAGAGATTCGAGCCGGCTGTTTCGCATATCGGTAGCACTGATCGTTTGCGCCCATTGCACGGCTGCTGCTGGATCGGATTCAGCGATGCGCTGTGTATACATGTTCACAGCCGCATCTCTCGAATCGCCCGGCGCCAAAGTTCCGAGCCACGATCCGGCGGCGTAAGGATCGTTTTGCGCCCAGCGATTCATCACGCTTTCAAATGCGCGTTGACGCGTCCGACCTTCGGGAAAAGAAGCCGCCCATTTACTCGCAGCCTGCGGATCTTCGCCGGCCCATTGCCAGGCAATGGTGCTGGTGGCATTGGCCTGCGCGTCTCCCGCCGGCAATTGCGTGACGAGGCGTGTCGCTTCCGGCAAATCGCTTTCCGCAACCGACGCGATGATTCCGGGCAAAACCGCATCACGCGATTTGCCCGGTAAACTTGTGGCCCACGACACCGCCGCCTGCGCATCAAGTCGAGCCCATTGTCGCGAAATATTTTCGAGCAAATTGTTCCGGTTATTTTCGTCGGACATTTGCATCGCAAAATTTGCCGCAGCCTGTGGATCGGCTTCCGTCCATTGCGAAACGATGTTGCTGAGCGCGTTTTGCTTGGCCGAACCATCGGGAAGTTTTTGCGCCCAGCTCACTGCGCTTTGCACATCGGTGCTGGCCAGTTGCATCGCGATCGCAGTGATCGCTTTTTCCTGCGCCTTGCCCGGCCGCATGTTCGCCACGTATTGCGCCGCCGCAGAAGCGTCCGATTGCACCCAGGTCGCGAGCACATTGCTGACGGCATTTTCCTGCGCATCGCTCGCCGGCAATCGCTCTGTCCACGCGAGCGCCGCGCGAACATCGGTCATTCCCCATTGGCGCGCGATGTTGCTGATGGCCTGATCGCGTCCGGAACCGGCCGGCAATGCATCGACCATGGCTGCAGCTTTTTGCGGATCCTTGCTCGCCCAACTCGCAAAAATATTTTGCAGCGCGTTGGTGCGGCCCTGACCGGCCGGCAAAGTGTTTGCCCATGCATAAGCGGCCTCCGGATCCTGGTTCGCCCAACTCGAGCCGATAACCTGCAATGCCGTGTCGCGATTTCTTCCCGCGGGCATTTGCGTCGCTTGTTGCGCCGCCGCCAGCGGATCGGTCATTGTCCAGTGGCTGAAAATTGGCCAGTACAAATTCTGACGTCTGCGGCTCGCCGGGAGGTTTTGTAAAAAAGTCAGCGCGGCCTTTGGATCTTTATCGGCCAGTGCAGAAACGATTGTCTGCATTGCTTGTTCGCGTTGCTGCCCCGGCGGTAGTTGGTCCACCCACGCCATCGCCGCGGCGGTATCGTGTTCCGCCCAACCGGAGATTGCACTCGTTAGGGCCCAATTCCGAAAAGATCCGACTGGAAGATTTTGCGCGTAAGCCACCGCTGCTTGCGGATCGAGCTCGGCCCAGCGCGAGATGACGATGGGAAGGACCATGCTTTTTTCGTTGTCTCGCAGCGTTTCGACAAAGGCGAGAATGGCGCGCGCATTATGCTGATCGATCGAATCACTCAGCTTGTTCAAGTCGGTGTAAATGCGCTGGCGACCCGTATGCAACAAAGCGGTTTTGATTTTGGCAATGATCGCTTGCGCGCTGGCGCCGGCTGGAAGCGGCTCGGAATCATGATCTGGTTCCGCGGCAACAACAGCTGGCGTTCGCGCAAGAGGAACTGGGGAAACCACAGCCGCCGATGCAACGACTGAAGACTTCGTTACCGAAGAGTTTTTGGCGCCTGGTAAGGCATAATGTCCAAGCACAAGGCCAAGGCAAAAGGCAATGGCAGCGACAACACTTGGAAGAACGAAGCGCTTCATAAATGGAATATGGGTGAAAGATCGAATATGTTCAAGTGAACTTATAAACTAACTCTTCCTCTTCCTCCTCCTCTCAATCTTAATCTTTGCCGGAGGCATTAAAGAGAGCAGAGGAAGAGGAAGAGGAAGACTTCAAATAATTTTTATCGGACATTTTGGCAGCGCCTGCAAAAACGCGCGGCCATACGGTTTCGTGACAATGCGATTATCCAGAATCACAACGATGCCTTCATCGCTTTTCGTACGAATGAGACGGCCAACGCCCTGGCGCAATTTCAGAATCGCTTCCGGCAACGAATACTCGGTGAACGGATCGCCGCCTCGTTCCTCCACCAACTCCAGTTTCGCTTCGACCAGCGGATGATCCGGCACCGCAAACGGGAGCCGCGTGATAATGACATTCGAAAGCGCCGCGCCCGGAACATCAACGCCCATCCAAAAACTATCCGTGCCGAAAAGAACGCTGCGCGGGGTGGTTTTGAATTGTTCGAGTAATTTCCCGCGCGGCGCACCTTGTCCCTGCACGAGCAGATTCATTTTCTTCGTCGAAAAAAAGCCTCCCATTTCCTGCGCGAGCGAGTGCATTCCGCGATAACTGGTGAAAAGAACAAAAGCGCGCCCATCCGTTTCTTCGACAAAATGCGCGATCCATTTTGCCAGCGCCTCGTGGTAAGCGCCATCGCGCGGATCGGGCATTTTTTGCACAACGAACAACTTCATCTGTTTGTTGAAATCGAATGGGCTCCCTAGCTGAACCGGTTCGACTTCACCGGCGCCGATTCGTTCACGGAAATAGGCTAGATCCGCGCGTCCCACCGAGAGGGTTGCGCTCGTCATGACACAGGAACAGTCATCGCGGAAAAGCATGCGGCGCAGAACGGGCGCGATATCGACCGGCGCAGCGTTGAGCGAGAGGAATTGTCCGGTTTTCCCCGTGCGCTCGACCCAGTAAACGTGGCCTTCGGCGCTTTGTTCGAGAAAAGTGACAATGCCGAGACGCGCATCGCGCACGCGGCGGCCGAGCTCACTAAGCTCGGCTTTGAGAAATTCGTCATCGCTCCGTCTCACGACCTCGGCGATTCGCGCCTGCAATCCGATCAAGCGCGGACTGATCGTATCGGAAACGAGTTCCGGTTCGCGAACGCGAACTTCGCGACCTTTGCGAAAATCGCAGTGCGACTCGATCTCGCCGAAAAATTTGTCGATGTCGTCAACCAGTTCCGCCGCGAGCGTCACGCCTGGCGCATCGCGCGTGACGGTGAAAAGTCCCTTCCGCGTGCGCGCGTTGTAGAGGCGCTGCACCGCTCGCGCGCAATCCATATTGCGAAACGGCGATCCCGATTTGGCGCGATGCGACCTGTTCGATCGTGTGCGCTTCATCAAAAATGATGAAGTCGTTAGGGAAAAGATAGCCGCTTTCCCGTTCCTCCATTTCTTCGATGCCGCCGAGCAACATGAAAAGCAGGGTGTGATTGATGACGATGACGTCCGCGGCGAGCAAGCGTTTGCGCGCCTGCTGGAAGAAACAATTCGAGAGCAGGCCACAGGTCTTTGCCGTGCAGATGTGCGCTTCGCTGCAAACCTGACCCCACACCTTGATATCGGGCTCGATCGCCAGATCGCTTAGTGAACCGTCGCGTGTCGTGCGCGCCCAGTCCGCGATTCGTTGCAACTCCGTTTGCTCCGAAGTGGTGAAAAGCTCGGTCGCCTGCTGCAATGCGCGCTCGAGACGTCGCGGACAGACATAGTTCTGCCGGCCTTTCATCAGCGCGGCTTCGAATTCGACCGGCAAAATCTTTTTTACGATCGGGATGTCCTTGTGCAGCAACTGTTCCTGCAAGCTGATGGTATAGGTCGAAATGATCGCTTTCTTCGATTGTTCGACCGCGTAGAGAACTGCTGGAACCAGATAGGCAATCGATTTGCCGACCCCGGTTCCCGCTTCGATGACGAGATGGCGTTCTTCCTCCAGCGCACGCGCGACGGCAATCGCCATTTGCTGCTGCTCCGGCCGATACTCGAAATTCCTCGCCTTCGAGAGCAAACCGTTCTCGGAAAAAATTCGACGCACCTCTTCGACAAAGTCACTGCCGAGGGAATCTTTGAGTGCGATCATGGAATTGCGATTGCCGAGTTGCGATTTCTGTATGAGGAAATGAGCTTGTTTGCGGGACCCGTAACATAGACCGCAAATCAAATTTCGAAATAAGGTGAAACTGCTCGATCGCTACGTCGTCCGTAATTTTCTGGAGGCTTATTTGTACTGTATCGCCGCCTTTGTCTCGATCTGGCTCGTTTTCGATATCAGCGACAACATCTCCACCTTCCTCGATGAGCGCGTGCCGCTTCATCGCGTGCTTCATTATTACCTCACACAAATACCGCAGATCTTCGTGATTCTTTTGCCCATCTCGCTGCTGCTCGCGCTGCTCTTTTGTTTGGGACGCATGTCGCGCGCGAACGAAATCGTTTCGATGCTGACCGCGGGAATCAGCCTGCCGCGACTACTTCTCCCGCTACTGTTGATCGGGCTGCTCACTTCGCTCGGAGTCGCCGCTCTCAATTATACTCTGGCGCCGCACGCCGACCTTGCCCGCCGCTCCTTTATCGAGGAAACGCATTCGCGTCGTGAGTACAAAGGAGTCATCGGCCAGATTTTTCGAAATCGCGCCGACAATCGAACGTGGTTCGTTCAATCGTTCAAGCCGGGCGAAAATGAATTCAACAGCGTGCAAGTCCTGCAGCAGGACGAACAGGATAACATCACGCGCGATTATCTCGCTAATCACGCCACCTATCATCCTGAAACAAAATCGTGGGAATTGAAGAACGGGAAAATTGTCGATTACGACGCAGCCGGAAACATCAAAAAGTCGCAGTTCTTCCACTCAGTCACCCTCAAAGACTGGAGTGAAACGCCATTCCGTTTGGCGAGCGCGAATGTGCACGCTGATTCGCTCAGCGTGCCGGAGTTGCGCGACTATTTGTATTTCAATTCGGACTTCCCGGCGGTCCTCCTCGCGCCGTTCGCGACGCATCTGCAATACCGGCTCGCGCTGCCGTGGAGTTGTCTCGTTGTCGTTTTCATCGCTGCACCCCTCGGAATTGGTTTTTCGCGACGCGGAATTCTTGCCAACGTGGCAACAGCGATCCTGCTCGTCTTTGCCATGAACTTTCTCACGCACTTGTTTCTCGCGCTCGGCGAAGGTTATCGTATCCAGCCCTGGTTCGCGGCGTGGACGCCGAACATTGTCTTCGCGATCATTGGCCTTTACTTCCTGTATCTGCGGGCGGGTAATCGCGAACTGCCGCGGCTTCGTCTCGCCCGCACGACTGCGCTGTCATGAATCCTCTCGCAAACGACTGGCCCATCAAACATCGGGCCGAGGCATGCGCCGTGACCCAGCGACCATTCGTGGCGGGTGAAAATTTCTACACCCTCCTTTTTCGCGAAGCCGACGGATTCCGACGCGAAGATTTGAGCGAAGAAGCGTGGACGACGCGGAATGAAAATATTCGACCATTTTCATTCTGGCGAAGCCGTTACGAACCGCCACCGGCGACGACCGAACCGATTGCCAAAGAAAATGCCGAGGATCTTTTGCGACGGTTGCTGGCGGAACAAAAGCCGGAGCACGCGAACGCATGTTATGTTCTCGCCGTCATGCTTGAGCGCAAGCGCATCCTGAAACAGATCAAGAGCGAAACAACTGATGGCGATCGTGTTCTCATTTACGAACATGCGAAAACCGGCGACGTTTTCATTGTGCCTGATCCGCAACTCCGCCTGGATGAGATCGAGAAAGTGCAGGAGGAAGTGGGCAACCTGTTGCGGACGAGCGCTGCCTAACGAATTATACGTTTGACGATGACACCCGCCCTGCCCTGGTTTACCAACGGAAATTTTCCGCTCTATCTCGCGCCCATGGCCGGCGTGTCCGACAAAATCTTTCGTCAGCTCTGCAAATCTTACGGCGCGGATGTTCTCGTGACCGAGTTCGTTTCGGCCGAAGGCGTTTTTCGCCGCAACGAACGGACGCGTGAATACCTCGAGTTCGACGAGATTGAGCGGCCAGTTGGCGTGCAGCTGTTTGGCGGGAATGCGGAGCATATGGCCGAGGCGGCGCGTCAGGTCGTCGATTGGGTCGGCCCGGATTTCATCGATCTGAATTTTGGTTGTCCGGTCAACAAAGTGGTGGCGAAGAATGGCGGCTCGGCGCTCTTGAAAGATTGTCCAACCCTGGTTGCCGTTGCGGAAGCAGTCGTGCGCGCGGTCGCGCCGCTTCCTGTCACAGCGAAAATCCGCATTGGTTGGGACGCGAATTCGATTAACGCAAAACGCGTTGCCCAATTGCTCGAAGAGTTGGGAATTGCTGCGGTTGCGGTGCACGGACGCACGCGCGCACAAGGTTATTCCGGCGCTGCCGATTGGGAAACAATCG
Organism: uncultured Verrucomicrobiae bacterium; assembly: GCA_963737195.1. GTDB lineage: Bacteria > Verrucomicrobiota > Verrucomicrobiia > Chthoniobacterales > UBA10450 > JBBQFI01. Next base: position 484,290 of record CAVTRW010000007.1, read on the forward strand.
GTGAAGTCGCGAATTCAGTTTCGATTCCGGTTATCGGCAATGGCGACATTGCCAACGCGCACGATGTCGCTCAGCGACGCGCGGAAACAAATATCGCTGGAGCGATGATTGGCCGCGCCGCCATGAGCGCGCCGTGGATTTTTCACCAGGTCAAAGAATACCTGACAACCGGTCTCGTGCCCGCCGTCGCCTGCACTTTCGAAAAAATGGGAGATCATTCAGCAGCACTGCCGTCTCGCCGTTGAAGAATGGGGGGCCGAAGATCCGGCTTTGCGCTCCATGCGCGCGCGGTTGATGGCGTATTCGAAAGGATTTCCCGCGAGCAAAAGCTTGCGTGAGAAATTTCAGCACATCTCGACTTTGTCGCAGCTCGCGCAAATCGCCGCAGAACATTTATCGGAGCATGAGTCGGTTGAATTTTGTCCGGCCGGCGATTTGGAAGCGCTGGTTTCTTGACCATCGGTCGCTCGCACGAGAGTTTTCCAGGTGGAAGCATCAGCTCCAAACGCGGGGATCAATTACAAGATCGGCAATGAGCGCCTGATTAAGGTGACCGAAAACGCCTCGCACAAATTGGTTTCGCTACTCGAAAAACAAGGCCGCCCGCAGGGCGCGTTGCGCATAGCGGTGATCGGTGGCGGTTGTTCCGGCCTGCAATATAAAATGGATCTTGTCGATGGCCCCGCCAATCGCGACATCCTCGTGCAATCACAAAATGTCCGCGTCGTCGTCGATCCCAAGAGTGCGCTTTTCGTCAGCGGATCGTTGCTCGATTTCAGCGAAGATCTGCAAAAAGGCGGATTCAAAGTCACTAATCCGAATGCTGTGGCGCATTGCTCCTGCGGCGAAAGTTTCGCCGCATGACTGACTTCTTCCTTCTCTTCAAGCAACCGCGTCTGCCGTGGCTCGATGCTGACGTGGTGAAGGAAAAATATCATCAGCTCACGCGCGCTGCGCATCCAGATGTCAGCGGCCCTCACCGCGACATTGAATTTGACCAGGTAACCGAAGCTTATCGTGTGCTTTCCGATCCACGGCTGCGGATTCAACATCTGCTTGCCCTTCAGGGCGAATTGCCCGACGCAGGCAACCGCGTGCCGCCGGCGGATTTGCAGGATTTGTTTCTGCAAGTAGCGACGCTGACTCAGAAAACGCAGGGCCTCTTTGCCAATATGGCCGGCAAAAGCAGTCCGCTCATCCTTTCGTTCATGAAGAGCGAGATCATTAAATTGCGATCGCAAATCGAGCCGCTTCTGGGCGCTGTTCAGCGTTGGCTACGAAACGAGCGTGGGTGAATTGCGCGCACTCAACGAAAACTGGAAGCAGAATTCTGCGGCGACAATTCCCGAACTGCGCAAGTTACACGATCGCCTTTCCTACCTCTCGCGTTGGATGGAACAGCTGAAGGAAATGCAATTCCAACTGACTGCGTCCGGCTAACGAAACGTGTTCATTTGAACTTGCAATCGGTTTCGTCATGCCGAACACTGCACTCATGTTGACTGAGCGGCAGCGCAAAGTCCTTGAGTTCATCCAGATCGAGCAGCGCGAAAAAGGCGTAACGCCAAGCACGCGCGAAATTCAAAGCCATTTCGGTTTTGCCAGCCAGACCTCCGTCATGCAATACCTTGCGGTGCTGGAGCGGAAAGGTTTCATCAACCGCCACGCTCGCAAAGCGCGCGCGCTCATCACCCCGGTGCAGAAAGTTCGGATCACCGATATTCCCATTTACGGACAGATTCCCGCCGGCATGGCGACATTGACCGAGCAAACCATCGAAGGTCACGTTTCCCTCGATGCGCGCTCGGTCAATGCGTCAAAAAACGGACGCACTTTTGCGCTGCGCGTGCGCGGCGATTCCATGATCGACGCGCATATTCTCGATGGCGACATCGTGATTTTGGAGGATCGGAAAGACGTGCGTAACGGGGACATTGTTGCTGCGCTGATTGATGGCGAGACGACGCTCAAGCGTTACGTGACGGAACATGGGCGGCCTTATCTGAAAGCGGAGAATCCGGATTATCCGAATTTGGTGCCGGCACGTGAATTACGAGTGCAAGGCGTGATGGTTTCGCTGGTGCGCAAACAACCGGTCGCACAAAAGCGGCGGAGAAATTAAGTTCGCTTGAACATATAACTCGGATACGCCATGCTTGAAAGATGGCGTCCGATGATGTTGCACACGTGGAGGGCGCCGCGTCCGCCGATCGGACGGACTCGTCCCGTGGCGAGCTGTCGGCGCCAAATCAGGGACGCGACAGCGCGCGTCCCTCCAAGGTTCTCGATCTCCGAAATCTGCTCGCGGAACGTTTCCCCCAGTCTTTTCGGCCAACGCATCATTGTCTCAAGACCGGAATTGCGACGCTGGATCAAGCCACTGAAGGAGGGCTGGCAAAAAATTGCATCACCGAATTAAGCAGTCCGCAGATCAGCGCCGGGAGCGCTGCTTTGCTGCACGCGTTATTACACGCCGCGCATCGCGATCGCTATTTTCTGGCTTTGATTGATGGGCGCGATTCGTTCGATCCCGCCGCGGCGGGTAATTCACGTTTACGCAATCTGCTTTGGGTCCGCTGCCACAACGTTCTGCAAGCAGTGAAAGCCGCGGACCTGGTTTTGCGCGATGGCAATTTTCCGCTCGTCATTTTGGATCTCGTTCTCAATCCGGCGGACGAACTGCGAAAAATTCCGCAAACGAGCTGGTATCGCCTGCAGCGTCTGGTCGAGTTGATCCCAAGCGCATGTTTGATTCTGACGCGACGCAGCATCGTCAGCAGCGCGCAATGGAAACTCACACTCGATAATGCATGGACGCTGCAGGACTTGGAGAACGGCGATCCCGTTTCACGTCTCAACATCGCGGTGCGTCGCGTGCACGGCGCGCAACAGATGGCAGGAGGAGTTTGAATGTTCGCGACGCTTTACCTGCCCGATTTTTTTCTGCAAGCGGTCCTGCGGCACCAATCGGATTTGATCGACAAGCCTGTGGCTCTGCTTAGCACCGAAGAAGCCAAGGCCGTTATTTCCCAGCTCAATGAGATTGCGTTAAACGCTGGAGTCGCCAAAGGAATGACGCCGAGCCAGGGACTCGCGCGTTGTCTGCAGCTGATAATGAAAGTTCGGGATCGAACGCAGGAAAAGGTGCTTGATGAAATCCTGCTCCAACACGCCTTTGCTCTAGCGCCCTATGTCGAAGCAACTGCACCCGGCGTTTGCACAATCAAGTTCACCGATGATCGCAATTTGAGCGACAAAGTAGCCGAGATTATTGCACGACTAGCTCAGCTCCAGATCATGGCGCAAGCCGGCATTGCCAGCGCGCCTGATACAAGTTTTCTCGCTGCTCATCTGGCCAAGCCGGTGCTGCAAGTCGACGACGCAAAAGAATTTCTCGCGCCACTTCCGATCGAGACGCTCACGCTCGCCTAACGACTAATAAGTTATCCAAAGGACTGCAGTTGTGGCCACAATTCCTTCCACGGAACTCGCAAACCGCGACACAGGAAAATATTGGGATTATCACGTGTCTCCTCATTTTCGATCTGCCACGGATTCGGCGTATGCCCTGCTACCACCACCGATGCGAAGAGTCGTTCCAATCGTTCGCGCTTGCTTCCCAAAACAATCACGACTTCCGGAGGAGGATTGCCGGGACCGCGCGCCCAGTAGGAATTAATACCGCTGATTGCGCGTGGCAGCCGGTAAGGTGGACCGTAAAGATCAATCGCTCCTGCCTCACCATAGTTCGCACAGTAAATTCCAGTCCGCGCGCGGTCTGATTCAGACAACGTGAGGTAAATGCGCGACACCTCGCGCACCAGTTCGGGCCAGCCAATTTCCTCGACCAGATCGCCGTTCCGCCTGATGGCGAATCGAAACAACGGTGAACCAAGTTTACCGAGAGGCAGAATTTCAAAAATCACGGCACTTCCGGCGAGTAACAGCAAAGCAACCGTTGCGTAGGCAGTGCCTCTCCAAAATGCCCCGAGATGCGATAGCATTTGCTCCAGGGCAACCGCTCCCGCCGCGAAAAGCATTGGATAGATCGGCCCCATGTAGTAACCGCGACCGCGGGCGACAAGAAATAGAAAAAACGGGACCACTGCCATGATTGCGAGCGCTCGATATCTGCGATCCGGAGGGACATGCTTCCGCATGTCCCCGGACGTGCAGAAGCACGTCCCTCCGAAATCCTGCGGCCGAAGCAATAAGACAAGCAGGCCAAGAATCCAAAGAGGCACTGTCACCACATTCGTGGTCTCAAAAAATTGGTCGATGACGAAACCTGCGGTCCGCCCAATCCGAATGTCTCGTTCATGAATGTGGCGAAGGAAATCCAGCGCAATAAAGTGATGAGTGCACTGCCAGATGAAGTTTGGCAACGCGATGACCAGCGCGACCACCGCACCCACCCAAAGCCATTTATTCGTTAGGTCTAACCGGAGTGGCGTAGCGATAACTCCGATAACTAATCCCGCCACGAAAAAAATTGCGGTGTACTTTGTTTCGATCGCAAGCCCGATCACAAGACCGATAGCGAGCCACCAGCGTGGATCTTCGGACCGGATGAGCCGAATAACGAAATAGGCCAGCAGGACGAACCAAAGATAATCGAACGAGACATATTGGAAGAGAGAGCTAGCGCCAAGTGAGATCGGTGTAACGGCTGTTGCGGCCGCAGCGATAAACATTGCGCTGCTCTTGCCGCCAAGTTCACGCGCCATCAATCCGGTGACGACGATGGCGACGCTTTGCGCTAATGCAGCGAAAAATCGGAAACCGGAAAGGGAGGTTCCAAAAAGAACCAGTGCGATTCGTCCGACAAACGGCGTCAACGGCGGGTAAGCCACATAGCCCCAGTCGAGATGTTGCGCATCGGAGAGTGTAGCCAATTCATCACGATGAAAGCCGTATCGTATGTTGACCAGCACATGGAAGAAGAGCTTCAGCGTGGCAAATGCCACGAGAAGCAATAGTTCTCGATTCGAGTTCCGGTTCTGATCTTCCGACGCCACTCGCACACTTGGATATTACCAAACGCTGCAATTAGCCTCCGGCGTAATCCGGATATTTTTCGTGGAGCTGTTTTACAAGACGATCCGCTTCGTCCTTACGCCCCGCCTTTTCGAACGCGAAAGCGGCCTTTTCCAGAGCGCGTGGTGTAATCGCGGGATCGTCATACAATAACGCGACTCCCATGAAAGCCTTGCCTGCTTCCTCGAAATGTTCGCGCTCCAATTGCACATCGCCGGCGAGCAACCGCGCTTCCGCGTTTACCCGTCCTTCCGGCTGCAAGGTCATGATTTCCTCAGCGATCTTTTGCGCGTCATCCGGTTTGTGCGCACCGATTTTGGCCTCTCCGAGAGCTAGAAGCACCTTGGCCTTCCCCGCCGGATCAGTCGCGTTTTGCAAATACTTCTCGTAGGCAGCCTCGGCGCCGTCGAAATTCTTAAGCTTGGTCTCCGAATCACCGAGATAGAACCAGAAATCAGGCTTTACCGCCGTCAGGTTGTCGCTCTGACTGAGTGCCGTCAGATATTTTTCCGCGACGGCGTAATTTTTCTCGTTGTAAAATTCGAGCCCGAGCCATTCCAGGATTTCGGCGGGCGGTCTGGCCTGCGGGTTAGAGGCCATGAAGCCATCTACTTCTTTCGTTAGGTTCGCCCTGTCCTTGAGGTAGAAGTAAGACGAGATAATTCTCAGTGAAGCAAGGCTGGCATACTGCTCTTTGTTCATGGTGCGCGCCAGATTCAACTCCGTAATCGCGGTCTTGTAATCCTTCGTGTCGAACGCAGCTTTGCCGATGTAGTAATGCGCCTGGGCTGCAACGGGCGTCTTCGGGAATTCCTTCAGCAACTGGCGGAAAGCATCGGACATCCCTTTGCTGTCTTCGAGTTGGCCAAGTATGAGCGCCTTTTGCTGCAAAGCCGCCTCACGTTCCTTTGCTTTGGGATAATTGCCGAGAAGCATGTTCAGGTCGCCTAGGGCTGTGCTGTAGTTCTTGCTTTCCTGGTAAGCTAGCGCGCGTTGCGCTAAGGCAGCTGGCGCCTGCGCGTCATCCGGAAAGGCCTGCAAAAAATAAGTGAACGCTTCCTGCAAGCGCGCGCTGTCCTTTAACTGCACGTAGCACCAACCCAGCTTGTAGGCGGCCTCGGCGCGCAACCGCGGCGAAAGCTCGGAAGACCGAAGATCATTATACAAGAGCGCGGCTTCGCTGAAATTTTGTGCTTTGTAGAGTGCTTCAGCCTGCAGAAGCTTGGCCTGTGCTGCGCGCTCGGCCGTTGGGTCGGTCGCGAGAAACGCGTTTACTTCCGTTGTTAAAGACGGCGAATTGGAATTGTAGAGATTAATCAGTCGCTGATACTGTGCGTCCTTCGATTCTTCTCGCGACGGATAACTGGCAATGATTTTTTGATAAATCTCCTCGGCTTCCCTCGCGTGTCCGAGCTGCCGATGACTGTTGCCGACAAGAAGCATCATTTCCGGTCGCACCTCATCCGGAATTTGTTCCTGCTTATAACTGGCGAGCAACTGAGCGTACTGGCCCGACTGATATTCCAAACGCAGCAAACCGATCTGCGCTATCCCGCGCCATTTGCCTGCTTCGGGAAGGCTCTTTCCCCTTTGTAAAAGTGCGGCCGCTTTTTCCGCCATGCCTTTGTCGGATTTGCTGCCCTTCTCACCCTGCGCAAGCTCGACCGCGAGCATTCCAGCGCGCACACTGGCTTCCGCTTTCAACGGCGCTTTCTTCGTTTCGTCTGCCAGCGCTTCGTATTGCTTGAATGCCTCGGCCTTCTTCCCGCGCGCGAGCAGAATCGCCCCAACCGCGAGACGTGAATCGTCACGAAACGCGTTGTTCGCGCTTTTTGAATCGATGACCTGTTGATAGGCGTCGCGCGCCTCCTCTTTCTGATTCAGATTTTCGAGGCACCGCGCTTCGAAATATCGAGCCGAGACCGCAAGGCCGGACTCTTTCGTTTTCGCGGCGGCCCGGTGAAACAGCGCCAGCGCGCCGTCATAATCTTTTTGCGTGAAGAGAATTTCGGCGACGCCATAGGCTGCCGGCCCCGCGAATTCGCTCTCGCCAAATTGATCCAGCACTGATTGAAAACTCGATTTCGCGGCAGCCGTGCGATTGAGCGCGCGGTAACATTCACCAAGATAAAAATACGCACTCCCGCGGTCCGCGGCCTCCGGATAAGCGCCCAAAAACTTTTCGTATTCGGGCGCGGCGAGATCGTAAAGTTTGCGTCCGAAAAGCGCGTTCGCGTAATCGAGCTGGCGACGATCGGCCGATTGCGTTTCGCCTGGCGTCGCTTCGGCTTCACCCAAAGCTTCCGCATCTTCGGCTGTCGGCGCGATTGGCTTGGGTCGCGCAGTCGGCGCCGCTTCATCAAACGGAACCGGACGCGCCATCGGCGGTTCGTTCACCGGCTGCGCGCGTCGAACTTCCTGCGCCAGCATCGCGCTTGAAACGAATACCATCAGTCCCGCCGCACAGGACAACCAACATCGCGCTGTCATTTCGCTGTCGCAAAAGCGACGTTCGTTACGCCCGATTCGCTGCAAATGTTGAGAACATTAACGATGTTTTTGTAAGCTCCGGATTCATCACCGCGGATGACGACAGCCTGATCGGCGTTCAGTTGGACCAATCCCTTAAGCAAGTCGGTTAATTCGGCGCCACTCAAGTTGCGCCGATTTACCACGACGTTCCCATCGGCCTTTACGTTCACCACCACGTCGCCGATTGGCGCCATCTTCTCTTTGGCCGCGCTTGCTTTCGGCACCTTGACGTCGAGTTCGTTTTCATTTCGCGCCGCGTTCCAAGTCATCAAAAAAAAGATCAGCAGCAACAGCAGCACATCGACCAATGGAGCGAGCTGAATCCCCGGATGCTGCGGCATTGCGCGCGTACGCAGGTTCATAGCTGATTAGACTTTTGAGAGTGGGGAACGTTTGATCCGCGCTGCGGTATCAAAATTCATCTTCGATTAAAATGGGCGAGCGCTCCGTACGTTTGCCCAACTGCAGAGAAAGCAACGCGACAATGTGGGTAATGGCGGCCTCCAATTCCGAAATCAGCCGTTGCACCCGGCCGCGGAACATGGCGTAGAAAATCATCGCCGGAATTCCGATGGCAAGCCCGGCCGCCGTATTGACCAGCGCTTCGCTGATTCCGCGCGAGAGCAACGCATAACGAGCCGTGCCCAGATCCGCGCCAAGCGCCCCGAAAGACCGAATGATGCCGATGACGGTGCCGAGCAGGCCAAGCATCGGCGCGAGCATTCCGATGTCGGCAAGATAAGTGACGCGATTGGTGAGATTGGTCGCGACGCGCGTACCTTCCGTTTCCGCAATTTCGCGAATCTCGCCAAAATCGGCGTGCGGATTTTTCGTGGAAAAATCGAGCATCTTTTGCACAACGCGCGCGATCGCTTCGCTATGTCTGTTGGAAACAGCGAGCAACCCGAGATAGTCGCGTTTGCGCAGGAGCGCTTCGGCCGTTGCCATGTAATTGTTCGAGACAACGGCGCCGCGGCGAATGGTGAGAAGATAAACCACCACGAGCATGACGGAAAAAACCGAAAGCAAAAAGAGCGGCACCATGATGGGGCCGGCCGAGATCATGGCCTGAAGAATCGATGTCGTGCGCGGCAGATCCGGCGCAGCAGGCGTCGGAGTTTGCGCCAGGACAGGAGTAGCTCCCGCCAGCAAGGCGGGCAGCAGGAAAAATGTTTTCATGCTGAAACTTCGCTTAGCATAAACGGCGGTAGACGGGATGCAACTTGCGCGGTTAAGCGAATCGCCCGCCGCCCACAGCGCGGCGTAGCCTGAAGACGTGCGCGGCCTGTTCCAGATGCGGATTGAGCTCGATGTAATTGTGGCGTCCACGCCAAATGTAACGCGCGTCGGTCAACAAATCGTGCATCTGGTATTCTTCGCTCTCATCCAACCCGAAGTCTTCCAGGGGAATGTTCACGAAACAATGCTGCATCTGGTCTGGATCGAGATTGACGGCGACGAAGATGATGTTATCGAGCGCCGGCGTCGTCTTGCCGTAAAACAAGATCGAGTCGTTTTCCGCCGGATAGAAGCGAAGATTGTCATAGAACTGCAGAGCGCGATTCTGTCTGCGGATACGATTCAAGCGCGTGATGAGCGGCTTGATGTTTCCCGGTGCGTTCCAGTCGCGCTCCTTCCACTGATATTTTTCCGAATCGAGATATTCCTCGCGGCCGGGGATCGGTGCGTTCTCGCACAATTCGAATCCGCTGTAGATGCCGTAGAGACTTGAGAGCGTGGTGGCGAGAACAGCGCGAATGCGAAATGCGGGTGGGCCGCCCTCCTGCAGATGAAACGGCAGAATATCCGGCGTATTCGTCCAGAGATTGCCGCGGAAATATTCCTTCATTTCCGTCTGCGTCAGTTCGGTAAAGTACTCGGTCAGCTCCTGCTTGGAAGTGCGCCATGTGAAGTAGGTGTAACTCTGCGTGAACCCGGCTTTGGCGAGTGTCTTCATCATTTTCGGTTTCGTGAACGCCTCGGAGAGAAAAATGACGTCCGGAAATTTCGCGCGCACCGTCGATATAAGATATTCCCAGAACGCGACCGGTTTGGTGTGCGGATTATCCACGCGAAACGTGCGCACACCGTACTCGGCCCAGAACAAAATGATGCTGATCATTTCGTTCCAAAGCTCTCGCCAATTTTTGCAGCGAAAATTGAGCGGATAAATATCCTCGTACTTCTTTGGCGGATTCTCCGCGAACTTGATTGTGCCGTCCGGCCGTTTGTAAAACCATTCCGGATGTTCATCCACATAAGGGTGATCGGGCGAACAGTTGATGGCGAAATCGAGCGCGATCTCCATGTCGCGGCCGTAGACTTCGTCGCCTAACCACAAAAAATCTTCGAGCGTGCCTAACGAAGGCTCAATCGCCTTATGCCCGCCGACTTCGCTTCCGATCGCATACGGCACACCCGGCTCGCCCGGCTCGCTCGTAACTGAATTATTGCGGCCTTTGCGATTGGTGTGACCAATGGGATGGATGGGTGGAAAATAAATCACATCGAAACCCATCGCCCTGGCGTCGTCGATTCGCGGCAAAGCCTCCTGCAACGTCGAGCCGCGATCACCACGGCCCTCGGCCGAGCGCGGAAAAAATTCATACCACGCGGCAGTGCGGGCGCGAATGCGATCGACCACCACGCGCGGCGGCGGAGCGTACTGCGTCGAATGGGATCGGTCGGGATATGTCGACATCAGCACTTCCAGCTCGCTCGATTGAGCGATGCGATTGACTTCGGCATTCTCGCCCGCGCGAATTTTTTCCGAAAGCTCACGCAGCCGCGTGTAATCATCGATGTTTGTTGCGCGCTGCGCCGCTTCCTCAAGCAGCTTCGCGCCCTCAAGCGCTTCGCTCTGCAAATTCGCGATGTTTGCCTTGAACTTCGTCGCGAACTCGTGTCGCCAGCCGCGGAAAATATCAGTCCAGGCCTCAACGGTGTATTCGTAGGTTGCGTTTTCGGTCAGCGAACAGATCCCGCCCCAGCGATCGTTATCGATGTGCGTCATGGCCGTTTCGTGCCAGTCGCTCGCACCAACCACGCGCCACTTCAGCACGGCGGCGACGACATCGTGTCCATCCTTGAAAATGTCCGCCTCGACCGCGAGGTCTTCGCCGACGACACGCTTGATCGGATACCGGCCGCCATCAACCAGCGGGCGAAGATTCTCGATAACGGCAGTCGGAAAAGCCCGGAGCATGAGCTTTCCATCGCCTGAGATTTCGCGCTGCGAAAGTTAAAAACGGCGAAACGCCGTTCACGGCGCGCTCAAGCCGAAAAATAGAAGGCGCACTCGTACAAACCGGACACGCGCGATTCTTCGCGGCGCACCTTGGTTCCGAGCACAGCCTCAAACGTGTCCTGTTCCAGTCGCCCGATGATGGGAAAGCGTTCGAGCAAATTCATGATGGGCGAATGGCATTCCAAAATTTGCGGCCCGCCATTTTCGTTAGTCGTGAATTGCGACATGTAGCCTTCATTGTCGCGCGTTCGCGCGAGCCACTTCGCGCGATCCGCCACGGTATCCCCCTTCACCTTTTCCTTTAGCGCGGCGGTTTTCCGCTCGAAGAGATGGAACAGCAGTTTTTCCGCAGCGTTGGGTCCGTAAATTTGTTGCGCCGATTCCAGCAGATCGAGCGTGAACTGATTGCTGTCGGCCTGGAAAAGATCGTGCGTGCGTCGCGTGAGGCGGTAAACCATTTCCGGCCGCCCCATTTTTTGGGGACGCCGCCATGTGTCGAGATAACCGTCGCGCTCCAGCGTGAGGCAATGCTGCTTGATGCCCATGTAGCTCATCTTCATTTTTTCGACGAGCTCATTGACCGACATGCCCTTGGTCCGTTTGAGTGAGTTAAGAATTTCAAGTCGCTGAGTGCGACCGATTTCGGCGAGTAATTTTTGGTTCATTTTTTTGATTCTCCAGCTGCGCGCCCTGCTGCTGAACCCTATCAACGTGTTATTTTTACGCCCTGCAAGTCGGGGGTGGCAAGGATATTAACCCGCTCCTGACGCATTTAGTCGTCCGCCCGAATTTGGGTCGAAAAAGTGGAGATTTTCCAGAGGAACTATGAATTCCATCCGGCGGCCTGACTCTGTCCGATCAAGCCAATCCGGCGATCGGCATACGCCCTCGTGGGCGCCGGTGTGGAAATGAACTTCCGTTCCGTTGCCGCCCGGTAAAACCGATTCTGCGATGGCGCGGAATTTCAGGGATGCCGGTCCGTCACTTGCGGCGGACAACGCAGCGATCTCTATATCCTGCGGCCGGATACCGACTACAATCTGAGTGCCCTCATCGAGGGCAAAATTCACGCCGTTCGGAAGCGGAAATTGAATTGTGCCTGAATCGCTCTCATGAAATCGCGCGCCGCCGCGATCCTGTTTCAATTCGCCGCGAATCAGGTTCATGGGCGGGCGGCCGAAAAATTCTGCGACGAAGATGCTTTCAGGCCGCTCGTAGAGGGAACGCGGCGGACCAAAGGCGCGCACGACTCCGTCATCAAGGATTGCCACCATTTCACCCAGACGCATGTGCTTCATCGACATCATCGGTCGCGAATAAAAATGTCGTCCGTGATCGCTCGTGCAATGACGCAACTTCGTTCCTTAACTTTACGACGACTTTCGTCATCAACGCGGGAAAACGGATGATCGAACAGAAGAACCTTCGGTTGCCTAACGACTGCGCGAGCGATTGCGACGCGTTGCCGTTCGACAAATAAAAGATCCTGCGGTCGTCGCTCGAACAAATTTGCAATCGGCAGCGCGGCAGCCACGTCGTCGATCCGTTTCCGGATTTCCGTCGCGGCAAAACGGTAACGCTTCAATCCAAACGCGAGGTTTTCACGCACGGTCATGCGCGGGTAAAGACTGTCGTCAGCGAAGACCATCGCGACATCTCGATCTTTCGGCGCGAGTTCGTCTACGCGCCGGTCGCCGATCTTGATTTCGCCAGAGTTGATTTTGTCCAGACCCGCGATGGCCCGCAGAATTTCAGACGCGCCGCTTCCCTTTGGGCCGACGAGAACAGAAAAACCGCCGCCGGGGATTTCCAAATCGACCGCGTGCGCGCAATGCGCGGTAACGACCTGGTTGAGCGAAACGGTGGCCACAAATTACAAAAAAGGCAGCGGAACAACCTCGACATCGAGCCCCGTCGACGTCCGGAGACGCGTTCCCGCGTCGTTGAAGCCGCGCTTCACAAAAGCGAGCGCGATATTTTTCTGGAGCCGCTCGCTGCGGATTGCGCTCGTAATCCAGCCGACATCGCGTTCTTCGTTAGGCGGATGCAATCGCATTGAATCCTGAAGCCGCGAGTCGTCAGGCGATATTAATCCGCACAATCGCTTGTTTGTCTGGCCCGACATTTTCATTCGTGAGATCACTTCCTGCCCAATGTAACAGCCTTTGGCGTAGTCGACGCATCGCTCCTGCAGATTTGCCTCCGGCGGAATGATCTCGCTGGTCAGTTCGCGGCCCCAGCGCGGAATCCCGCTTTCAATCCGCAACGTTTCCGCAGAAGCCGGATCGCAGAAAAGTGCGTGTCTCGATAAAATTTCACGCGCTTCCGCTTGCTCAGATCTCTTCGTCCAAACATCCCAGCCCGCGTTTAGAAAACGACGCGTGCGAACTGCTTTGTATTCGTTAGGCAGATCCTTCGCTTCGCTGGCAAGAAGGTGAAAGAGCGCGAGTTCGTCCGTCACATCCTCCACCTGAACATCGTCCGCGATAATGTAACGATCGAAGCGAGCGGGCAGCGACTCTCGCAATTCGCTATCTGTGTCGAGCAAGTAAGCATCGGGTTCGCTCGTGATGAAAACGTGCGCGTCGATTCGACCTTTCACGTTTAAAACGCACGCTTCAATTGCCTCCGTCTCGGTGGCCTTGCGTAGATCGTTTGTGATCTGCCCATTCAAAAAGCGCAGACGATCTCCACCACGAACGCGGAATTTTGCGCGATCCGACAAATCAAAAAAAAGCGGCGGCGCGGCCGCGGAAATCTCAGCCATGTCTCGATCCCAGACGTTCTAGTAATCCGTGCCGCGACTAAACAAACGGCGCAGAAATCCGGGGCGCGTGTCGGCTTCCCCTTCGCTTTTTCCCTCTGCCGGTGCGACCTCAGTCGCGACCGCTACAGATTCCACTTCAACTACGACCGGCGTGGGCTCCGTTTGCGGTTCGGCCAATCTCTCGGACTCGACTGGCTTCTCCGACTCGATCGGCTTCTCCGGCTCGATCGGTTTCTCCGGTTCGATCGGTTTCTCGAACTCGACGGGCTTGTCGAGCTCAACCGGTTTCACCGGTTCGGCCGCGGTTTCCAGCGGCAGATCCGGCGTTTCCTCTACCGTCTCGGCCGCGACTTTGCGTTCGGACGGGACGCCGTCAGGGAAATATTGCCTAACGACGCAGGAGTAATCCTCATCTCCGTGCCCGCTCTTTATTTCGGTGAGCTGGGCATCGCGTGCGGCTTCAGCCACGGGCAATTTCAGTTCGAGCGAATCGGCCAGATGCTCCGCAATCTGCAAATCCTTCAACATATGCTTAACCGAAAAGTGGGGCTCGAAATCGTCCTCCATCATTTTCGAAAGCTTCATCGCAATGGTTGCCGACTGGCTCGCATTGCTGCGTAATGCGCGCTCAAATTTCTCCGGCGTCACACCGCATTTCGTGACCAAAGCGAGTGCTTCGGCGACAGATTGCACACTGGCCGCCGTCACCATGTTGGTCGCAAGCTTTACCAGAGTTGCTTCGCCGATATCGCCGAATTCCACGATTTCCTTGCTGCTCGCTTCGAGAAAGCGTCGCGCTTCGCGCACAGCACCATCGTCGCCTGCGACATAATAAACGAGTTCGCCTTTTTCGGCGGCGATCTTACTGCCGGTGAATGGTGCATCCAGAAAACGCGCGCCGCGCCGTTGCACGACTTCGGCCGCGGCCTGCATGCTTTCCGGCGCCACTGTGCAATGCGCCGCCACGATATGATGAGCGGTCAACACCGGATGCAGTTGCTGAATAATTTCGCGCAGCGCCTCATCGTCCGCGACAAACAGTTGAATGACGTTGCATAGCTCCGCCACTTCCGCCGGCGACCCGACAAAATTCGGCACCGGTCGCGGCGTCCGGTTCCAGACAAAAACATGGAAGCCGCGTTTGCGCAGATTCTCCGCAACGCGGCGGCCAATAATGCCGAGTCCGATTAAACCAACATTTTTCCGGCTACGACGGGACATTTTATCGCGAGCAAGCCGGGCACGACCGGTTATGCACGAACAAACTCAATTCCAAAACCATGGCCCGTGCAATGCCGAACTTCCGCTCCACGTTGCCGCGAGATTCTCTACTGCCATGCGCCGGGCTGCATTTTGCAAATGAACGAGAATCTCTGGACGCGCTTCCTCGAACGAGATCTGCCGTGGCGGCTTTATCTCGGTCAGGCGCACAAGATGAAAGCCAAGCATAGTGCGAATCACTTTTGGAGGCTCCGCGACTTTCATCTGCGAGACAATCTTGAAGAAATCTGCCGGAATTCGCCATTCGCAAAAGTAACTCAAATCGCCTCCGCGCGGCTTTGTCGCTTCATCCTCGGATGCTTCCCACACGAGCGACTCGAATTCCTCACCGCCACGCAACCGGTCTGCGAGTGAATCGATCAATTGTCGCTTCGCTTCGACGATTTCTGGGAAAGTTCCCGGAGGGGCTGCGAGGAAAATATGACTGGCGCGGAAGCGTTGCGGCAAGACAAACGCCGCCACGTGCTGGTCATAATATTTGCGGAGCGTTTCCTCATCGATGGCAGGATGATCTGCGGCAAAACGTTCCACCCATCTGCGTCTGCGGAGATTTTCGCCTAACGAACGCTGCAGTCTGCCTTGAGACATGCCAGCCTGATCAAGTCTCTTTCGCCACGAATTGTCATCACCGAGTTGATATCGGAGCAAATCGAACTCGCGCTGCAATTCCCCCGCGGGCACAGCTTCCTGCGTGGAAACCTGCTGAAGGTTTTCATCTGCAATCAGCTTTTTGGTTATCATTTCGCGCGAAACAATTTCAGAATTTTGACCGCTGAGATAGCGTCGCGGCCGCGATTTCGCGCTGAAGATCGTCCTCGTAAATCGCATGGCGGTTAACGAGTGCCAGCAAATGACCGCGCCCAGAAGCGCGTCCGAACAGATCGCGACAAACCGCTGAGCGAAAGATCGTCTCGCCGGCGACGAAGCCGGCGATGATTGCTAACAAGATGAATCCGATGGTTGCTCGGGCGCGCATTATTTGAAGGCGAAGTTGGAAAGATAATACAGCGTGACCGCGCCTACGATCTGAAGACTTTCCGCGCTGATCTTATCCATGGTGTCATCGGCGGTGTGCCACGGCGGAAAATCGAAATCAATCAGGTCAATCGTCGTGATGCCGGCCGCATTCAATGGCGAATGATCATCCAGAATTGCCGATTGAAAGTAGGTGAAGTGATCGCGCAATTTCAGCGCTTCGGCCGATGCAAAAATATCGAGCGTCATTTGCGGCGGCGAATCCGGTGAAAGCGTGATCGTGAGGGAGCGGTCGCCCATCATGTCCAGCAACAAGCCCCCACGAATTTCATTCTTGGGGCGTGGCAAGTGCGCCGCGAAATAACGACTGCCGTAAAGACCGTCCGTGTCTGTGAAGTTTTCGTAGGCTTCTTCGCCGTCGAAAAAAACCAGCAACGTTTGTGCGGCGAGTGATGGATGAAGCGCGAGAACGCGCGCCATCTCGATCAAAGCGCCCGTGCTCGAGCCGCCATCATTGGCGCCGACGAAGCGAATCGAATCAAAGACCTTCGTATCGTAGTGCGAGCAGAGAAGGAAAACCGGCTGCGTTTTGCCATGAGACGGAAAATTCGCCACAAGATTGACAAAGTTTACTTTTCCGCGCGGCGTGTCCGATGTGAATGCCTGGGGTGCAACTTTCCACCCAAAACTTTCCAGCTGCTTCGTGATGTAAGCGCGCGACTTGTCGAGCGCTTCCGAGCCGGGAGGCCGCGGCCCGAAATCAACCAGAGCCTGGACATGCCGGAGGGCATTGTCGCCCGAAAATTCCTTCCACGGCTCACCAACGGTCTCGGCCGGCTTCTTCGCGCATGCGCTGCAAAATAGAAACGTGGCCAAGACGGTCGTGCAGATTTTCCGCCTAACGAATGATAGAATAATCGCCGATCTCATAAGGAGACCCGGAGGGACATGGCCTCTGCGATGTCCAGGACGTGCAGAAGCACGTCCCTCCGAAAGTCACGAATCGCTACCGGGGACTTCCATCGGGAAACCAATCACGCCCAGAATCCGCTCAAGATCGTCGTTGCCGTAATATTCGATCTCGATGCGTCCGCGTTTCTCGTCGTGATGCAAAACGACGTGCGTGCCGAGATATTGCTGGAGCCGGTTCTGCAAATCGATCACGGCGGGAGAACTCTCTGCTGCGGCTGCGCCGCGCCGACGACGGCGAGTTCGCACACTTCCCATTTGCCGCGCGACCAATCGCTCGGTCGCGCGCACCGTCGCGCTGCGACGAAGCACCGTTTCAGCAACAAGGAGCTGCTCTTCCGCGGATTTGAGCCCGAGCAAAACTTTGGCGTGACCGACTGAAAGCAAATCCTGCGTCACCCACGTTTGAATTTGCGGATGCAAATCGAGGAGACGCATCGAGTTCGCGACCGCGGCGCGGCTGCGCCCGACTTTTTGCGCGATGTCCTCCTGCCGCATGCTGAATTCGCCGGCCAGACGCGCATAGGCCTGCGCTTCTTCGATCGGATTAAGATCGGCGCGCTGGAGATTTTCGATCAACGAAAGTTCGAGCACTTCGAGATCGTTCGCACTGCGAACGATGGCTGGCACTTCGGCGAGGCCAAGTTCCTGCGCCGCACGGAGACGGCGTTCGCCTGCGATCAATTCGTGGCCGCCATCAATCTGCCGCACGATCAACGGCTGAATGATTCCGTGTTCGCGAATCGAATCGATCAATTCCTGGAGCGCTTCATGCTCGAATTGCTTGCGTGGCTGCAGCGGGCTGGCTGAAATCGTTTCCAGCTTCAGCTGCTGGATCCGTTCACCACTGCTCAGAGCAGGCTCGATACGAGTGATCGCAGGCCGCGCGCTAATGAGCGCGCCGAGTCCTTTGCCGAGTGCGGATTTCGCCATCGCGGCAGAATATCGGACAGAACGAGTCTGCGCAATAAACGTCCGAGACAAAAATCGATCGCGCGCGTTTCCCGTTGTTGGTTTTTCGGCGATCAAATAAACTGCCCGGCGTGTCCGGCCATCCCGCGCAGCCTCTTCGGAATCGGTTTACATCTCGTTAGGCCGATCCATGAAAATCGGCCGAACCGCGATCGTATCAGCCATCGCGGTGAAAAATTGCAGCAATAGGTGATTCGCGTAGCGTGCCGGGCCATGGCGCGCGCAACGGAAGTTTTCACCCTCGGTCATTCACCCGATCCGGACGATGCCTTCATGTTTTATGCGATGGCGGAGAATAAGATTGATCTGCGCGGTTACCGATTCGAACATCGCCTCGAGGATATTCAGACATTGAATGAGCGCGCGATGCGCGGTGAGCTTCACATCTCGGCAATCTCGATTCATGCTTACGCCTACGTGAGCGAGCGCTACGCGCTGCTGCCGTGTGGCGCGAGTATGGGCGATGGGTACGGCCCGATGATTGTCGCACTCGAAGCCCCATCGTTCGGTTCGGATGACGAAATTCGGTCGTGGCTTTCTTCGCGCACGATTGCGGTTCCGGGGCTCATGACGAGCGCGTATCTCGCGCTGCAAATTTATCTCGGGAAGTTCAACCACATCGTTGTCCCCTTCGATCAAATCTTCGACGCGGTAAAACACGGCAAGGCAGACGCCGGCTTGATCATTCACGAAGGCCAACTGACCTACGCGCAGGCAGGCTTCGGAAAAATCATCGATCTCGGCGAATGGTGGAAGCGTGCGAAGAGTCTGCCTCTTCCGTTAGGCGGAAACGTTCTCCGCAAAGACATTCCACGGGGCGTGCAACGCGACTTGCTCGCAATCATGCGCGAAAGCATCGACTACGGCCTCGCTCACCGAAAAGAAGCGGTCCAGCACTCGATGCCGTACGCGCGCGACATGGATTCGACGCTGGCGAGCAAGTTCATCGGAATGTACGTGAACGAATACACGCGCGACTACGGCGAAGTTGGTCGCGCTGCCATCCGCGAATTTCTCAGCGCCGGCAGGCGCGACGGATTCTTGCAAAAGAATATCGAATTGGATTTCGTCGAGTGAACAGCTCGCGCATCGTCCTGCTTTTTGCCGCCGGATTCATTGCAGGGCTGATGAACTCGATCGCCGGCGGCGGCACGATCGTTAGCTTCCCCGCCCTGATCCTGGCCGGGATTTCATCGATCACCGCGAATGCCACCAGCACAGTTGCACTTTTGCCGGGAACGCTTGCCGGCGTCATCGGCTATCGTCAGTTGCTTCCGAAAGTTTGGAAATGGATCAGGGCCTTTGCGCTCGTTAGTCTCATCGGCGGCTTGATCGGCGGGATTCTGCTAACGAAAACACCGGAGCGGCTGTTCGATCGGCTGGTGCCGTTCCTGATTCTGTTCGCGACAATTCTGTTCACGGCCCAACCACTTTTCACGCGGCTCTTTCGTCTGGAGGCGGCGCAATCGATGTCGCCGCGCTGGTTCTGGCTCGCGATCATTTTTCAGACCCTGGTTTCGATTTACGGCGGATATTTCGGAGCAGGCATCGGTATCCTGATGCTGGCCTCTCTCGGAATCCTCGGATTCAAGGATATCCATGAAATGAACGCGGTGAAGAATGCGCTCGCGTTCCTGATCAACGTGGTGGCCGCAGTTTACTTCATCGTCAAAGGCCTGATCCATTGGCCCGCGGCCGGGATTGTCGCCATTGGCGCGATCGCCGGCGGATTCTCCGGCGCCCATTTTTCACAGAAGCTTCCGCAGAAGAGAGTGCGCGCCTGCATCACGAGCATCGGGCTGATCATCAGCGCCGCGATGTTCTACAAACAATTGCGCGCGTGATACCCGGATGAAGATTACTTCTTCTTTTTCTCGGGCTTGACCTTCTCGACGACCCAGGTCTTGGCGTGCTCGAATTCCGTCTTGAATCCCTTCGCAAAATCATGCGTGCCGTACTCGAACAGCACGACGAAACAAAAGGTAAAAAAGACAAAGAGAACGAGCCAAAATAGCCCGCGGAGAAGCGACATGCCGCGGACTGTACCTGTACCGAATCGAGGAGGTCAACGCCCCGTCAGCTTGGAAACTTCGGATTGATCGAGGGAGCGAAACTGCCATCATTTGCGGCGCCATGCGCGTGCCGCTCCTCGATCTGAGCGATCAATACCGGTCCCTCGCCCAGCCCATTCACGAAGCGATCGAAGGGGTCCTGGCGAGTCAACACTTCATTCTCGGGCCGAAAGTCGAAGAATTTGAGAAAGCGATAGCCAGCTACACCGGCGCCCGCCATGCCATTGGTGTTTCGTCCGGAACTGATGCGCTGCTGGCGGTGCTGATGTCGCTCGGAATTGGGGTCGGTGATGCTGTTGTCACTTCGGCCTATACGTTCTTTGCCACGGGGGGTTGCATCGCACGCGTGGGCGCGACGCCGATCTTCGTCGATATTGAGCCGGCGAGCTGCAATATTTCCTCCGCCGCCCTAACAAGATATCTCGAGGAGAAGTGCCGCGCGGATTCGTCAGGCGTCTTGCGCGATGAAAATGGTCGCGCGATTCGCGCCATCGTCCCGGTGCATTTGTTCGGACTTTGTTGCGACATGGAGCCGATCCTTGCCCTGGGCCGGAAGTATCGAATCCCTGTTATTGAAGATGCCGCGCAGGCCATCGGCGCCGAATATCCGCAAACCAAAGCAACAGCAGGAACGATGGGCCTGGCGGGCACTCTCAGCTTTTACCCTTCGAAGAATCTCGGCGCAGCCGGCGACGGCGGAATGGTTTTGTGCAATGACGAAACCTTTGCGCGCAAAGTGCGACAATGCCGGCAACACGGGAGCGAACGGCGCTATTATCATCATTTTGTCGGGGGAAACTTTCGCCTGGACGAAATGCAGGCGGCAATTCTGAACGCGAAATTACCGCAACTCGACAACTGGTCTGCCGCGCGTCGCGCCGCCGCTGATTTTTACCGAGCCGAATTCGAGCGCGCCGGCCTAACGAATGAAGTGACCTTGCCGGCCGAGCCTTATCGAAACAGTGGCCTAACGAATCATCACATTTACCATCAATATGTGATTCGGACATCGCGTCGGGATGCCTTGCGCGAACACCTGACGAACCGCGAGATCGGCACCGCCATCTATTACCCACTCGGCTTGCACCAGCAGGAATGTTTCAAGTATCTCGGCTACAAGGAGGGCGATTTGCCTGAGACGGAACGCGCGACGCGGGAAACTCTCGCCCTTCCAGTTTATCCTGAATTATCGCGTGAGGCCCAACGCTACGTCGTCGAAACGACCGCGGAGTTTTTCGCTTCGGCGAGATGACTTGCGGCACGCAGCGGGCGCGCTATATCAACTTTCGCGCGCAGACGGGTAGGTACCGAAGTGGCCAAACGGGGCGGACTGTAAATCCGCTGGCTTACGCCTTCAGTGGTTCGAATCCACTCCTGCCCAGTTGCGACCGTCCGAGCCTAACGACGCTTCTTGCCGCGACGCTTTGAGCCGGAACGCCGCTTTTGTCCTTTGGTCTTCCGATTGCCGCCTTTTTTACTTTTCGCGCGCGACTTCGTTGTCCGGCGCGCGGGCTTTTTCGCTTTTGCGCTCGAACGTTTTCCCTTGGAACGTGTGCGCTGTCGTTTCTTCGACGACGCTTTCTTCGCTCGGGCAGGTTTCTTTCGCGGCTTCTTCACAGACTTCTTTGCTCGCGCTCGCACTTTCGCAGGCTTGGCTTTTTTCCTGGCCTTCTGCACCGGCTTAGCTACGGGAGCGCTCGGGGCACTGCTACCGGCGCTTTTTCCGGCCATCGCGCCGAGCACACCACCTACAACGGCTCCAACGGGGCCGACAACACTGCCGAGAACCGCCCCCGTCGCAGCACCGGCGGCTTCTTTCGAGATCGACGGCAGCTGAATGTCTTCAGACGGCTGTGGACTCTCCTCAGATTGATTTTCTTCGTCTGCCATACGCAACTCCTTGTTAGTTATTTCGCTTCAATTACTTCGAACGTCACGCTGTTATCAGTCGTGATTGAGGAACGTTTTAACGCCGCCATCCGACCAGAAAACAAAAAAGCGCCTGATTTTTCGATCAGGCGCTTTTTCATGAAATTGATCGTTGGCTTATCGATCCCGGCGTCCGCCGCCATCGCGACGTCCACCGCCGTAGCCACCGCCACCACCATAACCGCCGCCACCGCCACCGCCGCCGTAACCGCGGCCGCCACCGCCGCCACCGGGCGGACGTGGCTCGCGCGGGCGAGCTTCGTTCACGGTCAATGGCCGTCCTTCGACGGTTTTGCCGTTATATTCTGTGATTGCTTTTTGTGCATCGGCCTCCGTCGTCATGGTGACGAAAGCGAAGCCGCGCGATTTACCGGTGAATTTATCCTGCATTAAGGTGACTTCCTGCACAGGCCCGACCCCAGCGAACATATCCTGGAGATCGGTCTCGGTCGTGTTGAAGGAAAGATTTCCTACGTATAATTTAGTTCCCATCTGAGTTTATTGTGGAAAACGCAGCCAGGTCACTGTTCCCGCTCATCGGATTTCAAATCGCCACTGATAAACTCACTGACAATCCACCAAGGTCCCGCACTTTCGTTTCCTTTTCGGCCTGATTAGTAGGCTCTTTTTCTGAGAAAGCAAATGGAAACACGGGCCGCATTTTCCTCTCCAAATGCCTGAGGCAAACCTAGAAACGAAGCGACCCGGCGCGCGTGTGGCGGTCGTGGCCGCGGGAATCGTCAGTCCGCTCGGTTTTGGCCTCGCAGAAACGGCGGAATCCTTGCGCAGGGGCCGCGATTGTGTGACCGAAGTCACGCAATTTTCCGTCGCACAATGCCGCTGCAAAACAGCGGGCCAGATTCCTGACGAACGGCTGGAACAAATTGCGCAGGGGCTGCCGCATTCGGCACGCCTGCATCGCGCCGCACGAATGGTCATCGCGGCAATGGAGGAAATTCGGCAAACCTGTCCTGATTTTCAGCCGGAGCTGACCGTCGTCGGCACGACCAGCGGCGGCATGACATTCGGCGAAAAATATTATCGGTCACTGCAAGGCTCGGCTCACAGTCACCAATCGCCCACTTGGATTGCGAATTACCTGCCGCAAAAACCGATCATGGACGCGCAGGAAGTTTTCGGAATCTCGGCCCCGTGCCAGGTCATTGCGAATGCCTGCGCTTCCGGCACGAATGCAATCGGGCACGCTTTCGAATGCGTCAGGTCCGGCCGTTACCAGCGCGTCCTCGCCGGCGGTTACGATGCGCTCTCCGAGCTGGTCTTTGTCGGTTTCGATTCGCTGCAAGCGTCGACGCCGGAAAAATGCCGGCCCTTCGACGCCGGCCGCACCGGAATGGTTCTGGGCGAAGGCGCGGCGCTGCTCGCGCTCGAAAATCTCGAAGCAGCGAAAGCGCGTGGCGCGAAGATTCTGGCTGAGATTACCGGCTACGGGATCTCGACCGACAATCATCACCTCACGCAGCCTGATCCTTCCGGAATTGGACCGCGCCAGGCGATGGAACAGGCTTTGCGAAGCGCGAACCTGGAAGCGGATGCGATCGATTACATCAACGCTCACGGAACAGCCACGACCTTCAATGACGCAGCTGAAGGCAAGGCAATCTCCGAACTCTTGCCCGGTGTGCCGATGAGTTCGACCAAGAGCATGATGGGCCACTCGTTAGGCGCAGCGGGCGCGATCGAAGCGGTCATCAGCATTCTCGCGCTGCAGCATCAGTTCCTTCCGCCGAACATCAATTTTCGAACAGGCGATCCCGCGCTCCGGCTCAATCTTGTCGCCAACGAAGCGCGCGATGCTCGAATTCGCGCCGTCCTTTCCAACTCGTTTGGTTTTGGCGGTACCAACGCTTCCGTGATCATCCAAAAAGCCGCATGAGCCTCGCCATTCGCGGCATGGGGTGGGTCACTCCGCTGGGCGATGAGATTGACGATGTTTGGCGGCGTCTTCTTGCGGGCGAGGAAGCGACAGCAGAGACCGTTTCGGATCCGATCAGCGCTCGCACTTATCCAGCCTTCCGCGCTTTCCAAAGTCACAGCCGCACATCCACGTTTGCGGCGCTCGAGCGCAATCTCACGTTTCGCCGTGGCCGCTGGATTATCTGCTTTGCGAAACGCCGGCGTAGATTTGCAAAAAGATGCATCGCGCACGGCACTGGTTTTCGCGACTTCCAATGGCGGCGTCATCTACACCAAACGTTTTTATCACGACATCGTGACTACAGGCGCGCAAGCTGCCAGTCCGCTGCTTTTCCCAGAAACCGTTTTCAACGCGCCGGCAAGTCATCTCGCGGCGATTCTCGGTATCACTGGAGCCAGTTACACTTTGGTTGGTGACGCCGCCGTCGGGATTCTCGCTTTGCAGATGGCGAACGATCTCATGTGCAATGAAGCGCTCGATTATTGTCTCGTTGTCGCCGCCGAAGAGGTCGATTGGCTGCTGTGCGATGCTTATCGCAAATGGCGACTATTGCGGAAGAACCCTCCGATCGAGCCATTCGCTGCGTCGGCTCGCGGGATGATTCTCAGTGAAGGCGCGGGTGCGGTTCTCTTGGGCCGCGATGGTCAAATAGCGTTGGATCGCGTCGCGAGTGGCAAAAATTTTACAACGCGAAAGGAGGCTCCGTCTCTCTTGCGCGAGATCTACTCTACCCTAAACGGGAAACCCGACATCATCATCGCGAGTGCAAACGGGACTTTCATCGATCGCGCAGAAGAGAAAGCCATTTCGCGGGAATTTCCTCACGCGATCGTATACACGCCGAAGCCAGCCCTGGGTGAAGGAGTTTCAGCCGGAACCATGTGGCAGGTCATCGCCGCTGCGCAGGCGTTGCTCACCGGACAACTGCCTTCCGTTCCGCATTGCCAGCGGAAGACGTCACTACAGATTTCCGAGGCCCAGACGCAGAATGACTCCTGGAAACAAGCTCTCGTATCGACTTGCGGATTGAACCAGCAGACTGCTGGTTTGCGCTTGAGCAAGCAGGTGTAAATACATGGTTTTAACTTTCCAACAACGCTCTGCGCGAATACCTTCGGCCACCGCCATGCGCAAGCTGCTGCCGCTGATCTTGTCCGTTCTCGCGATAGCCAGCGCGGTGCGCGGCGAGACTCCGACAACGCCAAACAATATGCCGGTCGAGATCACCTCGAGCGGTGAAACGACCTATGAAAACGGCATCGCGACCGCGCGCGATAATGTAGCCATCCACGTCGGCGATACGGACATTTATGCCGATCGCGCCACCTACAACTCCGCCACACATGACGTCACAGTTGAAGGCCACGTCAGACTTTATCGCGGCACACATCTCTACGTCGGCGAGAGCGGTATCTACAACATCGACACAAAAGAGATTCACGCGCAGCAACATGCGTGGCGAGTATCGAACCTTACTTTGTCGCGGCCGACGAAATTTCTGTTCTCAACGACAACGAGACGATCGTAAAGAATGGAATCGTTTACGACGGACGATTCCGCCAATCCGAGCTTTCATTTGCGCGCGCAAAAAGTGCGGATTTACGAAGGCGATCGCGTGGTCTTTCAGAACGTTTCGTTTTATGTCGGTAAGGTTCCGATTTTCTGGTGGCCCTACCTTTATCAATCGCTTGATGACTCGTTCAGCTTCTCCATCTCTCCCGCGTTCCTTAGCTCATGGGGACCATCGCTGCTTACTCAGGTTACCTTTCCGATAACAGATGATATACGCGGCCGCGTGCGGTTTGATTACCGATCGCGCCGCGGTAGCGCTCTCGGCTTTGAATCGGATATGAACTACGGCAAAGACAAGGACAGCTTTGCCAAGCTAAAGACCTACTTCCTTCAAGATCAGAACCCGGAACTCAATCGGACCAATCTGCCGCGCGGAACAATCCCTACTTCGCGTTACCGCGTCTCTTTCCAGGACCGCACCTATTTCAACGATGCGGAGGACATCTACGCTTTAGTTAATGTCACAAAACTAAGTGATGCGTTTGTGATGCAGGATTTTTACCAGAGCGAGTTTCGTTACGATCCGCAGCCGGATAACGTCGTTGCCGTAGCGAAGACCAGTCCCTTTTATTCGCTTAATGCCATCACGCGATTCCAGGCAAACACCTTTTTCGATACAACCGAGCGTCTTCCTGAAGTTGTTCTCGATATCAAACGGCACGCTCTTTTCGGTGGGCCGATCTTTTATGAAGGTGAGACCGGTGTCGCCGATCTCTCTCGCAACTTTGCGGTTAACTCAGGCTTCCAGGACTACGGCACTTTCCGTGCGGATACCTTTCACCAACTTATTTATCCCAACACTTACTTCGGCTGGCTCTCGCTTGTCCCGCGTGTTGGATTTCGCGGCACTTACTATGGTGAAACCCGTGATCTGGGACACACTTTCTTTACTCCCGAGAATAATCCTTTCACCCCAGATTATCTGCTGGTTGACCTAAGGAAGCCGATTGTGAAAAGCGGTGACACCTTTCGCACGGCTTTCAACGCCGGCGTCGAAGCGTCCTTCAAGGTCTCGCGTGTTTGGGAGGATGTGCAAAGCCGCGCGTTTGGCCTCGACGGTTTGCGCCATGTCATCCAACCATTCACTAATTTTTCCTGGGTGTCGGACAGCGGCAATCCCGCGGCTATCTTTCAGTTCGATCGCTTTCAACCATCGACGCAACTGCCGCCAATCGATTTTCCGCAGTTCACTTCCACTGATTCCATCGATGACTGGACAATCTGGCGTATCGGCGTGCGCAATCGTCTCCTGACAAGACGCGACGATCTAACGGTGAGCTGGCTCGAACTGGAGACTTTCGTGGACGTGAATTTCGCGAATCCCTTCGACAAGACTCAGTATTCGAACCTTTTTAACCGTCTTCGCTTTACGCCCCTGCCCTGGGTTACATTGGTGGTTGATTCGCAAGTCCCGGCGTTTGATAAAGGCTTCACCGAAATAAACACGAGCGTGCTCGTGCAACCTGTGGCTAACCTGCAGCTGAGCGTAGGCCATCGTTACCTAAACGATAATCCCTTCTTCCTCGATAGCAGCCTTCTTACTTTCGGTGGCTATTACCGAATCAATGATAACTGGGGCGTCGGCGTCGCTGAACAGTACGAAGTGGACACCGGTATTCTGGAATCCCAACGCTACTCAGTCTATCGCGACCTAACGAGTTGGGTCGCATCGGTCGGGGCGGTGATTCGCGATAACGCCGGAGTCAAGGAATACGGCGTGCTGCTTACTTTCACGCTCAAGGCATTTCCGAAATTTGGCTTCGACCTGAACTTCGATCCGGCAGGCGCGGGCGATACGAGTCCATGAGTGGCTTGCGGTTGCATTTTGCGCGATTTGCCTGTTCGTTCCGGCTCCGCGCTTGAGCGCGGCTCCTGCTATCCCTGTTAACTTATGGATCTATCGATCATTGGCTCCGGTTATGTCGGCCTTGTTACTGGCGCCTGTTTTGCCGATGTCGGTCACAATGTTATCTGCGTCGATAACGATCCGAAAAAAATTGAGACGCTAAAGGCCGGCAAAGTTCCAATCTATGAACCGGGCCTCGAAGAAGTCATTCACCGCAACGTTTCCGCCCACCGTCTGCGCTTCAGTGGTAGCATCAAGGAAGGCGTCGATAACTCGCAGATCGTCTTTATCGCCGTGCCGACTCCGCAACAACCGGACGGAAGTGTCGATCTTAGTTTCATCGAAAGAGTTGCGCGCGAAATTGCCGCGGTACTGACGGATTACCGGGTGATCGTCGACAAAAGCACCGTGCCGGTAAAAACCGGTGAGAAAGTCGCGGAGTCCATCAAGCGTTACAACCGGCACGGGGCAAAGTTCGATGTCGTGAGTAATCCCGAATTTTTGCGCGAAGGCTGCGCTGTCGGCGATCTCATGCATCCCGATCGCATTGTCATCGGCGCGCAAAGCCAGCAGGCGGTCGATTTGATGAAAAAAGTTTACGAACCCTTCATGGCGCCGATTCTCGTCACCGACATCAACAGCGCCGAGCTGATCAAACACGCGGCCAATTCGTTTCTCGCGCTCAAGATTTCCTACATCAACGCCGTCTCCGCGATCTGCGAAGCGAGCGGCGCCGATGTCGAAAAAGTTGCGGACGGCATCGGCATGGATCGCCGTATCGGCCGCAATTTTCTCAATGCCGGCATCGGTTATGGTGGCTCGTGTTTCCCGAAAGACATCGCAGCGTTCATCACCATCAGCGAACAGCTCGGAGTGCCCTTCACGTTGTTGAAGGAAGTGCAGCGCATTAATGCTGCGCAAAAAGATCGGTTGCTCAAAGCCATGCGCGATACGCTTTGGGTATTGCGCGACAAAAAAATCGCCGTCTGGGGACTAACATTTAAACCCGATACCGACGACATCCGTTCTTCGGTCGCGATTGATCTTGTCGCCGACATGTTGCGCGAAGGCGCGCACGTCAACGTTTACGATCCTAAAGGAATGGAGAAAGCGCGCGAGGTTGAGGCGATTGCGAAAGCAAACTTTGTTAACTCCGCGATGGAAGCGATCGACGGCGTGGAAGCGCTCGTAGTTGCGACGGAATGGGGCGAATTTTGTAACGTCGATCTCGCCGTGGTGAAGGAACGAATGACAACGCCGATTATCTTCGACGGTCGAAACATCTTCGACCCACAGACGATGACGGAGCTAGGGTTCCATTACCACTCCGTCGGGCGCCAGGCGGTCAAACCTCGCTAGCGGTTCGCCTCGGAATGATGGCAGCACGCGCCGTTGCCCTACGGGCGTTGCGTGAATGGCGCAGACAGGAACGATTCGCTGACGCAATAATTCACGATTTGCTCGAAGACGCGGGCCTCTCCGACTCCGACCGTGCATTTGCCCGCGAACTTTTCTACGGCGTGCTGCGCAACCTGAGTCTGCTCGATTTTTGGATTGGACTGCTGCGCGAAGGCAAGCTGGATGAAACGTCGCGCGCCATTCTTCAGCTCGGCTTGTACCAAGCTGTTCATGTTGCGGACAGCGCCGCATGCTGCGGTCAACGAAACCGTGGCGCTTGGGACGAAAAAGAATCGCAGCTTGATCAACGCTGTCTTGCGCGCCGCGCAGCGCCGCGCAACTGAGCTGGAGAGAGAAGCCGAAGCGCAGCCAGTGAGCATTCGCTTTTCGCATCCCGATTTCTGATCGCGCGGTGGACCAAAAGTTTTGGCGAAGAAAGCGCTGCCGCGATGGCAGAACTGAATAACCAGTCCCGCCCCTGTCTACGTTCGCATCAACCATCTCAAAGTGGCGCCTGAGGAATTCTTCGCCGGCTACCCGCAATACAAGCCGATCTCAAAGTACCGCGATTTCTTCGAAGCCGATCGGCTTCCGTCGGACTCACTCGCCGCTGGTTTGGTTTACGTGCAGGATCCCAGCACAACCGTCGCCTGCGAAATGCTTGATCCCCAGCCTAACGAACATCTGCTGGATGCATGCGCGGCACCTGGCGGGAAGACTTCGCTTCTCGCGCAACAAATGAGAAATCGCGGCACGATTCTGGCATGCGATCGGGATGAAGAACGTCTGAACACTCTGCAACAAAATCTCAATCGTCTCGGTGTAACAATCGCCACGGTGGCAAAGATCGACTGGACCAATACGAGCGACGAAAAACTAAAAGGCCAATTCGATCGCATTCTCCTCGACGCGCCGTGCAGTAACACTGGTGTGATGCGTCGGCGCGTCGATGTGCGCTGGCGTTTACAGCCGGATGATTTTGCGCGGATGCAAAAACGACAACTGGCAATCGCGCGAAACGTCCTCGAATCGCTCAAGCCCGGCGGCGTATTTGTTTACAGCACGTGCAGCCTCGAACCGGAAGAAAATGAAGAGGTCGTCGCTCAGCTCCTGAACGAGTTCAAGGATCTGCAGCTCCTCGAGCAAAAAGTTGTCACTCCATTCGCGAATGGATTCGATGGCGCGTTTGCGGCAAAGCTCAAACGCATTCGTTAAGCGAGCGGTTGCATCCGGGCCCGCCGGTGGAATCGTTTAACTCCTATGCACGATCCGCGGTTCGATAAACTGGCCAAACTGCTGGTGGAATATTCCACCAGACTCAAACGCAACGAAACAGTGTTGATCGAGGCGTTTGATGTGCCGGACGAAATGACAATCGCGCTGGTCCGTGCGGCTCGAAATGTCGGCGCACTGCCGTTCACGCAAATCCAGCGCGCTCAGGTCAGTCGCGAGATCGCGCGCAAAGCGACCGATCGCCAGCTTAACCTCATCGCCATTCACGAACTGGCGCGGATGAAGAGAATGGACGCGTATATCGGATTGCGCGGCAGCCACAACATCACCGAGCTCTCAGACGTTCCGGTCGACCAGATGAAGTTGCTCGCGAAAAAAATGCGACCGGTGCAGGACCAGCGCGTAAAGAAAACGAAATGGGTCGTCTTGCGCTGGCCCACGCCTTCAATGGCGCAGCTCGCCGGCATGAGCACCGAAGCATTCGAAGATTTTTATTTCGACGTCTGCACCCTGGATTACAGGAAATTGCAGCCCGGCATGAAAGCGCTCAAGGCGCTGATGGAAAAGACCGATCGCGTGGAAGTGAAAGGGCCGGGAACGGATCTGCGCTTCAGCATCAAGGGAATCTCCGCTATTATTTGCGGTGGCGACCGCAACATTCCTGATGGCGAGGTCTTCAGTTGTCCGGTGCGCGATTCGGTGCAAGGCCATGTCACCTTTAACGCGCCGACCATTTATCAAAGTATAGCTTTCGACAATATCCGGCTGGGATTTCGCGATGGAAAAATCGTGGAAGCGACGAGCAACCAAACCGAAAAGCTCAATAAGATTCTCGATTCCGATCCGGGCGCGCGTTACATCGGCGAATTCTCACTCGGGTTTAACCCTCGCGTGCTCGAGCCGATGCGAGATATTCTGTTCGACGAAAAAATCGCGGGCTCGTTTCACTTCACGCCAGGACAGGCCTACGAAGAAGCCGATAACGGCAATCGCAGCCAGGTCCATTGGGACATGGTTAACATTCAACGTCCCGAATACGGTGGCGGCGAAATTTACTTCGACGGC
This sequence comes from uncultured Verrucomicrobiae bacterium, assembly GCA_963737195.1. GTDB lineage: Bacteria > Verrucomicrobiota > Verrucomicrobiia > Chthoniobacterales > UBA10450 > JBBQFI01. Next base: position 515,121 of record CAVTRW010000007.1, read on the forward strand.
AAGCTAATTCGCCGCGACGGCGAATTTCTCCTACCGCAACTACGATCCCTGAACCGTATTTCTCGTTAGGCGTCCGCCGCGCGGAACGGGCAGAAGCGCGTTCCTCTTTTAACGCCGCGGCGCACCCGGCGGATTCAGCTGAATCAAGCCGATGTCGCCATTGCCGCCGCTCTGAATGCTCGCAATTTCGAACACCGGTGCGCCTTCGATCGCGCTCGGACCGGCGCCGGGAAGTTGAACCGATACATTCTTCGAACTTGCGTTCAGGACGATTGAGGAAATTTCAAAGGATGGTGAGAATTCCACTGTCGAAATCTGGAACGCGGCCGTCATAAGAACGGACGCCTTTCCTTGTTGCGACGGCGTCAACTGCACCGGGGCGCTCTCGAAGTTCGAAACAAGCTGCACGCCTGCGATGGTGAATGCTGGCGTCGTGATGGTTCCCGGCTTCTGCTGTTGCGACGGGGTGAGGCGAATTGTTCCGAATCCGCCGCCAGCTGATTGAACGGTGGCTACTTCGAATGTGACCTGCAAATTCATTGCGGGTTGCGGATGCTGCGATGGTGAGAGGCGCATCATCACGACCTTCGAAATCGGTTTGAGCTGGAGCGCGCCCATTTTGAAAGTGGGGGTCAATTGCAGAGAAGCAATCTCGCAAGAAAACGTGATTTGAACGGCGGTATGCATCGCTCCGGAAGCGGGAGTGGGCATACCGGCGGTCGTTCTGGTGGCAGGAGTTTGAATCGGTTCAGGCATGGTAACAGGTATGGTTGATTGCTGCTGTGCAGGTTGAGTGGAAATAGCTAGCGGCGGAACTTCCGCTTCGATCGTAGTGCGCGATGTCGCGACTTCGACAACGAAAGTTTCCGCGATTGTCGTCTCGATGACCGGTTCGGAAATTGGCGCCGGCACCTCTTTAGCCGCCGCCGGAACCTCTGGTTCCTTGATTGGCGCGACGAATTCCGGTTCTGGTTCTTTAACTGGCGCGGGCATCTCCGGCTCTTTCGCGGCGGCCGTAAATTCCGGTTCTTTGATCGGAGCGACAAATTCCGGCTCTTTGATTGGCGCGACGAATTCCGGCTCTTTAACTGGCGCGGGCGTTTCCGGTTCTTTCGCGGCAGCGACAAACTCCGGTTCACGCATCGCAGGCGCCGAGAATTCAGGCGTGATATCCGCTGTTTGATACGGAACAGGCTGACCCTGACCAACGGGCTCAAACTCCCCTTCGCGTTCGGCCATACTTGGTGCGGATTCAAATGGCGGCGGCGTAAATGGTCCCGGTTTCGCTGACGGTTCGGCTGTTTTCTCCTCCGTCTCGGCCAATTCGGCGTCACGAATCGCAGTCTCCGTAGCCACAGCAGCGCGCGCAGCTTTACCGGTGGGCAAGACCGCGCGCCTAACGGATGGCTCAGTCGCTTTCAATTGCACGGAGCGTTTTGGTGGACCGCCGGTGAAGCGATGACGCGGGCTCATTTCTTCATTCACAGTCAAAGTTGGAAGATCATCGCCTTCAAAGGATGGTCCGGAAACGGGCGCTGCTGGAACTGGCCGACGAAATAGCTGCGTCAAGCGACGACGCAATACTGGAACGATTACCCAGGCGAGAATCGCGATGGCGGCTACGAGCAGCGAGGTTACCAGCAGTGTGCGAAGCGTGCTCATGTGCTCGCCGGTAGTCGGCGAAAACTCATGCACTTGAGCCGGTGCGAGAACAGTCGCCGGCGTCGACGTCGCTTTCGCTGTCGTCACGACCGCAGGCGGAGGCGAGGAAACTGGCTTTGTTACCGGGGCTGCGGTCGCGGTCGCGGCCACCGCTGGTTTCTGTTCTGCCGGAGTCGCAGTTGTTCCTACATTGGCAAGAATCGGAGGAGTCGGAATCGGCGCTGATGTCGCTTCCGGTGAAACCGTTGCAGAGGCCTGCGCTACCGATGGAGCCGGGCTGATCTCTGCCGAAGAAGTCGTCGCCTGCATGCCCGCGATTTCCGGCGTGGAACTCGGTGCAATGCTGGGCGCAGCTTCTTCTTTCGCTGCCTGGTTTTCCTGAGGAACGGAGCCGGGAATCGGACTTGGCTCGATGCCCGGATTCGTCGCGCTCGGTGCAGGCGATTCTGTTTGCGCTATTGCTTTCGACGACGCGATCTCTTCCGGAACCGCAGGATTCTGCAACCAGCCCGCATCGTAAAACGAATCGGCAAAGGCGAGATTGAGTGCGAGCGAGTAAATCTTGCGCGCGGAAGCAATCCAGTCGTTCGCCTTGGTCGCGATTGTCATGCTTAAACTCCCACGCGGCTTGCGCGTAATAAAGCGCCGGCGTGTCGCCGGTGAACTGGAATTGATCCATCATCTTTTGCGCGCGGCTGTCTTTGCCCTCGAGCAAAAGCGTCATGAAGATTTTGAACTTGATCAGCTGCGCCGCCTGATTTTTGTCGCCGCCCGGAGTCGCAGCAAAGAGCGCTTCCAAACGATCGCGCGCTTTTCCGTACTCCTTTTTCTTGAACGGAACCTGCGCCAGATTGAATTGCGCTTCGCGATATTTCGGGTCGGCCTTCAACGCCTTCTTGAACATCGCTTCCGCCTGATCGAAATCCTTCTGCTCCATCAAGATTTCGCCGCGCAGATTCATATACGCCGGCTGATTTGGATCGGCCGCGTCCGCTTCATCCAATAACTTGAGCGCCGTCACCATGTCGCGTTTCTGAAACGCTTGCTGCGCCTGATCCAACCGCGATTTGGCGTAAGCTTTTGTGCGCGCCGTGCGTTCCGCTGCCGAGGTTAATTCCAGAGCCGCACGCGCCTCGCCCGCCGGTTTTTTCAGCCAGCCCACTTCGTATAACGACTCGGCAAAAAGCTTGTTCAGTTGCGGTGAGAAATTCTTCTCCGCCGCCGCGATCCATTCCTTGGCCGCTTTGTCATCCTTGTGCTGCAGCGCGATGGCGGCGTTACCGTACTGCACCGCCGGCGTGTCGTTCGAAAGTTCGAACTTCGAGAGGAACGAATCGACCATGTTGTCTTTCCCCTCGAGGATGTAGGTCAGCAAAATCTTGTATTGAATCAGCTGCGTCGCTTCACCCTGCAACTCGGCGGAATTAGACGAGAGCAATGCCTGAAAACGATTGCGCGCTTCGCTCCAGTTCTTCTGCAAGAACGGAATCTCAGCCAGGTTGAAACGCGCGTTCCAAAATTTCGGGTCGAGCTCTACCGCGCGATAAAGCGCAGCCTCGGCCTTGTCGTAAATCCCCTGGCGCATGAAAATGACGCCGCGCAGATTTTGCGACTCCGCCAGATCGGGCTGGCGCGCATCGATTGCGTCCAGTTGCTTCAGGGCTTCCGAGTAATTGTTGGCGTCGAAGGCGCGAAACGCCTTGTCATACATCGACTCCAATTCCGATTTTGATGGCGCCACAGTGTTCGCGGCGAAAGAACTCAGGACAACAAGGGTAACGATCGCAGCTTTACGAAAGGTCATGGACGACAGCATAGAACCGTTGGTCGCGGATGAAAACAAGCCAAATTTTTTCACTCGGCATTACGGCGTTTTTAAGCAGGATACAGGCCGAACAATCTAGTCGTTCACAGTTGGCGACAAATCGCAATCCTTCCAATGTTAAATTGGGATGAACCGAATCAATTGCGGGAACGCGCGCCGCAATGAGCTGCGCGTAACCGCCGGTCGCAACGACGCGAACCTTTTGTCCGCGAAACTCGTTCGGCTTTGATTTGCGCGAGAATCTCGCGAACGAGTCCGCGATATCCGTAAACGCGCTCCAGACATCATCGCCTCCTCGGTCGATTTTCCGACCGCGCGCTTCGGTTCGCGCAAAGCTGAGCCGTGGCAGCAACGCCGTGCGCTGATAAAGAAAATTTGTCATCGCCTCCAGGCCCGGCGCGATGACACCGCCGATGTAGGCGCCAGCGCCGGAAATAATATCGAAAGTGACGGCGGTTCCGAAATCAACGACGATCGCCGGGTAACCGTACAATTCGGCCACAGCGGCGGCATTGGCCAAACGATCCGCGCCAATCAATTTCGGTTTCGGATAATCGATCTTCACTCCAAGATTAATCTGCGGCCCAAGCCACAGGATTTTCGCGCGTCCGGCGGCGGCTTGCCTAACGACTGGATTCCTTGCCGGAACAACGGAGCAAACAACAAGACGCGTTGCCGTCCGTCCCCGCATCACCGCCAAAAGTTTTTTGGTAGTTAGGCGATCAGTTGGAATTCGGACCGGCTCGGAGATTCGCGATCGCGTCGAGAACGCAATCTTGGTGAACGAATTGCTGATATCGATCAGCAAATAATCCGAAGCTGGCTTCGTCTGCCGGCGGGCCATCGTCAGCACGCGCCTACATGGAAGAGCTTCTCGGCGTCAAGTCCGCCAGTCGGACGGACTCGTCCTCTGGCGAGCTTGCGACGCTTCGCTGCCGCGGCTAGCCTCGCGCTGTGAGAAAATTGGTCCATCGCCCGCGGCGCTTGCGCCGAACGGCCGGCGCTGCGCAATCTGGTGCGCGAGACGAATCTCACGCCGCACGATTTTATTCTGCCGCTGTTTGTCAGTGAAAAAATCGACAAGCGAACGCGCCGATCGCGAGCATGCCGGGCGTTTTCCAGCTCGCGCCGAATGAAGCAGCGGACGAAGCGAAGCACGCGGAGGCGCTCGGACTACAGGCGGTGCTGCTCTTCGGAATTCCGAAGCAAAAAGACGAGCAGGCGAGCGGGGCTTACGCGGAAAACGGCGTCGTCCAGGAAGCGGTGCGCGCGATCAAGACGAAAGTGCCCGGACCTGGTCGTCATCACCGATGTCTGTCTTTGCGAATACATGAGCCACGGTCATTGCGGCGTGACACGAATGGACGGCGATCATTTCCATGTCCTCAACGATGAGACCGTCGAACTCCTGGTGAAGACCGCGCTTTCGCATGCGCGCTCGCCGGCGCGGATATGGTCGCGCCGAGCGACATGATGGACGGACGCATCGGCGCAATCCGCGAAGCGCTGGACGCGAACGGTTTCGATCAAACCGGCATCATGAGTTACGCGGCAAAATTTGCCTCGGTCTTTTACGGACCGTTTCGCGAAGCGGCGGAAAGTCCGCCACAGTTTGGCGATCGGCGCTCCTACCAAATGGATTCGGCCAACGCCGCCGAAGCATTGCGCGAAGTCGCGCTCGATATCGATGAAGGCGCCGACATCGTGATGGTGAAACCGGCGCTGCCTTATCTCGATATTCTCTGGCGCGTGCGCGAACGTTTCGGCAAACCGACCGCGGTTTATCACGTGAGCGGCGAATACGCGATGGTGAAGGCCGGCGTCGGAAAAAGGTTGCTTCGATGAAAAGGCCGCCGTTCTCGAGATCATGACCTCGCTAAAACGCGCCGGAGCCGACATCATCGTGACCTATTGGGCGAAGGAGCTGGCGCAATGGACGAGAGCAATAACGCCGACGTAACGCGGCGAAACGGCGGCCCATCGCGAGCTGAAACGGCTCGCTCTATTTGGGCGCAGGCGCAAGGTTTTTCCGCCTGCGCCCTGGAAGTGAGTCTGCCGCGATGCCGTTATCGCGCGGATGTCGCGGCCTATCGCCCGACGCCTAACGAACGCGGATGCACCGCAATCTTCGAATGCAAACAGGCGCTGGCCGGATCTGCGTCGCGACAACTGTTGCAGCGGCAGTCACGCGCGCGACGTCTCGAAAGCGTTCAGCGGCGCCGTCTCGTCATCGAAAAACATCTGCGCATCCATTATCCCGCGCTGCGCCGTGGCGAATCGCTCTTTGCCGGAATTGGACTCGCATGATTTCGGCGCGATCGGTCATCGCGGCTACACGCGCGTTTTGCGCGAACTTAGCGCGCTGCAAAATCAGCCTGCGCGATGGCACAAAATTTGAGAAGCTGATGCAGCTATCGCTGCGCCAACCTGTTCTTTCTCGTTTTGCCTAACGAGTTGTTTCGCGAGGCGGAAATACCAATTGGCTGGGGCGCGCTGGTCGAAGACGGATGGCGCGCTGAGCTTCGCGCGCAAACCCGTCTGGCACGAGAACACCGGCCCAAGATCGAACTGCGCTTCCTCCATCGCATTGCCGTCGCCGGGACGCGGCAGGCTGAATCGACAACTAGGAATTACGTTCGAGGACGATACTCAGCCGCCCGCGCGCAGACTTGCAGCCGTTTCAGCCTTTCGCCGAAAGCACGAGAGATTGCGGCCGGTCATTTCCGCCGGCTGCGGCAAGCCGAGCAGAAACAAGAAGCGTGGGCGCGACGTCGGCCAGGATTCCATCTTCGCAGCGGAAACTTGCGCAGCGTCACTGCGCGACGTAAATGAAATGGACCAGATTCGTCGTGTGCGCGGTGTTCGGCGAACCGTCGGGATTGCGCATTTGCTCGCAGTTTCCGTGGTCGGCCGTGAACGAGAGCATTTTCCGCCTAACGATCGAGAAGCTTCGGCACAATCCGCTGCGCACACATTCATCGATCGTCTCGACCGCCTTGATTCCGGCCGCGACGACGCCGGTATGGCCGACCATGTCCGGATTGGCAAAATTCAGAATGATCAGATCGTAGTTCGCCATGCGCGCCAGCACCTCGTCCGTCACTTCGCGCGCGCTCATCTCCGGCTTGAAGATCGTAGGTCGCAACTTTCGGTGACGGAATGATCTTGCGATCTTCGCCGGGAAAAGGGCGCTCGATGCCGCCGTTAAAGAAATAGGTGACGTGCGGATATTTTTCCGTCTCGGCAATGCGCAGTTGAGTCTTGCCGGCCGCGCTCACGACCTCGCCAAGAATGTGAACAAACTTTTCCGGCGCGAAAATGAACGGCGACGGGTAAGTCACATCGTATTGCGTCAGACGTAACGAAATGAACCTGCGGCCAGACTTCGCGATCGAAGCCGTCGAAATTCTTCGAAGAGAAAGCCTGCGAGAGCTGCCGCGCGCGATCGGCGCGAAAATTGAAAAACAAAACTGTATCGCCGTCGCGCACGCGTTGCTCGTTAGCGTGCGCGAAAATCAGCGGCGGCATGAACTCATCGGTCTTTCCCTCTGCATACTGTCGATCGCAGCGCTCGGCCGGTGGCGCCGATGCAAGACTTCACCGCGACCAAGAACGATCGCGTCCCAGGCCTTTTTCGTTCGATCCCAGCGGCGATCGCGATCCATGGCGAAATAGCGGCCGACGATCGGTCACAATTTGTGCGCCGCTCTTGCGCAAGTCGCTGCTTCGCAGATTTTCAGAATCGCCGCTCCGCCGGTGGGCGAAGCGTCGCGGCCGTCGGTGAAAGCGTGGACGAAGATTTCAGTGACACCGGCAGTCATGCGCAGCTTCTGCGAGCGCAATAAGATGCACGTAATGGCTGTGCACGCCGCCATCGGAAACGCAAGCCGAGAAAATGAAGCCGATGGCCGCGCGCTGCGGCGAACGTTTCCTGCAAGACCTCGTTTCGACGCCAGGTCGCCATCCGCAATCGCCTTGTTGATCCGCGTGAGGTCCTGATAAACGATCGCGTCCCGCGCCGAGATTCAGATGGCCAACTTCCGAGTTGCCCATTTGTCCTTCGGGCAATCCGACATCGAGGCCGCTCGCGCTCAGTTTGCCGCCCGGGTATTTGCGATAAAGGTCGTCATGAAACGGCGTGTGCGCGAGCAGCGTGGCATCGCCGTTTTCGTCGCGCTTGGCTGCGCCCGCCGGGATTGATACCCCAGCCGTCGCGAATGATGAGCATGACCGGCTTCGCCATAGTGGCGAACTTTGCCGACGATCCGCGAGAGAAACAAGCGGTTCTTTCGTTGACAATGCAGGGAGCCGCGCTCCTACATCGGCTGGTGAAATGGCGCAATCAGCTTCTCGCGCTTTTCTGTCTGCTCGCCTTTGCCGGATTGGGCGTTTTCTACTTTCAACACTGGGTCATCCAGAAACCATTCGGCATCATTCTTTTCGTCGGTGAAGGATTGTCGCCGTCGCAACTGGCTGCGGCGCGCGTTTACGGTGGTGGCGCGGACTCTCATCTCGCACTTGATTCGATGCCGGCAGCCGCGCTTCTTATTAATTACTCAAATGATTTTGCTGCACCGGATTCTGCCGCCGCTGCGACCGCTTTCGCTACCGGAATCAAGACGAACAATCGCGCGATTGGCGTGGACGCGAAAGGAAAGCCGGTTCGCAATATTGTGGAGCTTGCCCGCGCGGCCGGTCGAGCGTGCGGTCTGATAACAAATTCAAACCTAACCGATGCGACGTCGGCCGCCTTCTATGCCCACGCTTCGCAAACGGACGCGGTAGATGAGCTGGCACTTAGCCTAACGAGTGGAAATCAATTTGACATCATACTTGGAGGAGGAGCCGCTGCCTTTCTGCCCACCGCAAAAAATGGAGCACGGCATGATGACCGGGATCTCGTGTTAGAAATGCGGCGCAACGGTTATGACATTGTTAAATCAAAGGCGGACCTCGAGACTGTTCCGCGCTGGCGGCGGCCAAAACTTTTCGGGGCCTTTAGCAACGCTGAACTGTCCTACGCTGGGCAGGTCGCAAACGGTCCCGAACAACCGAGCCTTCCGGACATGGTTCGTCGCGCAGTTGAGCTTCTGCAATTTAATCCGCGAGGTTATTTATTGATCGTCGATGCGGGCCTGATCCGGCACGCGCAGCGACAGAATAATGGTGAGCGAACACTCGCTGAGATTCTCGAATTGGATCGCGCGGTCGCGGTAGCGCGCGAGTATGCCGGCGGCAAATCGTTGATATTGGTTGCGGGCGATTGCGCTATCGGTGGGTTGAGTATGAACGGGTTTCCCTTTCGCAAAGACAGCGGCGTCGCGATTCTCGGAATCGGCTCGAACGGCTTTCCGTGGCTTTCGTGGGCGACCGGGCCGCATGGTATTAAACACTACCCGGTTACCAGTTCGCTTGCGCCTAACGAACAAAGCGAGGCCTTACGACAAAGTAATGATTTGCAGACGGCGGCAGAACCAGCCGCGATCTATTCGCCACAGGCTTTGAACGCCGTGGCAGATGTCATTCTATTTGGCGTCGGGCCCGGTGCGCAACAGATCTCCGGGACAATGGACAACACGAATGTTTTCAGAATTGTCCGCGACAATCTCTGAGCAAAAGATTCAGTGGGCGCCAGAACGACCTGCTCAAAACAAAGCCCACAACCGGTGATGGGCTGTGGGCTCTTTTGAAAGACTAAGCGCTTACGGACTGGTCGGAACAATCTCAGGGATAAATGTGAACGGAGGAGGTTGCGGCAAAGGAGGCGGAGGGCCTTCGGCAGGTGCCTCCGGCGCTTCGGCCGGAATCTCTTTGTTATCGAGGATCGTTTTACCATCGAATGTCGTTTTGCCATCACCGTTAGTCCCCCTCGCGGATTCTTCATTTGCGGCAAACATTTGCGTCGAGGGTACCCTAGTGCCGCCAAACGCTGCTATTTCAGCAACCGCAAGTGGAGTTTGAGGTGCGGCAGAACTCCATCGTACCATGAGATAGCGGCCGGAAGTTTCCGGAAAATCGACCGAGGCGCGGCCCTCGCCTTCGTTGTTGGCTACCGACGCGACAGGTTTGAGGTTCGCAAGCATGGCGTCAGTCAGCTGTAGATCCGCCGCGAAGTCTGTCGCGGCCGTTGCTGCGGGCGTCTGACCAGCCGGCGCTCCCTTCTGCAAAGCGTCCGCCTTAAGTTGTTCATTTTCGGCCTGCGCAGCCAGTGGCAACGATTTCAAAACGTAAAAGTCAATCGTGCCTTTATGCGGCGTGTAGATCGCCGATACGCGGCGAAGCTTGCTCTCCTTGCCAAGATCAATAATCGCTGTCGGACTCGAATCATTGGCGTCAAAGGTAAAGCTCGTCGCCGTTTGACTATCAATCATCTTGTTAGCGTCCCGTGGATCTGCAGGGGAACTGACGTATAACGCGCGGGCCTTTGCATGCACATCGGTCAAACTAGACGTTATGAATGCAACGTTCCCAGGTTTGTCTTCGATTGAGACTTTGCGCGGCCGCGGCATGGTGAAATCCGACACAGCCGGCGTTGAATACAGTCCAAAACCGGCGATGCGTCCTGGTTGCGTAACATTAAAGGTCAGCTTGACGTATTTTGCTTCGACCGGACCAATCTTTGTACTAACCGGACCGTTCGTTAGCTCTTGTTGGCCAGATGTTCGCCATTGAGGACTATCGGCCGGAAGTTGCGCATTTGATGTCGCGACCGAAACGGTGCCGCGACCACCTTGGTTCAAAAATGCGAGGCTCTCGACATTCTCAATATTCGGCAGCGAAACGACAACGGTTGTCGCTCCGTTTGACAATCCATAGCCGACAGTCGGATCATCGCACAGCAATGCCAATTCCGAGGTATTGCTGTCTTGCGACATGGAACTGAGTTGCAGCTTTGAGTTCGCATTCTCGCCGGAGACTGCCTGCACCTGAGCACCAAGCGAAAGCCGCGCGAGGTTCTCCGGGTAAAGTGGTGCCTGCTCCACTGTAAGTGGTGGTACCTTGTGCAACGTCAGATCTGCCGCCGGGACACCGGGGATTGCTAAGAGAAAACCAGCGAAAACTCCCGCACGAACGAGGCTGCCCGAAAGGCAAAAGCTGCATTTTATAATTGCCATATTTACAAAAACTAGAATAATCGCGTCGTTTTGCTTTGGCAATACAAAACTTGATGTTGCCCAAATTCCCGATCCAACTTCGATGCACTCGTAATGTTGTATTTAAGAACCAGGCACATCAACGTGCAAGCGGATATCGGTCGCTACGTGTAACCACGAAAGCAGGAAAGTTCCGTCGCTTTCGATCAATTTTTGGCAACCAGAACTGCTGGTGTTGCGCAATACTTGGCGCTTCCGGAATAGGCGTAGAGTGGAAGATAATTATCCTTCGGAACGTCATCTGATCGGAATGCAAACCAATTGATCGTGGGATCGAGAATGTAGTTGGCATCTGATGCGGCCCACTCCACCCAAGTGTGCGTGGAGCGGCTCGATGGGGATCGCTTTCCAATGATGAGTCGCACGGTACTGACGCCGCTGCGGCGCATCTTTTCATACAAGGCCACCGCCTTGCCTTTGCAATCGGCAGCTGTCGCCATCTCAACTTCGCTCGGTGTTCGCCACTGTTGTGAGAAGCTGTAGGGGATCGCGCGCAAGCTCTCGATCCAATGATTTACAATGCGTAAAGAGACATCCCCAGATCGGCTGGTAGGCATTGTTTCCAAGATCGGGCGGATCCGCGTCATCTGGTTGTCATATGGGGTCGACTTCACCACGAAGAAAGCGGAGTGGCCGAAACACGAAATGCACGAAAGGAAGATAGCGGCGCCAAAGAAGAAGACCAACTTGCGGGGCGGCAGTGGCAAAATGCTTATTAAAATCATGTTGAATCTGGTTTTTATAAGCACTGGCTGTGCCAGCTTCTTTCGCGATTCCGCGCACGATGAATTTCACAACTTCATGGTCTGGCTGGAGGTGCTGCAGCGAAGTGGACCGCTAAAATGGCGTAGCGAATCGGAAATAGTTTAGTCCCACATCGTCGACAGTGCGTACCCAATCGTTCTTCAACGACCTGCGTTTCGCGCGATTCCTTTTCGCGAGCCGCCTTAACCGCGCTGCGGCCGCACTTGCTTTGCTGTAATGAGAAAGGCAACTACGTACAAACAAAAGAGGCAGCGGCCGAAACCGCTGCCTCTTCGAATTTACGCCTAAACCAGTTCTAGAACTTCTTGGTCAGCTCGACGTAGACGAAACGTCCGATAGCATCGTAGATGAATCCGGGATAGCCGTTGGCGTTACCGAACTCGAATCCGATTTCATCCGGCGGATCCTGACCAAACACGTTGTTACAACCGACCGTAATCTTCGTGTTGTTTAAGATATTCTTCCAGCAAGGCATGGAGTAATTTACTGTCTGGCCAGTCTCAACAGCTTTGCCGTCCTTGCCGCGGACAACTTCCTTTGCATCCTTCGAGTAGCCTGCGACTGGCTGCGGTTCCACAGGCGCGACAAACGTCAGCTCGTAAGAACCTTGAACGTCGAACATCCAGGTGTGTTTGACGTAGTGGAATTTGCCCGGGTTATCCGGTCCACCACCGAGGTCTGCACTGCTCAATATCTGTTCCTTATAACCGTCGAGGTAACGCAAGGTCCCGATCACATCAAAACCGTTCCAAGCCCAGTCAATGCGGGAGACACCTCTCCATTTCAGGTAGCCGTCTCCACCAATTCCGCCGACGGTGTAGCCGCTAACTTCACGGCCTTTGCCCTGAGGCGTTGACTGGAAGATGAACGAGTCCAGATAGGTCGCCTGTGTGTAGGAAGTGAACGTGCCCCACGCGGTTTGCTTCTGGTATTGCATTCCCAAGTCAATACCACGAGCGTTTTGACGGCCAGCGTTTTGGAATGTGTCAAAGATCGCATTCACGCTCGTTCCAGAAGGATCGAGAAAAACTGTTTCACCGGGCAAGAGGGTGCCATTATAAAGCGGTTCACAACTTCCTGCGCGGTTGGCGCCGTCACGACACCTTTTCGTTCGATGTCCCACACGTCGACCGAAAGGGTCAAGCCAGGGACGTATTTAGGCGTATAGACCACACCGGCACTGAAAGCGCGTGAATCTTCAGGCTGTAGGTTCGGGTTGCTCGAGGTAATGGTCGTTGTTTCCGGCTCGGACGTCCCCATAAAGGTCGTCGGTAGCAATCCTGAGGTTGGTGACGAGAACAATTCGAAGAGTGACGGCTCGCGGAAGCCTTCACCCCATGTCGCACGAATCGTTAGCTCATCGTCGAATGGCTGCCAGCGCATTCCAAACTTCGGCACCAAGACATTTGTATCATTGTTCCGGAAGTCTTCAAAACGCATGGCCGCTGTGAATTCCAATGAGTGAAATACAGGAACTCCCATTTCGGGGCTGAAGACCGGGACGTCGGTTTCACCATAGAACGCGTAATCTTTGCGCCCGGCATGCGTGATGGCGGTCGCCGAACTGCCGATAATATCGCCCTCAACATTCAATGTATCTGGATCCTGCTCGATGTTTTCGCGACGGAACTGGCCGCCGAAAGCGAATCCAACTGGACCACCCGGCAATTTGAACAAGGCGGTCGTATAGATATTGAGATCGATTGTCCACAACTTGGACGTATCGATATCCTTCGGATGGACGGTCGCGAAACCAAGTGCAGCATTGTTGGTATCAATTGGCACGCGATAATCGCCGAACGGATTGTACGGGACGGTTGTTCCGATAAATGAACCAGACGCGGGATCGAAGATCGGGCTAGCCGCGTTCAGGATCTGATTGTAACGCGACGTCGAAACCAATGAGCCAGTCGAGGTGTTCTTGATCTGACTGTAACGGTAACCGAGATCATAGCCCCAATTGCCGTCAAACAGCTTATCTCCGCGGACACCCAAAGTGGCGAGGAATGCATCGCTCTCGTTATCGAATAGCCGGTTACCGAACTCGGCCAAACGAGCACGCGAACCACCCGAGATCAGCTGCTGGAACGGATTAAATGGGTTGAACGCGTCTGCCGGCAGAATTGTTTCGACGTGCGTCGGAGGGTATTCGGTCGGCTGCAGCGCCTCCGGCCGCAATCGGCATATTGGGCGGAATGACCAAGGTAACTTGACCGTTCGTCTGAAACGACCCAGTCGCCGATCGGCGCCAGTTCGTTGTGGGTCTTTACGTTCTGGTAGAACGCGTCACCGTAGATAACCAACTGATCCTCACACACTTTGTGGGTGAAGCTGGTGTATCCACCGTAACGCTCCGACTCAGGATAAGAGCCGGAGAACTGGTTAAAGTTAAATACCGAACTACGACCGCTCGAATAGGTATAGGCTGATGCGGGCGCAAGGCCATTTGTCAAGAATGGCGCGTGCGCGAAAGTCAGCGGGTTTGTCGGCGAAGCCGGAGTACCGCCTGCGGCAATGACCACCGCGTCGCTCAACTGTAAGTTTTCCGGGCTGGAGTTCGTGCTTAGGAACGGTGGAACGGAGGAGAAACCCCGGTCACGATTAAACACCGAATTGTGGTGATAGTAGTTGATCACGCCGGTGACCTGCGTCTTGTCGTCGCCGATACCGAAGAGGACATCCGCGGCAAACTCGCCCGCATCTTTGTCCAACGTGTTGCCGTACTCCACGGTCGCCTCGGCGCCACGATACTCATGAAACAGCTTGATGTTCACAACGCCCGCGACCGCATCAGCGCCGTAGGTAGTCGACGCACCGTCCTTCAGGACTTCGATGCTTTCGATGGCGGCTTTGGGAATCGTGAGCAAGTCAATGAACGAGAACGTGCCGCCGGTTCCCACCGGATACGGGGCTACACGTTTGCCATCGATTAGCACCAGGGTCGCGCTTGGATCGAACCCGCGCAGTGAAATCGATGCCGCACCAGGTGTGAACCCGGTCGCGTTGTTTGAAATCGGAACGCCGTTAGCGTTGGCAACAGGCAGGTTGCGCAACAGCTCTTCCGCGTTTCGCTCGCCGGACTTGTTGATCAAATCACGGTTAATGTTCAAAACGGGGTTCGGACCGACTTCTTCGGCGGTCGGAATGTTTGAACCGGTAACGATAACGCGTTCCGCTTCCGCTGTTGCGGGAGCAGTGGTTGTCGTCGTCGTGGTGGTCGTCGTCACAGGCGACGGTTCAGGATTTTGAGCGTAGGCGCTGAGCGCCGCTATGAAAGGAATTCCTACGCCAACCACGAGGGCTGTACGTACGAATCCAAACTTTCCAAGCACTTTTCTAGTCATGAGTTTCTCCATTAGTTTGGTTAGGTTTGGGGTAGCCATTACGAGAGAAAATAAAGGCTGACAAGCCTTTTTTTCACTTTTTTGAAAAATTTTTGAACGCGCAGAAAGGACTGGATGTCGCGCGAAAATCGACACTGGACGCGAACTGCTGAGTCGCGGCTCTGGATTTTCTGAAATCCGATTTTGAAGGGCCAACCGTTGCCGGAGATTTCGGGAGCCTAACGAGCCTCCGGTATCCGTGCCGCACGGCACAAATGTTCGTCTTGCCAGTTTCATAGGTCAGGTGAAATCATCGCAAGCTAGAAATGGGCCTCAGCACCGACAAAATTCTCCAGGCCGTCGTGGCGAAGATTCGTGAAATCTCGCCAGAGCCGAGCGGAAGTTATCTCGATATCGGAGCAGGGCACGGCAACCTGATCCGCCTTGTTTCAAACGAGTTCGCTGTGCAGGCGACGGCGTGCGACTACACCAGCGAGCTGTTGCGCATCCCGGATTTGAAAGTCGACGTGGTCGACCTCAATAGCCAGCCGCTCCCATACGCGGATGCGACGTTCGATTTGATCACATGCACCGAAGTGATCGAACATATCGAGCATTATCGAGGAACTTTCCGGGAGATTTTCAGGATTTTGAAACCCGGTGGCGTGCTTGTTGTTACCACCCCAAACGTTCTGAATCTGCGCTCGCGCATGCGATACATGTTATTTGGATTCTTCAGTTTGTTCGGCCCACTCCATGTAAACGAGAGCCGGCGCTATTCGACAGGCGGACACATCAATCCGGTTTCATATTTCTACGTCGCGCATGCCTTGAGTGACGCCGGATTTAGAGGAATCAGCGTTTCCGTTGATAAACGTCAGCGCGCATCAACTGCATGGCTGATCCTGCTCTGGCTCCCGATTCGGCTGTTTTCCTCCTGGGCGTCGTTTCGAGAAAGAACACGCTACAAAACCATCGATGACGCTAACGCTCGCTTCGTTAGGGAAATGAATAGCTCCGATCTTTTGCTTGGCCGGACAATTGTCGTCGGCTGTAAAAAAATATCTGGCTGATCCTTGCCAGTCGTGTTTCTTCAAGGCCGCCCTTCCCTCGACCAACTTTATGTTCACTGGACTCATTGAGGAGATTGGCCTGGTTCTTTGGATCCGCGCCACCGAACGTGGGACGCAGCTGCAGGTCTCCGCTCCGCGCATTGCAGCGGACATCAGGCGTGGCGATAGCATCGCCGTTAATGGCTGTTGCCTCACCGTTGCTACGCGCCGCGATCAACATTTGATCTTCGATGTGCTGGAGGAAACACTTGATCGGACAAATCTGCGCCGATTGCGTCGCGGAAGTCCGGTCAATCTCGAGCGTGCGTTAGCCGCCGATGGACGCGTGGGCGGCCATTTCGTCCAGGGCCATATCGATTGCGCAGCGAGTGTTCTCGCTTTCGAACAAACGAGAGACGGTCACCGACTTCAAATCGAACTACCGCCGGATTTTGCACACTATGTGGCCTACAAAGGTTCAATCGCCGTCAACGGTATCAGCCTGACCGTAGCAGAAGTTTTCCCGAACAGTTTCATCGTCTGGATCATTCCGCACACAAAACGCCACACCAATCTTGACTCGCTTGAGGTTGGCGAATTCGTGAACCTCGAATTCGACCTGCTCGCGAAATATATCGAACGCATGCTGCCCCGCCTTGCACCACGGCCTGAAGCCTGATCAACAATCCTCTTTTCTATATAAAATGGGTGCCGGGCCGCTACTTCGCGCCGAGTCCGGAAATCACCGCCGGAATCGTCCGCAGTAGAATCTTGAAATCAAGGGCTAGCGACCAACGATCAATGTAATCAAGATCCAGCTTCACCCACTCGCGGAAATCCACGACCTGGTTGCGTCCGCTGATTTGCCAGAGACAGGTCATTCCGGGTTTCACACTCAGGCGGCGCCGCTGCGCTGCATCTTCAAATTTCTCCACTTCATAGACCGGCAAAGGACGCGGGCCGACCAGACTCATATCGCCGAAAAGCACATTAAAAAGCTGCGGCAATTCATCCATGCTTGTGCGACGAAGCCAGCGTCCAAACGGTGTGATCCGCGGATCCTCGTCAATTTTAAAAACTGGGCCGTTCATTTGGTTAAACGGTTCCATCTCAGCTCTGCGCATTTCGGCGTCATCAGCCATCGAGCGAAATTTATACATGACGAACGGTTTGCCGTGTTTGCCTGCGCGGACTTGCCGAAAAATGGCCGGCCCTTTCGAGGTCAGTCGAATGACAACCCCGATCACCGCCATGGGCAGCAGAAGAATCAGTACCGCAACCAGCGCCAGGAGCCGGTCAATCGTGCCCTTAATCAAGAGCGCCCAGGACACGTCGGGTGTCGACCGAAAAACAAGCATGGGCCGGCCCGCAAAAGCGTCGAAGTCCGGCTTGGCAATCGATGTCTGGATAAAATTTGCGCCTAACCACGCCGGCACACCTTCTATCTCACAGGCGCCAATCGCTTGTTCGACGCGATTGAGCTGGCTGTGACCGGCGGCAAAGATCACCCGCGAGACGGCGTGATGGTGCATTGCTTCTACCAGATGCGAGATCGGTTGCTTCTCGATGTCGATCCGACCGACAACTTCAGTCAAAAGGCGTTGCTCCTGGGTAAAGGTCGCCTCAAGCGCAGCGATGTCTTCTGGAGCGCCGGCCAGCAGGATCGGTTCGCGCAGTTCCCCGCGCGCTGCGCGTCCACGCAGATACGTCACCATGATTTGCTCCTTCACGAGCAGCAGAAATGTGGTGATGAGAACAAAGAAGATCGGAACCGTGCGATTGTAGAGCGGTTGCTTCAAAAAGATCACGCACGCCCCGACTACGATGCTGAGCGCGAACATTCCACGCGCGATTTGTTCGAGCGTTTTCCATTTTGTGCGGTTGACCGGTGATTGATAAAAACCCTGAATCTCCAGCAGAATCGGACCGAAAAGCGTGACGACGAAGATCAACCAGTAATAATTCGGCAGCGGGTCAACTTCCTTCGAGGCCGCAATCGAAATGTTGCTGTGCAATCGAACGGCGTAGGCCACGAGCATCGAAAAGGCGAACAGTAATCCATCGGCCACCTGCAGGATCTGCGTGTTTAATTCCTGTTTTCTCGCCAGCATATCGCACTAAGTGTAGGCATTATTCCGGGGAAAACGGGTCAACATCATACATGATTACGCCCAAAATCGTCAAAGCAACAACCCAGCCACGTTACGTTGGCGTGATTTTTTCCGCTAACGACCTGGACCGGGCCTTGCGTCTTCGCATCCGGCCCGACCTTTTCGAGCTGCGGCTCGATGCCCTTGTGGCATCTGTGAACAGACTGCCAGACGTTATTCCGCGGCTGCGTTGTCCCATCATCATCACCGCTCGCGCGCCAAGTGAAGGCGGTCTCAACCATCTATCAATCGGGCGACGACGCCAGCTCTTGCGGCGCTTTTTACCGCAAGCCGCCATGATCGACATCGAGCTTTCGTGCGCCACTGCATTAGCTTCGATCATCAAACTCGCACGTGCGGGTGAAGTCCCGCTAATTCTTTCGCGACACGATTTTAAATGTATGCCCTCCGCCGCGGTTTTGCGAAAGCTGGCCGATCGCGCTAACTCGTTAGGCGCAGATATTTTCAAGATCGTCGCACGCACCGATGATCGCCAGCAGCTCGAGCAGCTGCTCGCTTTCGCGCAATCGAAGAGTTTACCGCTGTCCATTAGCGCCATGGGAATCGGCAGGCTGGGTCGCGTCTCCCGCGCGATTCTTGCAAACACCGGATCGGTTTTGAACTACGCACATCTCGGCCGCGCGACCGCAGAGGGGCAAATGTCGCTCTCTGAACTTCGCGCCGTTATCCGCCGAAAGACCGCGTTCCGGTAAATCTCGCGGCACGCGGCGTGCGTATATTTAATATAGATGAGCACATTCAAAGAGCCGCTTCTTCCGAAAGAAGTGCCGGTCATGCCACTGCCGGGCGCGCTACTCTTTCCGCATGCGCTCCTGCCGCTTTACATTTTTGAACAGCGTTATCGCGAAATGCTCGAGCACGCCCTCACGCATCATCGCATGTTCAGTGTTGCACTCGTTAGGCCAAACCGCGCTGACTGGAAGACGAGCGCCGATTTCTTTCATGTCTCGACCGCCGGACTTGTCCGCGCCTGCGTCGAACGGACTGACGGCACGTCGCATCTGATTCTGCAGGGGCTCCATCGCATCCGTTTCACCAGTTTCGTCCAGGAGGAACCGTTTCCCATCGCCCGCATCGAACCGCTACCGTCAGACGACGCCGCTTCGCTGCAAACAACTGCCCTCGGTGCGAAGGTGTTGGAACTTTACGAGCGATTCAAAAACAGCGGACGCCAACTGCCGGCGAAAGTAGACCATTATCTTTCCGGCCTCTCCGATTTGGAGATGCTGGCCGATCTCATGGCGTTCACTTTCGTCACCGATCCGCTTCGCCGGCAGGAAGTGCTGGAAGAGCTTTCGCTGAACCAGCGCTTGCGGCTCGTGATCCAATACTTGCGCGAAGAAACCGCCGGTGGCGCGTTTGCCTAACGACTCTCGGGCGCTTGCGCTAATCGACCGTACTCTTCGATGAGGTAGCGGTCGGTCATGCCCGCAATGTAATCGCAAATCGTCCGGTGCAGTCCTTCGCTGCCGATCCGTTTAGTAGCCGCATCGCCTAACGAGTCCGGAGCGCGCACATATGCTTCAAAAACCGACCGCAACATCTCGCACGCTTTCCGATTCACTTCGGCCACACGCGGGTGGTAATAAACATTGCGATACAAAAATCTTCGCAGTTCGCGATTCGCTTCCAGCAATTCGTCACTGTAGCGGATCAACGGCTTTTCCTGCTGCCGCACCTCATCGGCGCTTCGGACCGCGGCATGGCCGATCGTCGCTGCGCTCGTCGTCACCACGTCCCGAACCTGCACGTCGATGATGTCGCGAATGATCAACTGGTGCAGCTCCGGCTCTCGCGCATCGGGATAACGCTGCAAAACTGTCGCGTGGCTGCTTTGCCAAACCTTACTCTCCTCCAGTTGCGACGAGTCGAGAATTTCAAAATCGACCGCGTCATCAAGGTCATGGCTGTAGTAGGTGATCTCGTCTGCCAGATTTGCGATCTGCGCTTCGAGGGAGGGGCAGCGATATTTTTGCTCGTTAGGCTGTGGCGAATCGTAGAATGCCTGATGTTTTTGCAGACCTTCCCGTACTTCGAACGTCAGGTTCAGCCCGGGAAATTTGGGATACGCGTTTTCGAGCAGTTCGACCACGCGCAAACTCTGCCGGTTATGCTCGAACCCACCATGTTCGCGCATGCATTCCGCCAGCATCTCCTCGCCTGAATGTCCAAAGGGCGAATGACCGAGATCGTGCGCGAGCGCAATGGCTTCGGCCAAATCTTCGTTCAACGACAGCGCGCGGGCGATCGTGCGGCTGATCGATGCGACCTCGATCGAATGCGTTAGGCGCGTGCGCAAATGGTCGCCCGTTCCGTTTAGAAAAACCTGCGTTTTATATTCAAGACGCCGGAATGCGCGCGAATGGATGATGCGAGCGCGATCGCGTTGAAACTCGGTCCGATAGGCGTGGCTTTGCTCGACGAATTTTCGCCCACGCGAATCGCCTGATTTTTGCGCGAATGGTGCGAGCGTTTCGCGCTCCGTCGCTTCCATTTGCTCGCGCGTCTTCCATCCATTGCCCGGGGAACGTTCAGCTTTCACGGTGTATTATTTGTCATCCTCTCCGGAGGGACATGCTTCTGCATGTCCCGGACGCGCGGAAGCGCGTCCCTCCGACTCCGGGTTTTGCGTGAAACTGGCGCGCAGAATTTTCTCTGCTCTCCGCGCCTGTGCGCGCACTATCAGGATGTCAAAAATTGCCAGCAAAAATGCGGTAAAGGTGAGCCAGATGCAGGCGAACCAGAACAACATGAACCACACGGGATGGACATGCCAGTCGAGGAACGGATGTAGAAATACCGAGCCGCAAAACAACAGCACAAGCGCGACGAGCAGCAAAACAAACATGGTGTTACGGCGCATCCGCTGATCGCGAATCAGCCCCCGCGCGGAATGAAGAGCGAAGGAAACGATCGCGAGATTCTTTTTCGGCGGTTCGTCCACGATGATTCATGGTCGCCGACGCGGCGGGCCGAATCAAGAAAGCTCGTCAGCGATAAACTGCGTTTCTCTCTCGGACTAACGAATCGTCTTTTCAGAAACAATCAGAAATGCTCTCATGGCGGCGCAATGAAAAAGACAAAGGCGAAAAAGCCACCTCCCGCGAAGAAAGCGCCCAAACCAAAAGTGAGACCGAAGGCGCAGATCGACACCGGCGCTTCGCTCAAAGCGCGCCTGGAAGCAGAATTTGCGCAGGCAGTATGGAACGCAAAGACCTACGTCAACGATCCGCCGCGTCTGCGCGCACTTTTCGAGGAGGCAATGAAACAGTCGATGTCATTGCCGAAGGAAGCATTCAAAGAGACATGGCCATACCTCCACGCCATGCTGCGCCTCATTCGCGCGTACTATCGCGGCGACTACCGCGCGGTCAGCGAAAGCACGCTCGTCGTTATCATCGCTGCCGTCATTTATGTCGTTAGTCCACTCGACGTCATCCCCGATGCTATTCCCGGAATCGGTTTTCTAGACGACGCGACGGTCCTTTCGCTGGCATTAAAGCGAACGCAAAACGATCTCGACGATTTCATGTCGTGGGAACTAACGACGCCTTAGACGAGGAGCACCGCCGGATTCTCCAAAAGGTGCCGCAATTCCTTTAGGTATTGCGCGCCAAGTGCGCCGTCGACGACGCGATGATCGCAACTCATCCAGATCGACATGCGCTGGCCGACAACGATTTGGTCGCAATTGTCGACCACAGGCTTTTTTGAAATTGCGCCGATGGCGAGAATGAATCCCTGCGGCGGATTGATGATGGCGGAGAAGCTGTCGATGCCCATGCCGCCCAAATTCGACACCGTGAAACTTCCTCCCTGAAATTCCTCCGGCTTCATCCGCTTGTTGCGCGCGCGATGGGCGAGATCCTTCGCCAGCTCGCTGATTTCGCGGAGCGACTTGTTTTGCGCGCCACGAATCACCGGTGTGAGCAGTCCGTCGTCGATCGCGACAGCAATGCCAAGATCGACATCGGCGTATTGGACAATCGCGTCATTATCAAATGACGCATTGACCTTGGGAACTTTGACTGCGGCCATGACGGCGGCTTTGAGAACGAAATCGTTAACGGTGATCTTCGACGCATCGGTGTCTTCGCCGGCGGACTTCAATTCCGCACGCGCGGCCATGAGCGGTCCGGCGTCGATATCGATGTTGAGATAAAAATGCGGCACCGGCGCTTTGCTGGCGACGAGGCGCTCGGCGATGCCTTTGCGCATTCCGGAAAGATTGATACGCGTTCCTCCGGCAGCTTTTGTTGCAGGCGAGACGTGCGCGGTGTAGCCGCCGGACGTGCAGAAGCACGTCGCTCCGACGGCTTTGATTTTGCGGCGGCGCGCACATCGGTTTCGGTCACGCGACCGTCGGGGCCTGTGCCTTTGACACTGGCTAAGATCGACACCGAGTTCGGCCGCAACGCGGCGCGCAACCGGTGAAGCTTTTACCCGTGCTTCATCGGTTTGCTGTAGTGGCGGCCGGTCGGCCGCTCCCTGCGGGCGACACGCCGCTTCTACACCGGAAGGCTTCCCTTCTTTCTTCGGTTCCTCGCGTTTCGCACTCTTTTCTGTCTCTTGTGGCGGCGCGGTCTCTTCTTTCTTTCTTCCCGGCCGGTGCGGGTTTTTCTGTTTCTGCCTGCGGCTTCTTTTCTTTCTCTTCCGCTCCCTCTTCCTCTTCTTTCTTTGGTTTTTCCTTCGGCGCTTCTTCGCCTTCCTCGCCAATGAACGCGATCTTATCGCCGACGTTTACCTTGCCGCCTTCCTCAACAAAAATTTCCGTGAGCGTTCCATCTTCCGGCGATTCCCATTCCATCGTTGCCTTGTCGGTTTCGATCTCGGCAATGACTTCACCCGCGGAAACCTTGTCGCCCTTTTTCTTCTTCCACGAAACGAGCGTGCCCTCGGTCATCGTGTCGCTCAGTTTCGGCATTTGGATTTCCGGCATAACTCGTTAGGCGTAGCAAACTTTCTTCACCGCTGCGATCAATTTATCCGCGCTCGGAAGCACCGCTTTTTCCAATCGCTCGTTGTAGGGCATCGGCACGTCTTCCTGGGAAACGCGCAAGACGGGCGCGTCGAGCTCATCGAAAATATTTTTCTGGATACGATAACAGACTTCCGCGCCGACACCGCAGAACGGGCGGTCCTGTTCGACAATGACCGCGCGATGCGTTTTTGCGATCGAGTCGAAGATCGCTTTCTCATCGAGCGGTTTGATCGAGCGCAGGTCTAAAATTTCCGCACTGATATCCTCCTCTTCCAGTTGCTCGGCGGCGGCGAGCGCCAGCGGCACCGTCTGCGCATAACAAATGATCGTGACGTCGCTCGCCTTCGCGTTTCACTTCCGCTTCGCCGAGCGGGATGAGCAGCTCGTGCTCGGCCGGTTCAATCAAACCCTTCGAGCTGTAGAGAAGCTCCGCTTCCAGCACGAGGACCGGATTGTTGTCGCGCACTGCGGTTTTCAATAGACCTTTTGCATCGCGCGGTGTCGCCGGTGTGCAGATTTTTAAACCGGGAACATTCGCATATAAACATTCCGTCGCGTGCGAGTGCGTGGCGCCAAGTTGGTGTGCGGGACCGTTCGGCCCCCGAAATGTAATCGGGATGTTGAACTGGCCGCCCGACATCGTGAGCATGTTCGGCGCGTTGTTTACCACCTGATCGAATGCGACCAGCGAAAAACTAAACGTCATGAATTCAACGATCGGGCGCAGTCCACACATGGCGGCGCCGACGCCCATGCCGGCAAAACCATTTTCGCTGATCGGCGTGTCGATGATGCGTTTCGGTCCGAAGCGCTCGAGTAAGCCCTGGCTGATTTTGTAGGCGCCGTTGTATTCGGCGACTTCTTCGCCCATCAGAAAAACATCCGGATCGCGCTCCAATTCTTCCGCGAGCGCTTCATTCAGCGCCTGGCGGTAGGTGATCTCGCGCATATCCATAAGTCTCGCCTAACGAATCACGCAACGAATGCACTCCTCGCCCCTTGATAAAGGGGAGAGGATTAAGGTGAGGGGTTCACTCAGTAGCGCGTCGCTATCCGGAACCCTCACCCTACCCTCTCCCTTGAAAAGGGAGAGGTGGTCTCTCCTAACACCAAATGCAATCGAACTACCTTCAGCGCACGAAGACATAATCGTACAACTTCTCGAGTGACGGCTCGGGACTTTTCTCGGCAAATTTCACACTCGCGCTGGCCGCTTCCTTCGCCCGCTTATCGAACGCGTCGAATTGCTCGTTAGTCAATTTGCCTTCGCGCGTCAGCTGCGCACGCAATCGCGTAATGGGATCGTCGAGACGATATTTTTCCAACTCCTGTTTGGTGCGATAGCTGGCGGGATCCGACATGGAATGGCCGCGGTAACGATAGGTGCGCGCTTCAATGAAAGCGGGATGCGAATCTTTTCGGATCGAGGCAACGACTTCACCGATTTTGTCGCGCACTTCGCGAAAGTTCATCCCGTCGACGATCTCACCGGGAATGTCGTAGCCTTCCGCGCGATCGACGATTTGCTTGAGCGACGTCGACCTTTTCACCGACGTGCCCATGGCGAAAAGATTGTTCTCGCAAATAAACACGATCGGCAGCTTGTAGAGCGCGGCGAGATTCAGCGCTTCGTGAAATGAGCCCTGATTGATTGCGCCATCGCCGAAGAAGCAAAGCGTGACGCGATCCTCTTCGCGATACTTGCACGCAAATGCGAGGCCGCACGCGAGCGGAACATGCGCGCCGACGATTGCGTGTCCGCCGTACATGTTGTTCTTGCGGTCGAAGAAATGCATGGAACCGCCGAGTCCGCGTGAGCAACCAGTCTCTTTGCCGAAAAGTTCCGCCATGCAGGCGTCGACACTCGTTCCCTTTACGATTGAGTGCGCGTGATCGCGATAAGCGGTGATGAAGTAATCGTCATCGCGCGTGCCGGCATGCGCGCCGACAACAACCGCTTCCTGCCCAATGTAAAGATGACAGAAGCCGCCGATCTTCTGCGCCTGATATTGCTGACTCGCCCGTTCCTCAAAACGCCGGATCAGCAGCATCAGCGCGAGCATCTCGACTTCGTCGCGTTGCTCCGCGCGCTGCATGAATGGTTAGGCGGCTCGCGGCAGCGTCGCGCCTGCGCGTGAACGTTCCGCGTTGCGGGCGAAGTTCATGCAAGCGACAAAAGCAACGGTGAAGAGCAAATCGCTCACGAGAGAATTGCGATAAAACATCCAGGAAGGCGTGGCACTGTATTGCGGCAAGCCAACAGTCAGCGCCTGTAGTAATCCGCCGGCATTTTTCACGTAGCCGGGATCACTGGCCCAGGAAAAAAAGATGCTGACAACGTAGAAGAGCGTGGAGCTGGCGAGCGAAGCGGGCAGCAAAGTTTTGAGTGACGCCCGATTCTGCAAAAGAATTCCAAAACAACCGATCAAGGCGAGCGCGAGATAGCGCCCCACGATGTGCCCGGTAAACATCGGCGCGCTGTAATAGACATTCAGCACTGCGTCCGAAAGAAAAAGGCCGAGTAATGGAACAGCCAATTTAAAGCGCGCTGGAAAATATGCGCCGCAACACAAAGCGATCGCAGCAAACGGCGCGAAATTCGAAAGCCAGCCCGCGCCAGATTGGATCAGTAGCCCGGCAGCAATGCGATAAGCGACAACAAACAGGACGAGCAGAAACGCAGGAATCATTGCAGGAATTTTAGCTGTCCTGCGGGATATGCAAAGGCGATTTGCGGAGAGCGCGATGCGCTAGGCTGATGGAGACGACGAACTGAGCGCTTTGCGCAAGCGCGCCTTGCGTCGTTTCGCGGCATTTTTGTGAATCGTGCCGCCTTTGGCCGCCTTATCGATCGCTGAAATCAACGCGCGCACCTGGGCTGCGTCCGATTTGCCATCGCCAGTGAGGACGCGCTTGTTCATTCCACGCAAACGCGAGCGAACGCTGCGATTGCGAAGAGTCCGGCGCGTGGTTTGTCGCGCACGCTTGGCGGCAGATTTGGTATTTGCCATAAAAATTTAGCAGAGTTGCCTAACGAACTGCAAAATTCTCAGGCGTGATCGTCCGAATGCAGCCCGTGCTCGTTTAAAATGCTTTTCCCGCCACGGGCAAGTATGCCGCTCGGCCCCTCTTTCTCCTCAGGAATGCCGCGGAAATTTTTGGACTTCGGGATTTTCGGAAGACAATCCGGAACAATTTGGACGAGCGCGCCGAGATTTAATTGGCTGTAGAGATCAGCCACGTCATTGGACTTCATCCGAATGCAACCATAGCTCGCGGGACGACCGATAAATTTCTCCTGCGGCGTGCCATGAATGTAGATGCAACGGGCGAAGGCATGCGCATTAGTTGCCTCGAGACCCCGCAACCAAATGATGCGTGTCGTGATCGGATCGCGGCCAGGAGCGTTGGGAGCGAGAACTTCTCCGGTGAAACGGCGATTGTGAAACACAGCGCCAACCGGTGCATGATCGCCAATTTTTTGTGCGACTTGGAGGAAGCCGAGCGGCGTCGTCATTCGTCCCCAGGCATCACCAATTCCAAACTTCGAAGTCGAAACGGGATATACGGCAACCTGCGAGCCGCCCTGCACCAGCATCAATTTCTGATCCTTTACGCTAACGATCACGCAATCGGAAACCGGGGCAACGTCGGTGCCGGCGCGAGCGAGAGAAAGAGAAGCGAAGAGGACGAGAAAAGGAAGTGTTCTGCGAAACATTGGGGCGGTATTTATCAGAATTTTGCCGATTGTCACGCCGGAATTGCCGCGGCCGTGCGAGCGGCGCCGAAGGAAAACTTCGGCCACCATTGCGCGAGCGAGGAGAGTGAAACGTAGAGGAAGCCGCCTTGGAACATCAAAAGAAATGGCAGCGAAAGAAATTGTTTATGCTCGATCGCAAACCAGACGAAGTAGGTGAAGTAGGCAGCGAACGCCATTTCGGCGAACGGCAGGAATGATTTGAGCGGCATGTATTTGCAGTTACGCCATGCTTGCGCCTTGCGCTCGATGCCGTACTTCGGCGTGCGCGCAAAATCGGATTGGTGATTGAACATTGCTTCGAGAACCGCGCGCGCATTGTTGAGCGAAAGACCGACACCGAGCGCGAGCAGGCAGGGAAGCAGCAACATTTCCTTCATCCACGTGCGCGGATTCAATTCGCGCTGCGCGCAGATGTAAAACACGGCTACGGAAAGTGACGCGGTCAGAAAGATCGGGACATCGATGAGGAACGTCCGCATCCAGCCTGTGGGACCGCCGGTTGAGGGATGAAGCAACACGCACAAACACGCAAGCAAGAGATATGCGAAGTTCGACATCAAGTGACCGGTAGCTTCCAGCTTGATCAACAATGGTAGCTTACTCCGCCAGATTGTGGGTAGGATTTTCTTGCAGGTTTGGATCGAGCCTTTCGTCCAGCGATGCTGTTGCGATTTGAATCCATTCATGTCGACCGGCAGTTCCGCCGGCGTCACGACGTCGGGCAGAAAAATGAATCTCCAGCCGACAAGTTGCGCTCGGTAGCTGAGATCGAGATCTTCCGTCAGCGTGTCATGTTGCCAGCCACCTGCTTCTTCAATGCAGGAACGTCGCCAGAGTCCCGCGGTGCCATTGAAATTGAAGAAACGTCCACTGCGACTGCGAGCCGTTTGCTCAAGGAGAAGATGGCCGTCCAGAAACATCGCCTGCACGCGCGTCAGGAGCGAATAGCAGCGATTTAAATGTCCCCAACGGGTCTGGATCATGCCTACTTTCGGGTCGGTGAAAAAATGGACCGTGCGCTGAAGCAGATCCGGCGGCGGCACAAAATCGGCATCGAGAATGCAGACAAATTCGTGCGCCGATGTGAGTCCCGTGGCGAGCGCCCCGGCCTTGAATCCGACGCGATCCACGCGCTGAATCAGCTCCACGTCAAAGCCGCGTCCACGCAATTCTTCGACGCACAAGGCGGTCACTTCCCGCGTGTTGTCGGTTGAATCGTCGAGCACCTGGATCTGCAAAAGTTCGCGTGGATAATCCAATTCGCTGACCGATTTCAAGAGCCGTTCGATAACATAGATCTCGTTAAAGATCGGCAGCTGCACGGTCACTTTGGGCAATTGCTCGAAGTGCCCGAGAGGGACCGCCGCCCGTTTCCGATTCTTCAGGAAAAGGTAAATAATGACGTAGCGGTGGATGCCGTACGCAGAAAGACCGCAGAGGACGGACAAATAGCAAATTGTCCAGACCAGGTATCCAACACTGCCGTGCATAATAGTGTAAGTAAGTGCCGCAGAGAGACCCGGCAAGGCCGACATGTTGCCGCTTCCGAGCCTTGCGTCAAATCAAAAATGGCGTTTTTCCCTCGTAGAACGGTACCTTTAAGAACGCACAAAGCGCCCCCTTCGGTTGTGTCGATTCTTGTGATTTCGCGCGCTCAACCCCTTGCCTCATGCTCTGACTAGGCCGATGAATAAAACGGATGGATTTGCTTGGGCGAACAATCACTAGCACGCGCACGCGCTTCGAGCGGTTCAATATCGTCATCGCCATCCTGCTGGCTGGCTGGGTCCCCTCCATCCTCATGCTCTGGGTCGCCTACACCATTCTGACCAGGACGCTCGAGACAAAAATTTTGCGAGACCGGCAAACGCTGGTGCAATTGATTGCGCACCTCGTGGGGGACGATCTCACGGGCAAGACCACGATCATTGAGTACTACCAGACGCTTTCCACTGTCGCGAACAATCTGTCCGACCCAAATCCGCGCGATGTTTGCCAGCGTTGGATCGATCAGACGTATTTCTCGCATCCACGCATCGACGGCATGTTCATCACCGACACGGAAGGCCGTCTTATCGCTTCGGTTCCTCCTGTTCCTGATCTGATTGGGCAGGATTACTATTCCAAGCTGTGGCGCGACGGGGCGCTCGCCACTTCCGGCGCGTACACTTCGCGGGTCCATCCTCGCGCGTCCGACAACCGGCTTGTGTCCGATATCGTCGGCGCTGTGCGTACGCCCGATCGCCGGTTAGTGGGGTTTCTGGGCGTCTCGGTTTTAGTCGAACGGATTGGGCGCCGCTTATCTACAATCCGCGTGAGCGAGCAGTCGACTTGTCAGGTGTTTGACCAAAATGGCGCGGCTTTGTTTACAAAAGACTTCAGCGCCAATCCCATTCTGCACTCAACCGCCAACGACAGTCTGATCGCGGAAATCCGCAAGAGCACAAGCGGCCACATCGAGCGCAATGGAAAACTCTACTCCTCCAGTCCGGTCGAACCCGCAGGCTGGACGACTGTCGTCGAGCAACCGAGGGAGGAAGCATATCGGCCGGTGCAGGACCTGATCGGAAAACTTACCGTTCCTGTCGCGTGGTTAATTGCCGGAACGGGCGTTGCAGCGTGGGTTTTCGGAAAATTTTATCGGCGCCAGACAGAAGCTGCGCGCCGCATCGAGCGCGAAGTTATTTTTAATGAAAAGATTCTCGCCAACATGCCGAGCGGCATCGCCCTGGTCGATCCGCAGACGAAAAATTTCCTGACCGCAAACGAAGCGTTCGCACAAATGGCAAGACGCTTCGGACAGTTACCGGAAGGCCGGGATATCAATGAAGCAACCTACGACGAAGTGAAGATCGCACCGCGAGATGCGATCGACAAAGTGCTCACCTTTGGCGCGCCGTTTCAGTTGATCGAACATCCGTTCACCGATCTCAATGGCACGACGCGCTACGTCAATGTGAACCTGCTGCGATTGCAGGGCGCGCAACAGACAATCCAAGGCGTGCTTTATCTGGTGGAAGATAAAACGCGCGACGTTACCCTGCGCAAAGAGTTGATCGGCGCCAACGCCGCGAAAGATCAGTTCCTTGCCCTGCTCTCACACGAATTGCGCAACCCGCTCTCGCCCGTCATCGCGATGGTGGGCGAACTGGAGGCGACCAATCCGGATTCGCCCGAGACGCGCCGTGCGCTGGAAATGATTCGACGAAACGTGGAACTGGAGGCGCGCTTGATCGACGATCTGCTCGACATCACGCGCATCTCAAAAGGGAAACTGCAACTCACTTTCGAGGTCGCGAACGTGCATGAAATCCTTCAGCGCGCTTATGAAATCTGCCGCGAAGAAATCGAAGCAAAAGATCAACACGCGGAATTTCGTTTGCGAGCGGAACAAACATACGTCGACGCCGATCCGGCACGCTTGCAGCAAGTCTTTTGGAACCTGATTAAGAACGCGGTCAAGTTTACTCCGCCGGATGGCCGCATCGTGATTGAAACGTTGAATCGAACTGCGGACAAAATCGAAATTAAAATTACCGACACCGGTATCGGCATCGAAGAAGCGCGAGTCGGCAAAGTCTTCAACGCATTCGAGCAAGGTCAAAGCTCGATCACGCGCCGGTTTGGCGGTCTCGGACTCGGGCTCGCCATTTCCAAAACAATGGTGGCGGCTCATGGCGGCGAAATTTCCGTCACCAGCGACGGCAAAGACAAGGGCGCTACCTTTACCGTTACACTTAAGACTGTCGAAGCTCCCGCCCGCGCCGCTGCGGAGGAAGAACCGCAAAAGCCGGCGCCCGCCCTAACGAGGGCCGACGGCCAGGCCCCGTGCCGCGTCCTCGTAGTGGACGATCATCACGACACTTGTATCGGAATGAAAATGATGTTGGAACGTCGCGGTTATCAGATTGCGCTCGCCCACACTGCGGATCAGGCCCTGAAAAAAGCTTCGGAGGAAGATTTTGACCTGATCATTAGCGACATCGGCTTACCCGATCGCAGCGGTTATGAACTGATGCGGGAATTGCGCGCTACCAAGGGCCTGCGTGGAATCGCCTTGAGCGGGTTCGGCATGGAAAACGATATCACACGCGCGCGGGCCGCCGGATTTTCCGAACACCTGACCAAGCCGATCAATTTTGAGCGGCTCGAAGGCGCAATCCAGAAAATCCTCGCACCCGAAGTAGCACCGCGATCCGACGGCTCAGCCAACGGCAGCTAACCCGCTGCCTCTGACTGACCGTTGCTCCGGGAGGCAGCCGTTTCTCGTTTCTCTGCCGCTTCTTTCAACTCGCGGGAAAGTTTTTCCACGCGCTGACGCATGATCTTTCCAGCTTTGAACTTCACTGTCGCCCGTGGCGGAATCACAAAGCTGCTCCCTGGCTCATTTGGATTGCGACCGACGCGCGGCTTCGTCAGGCGGGGCTGAAAAACACCGAAATTGCGCAACTCCACCGCGACATTGTTCGCCAGACTGTTGGTGATGTGATCCAGCGTACGCTGCACCACATCAAAGACCTGACTTTGAACCATGCCAGTCTGATTGCTGATTGCTACCACTATATCTCTTTTGGTGAGCTTACCCATCCCTAACGGAATCGATTTGAAGACCCCAATTGAGCGGGCGATTTCGAAAAAAAGCGAGATTAATAATTAAGAACCTAAACTATCCGCGGCGATCGAACGCCCGGATCTCGCCCGCGGGTCAAGGAAAAAGTCAGGCTGGCCGCTGCAAAAAGCGACCGAAATAGTAAGCAAACGCCGTCTGGCGCGCGAGCACCTTGCGCCGCGATTTCAACTGGCCCTGCGCAATGCCGAGCTTCGTAAACACGCCGTTCCATTCCGATTCCAGACGCCGCACTTCTTCGGTGGATAGGTCGCGCACACCGCGAATCGAAACGCAGCGCTGCAAGACATTCATCGCTTTGCCCGAAATTTCCGTCAGCAGATTCAGTTCGGTCAGCACGTGTTCGGTCTCCTGCAAAAGGTAACCGCGGATCTCGGTAAACTGCCGTTCCTGTTCCGCCGAAATAATTGGCTTGGCCTTGTCCAGTCCGTAGGTAATCAGATCGTGCAGTTTTTTCCAGTTTTCCAACTGGAGCGTCAGCATCCGCAACTGCGCTTCGAGTTCGCGGTCTCTCATCGCTGACTTTTCGCCGTCACCAGCTCCAGCGTTTCATCGAGCTTTTGCAAGTTGTCGATGAGCAGATGCGCCCACGGCCGATCGACCGTTTGCACCTGGCTGATTATTCCTTCTTCAAAATAGAAGCGACCTTGTCGCCACCGGAAAATTTCCGCGACGGCCGCTTCGCCTTCCAAAGTTCCAAACACGGCGTGCCGGATTGAGCCCAGCTGCAGATAAATCTCGCTGTTCCCGCGCGCCGATTTGAAAGTGAAGCGACCGCTGCGTTGTCCCAGACAACTCATTTGTAAAATTTCCGCTGCTGAAAATTGGTTGAGATTGCCGATGAGCGAATGGCAGGGATCGATGCCTTCGGCCGGCACCACGGTTTGCGTGCCCACAGACCGAATGATATTTCGCAAATGATAACGCAGGTACCTTTCGCTTCGTTCGTTGGAAAGGACCGTGATCTTCTGCTGCTGCGCGTCCATCACCAGTTCGGAATCATGCGGCCTCGGTGCGAGACAAACGATGCGCAACGAAGGAAAATGCTGGCGAGCACTTGTCGCCTGCTCAAACGCGATCGCACTTTCGCCTTCCACCACGAAGACGTCGAAATTCTCCGCTAGCAACACAAAGACCGCTTCGGCCATCGTGCGAACGATGCGGGTTTCCACGTCGTCCATCATATCGAAGATACTGAGGGCGCGATCCTGGAAGATCGGGTCGGCATTCAGGATAAGCAGGCGCGTTTCCACGATAGTTGCGAAACTGAGAGCAGGAAGCTTGCCCGCCTCATGGGCGAGAAACTACTTTCGCCATTGCCGCCGGGCCGGCGGAGCGGCAAAATGGTCCGGAGCGATCTCGTGTGCCGTGCGAAAATGGACTTTTGCCAGCTGTTCCAGGACGTCGGCACCCTTCGTGGCCACAATTTCCTGCGCTGTTTTTTTTACCTCGGCCGACACGCCCCGGCCCAGTCGCACGCCTAACGCCCGGCTCCGTTTCTCAAGCCAGGTAACAAACGCGTCCCGCGCCAGGATTGAAGCGGCCGCAACCGCGGGATCCGATTCGGCCTTGGTCCGCTGCTCCATCTTAATCGTGCGGCCATGTTGAAGCAGCGAATTTTCAATGACACGTACGTCGGCGAACTTGTCCGACAATGCCCGCGGGCAATCGGGTTTCTTCGCCACAAGATTTTCGATCACGCGTGCGTGACCCCAGCCGAGAAGCGCGTTGAGATTACCGAATTTGCGATAAAGCTGGTTGTATTTCTCCGGTCCGATCAACACGACCTCGAATAGTCCGCCAGACGTTTTGCGAATGATATCGGCCAGCGCGTGAATGCGGGCGTCGGAACCAATACGTTTACTGTCCTGCACGCCGGCTTCGCGAAAGTTTCGCGCGATCCCGCGATCGGAATATACGCCCGCGATCACCAGCGGGCCGAAGAAGTCGCCCTTGCCGCTTTCATCCACGCCAAAATGCGGTTCGAACATTTCCGGCGAATGCACCTCTTCGTATCCAAGTCGCGCTTCGCCGATAATCTTAGGTTCAAGCTCGAATTGAACGAACTCCTCCACCCCTTTGCCTTGCACGACGACTTTAGGACCCTTCTCGTAAGCGGCGACGCTGAGCTTGTTCTTTTGCGCAAAAAAAATCGTGTACGGCTTCGGCGTGAAATTGAAACCGATCTCTTCGAGTAAGGCGCGCAGTTTTTCGATCTGATCGAGATTGAGCAGCGCCGTAAAAACGTTCACGGTAGTTTTCTTAGCCTGTCATGCGAAGCGAAGCGAAACATCTCTCCAAAAAAGAGGCCGCTCAATTTCGCCGCGCGCTGGCGAGCTGGTATCGAAAATACGGACGCGATCTTCCGTGGCGCCGCACGCGCGATCCCTACGCCATTTTCATTTCGGAAGTGATGTTGCAACAAACGCAGGTCGCCACTGTCATTCCGTACTACGAGCGATGGTTGCGGCGATTTCCTGATATCAAAACACTCGCAGCCGCTGCGGAATCAGATGTTCTGCACGCATGGCAGGGCCTTGGTTACTACACACGTGCGCGAAATCTTCGCGCGGCTGCCATGAGCATCGAGAAAAAACACAACGGCCATTTCCCAACATCGATTGCACAGATGCGCGCGCTGCCGGGAGTTGGAAAATATACAGCGCACGCCGTCGCGACCTTTGCGCTCGATCAAGCAGTTCCAATCGTGGAAGCGAACACTGCACGCGTTCTGAGTCGTCTTTTCAATCTGCAAACTCCCGTCGATCAAGTTCGCGGTCGTGAGTTTCTCTGGGATCGTGCGATGCAGCTTGTGCCGAAACGCAACGCCGCGCGTTTCAATTCCGCGCTGCTCGATCTCGGCGCGGTCATCTGTGTTCAACGCGCACCGCGATGCGGAATCTGTCCGGTAAAAATGTTCTGCCGCGCTTCGAATCCCGAAAATCTCCCGCGCAAAAAACCGCGGCTGACAACGAAAAATCTCGAGGAGACTCATGCCTTCATCAGCAGGCATGGTGGCATTTTACTTCAACGCGCTCACACTCGCTGGCGCGGAATGTGGATCTTGCCGCCGTTGAAACTTGACGGCTTTAACCCGTCAAATTTGGAAACGCGCATAGTCTACGAGGCGGTGTTTCCGTTTACGCATCATCGCGTGGTGCTGCGCGTCTTTCGCGCGAAAGCGCCGGGAAAGCGCGATCGATCGCAGCGATGGTTTCCGATCGCGAAGTTGAATTCAATTCCCATCCCCTCGCCGCATCGACGCGCCTTGAATCATCTCCTCGCTAACGCATAAAAGCTTTGCGCGCTTTTTTCTGAGCGCCTAACGTCGACAGACAAATGCGCAGCATGACCGGCTACGGCCGCGGCGAGGTCGATCACAACGGCGCGAAGTTTAGCGTCGAACTCAACTCGGTGAATCGCAAACAAAGCGACATCGTGGTGAATTTGCCGCGCGACCTCGCGGAGTTGGAACCGCGCATCCGGCAGGTGATCAATGAGAAAGTCTCACGCGGCCGCACCAATGTCGTGGTCGCGTTGCACAATAGCGCCGAGGGAACGCGCAACCTCGCGCTCGATACCGCCCTGGCTCGTTCCTATCACGAAGCCATGCGCGCATTGCAAAAAGAATTGAGCGCGCCGGGCGAGATTACTATCGGCACAATCCTCCAAGCGCCAGGCGTCATGCGAGCTCCAGAAGAAATTATCGAGGCGAACAAGGTTTGGCCCGCGGTCGAACGCGCGTTGAACATGGCGCTGGCGGAGTTGATTAAAATGCGCGAGCGCGAAGGAAAACATCTCGCAAAAGATTTGATTCACCGTCTCAAAACATTGCGCTCCGAGTTGAAGGAGGTTCGCGCGCTCTATCCGAATGTGGTGAAACGTTATCGCGACGCGATGCTTGATCGCATTAACAAGGCCGGACTGAATGTTCCGGTTAATGACGAGCGTCTGCTCAAGGAAATTTCGATCTTCGCCGATCGGGCAGACATTTCCGAGGAATTGACGCGGCTCGAAAGTCATCTCGCGCAGTTCGCGCATCATCTGCGCAAGAACGAACCGGTCGGGCGCACGCTCGAATTCATAACCCAGGAAATTTTCCGCGAGCTGAATACGCTCGGCGCGAAGTCGAATGACGCTGCGATTTCGCAACACGTTGTCGCATCAAAGGCCGAGCTGGAAAAAATCCGCGAACAAATCCAGAACCTTGAATAAGCAATTCTCGCGTTACGGAATTCTGTTTGTTGTTTCCGCACCATCCGGCGCGGGGAAAACAACGCTTTGCGCAGCGCTTCGTCAGACGCCTGATTTCGTCTATTCTGTTTCCTGTACGACACGCGCGCAACGTGCAGGAGAAATTCCGGGCGAAGATTATCATTTCATTTCCGAACAGGAATTTCTCACACGCGTCGCCGCACAGGAATTTTTGGAACACGCAAAAGTGCACGGTGCGTTCTATGGAACGTTACGGAAACCGATTTCGGATAACCTGAAAAACGGCGTCGATGTTCTGATCGATGTCGACACGCAAGGCGCCGCCGCCATTCGCAACTACGACGATCCGTTTATTCGTCAGGCACTGACCGACGTTTTCATCATGCCGCCGGACCTGGAGGAATTGCGGCGGCGTCTTATCAAGCGCGGAACGGAAACGCTGCAACAGATCGAGCTTCGCCTTGTCAACGCCGCGCGCGAGATGGAGCTTTGGCGCGATTACCGCTACACCATCATCAGCAAATCGGTGGAGGAAGACTTGATGAAGTTTCGCCACATCATGGGCGCGGAGCGAATCGCGAGTCGCCGAATGGTTTTGGCCTAACGAAATCCGATGAACGGGAATTCCAAACGAAAACGCGAGCGACCGTCCGCCCGAAAAATTCTGCGCCCGCAAACAAAAGCGAAATCCATTGTGCTCGGCGTCACTGGATCGATCGCGGCCTACAAATCTGCTGAGCTAACCAGTCTGCTCGTGAAACAGGGACACGACGTTTTTGTCGTGATGACGCACGATGCGACCGAATTCATTACGCCGCTGACGTTGCAAACGCTTTCGAAAAATCCGGTCACGACAAGTTTCTACGATGAAAAGGAGAACTGGCGTCCTGGTCACATCGAGCTGGCAGATCGCGCCGATCTTTTGCTCATCGCGCCAGCGACGGCGCATGTGATTGCCGAACTTGCGCACGGACTCGCGAATCATCCGCTCGCCGCGATCGCGCTCGCGACGCGCGCGCAAATTTTGCTCGCACCAGCGATGAACGGAAAAATGTGGGAGCATCCGGCGACGCAAGAAAACGTGGAGAAGTTGAAAACGCGCGGCGTCGAATTCATCGGACCGGAAGAAGGAATGCTGGCTTGCGGTTATGAAGGGGTCGGCCGTTTGTGGCAGGTGAATGACATTGCCTTTCGCGTCGAGTTCCTGCTCGCGCGCCAGGATAATCTGATTGCGTGACGAGAGCCGGCCATATGCTTCGTCATCCCGAGCGAATGCGAGGGACCCCACAAGTCACGCTGGATTCTCGTAGTTCGTGAGGTCCCTCGCATTCGCTCGGGATGACAGCAGTCCGCGAGGTAATTTCATGTCATGAAATTTGTCGTTACTGCCGGACCGACGCGCGAGCCGATCGATCCGGTGCGATTCCTGAGCAACCGCTCTTCCGGAAAAATGGGATACGCGATCGCGGAAGCAGCGATCGAAGCGGGACACGAAGTTGTTTTGATTTCCGGGCCGGTGAATCTGCGCGCGCCGGAAAATGCGCGCGATATTTCAGTCAACACGAGTGATGAGATGTACGAAGCGGTGCGCGCTGCCGTGCGCGATTGCGATGCGCTCGTCATGTGCGCCGCAGTTGCCGATTACAAACCGGCGAAATATTCGGCGCAAAAATTGAAGAAGAAATCCAGGGCGTTGTCGCTTGATCTTGTTTCAACACGCGACATTCTCGCTTCAATTGGAAAACAGGAGCATGCGTTCCTGCTTGTTGGCTTCGCGGCCGAGACAGAAAACGTCGCCGCGGGCGCGCAGAAAAAACTGCGAGAAAAGAATTGCGACATCATCGTTGCCAATGATGTGAGCACTAACGAGTACGGAATGGAATCTGCTGAAAATGAGGTGACGATTTTCTTCCGAACCGGTGAAACAAAAAAAATTTCGCGCGCTCCGAAAAAAAATATCGCGCGCGAACTTGTAAAAATAATTTCAAACACGCGCGAAAAAAGTTTGACAAAAAAAACGTGACGTTTACTGAACGAGTTAAGTGAAGCGAATCAAACATCTTCACAGACCCACCGCGATTGCGGATTGAAAGGGGGGAATAGTCGATGCCAGCAAAGAAAAAAGCAAAAAGGCCCGCCAAGAAAAAGGCGGCGAAGAAAAAACGCCATTAAGGCCTAGCGTTTCCTAACGACTCCGGATTTCTCAGGAGTCATAATCCCAACTTCAACCCGGGAGGAGGATGCAAATTCTCCTCCCGATTTTTTTGTACCGATGTGCATTGTTCGATTCCTCATGGCGGCGCCTCGAAATTCCGTGTGCACGTTGCGAGCTTTATGCGACGTAATCCGCGATGAAACATTATCTCGACGCCGCAATGCAGGCGGCGCGGAAGGCCGGCGATTTGTTGCGCACACATTTTCATCAGCCGCGCCACGTCAGCGCGAAAGAGAAGCACGACATCAAGCTTGAGATCGATGTGCAGTCGCAGGAATTGATCACGCACGAATTACTGAAGAATTTTCCGAACCACGCGCTTTACGGCGAAGAAGGAATCGTCGGCGACCAAACGAGCGAGTTTCAATGGGTGGTCGATCCGCTGGATGGCACGGTTAATTATTTCTACGGCATCCCGCATTTTTGCATTTCGATCGCGTTGCGTTGTCAGAGCGAAATTATTGTCGGCGTGATTTACGATCCGATGCGCGATGAAATCTGGACGGTGCAAAAAGGCGGCGAACCGAAATTGAACGGACGCGTTTGTCGCGTGAGCGAACGGACCGAGCTGCGCGATGCGATCGTGACGGTGGGACTTTCCAAGACGGACGCGACCATCGAATCAGGCATGCCGCTGCTGCAATCGATGGTGCGAAAGGCGCGCAAGTGCCGACTAATGGGAAGCGCTGCGTTGGAAATGGCCTACCTCGCTTGTGGCCGCATCGATGTGTATATCGAACACGGAATCAGTTTGTGGGACATCGCCGCGGGCTGGATTCTGGTAGAATCCGCCGGCGGTGTGGTCGAAATGACACTGCGCACAGATATGAAAGATAAATACAACATCGTCGCGTCGAGCGGACACATCGTGCTGCCGTTGTGATGCGCACGATTCGTTGCGGCATCGGTTACGACGCGCATCGCCTGGCGGAGGGCCGTAAACTCATATCTGGGCGGTGTTGAGATCGCGCACACGCATGGACTCGATGGACATTCGGACGCGGACGTCCTCGCGCATGCGATTGCTGATGCGTTGCTCGGAGCGATCGGCGAAAAAGATATCGGTCACCATTTTCCGAACAGCGATGAAACGCTTCGCGGAATCAGCAGCATCGAAATTTTGAAACGGGTGAAGGTCATCCTCGAAAGGCAAAAATCGCGCGCGGCGAATGTGGACGCGACGTTGATTGCCGAAGCGCCGAGGATCGGCCCGCATGTTGAGGCGATGAAAAAGAAGATCAGCGACGCGATTGGACTCGATCAGGTGCGTATCAGCATCAAGGCAACATCGAATGAAGGTCTCGGTGCAATCGGTCGCGGCGAAGGAATGGCGGCGATGGCGATCGCAACGGTGGAGCAGGACTAGTGTTTCTTAGACACGCCACGCACGCACAACGGTCATGGTGAGCGAAGCGAACCATCTCACATCTGGCGCGAGAATTTTCGATCATCGGAAAGCGAACAATAACTTCGTGAGATCCCTCGCTGCGCTCGGGATGACGATGCTCTAAAGATGGCGCTTCGGTTTTTTAATACGTACTCGCGCGAAGTAGAGGAGTTCCGTCCGCTGGCGGAGAACGAAGCGGTAAGAATCTACACATGCGGACCGACGGTTTACAGTTTCGCCCACATCGGGAACTATCGCGCCTACATCTTCGAAGATTTGTTGCAGCGACATCTCGAGCTGCGCGGATACAAAGTTCATCGCGTGATGAATATCACGGACGTGGATGACAAGACGATCCGCGGTGCGCGTGAGACCAGTGTCCCGTTGGAAAAATTTACGGCGCCATTCAAGCAGGCGTTTTTTGAGGACATCGAGACGTTGCGCATCAAACGCGCGGACGAATTTCCAGCCGCAACGGAACACGTCGCCAAAATGATCGCGATGATTGAACAACTGATCGCGCGTGACCTCGCGTATCAGGCGGAGGACAAATCAGTCTATTACCGCATCAAAAATTTCCCGAGCTACGGCCACCTCGCGCATTTCGATCTCACGCAACTGCAATCGAGCGGCCGCGTGCGCAACGACGAATACGACAAGGAACACATCGGCGATTTTGCGCTTTGGAAGGCATGGGATGAAGAAGATGGCGACGTCGCGTGGGAAAGCCCGTGGGGACGCGGCCGGCCCGGCTGGCATATCGAGTGCAGCGCGATGGCGACGGAACTTCTGGGCGACCAGATCGACATTCATTGCGGAGGCGTCGACAACATCTTCCCGCATCACGAAGCCGAGATCGCAC
The DNA here is from genome assembly GCA_963737195.1 of uncultured Verrucomicrobiae bacterium. Classification (GTDB taxonomy): domain Bacteria; phylum Verrucomicrobiota; class Verrucomicrobiia; order Chthoniobacterales; family UBA10450; genus JBBQFI01. The sequence continues at coordinate 555,120 of CAVTRW010000007.1, forward strand.
AGACGGAAGGCGTGACCAGAAAACAATTTGTGCGCTACTGGCTCCATTGCGCACATCTTTTGGTCGACGGCCAGAAAATGTCCAAGTCGTTAGGCAATTTTTATACGCTGCGCGACGTGATCGCAAAAGGCTACAGCGGCCGGGAAGTTCGTTACGCCCTCATGCGCGTGCATTATCGGGCGCCGCTCAACTTCACCTGGGAAGGAATGGAAGAAGCACGACAATCTCTTGGACGAATCGACGAATGGTTGCAACGTCTGCGTGAGAAAGCGGAGGACGAAGTCGCGAAGGAAGCGTGGCCTAACGATAAATTCGCGGACGCGCTTGATGACGATCTCAACATCTCCGCTGCGCTCGGAATTCTGTTCGACTCAATCCGCGAAACGAACCGCCGACTGGACGCCGGCGAACTGAGTGCCGCCGAAGCTCGAAGTTGGCTTGATTGGTGGAACCGAATCGACAACGTGCTCGCACTTTCGCCCGAGCAAACGGAGTTTCCCGCGGAAATCGCGAAATTGGCCGAGGCCAGGACGCAGGCAAGGCTTGCAAAAGACTGGCGAAAAAGTGATGAATTGCGTGACGAACTGAGCGCGCGCGGCTGGGAAGCGCGAGACACGAAGGATGGTCAGAAGGTGACTCGCCGCGCAGGCGCTTAGTTCGCGACGATGTTTGCGCCCGAAGATTTTCTCAGTCTCGACCACACGGAACACGCGAAATTATTCGAGAGCCAGAGGTTTGTCTGGGACGCGTTAAAACAAATCGCGAGCTACTTGCAATTTCGCCTCAAGCCGATCGTGCTCGGTGAATTGATCGGAAAACCTTTCATCAGTAATGCTGTCTTCGTTGGGCGCGGCACAATCGTTGAGCAGGGCGCGATGCTGAAAGGCCCGGCGTGGATAGGCGAAAACTGCCATGTCCGCAGTGGCTGTTACGTGCGCGAAAATGTGATCGCGGGTGATGGCGTAGTGATGGGAAATTCCTGCGAGTTCAAAAACTGCATTCTATTCGACGAAGCGCAGGTGCCTCATTTCAATTACGTGGGCGATTCGATTCTCGGCTATCGCGCGCATCTCGGCGCCGGCGTGATCCTGTCGAATGTGAAGCTCGATCATCGCGAGATTTTTGTGAATGCTGCCGAAGAAAATATTCCGACGGGCCTGACGAAGTTCGGCGCCATCGTCGGTGATCGCACCGAAATCGGATGCAACGCCGTGATTAATCCCGGCTCAATCCTCGGGCGGGATTGCATCATTTATCCCGGCGTCAGTTTTCACGGCGTCCTGCCGGAGTCGCGCGTAGCAAAATTGCGTCAGGACATTCAGATCCTGCCGCGGCATGACGTCGCGAAATTCTGAGATCGGGCGCTACGGCAGTGCCTGTCCGGAACGCGATTTGACCAAGCTGACATCGGACGCGTTGATGACGCCGTTGATGTTCAGGTCGGTCCGAAAGTTCGCGCCAGAAACTGCGACACCCGATTGGGCTTTCGTTTGGCTAACATCGGAAGCGTTTACGCGTCTTGTTCGCTGTAGTATCGCCGATCAGCATATTCGCAGTCACGGAAACGTTTGGCAGCGACTGAGCGAAACTGTCGGTCACGTTGTTCAACGTCACGGTCAGAACCTGCACGTCGGTTACGCCGGTAAGATTTACCGTCACGACGTTTCCCGAAAAACTTGGCGAACCCGCTGCGCCGGTGCCGCCAGTAACGCTCGCCGTCGCGCTGTTGATGCTGTTCGAAAAGGTGAAGACGAATGTGTGATTTCCGCCGGAGCTGCGGCACTCGATACCAAACGGCGGACCGCTGATCGGCAGATTGACATCGAAGGTACCGGCGCCGCCGTGCGTTTTGCGCGATGCAGCGCTGAGAAGTTGGAGCGGGCCTGCGGTAATATTCAAAATTCCAATTCCGGTCGCGGATTGTCCGTCCGGATTCGTGATCGTCACATCCTTCGCACCGCCGGTCGCTCCGATTGTGTTGAGATTCAATGTTACGTGCGTTGCGTCGACAAAGGTCACCGAATTGACTGTGACACCGCCGCTCACGCTCCCTGCGATTCGATTCGCAAAACCTGCTCCCGGATCAAAGAAACCGGATCCAGCGGTGGATGTTCCTGTGATGGTAACGGAAACGGACGACTGGCCGCTTGCGACACTCGGTGGATTTGAGCTGGCGGGCGTGGCCGGTGGCGGTGCGAGTAATTTCGCAGCCTGCACGCCCCAAGTGTTGGTCCCATCACAAAATTCCTGAATGGTCCACATCGTCATGTCGTCCTGCGGATCAACGCTGGTGAACGAATAATCGCCCCAGCGGCGGCCCAAGGGTCCGCCCGCGTCACCCGGCGGATTGTAGGCCGTAGTCGAGTTGGTGTAGAGCGCCACGCTTCCTTGCGTTCCAAGTGTGTCGCCGGCGAGACGTCCATTCGTTCCCGCATTGATGTGGTCATTATTGCCGGCGACGCTGAATCCAAATGCAGCGTGTCCCTGACCCGACACCATGACTGATGGCATCCAATGAAATTTTGGATTGCTCGCAGCTGAATCAAAAATGGTTCCGGACTGATTGACCGTTGGCGTCCCCGATCCGGCAGGAACGATAAACTCGTACCAACGCACAGCGTTGCGACGACCAGCGCCGCTGGTGGCGGCGACGCCAGTGGAATCAACAGCAATGTTGTGCGCCGTCCAAAGCCGACCGTTGCGGATGTGCGCGGCCAACAGACGATCATCAAGCCCGTCGAGCTGACCGTTGACTCCGCCCGTGTTTCCGAGGTGCGGCACGGAGATTGGGAACGAAGTCGTAGCCGGCAGCGATACCAGGATGTTCGCAGAAATCGTTGGTGTGGCTCCCGGTGTGCCGACACGTCGCAGAACCATTCGTCCGAAAGCGGCAACACTCGAGCCGATAAAATAACCTTCGTTAGCGGCGGGATCGTAGTTATCAACGCCCCGCGGACTCTCCGGACCTTCGCCCCCGCTGATGAGCCCACGAAAGGCAGTCACGACTAACGGACCGCCGCTAAGAATCGAACTTTTTCGAATAACAAAAGCAGAAGTGGTTGTGAACCCGCCGGTCGATGCGGTTGACATGTCGCCACCGACATAGAGCGCATTGTTGTCGACGCCTAACGAGGGATTACCGAGAAATTCCCCGGTGTCGCCGCCGCCGACGGTGTTTTGCTGCACAAAAAAGAATGTCCAGACTGTGCCGCCGCTAATGATACCGGCACTGGCGGCATCGGAAACCGCGATCAAGATTCTGTTCGGCAGATTGCCCAGGGTCCCGGCGGACGTGCCCGGCGTATCGATGATAGTGAGGATCCACCGACTCGTTAGGCGATCGTATCGAATCTGAGGATTGCTCGTTGAATTCGCTGCCACGGCCGGCGTCATGACCGAACTGAAGAATGCGTCGGGGTCCGCATTGATCACACCGTCCGCTGTGCCGGTTGTTTTGTTGAACGTTTTTAGACGTCCATTGATCAAGAGAAAGAATTGCGTCGGACCGACGGCCCCCATCGTATCCGGAGGAAACGGACCATTCGTGGCATCGCCGGTGGCTGCATCGAAATTTGTCGTCACCGTTTGCGGGGCTGATACGGCCGGCGCCGCAACGCGCCCGAGTTTCGGCGAATCAACTTGTGGCCATGTCGCGATCGAAAGTGCGCGCGAATCCTGCGGCAGATGTTTTCTGTCTGGCAATCTGACTTTCGGTCGCGTCGCAAATGAAGTTGTCCGGCCGACTGTCGGATCAGCCATGATGTCGACGGTCGTCCGCTGTATACCACCAGCACCAATCCACGGTGTGCCGACGACATTACCCACTGGAGCTGGACTAACGAAATGTTTGTTCGCGGCGGCAAAGGCACTGCAGCCCACGATAAGAAAACAAGCGGCGAGCGTTCGGCGCTGCGGAAGGAAAGGGATTGGTCTCAATGGACCTCGATTCTCCACTTTTTGTCAGCCAACGGCAAGCAGCGAACAAAAAAAAGCAGCTTCATCCCGAAGGATGAAGCTGCTTTATTAAACCGAACCGGAATTACCCTTTGAGAACCCGACGGCGATGCGCAATGAACGCGCCACCTACAGCCGTCATACCGATCAGCGCCAAGGTCGTCGGTTCAGGCACAATCGTGATCATGTATTGCGCAGCCGGAACAATGTTGTGGTCGCCAAAGTCAGTATCGGCAACCTCCGAAGCATGTGGGACCACAGTCGTCGACTGCAGAATAAATGTTCCCATCATTGCTCCGGTGACCTGCAACACGACATGGCATTCCAAATACGTTCCCGGCGTGGCAGGCGTTTGGGGATCGCCTGTGCTACCCAGATCGGGCACTTCAGACATGAATCCTGGCGATGCGCCGCTCGCCGAATTGAAATGTTGACCGGGGATTTGCCCGGAAGGAGTCGTTGGGTCAGGGAATGTCGTCCCGAAAGTGACCGAAGTGAGCGTAAGGAATTGCGCGATACCATTCTGCCCTTCCAACCAGAAAGACATGCCAGGCGAGTTGTAACCCGCGAAAGTTAAGAAGACGTCGAACGAAATTGTGTCAGTCGACATATATGTTCCCGCGTTCGGCGTGCCGCTACCGTCGTCGAACGAGAGTGATTGGGTTCCAGTGCCAGCGTAGGCCACGCTAATACCCATCATAGCGCTGATAATTGTAATGAGCAGTGTCTTTTTCATGTGTGAGGTAGGTTCTCTTTTTGGTTATCTTCGGAGGGCTTTTCCCTCGTGTGGAGGACGTTTTAGCCGAGACAGGCCGCCGAATGCAATCTTTTTTTTATAAAAATTTGAGATTTTTTTTCTTGCCAGCTTTTCACCGCCCCGGCGGCACCCATCAATTACGAGGCGGAGAGGGGCGGTTTTCCCGTCAGCCAGCCATAATTGTAGAGCGGGCGGGCAAACCAGGCCGCGCTCTCTTCGTCAAACATCTTGCCTGCGGCTCTAAGCCATTTTTTCGCATCGTCGGGATGCCCATGTGCGAATTCCCACGCCCCTTGCGCGTAATAGTACGCTGGAGATGCGGTGGGAAATCCTATGCGCTCCAGCACGGTCCGCGCTCGTGCTTCGTCCTGCGTAAACAGATAGGTCAGGAGCAAACCGTATCGCGCTTTTTCCATCGCCACTCGCACGTTCGTTTCACGCATAAGATCGAGATAAACGTCGCGGGCCTCCATGAATTTTTTCTCGCGTAAGAAAGCATCGCCCAGATGCAATCTGGGCGCGAAACGAGCGGGATTGTTCTCAGCGGCATCGCGGAATTCTTTCCTCGCTTCCTCAAATCGACCTTGTTCGAGATAGATCAATCCGCGCAAATCCATGGCGTCGGCATTGGCGCCGCCCTTGCCGCTCCCATTGAGAAGAATAAGAGCCCGATCGAAACGACCGGCGCGAAACTCCGCGCGCGCATTTTTGATCGCGCTCGTTTCGCCAGGGAGCATCGGCTCTGCTGCGCCTAACGACGCTAACCCGCAAACGAAAACGCCCATGCCGAACGAGAGCAGGAAAGACCTGATCCGACGACTTGTTAGGCGGTGGCGGATGGGCGGGGATTCGAACCCCGGGTGCCTTTCAGCACACACGCTTTCCAGGCGTGCACAATAGACCGCTCTGTCACCCATCCAATTATGAAGATTCAAAGTTGTAACCGGTCGAATAGTTCGTCGAGCGGCAGTTGGATGCCGACATAAAATTCGCCGAAGTCCGCATACTGCGCGCTTACGGCATCGAAGCGCATCTCGTATACGATCGATTTTATCTGGAAAGTATCCTCTGCGAAAAGTGTGACGCCCCACTCCGCGTCATCCAGGCCGGTCGAGCCAGTGATCAACTGTTTCACTTTCCCGGCATATCGTCGTCCGACGGCACCATGGCCGAGCATGAGATGGCGTCGCTCCGCGAAGGGCAATGCATACCAGTTCTGCGCTTCGCCGCGGCGCTTGCTCATATTATAAAAACAAACCACCGGCCAGTCGGGTAATGTCGGATAGACGCGTTCGTGCCGATATTTTTCCATCCGTTCGGCGAATGACTTCATCGCCTGCGCGAACTCGGCCGATTCCGGTTTGAGTTTCTGCTCCTCCTGCAGCGTGCGCGCGTAGTCGTCTTCGCTCGTCGTGTATTCGCTCTCTTCGGTGAGTGACAAATAGCTGTAGACGGGCGTGAGTACATCCGCGCCGAGGGAAAGAGTTAACCGCTTTTCAATTCTGTTCGCTTCCTGCAAATCGGGCGTGATCAACATGAAACCGAGATCGGCTTTGGGCGTGATCATACTCATGGTGAGCAATTGCGTGGAAGCCAGCGCACGAACTTCCTGCACGAGTGACGAAAGCGAGACCTTTGCTTTTCGCTGTTCCTCGGGTCCAAACAATTGCCATTGCGCAAACTCGATTCGATAAAAAAGGTGCAGGCAATGCCAGCCTTTCTCGGGAACAAGTGCGCCGCTCGTTTTCATCAGCGATTGGCGCCGGCCGCGCTCGGCAGATGTGACATGCAGTATTCCTCGCCGTCGCTTGCGACACGGAAATCGAGGGTCGGATCGCTTACTTCGGTCGCCCCGCAAACCGCACAATGATGCAGAGGTTCGGCGGTCGCGCTGCGTGTCTGCGTGTCAAAGCGCTGCCTTCGCGTGGAGACGTCGCGGCGATGTCGCGCCTCGAGGACGATGTCGCGACCGAAAAAGATCAGGTAATTCGCGAACGCAACGAGAAGCGCACTGCGAAATGCCATGGAAGCAAAGAGGAACTGCCACAGCAAAATCGCGCCATAAATCCAGGCGATCCATTTTACTTTGAGCGGCAAAATGTAGGCGAAGTAGATCACGGCATCGGGAAAGAAACGCGCGAAAGCAAAGAACAGAGACGAGATCAACATTCCATTCGAAAATTTCGCGCCGAAGAAAAATGCGGCGACGGTTGTGCCGATGGCGCCGATCAAAACAAACAGCGTAAGCCGGAACGCGCCCCAAACTTCCTCAAGCCGGTCACCCACCCAGACAAGGAAGAAAACCGAGAACACAGCGTTGAACCAGTCAGGCGCGGGAATGAGGCTGCCCATTTGCGGAATAAAAATGTAGGTGACCAATCGCCAGACCTGACCGTGAAGCACCGCATTCGGGTCGAGATCGATCAAGGTGAGATACCGCGAATCTAATTTGTAGAGGATGAAAACGAGAGCGGTCAGCGCTGCGACGTAACGCAGCAAATTGGGCACGGCGAGAAATCCGAGACGCCGTTCCAGTTTATCGAGTGCACTCATTTCGTCCGCATCTTAGAGGAAGCCGACCAGCCTTCAAGCAACTGCTCGATCCAGCTTTGACACGAAAAAGTCGAAGTCTAGGATGGTCGACACATGACCGATACCGCCGCGGAAAAAAGAACACCGCTCTATGCCGAGCATTTGCGGCGCGGCGCGAAAGTGATTCCATTCGGCGGCTGGCTCATGCCCGTGCAATACACCAGCATCGTGGACGAACATCAGGCCGTGCGAAAAAACGCCGGCATCTTCGACATTTCGCATATGGGCCAGTTGATTGTTTCGGGAAAGGACGCGGCGCGTTGGCTCAACAAAATGCTCACGAACAACGTCGAAAAACTCGAGGCAGGTCAGGGGCAATATACATTTTTGCTGAATGGCGATGGCGGAATCATCGACGACCTCATCGTCTATCATACCGCGCCTAACGAATATCTCCTCGTCGTCAATGCATCGCGAACGGATGAGGACTTCGCGTGGCTCGAGCGTCATAAACCCGCTTCGATCCAGCTGGAGAATCGCAGTAGCGAATTTGGCGGCGTTGCCATTCAAGGCCCGCGGATCGTCGAGCTGTTTCATGACTTGTTAGGCGAAGGACACGAGTTGCCGGCGCGAAATCACATTCAGAATTTTGAGGTGGATGGGATGCCGATCTCGATCGCCCGGACCGGTTACACTGGAGAGGACGGCGTCGAAGTTTTTTTTCGCGCACAAGATGCGGCCCAGATTTGGAACCTCGCCCTGGATAAAGGTGAACCACTCGGTCTAAAACCGTGCGGCCTGGGCGCACGCGACACGCTGCGATTGGAAATGTGTTATCCGCTTAACGGTTCTGATCTCTCGCCGGAACGCAATCCCATCGAAGCCGGGCTCGGGTTTTTTGTCGATCTTAACAAACCGGAATTTGTCGGTCGCGAGAAAGTGGCGCGCGACAAAGAGCAGGGCCCATCGCAGAAACTCACACCTTTTCGCATGACCGGCAAAGGACCGCCGCCACGTCCGCACTATTTCGTTTTCAAAGATGGAGCGCGCCTTGGTGAAGTGACGAGTGGTACGTTATCGCCGAGCTTGAATTACGGCATCGGCATGGCATACCTGCCGGCAGCACAGACGAAAATTGGCACTGCGCTGGAAATTGAAATTCGCGGGCAAAAATTTCCCGCCGTTATTGAAAAAAAACCATTCTACAAAAAACCATGAATGTTCCGGACGATCTTCTTTACACCGAATCGCACGAGTGGATCCGCCGCGAAGGCGAAAACATTCGCGTGGGCATCACCGATCATGCGCAAGCGGAATTAACGGATGTTGTTTTCGTTGAGATTCCGAAAGCCGGTCGTCAGGCGAAGGCAAAAGAAGCGGTCGCGGTCGTGGAATCCGTAAAAGCGGCGAGTGATATCTACGCTCCTGTTGCCGGAACGATCGTTGAAGGAAACAAGGCGTTGGAAGCCAATCCCGCCTTAATTAATACCGATCCATTTGGCGAAGGCTGGATTTTCCTGCTGAAAGTCGAGGATCCGGAAAGTCTGAAGAATCTGAAAGATCCCGCAGGCTATCGCGCCCTGATCGGTTAGGTCTGCTCCAGCATTTCCTCGACGCAGCGCACCAGGCCTTCCATGTCGATGGGGCCGGCAGAACATTCGTAACCCTCGAGCGAGCTGCTGAATGCAATCGCGGCATCACCGTTCTCGCTGTGCAGTGCGATAATCGGCGCGTCGCCAAGCGCAGCGTCGACCCGGATTTGCTCCAATGCTTCCGTCCCGCTGATTTCCTCACCGGTCACGTCGAGCAAAATGAGGTCAGGCTGAAATTTTTGCGCCGTTTCCGCGGCGATTTCGCGATCCGGCTCCTCGCGGATCAGATATTCCCCGGTTTCATCCAGGGCCTGCCTAACGAGCCGCGTCAGCCGCGGTTCGCTGCAGAGAAAAAGGACACGCTTGCGTACACTCACCGGGAATCGACCTAGCATCGCGCATGCCAGTGACCCCTAACGATCCGGCTCGAATGACTAGAATCTCCACGTTTAGGAGCATTTCCTGATCGCGAATCCAACGTAACCCCAGCGGCCCCATTCGTAATGACCGGTAGAGTCGACATCGAGAAGGCCATGCTTTTCGTGCGCATAGGTCTTGGCGATGAATTCGGGAAATGCGGCATTGAAATGGACATCGTGCGAAACGAGCAGGCCTCCATCGCGCAGGCGTTTCCAGAATTCCCGGAATTCCCAGAGCATGTGCTGGAGCCGATGCGAACTATCGTGCAGGAACATATCGATCGACTTCGGGATTTGGTCGCTCTTGACCAGATCGCGCACGTCGCCGGTGAGTGGAACGAACTGATCGCGCAATTCATCCGGAATTAAGATGCCGTGCGGGCAATCCTTGTTCCACTCGATGCTGTAAATCTTCGCACTCGTTAGGCCTTCATCGGCCAGCGCTTTCAGGATGAAGGCAGAAGACATGCCGAGATAACCGCCGGATTCGACCACGATTGCCGGACGATGCCAGCGCGCCAATCCATAAAGAATCCCGCAATCGACTTCACCCATGAGGCCATGACTTCCCTGCGCATCACGGCGGCGCACCATTTCCTTCATGAAGTCGCTCTTCCGGATATGCGCGGAGAATTGGATGACGGCATCCCAAACACCGTAAAACGGCATGGGAAAATCATCGGTCGGTGTTTTTGCTTTTGAAAAAATGTGCCGCAGCTTGCGCATGTGAAGTTGCTACCAACATCGGCGGCGCATGGATGAATGAGAAGCGAAATTCACAACGCACGAACTCCCGCTTTTTTATGGAGCGCCGTATGCTTAATTGAATTCCCGCGATGTCGACTCAGCAGAAAAAAGGAAGCGCCGAACTGAATTTCGAAGGCGCGATGGACCGGCTTGAAGCGATTGTCGAGCAAATGGAATCCGGCAAGATGCACCTCGAAGATTTGATCGTTAGGTATGAAGAGGGAATGAAGCTGGTAAAAATTTGCCAGGAAAGACTTGCCAGCGCCGAGCAACGCATCGAAATCATCACCCGCAACAGCGCCGGCAAAGCCGCGGTGAAACCGTTTGAACCGGCATCGGAAAACGCACCCCCTTCCGATTCAGAGAAAAAAGAAAATGACGCAGTTACTCTCTTCTAAAGAAACCGAAGCCCCGTCGCGATTGCTCGATACGGTTCGTTCGCCCGCCGACATCAAGGCGCTGGATGAAGAGGACCTTCCACAACTCGCACAAGAGGTGCGCGAAACCCTCATCCGGGTTCTCTCGCAAACGGGCGGACATCTCGGACCAAATCTCGGTGTCGTTGAACTCACCATCGCGCTGCACCGCGTTTTCACTACGCCCCGCGACAAGTTCGTCTTCGACGTCAGCCATCAGGGTTACGTCCACAAGATGTTCACGGGCCGCCTTGATCGCATCGACACGATGCGGCAATACGAAGGACTCAATGGGTTTCTGCTGCGTACGGAAAGCGAACACGATTGTTATGGCGCAGGTCACGCCGGCACGGCGCTTTCGGCCGCGCTCGGAATGGCAGTCGGGCGCGATCTGCGCGGAACGAATGAAGATGTCGTGGTGGTTGCCGGCGACGCCGCACTCACCTGCGGAATCAGCTACGAGGCGCTCAACAACGTCAAGGCGCAGACGAAACGCTTCATCGTCGTTCTCAATGATAACGAGTGGTCGATCGCGAAAAATGTCGGCGCGATCGCATCCTACCTGAACAACATCGTCACGAATCCGGCCTTCGAGTATTTGCACGAAAAGGCGGGCAAATTCATTAGGACGATCGGAGGCAAGACCGCGCTGCACCTGGCCCACAAGGTCGAAGAAGGCATGAAAGGCCTGCTTGTGCCGAGTGTGATTTTCGAGGAGCTCGGTTTGCGTTATTACGGACCGATCGATGGTCACGATATTCCCCTGCTCATTCGAACATTCGAATTTTTGAAGACGCAGGATGAGCCGGTCTTGCTCCACATCCTAACGAAAAAAGGCAAAGGCTACGAACCGGCGTTGGCGAAGCCGGATAAGTTCCACGGACTCGGCAAATACAAAATCGAAAGCGGCGAAACGGCGCCGGCTCCAACGCCGACTTACTCGGAAATTATCGGCAAGACACTTTCGAAATTTGCCGATACAAACCAGAAGATCGTTGCCATCACGGGCGCAATGCCGAGCGGAACCGGTCTCGGATTTTTCCAGACACAACATCCCGATCGCTATTTCGATGTCGGGATTGCCGAGGAACACGCGGCACTCTTTGCGTGCGGTCTCGCGACACAAGGTCTGAAACCTTTCCTGACGATCTACTCCACGTTCATGCAGCGCGCGTACGACATGATCATTCACGACATCGCGCTGCAAAACTTGAATGTCGCGCTTTGCATGGATCGCGCGGGCTTGAGCGGCGACGATGGCCCAACGCACCACGGTTTGTTCGATATCGGCTATTTGCGGCACGTTCCGAACATCGTGCATATGCAGCCGAAGGATGAAGATGAATTTGTCGACATGCTCTGGACGATGGCGAATTACAACGCGGGGCCGATCGCGATTCGTTATCCACGCGGCGCCGGAACTGGGGCGAAGCCGAAGGACACGCCGCGTCTTCTCGAGATCGGAAAAGCGGAAGTGGTGCAGCACGGTCGCGATGTCGCGATTTTCGGACTCGGAAACATGTTTGAAGTCGCGGAGGAGGCCGCAAAGAAATTGCAAGAGCAAGGTCTTTCGGTTGCGCTCATCAATCCGCGCTGGATCAAGCCGATCGATACCGGAACGCTCGAATTTTTTGCGCGCAGTGTCGGAGTGATTTGCACGATCGAGGATCACGTTTTGCATAACGGATTTGGTTGCGCCGTGATGGAGCATTTGCATGAAAACCAAATCAATACGCCGGTGGTCCGCATTGGCTGGCCCGACCAGTTCATCGAACACGGCAGTATTCCGGTCCTGCGCAAAAAACACGGCATTACGGCGGACGCGCTCGTGCAAAAAGTCATGCCGCTCTTGAAGCGCAAGCCTGTTGCGGCCGCGCGCTCGAGCGCGGCCTAACATCCGGCAACGCATCGCGTTGAGCTCCGTCCGTTCATGAGCGCGATCGAGGCCAGAGGCCTGACCAAGGTCTATCGTACCTACCGGAAGCAGCCGGGTCTGTGGGGTGCGGTCAAAGGACTTGTTAGGCGAAAATATGACGAAACGCGCGCCGCCGATGGCGTCTCGTTTCGTATCGAAGAAGGCGAGCTCGTCGGATTTCTCGGACCGAACGGCGCGGGAAAGACGACCGTGCTCAAGATGTTGTCCGGCCTGCTGAATCCGACTTCCGGAGAAGCGCGCGTGCTCGGCTTCGTTCCATGGGAGCGCAAGGACGAGATGAAGCGACAGTTCAGCCTGCTCATGGGACAGAAGAATGCGCTCTGGTGGGATTTGCCGGCGCAAGAATCGCTCGAACTCAATCGCGCCATTTACGGCATCGAGCGCGCGCGCTTCAAAAAAATTGTCGGCGGCTTGAGCGACCTGCTCGAGGTCCAGGACAAGATGAACGTGATGGTGCGCGAGCTCTCGTTAGGCGAACGCATGAAAATGGAGTTGATCTCCGCGCTCATTCACGAACCGCGCGTGTTATTTCTCGATGAACCGACGATCGGCCTCGATGTCGTCAGTCAAAAACGCGTGCGCGAGTTTTTGCGCTTTTACAATTCCGAACATCGCATCGTCACCATGCTGACCAGTCATTACATGCAGGATATCGAGGAGCTGGCGAAGCGTGTGATCATTATTGATCACGGCAAAATATTTTTTGATGGACCGTTGCATGAGATCATCGATCGCTTTTCACACGAGAAACTCGTTAGTCTGACTTTCAGCGAACAAGCCGCACGCGATTTCTCCGGGTTCGGCGAAGTCGTTGAACAAACGCCCGCCTCCGTAACGATAAAAGTGCCGCGCGCTCAAGTGACCGAGATCAGCCGGCGTTTGCTCGAGACCTGTCACGTCAACGATATCAACGTGCAGGAAATTCCGGTCGAGGACGTGATTCGGCAGGTGTTCGGGGAACAGCGACCACGGAAAGAAGGCGAACGAACCGAGAGCGAGTTGCTGGAAAAAGTTTAGTGGCGAAGCGCGTCTTTCAATCCCTGGACGTAACCGGGGTTCACTTCAAACTGCGTGACGGGCATTTCGGCGAGCTCAATCTCCTCGGTGTACGGAATACTTTCGACAAAACCGGCAGCCATAAGGCTATTCAATGTGTCGGTCACATCTTCACCTTCCATGCGGGTGAAATCTTGAATTTCCGAGCCGAGCATGGGCTCGGCAAATCCAATAGCGCGGACGACGTTTGCTTCGCGGCCGGTAAGTCTAATCTGACGCATCTCGAATAGAATTTAGCAGCTTCCATACCGGCTCTATAATTTCTAGAATTGGTGGCTGCCGGCCTTTGCCGCGGGTAAAACGCTTTCTCGCATTCCATCGGCAAAGGTCGGATAGCACGGACTCCAACCCAAGGCTCTCAATTTTTTGTTGCTCACACGTTTGTTACTGTCGCCGCGCTTGCGATGTATCGCTGTCGTTCCCTGCGGAGGCAGCGCCCGATGAAGTTCCTGAGCAAGCCAGGAGTAACACTCGCTGATCAATATGGGCTGGTCGTCGACGACGTTGAAAATCCCGCTGCTCCCAGACTGAACGAGCAGGAACATCGCCGTAGCAATGTCGTCGCGATGAACTTGGTTTAGAAAACGATCGCGCTCGCGGTCAATGACGGCTTCCCCGATGAGAAATTTCCGGAGCAAAAACGAGCGGCCCGGTCCGTAGATCCCTGCGACACGCGCCACGATTCCACCGGCCCCGAGGACGAGATCTTCCGTTTCCTTCAAAATTTTGCCGGTTTCGCGAGTCGGTTGCGCCGGAGATGATTCGTCAACCCATGCGCCGTCGGTTTGCGCATACACACTCGTGCTGCTGGTAAAAAGCAATCGCGCTTCAGAAAAACAGCGCACAAGGTTTCGGGCTCCGTCGAGATAGACCCGACGGTACTGCTCAACATCGCCTCCCCGCGAGCTTGCACAATGAATGATCCAATCGAATCGCCCGGTAGCGTCCCGCACTTGATCGATATTGCCGATATCGAGCGCACGAATTGGGAAAGCCACGTCGGCGAACTTTTGCGCGGATTCCGCTGAGAAGGTCCACCCTTCGATGTCCCATCCCGCTGCGCGAAAAACTTTCGCCGCGGCCTGACCCACATAGCCGAAACCGGCAATCAGGAGGCGCGGCATGGCGCTACACGCCGGCGGGTGCGATTTCGATTTCCGCAAACGGATCGTTTTGCATCGCGCGGACTTGTTTGAGCCGAATTAGTTCCAGCAAGGCAAGGAAAGTAACCACGATCTCAACGCGCGACGCCGCGGTGGCAAACAATTCCGAAAAACGTACGGAAGTTCCAGCGGCGACGCGTTGCAGAATCTGGTCGATCTTGTCCGAAACGGTAAAGTTTTCGCCGAAAATCTCCGTCAGGTTCTCGCGGTTCTCGACCCGCTTGAGCACGACTTGGAATGCATTGATCAACTGGAAGATTCCAACTTCTCCAAGACGAAGCGGCGCGCTCGTCAGCGTTGTTGGCGCAGCGATTCGCGAAAATATTTTTTCCTGCTCGAGCTGCCGGACCTGCAGTTGTTCTGCCGCTTCCTTGAACTTTTTGTATTCGATCAGCTGTCGGATCAATTCCCAGCGCGGATCGTCTTCGTCGACATCTTCCTCGGGCGGCTGCTGATCCACCGGCAGCAAACTGCGACTCTTCCAATAAATAAGATTCGCCGCCATCACGACGAACTCGCCGGCGACCTCGATGTTCAGCTCCTTGAATGCCTGCAGGTATTCGAGGTACTGCTTCGTGATGCGCTCGAGCGAGATATCGTAAATGTCGATCTCGTCGCGCTTGATCAGATAAAGCAGGAGATCGAGCGGACCTTCGAAAATATCGAGCCTGACTTTGTAATCGGTTTCCATGCGCGGCGCTCGATCTTACCGAGCAAGGCGGGAAAGTAAATCGCGCCCGAATCAGCCGCAGTTGCCTAACGAATCTCGACCTTGCGATGGACCCAGACGCTATTCACGATTCCAAGCCCAAACATGATCATGAGAACAAACGAGCCGCTGTAGCTGATAAGCGGCAATGGCACGCCGGTAATCGGCATCAACGCGATTGTCATCCCGACGTTCTGGAAAATGTGAGTGAAAATGAGCGCAGTAATCCCGATGACGAGCAGCAACCCGAACTGATCGCTGGCAAAAAAGGCGACGAATAAACACGTCAGCAACAGAAGGGCGAAAGCCCCGATCAAAAACATGCCGCCAACAAATCCCCATTGCTCGCCCACGGCAGAGAAAATGTAGTCATTGTGAATGGCCGTAGCCGGCAAAAAGCCGAGTTCGATCTGCGTGTTCGGCGCTTTAAATCCTTTACCGGACCAGCCGCCGGATCCAATGGCAATGAGCGATTGATTGATCGCCCAGGAAGCGCCCTGCTGATCGATGTCAGGATGCAGGAACGCCGTGATGCGATCCTGCTGATACGGCTTCAAACCAAAATTTACCGCGAGTGGAATGAAGGCGATGACAATGAGTAAAATGCAGGCGAGATAACGCACCGGAACGCCGCCCACAAAAAGCATCGCCAGAAGTACCGGGCCCCAGATCATGCATTCGCCCAAATCGGGCTGCATCAAAATGAGCAGGCACGGCGCTCCGACAATGGCGCCGCACAGAAGCAGTCGCAGCATCGGATGCATTTGCCGAAACTGACTCAGGAAAAGCGCCAGCACCATGATGCCCGCAACTACAGCGAGCTGCGCCGGTTGAAAATTGATTGGTCCCAAATGGAGCCAGCTGCGCGCGCCGTAAACCTTCGACCCGAAAAATTTGGTCAACACCAAGAACACGAGCCCAGCGAAATACATCGGTAAGGCGCCCCACCGAATCCAGCGGTAATCGATCAAGCTCGTAAGAATAAATGCGCCAAAGCCAACCGCGACCCAGCTCGCCTGTTTGCGCCAGAATTCGGAGCTGATCGGGTCTTCGCGCATGTACGTGGCGCTATAGATCGCGATGACCCCGAATACCGCGAGCGCCAGCATGTTCAAAAGCAAAAGCCAGTTTAGACCCAGCAGCTTTCGCAAAAACGGTGTCATGACGGCAAAATCTTGAGCAGGCAGAACGCTTCGGAACCGATTATAAGGGCAGCAGGCTGTTTCGTAAAATCCGCGCGCGCAAGCAGGGACGAATAGCTGTGGAGATGAGAGGGGCGCGTCGGAAACATTGTTACGTTATTTAAACAAAATCATCGATGTCATCAAACATAATATCCTATTAATCAAGTATTTGAGATAATCCAAGAATTAATTTCAATCGCTTTTCTTGTTCGAAATGTCAAAGGTGACTAAAATGGTGGCTCCGAAATTTTCTCACCGCTTCTGATTGACCCGTGGCTAAAAAAACAAAGCGCAAACTCGCTCACTCGAAATTCCCGCTGCAACGTCTCCTGCCGTTGCAGCATGAAGGTCGCTATTTCGATTTGCGCGCGATTTTTGATCAGCTCAACGACAAATATTTTCGCGGCCGGCTCCGTGGTTACAAAGTGATGTGGGGCCGTCGGCGTAAACAGCGTCCGAAAGAATATTTTGTTTTCGGCACGATCCAGGAAGACGATCGCATCATTCGCATCAATCCGCTGCTCGATCAGCCCTTCGTTCCACTCTGGTTCCTCAAGTACATTCTTTATCACGAAATGCTGCACTCGGTTGTCCCGGACGAGCCAGCCGGCGGCGGACGGCGCCGCGTCCATACCGATGAATTCAACCGTCGTGAGCGGCAGTTTCCCGGTTATCGGCGTGCGCGCCGCTGGGAAGAAGAAAACCTCGCGCGTTTCCTGCGCTAATCGTTCGCTCGTTCCTCCGTTGTAGTTATCTTCCGGACTTCAGACGGCGAGGGCGTCGTCGCTACGTTCTTTTTGATCAGGTACCAGAGCGTCGTCGCGAGTATCAGGGAGATCAACTTCGCGTGCCAATTGTTCAGAATCAGTTTCTTCATCATACTTGCCCAAGAGAATTTCACTGATGCGTTTGCGGAATGTTTCCGGCGTAAAGTTACGCTCGATGCGGCGGCGATGACAGATCGAGATCGCACCGGTTTCTTCCGAAACAACGACCGCGATCGCGTCTGACTCTTCCGTAATGCCAAGGCCGGCGCGATGTCGCAGACCCAGGCTCCGATCCAGCGTTTCGCGCTGGCTCACGGGAAAAATGCAGGCCGCTGCCGCGATGCGGCCATCGCGAACAATGACACCGCCATCATGCAATGCGGACTTCGGATGAAAAAGCGTGAGGAGCAGCTCGACCGAAAAATCCGCGTTAATCAGGACGCCGGTCTCTTCGAAAATCTTGATCGACGTGTCACGCTCAATCGCGATGAGCGCGCCAAATTGTTTATTGGCCAGCTGTGTTACCGCTTCGGTCAAATCATGAACGGTCTCGCGTTTTTCACTCGTTAGGGAAAAAATTGGATGTCCACCGAGCTCGGCCAGCGCGCGTCGCAGTTCCGGCTGAAAGATCACAACCAGCGCAATGGCGAGGAAGACGGAGAAACTGCGGATGATCCAGCCAATGACGACCAGGTTTAACAATTGCGATATCAACGTCAGCGTAAGAAAGACAATCGCCAGACCGGTCAGCACTTTCGCGCCGCGTGTGCCGCGAAAATAGAGGTAGCCGTAGTAAATCCCGACGCTCAGCAGAATGATCTCGATGGCGCTGCGCCAGCGTTCGAGAAAAAACTGTGTCAGCGTATGGATCATTGCGTTCTCTCCAGCACAGCGTCTGCCACGCGCAACGCCGCCGCGTTTTCTTTGACATCATGCACGCGCAATACGTTCGCACCCTGTGCGCGCAGGAGCGCAGTCAGTGCAATTGTCGGCGCAAATCGATCCGACATTTCCTTCGACTCCATGATTTTTCCGAGGAAACCTTTGCGTGAAACGCCGACCACCAACGGACGGCCTTGCACGCGCAACGCCTCCAAATTTCCCAGCAGCTTCAGATTATGTTCGAGCGTTTTACCGAACCCGATTCCCGGATCAAACGCAATAGCCATGGGATCAATTCCTGATTGTATGACGCGCTCATATTGTTGTCGAAAAAAATCAGCCACTTCGGCGACGACGTCATCGTAGCGCGGATCGATCTGCATTGTGCGCGGCTCGCCTTGCATGTGCATAACGATGAACGCGGCATTTTGTTTCGCCACCAGTGGAAGCATTTCGCCATCGCCGCGGCCGCCGGTGACGTCGTTGATGATCGAAGCGCCGGCATCGAGTGCGGCGTTGGCGACTTCAGCTTTCGAGGTATCGATCGAAATGAAAGCGGAAACTCTTTCGCGCAATTTTCTGATGACTGGCAATACGCGACCCAATTCTTCGTCCGTCGAGATCGGCTCCGCTCCGGGCCGCGTCGATTCGCCACCAACATCGATAATCTGCGCTCCATCGCGCACCATTTGCTCGCCCTGCGCGATCGCGGCTTCACTCGAAAAGAATTTTCCGCCATCGGAAAACGAATCGGGCGTGACGTTGAGCACGCCCATGATCATCCCGTGACGCGAGAGATCAATGCCGTGTCCAGCAATTTTCCAAATTGTCCCGCCCATCTTGGGTGAGACTAACACATCAATCTGTTTATTCGACGAAACGGAACGCGACGGCAGTGGTCATCCTGAGCGAAGCGAAGGACCTCACGAGTCCACAGAACCATTCGCGAGGTCCCTCGCATCCGCTCGGGATGACCCGCGCGGCACGGTGAGTTCGCGCAACGTTGTAAATTATTTCGCCGAAAAGCGTCCCATCAATTCCGCCTGCGCGATGACGTGACCCTTCATCGCTTTCTCGACTTCGCGACGCTTTGCACCTGCGGAAACATCGAGAGTTTGATCGAGCGCGAAAATCTTAAAGTAGTAGCGATGCGTTCCTGATGGCGGCTGTGGCCCGCCATAACCGGATTCCCCGAAATCGTTGGTTCCCTCCACCCCGCCCTTCGGAATACTGTGATCAGCAATTGAGGTCGTTTTCGGATCGATGTTCCAAACCAGCCAATGCGTAAACAAACCGCTCGGCGCATCGGGATCGTCGACAATCAGGAGCAAACTTTTCGCATTCGCCGGCACGCCCTCGATTTTCAATGGCGGGCTCGAATTACCACCCTGATGACTAAACTTCGCCGGAATAGCTCCGCCGTTTGAAAAAGCCGAACTGATAATTTTTATGTCGCCGGCCCTCACCGTTGCGATGAGAAAAAGAGCGATAGTTACTGGTAAGAGAATGGAAATCCGGTGAGCATTCATGAATGAAAATCGGCCTGGACCGCTTAAACTCAAGTAACCCCATCCTAACGAGATCGGGCGCGCCAAGCCGAAAGAACCTTGTATTATAGTTCAGCCGATCCGCGTCGGGACTGATAATTTCGTTAGGTTAACTGGCGAATAGGTCGCTCATTGATCGAACGATCAAATCGACAATAAGAGATTCCCTCGACTGCGCTCAGAACGACAAGATTGTTTGCGCGTTGTTTAATAGCCTAACGAATTGGCAAACAACGATAGCATGACACCATACATGTCGCGTGAGTGGAAAAGAGTGCGACGGTCACAGACCGCCGCTACAGAAATACAGATGACAAATACGAATGAAGAATTGAAACAGCGGATCCTGAGCGTCTTGCGCGCGCCGAAGTATCGGCCGATGGCGAAGGCGGACCTGGCGAAGGTGCTCGGACGCAAAAGCGGCGTGCGCATGGGATTGAATCAGGCGTTGCGCGAACTGGAGCTCGACGGCGAGATAGCGCGCATTCGCAAGAACCGTTATGTGCTGCCCGAGGCCGCGGATTTGGTGACGGGGAAGCTGCAGGTGCATCAGGCGGGGTTCGGTTTTCTCGTTAGCGAGAAAGAGGGCGAGCCTGACATCTACATCGCCGCGGAAAATACCGGGACGGCGATGAATGGCGATCGCGTGGTGGCGCGGATCACGCGGGATCTTGATTATGCGCGGGCGAAGAAAGTGTCGGGGCGCGCCGAAGGCCGCGTGATTCGCATTCTGGAGCGAGCGCACGACACGATTGTAGGGACGTTGCAACAATCGCGGAATTTTTTCTACGTCGTACCGGACGATCCGCGACTGGTTCACAATATATATGTGACTGCCGTCGCGAACGGCGGCGCACGGCGACAAGGTCGTGGTGCACTTGGAGTCGTGGGAGTCGCGCCACGTCAATCCGGAAGGCACGATCGTGGAAGTGCTCGGGCCGAGCACCGCGCCCGGGGTCGACATGTTGTCGATCATCCGGAAATACCATTTGCCCACGGAATTTCCGCAGCGCGTGCTCGATGAAGCGGCAGCGATTCCAGAAAAAGTGGAACTGCGCATGGTCGAGGGTCGCGAAGACTTACGCCGACGAATTTATCGTCACGATCGATCCGGATGACGCGCGCGATTTCGACGACGCCATTAACGTGGAAGAAATGCGCGATGGCAGCTGGAATCTCGGCGTTCACATTGCCGACGTTTCCGCCTACGTGATGCCGGGAAGCGCGCTTGATCGTGAAGCGTTCAAGCGCGGCAACAGCGTCTATCTGCCGGACCGCGTGATCCCGATGCTGCCGGAGCGATTGAGCAATGGCGTGTGCAGTCTGAACCCGGATGTGGAACGGCTGACGCATTCCGTTTTCATCCACTTCGACAAATCGGGCCGCGCGAAGCACGCACGGTTTGCGAAAACGGTGATTCGCAGTGCCAAACGTCTGACGTATCGCGAAGCCTATGCCATAATGCAGTCACCGCCTAACGACCAATTAGGCGAACGCCTGCACACGGCATGGCGACTCGCGTCGTTGTTGCGTAAGAAACGATTCCAGGCCGGTTCACTCGATCTCGATTTCCCGGAAGTGAAAGTGCGCGTCGATGAAAACGGCAAACCGATCCGGCTCGAGCGGATCGAGAACGATGAATCGCATCAATTGATCGAGGAGTTCATGCTGGCGGCAAACGAGGCGGTGGCGCACGGGCTGAAGAACCGATCGATGCCGACGATTTATCGCGTGCATGAAGATCCCGATCCGGAAAAGCTGGGCGAGTTCCGCGAATTCGTCCTGAGTTTCAACTATCACGCCGGCGATCTGACGCAGCGAAAAGAGCTGCAAAAGGTGATCGCATCATTCAGCGGTAAACCGGAAGAGCAGGCGTTAAAGATAGCGCTCCTGAAAAGTCTGAAGCGTGCTCGTTATTTGCCGCAACCACTCGGGCATTACGGGCTCGCGAAAAATAACTACACGCATTTCACCAGTCCGATTCGCCGTTATGCGGATCTCGTCGTGCATCGCACTCTAGCCGATCTGGAGCAATCGCGACGTTCCCGTGGCGATATCGGACAGCTTGGCAAAATTTCTGATCACATCTCGACTACCGAGCGCACGGCAGCCGAGGCCGAAATCGATGCTGCGAAAATGAAGAAGCTGGAATTTTTTCAGCTTCAGCTCGATGCGCGCAATCCGCAGGTGTTTCGCGCGACGGTTATCGATGTGCGCAATTACGGTCTGCTCATCGAACTACCGGACGTGTTGATGACGGGCTTGATCCATGTCTCCTCACTGACCGACGATTTCTATTCGTTCCAGGCGCCGCAACGCCGGCTGCTCGGCCGACAATCGCGCCGGCGTTTTTCCATCGGTGACGAGCTGCGCGTTTACGTTGTGCGCGTCGACTCATTCAAGCGTCAGGTAGATTTCGCATTGGCGGACGAACACAAGAAAACCAGAGCGCCGCGAAGGTCGCACTGAGTTTGTCCGCAATCCCAGTGCGAACTTTTTGAGCCAGTGCTTTTTGAACTGAAATTAAGCTTTCCTTTCGTTAGTCGGATGTGCAAAATCCCGCCCCGATTGCAAATGGATAACATCATCGAGGCCCGCCAGGTTCAAATCGAACGCAAGTATTTCCATGTGGAATTGCGCGAGAACGACCGCGGAAAGTTTTTGCGCATTACCGAAGAAGCGCATGGCCGTCGCAACACCATCATTGTCCCGAGCACCGGCGTGGGGGAATTCACCGCCGCGATCAGCGAAGTGTTGGCTAACAGCGATCGGCTTGCCACTTCCTAATCGTTTCACCGTGACCGTAAACCTCGCAGCTTGCGAGGTGCTTCACATCGGTTGACGCGTTGACACCACCACCGTGCCAACTAGTTTGCCGGAATTTTCCGAAGCATGGTCAAAAAATCCAGGCAACCGAGTCCGCGACGTAAAAGTCGTCCGGCAAAATCAAAGCAGACACCGAAATACGTTTACTATTTCGGTGACGGAAGAGCGGACGGGCACGGCAAAATGAAGCCGCTACTCGGCGGCAAGGGTGCAAATCTTCACGAGATGACGCGCATCGGTTTGCCGGTGCCGCCCGGATTCACGATCACGACCGACGTCTGCACTTACTTTTACGCACACAACCGCACTTACCCGAAGGCGATGCAAGCGCAGGTAGAAGATGGCATTCGTCGCATGGAAAAAATCATGGGAACGAAATTCGGCGACACAAAGGCGATGCCTTTGCTTCTCTCCGTGCGCTCCGGAGCGCGCGATTCAATGCCCGGCATGATGGACACGGTTCTCAATCTCGGCCTCAACGACGACACGGTCGCGGCGGTTGCGAAAGCGACGAAGAACGAGCGCTTCGCCTGGGATTGTTACCGCCGTTTCATTCAAATGTACGGCGACGTTGTCATGGGCGTGCAGAAACGGCCGGACGAAGATCACGAGCCATTTGAGACCGTGATCCACGAGGTCAAGCATGAGCGGCATGAAGAGGATGTCGACGACACGAAGCTGAGCATCGCCGACCTCAAAGAACTCGTTAGGCGCTTTAAGCAGCTGGTCAAAGATCGGACCGGCAAACAATTCCCCAACGATCCCTGGCAGCAGCTCGAAGGTTCGATCGGCGCTGTCTTCGGTTCATGGATGAACGACCGCGCGATTGTTTATCGGCGCAAATACAACATCCCCCAGGAATGGGGCACAGCCGTGAATGTGCAGGCAATGGTTTTCGGAAACACCGGGACCAATTCCGGATCGGGCGTCGCCTTTACGCGCGATCCGGCGACGGGCGAGAAAATTTTCTACGGCGAATTTTTGATCAACGCGCAGGGCGAAGACGTCGTCGCCGGTGTGCGCACTCCGGAGCCAGTGGCCGATTTGAAGAAGCATCTGCCGAAAGCGCTGACCGATCTGGAGCGGATGCGCAGAATTCTCGAGTCGCATTTCAAGGATGTGCAGGACTTCGAGTTCACCATTCAGGACGGCAAAGTTTTCATGCTGCAGACGCGCAATGGCAAACGCACCGGCGTGGCGGCAGTAAAGTTCGCCTGCGATATGGTGCGCGAAAAATTGATCGACTGGAAAATGGCGATCAATCGCGTACCGGCCGATCAGCTCGATCAGGTGCTCGCGCCGGTTTTCGATCGCAAAGCTTTACAGAATGCGAAAGCAATTGCGACCGGTCTGCCCGCCGGGCCAGGCGCCGCGACCGGTAAAGTTTATTTTAACGCCGATCGTGCGGCGGCGGCCGCCCAGAAAGGCGAGAAGGTCTTGTTAGTCCGCATCGAGACTTCACCGGAAGATTTGCGCGGCATGATCGCGGCCGAAGGAATTCTCACCGCCCGCGGCGGTGTTTCTTCGCATGCCGCTCTGGTCGCGAGACAAATGGGCAAGGTTTGCATCTGCGGTGCGGCCGCGCTGAACATCGATTACCGCGCGAAAACGATGACGGTTGGGAAGGATGTTTTCCGCGAAGGCGAAGATTATCTTTCCATCGACGGAACGAGCGGAACCGTTTACGCGGGACAATTGCCGACCGCCGCGTCCGAAATCATCCAGGGATTGTTGCACGGCAAGAAAGCCGCGCAGAAAGGCGAGACGTATCGCAACTTCACGCAACTGATGGATTGGTGCGCGAAAGTCACGCGCATGAGCGTGCGCACCAACGCCGACACGCCCGAGCAGGTGGAGAACGCGGTCGCGTTCGGCGCCAGCGGCATCGGCCTCTGCCGGACCGAGCACATGTTCTTCGAAGGCCATCGCATCGACGCAATGCGGGAAATGATTCTGGCGCGTGACGTGAACGAGCGGCAGAAAGCGCTCGCGAAATTGCTTCCCTACCAGAAGGGCGATTTCATTGGCATTTTCAAAGCGCTCGACGGCAAGCCGGCTACGATACGTCTGCTCGATCCTCCGCTGCACGAATTTCTGCCACAGGATGCCGAATCGCAGGCCGCGCTTGCCAAAGATATGGGCGTGACTGCCGAAATCGTGAAGCGTCGCGTCGAAGAGTTGCGCGAGCAAAACCCAATGCTCGGCCATCGCGGTTGCCGTCTCGGAATTACTTTTCCGGAAGTGACCGAGATGCAGGCGCGCGCGATCTTCGAAGCGGCGGCCGAAGTGCAAAAAAGCGGCACGAAGGTGAATCCGGAAGTGATGATCCCGCTCGTCGGTTTTGAAAGGGAACTCGAACTGCAGGTCGAGATCGTGCGGCGCGTCGCCGATCTCGTGCAGGCAGAGAAGAAAGTGAAACTGAATTACCTCGTCGGCACTATGATCGAAGTTCCACGAGGCGCTCTCACCGCGGACGAGATCGCGACGACCGCCGAATTCTTCAGCTTCGGCACAAACGATCTCACGCAGACCGCGCTCGGCATGAGCCGCGACGACAGCGGCTCATTCCTGCCGCAATACGCCGAATTGGAAATCGTGAAACGAAATCCCTTCGCCACGATCGACCAGAACGGGGTGGGCGAACTCATGCGCATCGCCGTCGAGAAAGGCCGCAAGTCGCGGCCGAAAATCAAACTCGGCATTTGCGGCGAACACGGCGGCGATCCCGACAGCGTGAAATTCTGTCATCGGCTCGGGCTCGATTATGTCAGCTGCAGCCCGTACCGCGTCCCGATTGCGCGGCTGGCGGCAGCACAGGCCGCCCTTAGCGTGTAACGATTTTCAGAGCGAAAGAGGTCCGGAAGATTATTGACAGCCGATAGAAAAGTTGCTTAAACGGCGACTAACAGGGAAAAGGTTAACTATGGGCATTCATCGTTGTATCAAGGTAGCTCTTTGTACGTTCGCGCTTGCGCTCAGCTCGGCACACGCCGCTTTGGTCGTCTGGGATTTGAATCCGAGTAACGCGAATGGTCCCGTCGGTTCGGCCAGTCACATTTTTACCTCGAACGGATTTTCCATCACCGCCTACGGCTTCGACAGAGTTTCCGGACCGGACACGGGGCATGAGCTCTGGTTCAAGAATGACGGCGACGATCATGGACTGGGAGTAACGGGAACGCCGCATAACGAATTGCAGGTGGGACCGAATGGTCCGCTGCAATACATCCAGTTCGATCTCGCGTCGATTCTGGCAGCTGGCTTCATCAATGGTCAGCTCAAGGTTAGCAGTGTCGATCCTGGTGAAGCATTCGATATTTACGGCTCGAACACGCTCGGTTCGCTCGGGACCAAGATCAGTCTTGGCGGCGGTCCTTACGGCGACGGTGACAACAATGATTTCGTCAACATTCCGAATTTCGGCAGCTATCGATATGTTTCCGTTGTTGCGGCGATTAACGACGTGCTGCCGTGGGCGCTGGCCGCAAATATGCCGGCGATCCCCGAGTTAGGCGGCACAAGTGTCGCGCTGATTCTGCTGGCGTTCTTCGGAATCGTCGTGGCGACGCGCAAGATCAGCCTGAACAGCCACAGCTAAGAAGCTGCGAAGCGGCCGCAAATTACAATCCGGCGTTATCTTTTATTCGCACGCGCGAACTTCAACCACGAATCCCAGGCACGTTCCCAGTTTCCCTTCGCCGCCCACGCTTCGAGTTCGAGAAAGTAAAAATACGACGGCACGCCCGGTATAGCGGTGAAGTGTCGCACGGTGGCAAGGGCGTCATCAACATTGTGCTGGCGCATTTGTTCGTGATAAAGCGCGTAGCCGACCGAGAAATTATTTACATCGGCACGAAACTGCTGCTGTAAAGATTCAAGCGAAGCTGATTCGTTAGGCGGCGGCATCACCGGCGGCGGCGCGAATTCCAATGTCAGTTCCACCGCCGAACGATAATCCTGCTGGCCTGCCCGGTATTTCGCCATGCCGCGCCAGGCGGCCGCGCGCCATCCCGGATGCGCCTCTACCGCGCGTGCGAACTCCTCCATGTTGCCGCGCTCTGCCCAGAGAGTCAGCAACTTGTCCTTTTGCTCCGGCGTGAAGCTGCGCAAATCCGGATCCGCCTCGAGAAACTTCCCGGAGACGAACGCGAAACGATCGCGCGGAACACGATCGAGCGCGGCGAGGATGAGGGCCGGATCACGTGCCCCGAGCGCAACCAACTCCGCCAGGAAGTTGGTGTTCGTTGGACTGTCGAAAAACATCTCGCCGTACAACTCCAGACGCCGCGCACCCGCGCGCTGCAACGCCTCGCGCCATGCTGTTATGGCCAGAATCGGTTGGCCTCGACGCAGCCAAAACATTCCTTCTTCGAATGGAACCTCGAATGCGTTCGGTTCGAGAAAACGCGCGCGGCGGAAATCGGCGATCGCATTCGCGCGGCTTTTCTTCGCATCCACCTTTGCCTCCGCGCGCAGAAAATACGGCTGCCATTCCAGTGGCGTCCACGAAAGAGCGCGCGTCGTCATGGCGACGGTCTCATCGAGATTCTTCGAGCGATACATGACCGTGGCTCGCCGCAATAAATTGTCCGCGCCTAACGAGCCGGGAAGCGCCCACTCGAACCGGCGCGCGGCGCTCCACGTCATGCCAATAACAAAAAGCGCAATTCCAGTTACGCGAAAGATGATCGGCAGCGCGCGGCTGTAGCGGCATTGGAAGGGTCGATGCAGCGCCGACCCAAACAGGAAAATCCCCGCGAACGCGGTGCCGACACGATGGGCCGAGACGTCAATTAATCCGTGCAGCGCAAAGACAATCGCGGCGATAAACGCAGCGAGCCGAATGCGCTGATTCGTTCCTTCGCGCAGCGGAAAGACATGAGGAACAATGAGCGCGATGCCGATCAGAATCAGCGCGACGCCCGGCCAGCCGAGCTCGCTCCAGAGCCAGAGCCAATCGCTCTCGGGATGAAGCGAACGCGTGTCGGCCATCGAAGCGACGCGCGAGATGGCAAAGATCGGCTCAAAATTTCCAAGCCCGATGCCGCACCAGGGCGAATTCCGGATCAAATGCCACGCGTCTCGAAAAATAAGCCAGCGAAAATCGCTCGAGATGGCCTCTCCTCCATTCGCGCGCAGATGAAAGCGCTCGAGGGTTGAACCTCCAAAGATCAGCAGCGCGGTGAAAAGAAGAAGGACCAGCGAAACGCCGATAGCAATGCGCGCCACCGACTTTTGCCGAAAGGCCATCACCGCAAGCCAGATCGCACAGCCGCTGATGAGAATGAGAATTCCTGCGCGCGAGAAGTTCAGGATCAACGCCGCAACGAGTACGAAAAAACCGAGAGTGGATGGAACCCAGCCCGATTTTCCGCGCCGAAAATAATCCTGAGCGGACGCGAGCAGGATGATGGCGGTGATGCCGAAAAGATCGCCGGTCTGGTTGCGATTCGGGAACGGACCGAAATTGCGCTGGTTATGCCAGAAGGGGAACGGCGTCGCTTTTGCGTAAAACAAAATCGAAACGGCGGCGAGCAGGACGATGCCGGCGGCAAAGATGCGTACCTGTAACCGCACATCGCGCATTTCGAATTCCTGCGCGCAGACGTAGTAGAACCAGCTCAGGCCCGCGACCAAACTGATGAGACATCCGAGCGTGACCCACGGTTGCGGTGAAAGCGGCAGAGGCAATTGGATTCCAAAATCGTTCGCCAAAACGCTGCGCCACGCCGGCTGAAAAAACCAAGTGGCCGGCAGAAATGCGAGCGCCGCACAGAGAATGAGACCGATGAAAACCGCGTTGAGCCATTTCCCTAACGAGTGACGCGGCGGATCAAAGACTAACCACAGACCGAGTGCGGCAACGACAAGGCCTTCCGACCATTTCTCGGTTGAGCCGCCAAGAAAACAGGCGACCACCGGCAACAAGGCGACGGTAATCGATTTCCACAATGGCCGCGCCACGTACGTCGTTTGTTGGCGCTCAATTTGGACAGTGCTTGGCATCGGTCGAAGAGAAAACTACTGGTATGGTAATAGCTACTTTGAGAGATGCACCTTTTCCGCGCCGCGCGTTGATGATTTACCCTGGCCAAGTTCGCACAGTTGAAGCGGGAATTTCATCGCGTACTTTCGTCGCGCTCAAGCGCTAGCCATGGTCACGCATCGCACGGAAGGTTTGCATCGCCTTTTCCTGCTCTGTCAGATTGTTCTCGTCGCACTCCTGTTTTGGGTCTGCGTCTGGGTCATGGTGACCTTTTACTCGCCCGGCGCGACGCTCACCTGGCAGCGCTACAGCATTTACTGCAGCCTGCTCGTCCTCGGCCTAACGATTGAATCGCTCAGCCGCGAAGGCGCGCGCAATTATTTCCTGCAAAACCGATTTCTGCGCGAGCATCGCCTCAGCTTGCGCCAGACCATCGCCAGTGTCGGCACGCTCGTTTTTTATCTGATCGCGACGAAGGACAGTTTTATCTCTCGCGTTTTCTTCTTCAACTTCGTTCCCCTGCTCTATCTCATTTTGCTGCTCTCCCATCATTACCTCCCGAATTTCCTGGCGCGCACCGTGTTCGCCGGAATTCGCGAAGAAAAGACGCTTCTTGTCGGCCCGGCGCGCAAAGCAGCGGAGTTGCGCGAATGGTTGAAACGGAAATCCGAGATCGGTTTGCGCACTGTCGGCTTGCTCTGCGATGAGCCGGTCAGCGAAACACCGGACAACATTCCCGTCCTCGGCACTTCCGGCGATTTGGAGCGCGTCATCCGCGAGCGCGGAATCACGCAGGTTATCCTCCTCGAAATTCCCGTCTTCACCGAGTTGCACGGACAACTGATCGGCCTTTGCGACCAGCTCGGTGTGCGGCTTCTCATCGTGAGCGACCTGGAAGAGAAACTGCGGCATCAAATCACGCACTTCGACGACGACGGGTTTCGCTTCATCGGATTGCGCGAAGAACCTTTGGAAAATCCGCTCAACCGTTTTTTCAAACGCATGATCGATCTCGCCATTTCCATTCCGATGATGATTTTCGTATTTCCGCCGCTGGCGCTGTTCGTCTGGATCGGCCAACGATTGCAATCGCCCGGCCCGCTCTTTCATATCCAGACGCGCGCCGGCATTCAGAATTTGCGGTTCGATATTTACAAGTTCCGGACGATGCGGCCCGACCAGAATGATGTTTCACGCCAGGCGCGCACCGACGACGACCGCGTCTATCCGATCGGAAAATGGCTGCGCAAGTTGAGCCTGGATGAAGTGCCGCAGTTTTGGAACGTGCTGCGCGGAGATATGAGCATCGTCGGGCCGCGCCCGCATTTGATCGAGCATAACCAGCAATTTTCCCAGCTGCTCTGCAACTATCACGTGCGCAGTTTTGTGAAGCCGGGCATCACCGGCCTGGCGCAGGTGCGCGGATTTCGCGGCGAAGCCATCAACAACACCGACGTGGAGAATCGCGTCGCATGCGATCTCGAATACCTGGAGAACTGGAATCTCTCACTCGAGTGCGGAATCATCGTCCGCACGGTGGCGCAGCTTTTCATTCCGCCGCGAACGGCGTACTGAATCGGACTCACGCTACCTCAACGGGTCATCCTGAGCGCAGCGAAGGACCTCACAAATCACCACGCAATATTGTAGTTCGCGAGGTCCCTCGCATTCGCTCGGGATGACCGTGCCTGTACGTTAAGAGATTTTACCGCGCTTTTTCAGTTCGTATGTTTTCGCGACGCACAAAAATTCGTAAGCCGCATGCAGTCGCGCGAAATAATAACCTTCGCGCCCGTCGAGAAATCCTTTTTGCCAGATGTAGATGTAAAGAAAACGCAGGAGCGGACGGAAAGGCAGGCGGTGCGAGAACAGTTTCAATTTCCGCCGGAGACCAACCGGCATCTCGCTGAAATGTCCCGCGGTGCCTTTCAAAAAACGGTCCGCCGCTACGCGCGCTTCCCAGTTGGAATAGCGATTATGTTTTTCGACGAACACTTCGACCGTCGGAAACGCGTAGTGATCCAGCTCGCACCGCAATTTCCCGGTTGGTCCGTTTACGATCACATGTTCGTGCACTTCGTTGTCCCCACTTTCCGTCGGCGAATCGGTCAGCTTCTCGTATCGCCCTAACGAGTGCCGAAAGAGACGCAGATTCCAGTTTGGATAATAAGCGTGCCGCAACCAGCGCCCCATGAACATGAATCGGCGATTGATCCAGTAACCGACAATGGAGTCTGCCTTGGCAATTGCATCCGCGAACTCGTGCTCTGCTTCCGATGGCAGCACTTCATCGGCATCGAGAATGAAAACCCAGTCGTTTCGAAAGCGAATGTTCTCCAGTGCCCAGTTTTTCTTTTTCGGCCAGACACCGTTGAATTGAAATTGCACAACAGTCGCACCGTGCTGCTGCGCAATTGCGATTGATCCGTCTGTGCTTTGCGAATCGACAACAACGATTTCGTCGGCCCAGCTCACACTTTGCAAACAGCGCGGGAGATTCGCCGCTTCGTTCTTTATCGGGATCAGGACCGAGACGGGCACTTTCGTGCTCATCGCGGACGCAAAATCTTGCACGGATTGCCCGCCGCGATCATGCCTTCCGGGACATCTTTCGTCACGACCGAGCACGCGCCGACGACGCTACGGGCGCCAACAGTGACTCCAGGTAAAACAAAAGCGCGCGCGCCAACAAATGCGTCTTCGCCGATCGTTATTTTTGCCGTCACCAGCGGCATGCCTGATTGCGAGAAATCGTGAGTCCCGCCGCTCAGATAAACTTCCTGTGCCACGGTGGCGCGCGCCCCGATCTCAATTTCGCCTAACGAGTAGGCATTCGCCCGATCCCCGAGGCAGGCGCGATCGTGCAGACTGAGGTTCCACGGAATTTCAATCCGCGCGCGCTGGTGAACGAATGGCTTGCCATCAATTTTCGCACCGAAAACCTGCAACCAAAACAAACGCCATGGGTTCGCCGGCTTCGGCGTCCAGATACAAAAAATCGCCCAGCAAAAATGCCAGAGCACGCGCAGGATGCGATCGCCCATTGGCCAGGGCGAGGCGAATTGCGACTGCTGATTCGGATCAACCGCCTCTAAAGGTTTCGACATACAAATTGCGTCGTCATTCAATCATGGATGAAAGCGCTCTCATAGACAGGAGTTGTCATTCTGAGCGTAGCGAAGAATCTCGCGAACCACGGCGTGGGTTGCTTGCGAGGTCCCTCGCTGCGCTCGGGATGACATACCCTCGGGAGCTGATGTCTGACTTGAGCAAACTCGCGAAGTCTTCCAGATATTTTTCGGCAACAACATCAACCGCAAATTCGCGCGCAATGTCGCGAGCGGCCTCCGCCATGCGCGCGAGTTCCGTTTCGGCAACCCGCAGCAGATCGGAAATGCGCGTCGCCAGATTCTGAATGGGATCGCCGTGACGATGATCGAACACAAAACCGTTCATGCCATCCTGAATATAGTCGCGAAAACAATCGAGATTTGAAACGAGCGGCACACATCCGTTCGCCATCGCTTCCAGTGGCGCAACCGGCATCGCTTCTCCCTTTTCGGCGAGCGACGGGTAAACGAAAACGAGCGCGCTTTGATAATGATGCGCCAATTCCGTGTCATCGAAAATTGCCGGGTGCCATTCGATTTCGAGACCGTTGTCGGCAGCGAGCTTCTGCAACGTTTGCAAATATCCGCTGCCGCCACCGCCAAATTTTGTTTCGTGCGGGCCGATGATTTTCACTTTCCACACGCTCCGGACTTCACGCGGAACCTGAGCCATCGCGCGCAGAAAAAGCTCGAGTCCTTTTTCGGGATGAATGCGTCCGACAAACAGAATTATCTTCTCGCGCGACACATCCGGCGCGCGGGAAAGATTACGAAGCGGAAGCACATTTGGTAAAACACGAACCTTCGCGCGTAACTCCGGCGCTTGCGCAATGATCGCGTCACCGATCGCGCGCGAAACAGCCTGAAGCCTTGCCGCCTTGCGATACCAACGCATCTGGCCCTTTGGCCCGCGCGCGACATGCACGTAAACCAGTCCGCGATCGCGCGCTCCGATGAGAAGGGGAAGCCAGAAAGTATTAGTCACCACGATGTCTGCTTCCGGCAAAGCACGTCGCGCGCGCAATGAATAGAGAAGGTCTAAAAACTTTAACCAGATGATCGAGCGCGGTTGCGCGAAGCCGCGCACGCGAATATGCCGAACGCCTTCAATTGTCTCTGAATTTGGCAGCGATGGATGGGCGCGCGAAATTTGCACCACTTCGTGCCCGCGCCGGGCAAACTCCTGACCGAGCGCAAACCAAACTTTTTCTACCGCACCGCCCATGATCGGTGGCACCGGAAAAAAAGCGCCGAGGACAATGGTGATTTTCATCGCGCCAAGAATAATAAGAGATGTCTCGACTTCGCTCGACATGACAAGACATTGGCAACGCGCTGTAGCCACAGCGCTCTATCGCCGTGCCGGAAACGCCCCGACAGAGCGGGGCGGCTACAAGTCCGAGCGAGGCGTAGCGAAGAATCTCTCATTATTTCGAATGCTGTTGCAGCACTCTAACGAGTGATTCCGCGGCGCGATTGATCTCAAAGCGCGAACAAAAACATTTTCGCGCATTCTCACGCATGGTTGTCTTCTCCTGCTCGCTCGTGCCGAGCCAGCGCTCGATGAGTCGCGTCGTTCCGGCAAGATCGTCATTTTCGACATAGCCCGCGCCATCCGCCTCGATCTCGCGCCAGATATTGACGCGATTAGAAATCAGGACAGGAACGCCAAACGAGAGCGCTTCCACAACCGACATCCCAAAATTCTCCTGGTGCGAAGGCAAAATAAAAGCATCCGCCGCAGCAAACGCGCCGCGTTTCATTTCGCCCTCCAACATTCCAGCGAAAATGATCTGACGATTTTGCGCGGCTCGTGCACGCAATTCTCGCTCCCAACCAATCTGGTCCGGGCCAGCCAGAACCAAAGACCAATCAGGGTTTGCCGCCTGCGCGAAAGCATCTATCAGAAGATCGCAGCCTTTTTTCGGGTGGAGCCGGCCGAGAAAAAGAAGAATTTTTTTGCCCCGCAACGCCGGCTGTTTTTCGAGAAAGACATTTTTCGAATCGCCAGGCGGCGACGCTTCCACTCCAAGCGGCACAACAATTTCGCGAGCGCGGTAAAGCCAGAACGATTTTCGCGCTTCGCGTCGTTCTTCCTCGGAAGTGAAGATGACGGCGCGCGCATCTCGCAACACGCGATACTCGGACCACGGCCAATACAGCCATTTCTTGAGGTGTTTGAGCGGAAATGTCCGTTTGAACCAGGGGTCGAGCATGCCGTGTGGGAAAACGTAATACGGAATCGGCGAACCGGCGTAGCGACGCCAGGCGGCGAAACTCAGGTACTGCCAGATGCCGTGCACGATCGCGCAATCATAATCGCCACCATGCGCTCGCAACCACGGCAGCAGGTTCTTCGAATAACGATAATTCGTTAGGCCAGCACCAAGCGCATGTACGCAAAGTTGAATGTCTTTCAACCAGGACGAGCCCGGTTCGTCGAGCGTGACGACTTCAACTTCATGGTCAAGCCTAACGAGTGCGTGACTCAGCGTAATCACTGCGCGTGCTACGCCGCCTGCGCTCGGATCGAGCGTTTGCACCATTTGCAGGATTTTCAACGCGGTCGTCTCCGGGTAGCGCACGCGTCTCGCGTGTGGGCGATGGCGTCTCGCCATCGCAGGCTTTTCTGATGTTTGCCTTCTCTGACCGCTCTCGGAAAAGTTCGTTTCGGCGAGACGCCGAAACCAGCACGCGAGACGCGTGCGCTACCCGGAGCGAACGGCGCTTTCATATCTAGATCACGAATCCTTCGCTGCGATGGAAGTAGGGAAGATCACGCGAAAGCGATTGCACCGTTTTGGCCGGAACGCCGGCGTAAAGCTGATGCGTTTCGGTGAAGGTTTTGTTCAGAAGCGACTTCGCACCGAGCACGCAATAATCAGGAAGCACGCTGCCGCCGAGCAGAACGCAATTTGTCCCGACAAAACAATAGTCCCCGATCCGCACCGGCGCCGATGTCTGACGATTTCGTTCGAGATCGATGCTGTGAGTCAGGATTTGCGAACGAAAGCCGGCGAAGGTGGTGAACTTCCCGATCGTAACCGAGTTCGTGCAATCGATTAGATGGCGATGCGTGATCGCGGCGTGCTCGCCGACGATGAGCTGCGGCTGACGATCGGTCTCTTCGGCGAAATGGCGCGACGGCCCGAGCGGAAATCCCGTGATCCAGTTTCCATTGCCGATAGAGCTGTGCGCTTTCAGATGCAGCAGCGAAATGTTCTTGCACAGCGTGAGATGTCCGATGCTCGTTCCTTCCTCCATGATCAATTGCCGTGGAAGCATCCACGAGAGGCCGACCCGAGACGTAGGATGTAGGATGTAACCGAACTGCGCTTCAAGAAATCGCCGGCGTAATTCCCACGGAAGGAAAAGACTCAGAAGCATCAAAAACGTCTTCATGCGCGCGCTTCGAGCTCGCGATATAACGCGATGTAATGCGAGATCATTTCCTCCGCGCGATATCTCGCCGCATTCTGCAAACTTTTCCGGCTCCATTCATCGCGCACGGCCGGATCCAGCAATCGCAAAACGTCTCCGGCAAACGCCGCTTCGTCAGAAACGTCATGCATCATTGCCGCATCACCCGCGACCTCCGGCAACGGTCCGCGATTGCTGCAAATGACGGGGCAACCGCATGCCTGGGCCTCAATGATCGGCCAGCCGAAACCTTCGAAGCGCGATGGATAGACGAGTGCTACCGCCGCGCTGTAAAGCGCTTCGAGCAATTCGCTTTCCGGATTAATAATCGAGACAATTCGATCGGAGACGCCGAGCTCCCCGCCTAACGAATGCAGCTCGGCGTCCAATGGTCGCCCGCAAGAACAAGCTGGCCAGTCCAATCATTCTTTGTTCGCGCAAAAATCCGCACAACGCCATCGCGATTTTTGCGGCGCAAACTGGAACCGACATGCAGAATGAACGGCCGCTCAGTGTCCAGAATTCCGGCGAGTCGTTTGCGCACAACGTCCGCTGATTGTTTTTGAAAGGGATAGTTTAGCCCGTTCGGCACAACGGACAGCCAGATATGCGGAAGCATGTCCATCCGGAGGGACGTGCTTCCGCACGTCTCGCAACCAACCGTTCTGCATCTCGCAACGTCGCGCTGCGAAACACACGCGATCGCTGTTGCGCATCTCAATCCCGAAAGAATCCAGCGTTGAAAAAACTTTCCCGTGAACGATGCGGGACAATCGGTTTCTTCCCCAAGCGCGCCGCGCACAGCGAGCAAATCGTGGCAGGTAACAAGTGTCGGCACGCCTCCAGTTTTCTTCGCATAGACTGGCATTCGAATGATCGCAGATGTGAACGAGTTGTGACGGAATCGGAAAGTCTTCTGGCGCAGCTTGCGCGGAAAGAGCCAGGAATTTATCGATGTAGCCTAACCACTTCGAAACGAAATGGCCGCCAAGATTGCGAACCGTTCCAAAAAACGGTTGCGGTTGAATCAGCTCCGCCTCAATGCCGGCTGCTCGTCAGACCGTTCAGCATCATCTTTCCGAACCGCTGCATACTCTGCTGCCGATCGGGCGGATAATTACCGATCAGCAGAACCATTGGATTTCACTGGTCCGCTTTCATCGCCGTGCAGACGAGCGGCATAAATCGAGCGACCGCGAACTTTCGGCATCGGCCCCGGCGGAGGCGGAATCATTTTTCCGCGCGCAGGAAGCAGCTCCGTTTCGTCTCCCATTTTTGTCGAGGCGAGACACAGGCCGCTGAAAAAGACGGCGAATCCAAGAGTGGTCGGCTGACCAAATTGCCCGTTGAGCAATGCAACAAAACTGGCGCTGAACAGAATGATCGGAAGTGTTTCGCCGTAACCGAGCGCGCGCAGACTGAGCCAGCCGATACGAACGGTTAGCGCCACACGCCACAGAAGAAAAAGCAGACCGAGGACGGGACCGTTTTCCAAAAGCAAGCGCGCCCATTCCGCTTCGGAAAGAAGAAAACCGGATTGTCCGGTAATGAATTTGCAGCCGGCATTCGTCCCGACACCGAGGCCGAAACCGAAGAACGGCAGGCGATCAAACACACGAAAACCTCTGACGAAATCGTTGTAGATGCGCGAGAGCAAACCACCAGCGATGGAGCTTTGCGAAGCTTCGGCTGATTCGGTAAAGCGGCCCGAGAGAATTGCCAGCCCTTCGTTGAAAATCGGCACGTAGCTGATGATCCATGCGGCAATGACAACGAGGAGCAGGCTGCGACCAAATTGATTCACCGCTTCGGGTCGAAGCACCAAAATAACGAGCAGCGACAGGACGACGAGCGCAACCGATGCGACGACCGATCTGCTGCCGGAAATTGCGACCGCAACAACGAGCGCGAATCCGGAGGCGATAAGCAGCCAGTTTTTGTAGGTGCGTTCGCGAGATGATCCCGTGAATCAAAAACGCCGCGGCCGAGCTCATGTAGAAAATCACGCCGGAGATAAATGAAAATGTTCCGGGCGGACGAATCTTGCCGCCGCCGGCGGTGATCTGCTCGCCTTCGCCGAGACCAGCCGTGCGATTGATAAATGAATCGGGCGATGCGCGAAATTGCGCCGCCATCAAGAGCGCCATCGGGATCAGGCCGGCCAAAATCCACCATCCCATTCTCTTCACGTCATCAGCGTTGAATACATTCGCGATCACAAAAATGAGCGGGAGATGTAAAAAGTTGGAACGGAAACCGTAGGCCGTAACGAGCAGAATAGTTTTGTGCGGAAGATATGGCAGCAAAACGACAATGCTGATCAGCCAGCTCAATCCGGCAATAATTCCGAGTGAGGTCATGAAGATGTTGCGCGGAAAAACTCGCGCCCGCAGCGCGCAAATGTAAATCGCGATCACGACCGGATCGCGCACAACCAGCAGCGGATCGGAAAATCGCGGCACGATCCATTTGCGCAGCGCGCCCTCGAAAATAAGGAGCACGAGATAAGTCCAGATAAGACGACGCGTGTAACGAAGCGCTTTTTCTGCGCCGGCGTCAGGCGGCATCGGCATTGCTGATGTAATCGCTTTCGGCCTAACCACTTCTTGCATCGCGTCGATTCCTAAGAAACCACTTCCCGTGCCAGTCGGGCAAGGGCGCTCCGGTAATGCTCCCAGCGATGTAACTGCGCTTTTTTGCGCGCGGCCACTTTCATTTCGCGCAACCGGGCGCGGTCCCCGTGCCAGCAGATTGCTAACTTCTCCGCGATCGCCTCGCTCGAGCGAATCGGAACGATGAAGCCATCAATGCCGTCATCAAAAATGTCGGGCGCGGCCGTGTGCGGCGTTGCGATCACAACCAGACCCTGCGCCATCGCTTCGAGAATGACGAGGCCGAATCCCTCGAAAAGGGATGGCAGAACGAGAACATCATGCCGGTGCATTTCGCGCAGAAGATCGCCGTGCGGCAATGTCGGAATCCAGCGATGTTTTCGAATCGCCGCTTCCAACGGCGCACAGTTGTCGGCGGTTTTGCGACCGAGCAATGTCAGCTCAACTTTGTCGCCTAACGAATCGAGCGCGCGCAGCAAATATGACAAACCTTTGCGCTGGCCTAACGAGCCGGCAAAAAGAACGCGCAACTTTCCGGAATGCGTTGTGATTTCACTCGAGATCGCCTCCGGCGCTCCGTATGGAATGACGCGGATCGCTCCGGCAAAGTCGGCGTCCTTCAAGGTTTGCTCTGCTGAAGCTGCTGGCCACGACCACACATTCCGCCAGTTTCAATTCCTCTTCTTTTCGCGCCAGCTTTTCCGCGCTGTCGCGAATGCCGGTCAGCGTCGCCGCCCATTCCGGTTCGCGCTCTGCTTCCTCAGCGTAAATTTGCTGCGCCGCCTTCCAGTAGCCAATGGGCAGATCGTATATTCGGTGAACGCCGCAGTCGCTGGCCGCGCGAAAACTTTCGACCGCGCCGTCTTCGTATGCATAAACCGCAGTGAACTTCTTGGATTCGCGCAAGCGTCGAGCGACGCGTCGATCCAAGTCCCGAATCACCGCATCGACATCGGGACTTCCAAAGAAAAGACGAGCGATCTCGCGCGCCGGCCTGGTGTGGACAAACGGCCGAACGCTTTCTGGAACCGCGCGGCGCGCGAATTGATCGCGCCAACGATCAGGCAACAGACGATTGATGGAAGCTTCGGGATCCCAGCTCAGGCAAGTCCAGAATTCGCCTAACAAGTCAGCTTCCTGCAAGGCGATCGCGGCCTGGCGCACGTTCTCGTTCCCGGTGGCGTGCGAGAGCAAAATCATGCGATGAGCCGTCCGAGCAGCCGCAAATATTGTTGCGCAACTTCGCGCGCCTTAAACTTCGCCAGATGTTCTGGCGCGGCGCGACGAAATGAATCTTCCAGCGCTTGATCGAGAAGAACTCGTTTCAACGCATCGGCAAGCGATCGCTCGTCGCCATTGGCAAAAGTGATTCCGCAGGGACCGATCGCTTCCGTCAACCCGCCCGCTTCCGATCCGACAACCGCGCAGCCGCACGCAATTCCTTCGAGCGCGACGACACCGAACGGTTCAGCCCAACGGGACGGAATCACCATGATGCGATGCTCGTTCAGCAAACGAACGAGTTCTTCCGCCGTTTTTTGACCTACGAATGAAACCTGATGGCCTAACGTAAGTTCGCGACTGAGGGCAGAAAGATTTTCCGCTTCCGGTCCCGCGCCTGCAACGGTGAGATCGGGTTCCAATCCTTCGCGGCGCAACAATCCAAGCGCGTGCAAAAGCAAATCGACACCTTTGTCCGAAACAAGACGTCCGACAAAAATGAGTGTTCGCGCACGGGTCGTCTCAGGAAGGACACGAAACACCCGATCGCGGTAGGGATTTGGAATGATGAGAGATTCGCGGCCGGTGTCTTTCGCGACCGCGCGGCTTATTGCCACATTCATGACCGATCCGAGCAACATCCGTTTGACGCGCGCAACCAAATCAATCTGGCCGCCCACGTTTCGAATCCACGTCTGATGCACAACGACGATGCGTTTCTGCATGAGGATGGCGGGAAGCAGGCTGCGGAGGCTGATGTTGTTCTGAAAAAACACGTCGGACCATCGCAACAGCGCGAATAACCGGAGCAGACTCGGCCGCCGAATGATCTGATAATTTGTGCCGGTATTCGTCGCCGCGCGTCTCAGTGATTAATCGAACTTCGTGACCGAGCGCGGCAAATTCTTCGGCCAGAATTTCGGAAACCGTTTCGATTCCTCCAGTACCTGGTCGAAAAGCGTAGGACGAAAACAAAATTCTCATCCCGATGCGCAGGCGCGAAAGAATTCGCAATCAACTCGCGTGAAATATTTTGTCTGGGGAGCGCGCCCGCCCTCGGGCGCCCATTTCGGCGCCATCGCCGGAATGCCCAAAGAAGTTCGCGATGGCGAGGGCGCCATCGCCAGCGCCCGAGGGCGGGCGCGCTCCCCGGACAAGAAGAGAAAAAATAGCATTTTCATCCGGTGAGATCGGGCCGGCCGCAAGCGGCCGAGGAAGTAATCGCGTCACGGCCTGAAATCGTGCGCGCGCAGAAAAGGCGAAAGCTTTGCCGGGCGATTGAATCATGAGTCGAAAAGTGTTGAGCAAAATCAGAAGGGCGCGCAGGAGCGCTTGCCATCGGCCCGCGTAATCCCGCACCAACAACAGCGAGTTGCGTGCGAAGAGATAGCTGCGCAGCGGACTTTCGGTCCATGTTCCGGGGTTGGTTACGATGGCGCCCCAAACCATCACAACTTTCCAGCCATGGCGGCGCGCACGGAGGCCGAGCTCATGTTCATCGCCGTAGGCAAAGTAGCGTTCATCGAACAGGCCGATCTGTTGCAAACATTCGCGCCGGCAAAGCATCAATGTACCATGGGGCACATCGACGACTTGCGCCGTGCCGGTTGATAATGCCGGAACGTTTTCAGGAAAAATCCCGCGTGCCGAGGAAAAGCGTCCGACAAACGGCTCGCGATATTGCGGGCAGG
Organism: uncultured Verrucomicrobiae bacterium; assembly: GCA_963737195.1. Lineage (GTDB taxonomy): Bacteria > Verrucomicrobiota > Verrucomicrobiia > Chthoniobacterales > UBA10450 > JBBQFI01. The sequence continues at coordinate 595,647 of CAVTRW010000007.1, forward strand.
CAATGCCAACCCGCGCATCAGCTTCCGCCGCTTCAAGCAATAACCGTAAACATCCGGGCTCCGGTATGGCGTCATGCGCGCTGATAAAACAATATCGATCAACATTCCTGTCGGAGGGACGCGCTTCTGCGCGTCCGGGGACGTGCGGAAGCACGTCCCTCCGGTTTTGGGCCAGCCACGGTTTCAGAACCACGTTCAACGCTCCGCCCCAGCCGCGATTCCCCTCCAGCCTAACGACTTGAATTTCAGGACCGATTTTGGACTTAAGATTCTGAATTGCCTCGGGCGCGGAATTGTTGTCGATGATGGTTATCTGCAATGGAATCTCCTGCGCGCACAGGGCGTTAACCGTCGCGATGCATTCATCCGGCTGGTTCCAGTGCACAACGAACACATGGGCGGGTCGGTCGGTCCTCTGTTCGGTGGCCATCGATAACGATTCGTAATGAGAAGACGCCATCAAGGAGCGGCGGGCTCCAGACCGCCAGGGCGATTCGGAGATCGCCCTTCCCTGAGGGCCGCTGCTATCGCCGAGGCCAGATGCATTACGCCGGCATGGCGACGATACCAATCGTAAATTTCCCCGGAAATTTTAGCGCGCTCGTTCGGCGACGGAAGATTGGATCTGGTTGGAATAACGAAATATGGTCCGGGCATCCGGTCACCTCGCAAAGCGATCGGTGAGCCGTCGCGCGGAAAAACCGGGATGACGCCGTGAGCGCAGTAACTGGCGAAGGTTGCCGATTTCAAAATGGTGTCGGTTGGAACGTTTCGTTGGCGAAAATAATCCAGCCAGGCGAAAGAACAGGTGAGCAGAACTTCGGACGCGGTCTCCGCCTTCAGCGCAGGATGATATTGCGACTCGACACCACGCAACTGCTGAAGTTCGCGCGGCACTGCTTCATTTTCTTCGCCGCCGATAACAAAAAGTTCGCGCGGCGCGAATGCCTCCGGGATCGACGGGAAGCCTCGGACAAATGAACGTAACGAAGCCTCGACCAGATGCGTCCCTCCAAAAATCACCCAACGATGCGGATCGCGCCTAACGAATTGATCACGGGCAAGTTCTGGTTCGCCAAGCGTGGAAACAACTGGATGAACCTCGACCCGTGCTGCGGGTGAAAGTGCGCGCAGGAGACCGCGCATCGTTTCGCTGGAGACGACAGACATATCGGACAACCCGGCCACAGTTCGCGCGATGGATTTTTGCAACGGCTGCAGCCAAAACGCGCTGCGCCACGGCGGGGCCGAGGCGTAAAGCTCATGAAAAATGGTGACGAATCTTCCACCAATCGCCTGCTTCAGTTCCCGCAAAATTGGCGGCAGTTGCCGGGGCACGCCCCGATTTTGGTAACCGTAATTCACGTAATGCAAAATGATACCGGAGGCAATCCGATAACTCGTTAGGCGTTTCGAATGAAAACGGAGGCGCGAGGAATTTCGTATCAATGCCGAACTCGACGTGGAGTTGATGTGCCAGCTGCAAGGCATAATCGCCCACGCCGTCGAGCGAACCTGGAAGTCGCGGAACGATTTGCAGGACGGATGGCGTCTTCAAGCTGCGGCGCTCTTCGTTTCTGATTTGTCCAACCACAGCATGACTTCTCGCCAAAACTTTTTGCATTGGTCGGCCCTAAGAAATGAAGCCCGGGCCAGCTGCAATGCATTTTCCGCGAGCTGAATTCCGACGGTCGGTCGAAGGAGGTCAATGAGCACAGCGGCAATCTCGTTAGGCTGCAGTGAAGTCGCCAACGCAGCGGCGTGATGTTTGGCGAGGATGTTGTGAGCGGCGGTTCCAGCCGGCCCATGATAGAGAATGGGAACGCCGCTGCCGAGGTAGGTAACCATCTTTGTTGAAAGACTGTAGGCGCCGAATGGTTGATCGGCTTTTTGAAAATGAAGCGGCAAATACAAACAATCGGCCTGGTCGATGTCGGCTTCCACATCCGTTTCGGAGCCGAAAGGAAGAACCCGAATGCGCGCGCTTTGGCGCAAAACAGCAGGCCGAAGGTAATCGCACCGCAAAGTGATCGAGCAATTGTTCGTTAGGCCTGGCGGCAACAAATCGATTGCCCTGATCAGCGCTTCGAGGTTTTGCTCGTAACCGATGTGAAACAAGCCCATGAAATAGATCCGAAGCTGGTTCGGCGTTGTGCGCGCCTTCGCCGGCAACATTGTCCAAGCCGTCGGTGACGATAACGAATTCCCGTTCGCCATAGCGCTTCGTGTATTCAGCCCCAAGCTCGGGAGAAATGACAAAACGCGCGGCCGCTCCCAGCCAGGCTTCGCGCATGCAGTGGGCGAGCGTTTCTTCCGCGACGCGGCCAGCGCCGGTGTAGACAATGTCGTCATGCACCTGAAGAAAAAACGGGAGCTGAGATTTTTTAGCGAGCACGAATGCCGAGTAAAAATCGAGACCTCCATGCGCGATCGCGTGGATAGCGCGCGGGCGTGAGGTTGAGATTATTTTTTCCAACTTTCGCTCAAAGCGATGTCGGAAAAGTGGAGTCATCGAATGCGCGACTCGATTGAATCGGGTTCGCTCAATTCGACCAAAGTCGGGCCGCAAGGGGACATGAATCTGCGATTCATCCGAACGACGCTGCGGCGCCGTGCAAACGGCCACCGTCGATACCGGCGCGTCGCGCAGGAGCGAGCGCAGAATGCGCGGGCCGCCGCCCGCGGCCGCGAGCGAAAATGGCTGAATGAACACGACGACGTCGCGCAATCGGTCGAGCGCACGTCGATACTCGCGCAGTGTATTCGCGGCGATGTCGCTCCAACGGTAATCAGCGGCAATTGCGGCGCACTGAGTTGAAAGTTGCTCGTACTGGTCCGGCGCGAAATCCAGGATCTGCAGGGCTCGCTCCGCCATCGCCTTCGCGTCACCCACGGGCGTGAGAAGCAAATCGCGTTTGGAATGAAGAATCTGGCCAGGACCGGGAACGTCATACGCGATCGTTGGAATGCCGGCGGCGAGTTGTTCGAGCACAGCCAATCCGAAACCTTCAACGTAGCTCGGAAATAATCCGACAGCGCAATCGGCGAGCAACTGCGGGAGTTCGGCCGGCTCGTAAGTGGCGAGACAATTTACGCTCGCCGAATTTTGCGAACCGAGCGCGGCGCGAACAACATCCTCGCTGAACATTGTTCCCAAAAATACAAAGGAGACGCTGGGATTTTTTGTGCGAATCGCCCGCATGATTTCGGGCCAGTCGCGCGCGCCTTTGCGCAAACTCCACATGCCGATAAAACAGATCTTCTTTTTTTGCAGACGAGCCGTTGCCGGCTGCGCTGCCTGCTGGAGGGCGTGGCGATGCTGGTTGCTTAAACCGTACGGTTCAGTGATCGCCGGCTTGCGCACACCAGCGCGCTCGAGTTCCTTCAGCTCCGACTCGTTAGGCAGGTTCAACAAATCACAGCGTCGAATCGATTCGTCTGCATTCTTCCGCAGCCGGCGCGAGCGCAGGTTGTAGAACACCCTGCCCAGGAATCGCCCTTTCGGCTGGTCGGGCCAGCGTTTGCGCGCATCGACGTCGAAGCGGTCGTAAGGCCGATGCAATCCAACCGAGCGGGCGACGATGAGCCCGTGGAAGCGGAGGGATTCCTTGGAAAACGGAAGCGTACCGATGAGACAGTCGATCACGTCAAAACGACCAGCGTTCTGACGAACAAATTTCGCCGCGCGTGCTGGAAAGATGGCCTGGCGCAATGCCGACAGTGCGCGAGAACGGGTCGATCCAGGGAAGGCGTCGGTAAGACAAAACTTGTCAACCGTATGGCCGGCCTTCCGCCATTCCTCCGTGAGTTCAATCCAGACTCGTGCCGCACCGAGTCGCGCGTCCCACGGAAGATTCACAATCGCGAGGATGCGCAGCCGTTGTCTCGAATGCTCGGTCATCGATTACGATAAGAGACCGCGCGGATCATCGCGTGTTTCTCCGGGGAGCGCACGGGCCCCCGCCTGCTGGCGATGGCACCCTCGCCATCGCGAATTTTTCCTTTCAGAAGAGATTTCGGCGAGGGCGCCGAAATCAGCACGCGAGGGCGCGTGCGCTCCCCAGACAACGAGTTCATCGACGCCACAAAGTAGTCCAGAATTTGTGTCGCACGGGGTTGACGTAATGGCGCAGGGCCAGGCCATCGCCGGCGTAGCGATCGCGGTAAACGGTCTGATCGTCGAGTTGCAACACGTACTTTGTTGGATCGAGCGGTGAGGCGCGGTTCGCATGCATGACCAAATGCGTCATCGTTTGGTTCGTGAAAAAGTTCGGTGCGCCATTTAATTGCAGGAAACGCTCAATGCCTAACGACCACTCGAGTTTTTGCAAAAGCAAAAGAACGCCGGTGTTAACCGGGCGATCACGCTCGTTAGGCGAACGGATCAATCGGGCATCGCCCGAGAACTGGCAATCCGGCAAATAGAACGCTGTAACGGCAGCCGCGCCAGCCAAAGCTACAAGATCCCGAGCCGCCGCGAAAAACAGGACATCGGAGTCGAGATAAAGCGCCGGGCCGTTCCGTGGCAGCGATATGATCAGCGCCAGTTGTTTGCCGATGGGATGAGTCGAGAGATAGTCCCGGAGGGACGTGCTTCCGCACGTCCTTGTCCCGGCATCGCCCTGCTTAAGAACATGGACGTGCGGAAGCACGTCCCTCCGGAAGTCAGATTGGACGGCGACGCAGGGGTCAACACGTTCGAGTAAGTCGATATCATTACTCGTATAGGTTCCATCCGAAACGACGGTAAATTTTTGCGGTCGTCCTGCGTGGCAGAGAAACGAACGGATCGATGCTACTTGTTCGGGCAAACTGACGTGACCGGAATAGGCGAAAACTTCGAGCGGAATGGAAGCGCATGGCTCAATCTTGCGCTTCACGATTCCTGAAAGAAACGCGCGATAGATTCGTCGCACCAAATCTCCCTCCGTCCGCGCCCAGTGATAAGCGTAATTGGGCATTGGTCGTCAGGCGGAAGCGGAAGCAAGAGTGCGAAATCCGCGATAACTCAGAACGAGGTTGAGAAGGAGATTGGGTAGATTGGAAATGAGATTGAAAATTAGGACATCGGTGACGCGAGAAAAATCGGTCACCGGAATGAGTGCGATTTGAGTGGCCAGCGTAAGCGGAATGTAAAGCCAGGAACCGGTGATCCACGCCTTGGATGCGTTCAGTGCCCAGATCGTTCCGGTGAGCGCACTCAGAACTGATGCGCCAACCATGAAGAGAAGTTCGCGTTGCAAATGCGCGTATTTGCTTCCGAGGACGAGCAGGAACTCGTTAGGGAAAAATGCCGCCCCACACACCACGAGCAGGCTGAAGCCGCCAACTGCGCCGAGGATTGCGACATATTGCCAGCGCAGTTTCCGGTTATCCTGACAGCGCGCGAATGCTGGAACGAAAACATTCGTGAGCAAATTGTTGATCACGACAAAAATCATCGCCAGCCGGCCGAGCGCGCCGACTTCAGCAACCGAGCTGGCCTGGCGGGCAAAGAGACTGATCAGGAAAACGGTGATTTGTCCCTGGAAGCAGAAGAAGATTGTGTTGGCCGCCTGATTCCGAATGAAACCGTGGATGGCGCGGCGATCATCCGCGTTTTCGCGTGCATTCACGTCGATCACATCAGCGGTGTAGCGGCGCAGCATGAAATATTGAATCGCGATGGCCACAGCACTCAGTGCGATGGCAACGGCGGCATCGAGAAAAACGAACATGATGCTGACAAGAAGAAGTAGTCGGGCGAGCGCGCCGGTCAGATCGATAAACTGAATCCTGCTCACATCTGACCGCAGGCGCGGAACGACGGAAAGGACGCCGACGGAAAACTGCAGCATTAGACCGAAAAGGAGAATGACGATGAGAACGATGGCGTAGGAAAATGGCGCACCGTTTTTAACGAGCATGAAATACAAAATTGGCGTGACCAGCACGATCGCGGCTGCGCCAAGTTTGCGCCGCATGTGAAGCGCGGTGTTGATCAGCTCACCGAATCGATGGGCATCGCTCCAGACGCGACCGCCAATCGAAACGAGCCCGATGCTGATACCGATATCGGCAAGCAGGTTGATCGTGCCCTGCATGGAATTGGTGATGGTGAAATAGGCGTACTCGCGTTGCTCCAAACGCCTAACGAGAAGAATGCCGGCAATAAAGCCGATGAGCTGCACGATTGCCTGAACGGTGACGAAGTTGCCGACAACGCGCGCGCGATGGAGCGCACGACGAATCGTGGGCGATGAAGCCTCATTCAGCACCGGCGTGGCGGTGGGACCGAAGAAACTCATGGCGCGATCATGGCCGAATTGTTACGCAGCGTAAGCAAGCTGCAACAATGCCAATGTTTTGCGGTAGTTGGCTACCCTCACCTCGATCCTCTCGCTCAGGGAGAGGAAGTGATGCAGAGCGCGCGCAGTCTACTCACTAGGAGGATTGGACTCGGTTTTCTTCCTCGCGACGAATCGATGCCAGCGGTTCATTTTCGTTAGGCGTCGGCTGGGGATTATAATACTCGGAATACTGGTAGTAATAGTATTCCGGCAGCGAAGTATCGACAAAGTTCAGGATCACGCCGGGCACGTTGACCTGACGGTTGTAGAGCAGCTCGAGAGATTTCCTCGTTAGGCGAGCTGAGGTGTAGGACAGCCGAACAACGAAAAGGGTGGCATCAATTTTCGGCGCCAGGCTCGTCGTATCATCCGCCGCCAGCACCGGGGAGCTATCGATGATGATGTAATCGTACTGGTGATACAATTCCTTGAGCAGGATGTCAGTCGAGTCGCGCAAAAGATGTTCGCTCGGCTGGGAAAGCGTCTTGCCGCGCGGAAGGATGAACAGATTCGGATAAGAAGTGGGCACCACGACCTCGCGCCAGTTCACTTCCTGCTTCAGGACTTCGGAAAGGCCAACGCGCGTGGAAAGGTCGAAGGCCTCGCGAATTGCGCCGCGGCGCAGATCAGCGTCGATGAGCAGAGTTTTCGCGCCGGAAAGCGCCATGGTGATGGCGAGGTTGGAAGCAACCGTCGATTTACCCTCGTTAGGCACGGCGCTGGTAATGAGGAGAGTTTTGGGACGCGGCCCTTCATAGGGCATAAAGAAAAGCGACGAACGAACGTTGCGATAGGACTCGGCGAAAATGTGACGCGCATCGTCCGGCTGCAAAAGCGTGAGTTTGCCCTTCGTTTTTTCTTTTGGAATCTGTCCGAGCACACTCTCGGAGAACAAATGCTGAAATTCGGTGAAGGACGACATGCGATCGTCGATCCGGTCGAGCAACAGAAGAACGGCAATGCCGGCGAGCGCACCTGCGCCAAGGCCGATGAGCAAACTCTTGAATAATCCGGGACGGACGGAAATCGGCGTGCTGGCCGGTTCCATGATCGAAACCTGGTCACTGTTATCCACGACCTGCGAGACATCCACTTCCTTCAAATTGTTCGTTAGGCGATCGTAAAGAGTTTTCTGGCGGTCGACCTTTCCCTTAATGCGATTGAACTGGGCGAGACGCTGACTGAGATCGAGCGCCTTGGTTTCCCATTCCTTGATGTTCGCCTGCAGATTTTCCATCTGTTTGGCGATCGACTCCTGGCGTGTCTTTAATTTCTCGACCGTGTCGGCGCGGAATAACTTGATCAGATCTTCCTGTTTCGCGATCTCGTCATTGAGCTTGATGATCTTGGGATGTTTCGGGCGCAGGTCGCGCGAAAGCGTATCGCGCTCAGCTTTTAACAGCTGCACCTGCTGTTTCGCCTTGAGATAATCATCTTCCGGCCCGACACCGGCGAAGGGCAACGTATTCTCGCCATTTTGTTGCGCTCCCGGAGAAGCTTTCCGGTTTCGATTGGGCGCGATCGAGATTTTGATCGAGATCAAGGAGCTTGAGCAGCTCGAACTCGGTCTTCAACTGCGCATATTGCTGATTCAGCCTAACGAGATAAGCGGCGGCGCTATTCCCTTCCTCCTGCAAAAAGCCGATGTTGTTTTCCTTTTGGAACTCGAGCATCTCGTCTTCGCTGTTGCGCAAATCTTTTTCGGTCTGGATCAATTGTTCGGTGATTGCCGTCGTAACGTTGTGGCCCTGATCGGCGCGCATGCCCTTTTTGAAATCGAGATATTTCTGCATCACCGCATCCAGATAAGCCTGGGTGTAATCGGGAGTGCGGCCGATGGCGCTCAACTCAAAAATCGAAGTGCGCGGTTTTTGGACAACGGTGATCTCGACCGGCACCGGCTGCATTTCCGGATGAGTCGAGCGCAGCAGACTTTCCGCGCTGTGACGGACTTCGACGCTCTGCATTAGTTGAATCTGGGTGCCGTAGAAATTAACGCTGTCCTCGCTGTAGACCGCGCCCTGGCTGATGTTGAGTTTCCCCGCCAACATCATCTTGCTGATCGATTGGAAAGAGGGGGGTGTTTGATAAATCAGCCACGCCTGAACGAACAGTCCGATGCAAATCGTAAGCACGGGAATCCACCAGCGCCGAATGAGCAGCGCCTTGTAGCGATGCATGCGGGTAATAAGCGAGGTCGACCAGGAGCCGGGAACCGGCCGCTCTGTGGCGGGAAGAGCTTGCATGGCTACATGTTGATCAGACGCTGCGGCACATAGATCTGATCGTCCGGCTGCACCACGACATCTTCATCGGTGCGTCCCTGTTCGATGATGCGTTTCAAATCGACGGTGATGTCCTGCCCGTTTTTGCGGGTCAATTTCACTTTGCGCTTGTCAGCAAAATCGCCAAAGCCACCGGCGCGAATAATTGCCTTGCTCACCGTGTAAGTTTCGTCCGGGGGAATTTCCTGCGGGCCCTGCCCCTTGACCGCGCCGTAGACGTAAACACGGCCGCGCGATTTCTCACTCACACGATCCACCGCCAAAATCACCGTGGCGTGATAATAATACTCTTTCTCCAGCGCATTCTTGATCGCGTAGGCCAATTCCCTGCACGTTCTCCCCTGCGCGGGAACAAGTCCGATGTAGGGAACTTCCAACTCGCCGTTATCGTTCACGCGCAAGTGCTGCGATTCGTCGTCGCGATCTTCGACAACGCGGAAGCTGACGTAATCGTTGGACCCGAGCCGTTTCTTGTCATCGAGAACGCTCATGGAATTTGTGCGCATGACGGTGTTGCTGACCGGCGGCGATTGCTCGACCGGCACTGCCCTGGGAATGGAAGGCAGCGGACTACTATCCTGTGCGACGAGTTGCGCGGGCGGGACGAAAGAAAAAATCGCAACCAGGGTAAAGGCGCAAAGCTTCACGAAGTTGCAAGGGGGCTCCTGATTAAAAGCTGTACGTTCCATCCAAAGAGACCCGATTCTGATCGTAATCGCGCAAAGGCTGATCGGAATCCTTCGTCGTGTATTGGTAGCGCGCACCGAGCGTGACGTGCTGAGTAAGCTGATAGCCAAGGCTGAGCGCGGCGCCCCAACGCTGCGCGTGTTCGGAGAAAATTCCGCCGGACTCATCCGCATCTTCAAAAAAGAATTCGGTGGTGAGCAACGTGTTACGAATGATGTTCCAGGTCGCGAAATAACGGACGTAGTTGAGCGTGATGTAATTCGAATTGACGCCCAGCTGAGTCTCGTGACCGGCCGAGATCGAGTGCGTCAGCACAGAGTTGACGCGATGCGAAATGAGAATGTTGGCGTAGAAATCATTCAGATCGCTGTTGTCCATGACGCCGCCACCGCTGTCGAACCAGATTCCCTGATAGCCGCCAGCGATGCGCACTTTAAGATAATTTGTGACCTGGGTTTCCATGAACGCGCCGATGCTGAACGTTTGCGAGTCGTTCAGAAAATCGTCGCTGTAATAGGTGAAGACGTAGCTGGTTTCCAAGCCGACGCCGGTCGTATTCGTTAGGGTGAAGTAAAGACTGCCGCTGAACTCTTCGGCGTTGCGATTGAGATAATTGAAGTCCGAGTTGGTGGCGACGTAGTTGTAATGGTCGTAACCAAGAGTGGCGACGGCCTTGTTCAAATCCCACAGCACGGAAACGCCAGCCGTATTCTCGAAGCGCCCATAATCCTCCACGTTGCTGAGTGCGATTTCGGAAATCGGATCTTCCTGCAACGACATGCGGTCGTGAAAATTGATCCGGAAATCGCCGACGAAAATGTCGAACGAAAGCTGGGTCCCAGGCGCGATGAGCAGGCCGTCGGTATCGTTTTCCGGGTGATTAAGATAAAAGGAATAGCCCAGGCCGATATCGAGCCGCAGCGTGTTGAGCTGTGTGATCGGCCAGATCGCATTCATGTTTATCTGCGGACGAAGGATGACATCGTCCTCGGGGTGCACATCAGCGAGATCGATGTTGTCGTTGTACTCAATGCCAAAGGTCGCGCTAAAGCGAAACCGAACCGGACCGGCGAGAAGATTGTAGGGAATATGGTCGATCGATTGGCGTCGCGCCTCGGCCGCAGCTTCGCCGGCAAGGGAAGGGCGAACGGCATCCTGAGCGTGCGCATTGCCAGAGGCGATGAGCAGGAAGGACACCAAAGCCGCGATTCGAAAAGCAAAAAAGAATCGCGACAGGCGTGTACTGCTCATTGGGCGGTCGGCGTTAACGTTAGCAGGTGTGGTACCAGACATACTTAGCGGTAGGGCTGCGTCATGCGGCCATGCCTAACGAAACGACACTCCTGCTTCGAATCCGCTCCGCGAAAAAAGAATGGTGGAATTTCAACTCGTTCTGGCCCTCGCCATTTTCTCTTGTACCGGCTGGTCAAATCTTCATCAAGCGAAATCAAAATCGCGCAAGTAAATTCACGCTCTGGCCCGCTCTAAGCTTTTAGTATCATCGCTATGAGTACGATCCCCTTCAAAAGTGGGCGCGTCGGCTCGGTTGTGCTTTTCGGCGCGCTCATTCTGTTGCTCCAGCCGCCAAAAATCATCGCACAAAGCACACGGTCACTGACATTAAACGATCAACCGCTGCACTATTGCCTGCCCGAAGGTGAAACCACGTTGATCATCCGCGTCGCCGATCCCGCCTTCCTCGATCGCTTCACCTTTATTAATGAAGAGACCATCCGTGGTGCTCTGAAAATTGCGGTCTCCAATTCGCCTTTGTCGCCCACTGACCCGAGCTGGAACAGGGTCAGCGGCGACATTGCTTTCGCTCACAAACGCCTCTTCAACCTCTCCATGGTTGGTGTGGAGGCGCGATACGTGAAACTTTCGTTCCATGTGACGAAGGAAGATCGTATCGCCGACTTCGGTCATTAGAGAGACGCGTCGCAGCTTCATCGAGCCGCGCAAGAATCCCGAACAGATTCGCGTTCGTGACGAGCGCTTCTGATTTTTGAGAGATCGTTTCCTGGCGAACCAGTCGCGCACACACACAAATCGTTCGCGCGCCCTGTCGCGGACTTGAAAACAGCGCCCTGAAGATGAGGGCATGGAACTAGCTTTTTACTTTTGTGGCGAGGCGCCAGATGAACGCATGGGATCGGCAATGGAAGTCAAGGGGGCAAAGGAACCGACAACAGCGATCTGTGGCGCGCCAGCAAAGAAAGAATCAACCGGAGTTTTAGATCATGAAATTCGTGAGCCTTCATTTGCAACTTCATCGCTTCAAGACGCTCAATATCTTGCGCTGGCCGCGCGGGCTACAAATGATGCGATTCGGGTTTGGGATGTAAGAAGCGGCGCGCTCTTCTGGCCCCAGGGCCTGCAAAACCTCCTCGGCTACTCCGCCCAGGACGGAGAAACGCACGTCCGTTTCTGGAAGGAAAAAATTCATCCCGCAGATCGCGCGCGCGCGACGGCGAGCATCGCCGAGGCGTTGCGCAACTCGAGTGAGCACTGGTCGGGAGAATATCGGTTCTGTCGCGCGGATGGATCTTACGCGCACTTGCTCGAGCGCGCGTTGATTGTGCGCGATCGATCGGGCATGGCGCAACGCTTCATCGGTTCGCTCATGGATATCACCGCGCGCAAACAACTGCAGGATCAGGTGGTACGTTCGCAAAAAATGGAAGCGTTCGGCCAGCTCGCGGGCGGAGTCGCGCACGATTTCAATAACTTTCTCACCACCATTCTTGGTTACAGCGATCTCGCACTCGACTCGCTTGGCACAAAATCGAAAGCCGCCCAACACGTCATCGAAATCCGCGACGCCGCCGGCCGCGCCGCGACGCTAACGAGCCAGCTCATGGCGTTCAGCCGAAAGAATCCGCTCGAACCGCGCGTCGTCGAAGTGAACTCGGTCATTTCAAATATGGAGCGCTCGCTCCTGCGATTGCTCGGCGAAAACGTTTCCGTCGTCTGTCATCTGCATCACGATGAAGCGGGCGCTCACATTCGAGTCGATCCCGGCCAGCTCACACAGGTTTTGCTTAACCTCGCCGTTAATGCGCGCGATGCGATGCAAGGTAATGGAAAATTCCGGATTGAAACATCCACTATCACCATTGAGTCCGCTGACAACGAACAGTTGTCGTTAGATGATCTCACGCCCGGACCTTACGTGGTCATCAGTGTAATCGACGGTGGCGTCGGAATGGATGATCAGACAAAGGCACATCTGTTCGAACCGTTTTTCACAACCAAAGCGGAAGGCTCCGGTCTTGGTCTGGCCACAAGCTATGGAATTATTCGCCAAAGCGGTGGCGCCATTCAGATTGAAAGCGAAGTGGGCAAGGGAACAACGGTGCGGATTTTTCTGCCCAAGGTCGCAGCGCCGGAGCGCACCTATCGGAAACGAAACGGACGCATGCCGACTGGCACCGAGACTATCATCGTTCTCGAGGATGATATCAGTGTCCGTCACATGTCGATTCGTTTGCTTCGCGGTCTCGGATACGATGTGATTGAAGCGGCGACGATCGACGACGCGCAGCGTGTCTTCAATGAGTCGAGCGATCGGAAGATTCACCTGCTCCTTACCGACATGGTCATGCCGCAAACGAGCGGACGAAATTTCGCGGATTGGTTGCGCACGGCGAGTCCGGAAACGCGCGTGATCTTTGCTTCCAGCTATCTCCAGGAATCGCTCGAACCGGCTGAGCGTCCCGATCCGGAAATATTTTTCCTGGCCAAACCGTTCACGTCCGAACAGCTCGCGGGCAAAGTGCGCGAAGCGCTCGATCAAGTCCCACTCGTTAGGCTATAAACTGTAGCTGCCGCCGTCACCGGCAGCAGGCGATTCTCTGGCTTGTTTCGCACAAAGGACAATAGGAATTCAACTTACCGCCGTGGCCCTTTGTGACCTTTGTGTGAGAAATTGATCACCCATTGCCGCCCGGTATAGTCGATTCGCGTGATCACATTCCGCGACATCGAGCAGGCGCGCGAACGCATCAAAGGCGCCGTTTACCTTTCGCCCTGCCCACCGTCGATTCCGTTGAGCGAAATCACCGGCATGGAAATTTTCTGCAAGCTGGAAAACCTGCAGCGCACCGGAAGTTTCAAGGAACGCGGCGCACGCAACGCCCTCGCGCAGCTTTCGCTCGATCAGCAAAAACGCGGCGTCATCGCGGCATCGGCGGGCAACCACTCGCAGGCGCTCGCGTATCAGGGGAAACTGCTGGGAATTCCCGCGACGGTGGTGATGCCGAAATTTGCGCCCCTCATTAAGGTCAGCAATTGCCAGAAGCTTGGCGCGACCGTGGTCTTGCACGGGAAAGATTTTGCCGCCGCAAAAGCGCATGCGCATGAAATCGCGAAGGAAAAAGGTCTCGCATACATCGACGGTTACGACGATCCAGCCATCATCGCGGGTCAGGGCACTATTGGGATCGAAATCGTGGAACAGGTGCCGAATGTTGATGCGGTGGTCGTGCCTGTGGGTGGCGGCGGATTGCTCGCAGGTGTCGCGCTCGCGGTCAAAACATTGCGGCCCGAAACAAAAGTGGTTGCGGTTGAAGCTGAAAATGTCGCCAGCTTCTCGGCTGCCATCGAAGCAGGAAAGCCGACACCGATTGCGCTGCATCCGACGCTGGCGGATGGCCTCGCCATTCCTCAAATCGGTGCGAATGCGTTCGCCATCGCGCGCGATCGTGTTGATCTCACCGTTACCGTCACTGAAGAACAGATCGCGATCGCTATTTTGCGCATCGTTGAATCGGAAAAAGGTGTCGTCGAAGGAGGAGGCGCCGCGCCGCTCGCGGCCTGCCTGTCGGGAAAACTCAACCAATTCCGCGGAAAGCGCGTCGTTCTTTTGTTTTCCGGCGGCAATATCGATCCGAACATCCTCAGCCGCGTGATTGAGCGCGGCCTCGTGGCGGACGGGCGGCTCGGCCGCTTCACCGCCATCATCAGCGATCGGCCCGGTGGCCTGGCCGATCTCACATCGCGGATCGCGGCCAGTGGTGCGAGCATCAAGCAGGTCGTGCACGATCGCGCCTTCGCCAGCAGCGATGTCTCCGCGGTGCGCGTCCTGTGCACCGTTGAAACACGCGACCACGAACATTTGAAGAACTTGCGGGCGCAACTCCACAGTCACGGCGTCGAGACTTACGATTCAACGTAGAGTTATCGGACATCAGGTAGTAGAGCGCGCCGAAACTTGAAGCGTTTTGCGCGCTTTGTAGTCTCCACCAATGCAATCGCGCGCAGAAAATATCGATATCAATTCTTTCGCTCGGCGCCATATCGGGCCTATCGAGTCCGAGATCGGGGAAATGTTGCGCGCGATCGGTTACGAAAACATCGATGCGCTGATCGATGCGACGGTTCCGAAAAACATCCGTCTCGATCGACCGCTCAATTTGCCGGAAGCGAAATCGGAACACGAAGCGCTCACTGAGCTGCGCGCCATTTCGAGAAAGAACAAGGTCGCGCGCAGCTTCATCGGTGCCGGTTATTCCGATTGCATCACACCGCCGGTAATTCAGAGAAACATTCTCGAGAATCCCGGCTGGTACACCGCCTACACGCCGTACCAGGCGGAACTCGCGCAGGGGCGACTCGAAGCGCTGCTGAATTTCCAAACGATGATCACCGATCTCACCGCGATGGAGATCGCGAACGCATCGATGCTCGATGAGGCGACCGCGGCCGCAGAAGCGATGGCGCTTTGCCACGCCACTGTTCGTGGACGCAGGAAATTCTTCGTCGCCAATAATTGCCATCCGCAAACGATTGCCGTGGTGCAAACACGCGCGCAACCGCTCGGGATCGAAGTTGTGGTCGGCGATTTCGCGAAGTTCAAATTCAAGGATTCTGTTTTCGGTGCGCTGGTGCAATATCCCGCAACCGACGGCGCCATTTTTGATTACGCTGAATTCGTTAGGCAAGCGCACGAAGCCGGCGCGCTCGTCGTCGTCGCGGCCGATATCCTGGCGCTAACCTTGTTGAAGCCGCCGGGCGAATTTGGCGCCGATGTTGTCGTCGGAAACACGCAGCGCTTCGGTGTTCCGCTCGGTTTTGGTGGACCGCACGCCGCCTACTTTGCGACGCGCGATCAATACAAGCGGCACATGCCCGGGCGTCTTGTCGGGGTTTCGCATGATGCGGCTGGAAGGCCCGGCTATCGGCTCGCATTGCAAACGCGCGAACAACACATCCGTCGCGACAAGGCGACAAGTAATATCTGCACGGCGCAGGTTCTCCTTGCCGTTATCGCATCGATGTATGCGGTTTATCATGGACCGCACGGCCTGCGCGCCATCGCCGAGCGCGTCCATCGCCTAACGAGACGGCTCGCGCGGTCTCTACAAAACGGCGGCCTCACGATCGCGCAGGAACATTTTTTCGACACTCTTCACATCGTTCTCGGAGACAAATCTAGTACCTCAGTTCTGAAACGAGCGGCCAGGGCTGGGATGAACTTTCGCAAACTTGGCCCACGCGCGATCGGCATTTCTCTCGACGAAACGACAACCGAAGATGATCTGCGAAAAGCCTGCGAACAGTTCGGCGTTTCGCTTTCCGACGATGCCGAAGGACAACCTGCCATCGCTAATCGTCAGTCGAAATTCCTGACGCATCCGGTTTTCAACACGCACGACACCGAGACGGAAATGCTGCGCTATCTGAAAAAATTGGAATCGCGCGATCTGTCGCTCTGCCACTCGATGATTCCGCTCGGTTCCTGCACCATGAAACTGAACGCGACCGCGGAGATGTTCCCGATTTCGTGGCCGGAAATTTCCAAGCTGCATCCGTTCGCGCCTAACGATCAAACTGCTGGCTATCGCGAAATGTGCGAGCAACTGGAAGATTGGCTCGCGGAAATCACGGGGTTCGCGGCGGTGTCGCTGCAACCGAATGCCGGATCGCAGGGCGAATATGCCGGGCTGCTGGCTATTCGCGATTATCACGCTTCGCGCAATCAGGCGCATCGCAACGTCTGCATCATTCCGACGTCCGCACACGGCACGAATCCGGCGAGCGCGGTCATGGCCGGATTCAAAGTCGTGCCGGTCGCATGCTTAAAGGACGGCGACATCGATCTGGCCGATCTGCGCGCGAAAGCGGAAACGCACAAGGACGATCTCGCTGCGTTGATGGTGACCTATCCGTCTACGCACGGCGTTTTCGAAACAACGATCCGCGAGATTTGCGAGATCGTGCATTCGCACGGCGGCCAGGTTTACATGGACGGAGCGAACATGAACGCGCAGGTCGGGCTTTGCCGTCCGGGCGACATCGGCGCGGACGTTTGCCATCTTAATTTGCATAAGACGTTCTGCATCCCGCACGGCGGCGGCGGTCCGGGTGTGGGACCGATTGGCGTGGCCGAACATCTTGCTCCGTTTCTTCCGCGCCAATACATTCTCGATCCGAAAACCGGCCGCATCGTTTTCGGCGAAGGCGAACAGGGAAAACGTCCGCCGACGGGCGGGATTGTCATGAATCGTCACGGTGGTGGCGCAGCTGGAAACATTTCAGCGGCGCCGCTCGGAAGCGCGAGCATCCTCACCATTTCGTGGATGTACATCCGCATGATGGGGCCGGATGGCCTAACGAATGCAACCAAGACCGCAATCGTGAACGCGAACTACATCGCGAAAAGACTCGAACCGCATTTTCCCATTCTCTTCAAGGGCCGGCATGGACTCGTCGCGCACGAATGCATTCTCGATTTGCGACAATGGAAAGCCGCGGGCATCGAAGTGGAAGATGTGGCGAAGCGCCTTATGGATTACGGATTTCACGCGCCGACTGTTTCGTGGCCGGTCGCCGGAACGATGATGATCGAGCCGACCGAGAGCGAGGCGAAACCCGAGCTCGATCGTTTTTGCGATGCGATGATTTCCATTCATGCCGAAATCGAAGCGATCGCGAATGGAAGCGCCGATCGACAAAATAACGTTTTGAAAAACGCCCCGCACACCGCGCAGCAGATTGCCTCCGACAAATGGGACCGTCCCTACTCGCGTGAGCAAGCTGCGTATCCCGCGGCATGGACCCGCGATTTCAAATTTTGGCCGGCGGTTGCGCGCATCGACAATGTTTACGGTGATCGCAATCTCATGTGTTCCTGTCCTCCGATGGAAACCTTTACGGAATAAGCAACGAAAACCGGCAACTGATTCGAGCCCTTGGTCAGTCGTAGTAAGAGCGTCAACTGAACGCCAGCGGTTTGGAAACCGCCGCTCCTTGATGGCTACGCTTCGGGCGCGAGCTCAGGCGTGGTCACGACGCGTGTCGGAACAAGACGCAGTCCCGCGCCACCCTGCTCGTGCTCTTCCGCAATCGCGCCGGCCTCGTGGTATTCGGCGTCGCCATTGACCTGCCAAAGATCGTAAAGCTTGGTGTCGGCTAAGATATTTTCGACACACAACATCGCGGTCATCATGGCGTGATCCTGGTTGTTGTATTTGTGCATGCCGTTGCGGCCGACCAGATGCAGATTCGGGTAACGATCGTCCAGTTCCTCGCGAATCATCTCGACGTGGCGCGCGTAATCGTCGTCGTAGACCGGATACGCTTTCTTTTGCCTAACGACACAGCCATCAACGACATCGCCTTCCTGCGCGAGACCGATCTTGATCAGCTCGCGTTTTCCGAGCTCGATCAAGTCCTCATCAATCGAATCCCAGAGCCCGTCGTGTTCGAAACAGAAATACTCGAGGCCATAACAAGCTTTCTCCGGATCGGGCACCATCTCGGGCGACCATGACCGGAAATTTTGGATGCGGCCGACCTTCACGCTCGGGTCGTGGATGTAAATCCAGTTGTCATCGAACATGTGGCGCTCCTTCAGAATGAGCATGACAGTAAGAAAGTCGCGATACTTCAAACTTTCGGCGGCCTCGCGTGCGCGCTCGGAAACGGGTGGCACAATGCCGCGCATCAATTCGCGCATCGGCGCGGAGGAAATAACATGCTCGGCTTCGAGCGCGTGTTTCGTGCCTTTCGGATCCCTGTATTCCACGGTCCAGATGCTCGCGACTTCGTTATAAGCGCAGCCCACAACCTTGCACCCCATTTCGATTTCACCGCCGAGCGCTTTCGTTTTTTCGGCGCAGGCTTCCCACATCATGCCCGGGCCGCGGCGCGGATAACGGAATGAATTAATGAGCGTTTTGATCACCTTGGTGCGATCGCCATTGTAACGCTGCGGGATAAGCGCGTTCTTGATCGCGCTGCCTAACGAGAGACCTTTGATGCGCTGCGCCGCCCAGTCGGCGGAAATTTCGCGGCAGCTCATGCCCCAGACTTTTTCGGTGTAGCTCTTGAAGAAAGTGTTGAAGAGCCGTTTGCCGAATTGATTGCTCACCCAATCCTCGAAATTGCGCGGATCGCGCACCGGGAAAAGGCGCGCCTTCAACCAGGAAAGCACGCAGAGGATCGAACGGAAAACGCCGAGTTTGATCAGCGCCTCAAACGGCTTGAGCGGATAAGCGAAAAACTTGCCGCCGTAAAAAATGCGCGAGGAACGCGGCCGCTGCAGCATGTCGTCAGGCAAAATCTCCGTCCAGAGATCCTCGACTGCTTTCGATTTGGAAAAGAAACGGTGGCCACCGATGTCAAAATGGAAGCCTTTGTAGGTAGCGGTACGAGAAATTCCGCCGACATAAACCGGGTCGGCCTCGAGCACGACAACGTCCACTTCGTTCTTGGAAAGAAGATAGGCGGCAGTCAATCCCGCCGGGCCGGCTCCGATAATTGCAACAGTCTTCTTCATTAATTCGTTAGGCAATCCAGTTTCCCCTCGTAAAATTCCAGACGTACCAGCCCTGTAAACTGAGCCCGGCCGCGCCGAGAAGCGCAACCGCCGCCATGCCGAACGCCCTAACCAGCACCGGCGGCAGGCGAAATTGATGCAAATAGTGCAAAAGCGCCAGCACGATTAACGCATGGGTGCAAAATTCGTAGCGCAGCATGCTCTCCATTTGCACCGAGGCTACGCCAGCGAGTGAGATGTAGAAAATGACGAGGGCGCAGAAATAAAGACCGAGCCGGGTGAGGAAAGCGGTGCGGCGCCGAATCGCGGGCAGCAATTCGCAAAACGCGACGACGCCGAAAATGACGAGCGCGATGGAAGTGGTTAGCTGACTCGCGAGCGAAGGATCGTTCAGCGGCGGCAACATCCAGCGGTAGTTCGCAGGTTTGAAGAAGGCGAAGTAGTCCGGCTTGATCGCCCAGCCGGCCTCTTGTGTAAGCATATACATGTCCCACCGACTCCAGCGCAGTTGGCAGTAAATGAAAAATGCGATCGCGCCGAGCATTGCGGTGAGCGAAAGCGCGACCGCCGGACCGTATCGCCTGATCCAGCCGCGCACGTCGCGCAATCCGCTCCAGCCATTTTCAAAAACAGCACGAACGATCGGGAAAAGAGCGCACGGAATACCGACGATGCGCGTGGCGGACATCACGAAACCGTGGAGTGCAGCCAGAATTTTAGCCGCCCGTCCTTCCGCGGTGCTCCAGTAAATGAATCCGGCTAAGCTCATAAGAAAAAGCGATTCGGAATAGCCGGCGATGAGATAAAACGCCGCCGGATGCGCAACGATCGCAACGGCGCCAAAGAAACGAAGCGTCGGCGACAAACGCCAGCGTTCGCAGAAGAGAAAGAAATAAAACCAGAAACCGAGAGCAGCGAGTTGCGCCGTGAGAAGCAACGCGCGGTAGGCATTGAGATGGAAGAGCGAACCGACAAGCATCGAAAGGAGCGGGTAGGCGGGAAAGAACGCGACGTTGGAAACTTCCATGACCTTGTGATCCATCGGCGGAACCGTCGTGCCGTAACCGCGATTGACGATGTTGGCGAACCAAAAGCCGTCGTGCTGAATGAGCGAACCGTAGCGATCGCTCAGCGGCCACTCGCTCGGCGCAGCCACGCAGACGGCAATGCCGATTTGCGCAAGAGTGAGCATTAGGGCCGCGATGAAACACTGGAGTGACGCGGAAATTTTCATGCGCGCAGCGACTTGTGAGGGCCGAGAAGACACCAACTCGTTTTCTATTGCAAGGCTTTCCCCGGCGGTCATGACTGGTAGTTTGAAATCGCTTTTCTTTATGGTGCTGGACGCGAATTGTTCGTGGCTTCATTGGACGACGCGCACAACCGTTTATTCGCAGACATGAATTCGTACTCCAAACTTCAGCCGTTCGACGCGGAATCGGACGAGCTCAATGTTGTGATCGACACGCCGAAGGGCAGCCGAAACAAGTATTCCTGGGACGAAAAGCTGGAGCTTTTTTCTCTAAGCGGTGTCTTACCCGCCGGCGCCGTTTTTCCCTATGATTTCGGGTTCATTCCGAAGACCCGCGGGGGCGATGGCGATCCGCTCGATGTTCTCGTCGTGATGGATGAGCCTGCTTTTGTCGGCTGTCTCGTTGCGTGCCGGCTGCTCGGCGTGATCGAAGCAAAACAAACCGAGAAGGGAAAAACGGAGCGTAACGACCGGTTGATTGCGGTTTCCGCCGATTCCCGGACGCATGAAAAATTGAGATCGCTGGCGGACCTCGATCCGGTGCTGCTGCATGAGATCGAACATTTCTTCGTTTCCTACAACGAAGTGAAAGGGAAAAGGTTTAAACCGTTGCGCCGACTCGGCCCGGCCAAAGCAAAACAGTTAGTCCAGCGCTCGGCAAAATAGGCTCCGTGTTGTCGGTTGTTTACCTAACGGATCATCACAACGCTTGACTTTTTTTCTATTAAGCGAGTAATAAGAGCGCTGCCAACGTTCCCCAACCTTACTCAATCTCTTATGAAATCCTCCACCCCATTCATCGCGGCCGCTCTCGCCGCTCTCTCGTTCTGTCCCGTAGTCGTCGCCCAACAAGACGAGATGCCAGCCAACTCCATTCAACGAAAGCTGCGCTCCATGCGAGGATCCGAGAGTTCGACGATGATTAGCACGCCTGCTCCTGAGGCTCCGGCGGTCCCAGGATGGATGACGGCAACGGCGTATCCAAGGGTCATCGCGCGCTACGCATTCGCACAGGTGGGTGAGGAGCTATATGTGATTTCCGGCGCTACACCCGCTGGACCGGTAACGGCGGTCAATAGTTATAACGCCACGACTAATGCCTGGACACCGCGCACTCCAATCCCTGTCGGCTCGGAAGCGCCGGCTGGAACTTATTCTTCGTTCAACAACAAAATCTACGTTGCCGATGGCTTCGGCGGAAGCGTGTTGCGTATCTACGACGTTGCCACGAACAGCTGGACCGCTGCCAGCGCCAGGCCTGGCTTTGCTAATAGCTACGGCGCAGCAGCCGGCTCATATCAGGATAATATTTTCATCGTCGGTGGGGGCATCAACTCAACTCCGACGGTTTCCATTTATAACATCACGAGCAACAGTTGGACTACCGGTCCCGATGCACCGGCCTCGTATCAATTAGGCGGTTACATGCAGGAGGGCCGATATCTCTACCTGATCGGAAGCTATGGGATCGCCACCATCAACAGCACGGTGAGCATGCGTCTGGATCTGGCGACCAACACCTGGACGACCGGTCCGGCGTGGACGCCGCAACGGGCCGACTTTGCTCTGGCTGCCAGCGGCTCGAAACTTTTTGCCATCGGTGGCGATGTTACGGGCGGAGGCTTTTTTGATGCTTCAAACCAAGTCGATGAATTGGACACAGCTTCCTGGCCGTCTGGATCGTGGACCGCTTCGCCCGCCAATTTACCCTCGGCGCGCCAGGGGAACTCAGCCGGATTTTCCAGCACCGGACGTATCGGTGGAGAAATATGGAGCACCGGCGGTGTCAACGCTTCGGTGACGTTCCTCGCGGAGCATCTCTTTCGCGCTACGCCTCTCCAGCTCACGAGCGCGGTCTCGCGAAAATCTCACAACGGCACGCCCTTCGACATCGATCTTCCTTTAACGGGAGAACCGGGAGTGGAATGCCGAATCGGCGCCGGTCACACGCTTGTGTTCACCTTTACAAGAAATGTTGTGAGTGGCGGCGCTACCGTTACGTCAGGCACTGGCACAGCTGGCGCAGCCAGCTTCGCGGGCAACACCATGACGGTTCCGCTGAGCGGCGTGGCGGATCAGCAAAAAATTACCGTGACTCTAAATGGAGTGACTGATGTTTCTTCGCAGGTGCTGCCCGCGACCGCTGTAAGCATGAATGTGTTGCTCGGTGACACGACTGCAAACAAATCCGTCAATGCCTCCGACGTCAGCCAGACGAAGGCGAGATCGGGCATCGCGATTGACGCAACAAATTTCCGGAGCGACACGAACGCTAATGGATTTATCAACGCGACGGATGTCTCTCAGGTAAAATCGAATTCCGGACACGCGGTGCCGTAATCAAACGCGGCGAAGTCCGGCCGGCCGTTTCATTTGCTGCGTCACCAGCTCGAGCGGCGCGACAAAAGTTTTTGGAGGCGGGGCGCGGACCTCCGGCACGGCGCTTAACTGTAACCCGCCATAGATTTCCTCGTAACGATCGGCCGCTCTTTGCCACGAGAAATTTTGCTGCATCGCGCGCTCCATTAATTTTGTCCAGATCACCGGATCATCGAACACTTCGCGCGCGCGTTTGATCGCATCCCAGAGCGCTTCCGACAGAGCCATCATAATAAAGAAAGCCGTGGCCCGGTATCGCTCCACGGATCGTAGTCCTCGATAATTTCCTGAATTCCGCCAGTGGCACGCGCGATCGGCAGCGTGCCGTAACGCAAACTGTACATCGCGCTTGTTCCGCTCGGCTCGAAGCGCGACGGAATCAAAGTGACGTCGCTTCCCGCTTCAATCAGATGCGCCAGCTTCTCATCGTAGCTTTTTCGGTAAGCGAACTTTGTCGGATATTTTCGCGCTGCGACGGCAAGCGCGATTTCAAATCCCGGATCGCCTTCGCCTAGAATGATCAGTCGCGTGTCGTCGGAAAGCAGGCGATCGAGCACCGGCATCAATGCATCGAACCCTTTCTCCGCGACAAGCCGAGTCACCATTCCGCAAATTAATCCTTCGGGCGACGGCGCGAGGTCGAGCATTTGCAGCAGCTCGTTGCGACAAGCGTGTTTGCCGTCAAGCGTGCCGACATCAAAACGAGCCGGCAAGAGATGATCCGTTGCCGGATTCCACCTGTCGTAATCGGCGCCATTCAAAATCGCGACGATTTTGTGCGCGTTTTCGCGCAGCACATGCTCCAGGCCGCAGGCAAACTCGGGCTTCATCATCTCCCGCAGATAGTGCTCGCTTACCGTCGTGATTCGGTCGGCGAAAAGAATTCCGCCTTTGAGCAAATTAAGACGGCCAAAAAACTCCACCCCACGCAGCGAAAAATATCTTTCCGGCAGATTCGTTAGGCTAAAATCCAGGCCCCAGAAGCTTCCCTGCTCGGCGAGGTGGTGAATAGTGAGCACGGTTGCGAAAGGCAACTGCTGGTCTTTCACCAGCACCGGGACCAGCGCGGGAGCCCAATCATGCGCATGCAAAATCTGCGGCGGAGGCGTCAGGCGTCGCCCCAGTTCGACCGCTGCTTTACTTAGGAAAATAAAACGCGCGGCGTTATCTTCGTAAGCTTCGCCATGTTCGCCGTAGATTCCGGGCCGATCGAAAAATTCATCGCACCGGACGAAGAACATCTGCACGCCGCTTGCACTACGGCCTTCCAGATACTCAGCGACATGATTTTGCGTCCCGACGGGGATGTCGACCGTGATGCCGGTGTCGCGCGCTACGACTGCCGGGTTCTCGCGAATCTCTCGATAAAAAGGAAGCGTGCACGCCACCTCGTGGCCACGCGCGCGCAGCTCACGGGGCAATCCTTCGAGAACGTCAACTAACGAAGTCGCGCGTGTCAGTGGCGGACCTTCGCTGCTGATCATCAGGATTCTCATGCGCGTGCACAATTAAATCGTTTTGGACGTATGGCGAAGGGAGATTTTTTAGAAAAATTTGGTCCGTTTCGGCATCCGCGAGAACTCAGCCGAACGAAGTGAGACCGATTCGAACACCAACAATGTTCAAAATGTAACCTCAACCAATCCTCGGAGAACCCCCCGGAAACCCCACATGAAACCATCGCCTGTCCATATTCAAACTCCTCGCCTCTCCTCTCTTGCCATCGTGGCAAGCATCGTCAGCCTCGCGTCCATCGTTACCGCGAAACCGGTGCCCGAGAATCTCGGCAACGGCTTAAACAAAATCGTCGAAAACAAATTGCTGCAGGCTGGCCAGATTAATATTCCGGCACAAGACCTAACGAGTGCTGGACAAGGCTCCGGATCGAGAACCAACACTTCTTCTCACACTGACTACGTCACTCGCGTAAATTAGCAGTAAGATGTGATCCCCTTGAGCGGCGAAGCGTTCGTAGCGCTTCGCCGCTCAATTGCTTTTCTGACGACACATAGCATGAATACTGTTGTGCGCAGAACCCTGGTGGCCATTCTTCTTCTGCCTTTGTGCTGTTCGGTTGCAGCAGGCGACCACAAACCGCCGGGTCTCCAATTGATGCTTGCACGTTACTCAGGAATGAGGAGGTCGAAGCCGTGCAGGACTCGTCCGTCACCGAAAGGAAAAGCAGTGCGAAAGCAAACAACGGGCTTCGCGTTGCGCAGTGTTACTATGCAACAAAAGAGTCAAGCAGGTCGGTTGTTGTAACGGTGACGCAACGCGACTCGCAATCCCCGGATAAGCGAACGGCCAGGAGCGTTTGGGATGCGATGTTCAGCGAAGAAGGGAGAGAAGAAAGGGAGAAGAAAGAGGAGGGGGAACGCGAAGAAGGCGAGAAAATCATGGTCCCTACGCACGTCAGTGGCGTCGGCGATGAGGCGTATTGGACCGGTGCTAGATTCGGCGGTGCGCTCTATGTTTTCAAAAAAGATAAGGATGCGTTCATGCGCATCAGCGTTGGCGGCGGTGGAACGGCCGAGAGTAAGATGGAGAAATCGAAGGTCTTAGCGCGCACGGCGGTCGGCCGCCTTTAAGCGTTACCGAATTGTAATGCAATAACTCCACCGGCGATAAGACCGGTCGCCGAAGATTGCACGATTCATCCCCAAAGCGGCGGCTTCGAGAGCACGCTCGCCCCTGGAAATGATGCGCTGCGAATGCGCATCGAAAAAACGAATCGTTCGAACTCAGATAAATCAGCCATGCAAAAACAAACGACCTCACAAACCGGCATTTTTCACGCGCGCGTCCTGGTAGCGTCCTTACTCTGTCTCGTAGGAACCTCTCTTGGGTTCCTTAGCTTTGCATCAACCCCCTCGAGCGGGATTCTCTCTGAAGCCAATCCTATCTTGACCTATGACGCCGGTCCATTTACTATCCCAAATCAGTCGCCCGTTGGCTTGGGTCAACTCGATACAGGTCCGCGTTGTAACAGCAACACCTTTCCGTGTGATAGCTACGCGCTGAATGTTAACCTTCCCGCGGGTTACACGGCCGCGCACCCTAATGCCACCGTGAAAGTAACCATGTTCTGGACTGATACGGGTGCCGGTCAGTCCGACTACGATCTTTACATTTATAATGGCACGGTCACAGACCTTAGCGGCAGCCAACCGGCTAACTATCAATCTGCCAGTGGTTCGAATCCGGAAGTGGCGACAGTGAGTCCACTAAGTGACGGCAGCGCGACTTACACAATCAAGATTGTTCCTTTTACTCCGACTCATGAAACCGTTCATGTGAGGGTCGAGTTACTTCCCGGTACGGGCAGCGGGGGCTTCCCTAATTTCGGCGGACCAGACCCGACGACACCGGGCATTCCCCGTTACCAGATCTTTGAAGCACCAGCCGGCTCCTCGGCCGAATCAAGCCAGGGTGAGTTCAATATTGGGTTCAATCCCGCAACCGGTCGCATCATGGTAATGAACAACGGCCCCATCTGGCGCCTGACTCCTCCGGAAAGACTGATGCCGGCAAAGCCGGAATGCTGTGAGGCACTTTGGGAAGATCGTTCTGCTAACACAACGAACACGGGTCTCGATCCGATTTTGTGGACTGATCAGACTACCGGTCGCACCTTGGCATCGAATTCAACCGCGGGAGCAAATGCTGTTTACGCCTACAGTGACAGTGACGGCGAACCGAGTGTCACCCAGCCTACAGGTTGGACGGAGTTCGGAGTAGGCGCGCCCAATGGAGGGGCGGACCATGAAACGCTCGGATAGCGGTCCCTATCCAAACATTGCTCCCTATAACCTGCCGGGTGGCCTAGGCGATCCAACTAATCCAGTCACTCATGGGCGTGCCGTCTATTACTGCTCGCAAGACATTGTTGGTCCCGCAGCATGTTACCGCAGCGACACGATCGGCTCAACGTGGACCAATCCCAGCACCCTCGCTTACAACGGCACGACTACAGCGTGCGGCGGATTACATGGCCACCTGCATGTTGCACCGGATGGGACTGTGTGGCTTCCGGTTAACCAATGTAATGGCAACCAGGGCGGCGCGCTCAGCACTGACGGCGGACTAACCTGGACTGAATTCATTGTCCCTGGTGCAGTTTCGCAATCGCAAGGCGCCGATCCCTCCATTGCCATCGACGCTAACAGCGACGTCTACTATGCCTACGTAAACAACGAACCTGTTGGCGGCGGCAATCCTCCTGAGGGCCATGCCCGGGTAGTGAAAGGTCATCGGAACGCTAATAACACCGTTACATGGACGAATAACTTCGATCTCGGCGCAACGCACGGAATCAAGAACGCGGTGGAGATCGAGGCCGTAGGAGGTAGCGCGGGTCGCGCGGGCGTTGGCTTTCTCGGCACAAACATCAATGGCGACTACCAGGCTGTTAGTTTCCCGGGTAAATGGTACGCCTACATCTCTGCCACTTACGATGGCGGCCAGACATGGAACACAGTCAATGCGACGCCTAACGATCCTGTGCAGAGTGCAACCGGCGTGTGGCAGCAGGGCGGCGGTCAATTGCAGCGAAACCTTCTCGATTTCAATGAGATTACGATCGATGACAAAGGCCGCGTGCTTTACGGCTACAGCGATGGTTGCGTGAAGCCGGAGTGCATCGGCGGCATAGCACCTAACGACTTCGTAGCGCATATGCGCGTGGCTCGGCAGAGCGGAGGCAAGACGCTCTTTGCCTCCTTTGACGCGCAAACCGACACAACGGTAGCGAAATTGCCAAAGGCAGCGTGTCTCTCCGGGACGCGTGATCCTCTCGCATCGCATCTAAGTTGGAAGATACCGGACAATGGCGGCTCCGTTATTACCAGTTACCAAATCTGGCGTGGAACCGGTTCCGGTAATGAAACTTTACTCTTTACTACCCTGAATTCGGACCCGCACTACACGGACATCAACCCGCCCGCTAGTACACACCTTTTTTACTATGTGAAAGCGATCAACAGCGTAGGTATCGGTGTGCAGAGTAATGAGGTCGACCTGGTCGCGGTCCTCCCGCCGGCTCCGCAGAGCACTTGCGTCTTACCCGGAATTAGCACGCTAACTGATCCATCCGGTGATACCAGCGCTACACTAGTTGGGTTGGTTTCCACACCGGCTCCGCCGGGCTCCGATCTGCTTTCCCTCCAACTGGCCCAACCGTTCCAAAACGACAACGTTCCACGCCTGGTCTTCACGATTAACACCGATCCGAATCTAGCCGGCACGGGTGTTCCTGGTTCGGCCTGGTATGTGGCGATCAAGATCGTGAACGGTGCTACCGTCACCTACAAGGGTGTGCACATGGCGTTCACCAATCCGACTACTCCCGTATTCGAATCCTACACGCCAAGCCCGAACAGCGGCGGCGGCGTAGATGGCCGGTTCGTCGAGCCCGGCTCGCAAATCCCGGCCGAAGCTGGCAGTAACTATGACGGACCTAACGGCAAGATCACAATCATTGTGAAAGCAAGCGACCTCGGCCTCAATCCGGGCGATACTATCGCCGGCTTTGTTTCCGGCGTTTCGCAGTCGAGCGATCCGCTGAACATCGGCGTAGGCCTAACCGGGCTTTACGATCAGATGCCCGACAGCCTGAGCTTCGCCAACAGCTACACCGTCGGCTTCAATAGCGTCTGCGCGGCCACCGCGCCCGGCGTTGTTTCGCGAAAGACTCACGGCAACGTCGGAGTATTCGATATCAATCTGCCGGCTACCGGCAATCCAGGAATCGAGTGCCGAACGGGCGGCGACGAATAACGCGCACACGCTAGTCTTTACGTTTGCAAGCAACCTGAGCTTTGCTGGCGGCGCTAGCTGTCTCACAAGGCAGCGCGACCGTCAGCCCGGCTTCCGTCGGTCCGAACCTGAACCAGGTAACGGTGGAGCTGAATAACGTAACCAATGCTGCAACATCTGGTTGTCCAGTTGAGCGGCGTGCAAGACTGCCGCACATGCGGCTGTGGCTCCGATGAGCGCTCGCATGGACGTGCTCCTTGGCGATACCACCGGCAACGGGGCGGTGAATGCGAGTGACGTAAGCCAGACAAAATCACAATCCGGTACGCCGGTAACTGGCACGAACTTCCGCACTGATGTCACCGCGAATGGCGAAATAAATGCCTCCGATATAACGTTGGTAAAATCGCAATCGGGCACGGCGTTTACGACCGGGCAAACACAAAGTGCCGGAGCGCCACAGCGTTAGAATCGTCCTAACCTTAATCTAATGAGTATGCGCACACGTTTAAATCACGACGTGTGCGCAACTCGTTAGGTTTCCGATGCGCCTCGCTGTCGTTATTCTTTGCGTTGGCTGCCTGCTTGCCTTGCATGCCGCTTGCAAGCGAAGCACTCATGTCGTTGGTGACAACACCTCGCCGAAAACCGATGCGAAGATTTCGGCCCGAGCGCTCGAGCCTGATCGCGACGACGAAACACGACCGGCCCGGTTCGATGTGTGTTCTCTGCTCCAGCGACAGGAAATTCAGAAAATAACCGGTTCGGCAATCGAGCAAAACAAGAACAGCGCACGGTCCGACGGAAGCTTTCACGTCTCGCAATGTGTGTATGTAGCGCAGCGACCCGACCAATCGATAAGTCTGGTAACCACTCACACCGACCCGGCCGCCAAGCAGAAGCGAAGCCCAAAAGACTTTTGGCGTGAAAGATTTGGCCGCTATCGCAAACAAGAAGACTCGCACGAAGCTGAAACTGAAAGAGGAGAATCTGAAGAAGGACGGCCACCTCGCAAAATTGAAGGCTTGGGCGAAGAGGCCTTTTGGACGGCCGGTTCTTTATATGTCTTACAGAGAGACGCTTTCCTGCGGATAAGTATCGGCGGGTCGGATTCGGAAGAAACAAAGCTCGAACACGCAAGAGCACTGGCCGCGCTCGCGCTTAAACGGCTGTAATCGGGAACATGCAAGCTGACACTTTTGTAATAATAAACATTAAACCCTATGCACTCATTCACCAAGTGAGTATCGAATCAACAAAACCGAGGCCTTTTGTCGGTTAACGAGGCTTTCTCAACCCCAACCCAAAATCGTTCTTATGAAAAGAAGTTCCTATTCTATTAAAGGTCGCGTGACTCTCGGCGCGCTTTTTATCGTCGCCGGGCTCATGTTGCTGATCTTCACATTCTCTGCCGGACGCGCACGCTCGGCTACTCCAGCCAACGGCGCCATTGGCATTAATGATCCCCCGATCACGTGGGACGGAACTGCCACCGGCACCGGCGCGCCTAACGGCGAAAGCTCGTGCGTAGAAGGCGTAAACTGCGATACCTTTACTTTAACTGTAAATGGCTCACAGGCCGACTGGACTAATGCGGCCAAGCGTATCCAGGTCACGATCGATGTCGCGAACGTAGGCAATGACTATGATCTGGTCATTCACAAGGATTCGAACGCGGGGACAATCGTCGACAGCTCGGCGAATGCGGCCGGCACTAATGAAGTCGGCCACATTGCGCCCTCTGAAAGCGGAGTGGGAGTTTATACCGTACACGTAATTTACTTCGCGACGATTCCCTCCGTTCAATACCATGGCACTGCTGCCATCGTTCCTTTGACCCCAACTCCGCCGCCGCCAGCCGGAGTCGATCACGGACCGAAAGTCGGTTACGAGAATTTCAATCCGCCGGGCGTGCTTACTCCGGTCACGACACCTACGGGACCTACAGTGGAATACATGGGTCGCAGCGCCGGAGAACCTTCCATTGGCGTGAATTGGAATTCCGCCGCTCCAAACAACGTTTTTGGTGTGACCAATTTCCAGTCCGATCTCGAAACTCTTTTCATTAACTTTAGTAACGCCTGCGCGAATGGTGGACCAACTGCTACCTGGAGTAATCGAGCGGCTCCGACCTCGCAGGTGATCGATTCCGATCCGATCGGTTTTACGGATCAGCTTACCGGGCGCGTCTTTGCCGCAGAGCTGACGGCAACATCGCCGACATGCAAAGTGTCTTATTCTGATGATGATGGCATGACCTGGGTCGCGTCGCCGGGGCCACTCGGCTCAGGTATCGATCACGAAACGATCGGTGGTGGGCCTTACCATGCTCCTTTGACGGGAACAGTCTATCCAAACGCCGCCTACTATTGTTCGCAAGACCTGGTCGCGGCGTTTTGTTTGCGCAGCGATGACGGCGGCTTGACCTGGGGACCACCTATTCAGACTTATACGACGGAGTGCGGCGGCTTGCACGGCCACGTCAAAGTCGCGCCGGATGGAACTGTTTACCTGCCTAACAAAGATTGCGGCGGCCAAAGCGCGGTCGTTGTCTCGGAGAACAACGGACTTACCTGGGCCGTTCGCAAAGTGCGGAATGGAACTTCAGAAACGAGCACCAGCGCAAGCGACCCGGCGGTCGGCATCGATAGCGCCAACCGGGTCTACTTTGCCACGGCCGATAATGATAACTCACTTGTAGTCGCAACTTCTACCGATCACGGCAGTACCTGGAGTAATATCGGCGATGTGAGTGGTGCACTCGGATTGAATAACATTCGGTACCCGGCGGTGGTTGGGGGCAGTGCGGGTCGCGCAGCGGTCGCGTTTTTCGGTACTACTTCTACTGGCGATGCGAATGCCGGCTCATTTAACGGCGTATGGCATCTTTATATCGCGCACACCTTCGATGGCGGCGCTACCTGGACGACATCCGATGCCACGCCTAACGACCCCGTGCAACGCGGTTGTATCTGGACGGGGGGCGGCGCCAATATTTGTCGCAACCTTCTCGATTTCTTTGATGTCACAATCGACAAGCAAGGTCGCGTGCAAGTCGGATACGATGATGGTTGCGCCGGTAGTTGCGCACAGTCGGCGGCCATTGCGACTGGCAATAGTTATTCCGCGCTTGCTGCGATCGCGCGGCAATCGAGCGGGCGCAGACTCCTTGCGGCTTTTGATCCGCCAAATCCTTTGACGGCTACGTCGGTGCCGGGAATGCCGCAAGTTACCGCACGCCGTGTCGGTTCGGTGGTGCATCTCACCTGGTCCGAAGCGGACACGGGAAATTCCCCGATCACTGCTTACCAGATTTCTCGCGGCACATCCAGCGGTAGCGGAAATTTACTGGCTACCGTCCCGGGCACTCAGACTAACTATGACGATAATACAGCGACCAACACCGGTGTTACTTATTATTATAAGGTGGTAGCCATCAATGCAGTTGGCGGGTCGTGCGCAAACAACGAAGTCTCGGCTCCGTACGTCGGCGATTACTGTAGCGGGCTGATCATCCATCAGAACGATCCGAGCCATCCTGAAAGTCCGCCAGCACAAACCAATCCGCAGCTGGCGATCGATTATGTCTCTGTCGGTGAGCCGACGGCCGATTCGTTACTTTTCAAAATGAAGGTGACCAATCTTTCGACCGTGCCTCCGGCGAGCCGGTGGCGAATCGTCTGGGATTCGTTTACCTCACCGGGCCAACAGTATTTTGTCGGGATGCGCAGCGATGCGACCGGTGCCGTGACATTCGATTACGGAACCATTGCCACGGCCGTGGTCGGGTTAGTTGTTGGTGTTCCGCAAGAAACGCGCGTCGGCCCCGCCGCCGGCAACTTCAACGCAGATGGAACCATCACGTTGCTAGTGCCGAAAGCGAATGTGGGTAATCCACAACCCGGCGACTTGTTAGGCGCGATGAACGGACGAACCTTTACCGGCGATACGCCGGCCACACAGGATTTCGAGCGCTCCACCACGCTCGTCGATCACACCTTTGTCAAGGCACAGACCGATAACGCATTCCCTACTGCCACCTACATGGTCGCCGGGAACGCCGCTTGCGGATCGAGTATCACCGCGGTCAGTGCGGCTTCGCGCAAGACTCATGGAGCCGCCGGCACGTTCGACATTCCGTTACCGTTGACGGGCGCGCCTGGCATTGAATGCCGCAGCGGCGGCGCCTCCGGCAATCATCAGGTTATAATTACTTTTGCGAATCCGGTTACGATTGGCTCGGCATCGACCAATTTTGGGATGGTCGCAAGCGCTAATGCCAGCGGAAATACTGTGACCGTGAACCTAACGAACGTCCCGAACGCCCGGATCCTCTTTATCACCCTCAATAGCGTGAGTGACGGAACTAATACCGGAAATATCACGATCCCAATGGGCGTCCTTTTGGGAGATACGAGTGCTAATGGAATGGTGAATTCCTCTGATATTACAGAGACAAAAAGCAATTCCGGTCAGGCCGCGAATGGAGCAAACTTCCGCACCGATGTCACCGTGAATGGTGTCATCAACAGCTCGGATGTCTCGACGGTGAAGTCGAAATCGGGCACAGCTTTCCCGCCGTCCCAAACACAGGCGCAAGGTGATACGAAAACTTCGAGTCGTTAGGCGTCTCTTTTCTCCTCTAACTCAAGAAAAAGGGAAAAGGAAGGAAAGATTACTTGCCTAACGAGTATTCACGCTTCACCCACTTGAGCGCTTCTTCGCGAGTGCGCAAAGCGCCCTCGAGCTGCTGCGTTTCCACAGCCTCAAGAATCTCGCCAAATTTTGGGCCAGGCTTCAGACCAAAGGCGATCAGATCGTCTCCACGCACGAGCGGGAGAGGAATGATCGGTTCATTGGCAAACTCCTCCCGCTTGCGCAGCAGAAAATCGTAGTTGTCCAGCATCTGATGACTGCTCGCGCAATCAACACGATGCAGTTCTAACTCTTCCGCAAAAGTTGGCCGCGCCATGAAACGTTTCAGCTTGGCCACGCGCATGCGCGGAACATCCTTGAAGACCATGTGCTGACGCACCATCTCGACCGTCGCGTCGATCTCCGCGCGTGAAAAACGGAGGCGCTCCATGATTTGCTCGGTCATCTCCGCGCCGATGCGGTCGTGCGCATTGAAGCGAATGCGACCGGTTTCGTCGACGGTCGCGGTTACTGGTTTGGCTACGTCGTGAAGCAACACTGAGAAGACCAGCGGAACCGAAACTTCCTTCGGCAGCATTTTTAACATCAACCGCGTATGCTGAAAGACGTCGCCTTCCGGATGAAATTGTTCCGGTTGCGCGCATCCTTTCATCGTCTCGAGCTCGGGAAGAATGGCGCGCAACAAACCGCTCTCATCGAGCAGATCCCAGCCACGCAGCCGGTTCGGTGACAAAAATATTCGAACCAATTCATCACGGATTCGTTCCGCGCTGATCTCGACGATGCGCGTCGCACTTTCGCGCAATGCATTCCACGTTGCGGGTTCGATCGCGAAATCCAGAACGGTGGCAAAACGAACCGCGCGCAATATTCGCAAGCGATCTTCGGCGAAACGCGCCGCCGGATCGCCGATCGCACGAATTAACTTTGCGTCGAGATCGGAGCGGCCACCGACAAAATCGATGATTTCATCCGCCACCGGATCGAAGAACATGCCGTTGATGGTGAAGTCGCGTCGCCGCGCGTCTTCTTCCGCGGAAGAAAAGTGGACCGCAACTGGCCGGCGTCCGTCGAGATAGGCACCATCCGAACGAAATGTGGCGACCTCGGTACTGAAAAGAATCTTCGAGCACTACGATGACACCGAAGTGCGCGCCGACGGCGTAAGTTCGGAAGAAAATTCGCTGCACCTCTTCGGGTCGCGCCGAAGTTGCGATATCGAAATCCTTCGGCGTATCGCCGCGCACCAGATCGCGCACGCAGCCGCCCGCGAAGTAGGCCACATGCCCGGCCTCGCGCAATCGCGCGACCAGCTGGCAAGCGGTTACCTCCATGGGCGATTGTTCTCTTTTCGTTCCGCGCATCTCGTTCTAATTGTAGCGGCGGTCTCCGACCGTCGCACTTAATAAGACGCGCTTACATCGCCTGTGAATTTCAAACCATCACTAAACTGGCTGCTGATTTTTGTCCCAATCGCGATCGCACTGCGCTTCTGGCCCGGCACGAATGAAACTGCTCTCTTCGCTTGCTCGGCTCTCGCAATCGTTCCTCTCGCGGGCCTGATCGGCTGCGCCACCGAAGCGCTGGCCGCGCGCGCCGGCGCCGCGATCGGTGGATTGCTCAACGTCACTTTCGGCAATGCAGCCGAACTGATCATTGCCTTGATCGCGCTCTCCAAAGGCCTAACGAGTGTGGTAAAGGCTTCGATCACCGGCTCGATCATTGGCAACGTGCTCCTTGTCCTTGGGCTTTCCGCACTTTTGGGCGGGGCAAAATACCGCGAACAGCACTTCAATCGCACCGCGGCCCGGACGTCGGCCATTTCGCTTTCGCTCGCCGCTATTGCCCTCGTCATTCCCACTGTCTTTCACGCAGCTTCGCGCACAGGTCCTACTGGCTGGAGTGCCGCTACCGAGCAGCGCCTCTCGTTAGGCATCGCGACCGTTCTTTTTTTAACCTACGCGTGCGTCCTGACATTCACGCTGAAAACGCACAAGCAACACTTCGGCGCTGCCGGGTCAAAAGAGAGCGATGGCGAATGGTCGAAGTCGAAAGCGATTATTGTTCTCCTGGTTTCGACGGCGTTCGTGGCGTGGCTCTCGGAATTTCTCGTCGGCTCGATTGAAAACGTGCGGACTTCGCTCGGGCTGACCGAAGTTTTTATCGGGGTCATCATCGTCGCCATTGTCGGCAACGCGGCCGAGCACTCGACCGCCGTAACGATGGCGTTGAAGAACAAGATGGATTTGAGCGTCGGCATCGCGGTCGGATCGAGCCTGCAAATAGCGCTCTTCGTCGCGCCCGTTCTTGTCTTTGTCTCCTACGCTTTTGGTCAACCGATGGATTTGGAATTCACGATGCCGGAAATCGTAGCCGTCGTTGTCTCCGTCTACATTTTGTTTCAGATCGGCGGCGACGGCGAAACCAACTGGATCGAAGGCGTGCAGTTACTTTCGCTTTATCTGATCCTGGGGATCTTGTTTTTCTATCTGCCGGCGGGGCACCACTGACGACTACGTTTCCGCGGTGGCCGGTTGGCGCGGGTGTTTGAACGCGTGAATAATGAAGCAAAAGACCGCGATGCAGATGCAGGAATCGGCCACATTAAAGGCCGGCCACGGATGCAGGAATTTCGGAACGTGCGTTCCAAAATCGAAAAGCAGAAAATCGATCACGTGACCATGCAGGAACCTGTCGGTCACATTGCCGAGGATGCCGGCGAGGAGCAGCGCTAACGAAATATCACGCCACGAATCGCGCGGATGCGGTCGCAGTAACAGCGAAACAACAAAGACCAGCGCGACGCAAGAGAGCGCGACAAAGAACAGGTTGTTATTCTTAAAGGAACCGAAAGCGGCGCCGGTATTCGTCACGTAAACCAGATGAAAAAAATCGGGGATGACCGTGTGGGAATCAGTGGGATCAATCGAGCGAATGACCCACGACTTCGTCAACTGGTCGAGCGCGTAGAGTGGGAGCGAAAGAAAGAGAATGAGTCTCATCGGTTAGTCACGACGCTTTCGCAGCGATCGCACAAATCAGGATGGGCCGCGCTTGTTCCGACATACGAGCGATGACGCCAGCAGCGCGCGCATTTTTTGTATTCGGTCTTCGTGACGACTGCGGAAGGCTCGGCCGCTGTCTCTATTTTCAGGTCGCTCAAAATGAAGAACTCTTCGAGCTCCTCGTGTGAAACACCGGCAATCGTTTTTGTGTCGCAATGTAAAGTGACCGCCGCCTCCAAAGCGTTGCCGATTAATTTTTCCTGACGCGCCTTCTCGATCGCCTGGCCGATCACGCCGCGCAATTTCAACAGCTCGGTGACCAACTCGTGAGCTTGCTTGTCGCGAAACGCTTCGACGCTTTCGGGAAATGTTTGTAAGTGCACGGAATTTCCGCGCCCGAGAAAACTCCACGCCTCCTCGCTGGTGAAGACGAGGATGGGCGCGAGCAACTGGCAAAGCGTTTCGAGGATTTTGTGCATCGCGCTCTGTGTGGCGCGGCGCCGCGGTGAATCCGGCGCATCGCAATACATCCGGTCCTTCGTGATATCGATGTAGAGGCTGCTAAGGTCGACAGCGCAGAATTGATTGAGCGCGTGATAGACCTTGTGGAATTCGTAAGCCGCGTAAGCGTCGCGACATTCCGCGATCACGCTTTGCAATCGATCCAGAATCCATCGATCAATGAGCGTGAACGATTCTGGTTTTGTAGCGGCGGTCTCTGACCGTCGCATATTTTTCTCCTCAGGAATGCGACGGTCAGAGACCGCCGCTAAAGGAAAATCGTGAAGATTGCCTAATAAAATACGAAGCGTGTTGCGAATGCGGCGATAGGTGTCGCCCAATCGCGTGAACATTTCTTCGGAGAACGGCACGTCGTCCGTGTAGTTGATGCTGCTCGCCCACAGCCTAACGAGATCGGCGCCGTGACGGCCGACGAAATGTCCCGCGTCCATCGGCTTGTCGTACGTGCCGGACTTGGAAATT
The DNA here is from genome assembly GCA_963737195.1 of uncultured Verrucomicrobiae bacterium. Classification (GTDB taxonomy): domain Bacteria; phylum Verrucomicrobiota; class Verrucomicrobiia; order Chthoniobacterales; family UBA10450; genus JBBQFI01. Next base: position 632,759 of record CAVTRW010000007.1, read on the forward strand.
TTTTTTCCATCCACATCGACGACGAAACCGTGCGTGACGCAGATGTGATACGGCGCACGATCTTTCAATGCCACGCTCGTCATGAGCGAAGACTGGAACCAGCCGCGATGTTGATCGGTTGCTTCCAGATACATGTCAGCCGGATCGCGGAGCTCGGGTCGCTTTGCACATACAGCCTGATGCGATACGCCGCTGTCGATCCAGACATCGAGCGTGTCGTTTCGGTGCGTCGTGCCTTCAGGCAATTCTAATTCGCGTGCGAGCGCAGCATCATCCAGTTCAAACCAAACGTTTGATCCGCGTTTCTCGACCAGATCGGCCAGTTTGCGAATCCATTGTGGATTCAGAATCGCTTCGCCGCTTTGCGAATAGAAAACCGGAAGCGGTACGCCCCAACTGCGTTGGCGCGAAATCACCCAGTCCGGGCGTGTTTCCACCGTTCCGGCAATGCGGTTCTCACCCCACGCCGGAATCCATTTCACCTTCTTGATGGCCGCGAGCGCTTCCGATCGGAGTTCGTCGAGGCGAATGAAAAACTGATCGACCGCGCGAAAGATAATCGGCGTTTTCGAGCGCCAGCAATAGGGATAGGAGTGCTGATATGTCTGTTCGCCGAGCAGCATTCCCTTCTCGCGCAAAATTTCAACGATGTCGCGGTTAGCATCGAAGACGTATTTGCCGGCAAGCGCAGGTATACCGGCTTCGTTCGTGTAGCGTCCATGATCATCAACCGGTGAAAGAATCGGCAGGCCATTCGTTTTGCCTAACGAGTAATCGTCCTCGCCGTGGCCGGGCGCGATGTGCACGGCGCCGGTGCCGGTATCCATGGTGACAAAGTCGGCGGTCAGGACGATGGCGGTTCGATCCAGAAACGGATGCTGCGCGCCGATCCCTTCGATTTTGTTGCCGGGAAAAGACTGCATTGGTTCGCCTGTCGGCTCGAAGCCGGTCGCAGCACAAAACTGCGCAACCAGCTTGTCGGCGATCAGCAGCACTTCCGATTCACCCGCGCGCCGGAATTCCTGCACAACGTAGAGTTCTTTTGGATGCACGGCGATCGCCAGATTCGCCGGCAACGTCCACGGCGTCGTCGTCCAGATGGCGATGCTCGCCTTGTCTTTCAGCGCGCCGCTTACAATCGGAAATTTTACCCAGACGACGGTGTCCTCACGGTCTTGGTATTCGACTTCGGCTTCGGCAAGCGCCGTCTGCGCGCCAGTGCTCCAGAAAACCGGCTTCAGACTTTCGTAGACCAAGCCTTTTTCGACGAAGCCGGCGAACGCGCGCAAAATTTCTGCTTCATACGCGGGGTCCATGGTCAGGTACGGATGTTCCCAATCGCCCAGGACCCCGAGCCGTTTGAATTGCGCGCGCTGGATGTCGATGAACTTGTGCGCAAACGCTTCCGATTTTTTGCGCACTTCGAGCGGCGAAAGTTCGCGCGACTCCTTCACCACTTTGTATTCGATCGGCAAGCCGTGACAATCCCATCCGGGCACATACGGCGCGCGAAATCCGGCCATGCTTTTGGATTTCACAACCAGATCCTTGAGAATTTTGTTGAGCGCCGTGCCCATGTGCACATCGCCATTGGCGAATGGCGGGCCATCGTGCAGAACGAACAGTGGCGCATCAGCGCGCGCTTTTTGGATCTGTTCGTACAGGTGCGTCTCTTCCCAAATCTTGAGCATCTCCGGCTCACGCGTGGCCAGATTTGCCTTCATCGGAAATTCCGTCTTCGGCAGATTAAGCGTGTCTTTATAGTTCTGACTCATCGCGGGCGCGCGACGCTACCATCCGCGTTTGGACAACGCAACGCACCGGATCGGGAGAGCGCACGCGTCTCGCGTGCTGATTGCCGTGCTCTCGCCGCAATCGTTCCCCGGACAAAAAGTTCGCGATGGCGAGGGCGCCATCGCCAGCACGCGAGGCGCGTGCGCTCCCCGGAAGAAATGCCTAAATCGTCTGCGCCGCGATGTGATGCGCGGCTTTCTGCAATTCCGTGATCGTAGCGCGGAGTTGCTCCGTGCGCTCGCGCACCACTTCTTCGAGCGCAGCGCGTTGGTTATCGAGGAGCAAATGACTCTTGCGCCACTGCAACAGATTGTGAATGCGCAGCAAGACTTCGATTTGATCGAATGGCTTGAGCAGGAAATCGGTCGCACCGCATTTCAGAGCGCGCCGTTTCGTTTCCTGGCTCATGTCCGCCGTCAAAATCAGCACCGGGAGGAAACCGCCCATGGCGTTGCTGGCCCGAATGCCTTCCAAAATTGTGAAGCCGTCAACGTACGGCATCATGAGATCGAGCAGGATCATATCCGGGTCGAGGTCCGCGCACGTAGAAATCGTTTTTCGCGAATCCGTCAGGGTGTGAATCTTGGTGTAGCCACTCTCCTTCAGAATGTCTTCGAGAACGGCAACGTTCACCGGCTCATCATCAATAATGAGTATTTTCATCCGGTGCAGGACAGGCTCGTTGTTCATGCCGATAGCAGAGTAAGCCCCGACCTTGTCTGCAAATGTTGCTCAATCGCCTTAAGGAACCGATCGACGTCGAGCGGCTTGGTCAGATAATCGCACGCTCCAGCTACCATCAGTTTGTTGATTTGAGATTTCGTTGCGTCGGCGCTGAGCATGATCACGGGAATCGCTGAAGTCCGCGAGTCGCTCTTCAATCGCGTCAACACTTCCGAGCCACCCACGTCAGGCAAATGCAGGTCGAGCAGAATCAGATCCGGCCGATGCCGCACAGCGAGCTCCAACCCGAGCATGCCCTGCATGGCGCTGATCAGTTTAATGGGTGGATGCTCACCGAGCAGATGTTCGATGAGAGTGAGATTGGAAACGTTGTCTTCTATATAGAGAAGGGTCTTGAGTTGCTTGCCGATGCCAGCGAACGGCACTGATACATTCCGGCCGTTGTTCTCGACCCGCTCGCGCGGACTTGCGACGATCTGAAATTCGACCCAGAAACTTGCGCCCTGCTCCGGCGCACTTTCTCCGATGCGTCCACCCATCGCTTCGGTCAAACGTTTGGAAAGCGCGAGGCCGAGGCCGGTTCCCTGGACCGAAGCATTCTCGGCGCCTAACCGGTCGAACGCCACGAAAAGCCGGTCGCGCTTTTCTTTTGGAATGCCCGGACCGCTGTCGGTGATGGAGATGCGGAGGTTGGCGCTGCGTTGTTCCAGCGCAATGACGATGCTTCCCGCGTCGCAGTTATACTTCGTGGCATTGGACAGAATGTTGAGCAGGACCTGTTTGAAACGTTGGCGATCAGCCAGGACGTGTGTGTCGGCCGAGACATAATCGTTTCTCTGAATCTGGATTCTTCGCTGCGACGCGAGCGGACGCACGATGTCGAGCGCGTCCGACAGCACCTCGCCCACGCAAACCGGTTCGACCGAAAGTTGGAGCTTGCCGGTCTCGATGCGCGCGATCTCCAGCACTTCGTTGATCAATGAAAGAAGATGCTGTCCCGCGCGATAGATGTGCCCGACGCGATCGCGCTGCACACGGGGCAAATCCTGCCGATCGAGCACCTGCGAAAATCCGAGAATCGCATTGAGCGGCGTGCGCAGCTCGTGGCTCATACGCGAAAGAAATTCGCTCTTCGCGCGATTGGCGCGTTCCGCCACATCCTTCGCCGCTTGCAACGCCGCTGCAGCTTTTTTCCGCTCCGTAATGTCTTCCACCATGATGAGGAAATGCCGCGGCTTGTTATCCTTGTCGCGAATGATCGATGCCGTGCGGCTAACCCAGAGAACTTCTTTATTCTTGCGAATGTAACGTTTTTCACCGGTATGACGTTCGGTGCCGTTGATGAGCGCCTGCGACAGGCGTCGTCCTTCTTCGATGTCATCAGCAAAAGTGATGTCTTCCGTCGACATCTGCACCAGTTCCTGATCCGAAAATCCAACCATCTGGCAGAAGCTCGTGTTCGCGTGCAGAATTCTTTCATCCAAACCAACGAGGGCCATTCCGATTGGTGCTTCTTCAAAGCTTTCGCGGAAATTGCGTTCGCTCGCTTCCAGCTCGGCCGTTTGCTTGGCGATGGAGCGCATCTCCTCCACACTGCGCAGACAGGACATGACGAGGAAGACGTCTTCGAAAATTACCCAGACTGCGTGCTCGACTGATCGCCACGGAGTCGCAGCCAGGACCCCGTAAACCGAATACGGCCAAAAGATTCCGCGAAGAATGTGATCGACGAAGACGACGAGCGTAGCCGGGATCAGAACGCGCCAATCGCGGTAGAACGACAGGATGACGAGCGAACCGAAAACATGGAAATGTGTTTCGATGCGGCCGCCGGTCAGCCCGATGAGCAAGGCCGACATGAGCATCTGCGCAACGGCGATAGTGTAACGCGTGACAGCGCGGCCCGGCCACATCCATGCGAGAAAGACCGGAAATGCGCTAATGGCGCCGCCAAGAAAAATCGCGGCCCAAACGTGAGTATGGACCTGACTCGTTAGGCCAGTCCAGGTCTGCGGCGAGACGAAAAGCGCGATTAAAATGCCGGCCAACCACTGCACGATCATCAGCCGCGCGAACAGTTTGTCCGTTCGGCAAAAGATTTCGTGGCGATGACGCGCGAATAGTTGCTCGGCGTGTTGCTCGGAAGATTCGTAGACCTTCACGTCATCGGTCATTTGCTGCATGTTGTCCGTTCTCCTTCTTGCTTCCGGTCGACTAACGAACAGCCAAACACGCGCGTCGCCGCGATTGGGCTTTTCTGTTTTTCGACGATTGAAATGAGCGCACTTTCTCCCACGTTATCGCCGGCGTGGCCGCGCGATGCCGTGATTCCTCCGTTGAAGAGCAACGATCCGTCGCGACCGTAAAGGAAAGTGTGACCGGAGGTTTGCGCGCCAAACTTTTGCGCTTCGGCACCGTTGATATCGGAAAGAACCGTTACGCCTGGAATTCCTTCCGCATGGCGCCGCAAATCCGTGTCCGCCCATTGCCGCGGCAGAGCGCTCGGCGTGAGAAATAAAACGTAGGTTGCCACTTTTCCCTGCAGACGGGCCATGATTTTCTCCAGCTCATCCATGCCCGCCCGAGTGCATGGGCATCGCGGGTGAGCGACCATGACAAGAATTGGTTGCTCGTTAGGCGCGGGAATTTTTGAGGCAACTGGCCAGCGCTTTTGAACCTGGCCGACGCTTCCGGGCGCAGTTTCGTAGCTAAACAAACTGCGAACTCCCGTGGCCAGAGCAAGACTCCAGACGGCCCCAAGCAAAACCGTCGTTAGTAAGTGCCCGCGAAGGGGCTTGCGACGCTCATTCATCCGCTCCTGAGCGTAAGAGCAGGCGTCATTCCACGCGGTCTGGAAATTATGGAACTAACCGCCGCGCGCACTCACCCATTGCACGGCAAATCGCGCAACCTGCCGCGCATTGGCAAGCTTCAACTTTTCCTTAATCCGGGCTCGATGTGCTTCCACCGTTTTCGGACTGAGGTGCAGCTCTTTAGCGATGCTTTTCACTTCGTCGCCTTTGCCGATGTGCTCCAGGATTTCCAGCTCCCGATCGGTCAGACTGTCCGTTGGATTGGCACCCGGCGCATTCTTCGTCAAAATGACATTGGTGATCACTTCACTCGCCATTGATGGGCTCAGGTAAACGCGGCCATCGATCACTTCGCGCACGGCGATCAAGACACTGCCCAGCGCGTCCTGCTTGGTAACGTAACCGTTTGCGCCGGCCCGCAGCGAACGAACCGCGTAAGTCGGTTCGTCGTGCATGGAAAGAACGAGCACCGGCATCTTCGGAAATTCCACGCGCAATGATTTCGTAAGTTCGAGACCGCCCGGACCTTTAAGTCCGAGATCGGCAATGACCAGATGGGGTTTCAGTTTACGCGTGAGCGATAGCGCTTCAGGCGCGCTGCTCGCTTCGCCCACGACAGAAAAACCGTCGTCAGAGTTCAGTAGCTGCACGAGGCCGTGACGAAAAAGCGGGTGATCATCCACCACTACGATGTGAATCGACTCGTCCAGTTCCGCTTTCGGATTATTAACGACACCGCCCGAAAGCGAGTTCGGCGCGACCGGTTTTGATGGAAGCTGTTGCGGTTGGCCGGATGCTTTCTTAGCGCGTTTCCTGGCGTCCTTTCCCGCTTTCGCCTGCGATCTCATCTTCTGAAAGAGGAATTACTCTGCGCCATTGAAGATTTCGGGGGTCGTGTCGAAACTTTTCTCATCACAAGGAGCAGCGCTGACGTCAAAAAAACAATCGCGTCTCAACACGCTGCCGTGCGCATTTTTTATCCGGGTTCTGCGATCCGGACAATAAAAGAGCAATTACCTTTTTTCCCGCCGCGAGCGCAGTGGAATCGTGCAAAGAATGCGTGTGCCTTTCGGATTTGTTTCGAGACTGAACGTGCCGCCAAGGACACTTGCACGGTAGTCCATGATATGGAGACCAAGACCTTTCGAGCGTTTTTTCTTCTGGAAACCCTTGCCATCATCTTCCACCGTCAGTTGCAGCGTACCGCGGCTCTTCTTTAACGAAACGATAACGGTTTTTGCGTCTGCGTGTTTGATCGCATTCGTTAGGGCTTCCTGCGCGATGCGATAAATATTGAGCGCAATGGTTTCATCCGGCAGTTCGATCGGCTGCGTCATTTCGAGACGACAATGAACGGATCGGCTCTTGTTTGTTTGTGAAACCAGCGCGCGCATCGCCGCCGTAAATTCGCCCCCGCTGAGTTTCACCGGTTGGAAACCGCGCGCGAGATTACGCGCCAGTGTGACGTTGCGGTTAACGATTTCTGCAGCCTCGGCCAGGGTTTTCGCCGCTGCGGGATTCTTTGCCGCGCTTCGATTCGCGCTGGATTTCAAAAACAACGCCGCTGCCGTCAATTCCTGACAAACAATGTCGTGTAAATCCTGGCCGATCCGCCGCTTTTCCCGCTCGCTGATCTCGAGTAGCTCGCGCTCCAGTTGTTGGCGTTGTGCCATCGTCTGCTCGAGCTCGTGGTTAATCGCTGTGAGATCCCGGGTCCGCTCATTGACCCGCTCTTCCATTTCGTCACGGGATTCGCGTAACGCGTCCTCGGCATTTCGCTGCTCAGTGGCATCGCGCGCGATTTTGGCATAGCCGCGCAATTCCCCATTTTCGTTATCGAGCCGATGCATGATTCCGTCGACCCAGATGCGTGAGCCATCCTTGCGCATATGCCAGCGGCGATCCGGAGCGGAACCTTTGCGTCGAGCGATCGCCATCTCCTTTTTTTCAACTTCATTGGCGCGATCTTCCGGCGTGAAGATTATTTCGCCGGTTTGGCCGAGGGCTTCGTCCGCGGTCCAGCCGAACACCAGCTCCGCTCCCTTGCTCCAGTAGATAATGTGATTGCTCGTATCCATCAGGAACATCGCGTATTCCGGCGCGCCTTCGATGAGGAGCCGCAATTTCTCTTCGCTTTCGCGTAACAGCTCCGAACGTTCCTTTTCTTCCGTTACATCCTGCGCCACGCCGGCGACGCGCACCACTTCGCCGGCTTCATTCCGAATCGGAAAACCGGTGTTGCGAATCCAGCGCGTCTCCCCATCGGCCGGACGCACGATACGATAATTCGCCACGAATGTTCCACCTGCCAGTGCCTGAGGCAGACCGGCCGCGGCTTTTTCTCGATCTTCCGGGTGAACGACTTCAAGGCGTTGCGTTTGGTCGCGCATGACTTCCGCGCGCGATTGTCCAAACATTTTTTCGTAAACCGGATTCACATATTCCACCCGCTCCGTTTTCGCATCGAGTATCCAGAAGACGTCGGCCGAATTTTCCGCGAACTGCCGGAAGCGCTCCTCGCTCGCGCGTAATCGTTCCTCCGCCGCTTTCGTGTCGCTAACGTCGAGCACGTACTCGACGCCAAAATCTTCGGCCAGTTTTGTCCCGGTAAAGAGTCCCCACCAGCGCTTCCCGTCCTTGCGAATGTATTGCTTCTCATACGGACCAATTTTTCCGATGGCGCCGAATCGATCCATCTCTTCGATCGTTAACGACATCCATTCCGGTGGCGTCATTTTATCCCAGCGCACGCGTCCTTCCTCTACGTCGTCGCGCGTGTAACCAGTCATTTTTAAAAACGCCTCGTTCGTTTCCGTGATGCGGCCATCGCGCGAAAAAAAGAAAACGCCGATGGTTTCGATTTCGATCGCGCTTCGTAGACGCGCTTCACTTTGACGAACATTCTCTTCGGCTTCTTTACGGCGCGTGATATCGACGAATGTCGCGACCACGCCGGCGATGCGATCGTCGGTCGCGCGATAGGGCGCGATTCGCGTCATATACCAGGTGCCGTCGGCCACCTGCACTTCGCGTTCGATCACCCTTAAGTCCCGGAGCACGTTTTCCGCTTCGGTGACGAAATCTTTATAATTAAGCCGGCTCGTGATGTCCGAGATGGAACGCCCGCGGTCCGACTCGATGAGGTTAAAAATCTTTTGCGCGCTCGGAGTGAACCGCTGAATGAGCAGGTGCCGATCTAAAAAAATTGTCCCGATATCGGTCGACGCCATCAGATTGGAGAGGTCGGCGTTGGCCAGGTTCAACTCCTCCACGCTGTTCTTCAGCTCATGATTAACCGTGACCATCTCTTCGTTGATCGACTGCAATTCCTCTTTGTTCGTCTCCAATTCTTCGGCCGCGGAACGCATCTCTTCGTTCATCGCCTGGAGCTCTTCGTTTGCAGCCTTCAGCTCTTCGTTCGCAGCTTCGTATTGCTCGACCGTGACGCTAAGCTGTTCCCTTAGGAACTGGATCTCGGCCTCGGCGTCTCGCGCCATCGTCTCATGGGCGGGCCGCGCGGCGGACGCGATTGGCGCGTCGCTCTGCTTCTCAAACAAGACCAGGAAATATCCGTGCGCCTGGTCGCTCGCGCGCATTGGGCGCACTTCCAGAGAAATCGTTTCCGCTGTGCCATTGATCTCGATTCGCTGCGCCGCCGCCTTCACTGCTTCGTGCGATTGCGCGGCTCGGAAAAGTGCCGCCCGCAGGTCGATCTGTAACGCTGGATCGATGACTTTGACGATGTTTGCTGTTGGCTCGCCTGCGACGAAGTGAAGATAACGCCCGGCACTTTCCGAAAGGTGCACAATCTCGTGTGACTCGTTCACTACGACCGAGGGTGGGCCATACTGCTCAAGTAAACGCAGATGGAGTTCGCCAAAGAGCACTTCGCGCCGCGCCTGACCCGCCCGAGCTGCTTCCGCGCCATCGCCGCTCTGCGCTTGCGCGGCCAAGGGCCGTGCTTTCCAGACAGGCAGTGATGGCACTGTTCTCCCCAGAGCGCGGGGAGGGAAGAATGGATCTCTCCAATTCGTTCGCGGCGTGGAACGGCGCACAAACAAACGTTGCTTCGCGTCCACCGGAGAAAAAAGCGATTGCGCCGTGCCATCATTTTCCGAGTTGCCGATGAAAAGCAGACCACCCGAACACAATGCGAAATGAAAAACATCGAATATCTGCGCCTGCGCCTGCGCTGTCAGGTAAATGAGAAGGTTGCGACAGGAAATCAGATCGCAACGCGAGAAAGGCGAATCCTTCAACACATTGTGCACAGCGAAAAGAACCTTCTCGCGGATTTCCTTGCGCACGCGGTAACGGCCGTGGTCGCGCACAAAGAACGCTTGCAACCGTTCCGGCGATACGTCCGCCTCGATCATTAACGAGTAAACTCCTTCGCGCGCTTCCGCGATCGCCTGCTCGTCGATGTCAGTGGCGAACACTTGAATCTTTGGCGGTTCCTTTTGCCGTTCCGCATGTTCGCAGAGTAACATTGCGATCGAATATGCTTCCTCGCCTGTAGCGCAGCCTGCTACCCACACACGAATTACGTCGTCCTTCCCTTTGCTGGCGAAGAGTTTCGGAATGTGTGCGGCGAGCGCCGTGAACGCATCGCGATCGCGAAAGAAATGCGTCACGCCGATAAGCAAATCTTGAAACAACGCGCTCGTCTCGAGCGGATGCATCCGCATGAATTCCAAATACCGCGGAATGCTTTCAACCGAGTTGACCTGCATTCGGCGCGCGATCCGGCGCAACACCGTCGCGCGCTTGTAATGATCGAAATCGTGCCCCGTCTTCGCTCGCACATCCGCCAGCACCTCCCCAATCGCCGTTTCATCTTCGCGGTCGCGCGTCTCCTCCGAAACCGTTTCGCCGCCCGGCGCCTCTTCCACTTTCGCATCCGGCGCATCCGCCTCCGGAATTTCCGGCGGCAGCTTCATCCGATTCTCGTTCTCGACAAACTCCATCAACTTCGGCGCCATCTTTTCCACCGGCAGCACCCAATCGACCATCCCGCTCGCGATGGCGGAGCCAGGCATGCTGTCGTATTCCGCTTCGTTAGGATCCTGCGCGATCGTCACGCCGCCGTGGGCGCGAATGTGTTTCAACCCCATCGCACCATCGGAGTCGGCGCCCGACATGATGACGGAAACCGCGCGGTGGCCGTAAGCTCGCGCGAGTGTGCGAAAAAAAAGATCGATCGTGACCCGCCGGCCAAGAAGTGGTTGCGCCGGAAGCAAACACAGCGTGCTGTCTTCAAACGACAGCTGATGATTCGGCGGAATGACATAAACGTGGTTCGGCTGCACCTTCACCGATTCCGTCACCTGCAAAACCGGCATCTTCGTTTTTTGCTGCAACACATTCGGCAGGTGGCTCTCATGCTCCGGCGAAAGATGCATGACCACCACGAACGCGAGTCCACTCTCCGGATTCATATCGGCGAAGAACTGCTGCAACGGCGCCACGCCTCCGGCTGAGGCACCAAGTCCGACTACTGCCACCGGCTCATTCGGATCACGGCGCTTCGCCGCGCCATCGCGCGAATTTTCGGCCGACGCACCCGTCGCAGCCGGATCGAGTTGATTCGTTAGGCCGTCTTCAGCCATAGGGTTGAGAGTTCAAGAATATACACCGCATCCAAATTTTCCGACAGCGAACGCGTTTGGCGACCTCAACCGAGGCAACGACGCGCCAGGGATCAAGCGGCGCGGCTTCGGAACTGATGTTGCCGATTTACCCGAGATGCGCCAGCGGGATGGTTCCCTTCCGGATAAAACCAGTGCGCGACATAAGAGGGACAACTGCGTGTCGGACATGCGAGCAGGAAGCGACCGCGCTGATCGCGTTTGATATCGATCTGGTGGCCGCTGAAGATCTGTTCGCACACGACACAAACGCGCTCGTCATCGAGCGACTGCCATTTTCGCAATCGATCGGAGGCACGCAGAATATCCAATCGTTGTCGGGGAGTGAGGTTGTTTTGCATTTCACTTGTTTAATCGAATAGGCAGCGCCCTCCGCGCTCCGGAAAGCGCTCGGATTCGCACCCGATTTTGACCTCAGGAAAAACGCCTAACGACCGCGCAGAAAACCTAGCCGAACGTAGGAATTGCAGAGCGGCTGCGCAGCAGTCAGGCAAACTAAAGTTTGCTTTTGGCTCAGGCTGAACGATACTGCGCGCCTATTGGATTAACTGTCTGCCCTTTGCGTGGTGAATTGTCAGATGAGCCCGGCTCATTTGTGATTTGAAACCCGATTAGCGGGAACGGCTCTGTCGGTCGCAGTATTGCTCCAACAAATCACAATGAAACTATACGTAGGCAATCTCTCTTTTGAGACCACCGAAAACGATCTCCAGGATCTTTTCGAAAAACATGGCGCAGTCACCGACGTGACTTTGATTAACGACAAGATGACCGGCAGATCGCGCGGTTTCGCTTTTGTCACCATGGCGGATGACGCTACCGCGAACGCCGCCATGACCGCCCTCAACGGCAAGGAAATACAAGGCCGCACTCTTACTGTAAATGAAGCGCGCGCACGCGAAGAGCGTCCGCGTACCGACTCAAAAGGTGGTGGCGGTGGCGGTGGCGGAATGCGCCGCTTTGCCGGTTTTCGTAACTAAGCGAAATGACTAACGAGTCGGCCCCTGAACGAACTTCGCGGGCCGACATTCGTTAACTCCTCATGTTAAATTCGGAAAAGGCGATCGAACTGGAAGGAACAGTCACTGCTGTGCTACCCGGCACGATGTTTCGTGTTTCTCTTGCCAACGACCACGTCGTTCTCGCCCACATCTCGGGGAAAATGCGTAAGCGCTTTATCCGCCTCACCATCGGTGACCGGGTAAAGCTAGCAATGTCGCCTTACGACGTGGACAAGGCGCGAATCGTTTATCGGCTGTGAACAAAAAATTTGTATTCGTTCGCTCGCAACGACCTGTTCTCACTAACGTGACGAAACGTGTGCTCGTGCGCTGTCCCTCAACCGGACGGTTAACAGAAACCGGTCAGACCACCAACGACATTTCCTGGGCGAAAGCGAAGTTCAAAAAGCCTTCCGCCAGCTGTCCGCATTGCCGCGGCGCGCATAGTTGGAAAAAGGAAGACGTCATCCTCGCGCGCTAGCCTTAGTTGTTAGTTCTCGATGCTTCCGATTCCAGCAAACCGAATTAATTGGACGACAAGTTCGTTCCTCATCGGCACCTTCATTCTCACCTGCACGGCGGTTCCGGCTTACCTCTGGTTTTTCGGCATCGACTGGTTTCAGGGGACGATGTTCGTCCTGCTGTTAATGGCCACTGCCTTCAGCATCACGCTCGGCTATCATCGTTTGTTCTCGCACCTGACTTTTCGGGCAAAACTGCCGGTGCGTCTTTTCATTCTCATTTTCGGCGCGGGCGCGTTCGAGAATTCCGCGGTCATGTGGTGCAGCGAGCATCGGCGCCACCACAAACATGTCGATCACGACGAAGATCCTTACGACATCACCAAAGGATTTTTCCACGCGCATATCGGCTGGTTACTATTCAAGGCGCTTCCTCAACCGCCTTTCGACAACGTTAACGATTTAAAAAAGGATCCCCTCACGATGTGGCAGCATCGCCACATTCACCTTATCGCTGTTCTCGTGAGCTTTGTTTTGCCAACGGTTCTGGGCGCGCTCTGGAACGGCTGGGTTGGAGCGCTGGGCGGCTTTCTCATCAGCGGTGTGGCCAGGGTAACTGTTCTCCAACACGGAACTTTCCTGATTAACTCGGCTTGCCACACTTTTGGCCGCCAGCCTTACTCAACCCGGTGCAGCGCGCGCGATTCCTTCTTCATGGCGCTTTTCACCTGCGGTGAGGGCTACCACAATTTTCATCACGAATTTCCGCACGATTATCGCAATGGTGTGAAGCCTTGGAATTGGGATCCGACCAAGTGGATGATCTGGACCTTGTGCAAGCTCGGTCTCGTTGAATCGCTGCGGCGTGTGCCTAACGAGACGATTGAAGCAGCCGAGCGCCGCTGCGCTGTCAGTTCATCGCGCGCACAAGCAGACGAAACGCATTCTCCTGCGTTGAGCTGAATTTTTTTCGCGTATTAGTCGCTGACTGCGCGTTTCAGTTGCAGTAATTAAGCTGCAATGAAACTACCGTGGACCACGCCAAAAGTTCGTACCGGTCAGGGTTCGACTGAGTTGACGCGCGATGAATTTGAGCGCCGCTGGAAACAACAGTTTTACGATCCGGCGTTCGAAAAAGCGCAATCGGAAATCAACGTCCTCGCTGGCATCGCTTGGGACGCCTACCGCGATCACCGGAAAAGTCCGCGCACGCGAAAAGCGGGACCGGAGTTCGCCGATCCGGAATACGAGCTCGCGATCGAATGGCTCGACGCGCGCGCGCATATTCAAACGGCGGAAGCAAAACAGAAAAGACACGACGGCGCTTCGCAAATTCTGATGATCTGCGCCTCGCCGCGCACCGACGAAACCTGCCCGAGCGAAATGTCGAAGACGTTTCGCATCGCGAAGATGTTGCGTGAGTTCATTGAAGCAGCCGGCGATTTCACGGTCGACTTTTTGGACCTGAGCAATCTCACTTCCGAATACGGTCGGAAGATTTTACCGTGCAAAGCATGCGTCTCGACCGCAATGCCGCTCTGTCACTGGCCGTGCTCGTGTTATCCGAACCACTACATGGGACAGGTGCACGATTGGATGAATGAAATTTATCCGCGCTGGGTCGCAGCGCACGGCGTCATGATTGTGACACCAGTGCATTGGTATCAAGCGCCGAGCACCCTCAAGCTTATGATGGACCGGCTCGTTTGCGCAGACGGCGGAAATCCCGATCCGACAACAACGCATGGCAAAACGCCGGAAGAAGCGAAAGACTTGGAACTGAAAGGCTGGCATTATCCGAAACATCTGGCCGGCAGAATTTTTTCCATCATTGTCCATGGCGACGCCGCCGGCACAGACGATCTCGAACACGCTCTGCACGATTGGCTGTGCGACATGGAACTTGTTCCCGCAGGAACGCCCGCCCTCCTCGATCGTTATATTGGTTACTACGAACCCTACGCGACCAGCCATGACGCGCTCGATCGCGACGAAGCGTTCATGGAGGAAGCAAAAAATGCGGCGCGCACTTTAATGGAAGCAGTCGCAGCGATGCGCCATGGCCGGCGCCCGATCGGCGAAGAACTCGAAGAGCCGCGACCAAAGTAAACCGGCTGCTGGTGCAGTTTCGTCTTCATTTTTATAATCGATCGAGTGCAATAGGCTTGTTATCGAAACACTCGAACCAACAGAATCGGCGGTCACTGCGCCACCGGAGCGCGCTGATGAAATTTTTCTCGAAGGCCCGCGCTCTCGTTTTGACGAGCTTGTCACCGTTCTGCGGGTGATTCGCGATTTCTTTCGCGGGTTTCGCGTACTGCACTTTGTCGGTCCGTGCGTCACCGTTTTTGGTTCGGCGCGCGTCAAACCAGAAAGCCCGCACTACCAGCTCGCGCGGGAGATGGGCGCGGCGATCGCGCGCCTTGGATTCACTGTCATGACGGGCGGTGGGCCGGGAATTATGGAAGCGGCCAATCGCGGTGCGAAAGATGTTCGAGGCCGGTCGGTCGGTTGCGGAATCGAGTTGCCACAGGAACAGAAGCCTAACGACTACCTCGATCGCTCGGTAACGATGCACTATTTCTTCGTCCGCAAAGCGCTGCTTGTTAAATACTCTTACGCTTTCGTCGTGATGCCGGGTGGCGCCGGCACACTTGATGAGTTGTTTGAAGCGCTAACGCTGATTCAAACAAAGAAGATCAAGAACTTTCCCATCGTCATTATGGGAACGGCGTATTGGAAGGAATTGATCGAGTTCATTCGAAAAATGGCCGAATTCGGAACAATCAACGAAGCCGATATCGATCTGATTTACGCGACGGATTCAGTCGACCAGGCGATCGAACATATTCGCGCAAAAGCGATCGAGCCATTTGGCTTGCGTGTCTCGACTCGCATTCGCCGCCATTTCCCGTGGCTTGGCGAACAGGCGTTACCGCAAAACGTTTCGAATGGTTCCTGAGCAACCGATTGTCGGAAGAAAAGGCGCGCGCTGAAACCCGCACGATTCCAGCGCGCTATTTGTTGAACAATCTTTTGGTCGTCGGCTATTTGGCGCCTTCCATCTTCTCGACCATCTCGAGGTGCTCTTTCATCACCGGAATCGTGTCGCTGATGAACTTTTTCAGGTCCTCGTTCTTCACTTCGCCCTGCGCTTTTTCAAACTCGGCGATGTCCTTCTTGTGATCCTTCACCATTGCCTTCACGTAGGCGGCATCGAACGCGTCGCCCGACATCTTGGAAAACCTGTCGATCACCGCCTGATGCTTCGCGTTCACTTTGTCGGGAACTTCCACATTCATCTTCGAAGCAACGCTCTTGAGATCGTCATTCGCTTTGCCGTGGTCTTTGACCATGCGCTGGCCAAAGTCTTTCACTTCCTGTTTCTGACCTTTGTCGGCCGCGATTTTACCGAGCTCCACTTCGGTCATCCCGCCATTGGCAGCTTTCTTGATAAACGCCGCGTCCGTCATCGGTTTCTCACTGCCGGACGATTTTTCTTTTTCCGCACCGAAACAAAGCGCGGTCGATAAAAGAGCAACACCTAACGTAACAACAAAATTTTTCGTTTTCATAAGCACTAGCAGAACGAATGTCGGCCTCTGTCCGGATGCAGAAAACTACGCTTGATCGATTCCCCGGCCGACGGTTTCGGCGGCGAAAGCTTCGTTCGCCGAAACCCAGCCGGTGCCGCGCAAACCTCCTTACCCTGTTTTGCGAAGCGATACTGAAACGCGGCGCGAATGCGTTATGGATGGAAAAAAGTTTTCGAGCGCGTGCAGAAAAAACCAAACCAAACGCATCGTTCGCTGCGAGTGTTTATTTGGAATGGAACAACAGAGGTTCGAAGATTTGCCGTCGGAGGAGCGGCGCTACTTCTACCGTTGCCCCGCCTGTGGTGCGATGGTCGATAATCGCGATCTCAACGCGATCGTGCTTCATCACGCGCACGTTTTGCATCCGAACCGTTTCGATTTTGCGCGGTCCCGGCCGACGCGCGAGCTCACTCCCTAGAAAAATTTTTTTCCGACCGAAAGCACTGGCATCCGCGTTTTCGTTAATGCTTACGGCATAGATGGGCTGCGTGAGGGGAAGCTTTGGCAGCTATTCCACTAGAATGGATTGCCAAAGTCTCACGCAGCCGCCGGCCGATTATTTGGCACGGGCGCGGCCCCGCAATTTTCCGACCCAGGCGCGCAATTCGCCTAACGACATAAAATTGACGATGCGTTCGGCTGGAATTTTTGCTTTCAACACCGCAGCGAGACCGAGTTCGATGAATTCAAGCTGCCACGGATGATGTGCATCCGTGCCTAACGAGATGCGGCAACCCTCGCTCCGCGCTTGTTTCAAGAGCATGAGATTCAGGTCCTGCCGGTCGGGATAGCAATCGATCTCGAGCGCCTTATCGAGTCTCGCCGCTTCGGCGAAGACGCGCCCCCAGTCTGCTTTCAGGCCGAGGCGATAGTTATAAATGCGTCCGCGCGGATGGCCGAGTATCTGGATCGACGGATTGCGCAACGCCGCGAGATAACGCGCGGTCTGGTCTTCCTTCGTGCGCAATGCGGAATGAAAGGAGCCGAGCACGAGATCGAGCTCGCGCAATGCCTTTGCCTCCATGTCGCCCTCGCCGCGCGGATTCAAATTCATCTCGATCGAGCGCAGCACCGTCAGCCTGTTTTTGCCTAACGAATTGTTAAACCTGTCGATCTCACGGGCCTGCCGTTTCAATGCCGGTTCATCGATCCCGCCCGCAATCTTCAAACCTTTCGAGTGATCCGTAATCGCGAGATATTCATAACCGCGCTCAATACCGGCGGCCCCCATTTCCTCCACGCTGCCGGAACCATCGCTCCAGTGCGTGTGCATTTGCAGGTCACCGCGCAGAAGTTTTGCCCATGCCGCTTTCGCGCCGAGCAACGCTTTCGCGTCCGCTAATGTGAGAAAATCGCGGCGAATCAGGGGCACCGACGTTTTGGGCGGCGGATTTTCAATCCATTCCCGCAATTGCCGCTCGATGAATGGACCGACTCCGTGCAATTCAGTGAGCGTGCGGCCGCTTGCTACCAAATCCGCTGCGCGTTCCGGCCAGAGAAAAGCGCTCCGTGCCGCGCGGCGAAATGCGCGCACGCGAATGCCGGAACTCTGCCCCGCTTCGCGCGCGAGCAACTCGGCTAGTTCCGCATTTGAAATCTTACGAAGTAAAGTCAATCGACGGTCTCGCTGATTCGGCATCAGGCGTTCGCCGGAGTTGTCTTTGTCTCGACGCGCACCGCGTGCTCGCTCGGCCGAACGCGGCGCCCGGCGTGTTGCGCCCAAACTTGCGTGAACTCCGCGCCGAAGAGCAAAATCTGCGAAGAGTAATATACCCAAAGCAGCAGCGTGATGAGCGAACTCGCCGCGCCATAAGCTGAGGCCGCGCTTCCGCTTCCGAGATACAAACCGAGCGCCCATTTTCCGATCGCAAAAAAGACTGCGGTCATGACGGCGCCGAACCAGACATCTCGCCACCGAATCTCGGCGTCCGGCAAATATTTAAAGATAAGGGCAAAGAGAAAGCTGACCGCGGCGAGATCGAAGAGTAGATAAGTCGCCATCGCGATCACGATTCCACCGGGCAGCTGTGCCTGTATGTAATGACTGAAAGCCTTGAGCAGGCTTTCAATCGTGAGCGAGACGAGAAGCAGGAAGCAAACGCCCGCAACCATGGCGAAGGAAAGAAAACGGGTTCGCAAAAAACCAGCGATGCCGGCCCCCGGTTTCGCTTCCACTTCCCAAATCGTGTTCAGCGCATCCTGCAGCTGGCCGAAAACGCCGCTCGCACCAAACAAAGCGATCGCAATACCGAGTACGGCGGCGACTGCACTCTTCTGCGCCTGCGAAGATTGCGCCGCGATGCCTTGCACAACATCGATCGCGCTCTTGTCGAGAAAGTAGGACATTTGTTCGGTGAGCTTTTGCCATGCACCGGCCGGATCGTGGCGGAAGATCAAGCCGACCACCGCGAGCAACAAAACGACGAGCGGCGCGAGCGAGAAGACAGTGTAATATGCGAGAGCGGCGCCAAGCTGTGGCGCTTTGTCCTCCAGCCATTCATTGAATGTTTGGCGAAACAAATCAATCCACGTCCCGATAAATCCTGGTTTTTTGCGTGCGGTCACATTGGAACATTCGCGCGCAGGAATCATGATGCGTGCGTGAAACGCAGTGCAGGTCGCGCGGCCCAGAGTTTAAAAAGAGACAACTGCGCATCGCCGCAGATGCGTAGGGATTTAAGTTATGCCACTAACGACCATCCAAAGGCAGGGAGGATCGCCGCTCGCGAATGTCACTGGCGCTTCGAGCGGCATGGGATATCGCATCGTTAGGGGTTTTCCCGATGCGGCGATGCGTGCCGCGCCCGATTGTCATCGACGAGCGGACTTGCTTTCATTTTCGACTGGCGACTTAAGAAGTATGCAGAAACATCTCGACCCCGAAGAACGTCTCGACATTCTCCGCCGCGCTGATGGCATCCGGAAATGGAATTCTCTGGATGACAAACGCATCTGCGTCGTGTGCGAACGCGTCTTCACTGGCCGCCAGATTGAAATTCATCGCGCCCATCGCGGACGCTACAAACTGGAGTGTCCAACTGAAGGATGCCCTTCGTTCGTGGCGCACTGGTTTTATGTCGGCAACGCCGCGACACGCGGCAGTCATGGTTCTGCGCGGTAGAAGCGAACCCGACGGTTTTGCGAGGGCCGTCGCGTGACGAATCGATCCGACGCGGAACGGCTGGAAGCATTGCGCGCGAGCGACAACTGGCGGCAATGGCAATCGCTCGATGACGAACGACTCTGCATCGAGTGCTCACAATTAATTACCGGCCGCCAGGTCGTTGTTGTCGATGATGGAGAGGGCAAGAGTTCGTTGCGCTGTCCCACGGCGGGCTGCAATGCCGGACCGCGCGATTGGTTTTATCACGGCACGCGCCATCAGCATGCGCTCGCTCACACCGTGCCGCTCGGACAGCCGACCGGTTTGCCTAACCGATTCCTTTAGCGCGGCGGACCTTCGCGGCTCGCGTAGTAGGCTTGCACTTCCGCCTTGTCGAGCGCGCCGTCGTGATTCTTGTCCGCTTCGTGCAGGATCTTGTTCGCGATTCCATGCGCGCGCCCGTATTTCATCGCTTCCTCTTTCGTCACAATCCCGTCATGGTTTGCATCGCGCTCATTGAACGCAGCTAAACGCTTCGCGTCGCCTCCGGTCCATTCTTCCTTGGTCATGCGCCCGTCATGATTCGCATCGCGCGAGTCAAAAATTTCGTTCACGAGAAAATCGCTCGCCTCATTGCGCGACAGTTTCCCGTCGTGATTCGCGTCCGCTGCTTCGAAACCGCCGCCGCCGGTCGTTCCCGTCGCCTGGCTCCGGCTGCAGATTCTTGTTTGATGTGCATGCGCTGAGGGCAATCAACGCTAACGCCGTCAAAACGCTCGCGCTGTATTGCGCCGCCCGCTGGAAATTGTGAGATGTTTTCATGGTTTGGAAATTCGTCTTCGCTTCTTCTATGAAACGCCTTTCACATAAGCAATGATTCAATCGGGATAAATTGCGCAATCCACTAAGGCAAAACACCGGCAGGTTTTAGTTTGCCGTGAATCAGCTTCAAGTGCAGGTCGCGAGAATTTTACTGAACATGGCAAGTTGAGTTAAGTCTGTGGGAGCGGCTGAATCGCCGGAACTACGCGCTCATACCAGCGCTTCGAATGAATGCAGGCCCGGCAAACCGAAAGCATCACCGGCACTTCTACGAGCACGCCAACGACGGTCGCTAGCGCCGCCGGACTCGTGGGGCCGAAGAGCGTGATCGCAACCGCCACCGCCAACTCAAAGAAATTACTCGCCCCAATCAATGCACCGGGAGTTGCGACACTGTGCCGCACTTTGAACAAGCGCATCAGCAAATAAGTGAGGCTCGAGTTGAAATAGACCTGGATCAGGATCGGTATCGCCAGCAGCAAAACGGCAATCCAGTTCCGGATAATGTTTTCCGCCTGAAACGCGAAGATCAAAACCAGCGTGGCGAGCAACGCCACAATTGTCACGGGCCGAAACTTCGGCAGGAATATCGAATCGAACCAGGCAATGCCTCTCATTTTGATAAGCGTGGTTCGGCTGACCCAGCCCGCGGCCAACGGAATGACGATGAACACCAGCACCGAGATGAGCAGCACGTTGCCAGGGATGTGAACCCCGCTGACGCCAACGAGAAACATTACGATTGGCGCAAAAGCGAATACCATGATGAGGTCGTTTATCGCCACCTGCGCTAGTGTGTAAGGCCCATCTCCGTCGGTGAGATAGCTCCAAACGAAAACCATCGCCGTGCACGGCGCCGCCGCGAGGATGATCAACCCTGCAACGTAATTGCTCGCTGTTTGCGCGTCGAAGAGGCCGAGCCAGCCCGAGAAAATAACTTTTACGAATACCAAACCCAGTAGCGCCATGCTGAACGGCTTGATCAGCCAATTGACGAATAGTGTGATGAACAAACCCTTGGGCCGAGCAAACACGCCGCTGATTCCGCCGAAATCGATCTTCAGCATCATCGGGTAGATCATCAGCCAGATTAGAACAGCAATGACGATGTTGACGTGTGAATCCCGGCCAAATTCCCAGTGGGCGAGCTGCATGGTGAACTGCGGCAGGAGCCTGCCGAGAGCGAGTCCTACTGCCATGCAAAGCAGGACCCAGAGGGACAGATTGCGCTCGAAGAAGTCCAGCCGTTTGGGCGTTATTGCGGTGTTCATGAGGCGGGTTATCTAAGCCTTCCTGCGCCGCAGCACGCCGTTGAGTGTAATGCCAGCGCCAGCTGTTGAACGCGGTGCCGACCTTCTTTTGTCAGCAAGCCATGCTGCAATGCGCATCCAATTCGTGGGGAGGACATGAAAGGTCATTTTCAGAGCGCGCATGGTATGGGTCCAGAAATGGTTTTTGGGTTCGCCAGCACGCTCTTTTAGCTGCAAGCCGAAGTCAGTGCCTGCTGAAGCGCGAGTTTCGCCATGCTCAAGTCGTAACAGGCGCGGAAGTTTGGGCTTTTAAGACATTCTTCCCACCCTCGTTTATCTACTACAATCTTCCGATCCTGAATTCCGATTCCTCGCGATTCAAGGAGCACACCGAAAACGCGACCTTTGTTGAGCTGGTTCCGTTCGAGATGCAGCATATCCGGGAATAAGTCGCCGGTGCATGCGTCAGAACAGCAGCCGCTGCTGGTTTCGTAATCGATTTTTGCTGTTGTGTTCATTCTTTCTCTCTTCCGTTTATTTGGCGTTATGGCCAAGTTCTGAGTTGCGAAATCATGCGACGTCTCGCTCCGACTGATTCCCGGTTTGGCAGATCAGGTCCACACAGCGGAAAAACTCGAGCAGGCATGGACAGCGTAAACGATAAAATTGATTCAGCCCACGCTTCTCTACCTCCACCAGTCCGACGGCCTTCATCACCGACAGATGCTTGGAGACGGTGGAGATGTCCGCCCCAACAGCATCGGTCAATTCGTTGACACATTTTTCGCCGTCAGTGAGCAACTCGGCGATAAGCACACGGGAGGGATGACCAAGAGCCTTAATGACTGCAGCACGGCGACCGGTGCGGGATTTTGCCGAGCTTGTCTTCATCAACTACTTGGCATTTATGCCAAATAGTATGCGCATCAACTTATTTTTTAACCGGCCTGTCGGATCACCCCGCGAATTCAATCAAACCGTAGAACTCCTGCGGAATCCCCTTTAAGCTCAGGCGCCGTCACCTCACCTCATCCGAGAATCAGTGTTCAGACTGACAAGGGCGACTGCGCGGCGATCGACGCTAGCGCTTAGAACTGAAGCGTTTCGCTATCAGCCAACGCTAAGGCGTCTTGTAAGGCGGCTCCTCTGTTGGGATAGGTTCCACCTGCACCGGTGGATTGATCAGGTTGAAGACCACAGCCGCGATGACCGCTGCGGCGAAGTCCGCCACCAGGTACATCCAGATGTTGCTCCAGCTGACCATGCCCATCGCCGAAATAGCGACTGCAATGGCGGGATTAAACGCGCCGCCGGAGATATCTCCGACCGAAAACGCACCCACCATCACCGTCATGCCGATAGCGAGACCGTAAAAAGAGTTACCTGATGTTCCCTCCGCGGTTGCCGCGTTCAGCACCACATACACGAGCGCGAAGGTGAAGAGAAACTCAGCCACCAAAGCGGGTCCCATCTTCGGCACGAGCGGAGTGACAGCAACACCCGCCCGAAGAAACTTGGTGACGATGACGGCAGCCAGGAGGCCGGCAATGACTTGGGCAATCATGTAAGGCAGCACATCCGCTGTTTTTACCCGCCCGCGAATCAGCACGCCGAGGGTAACCGCCGGGTTGTAATGCCCCCCGGAGATATGACCGCCAGCGTAAACCATCACCATTAACACCGCACCAATGGCGAGCGGCGCTATGACCCCGGAGCCGGCACCGATTCCGGTGCAGCCGATCGTTAGAATGAAAAAGAAAGTGCCGATGAATTCCGCGATATACTTGTTCATGGATGAAGTGCTACGTGAAATAGCCTAACAAAATCAAGCTGATAGCCTATGGGACTTTAGTCCAACTATTGCGAATTATTGAGTCGGGGCGGTGCCGCCGATGCTGGAGTCACCTTTTTCGGCGCCGCCGCTTCGGCAAGTTTCGCATCGAGGCCGCTGGCTTCGACCGGATGGATCTCGTGATAGTTGAGGACCCCTGTTCATGTTACCCGATCAAAAGCTGGCGGGGAAAGACGAAGCGACTGCCAGAAATATTTGGAGCATTTGCAGCCGTTAGACTCGACGTAAGCGTTTGGAGAGCGCGTCGCGGTCGAATCAGCAAGATGTCAGCCCAGGTTCATGCGGCCTTGGCACCGCCGTATCCGCGTTCAGCCATGCGGGAGCGACTGGTCAACATCTCATTTCGAATGGCTTGCCCGCGTTGATACATCAGCAGGCTAAAGCGTTTCAAAAGTTCGTAGCCGAGAGAGTGATCTTTCTCGCAATATTCGCGCAAACGGTCCAGGTAAAAAAAGATCGCGGTAGTTGGCTGCACGGCATATGCGGTACAGCTCCAGGTATGAGGTGGAGCGATCCCTAGCCACCCCAACATCGGATCGCCCATCCCCGTGCTCGACTTCCTGGCTACCTTTCCAGATTCGAACAGAAAAAGTCGGTCTGCGGGTTCGCCTTCTCGAAAAATCACCTCTCCTTTTTTGAATTTAACTTCCATGGCACTGTCAATCAGCACGGCCAATTGCTTTTGATCCATCCCCGCCAAAAGGGGATGCCGCGTTATACGGGACGCCTGGCTTTCGTTAGTTGTGTCCTGTCTCGTAATGTTATTTGAGGCAGGCGAGAACTCTGATAGCTCCAAAATCTTCTTAGGTGCCAACATTTTCGGTTTCGAGTTAGCACTCATGGTAGACATGCTCGGACTATCGCGACTCACCCGGCTTCGTCGAGACACTGGAGGGAGAAGCATACGTGTAGTTGTTTTCATATTTTTAGCATTCGCGCTGTTGTCAGTTTGCGCTGCGCACCATTTGGCTTTCACTAGGCGTCTATTGCGCGTCACGACGCAAGCTTAAGGCCGGAATCTACTGACCAAGAATCGCAGACGTATATCTACCAAGAGCAAACAAGCCTTGGCGAATCAGGTATTCTTGTTTGAACAAACGACGAGAAACAAACGGGAACGAGGAATACGAAAGTAGCTGAGATTACTATCTCTACCATTTGGGCGAGGTGATGAGCACCTCGCCCGAGAACAATACCGACATCTACCGAGGTCAGTTGGTATCAACGTCAGTATATTTGCCAGTCGGCGTCAACAAGACAGCGCAGACACGACCGGTGCTGTATTCGACCGCAGTGGCAGCAATTTCCCCCTTATTATTGATTGCCACAGCCGATTGGAGCCAATAGCTCTTCGCCGCACCACCAATCAAGTCATTCAGGTTCACCATTACGCCTCTGCTAGCCAGAAACGCCACCTGCTTAAGCGTTGGGTCAGCGTTGGTTCCTGGCGCGAGTCCGAGGTAGGTAAAACCCACCACGTCGTCGGCGCCGTTAACGCCCAACGCAAAACTCTGGTCGCTTCGCAATGCTTGGCCGCCAAGCGAACCCAGGTCGCGCATCTTACCGCCGCTATACAGGAAGGCGTGAATACGATTGTTCCACTTATCGACTGTGGAATAACCCACAACGCTGTTTTTCGCGCTGATGAATGTGCCATAACTGTAACTGCCGCCGAGCGTGCCGAGATCGCGCATTCCCAGGAGCCCGGTGTGGAACCCAAAGACATCATAAATGAAGGCGTGAACTGCTCCGGCTTTACCCTTTAGTTGAGAGTTGCCGGTAACTAGTCCGGAATCATTTATCGCGAATGCCTGTGCGTATGCTCCACCCAGGGTTCCGATGTCGCTCATACCCCAAGCCTTGCTCCATATGAACGCGCGGCTACTAATACCCTCGAGGGTTGCACTGGAGAAACCGACCACTAGCCCCGCGGAATTAATCCCGGTGGCACGACTGTAGTTTCGGAGGCTGGGATTGTTCAAGGTCCCCAAACGTATTACCGACCCATTATAAAAAAGGGCGGCTTCGCTAAGGGAATCCTTTCCGCCAAACATCGAGTCCCCCACTACCTGATCGTAGTCATTCATGGCAAATGCGCGGCTAATATTGCCGGGCTGACTGCCACCTAGTTTCTCCATCGGTTCCTTTTGGGTCCTGTCGTAGCAAAACCCGAACCTGCCCGCCATTCCGGTCACTTCTCCCGCGCTGTTGATCGCAGTAGCTGTGCTGGATGCGACCTTTTGGTTGGGAAACGTTCCCAGATCTGTCAGTTGATAAGTGCTGACAGTAATACCTTGTCCGTGCGCATCGGGCCCCACACCCGCGAAGCACGCGACTAGCGCAATCGAACTAAGGATACTGATAAGACAATGTTTAGTATTCATTGTTTCTGCCTTTCTAATGTTGGTTTTGATTCGTGTTTTCGAATCAGTTTCTCTTTTCATGCGACTAAACTCGCGCGCGATCACAAAACCGCTGGGCTGCGATTGGCATTCGCTAGGCGAATATTGGCCGTTTCAAATGTCGGCATTTAGTTGCAGGGCACGATCCTCAACAGGCGCGCTTGTCGTCGCTTCAATGGGACGTAATGGATGTTAGCTAAACCGGGATGGCAGATTTAAAACGCGAAGCATGCGCGACCTGCACTTTGTTTGCGCCGAAGCATCGGCCTGATTCGTTAGGCGCCACGGGATTCGCCGTCGATCTATTCCCGAATCAACGCGATCTTATCTGTCCCGGATTGAATCGATCCGAGTGAACATCTATTGCCCGGAGCCTCTAGCTCAAGAAGAGGCGCGTCCGGATGACGACCTAAGCAGCTTTTTCGGCCGCGTGCCGTAAGAATGGTGGTCGCGAAATTCGGTCGGTGATTGACCGAACACTCGTTTGAACATGCGATTGAATTGCGTCAACGATTGGAAACCGACATCGTAAGCTACCTCGCTCACGCGTCGACTCGGATTCAGCAACTGCGTGCGCGCATCCTCAACTCGCACCCGTACCACGTAGTCCGTAAGTGTTAAGCCCGTCGATCTTTTGAAAACCTTGCAGAAATGAAACCGGTCTGCACCGGACGCTTTTGCCACGACCCTGAGAGACAGCGGGCCGTTCTTATTGATAGCGATGTATTCTCGCGCCTTTTGTACGAGCGGCGGCTCCGTGTTGTGCTTCTCCATCACGATTTGATTGCTTAACGCGGAAAGCTGCTCGGCGAAAAACGTCAGCAATCGTACGATCGCGTTGTATTTTTCCTTCGGGATAATCGGCGTCGTCTCCCACGCTTCGCGAATGCCGCCGGTAAACGGAACGCCACATTCCGCGAGTTTTGATGCGGCGCGCGCTTTGTCCGATTGAATGGCGGAGCGGCGCAACACCTGCCCGATCCGAAGAAAGCCGATTGTTTCTTCACCGAGTCGTACTGGTACCGCTGTCTCGGTTAAACCGAACGGGCAGGTTTCGGTCCGTGGCGTGATGCCCGTGTGCCGGATAATCTCCGCATGCGATTGCAAACAGACAGCCAGCGTCGCTGGCTGCTCCGCAAGCAAAGCGCAAAATCGATTTTCATTTGTTTTCAGGTGATGCTCGAGCTGCCAGTACTCAAGCGGCCGCAGCGCGAGCGCCAAACCCGTAGCTTTCGTAAACACATTTTCGTAATCACGAAATAAGCGTGAGCTCCGTAAGGTATCGATCAGCTGCCTGCCTGCGTTATTATCGCCACCCGGCATCGCAAATCGAGCCGCCTACGAAGGCGGAGGCGTTGGCTGCGGGTTCGTCGTAGATGGAGCGGCACCAGACGTCGCGGCTGGCGCTGGTTTTTTCTTCGCTGCCGCTTCGGCGAGTTTGGTGTCGACTTCGGTCGCTTCGACCGGATGAATCTGGTGATAGTAATCGTTGGATTTCGCGAGTTCGTCCTTGTCCATGAGTAGCGCGTTGAAACGTTCGCGCCGGCTCAGTTCAAAAACCTTGTCCATCTTGATTGCTTCGAATGGACAAACCTCGACGCAAATCTGGCAGCTCATGCAGACCGAGATATCGATGTCGAAAGTGGCGGGATAAAATTGCGGCTTGCCGAGATAGTCCGGCTTCTTGTCTTTGCTCTTAACGATGTAGATACATTGCGGCGGGCATTCCTTCTCGCAGATCTGACATGCGACACAACGCAGACCAGCGTGCGCATCGTTTCCGTCGAAAATGAGAAACGGAAAGTTCCGGTAATTTTCTGGTAAAGGACTTCGCTCCTCCGGATACTGCACAGTCGTTAGGCGGTCCTCCTCAAAATAGCTGCCGGCAAAATTCCGCAGCGTCACCGCCATGCCCTTGAGTATTCCAGTACCGACCATTCAGCCTTAATCTCGTCGAAATGCGGTCATATTCACATAGAAAAGTTTATCCAAGTGCAACGTCATTCGCTTGGACCAAACTGTTTCCCGCCTGCTCTAAGAGTCACTAAGGGTTTGCTCCAGAACGAGATTTCACCATGGCAAGGTCCGAGACATTGATCGTTCCATTAGCAATCACATCCGAGCGGAAATTCGCACTCGTTGTGGTTTGCCCGGATCGCGACTTGGTTTGACTAACATCTGATGCATTGACTACGCCGTTGCCGTTGGTGTCGCCCACGCGCAAACTCATGTGAGCGGTAACATCACTCGTGGCCGCGCCGTTATTTACGCCGGATAAGGTGATCGCAATTGTCTGCATATCGCTAACCGTGGTGAGATTTAGCGTTACCGTCCTTCCATCGGGACTGATACTCGGGGATCCAACGATGCTGCCCGACCTGCCTGGGTCAGGAGTGACCGACGCGCCGCTGAACGTGATTGCGCTCGGAAACGCAAACGCGATTTGATAATCGCTGTTCGCTCCGCCGCTGCGGCATTCGATACCGGCGCTGCCAGTAAGCGGTAGATTAATATCGAAGAATCCGGCGGTACCGTGCGTCTTGCGCGAGACTACGCTCGTTGGTTGCGGTGGATTCATCGCACCAGAAATCCCAAAACAGGTGATTAGCGCGTCGTACCCGCCGGTCGTACACACATCGCCGCTAGGAAGGGGCGTAGCCCATACCGTCTCCAGAAGAGAGAACGCTTCCCACAGAAGAGTGCCGGTAGGCGAATATCCGACTGTGACACCAGGAATGAATCCGCCGGGGAGATTGGGACCGCCTTTGCCGGTGACAACAGTAGTGCCGTCAGGCGTTACCAATACGGCAGCCGGAATCTCATCGGTATTCAGTCCGCCGTCACGGACTGCCTCCCATCGAACAGCGCCGTTGGTCTCGAAGGCGACTGTGTACCAGTCGAGAAACCCGAGTGAGGCCTGGCCAGTTACAACCAGGCTTCCATCCGGTGCCATAGCCATACGAAGACCAGCTGCACTTCCACTGCCCGTCGGTCTTTTGTCAGTGCGCCACAACCGTGCTCCGGTGGCGCGGTCATATGCGACCACAGTGAGAAACGCGCTGATACCAATATTTCCCTGTCCAGCCACATATACATGGCTGGCGTCGATGGCGACGTCCCGCGCTGCTGTGCCCTCAGCGGCTGTGGTTAGCCACCGGCGGACACCGGTGGACGTATCATATACAGCCGTGATCCACTCAGCTCCGCCAACGGTGTCACCCGTAACCGCGACGTCGGTGCCGTCCACGCTCAGCACAAGCGAGGTGGCGTAATTATTAGAGAAAAATCCAGTACTGATGACCTGCGACCAGAGCAGTGCTCCCGAGGGGCTGTACTTATGCAGTTGGATATCTTGACCGTCACCCACGGAGTTGAACGGAAGATAGGCGTTACCACCGGCATCTACGAGCAAACGGCCGACGCTCGGAAGAGTGCGAGCCAGATCCACCCGCCAAAGGAGCGTCCCATCGGCGCCGAAACGAACCAGCGTGATTCCGATCGGGTTTCCGCTGGAGGGAATAACATTGTGACCAACCGCTACGAAATCGCCGTTCGGCGCCGCAGCAATCCAATCACCGCGAAACGTTCCACTCGCCGGATTGACGGAACTCTTCCAGCGAAATGATCCCGTCGCCGTATACGAGGTGACGGCCAGGTCACGCGCCAAAGATGGTCCTGATACTACGGCAACGTTGCTGAACACATCGGTAGCGATGCGGGCAGCCTGGCCCGCGCTATCGATGCCGGCAGAGAGCCCTCCGGCGGTCCACAGAACTGGAATGGTGGGTACCGCAACCGCGGGAACCGCGATGACCACGTACGTCATAAGAGAACTGATGCAGGTAACCAGCGCTAGGTTGCGCATTGCTATGGCTGTCGCTTTGGTGAAGGCGTTCACGTCATTGGCCTCCGGAACGCGATTTCACCATGGCAAGGTCGGAGACATTAATTGTTCCATTGGCAATTACGTCTGAGCGAAAATTCGCACTGCTTGCGGCTTGCCCGGAACGCAACTTGGTCTGGCTTACGTCCGATGCATTAACTAAACCGTTGCCGTTGGTGTCGCCGACGACCAACCTCATATGAACTGTAGCATCGTTTGTGGCCGTGCCGTTAGTTACTCCTGACAAGGTGATCGTAATCGTCTGCATATCGCTAACGTTGGTAAGATTTAGCGTCACCACTCTTCCATCGGGACTGACACTCGGGAGTCCCGCGAGGTTGCCCGTCCTGTTTGCTTCGTGCGTAACCGAGGCGCCACTCAACGTTACTGCAGTCGGAAACGTAAACACGGTCTGGTAATCACCGTTCGCTCCACCGCTGCGGCATTCAATACCCGCACTGCCAGTCAGCGGCAGATTAATGTCGAAGATACCGGCGGCCCCATGGGTCTTCCGCGACACCACGTTTGTAGGAGACAGCGGCGCGCCGTTGCTGGAACCGAGACAGTAAACAAACGACTTGCTAGAGTCATTATCGCCGGTCGCCGTCGCCGTAATGACATATAGAGTCTGACTGTCGGCGGTGAAACGCGCGCGTGTATTAACGAATTGATTGAAGCCCCATATCCCAACCCCTGGGTTCCAAACAGTTGGGTCTTCAATTGGCAGGATGACACGCCAGAGTTCCTGGCCGTCCTGAGCGCTAACAGAGAGGATGAACCCGGCATGATCGCCGGTCTCCTGGCTGCCCATGACAAGTTGGGTGTTGAGTGGATTAACAATTGGCCCCGCGACATAGCCATTGACTGAGGCTTGCCAGCGCTGCGAACCATTGGGATTCAGCGCAAAAAGCTGACTCAAATTCTGGACAAAGTAGTGAGTGCCGTCACCCCCAACGTCGGCTGCGGTGAAAGTATTGTAAGGATATGGTGTCTGGAAAAACCACCGCAAACTGCCGTCCGCGTTATAAGCCCAAAGGACGGTGTGAACACTCCCATCGGGAGCGACGACTGGTTGGAGGCCGGGTCTAAATGCGGCTACTTCCCCACTTGAGTTACTGAATACCGACGAGCCATCGAGCCCTACGGCACGAAGGTGATCATTCGCATAAAAGTAAAGCTGCTGGCCGTTGCCGTTCG
Source organism: uncultured Verrucomicrobiae bacterium (assembly GCA_963737195.1). Classification (GTDB taxonomy): domain Bacteria; phylum Verrucomicrobiota; class Verrucomicrobiia; order Chthoniobacterales; family UBA10450; genus JBBQFI01. The sequence goes on from CAVTRW010000007.1 coordinate 663,265, forward strand.
GACCGAAAACAATTTCCCCGTACTCCACGATCAGCCGGTGATAGTGCTCCGTGTTGGTCCAGCGCAATGTGCCGGACGGCGTCAGAGAGAATACCCCGAGACCTTCTGCACTGACGGAGTAAATATTTCCATCCGGTCCTACCGAAACGCCAAGGCAAATGAAGGCGCGCGGGTTTTGCACAAATGTCCACTTCTCTGTGCCGTCAGGATTGTAGGCTTTGATGAAGTCTTCCGAGGCGACGTAGATGGTTTGATCCGGGCCGACTGCAACGCCTTTGTCTCCAGCGCCGCGGACGAGCCATTTCAGGCCACCACCCGGTGTGAGTGCGTAGAGGTGCCCAAACGCATCAATTGAGTAAACGGTTCCATCAGAACCGAGAGCCGGCCGCACAAATGAGTAAGGGCCATTCATGCGGAAGCGCCAGTTCACATGGTTCGCTGCCGCTGGTCGCGTCGTAACAGTAAGATTCTTAGTGTTACTTCCTCCTGCACCGTTGACCACTTGCACTGCGAGCGTTTCCAGCGGTACACTTTCCGGCACATAGGCGACAATGCGCGTGCTCGTCCAATCTGCCACCGGCGCACTGAGCCCGCCGATGAGCACAGTGCCGTCACCGCCAAAGTTGCTGCCGAAAACTTCGAGAAAGCCGCTTCGTGGCAATGTGGTCTCGGACAAACTGGTGATAACGCCGGTACCAGTGACAGTTCCGTAAAGACTAAACACCACGTCGGCAGTGACGTTAGTGTTGAGGTTGTCGCCGTGATGCCACGCTTCGCCGGTCGCATTATCGCGGAAATAAAACGCTTCGCCGCGTGGCGCACCATTACTGGAACTCCACCAGTACCAATAATTGATCACGGGCTGGACGGAGATGAAATGTCTCCCCGTCGCGGAAAACGCGGGCGACAACGTTGCATCAATCGCGCCCGAGAGTTGATCGAATGTCACGTTCGGATCACCGGCGGCGATAAAATATTCGCGCTGGAGCGCACCCGGTTTGTTATCCGCACCAAATGCATAGAAGCGAATGTGCACACCCGAAAAATTTACCGCACCCCAAATGAAGCCGCCGGCGTGTACGCGATCGATGTCGGCCGCGACATTAAAGTCGTCGGCGACTTCGCTGTTCACGCCGCTCGCCGACCACAATTGGCTTGGACCATACGTGGATTGGTTGTCGGACTGTTGTGTGTAGATCAGCTCGCTTGCAATTGCCGACGGAATCGAGGCCCACAGCAAGACGGCAAGCGCTAGTAAGAGAAGTCGCGAGATCGTTTTCATGCCTGCAAATTGACGCCATGCTCCGCATATGGCTGCGCGCGAATTGGTTTTTGCAGGCGTATATTGTCCGCGCCCACAACAAAGTTGATCGAGTTACGCCAATTGATTTTTGTTTTCATAACACACTCCTGACTTGGTACTCAGCGTCGGCCGTGTGCCTGTCCAGTGATGAAAGGTTACGCAGTTGTTACCTTTGCTTGATGAATTCGCTCGAACCGCCATCTGACGTCGGCGACCGCGTTGTTATCCGGACTATCACGGTCCTCGACAGCTAAGGAATGCCCCGCGCATGGCGGGTTGCTGTTCAGTCGGAGTGTGAACGGATTATGGGATCTCTCGCAATTGACAATCTGCGCGTCAGCGATCCACTTCTCCCATCACAATATCTATGCTGCCAAGGATCACCATGACATCAGCGACGGCGTGGCCGAGGCACATGTCTTCCAGAACGGTGAGATTAATGAAGCTCGGCGGACGCACGCGATAACGATACGGATTCGCTCCGCCATCACTGATCAGGTAGAAGCCGAGCTCGCCCTTTGGACCTTCGATTCGTCCGTAGGCTTCGCCCACCGGCGGTTTGAATGCGCGGATTTTCACCTTGGGATTCATGATCGGTCCGGCAGGGATTTGCGCGAATGCCTGATTCAGAATTCCAATGCTCTCGCGCATTTCCAGCGCGCGCATCATCAAGCGATCGTAAGTATCGCCGTGTTCGCCTAACGGAATGCGAAATTTGAATCGCGGATAAATGCCGTAGCCGTCGACTTTGCGGATGTCGTAATTAACGCCGCTCGCGCGCAACATCGGCCCGGTGATACCGGCGCTAATCGCGAGATCGGCAGAAAGCTTCCCGATATTCTGCGTGCGCACGATCACGATTTCGTTTGAGAGAATCAGCTCTTCGAATTCGTCGAGGAATTTCGGGAACGCATCGACGATTTTTTTCGCGCGGCCTAACCAGTCGTCGTTCGCATCGACACGGCAACCGCCGAAACGCATGTAGTCACACATCATGCGCGAACCGGAGAGTGATTCGAATAGATCGAGAATTTTCTCGCGCTCGCGGAAGGCATACATCAGCGGCGTGCCCCACGCGCCCATGTCGCTAAGGAGAAATCCAAGAAGCGATGCGTGATTTTGCAGGCGGGTCAGCTCTGCCAAAATCACACGCAAATATTCAGCGCGTTCCGGAACTTCGATGCCGGCGAGTTTTTCGACGCTGAGCGCATACGCCCAGTTGTTCGTCATCGAGCAAAAATAATCGAGCCGATCGGTGTAAGGCATCGATCCGAGATAGCTCGCGTTCTCGCCGATCTTTTCGTGGTTGCGATGCAGGTAACCAAAGACCGGCTTGAGCTTGCGCACGACCTCGCCTTCGAGCGCCACATTCATGCGAAAGACGCCGTGGGTCGATGGATGCTGCGGCCCCATCGAAACCTCGAGCAGTTCGCCTTCGAGCCGCGAACTCATTCGCGGTGGCGCCTGCTCCAGTTCTTGGAATCCGGTCGTGCTCATTCCTGTGCGGTTAATTTTTCCGCGCCATCCATTTCCGGGCGCGCAGCCTAATGCTGCTTTGCTCTTTCCAGCACTTCGTCATGCGGAGTCGGTTCATATTCGAAATCGTCCGGCTCGACGTAATCCTTGCGCATCGGATAATCTTTGAACTCATCCCACATCAGGATGCGCCGCAGATCCGGATGTCCATCGAAACGAATTCCGTAAAGATCAAAAATTTCGCGCTCCTGAAATTCCGCGCTTCGCCAGATCGGCGTGAGTGAAGGCAAACGCACGCCCTCCGCGCGATCGGGTGTGCGCAACCGGATGATCAACGGCCCGTGTTTCAGTTTTACGGAATACAAATGATAGACCGCTTCGAGATAGCCCGGAAAAAATTCCTCCGTTGTTTCGCTCACTTCTTTTTCCACGCCATCGACAATCTTTTTTACCTTCGTCGTTTTTTTGACCGTGCGATCAAGCCAATCGACGCCGGTCACGTTCGAGCAAAAATCAAACTGCAACGCCGGATCATCCCGCAGGAAACGCGCGACGGCGACGGCGTGCTCGTTGTCGAGCAAGAGCGACGGCTGATTAGCGGGACCGGGATTGGGGATGATCTCGATCCTTGCTCCCGGCGTGGCCACTTCCGCGCGCGCCTTGATTTGTTCGAGCGGCTCGATCATGGAACATGGGCCTCTGGCCTGTGCGCCGAGCGGAGTTGCACTCCGCTTCCCTCCAATTCATTCGTTTCCGACGCGACAAGCTCAGCGGGTTGCAAACCCGCTGGGCGCACAGACTGAAAGTCTATGTTCCGGCGGCTCATGTTCTCTCGACCTTCGGCGGATGAAACAATTCCGCATTTGCCGGCGGCTCCAGATCATGCGCGCCAAATGCCGGCACCGGAAACTCGCTCGGCTGTTCCGGTTTGAGAAAGTCCGCCTTGTCGCGGCCACCGAGTTTTTGTTCGTCGATCTTGCGCTGCAATTCCATAAAAGCATGCAGCAACGCTTCCGGGCGCGGCGGGCAACCGGGGATATAAACATCGACCGGAATGTAACGATCGATGCCTTTGAGCACGTTGTAACCTTGCTTAAACGGACCGCCGGAAATCGCGCACGCTCCCATTGAGATCACGTATTTCGGATCCGGCATCTGGTTGTAGAGGCGCACGATTTGCGGCGCCATTTTTTTTGTCACCGTGCCGGCAACAATCATGAGGTCGGCCTGACGCGGAGAAGGACGAAACACTTCGCCGCCGAAACGCGCGATGTCATAACGCGAGGCGGCCGTCGCAATCATCTCAATCGCGCAACAGGCGAGCCCGAACTGAAGAGGCCAGATCGAATTTTTCCGGCCCCAGTTATACAGCTCCTGCATCGAGGTGACCCAGATGCCCTGCCGTTGCAGCTCGTTGCGCAAGCCTTCGTCGATTTCGCTCATTCAGCCCAATTTAAGCAGCCTTTGCTCCATGCCCAAACGAGACCTTCGATGAGCAGCAACAGGAAAACGAGAATGGCGACAAAAGCACCGATCGGCAAACCGGTGAAAGCGACGGCAAACGGCACGAGGAAAATTGCTTCGACATCAAAGATCAAAAAAATGATGGCGTAGAGATAATATTGGGATCGGAACTGGATATGCGCTTCGCCTAACGACTCCACGCCGCATTCGTAGGTGGCGTTCTTGATCGGACCGGGTTTCGGTGGCTGGAAGATTTTCCGCCAGAGCCAGGCCAGCGCCAGCGGCATCAGCGGAAAAACCAACGCCACCCCGCAGAAAATGACAATGAAAACATACGGATCAGTCCGCATACGCTGGGTATTAGTGTAACCCACACGACTTCGCAAGGCTTCCGACGAAGCGCCAATCGAGCCCTGAACCACAATACGGTCTTGATTAAAGAATCGCTCACCGCTTTTCTTCCACGACGATGAGCGCCGAATCCGTGGACCAAGTTTTCCTGAACCTGAAGCAATGGTTGCTTTCGCTTTTCGGTGGCGCGCCGGAGTGGCTGCTACAAATTTTATCAGCGCTCATTAACATTGTCGCGTTGCTCGGTTTTTTTCTCACGCTTTTCGCTGCGATATCCGTGCTCGAGCGAAAAATTCTTGGCCGCATGCAAAACCGTTACGGACCGAATCGCGTCGGTCCATTCGGTCTCCTGCAACCGGTGGCCGACGGAATTAAGATGTTAATCAAAGAAGACATCGTGCCCGCGCGCGCAGACAAGATCGCGCATTTCGTCGCGCCGGTTCTGATTGCGGCAACGGCCATCCTCGCCCTCGGCATCATTCCATATGGTCGCAACATGACGCCTTTCGCGATCGATGGCGGGATCCTTTTTTTCTTTGCCGTTGGCTCGATGACCGAGGTCGGCGTTTTCATGGCCGGCTGGGGAAGCAACAACAAGTTTTCCATGCTCGGTGCGATGCGCGCGATCGCGCAGATGGTGAGCTACGAGCTGCCGCTCATTATCACGACGCTGCCGGTCGTGATGGTCGTCGGCTCGCTTTCGCCCGATGCGATCGTGGACGCGCAGGGCGGCTATTCGTTAGGCTTCATCCCGCGCTGGTACGTCTTCAGTCCATGGGGCGCCGCTGCGTTCATTTTGTTTTTCGTCTCCGGTCTGGTCGAATCGAATCGCACTCCTTTTGATGTTCCCGAAGGCGAATCGGAAATCGTCGCCGGTCACATGACGGAATATTCCGGCTTTAAGTACGCGACGTTTTTCCTCGCCGAATATCTCGGCATGTTTGCCGTCAGCGGATTGGCGGTGACGCTTTTCCTCGGCGGCTGGCATGCGCCGCTCAAATTTCTCGAAGTGATTCCGTCTTACGTTTGGTTTTTCCTCAAACTGTCCGCGCTGCTTTTTGTTTTCATCTGGATTCGCGGAACGTTGCCCCGCATGCGTGTCGATCAGGTCATGAACTTCGCCTGGAAATTCGTCCTGCCGATGTCGTTCACCTGTGTCATCGCTGCGGCCGTCTGGCATCTGACCGGGCGGCGATTCAGCGGCTGGCTCTGGTCCCTCGCCGTTGTCGCTCTCGTTTATCTCGCGCTCTCGCGCCTGCTTGATACGCGCAAAAAATTCGCGCCGCGCACTTACCGTTTCGCTGAATGAACACGGCCGCATTCATCGTCATTGCGGTGCTCACGCTTTCCGCTGCTCTCGCTGCGGCCACGATGCCGCAACTGATTCATGCGACGCTTGCCTTTGCCGCAGCCTTCATCGGTGTGGCGGCATTTTACTTCTTGTTAGGCGCTGAGTTTGTTGGTCTGGTCCAGGTTTTCGTCTACGTCGGCGCGGTCGCCGTGTTGATCGTGTTTACAATTCTACTCACACGCCGCGATCCCGAAAAAGATCGCGGGTTCCACTGGAGCGGCGTCATCATTGCGATTCTCGTGTTCGGCGGCCTGGTCTGGTCGATTCTGAAAACACCAGGGCTAGCGATTGGCGCTCCGCAAATTGAAGCGCTCACCGTAAAACGCATCGGTGAAACGCTCATGACCGATTACGTCTGGCCGTTGCAATGCGTCGGCGTCCTTTTGACCGCTGCACTTATCGGAGCGCTCATTCTCGTGATGGAGGAAAAACGATGAAGCGAGCGTTAAATATCCGAGTTAGCGCACGTGTCTCGCGTCGTTGGCGATCAGCGTCCCGCGATGGTGCACTTAAAAGATCGTTTCGGTGAACGTTGAAACCACTGCGAGACGCGTGCGCTACCCAATGCTTGAGTCGCCCGATGAACCCAACACTTCAAATCTTTCTCATCATTTCCGCGGCGCTCTTCTGCATCGGCTTGCTCGCGGCGCTCAGCCGGCGTCACGCCATTTTCATTTTGATCGGCATTGAAATGATGCTCGCCGCTGCCGGTCTCAACTTCATCGCCTTCTGGCGGTTTGGTCCACAACCGGAGCAGCCCACCGGAGTGATGGTCGCCATCTTCGCCATCGCAATCGCAGCCGCGGAAGCCGCCGTCGGTCTGGCGCTCGTCATCGCCGTCTATCGCCACTATCACACCACCAACGTCGACAAACTCGATCAGCTCAAAGGATGATGAACTGGATCGCGAGTAACGTTTGGCTGATCCCGGCGGTTCCGCTCGCGGCGTCACTCGCGATCTTGTTTCTTTCCGGATATAACCGGAAAGCCGCCTCGGGTCTGGCAATCGTCGGCCAAATCACGGCGCTCGCACTTTCAGTCGCGGCATTCGTTTCGACATTGCAAACGCCGGGTTATCGCGCCGTGCAAAACTTCACCTGGTTCACTTTCGGCGAACAAACATTGCGCATCGGCTTCGTGCTCGATCCGCTCGCCGCCGCCATGCTGGTGATGATCACGCTCGTCGGCCTTTGCATTTTCGTTTTCAGCGTCGGCTACATGCACGCCGACAAAAACTTCACGCGCTTCTTTGCTTATCTCTCATTTTTTTCCGGCGCGATGCTCGGTGTCGTTGTCGCCAACAGCCTGCTCCTTCTCTTCGTCTCGTGGGAATTGGTCGGGCTCGCGTCTTATCTGCTGATTGGATTTTGGATCGAGCGACCGAGCGCCGCCGCCGCGGCGAAAAAAGCATTCATCACCACGCGCATTGGCGATCTCGGATTTTTCCTTGGCCTGCTCTGGCTTTATGGAAAAAGCGGAACGCTCCTCTTTTACGACAATGGTCATGGATGCATCGAAAACGCGGGGCTCGCCTCGTTAGGCGCGTCGGCCACCTTCATCGCGCTCCTGATTTTCTGCGGCGCTGTCGGCAAATCCGGCCAGTTTCCGCTGCATGTCTGGCTGCCCGATGCCATGGAAGGTCCAACGCCGGTCAGCGCGTTGATCCACGCTGCCACCATGGTCGCAGCCGGCGTCTTTCTCGTCGCACGCGTTTATCCGCTCTTCTCGTTAGGCGCAGTTCACGGCTCCACGCCGTCGCTCATCGTCGTCACTTCAATCGGTGTCATTACTGCACTGATTGCTGCGCTCATTGCGCTCGCGCAGTTCGATATCAAACGCATTCTCGCCTACTCCACCGTCTCGCAGCTCGGCCTGATGATGGTGTCGTTAGGCGTGGGCGGCGTGGCCGCCGGGATCATGCATTTGATTGCACACGGATTTTTCAAGGCGCTCCTCTTCCTCGGTGCCGGATCCGTCATTCACGGAATGCATCACGAACAGGATATTCGCAAAATGGGTGGCCTGCGTTTTGTCATGCCCATCACTTTCATCACCTACGCGATCGGCGTGATGAATCTGAGCGGCGTCCCTTTCTTCTTTGCCGGCGGTTGGACGAAGGAAGGCGTTCTTCACGCCACGGCGCATTGGCACATCTCCCACCTTCCGTATTACCTGACGCTCGTCGGCGTGGTGTTGACTGCGCTCTACATGACGCGGCAGTTCATCTACGTCTTCCTTGGAAACCGGCACCTTGCTTCGGTCCAGGCGCACGAAAGTCCGAATGTCATGACGCGCCCGCTTATCGTGCTCGCGGCTTGTTCCATCCTTTTCGTCGTCGTGCTCACGCCGGCCTGGCCATGGTTTTCCAGTTATCTCAACGGCGAACGGCCGACGTTTCGCCTCGCGCTCCTGATTCAGCCGATGATTCTCGTTTCCCTCGCGCTCGTTGCCGCCGGGTTTTTGCTCGGCTGGTTAGTGTATCGCAAAGCCGAGGATGAAGATCCTCTCGCGCAGGCCCAGCCATTCGTCTTTCGCGTTCTCGAAAATAAATTCTGGCTGGACGAGCTCTACGACCGCACGGCAATTGCGCTCGCGAGATTTGCGGCGCGTGTGGCCGACTGGATGGATCGGCACTTCTGGGATGGACTCGTTAGGCTGACGGGAGATCTAGGTGGCTTTTTCGGCACACTAACGAAAGGTTTCGACGAGGCAGGGATCAATACCGGAGCCGATGGCCTAACGAATCGAGCGCGCGGCTTTGGGCGCGCTCTGGCCACGCGCCATTCCGGACAAATCCAAAATTACCTCGGCGCGATCGCCATTGGAATGCTCGCGCTGCTGCTGCTCTACGCATGGCTCACCTGATCACAACGCTCATCGTCGTGCCGTTGCTCGGCGCGCTTTTCGTTGCGACGGCGCGCCAAAACGCCGCACGTGGAATCGCGCTTTTCTTTAATCTGCTTACGGCGACGATCGTGTTGGTCTTATGGCGTAACTTCGATGGCGCGGCTGTCGGATTGCAGTTCGTCGAACGGCAGGTGTGGATTCCATCGATCGGCGCCGAATATCTTCTTGGAATTGACGGACTGAGTTTGCTGCTGCTCGTCTTGACGTCGCTGGTATTTCCATTCGCGTTCCTGGCCCAACGCATGGATCGCGGTTTCTGCGCGCTCATGCTCGTCATGCAATCCGCGCTCTACGGCACCTTCACCGCGCAGAACTTCGTTCTCTGGTTTTTGTTCTACGAGATGAGCCTGATTCCGTCGTTCCTCTTGATCAAAATTTACGGCGGCGAAAATCGCGACCACGCCGCGACAAAATTTTTCCTCTACACGTTTCTGGGCAGTGTCGCGATGCTGCTGGCCTTTCTCGGAATTTTCCTCGTTAGGGGAACCTTTGACTTCGCGCAACTCACGGCGCTCGGAAAAACGGGATTGCTTCACGGGAACATCGCCTGGCTCGCCTTCGCCGGAATTTTTCTCGGCCTCGCCGTCAAGGTGCCGATCTTTCCCTTTCACACATGGTTGCCCGACGCATACGAATCCGCTTCTACCGGCACCGCAATGGTGTTGACCGGTGTGCTCTCAAAAATGGGCGTTTACGGATTCATTCGGCTGCTGCTGCCACTTTTCCCTAACGAGACCAGAATTGTGGGCCCGCTTCTGCTTGTCCTTGCAGTTTGCTCCATTGTTTTTGCGTCACTGTCGGCGTGGGCGCAATCCGATCTCAAACGCATGATCGCCTATCTGTCGATCAACCATCTCGGTTACTGCATGCTCGGTCTCTTTGCCGTGAGCGCGACGATGCGGCCCCTCCCGGAATTACAAGCCGCACTCAGTGGTGTTTTCATGCAAATTTTCAATCACGGCATCACCGCGGCCGCGCTCTTTTATTATGTCGGGCTGCTCGAAGAACGCCGCGGTCTGCGCGGCATCAACAATTTCGGCGGCCTCATGCAACGCACGCCGTTGCTTTGCGGCTGGATGAGTGTGGCCATGTTTTCCTCGTTAGGCCTGCCCGGCCTGAATGGATTCATCGGCGAATTTCTCATCTTTAAGGGTTCATTCGCGCTCGCCGCTTCTTTCACCGCTGTTGCCGTTCTCGGCCTTCTTTTCACCGCCATTGTTTTCATGCGCATGATGCAATCGCTCTTCAGCGGCCCGCTCGCGGAGAGTTGCAGTGGATTTGCCGACTCTAAGGCAAAGCGAAAAGCTCGTTATCGTTCCGGTAACGTTGCTGATGTTCGCCATCGGCATCGCGCCGCAATTTGTTTTCAACATCTTCAACACAACCGTCGCGCAGATGACGCGTTTGTTTGCCTAACGAATTGCGGATGAACAAAGACATTGTTTCGACGGAACGAATCGCGCGGTGGATCTACCTATTGCGCGGGCAAAAAGTGCTGATTGATCGCGATCTGGCAACTTTGTACGGCGTCTCTACAAAAGCCCTCAACCAGGCGGTCAAACGAAACGCCGACCGTTTTCCCGCGGATTTCATGTTCCAGCTCAACAAGCAGGAAATGCAGTCTTTAAGGTCACAATTTGTGACCTTAAAGAGAGGACAACACCTCAAATATTTCCCATTCGCTTTTACTGAACAGGGCGTCGCCATGCTATCGAGCATATTGAAGAGCGAGCGAGCAGTGAAAGTTAACATAGCGATCATGCGCGCGTTTGTGAAGCTGCGCGAAGCGCTCGAGACAAATCGCGAGCTCGCGCGGAAGTTTGACGAACTAGAGAAACGCGTCGGCAAACATGACGAAGAAATCGCTGCGATCATCGAAGCGATTCGCCAGCTGATGGCGCCGCCAGCAAAGCCACGGCGCGAAATCGGATTTCATGTGCGCGAGAAGCCCGCGCGATACCGGACACGAAACGGCCGATGATCGCCTGGGTCATTTACCTCACTTTTGCGGGCGCGATTTTGTCGCTTCTCCTGCCCAAAGTTTGCGCGCGCTGGATTGCGCTGGCGACGACAGTCGCCGGCCTTGGCCTTGGATTGGTTGCGCTGTGGCAAACACCGGTTTCCGATCTGGCCAGTTTCGCAACGATCACGCGCATTCCCTGGATTCCGTCCTTGGGAATCAATTATCATCTCGCCCTCGACGGCATCAGTCTCACGCTTGTGCTCGTCACCGGCCTGACCGCCGTCAGCGCGGTTCTTTTTTCATGGGACGTCGATTCACGGCCTAACGAATTCTTTTTCTGGCTGCTCCTCGTTGTCGGCGGATCGTATGGCGTCTTCCTCAGCGCCGATCTTTTCCTTCTCTTTGTTTTTTACGAGCTGGTCATCGTTCCAAAATATTTCCTGATCGCGATCTGGGGATCGACGCAGAAAGGAATACGGCGCGATGAAGTTGACGCTCTATTCCTTCCTCGGTGGGGCGCTCGTCTTCATCGGCATTCTCGCGATTTACGTCAACGCCGGTTCGCTCGACCTGGACAAACTCGCGCAGATCCAGTTTGCGCCGCAACTGCAGCATTGGGCGTTTCCGGTTTTGTTTCTCGGCTTCGCCGTTCTCGCCGGTATCTGGCCGTTGCACACATGGGCGCCAACCGGTCACGTCGCCGCGCCGACTGCCGGTTCGATGCTGCTCGCGGGAATCGTGATGAAGCTCGGCGCGTACGCAGCGTTGCGTGTTGCGATAAACGTTTTTCCACTCGGTTTCCAAATGTGGCGTAACTACATCGCACTTCTCGCGGTGATTGGAATCGTTTACGCGGCGGCAGTCGCACTGCGCCAAAGCGATCTGAAATTTGTCATTGGCTATTCGAGCGTGAGTCACATGGGCTTCGTGCTTCTCGGTCTTGCGGCTGCGAACGTGCTCGGTGTTTCCGGCGCGGTGCTGCAAATGTTTTCCCACGGCGTCATCGGCGCACTGCTCTTCGCCATTGCCGGAACCATGATTTATCGCCGCACGCACACGCGTAATCTCGATGAGCTGTCGCGCATGAATTTGAGACGCACGATGCCGTTCGCCGCATTTGCCTTCGTCATTGCATCGGCGGCGTCGATGGGCATTCCCGGCTTCAGCGGGTTCGCAGCGGAAATCACCATCCTCATCGGCGCGTGGAAAACATATCCGCTCGCGGTTTGGATCACCGGCATCGGCATGGTGCTCGTTGCTGCGTTCACCCTGCGCGCGCTGCGAAAAACTTTCTTCAGCGAAACTTATCGCGCGGTGCGTTTGCAGGAAGGACGCGTCGCAACGGATTCGGATTGGAATGAAAATGAGAGCGTCGAGAATCGAATCACACTGCCGGAAAAACTCGGCGCCGGTCTTCTGATTTTCGCGACGTTTGCGATCGGCGTTTATCCCAAGGTGCTGCTCGATCGCATCATGCCCGCGGTTGAGGCGATGCGATTCTTGAAATGAATTATCGCGATCTTTTCAATCTCGCGTCGCCCGAAGTGATCGTCGTCGTCACTGCGCTGGCCGTTCTCACCATCGGTCTCGCGAGCAAACGCGGCGCGGGACTTTGCGCTGGAATCGCCAGCGCCGGTCTTCTGTTTGCCATCGCCGATCTCATCCTCATGCCGGAGAAAGCGAGCCTCTTTCACGGAATGCTCGTGATCACGCCGCTATCCACACTTTTCAAAATCATCTGCCTCATACTCGCTTTTTTCACCATCCTTCTCGCGCGCAGCGATCACTCATTGCAGAACCGCGGCGAATATCTTGCGTTGATTCTGCTCGCGACGATCGGGCTGATGCTTCTCGTCGGCAGCGAAGAGCTGCTCATGATTTTCATCGGGCTCGAGCTGCTCGGGCTTTCTCTTTACGTTCTGACCGCATTCGACAAGAGCAGCGTCCGCTCCGCCGAAGCCGGGATGAAATATTTTCTCTTCGGCAGCACCGCCAGCGCGTTCACGCTTTTTGGTCTCAGCTTCATTTATGGAATGACGGGAACGACTGGTCTGGCCGCGGTCGCCGGGAAAATCGGAGCGCAGGGAGCGTCACCGCTGCTCGCCGCTGGAATCATCATGACCCTGGTCGGCTTCGCATTCAAAATCGCCGCGGCCCCATTTCATTTGTGGGCGCCCGACGCCTACGAAGGTGCGCCGATTCCGAGCGCAGCGTTCATCGCTTCAGCTTCAAAAGTCGCCTCGTTCGTTGTTCTCGGAAAAATCATGCTCGGCGCGTTTGCGCCGAATATCGGCAGCGCCGCGTGGCACGCGCTCGTCGCAGGATGGGCGCCGATCCTCGCGGCCCTGTCGGCATTTTCAATCTTGTTAGGCAACTTCGTCGCGCTCGCGCAAAAAAACGTGCGCCGACTGCTCGCCTATTCTGCCGTCGCGCACGCCGGCTATAGTTTGATGGGACTCGTCATTGGCAGCCGCGAAGGATTTTCGGCCACTTTGTTCTACAGCACGGTTTACGCGTTCACGCTTGTCGGTGCGTTTTACGTAGTCGCACTGGTGCGGCGCGAGACCGGCGGCGACGACCTGCAAAACTTCGCCGGTCTGCGCACGCGATCGCCATTGCTCGCCGGCTGCATGGCGATCTTTTTGCTTTCACTGGCGGGGCTTCCGCCGCTCGCCGGATTTTTCGGAAAATTTTATCTCTTTAGTGCTGCGCTGCCGGCCAATAATAATAACGGATTGCTCTGGCTGGTCGTGGTCGCGCTGTTCGGCAGTTTCGTTTCTCTCTATTATTACCTGATTGTTTTGAAGGTGATCTTCGTCGACCAACCTTCTCCCTCCGAGATTTCTTCCGCCCCGTCACCTGTATCGCAGCGACTTGCACTTATCGTTCTTGCTCTCGTTGTCATCTTTGCCGGCATCGCGCCCGAATCGCTGGTCGCGCGAATCCTCGCCGCCCTCTCTTAAAATTTATTTTCGCTGCGAAAAAAATGCGTGCTCCATCGTTCGTCGTCGCGTTATAGATTAGTTGTGGCATCAGCGACTCCCAAAACAGTTCCTTCCACCGCGCAGAAAAAATCGGGCGCAATCAGCCAGTTCATCGATCGGCATTACCGCCATTTCAACGCCGCCGTTTTGAAGGATGCGGCCGACGCTTACATCGCGCATCTCGACGCCGGCGGGAAAATGATGATCACGCTCGCGGGCGCAATGAGCACGGCCGAGCTGGGTGTTTCGCTCGCGGAAATGATTCGGCAAAACAAAGTGCACGCCATCACCTGCACCGGCGCCAATTTGGAGGAAGACCTTTTCAATCTCGTCGCGCGCAGCCAGTACGAACGCATCCCCAATTACCGCGAGCTCAGTCCGCAGGCGGAAGAAGATTTGTTACAGCGGCATTTGAATCGCGTGACCGACACGTGCATTCCGGAAGAGTACGCCATCCGGAAAATCGAAAAGATCGTGATCGAGGAATGGATGTCCGTCCGCCGACAAGAAGGAACGTTTTTTTCCGCATCAGTTCCTTTTCAAGATTCTGCGCGAATGTCGTCTGAAGAAGTTTTACGAGATCGATCCCGCGGACAGCTGGATGATGGCGGCGGCGCAAATCGATCTGCCTGTCTTCGTCCCGGGATGGGAAGATTCCACGCTCGGAAATATTTTCGCCGCGCGTAACATCACCGGCGAGCTTCACGATGTTCACACGGTGCGTTCCGGCATCGAGTACATGATCGAGCTGGCCGATTGGTACCGCGGCGCATCAAAAGATTCTTCCATTGGTTTCTTCCAAATCGGCGGTGGTATCGCGGGCGACTTCCCGATTTGCGTGGTGCCGATGCTGAACCAGGACGTCAAAGATGCCGACGTTCCGGAGTGGGGATATTTCTGCCAGATCAGCGATTCGACGACGAGTTTCGGTTCCTACTCGGGCGCCGTGCCTAACGAGAAGATCACCTGGGGTAAATTACGCTCCAGCACTCCGCGTTACATCATCGAGTCCGACGCCACGATCGTCGCGCCGCTCGTTTTTGCGAAGATTCTCGGCTGGTAGCTCTGCCCCGCTTTCTCTTTTTCCTGTCTTCGCAGACTTGACGCCTGCACCGCGGCCCGCAAAGAATCGCACCCATGAAAATTCCTTACCTATTCGCAACCGTTTTTTTGGCGACGACGTTGATCACCACGTCCGTTTTCGCCCAGGACAAAGCAGCCACGCCCGCCGCCGCGGCCGCGACGTCGAGTGCGGCTCAGGCCGCGCCGGACATGCAACAGATGATGCAGCAAATGATGGAGCTCGCGAAGTTGAACGAGAACCACAAATTACTCACCAGCCTCAACGGCAGCTGGGGTTTTACCGTCAAGTCGTGGATGGACGGCGATACCAGCAAGAAACCGGAAGAATCAAAAGGAACCGCCGTCAGAAAATCGATCATGGATGGACGCTATGTATCCATGGATGTGACGGGCAACATGGAGATGGCCGGTCCGGATGGGAAAAAGAAATCGCTGACGTTCAAAGGTCATGGCCTGGAGGCCTATGACAACGTGAAGAAGAAATTTGTCGGCACCTGGGTGGATAACATGGGCACCGGCATCATGATGTCGGAGGGCGACTACGATCCGGCCACGAAAACGTTTACTTACACGGGCGAAATCGAAGCGATTCCCGGGATGAAGCAGAAAATTCGCGAGGTCGTAAAGCTCGACGACAAGGACCACATGACGATGGAGTGGTATGAAGATCGTCAGGGCAAGGAAATGAAAACGATGGAGATCGATTACGCGCGCAAGAAATAAAACGGTGTAGTTTTCTCGCGGGCCGCGCTTGCTGCGACGCGAGCGCGGCCCGTTTTGCTTTCACGAACGGTCGCAGCAAATCAGAACGAATAGCCATGAGAAGGGACAAACATCCGTGGCGACATGCCACCTTACTGATTTCCATTCTCCTGCTTATTATCATCTCACCGATTGCTGCCTCTCTGGGGCAAGGCGTTTTGATTGTTAATATCGCCGGCACCGCTGTCCTCCTCGCCGGGTCCTTCGCGTTACGCGAACAGAAAACTCTCTTCGTTGCCGCCATCGCCTTATCGTTTCTTTCGATCGTCACAACAGGCTTGATGCTATTTTTCCCACATCCCTTGACGGCAATCGTTTCGCACATCTTCGACATTATCCTGATTAGCTTCTTCGCTATCACGATCCTGCTTTACGTGCTGCGCGCCAGTCACATCACGATGGATAAAATTTTCGCCGCTATCTGTGTTTATTTGCTCGTGGGATATGCGTGGACCTTTGCCTATGCGCTGCTCGAGGACAGCAAGCCGGGCTCCTTTAAAGGATTAAGTGAGGCCGCGGCCGACAATTCTGTCATGCGCGTCATGCAACTTCGTTATTATAGTTACATCACGCTAACGACAGTCGGCTACGGCGATATCACACCCATTTCTCCGGCAGCACAAACGATGGCCATACTTGAAGCGATAATGGGCCAGTTTTATCTCGCCGTCCTCGTGGCACGCCTCGTCGGTTTGCAAATCGTCGATGCGACCACCCCGCCAGACCGCAACGAGTGACTCGCGGCCCGCTCAAAATGCAGGATGAAGGAGTCCCGTGAAGTGAATCAGTCGTTAGACTTTCCTAACGAATCCAGCCGCAGCAGCAAAAACTATCAGGACGGCGGCATTACCCCAAGGAGATTTGGGCTTTCCTTCTTTTGGGCGCCGGCTCTCGCATCTTTCGCCGGTCGCAGATCTTTTACGCGCAGATTCGCCGGCTTCGCTTTGGCAGATTTCTTTTTCTTGGTTGAGCGCATTCTTTTTTCCTTTCCAAGTGGTTGACGTGCAGTAGGGACGTCTGTCGTTAAAGTGAACCACAACAAGCCGGAAGCAAGATCGTGTCAGACCGCCGGTACGCCAGGTTTATCAACGAAGTAGAGCCTTTTCATCCGTCGGCTTTTCGTCGCCGCGATTGGCCGCGGCGCGTCGAGCCAAAAGAACTGCTCTGCGTTCAGAAATGACTTGCAGAATCACAAGCAAAAAGAAGAGGGCGAGCAACGCTCCGCATACAATTCCAATAGTCCGGAATTCCGGCAGTACCAAAGCGATGCCAACAACGCCGCCAAGAAAGATTGGAAGCCAAAACAAGCTGCGCAAGAATCCGTCAAACCGTGTCATTTTCAATGTCGCAACGCGGGAATCACTTCGAGGAGCGTGACGTTCTTTGCGCAGCGAAACAATCAGCGGGAAGACGTGTCGAGCGGTAGGAATTTCACCTAACGAAAAGGAAAGCGTTCATTTGCTGTTTAATGACGCAAACCTTACAATTTCGTCGGTTTTTGCTTGTCACAAGGCCGGCGCCAATCCAGTATGCGCACGGTATGTCAGCCACGCATTTTAACTTAACGACTGTTCGCTTTCTTTTTTTCTTTTCCGGCTGCGCCGTGATTTCGTTTCTTTTCGCTGCGCCAAAACTCGACGCGCAAGAGAGCGTATCCAACGTCGTCGTCACCGGGGAGGAAATCCCAAGCTCTTATGGTGCGCCGCCGGGGTTTTCGCGCACGCGTACATCGCCGACCACTACTGCTTATGTCCTGCCGCCATGGGCATTTTACTTCGGGACAATTTATGAGGGGGATATCGGCGATGGTCCGCCCGACCACCTTTTCACACAGGAGGTTGAGATGGGCCTGCCGTACCGATTCGGCTTGGCGGCAGAAGTCGAAGCCGAGCGCTTCAATGGCGGTTCGGGCTTCCAGACGATCAGTCTCGAAGGTCGATACGCCTTTGCTGATTGGAACAAAATCCCGCTCAATCCGACAATCTTCGCGGAATACAAATTTGGAGTCGGCACAATTCGTCACGAAGAAGGTCCACCGCCGCCTCCGGGAGAAGAAGAGGAGGAATCCGGTCCGCCAAAAGTGCCGGATGCTTACGAATTGCGCCTGCTGCTGGCGCAGGATTTTGGCGAAAAAGTAGAGTGGGCGTTCAACGCTTTCTTCGAAAAAGAGAATACCGGAGATCGCGGACGCGAATGGGGATTTGCGCAAAGCATCGCCATGCCGGTTTTATTGCCTAACGAGCGCCTGCGCGCGGGTGTGGAAATGCAATATAAAAATTTCACCGTCAAAGATACCCGCGGATCACCCATGCATAGCTTTAATATCGGTCCTTCCGTTGCGTGGAAACCATCCGCCGCCACGCGTTTCGATGTCTCGACATTGTTCGGCGCGACCGATGACTCTCCCGATGTACAGGTCTTTGCCATTTTCTCCTGGGTGTTTGGCGGGAGCGGAAAAGGCGAAGCGGAAGCCCCGGTCTCAACACGCAATCGCTAACCTGATCGACCCGAATTTTATGAAAAAAATTACTCTGACCTTGCTCGTTTTCCTGGCTTTGAGCGGATTGGCTTACTCTGGCCCGGAATACACAGGAAAGGAAGTTCAGCAGGCGCCTCCCTGCCCTGAATGGTACGGCGACAACGAATTGAATATCGGCTTGTGGGGAACGTATGCCTCCACTGGAACAGAGTACGCACCGAACCTCGATTTGGTCGACCTTGTCCAAAGTACTACCGAAGGACATACCGTGTTCGGAACATTCGACAGGTACCTGGGCGGCGACCATGCCTGGGGTGGTGGCGCAGATATAAAATATTTCTTCATGCGCTACTTTGGAGTCGGCATTGAAGGCTTCGGGTTGAATGCGAAACGCAACACTTTCGACATCAATTTCCGTCCTCTTGATAACGTCTTTTTCGGCGAAAAAGGAAGCGACGAACGAATCGTCGGCTCCGTTCTGGGGACATTTACGCTCCGATATCCAATCCCTTGCTCGCGTTTTGCACCCTATGTGTGGGCCGGAGGTGGAGCAATATTCGGCGGCGGTGAACGAGATACTTTGACAACGGAAGCAATCCCAGGCATTCCCGATCACATTGGTGATGTCCCCAACGTCAACGCAACCACCAATCACTTTGGCAGCACAACGGAGGCGATAGGCCAGTTCGGTGGTGGCCTCGAGATTCGATTCACGCGACACGTCGGATGGACCAATGATTTTAGCTGGAACGTGGTCAACGGAGCGCAAAATAACTTCGGCATGGTCAGGACCGGAATTAATTTCGCGTTCTAGAAAAGCGGCGTTCCAATGCCGACCCCTTAGTCGTTAGGCTTTCTCTCCATTGGGGGCGTTGCGCAAGCAACGCCTTCTTTTTTTCCTTGTTCAGGCGCAAATTTTTGCACGCATAGGACAGTCGTTGTCCGTCCCTTCTGCTAAGGTATTCGCGTGAAGAAAAAAAATCCCGGAACAATCGCGAGCTCGCGCCAGGTCTCGCTCTGGCTCGCGGAATCTTCACGCGATGCCTGGGAGAATGTGATCGCGCCCTGGTGCGAGCGCATTTTACCGAATTCCTGGAAATGCGATTTGCCTGCGGTAATTGTCGTGCCGACGCGCGGTCACGCCAACGCGCTGAAAGAACAGCTGCTGCGCCGCGGCCTTTCGCATCTCGGTCTGCATTTCGTCACCCCGACCAGCCTGCGCGAGATGTTGTCGCGCGAAGACTCAGCGCCGGATGGCGAAGCCGGAACATCTTCGTCTGCTTCTCGCCATCGCCGCAGACGGAGACACCCGAAGACCTCACGGCAAAAGCGGTCGCGCGTTCACCGGGACCGCTTCTCCGCGCGCTCGATCGGTTGGCTGTTGCGGGCTGGAAATTCGAACAACTGGCGTTGTCGTCATTCCTGCCACTCGTTAGGCGGTTCGAAGAGCTGATGAAACAGTGCGGCTTCGCTTTGCCGAGCGAGAGTCGATCGATTCCGGTTACAGCAGGCGACGAAGAGTGCGCAAAAATTTTCCGACATTCTCATCACCGGATTCGATGGCGCGCATTGGGCGAATTGGTTTCTTCTTCGCGCCGCGGTTGAACTGGCGGAAAACGCGGCTGTTGTTCTCGACTATCCTCCGAAAAATTCAGCCGCGTCGACCAACTGTGGATCGGTTCGTGGGAAGAAACTTGCGGTGAAGCGAAGCCGGTCGCAGAACCGTGCGGTTCTGGCGATTCCTTTTTCAGCGAAGCGGAAATGCGCGGCGATGCAAAACCCGAAGCGCGCCTTGATTTTCTTGTCGGCCCCAATTTCTCCGAACAAGCGGAAGCGATCGCGCGACAATGTTGCGATATCTGGCGGAAGAAAATTGCACGCGCCTCGGCGTGATTTTTCCCGGCGCGGGCGCGTTGCCGCGTCTGGTTACGAGCGCGCTCGCGCGACTCGACATTCCGCACAACGACAACATCGCGCACATCGTTCCCGGCATTTTCGAGACCGCGGAATGGCAGGCCTGGATCGGACTGCAACGTGCGCCGCGACTCAATTCGTTCCTGCGTTTTCTCAATGCGCTGCCGGATGCCGCGATTTTGTCACCGAATCTCAGCCGACATACTTCGAGAAAGTTCTGCAGAAAGTTACAATGAGGTGCTGCTCGATGATCTCGAAGTTTTGCGCACTTATTGCGCTCGCACAAGCGAATGAAAAATTTCGACCGTCGCGCAAGCGTTGAATGGACTGCCATTTCTTCCCTCGCGCGCCACGCTCGCTGAATTTCTCGAACAAACATGCGCTGCTCTCGCGCATCTCGGTTGGAAGCAACACGCGATCGAAATTGCGAATGCGAACCGCGACTGGCCACAGCGGCTTGGAATCAAAATTTCGCGCGCGCTCTTCTTGCGCTGGCTCGAGGAAACGGCGGCAACTTTCGGCGCTGAACGCTCGCCTACGGGCGATCATCCTTATGCGCGTGTGCAATTGCTCACGGTCGCGCATGCGCAAAATCAGGAATGGTCGCATCTGATTTTTGCCGGTTGGAATGAGGGCGCGTGGCCGCCGCCCGCCGCCGGAGAATTCGCGCGCGAAGAAGAAATTCGCGCCTTCAATCGCAGCGTACAGCACTTAAACAAACGCGCCGCGCGACAGGGAAGCCAGGGCGAAGGCCACACTAGTGTGCGCGAAAATCATTCGCTTTATCTCGGCCCGGTTGAGCAACGCGCGATCGCCTTGCGACAATTCGAAGCGCTGCGTCGAATCCGCCAGCGAAGAGCGTCGACGCTCACCGCGAGTCTGGTGCAGGAAGATGCGCCCGAACGTTTTTGGAATCCGAGCGAATGCTTCACCCGGCTGTACCTGCAAATCCACCGTCAGCCGCTGACGCAGGCGGCGATGAAAGATTTGCAGCGCACGACCGCGCTTCTCCGGGTCGTTACTCCATCGAATGCGGATGTGCAGCAAACACTTATCGCTTTCAAGGCGCGTCGCGACGCTTCGAAACCCGCGGGCGAATACGATTTCGCCTTCGGCCTAACGATCGTATCGCCGGTCCCGTTTTTAGCGTAAGCGAATTCGAAGCTCGTTTCGTCGCCCGCGATCGTTTGGATGAAACGCTATATCGGCGTCGAAGGCCCGAGGACACCTCCAATCCGTGGGCGGCAACGAGCGGCAAATGGGTGCATCGCTGGCTCGCCGCAATCAGCGAAACGAACGAGGGAAAAATCTTCGCGCTGTTTCCTTCCCCGTCAGAAATCGACGAACGCGTTCGTGCGTCTTCCGACGAGCAACGCGCCGCCTTGCAACAGCTTTGCCATTCGTTAGGCAAAACGGTGCCGGATTGGTGGATCTCCGGTTGGCTGAACGCGCGTTATCTCGCGCGGCATCTCGGCGAAAAATTGCCGGCGTGGAAGATTGGAAATGGATGGCTGACAGAGTTTCCGGTCGGCCGTGACGGCCCGGTGAAAATAGCAGACGAGATCGAACTGCAGTTGCGCGGACAGATCGATTTGATTCTCGCGCAAAACGACGCACCGGATTTCGCCGGGCAGAAAATCTGGGTCGTCGATTACAAAACCGGCTCGACCAAAAAACTCAATACCGGCGACCTGCAAGACACGCTGATCAAAGGCACAACTTTTCAGCTTGGTCTTTATGCGTTTGCTTTAGCGCGCGCGGCGCCGCAGAAGTGAGCGCGAGCATTCTCTCGTCTGCGGTAAGAGACGTCGAACCGCAGTTGGAGATCAGCAGCTCGCTCCACACACCAAAATTTTCGTCGATCTCGCGGAAATGCAGCGCACCGGTGTGTTCGGAATGAAAGGCGAATTGCGCGCAGCGTTACGGAACCACGCGACGTATCCGCTCGCGACGCTGGCGATCGATCCGGATATTCTCGAAGATAAATGGGCGCTCACGCATCCGAATCTCGTGCTCGAAAAGGAAGAGTGGGAAGTATTTTGAATCCGAGCGATCAATCCGCGCGCGATCGTTTTGCGGCCGAAATCGACCGCAATTTTTCCGTGGTCGCCTCGGCCGGCTCCGGCAAAACCAACTGCCATCACCGAGCGCATCTTGTCGATCGCGCTTTCGTCAAAGGCCGAAGAAATCTTGCCGCGCCTGGTCGTGGTCACGTTCACGAATCGCGCCGCGGATGAAATGCAGCAGCGCACTCGCCATGCATTTTGCTCGAAAAAATTGGGCGAGGAAATTCATACCGCATTCAATCGCGCTTTCTTCGGCACGATTCACTGCTTCTGCATGAAGTTGCTGACCAATTACGGACATTACCTCGGCCTGCCCACGCCGCTCGAATTCGTCACGGACGACGAAGATTTCTGGGAGGAGTTTGTGCAGCATCAGACGCGGACCGGACATTCGTTAGGCGAAAAGGAGCGCGCGCAATTTTTCGTCTCGCGCAGGCGCGCCAACTCATGGAGCTGGTCGCGACGCGCGGAATCGTCGGTGCTGCGGACAACGAGATAACGCCATGTCCCGTTCCATTTTGCGGCGATTTAGCGAAGAGCGAGAGGCAAATACAAACGATCGGGACTCAAAGGCGGAACTTACGGAGTTCGAAAAACGTTACGTGGCGGTTGGGAATTTCTGCGCTGGCCTGTTTGCATCAGCAGTCGGCAAATTTCGTCGCTCTGTGGCGCGACGGTTTTCGCCCTTACGCCAATGGGTCACCAATCTCGCGACCTGTGTGGCCGCGGAAGTGCAACGCGATTACCGCGACTTCCGGCTCATGCGCGGCGTGCTCACTTATGCCGATCAAGTCGCGCTCGCCGAACGAATTGCACGCAGCACCCGATGGCTGCGCCGCGATGCGCGAGGAAAATTTTCACGTCATTCTCGATGAAGCGCAGGACACCGAACCGGCGCAATTTTCCGTGCTGCTCGAAATTGCGCGTCCGCCCGAAGCGACCGGTCAGTTGGATGGAAACGAAAACCGATCCGCCGCGGCCCGGCCATTTCTGCATGGTCGGCGATTTTCAGCAATCGATTTACCACGATCGCGCCGACCTCCAGCATTATGAGGCGATGCACCACGCGCTCGTTGGACAAAATGCGCCGAACAGCTCGAAATTTTCCGTCACCTTCCGACTCGATCACGAGCAGCTAAAATTCATCAATCAAACATTTCGCGAAATACTGAATAATGAAGACGGGCAGGTTGAGTTCGTCGAAATGCAGCCACGTCCGGAAGTGCTGCCCGGCCAAGTCATTCGTGTCTCGTTAGGCAAGGATCTTCTGCCTGAAGATGAATTGAAGGAGTACCGGAAAGCGAGAGTCGCGGCGAAAGAGCTGGCAGCGTGGATCGCGAAAACCGGGTTGAAAAAACTTTGCGCGCGGATTCCTGGCGCGATGTTGCGATTCTTTGTCCACGCAAGGCCTGGCTGCGCACGATGGCAATCGAGCTGCGCAGACTCGGCGTGCCGGTTGCGATTCAATCCGAGAGCGATCTGAAGGGCGATCATCCCGCGCACGCCTGGCTGACGGCGCTTTGCACGATCATGTCGGATCCGTTCAACAGCTACGAGATCGTCGGTGTGCTGCGTGAAATTTTCGGCGTTTCCGATAATGATCTCGCGCTTTTTTCCGAAGGAGACGGCATCCGTTTTCGTATCGATGAACCGACGATGATTGCGGGCGAATGTGTCGTCGCCCTTGCGTTTGCTCGCAGAAACGCGCGTGCGAAAAAAAGGCCGCGCGTTGTTCGATGCGGTAAAAATCCTGCTCGCGCAGCACGCAACTGCGCGAACGTCTTGCGACGTTGCCGGTGGAAGATTTTCCCAGCGCCGAAAGCGATCTCGACGCTCTCCTCGCGCTCGTCGCCGCGGCCGAAGCCGAAGGCGCAACGATGGAGGATTTCGCCGCGAAGTTACGCGCCGATTTTCTCACGCCGCGCGATGTTCGCCTCTCGACGAGAATGGCTTGCAACTGATCACCGTCGCAAAAAGCCAAGGGCTCCGAATGGCAGGCGGTCATCCTGCCGTTTCTCGGCCGCAACGTTCGAACCCCTCCTCCTCGTTATCCCTGTTTGCTAAAGATTCCCGGCAAGAGAGAACCGATCGCTGCGCTGAATAAGGATGATTTTGCAGAAGACAACCGCGAGATCGTGAAGCGAGCAACGCAACAAGAAGCGGCGCGTTTGCTTTATGTGGCGGCGACGCGCGCGCGGCACACGCTCGTTCTCGTCGATGACGGGAGGTTTTCCTCAACACGAAAGGAGGGCTTCAGCCAAACGCCCAGCTCAGACACTTCGGCGAAAAACGTACGCCGCGAATCAATGGCTAGCGTTTCAACAATGCAAGAATCTGCGAAGCGACCACGCAGGCGAAAAAGCGCCGCGCAAAGGATGAAGCGGCCGCGGCGATATCTCCGTTCGAAAAACGCGATCGCGACAAAGCGATGCGACGTGCGAAAAAATTCATCCGCAAAATTAATCCAAGCGCGTACGAACCCGACGTTGATGTGGAACAAATCGAAACCGTCGTGCCACGCGGCGTATCTCTCCACGGCCTCGCCGACAATCTCGCGACGCTGCACGGCCGCTGGTGGCACACATTTTTTCAAAAAATGAAATGGCGCGACGGTCTGGCCGGCGCCGATCGCCTGTTCGAAACGCTTCACGCCCAGGCTCCGGATCGCGAACGTTCCGCAAAAGAATGGAAACGCGTGCGCGAAGGTTTGTTCGCGAGTGAAACCGCGCACCGATTTGCCGAGGCGATCGCCGCAAACGCAGACGCAGCCGAGTTCCCGTTCAGTTGGAGCATCGATCAAAACTCCGCGCTCGAAGGCGTGATCGATTTTCTACTGATCGAAGAAAAACAAAAACGCGCTCTGCTTATCGATTGGAAAACGAACAACATCTCGTTAGGCGATGCGGAGGTTTTGCGCGTCCGTTATCGGCCGCAGTTGACGGCTTATTGGAAAGCTACCGGCGAGATCACGCGCCTGGAAGTCAGCGCGGGCTTGTTCTCGACCGCGCTCGGCCGCTTCTTACTTTACGAACCGGATGAGCTGGCTGTGGAATGGAAACGACTGGAGCAATTGCCGCCCGATCAAGTGGCGGAGGAAACTTCGATTCCCTGACGGTTAAGCTCGACTCGACACCGGGGCGTTTTGTTGCGAAAACAAGAGGGGATGGAGAAGCAATCATGCGGCTAGGCATTCGCCTTGCGCTTCTGCTGTTTTTATTTGCGCGACCTGAAATCAGCCGAGCCGCGGTTCCGACCTATTCGCTTGAGCAGGCGGTCGCGCTGGCGCAAAAGCAGAATCCCGACATCGATGTTGCGCGCAAGAAATTGGAAGCGGCGCGCGGCGGGGTGATCGAGGCGCGGTCCGGTTATCTGCCGTCGGTTGTGAGCAGCGGCATTTATCGTTACCGCGAACAACAGAAAGACACGACCCTGCGCAAGAACGATTACAACGCTTCGGTGCGCATCGTGCAGAATCTTTATACCGGCGGCGGTGTCAGAAGCGCTAACGCCATCGCAAAGCTTAATCACCAAAAGCAGGAACAGGAACTTCAGGCGGTGATCGATCGCGTGACGATGGATGTGCGTTCGACCTTTTACGAACTGCTCTTCAATCGCGCGAAAGTGAAAGTGCGCGAACAGGCACTCGATGTTTTTCGCGGCGAGTTGAAAGCGCAGGAGGAACGGTTGCGCGCCGGAACAGTCGGGCAGCTGAATGTGCGACGGGCCGAGGTCGCGCTCGCCAATGAAGAAGCGGAACTGATCAACGCACAAACTCAGGTCCGTCTCAGTTTTTTGCACTTGGGCGAATTGCTCGGAGCGAATGGCAACGATCCATTTTCATTCGAAGTCAGCGGACAGTTGCAATACGAACCGCGACATCCAGATCTCAACGAATGCCTCGCGCGCGCGGCATTGAATCGGCCGGAAATAAAATCGCGGCGGCTCGACATCGCGATTGAACAGCACCAACTGGAACTCGATCGCAGCGAACTGCGGCCGCACGTCGACGCTTTCACCGGCTACGAAGTTTACAACGAACGTGATCCCTCCATCGGTCGCGAATTCAATCACGGTTATGTCGTCGGCCTGAACGCACAATGGAATCTGTTTGATGGCTGGGCGACCAAGGGTCGCGTGCTGGCGACGACAGCGCGACGCGAGGCTGCGCAGAAGGCGCTCGAAGCGATGAAGCTCACGGTGGAATCGGAGGTGAGGAGTGCGTTTCTCGATCTGCGCCAGTCCGATCGTGTGCTCGAATCGGAAACAAAAAATGTGCAGACCGCGGATGAATCGCTTGAAATCGCAAAAGGAAATCTCGCCGCCGGACTTGGAACGCAGCTCGATATTTTGCAGGCCGCGGCGGACGTGACGAGCACGCGCAGCACGCGGTTAGGCGCGATTTTTCTGCACAATGTCGCGCTCGCGCGACTCGCCCGCGCCTGCGGAGTGAGTTCTACCTCGAGCGAATTCGATGATAAAGCGATGAGTGTTGCCGATCCGAAGCGCGAAGAGCGACAAACGCAAATGTTCGAAGTGGCGAGACCGCCGGCAAATCTGAGTGGGAGAAAATGAAGCGCGCACTTTTCCATTTCGGCATTGCTGTTTTTCTCGCGACGAATGTTCGCGCGTTGACGCTCGACGCTGCAATGCAGAAAACGCTGCAGAACAATCCCGCGATTCAGCAGGCGAAGATCGAACTCGAAAAAGCGGCGGGACAGCGCCTGGTGCTGCGCTCCATTTCTTATCCCGAGGCAAATCTGAAAATGATCGCCGGCGTGGCCGGCGGACATCGCATCGAACTTTCCGACGAAAGCAAAGCGTTCGGGTTCCCGCAGGCAAATTTTGCACAGGCGCTTTTCAACGCGGCGATTCCTGCGTCACGTCGTCGCGGCGACATTGAACTTCTGCTGGCGCAACAGCGTCTCAACATCGCGGTGGTTGAGCAGCTTCACAAAACGCGAGTCGCATTTTACACCGCGCTTTACAATCGCACGCTCGAGACGCTGCGCGCATCGCAAAAGCAGCAACTCGAGGCAGACATCGAGACGCAGCAAGCGCGTTATGAAGCGGGAACGACCGAGCGCAATGCGTTGACCGCCGTGCGGCTCCACGCGCACGAGCTCGGACCGCAAATCGAAACTGCGCGCCAGGCCGGCAATGTCGCGTTGCTCGATCTGGCCGAAGCAATGGGAGCCGACCTCGGTCCCGCCGCGCCCTTGCCAAAACCCGAAGGCGAATTGCGTTTCGTTGCGACAAATGAAAACGCGAAGAGCGCAGCGCCCGCCGCCCTCGAACGTCGCGTGGACATCAAACTCGCGCGTCTGCTCGTCCGCGCGGCTGATGAAGAAACACGCATTGTGCAGGCCGATTTTTATCCGGCGGTGCGCATGATTGCAGCGGGCGATTACATTCCGGTCTCGGGAATTCGACGCGCGGGCGGCGGTTCGCCGAGTCGATCGGATGATTTCATTTCCTCGGAAGTTCGCGTCGGCGCAGCCTACGACTGGCGCGTCATCGACAACGGAAAAGTTGGCGGCGCGGTTTTGCGGCAACGTGAAGCACGCGAAATCAATCGTGTGTTGCTGGAAAAACTGGAGGCGAACGTTCCGCGCGAACTCGCTCGCATCGAAAACAATCTGCGCGCGATTGATGCGCAATACGATTCGTTAAGCAAAGCCGCGCAAGTCGCGCAGCAAAACGTCACGTCCCTGCAGGATAACCTGAAGCAGGGCCTGGCCTCGCAGCTTGAGTTTCGAGACGCGGAAGAAAGTTTTCTCCAGAGCCGGGATAGTCTGGCCACTGCCATCTATCAGCAAAACGTCGCCCGCGCCGAGTGGGATGCGGCTACCGGCCGTTACTTTCAATTTTCGGACGACACCGCGACAAACGTGCATTAGTTCCCGCCGTTGAAGCCACCGTCCAAGAAGTTGCTGCGGACTCTGCTGATCGCGGCGGTCGTGATTTTCGCCGCGATCTATTTCCTTAATCTGCCAGTGGTGGAGGTAGAAAAGGTGCGCCGCGGAACAGCGATCTCCGCCGTTTATGGAACGGTGCGGATCGAACCTGCGTTCGTCATTCGGATTCGCGCGCAAAATACCGGCTACATTCAACTGGCCGATTCTCTTTCGGCCGGACGCGGTGCGATCGGCAAGACATTGAAGAAAGGCGAATTGCTCGCGACGATCGCGGACGAAACAACGGCGCGCCAATTGAAGCAGGCGCGGGCCGATCTCGAAGCGGAAAGGGAACGCGCCAAACTCGACGTTCCATCTACGGAACCGCTCAAAATTGCGGAAGCAAACGAAGAGCGGCTGCAAAAATTAGTGGCACTGAATAACATTCCCGCCGTCGAATACGAAAAAGCCAAAAGCGAGGCGAGCCGCTTGCGCGACGCCGTAAAGACGGAAAAAATCGAACGCGAGCGAAATCTGGAATCGCTGACGAGCGCGGTGCAAAAACTCGAAGCGCAAATGAAGAGCTCCGAAATTGTCGCTTCGATGGATGGAATTCTTTCCGACATGCAGGTGATCGATGGCGAGCTCGTCACGGAGAACAATCAGCTCTTCACCATTTCTTCGCGGCGAAATTATGTCCGCGGTGAAGTGAATGAGGAGGACATCGGCGAAGTGAAGATCGGGATGAAAGCGGACGTACAACTCTATGCGTATCGCACCCGACAACTGACGGCCAAAGTCAGTTCCATTCAGCCTGCAGCCGATCCGGACACGCAGCGTTATTCAGTCGCGCTGGAGCTGCAAAATCCGCCGGAAAACCTTATGGCTGGGATGACGGGCGAGATGAACATCATCACCGGCACGCATGAGAATGTTCTGCTCGTTCCAACGCGCGCGATTGCGGTCGATCAGGTGCTGGTAGTTCGAAACAACATTCTGCAAAAGCGCACGATCCAGGTCGGTTATCGCACGCTCGAGTTCACGGAAGCGATCAGCGGCGTTTCCGAAAACAATCGCGTGGTTGTTTCGGACCAGGACAAGTTGCACCCTGGGCAACTCGTTAGGCAACGCACGGTCAAGAGTTCGCCGAAGTAGTGACGCCGCCGCTCTACATCGCGCTGCGTTTTCTTTTCCATCGCAAGCGGGCTTTTATTCTCAGCCTGTGCGGCGTCGTTTTCGGAGTCGCGATTTTCGTTTGCACTCAGGCCCAGACTCAGGGTTTCACCAAGCGTTTCATCGATTCCACCCTCGGAAGCAACGGCGCCATCATGCTCCGCGCCCAGTTTCGCCCGCGCTACGACAACCTGCTCGTCGCGCCGAAAAATGCGAATGTCGAAGCGGCGCGTCGCCGCTATTTCGAGGGGATCACGAACGCGTCCGAGATCATGCGCATCAGCCGGCGCTTTTCGAATGTCGTCGCCTGCGCGCCGGTGCTCCGCGGCACGCTCACCGCGCGGGCCGGTTTTGAAAATGCAACGATCGATCTTTTCGGAATCGATCCCGCGCTCCATCTCCGGACGACCGATATCGGACAGCAGATTATCGAGGGGAAGTTTGAAGATTTTCGCAATAATCCCAGTTCGGTGATTGTCGGTTCGCGACTGGCGGAAGCGCTTGGAGTCGGCGCGGGCGATACAGTGCAACTGCTCTCGCCCAGCGGCGAATATTGGCGCTTCACCGTCGCGGCGGTCGCGCGCAGTGGCGTCGGCTCGGTCGATTCCACGCGAGTTTATTGCCAGTCAAAGATCGCGCAGAAACTTCTGCACAAACCCTATCCGGCGAGCATGATTCTCTACAAACTGCGCGATCCAGATCGAGCGCCGGAACTCGCGCAACATTTCGAGCAGCTTTTTCAGCACGAAGCGCGCAGTTGGCAGGAGCGCGAAGAAGCCAATCTCCAACTCCTGCTCACTCTGCGCGTCTCGACTGCGATCACGGTCGCGTTGATTATTCTGCTCGCCGGTTTCGGCATCTTCAATGTCCTGACCATGACGGTGCTTTCGAAAATCAAGGAGATCGCGATCCTGCGCTCGATCGGTTACAGCCGGCGCGACATCAGCGCGATTTTTCTCTGGCAGGGCGCGCTTATCGCTGCGCTCGGCTCGCTCATCGGTTGCCTGATTGGCGGGCGTGTCGGTCATCGGCGTTTCGCATATTCCGCTGCGTGTCCGAGGCTTGCTCTACGCCGATTACTTTCCGGTCGCTTCCGATTGGCACCATTATTTGTGGGCTACTCTTCTCGCGATCATCGCGGTGTTCATCGCCAGTTGGGTGCCGGCGCACCGCGCGGGTCTGCTTCCGCCTGTCGCCACCCTCCGAGGATCGAGCGTATGACGAACGAGGTCTGTCTTCGTTGCGACGAGATCGAGCGCTTTCTCGGTGAAGAGGAGGAACGCGTCCATGCTTTGCGCGGAATTTCACTCACGCTCGAGGCGGGAACGGTGCACGCGGTCGTCGGTCCATCCGGCTGTGGCAAGAGTACGTTGCTTTACATCCTTGGTCTGCTCGATCATCCCGATCGCGGCGAAGTCACGATCGAATCCGAAGTGGTCTCCCGGCTGCCGGATGACGTTCTTTCGCGGAAGCGCAATGAGCTGCTCGGATTCATCTTTCAGTTCCATTTTCTCATGGAGGATTTCACCGCACAGGAAAACGTCATGATTCCGATGCGACGGCTTGGCCGACTTTCGGAAGACGAAATGCGCGAGCGCGCGGCGCAATTGCTGGACGCGGTCGAGCTGGGTAACAAACTCTCGCGCCCAAGTCGCCACCTTTCCGGCGGCGAGCAACAGCGCGTGGCGGTGGCGCGCGCTTTGGCCAACGATCCGCGCGTCATTCTTGCGGACGAACCAACCGGAAATCTCGATACGAAAAATTCGACTCGCGCCTTTGAACTTTTGCAGGACGTGGTGGTGCGCGGCGGAAAAGCGCTTCTCCTCGTGACGCACAATCCAAAGATTGCGAGTGCGTGCGATTGGATTCACGAGATGCAGGACGGGCGAATTGTCTCGACCCACCCGCGCGGCCGCGTTGCCATCGTTTCGTGAGCGCGATCTCGACCGCAACCGAATTGCCGCCGGCGAATTTGCACGCTGGTCCGGATCGCACCGGCTCGGAACTCAAGCGCGGGATGTTCTTCAACACCATCGCGCTCGTCGCCTCGAACTTCCGCGGCGATTTTCACTTTTCTTATCGCGCGGCTTCTCGGCGCTGCCGCGCTCGGCACCTACCTCGTCGCCTGGGCGACGACCGATGTTCTGTGCAAGATCGGGATGTTCGGCCTCGATAACGCGATCATTCCCTTCATCGCACGAGCGGAAGTAGCCGGCGAGCGAGCACGGAGCCGGGCGCTGTTTCATCTGGCGGTTTTTCTCGCGGTGACGCAAAGCGCGATCGTCGCCGGCGTTGGCCATCGTAATCGTTAGGTTCGGGGGAAACAAATTCGGTCTGGATCCGCACATGGTGGCGGTGCTTTCGGTTCTGCTTTGCGCGATGCCCGGCGTGAATTTGTATCGCATCTGCACCGCCGTCTCGCGCGCGATGAAGGTGATGAAGCACGACATCTTCTCTCGCGGCCTGACGGAATCGACCGTCACAACGCTCGCGTTTCTCGTGCACGGTTGCGCTCGGCTGGAAAACCTTCGGCGCTGCCATAGCCGCCATCATCGGCACCGGTGCGTCCGGGCTCGTGGCGTTCTCTTTGGCCTCGTCGCTCTTTCGGTCCGCGCCGTCGGCTCGCGGAGCGATTTCCTATCCGGCTCGAAGCGCGCCGCTTGCTCGGCTACGCGGCCTCGATCAGCGGCTACGATTTGATCAACGCTTTGATCGTTAGGCTGGATGTCATCATGCTCGGGTGTTTCGTCGGGCGCGCGCCGGGCGTGACACTGTCGGCCGTCGGCATTTACGGCGCGGTTGTGGAAGTGGCGAGCGGTTTACGCAAGGTCAACCAGGCGTTCAATCCTATTTTCGCACCGGTCGATCGCCGGCCTGACTGCGGATGGCGACCAGGAACACGCCGCTGCGACCGTTTCGTCGCGTTGCACAATGGATGCTCTGGATTCTTCTGCCGCTTCTCGCGGTCATGGCACTGGCTGGCTCCCTCATCC
The DNA here is from genome assembly GCA_963737195.1 of uncultured Verrucomicrobiae bacterium. Taxonomy (GTDB): domain Bacteria; phylum Verrucomicrobiota; class Verrucomicrobiia; order Chthoniobacterales; family UBA10450; genus JBBQFI01. The sequence goes on from CAVTRW010000007.1 coordinate 695,428, forward strand.
TCAGCATCTATGGGCCCGCGTTTCGACAGGGTGCAATGTGGCTCAACATCGTCGCGCTCGCCTGCAGCATGAACTGCTTGGTCGGCCTCGCCGAGACCGTCATCATGGTGCAACGACCGCGGCTCAATCTCGTTAACTCCGCCATCGTTGTGTGATTGCGCTGGCTGCGAATGTCTGGCTCATCAATCGCTTTGGCGTGACGGGCGCAGCCTTCGGCATTTTGCTGCCCTACGTTCTGCTCGGAATCCTTCGCCACCGGGCGTTGCGCCAAGTTTTTGGCTGGGAACCCTTGGTCGAAGCTCGCCCCTCCCGTCTTCGCTGCTGCGATTGCAGCTGTCCCCGCGATCGTTTGCCGGTCGCTCGCAAGAGGTTTCACTGGTCAGGTCGCCTCCGCGATGGTCTTTCTTCTCGTCTTCGGATTCCATGGCGTGGCACTTCCGGCCGGCGCGGTCCTGAATCGATGAAGCGGATCTTCCTGACTGGCGCGAGTTCCGGCATCGGCCTCGCGACTGCGAAACGATTGGTCGAGCGAGGCTATGAAGTCTGGGGAACGGCCCGTGATGAGAAAAAGATTCCCGTCGTTCAAGGATTGCACCCGATCGCACTCGAATTGCGCGACCGCGATTCCATTGCACAGAGCTACGCTCGCGCATTACAGCAAGCCGGAAACTTCGACGTCTTGATCAACAATGCCGGCACCGGTCATTTCAGTCCGGCCGAATCGCTTTCTCATGAAGAATTAACCGATTACTTCCAGATTCTTGTCTTTGGGCAGATTGAGCTGATGCAACTCGCGATGAGATCAATGCGCGAGAAAGGAAACGGATTGATCATTAACGTCACTTCGCTCGCTTCACGTCTGCCGATTCCCTTCATGGCGGCATACAACTCCGCGAAGGCCGCGCTCGCGTCGTTCACGATGTCGATGCAACTGGAACTCGAAGCAGAAAATATTCATGTGGTTGATCTGCAGCCGGCAGATATCTCGACGAACTTCAACGATGCAGTAAACAAATCTGATGCAAGCGATCCGCGACTGGCAAAGGCTTGGCAGACCGTGGATCAAAACATGAAGGCAGCGCCGAAACCCGAACTGGTTGCCAGCGCCGTGTTGAAATTAATCGACCAAAAAAATCCGCCGCCACGCGTCACGGTCGGCGACACATTTCAATCGCTTTTCGCGCCGTTAATATTTAGAGCTCTGCCGCAATCGGTTCGACTTTGGGGACTGAAAAAATATTACGGGATTTAAAATGCTGAAAGTAACTGATGCCGTCATCCTCATGGCCGGAGCGGTTCTCGTCTCCGCGGTTCGGAGAGTTTTCCGAAACCGCTCATTCCGATGCTGCGCCGGCCGCTTATTTCCTACATCTTCGATGCCCTTAAGAGTGCGGGCGTGCAAAATGTGCACGTCGTGATTGGCGCCAATAGCGACGCGCTCGTCGCGAAATTGCGAGAACTCATTCCGGCGCCGATGCGCCTGAATCCAATCTCAAATCCGGACTGGCAAAAACAAAACGGCCTCTCCGTTCTCTGCGCGGACCGAAAAGTAATCGCGCCATTTTTCCTCACGATGGGCGACCATCTTTTCGACGCGCGCATTCTCGGGCGAATTCTCGAGCACGCGATCGCGCGCGGTTGAATCTGGCAATCGACCGAAAGATCGAAGCGATTTTTGACCTGGATGACGCGATGAAAGTGCAGACCAGCAGACGATCAGGTCGTCGAGATCGGCAAGGAGCTTGCCAATTTCGATGCGATCGACACGGGCCTGTTCCTTTGCCCTAACGAACTGTTCAGCTATCTGCGGCGAGCGCAAAAAAGATGGCGATTGCAGCCTGGCTGACGGCGTGCGGCTCATGGCGAGCGATGGCAAAGTGCGGGCGATCGATATCGGCGAGGCCTGGTGGCAGGATGTCGACACGCCGGAAATGCATGCGCATGCCGAAGCACATTTCCGCGAAGTCGTGCAGCCACCGGCCTAACGGATTAACGGGCGCTCAAACGCGCCTCGTAGATCGCCGCAACGTTTTCAAAGACCTGCTCAACGGTGATGGCCTGCATACACAGATTGTTGCGACAAACCGATTGCCTATTGTTGTAGGCGTTCACGCAGGGACTGCACGCGATCCCCGCCCAGAGCACACTCGCGTTGGGCGAGCGCGCGGCGAAGAGGGCCGGTGTTTCCGGCCCGAACAAGGTCACGACGTGAATGGGCGTCATCGATGCGAAGTGCGCAGGGCCACTGTCGTTCGTCACCAGAATCTCGCTCCGCTCATAAAGGACGAGCAGTTGCCGGAGGGTGGTTTTTCCGGCCAAGGCGAGCACCCGGTTGGAACCGACTTCATGCGCCAGCCCGTTGATCGCGCTGGCTTCAGCCGGAGCGCCGGTAAACGCGATGAAAAGGTCGGGAAAACGTCCAAATAATCGCTGCGAGAGCTCCACATAACGGAGCGCTGGCCAGCGACGGAGTGGCAGCAAATCGCTCGCATTCGGATTCAACAAGACGAGCGGCGCTGAACCGAGGCGCGGATTTTCGCGTTGCAGAAGTTCTGCGATTTCCGCTGACTCGTTAGGGCGAACCCGAAACGTGGGATAATTTTGCTTCGCCGATGGCTTAAAATCGAACGTCGGAAGAAGATTCGGGTCGCGGGTCAGCGCCTCGACCATCGCCTCGAACATCTGGCTGGTGTGGAGATGAGAGTTATACAAAAGGCGATGCGTCATAAGATCGCCGCGGTACGGCCCGTCACCGAAGAAAGTGTGAAAGCCCACGCGTGATCGCGCTCCAGTCAGGAACGTCAGCATGGCTGAAAAGCGCGTAAAGAATTCCATGTCGACTGCGGAATCGATGCCGATTCTACGGGCGCGCAGAATTGCTCGCAGCGCCCCACGGCCAAGTGCAAAAGGGCTCTGGGTTGGGATCGTAATCACATTTTCATCTGGAATGACCTCCATCGCGTCAAGGATGAAGCGGTTGTCTTCGAAGACGACGAAGTAAACATTCTCGCGGCCGACTAGTTCGATTGCGCGACGAATGGCGGGATAGGCCAGAACGGTCGAGCCCTGCTCCGCGAACTTGACGAACAGAATCTTGTTTGGCTGGCGTGCGATGGGGCGACGCAGTTCGACGATTCTTCTTAGAAGAGTCAGAAAGAAACAGAGCGGTCCTCCGATCCATCGATCCGTGTGCTGCAAGGTTGCAATGCCAACAGGAAGGTCCATTCCGAAGAGAGACTACTCGCCGCGATTGCTCTCCGCTCCTCCGCTTTTTCCTGGGACGATGCGGGTGTCGTTCATCCGATAGATCACGCCCTCAGAGGTCCACGCGACTGCGTGATAACGCTCCGCCAGAAGGCGAGCGAGAATCGGGAAATCGCGCACTGGATAGTGCGCGTTCTTCGCCGGAACCTGGACATCGACGACGTAGACCGGCGGATGTTTCGCAAAATCCTCTGCAAGGTTTTTCCAAGCGCCCGGCACGATCCATTTGCGAGTGTCGACGTGGGGGATGCTCTGCGCGCTCCACCCAAAGACGTAACCGGTGAGCGGAAAGGTCACGACAAAACGACAAGCGGGCCGACGCCGCGCCTCGAGATAGATTCGCGGTGCCTGGCCCCAGACGAAAATCCTGTCGTTAGGCGAGGAATGCTCAAGGAGGTAGCTTCCTGTCTCCGAGGTCGCGCGTTGCGGGATCAGCCCGAGCCAATGTGAGATGGAAAACCCGACCACAGTTAGCGCGAGCCAAGCGTAGGTCACTGCCGGACGCAGCAGCCAGTGATCTGGCCGCGTCGTGCCGGACCAAAGGGATGCGTAAAAGGGCGCGGCAAGAAGCGCGAGCGGCGGGATCAACTGGATGTAATAATGAAAATAAAAACGCGCCCCCGCTGCGGCGCCGATGGCGGACGCGGCAACCAATCCAAGAAGCGCCATCCGCTCCGCGTCCTGGCCGTTCCAGAGACCGCGGTATTTCTTGCGAGACGCCATCACCGCTCCGATCAAAAGAGGCAGGCAGAGTCCTACAAACGCCAAGGTGTGCAGCATTGCCTTGGTCCAGAAGACATGTGGAATCGAATGGTCGGTGATCGTCCAGAAGTATGCTTCTCGCAGGATGCCTTGCTCACGGAGCACCAGTGCGACCAGCCCCAATGCGGTCGAGAACCCAAGCGTCAGCAGACGCCGCCTGGGTGACACTTTGCCAAGGCGTCAAAGCTCGACTGCGGCGATAAGCGGGCAGCAGCAAATAAATTCCAAGCGGGACCGCGGCGATCGCTGCCGGTTGTTTAAGCAGAAACCCTGCGCCCAAAAGGAAACCGGAGACGAAGAGCTCGGGCCGGAGGCGTGAAGAGCTGCGCCGCAAGCCGATCGCCCATGCCCAAACCACAGGAAGATTCATTATCAACTCGCCATTGAAGGCCAGGTCCCTCAATTCACCCCAGGGTTGGAAAACACTGTAGAGCAGTGCCGCGATCAGCCCGGTCGTGCGATCGAACAGTCCGCGGCCGATGATATACAGACCGGCCATCGTCCCCAGCGTCCATGCCAAGGCGACGGCATGGAGCGCCTTCCAATTATACTTCCCGGTAGCTTCCACCACCGCCGCATAGGTCCAAAACAGCAACGGCGGTTTGCGCTCGACAGCATCAATGTAGGGTCGGCCGCCATCGACGATCACGTTTGCGAGCACGGAATAAGTCTCCTCATCGTCGATCGCCTGCGGATGCACCAGCGACGGAAGCCGCGTTACTACCGTGAGGAGCACAATCCCGAGCAAAGCCCACCAAAATTGTCGAATAGTTAGGTCCACCTCAATTTACCTGTGTCCCTTAAATGGTCAGGCGCGCCAGTTGTCGAGCTGGCTGGCGGAGCGCGCACAACCGAGGGTGCAGGTTGGGTTGCAGGATTTGTAAGTATGAAACTGCTCGCGCAAATCTCCGGGCGTGTAATTCGTTAGGGGTTTTGACCAGACGGTGCGGGTTTGGGAGCACCAGTTCACGTTGCCAAATTCATCGATGTAAAGGTAGCGGCTGCCCGCCCGGCACTTGAACGGCGCGGAGCCATCGCGCACGAGCCGTTTACGATAGCTTGAAAAATCCATCCAGCTTTTCGGCAAGGTGTTCACGATCCGCTGAAAGGCCTTCACCTCATCCGGTTTCAGTTTGAGCTGGCCATTTTGATCGTGCACGAGAAGCACCCGCGGCGTGAACCCGAGTTTGCGGGCGAAGGCAATGACTTCCTCCGCTTCGTTAGGCGGGGCGGCGCCGATGACACCGCTCACGGTCACGCGAAAGCGCGCGTGCTCGCGCAGCGCAAGCAAACGCTTCTTCAGATTGTCGAGCACCTTCTCCGTCGTTTCGTTGCGTCGCACACCGTCAATTGAGATTTGCATCTCCTGGAGCCCGGCGGCGTTCAGCTCTTCGATCAATTTCGGCTGAAGGAAAAATCCATTCGAGATCATGCCGGTGCGAAGAAAACGAAGCTCCCGGCATTTTCGGATCAGGCGCGGCAGATCCGGATGCAAGGTCGGCTCACCGCCCGTGAGCGAAATGCCGAAAGTGCCAAGTTCCTTCAGTTTTTCGAGACGTTTTTCGAGGATCTCCACCGGCACGGGATCGCTCGTCTTGTCGAATTCGGAGCAGTAGCCGCACGACAAATTGCAGCGGCGAATTATGACCATCTGCGCCAGGAATGGACTGTAACGGAGACGGGAAAAGATGTGTCGTGGCATGGGCGAGCTTTCGCAGAACACGGGGTGTAACATTAACTCGAACGCCGGACAAGAACAGCGAGGCTTGCCAAGACACCGGCGATTGTTCAGGAAACTGCGGTGCGCCATGAATGTATCATCCTCGCCGACGGTCCAGATGCGCTGGCCGAGCTGTGCGGCATTTCTCTGCTCGAACGTCTTTTGCGCCAGTTGCAGCGTCTCGGCCTAACGAAAGCGATTGTCCTCTCCGCCGCGCCGGACCTTCTCGCGCAACACCTCGCGAATCCTTCTCCGAATCGCGCCAAGGTCGCGGTCGATATCCGCGGCCGCACAACCGGTCCGCTTCAGCATGCAGCAGATTGCTGAGGCCTGGCCTAACGAGTCCGAGCACGTTCTGATTATCCGGGGCGACACCGTCTTCGATGCCCGGCTGCTCCAACTTCTCGACGAACAAAATTCGACGACTGCACTGGTTGATTCAGCGCCGCCGGAAAACTTGCAGGCGTTGGTTGCTTCCGCGCCGATGACGAACCGCGGCCGTCTCTGTGGTGCCGCCCTTTTGGCGAAGGACTGGGCGTGCACGCGGAACGCTCCGCTCGATGAAGCGCTTCGCCAGGATGTCGAGGCGGGTCGGATCGATGCGCTGGACGTCGCTTCTCAATCCGAGTACTCGGGCTCGCTGCGCCGGAATTTGCGAGCCTATTGGTTTCCAGCACCAGACTCGGGCCAGCGCAAAATGGCGGAGCGTGTGCTCCTCGACGCTGCGCAAAAAGGGACGCAGGATTTTCCGGCGATGGTCCATGCGCCGATCGAAAATTTTCTCATCTCCCATCTGTGGAAGACGGCGATTACGCCTAACCAGCTAACCGCTTTGACCAATATCGCTGCCTGGGGAGCGACCGCTCTTTTTGCTACCGGCCATCTTGGCGCGGGAGTAATCTTGGCGCTCGCGGTCGGCATCCTTGACGGCCTCGATGGCAAGCAGGCCCGGTTGAAAATCGAAACCTCTAAGATGGGAAAGCTCGAACATTGGTTTGACGCGCTCTTTGAAATTTCCTGGTGGGTCGCGCTGGCCTATTACCTCCACAGGTCCGGATGGCTACCCGGCGCGTTCGGTTATCTTGCCCTCTTGTTGTGTGCAGAGGGGGCTGCAGGATTGGCCAAATGGAGCGTGCTTCGCGCGTTTCGGTCGGATGATTGACGAAATAGGCGATTTCGATCGCGTCGTTAGGCTAGTTGGTGGTCGGCGAAATATTTATGTCTGGATTTTCGCTCTCGGCGTCTTGTTCCGAGCTCCGGGCGCAAGCCTTCAAACTCATCGCCTGGTGGGGAGCAATCACGGCTGCGATTCAAGTGCCACGTGCGGCATTTATTTTGTGGGTGCGCCGCAACCAAACGAATGACTCCAACGCTCACGCTGAAGCTTGATTGCTTGACGCCAGCTCGGCGGCGGCGATAACCAATAAATGATCGGTCTGCAACAAGTCCTCCGGGTTTTCGATAACAAGCCCTGGGTCGCGCACCTGTACGTGACCGAGCAGTGCAACCTGGATTGCCATTATTGCAACGAGTACGACAACTCGATCCCGCATCCAGCACGCGACCGATCTGAAGAAGTGGATGGATCACATCCGGGAACTCGGCGTTGTTCGGATCGGCTTTCAAGGAGGCGAACCGCTCAAGCATCCGGACATTGTCGAGCTCGTTCGCTACGCAAAATCGCTCGGCTTTTGCCAGTGTGAGCATGTCGACCAACGGGTTCCTCTTGAATCGCGAGCTTCTCGCCGATCTGGAAGAAGCGGGTCTCGACCAGCTGCAAATTTCAGTCGATCGGATGACGCCGATTGCGAGCACGCGAAAGTCGATGAAGTCGATCGTGCACAAGCTCGATTGGTTCAAGGAGTCAAAGATCGACTGAACGTCAGCGGCGTGCTTTTCAAAGAGACGCTCGATGAGATGGGACAGGTGATCGACACCTGCCTCGACCGGGGAATTCCGGTTCATGCCCGTGTCATCCACGACGATCTCATCCACGATCGTGCCTTGCGCGATCCCAACGCGAGCGAACCACTAATCCGTTTTCTCGAAAAGCAGGAGGAACTGAAACGCAGCGGGGAGAAGATTCACACGAGCTGGAATCTTTTCGCTTACGAAAAAAAGATGCTGCGCCAGGAACCGGTCGAATGGACCTGCATCGCGGGCTATAAATATTTCTTCGTCTCATCGCGGGGCAAGTTCTGGCTCTGCAGTCAGGTGCGAACCGAAAAGGATATTCTCGAGATCACGCGAGAAGACCTTCTCAGCTACAACAAGAAGAAGAGTTGCCAGGCAGGATGCGGAGTTTACTGCACCGCGGAGGCTTCGCTGGCGGTGAGCCATCCCATGCAATACGCTGCCCGCGAAGTGGCGGGTATGCTGGCCAGCCGCGCCTCACGGATGCGCAATAGAGACGGGGCCACGCGCATTCGCGATTTGGCGCCTGCCTAACGAGTGCTCGGACTGATCGAGCGCCGGTAAATTCGATACGTCTTATATTTCGTCGCGCCGATCGCGGTGAGGAAGCGATTGATCATGAAGTTATCTTCGAGTGTAAGACTCAACTCGCCGATGAATCCGAGCCTGATCATTCCGTCCTCAATAATTTGCAGGACCAGCATTTCGGCGATACCGGCGCGGCGATATTTTGGTTTCACACCGAGCGCGATCAGACGAGCTGTTCGCGTCCGACTCTTATAATAGAGGAGCTTTACCAGCCCGATCGGCAGCCCGAACTTCGTCAGGCGACCGTCGATGTGGCGCAACGCGACGTTGATATCCGGCACGCAAAGAATGAAACCGACCGGTTCGTCGGCAATTTCGGCAATGAGCGTGAACTCGGGAATCACGATCGGTTTTAGCTCATGGGTCATGAACTCGATTTCTTTTTCGGTGAAAGGAACGAAACCCCAATTCTTCTCCCAGGCTTCATTGTAGATCTCGCGGAGACGACGGCTCTCTTCGCGGATGTTTTTCATGTTCCCTTTTCGAATGGTGACGAGATTTCGCCGCTGGAAAGCGGCCGCCAAACGGCGCAAACGCGCGGCGGCATTGGCCGGTTCCGAAAACCACCACGCATAAAGGTCTTTGATTTTTTCGAATCCGCACGTCCTCAATCAGCGACGCGTAATACGGAGGATTGTGTGAAGTGAGCAGCGTGGGCGGATGTTCGAAACCTTCGATCAACAAACCGCAGACGTAGTTCGTCGAGTAATCGATCGGGCCCATGATCTCATCGCGGCCTTTGGCGCGGAGCCAATCTTTCGCTGCGCGAAATAGCGCATTCGCCACTTCGGAATCGTCGATTGATTCAAAAAGCCCGAAGCAACCGACATTTGATTGATGGACCGCGTTGTAGTTCGGATCGTCACTCGCCATGATCCGGCCGACAATTTTTCGTCCTCGCCAGGCGACGAAAAGCGCGGCGTCGCCGTGCTCGAAAAAGGGATGTTTCGCCCGGTTGAGAAACGCTTTTCGCTCGAGAAACAGTGGCGGAACCCAGGCGGGATCGTCCTGATAGATTTCCCACGGAAATTTGATGAAGGCGTCGCGTTCTGCGCGGGAAGCGACCTGCGGTGACTTTAATCGAAACCTCTTGCTGACGGTCAGCTCAGAGCTCGACGCGAGCCCCAGGTTGTTTCAGACGCTTCGGTCTTTTCCGCTTTCGTTCCAAAGACATGATCCCAAAGCGGAGAAGTCACGCCATAACCGACCTGATCATCCTGGTAGTGGTGGCGCATGTGATATTTTTTCAACCACAGCCAAACGCCGCGTTTCATCGCAAAATGATGGGTCGCATAATGCAGCATGTCGTAGAAGAGATAACCTGCGAGCAGACCGGCAAACACCGCCGGGGCGAAGCGGCCGAAGAGGAAAACAAAAAGTCCGTAGAAAATAATCGCGAGCGGGATACTCACGGCGGGCGGCATGACCAGCCGGCTGGCGTCGTTTGGGTAATCGTGGTGCACGCCGTGGAGCATGAAGTGGAGGAACTGGCCCCATTTGCTCTTCGGTTCGTAATGAAAAACCCAGCGGTGCATCGTGTATTCGACGAAGCTCCAGATCAGAATGCCGGCGGCGTACAGCCCCGCCACGACGCCCAGCGGCAACCCGCGCGGCCCCGCTGCGAGGTAAAGCATGTAACTCATCAACGGCAGGTAGATGACGAGCGGAGTTGCCGGATGCACATGAGAAAAGAACTCCATGAAATCGCTCTCGAACATGCGGACCGATTCGTTCTTGTTGGAGACAAAGTGCTGCGGCATTCGCGATATCATGCTTGATTCCGGGATTCAATCAACGGCTGCTTCGTTGCTCAAAAAGATTTATCACTGCGTCGTTAGGCGAGGCTTTCGATCTCAGGCAGAAACTGGCGGCAAAGCTGGTTTTGGCGAACGAGAACATAGGCCAGAACCAGATTCAGGACCGTCACCTCCAAGAGGAAATACCAAGCCGGGTGATCCAGGATGAGAACCAGAAACAGGATGAGCATGCGGGTATTCGTCATAAGTAGCCCGATCCACTTAAAGAGCGGCCGCGCCGCGGAGCGATAGCGGGCTTGCAGCGCCTCCGGGATAGCGGAAGGAAAAGCCTGCCAGGCCGCAGCGCGTAGCTGCATCAGGATGGGCGAAAACTTTTCCTGGCCGAGGGTGAAATTCAGATAGATGCGAAGAAGAAGCTTCTGCCACGGCTCCGCCGCCAGAGGAGTTGCACGTATTCGTCTCGGAGCCTCAGCCGAGGAATCGACCTCCGCCCGGGCGCGACCGGCGACAAAAAATAGATAAGCGTTACGAAAGTAATCGGCGAACCGCCCTGCACGGCGTGACTCAGACCGGCGGCCAGGGCCAGCAGCCAGATGCCGGAGAAGCGCCCGCGGCGAGACAGCGCAGAAAGGTGCAAATAAATTCCCAAGAGAACGATGTGATCCGAAATGCTATCGAGGATGCGGCCGGCGCGACTTCCTTTATTCGTTAGGCGAGCAAGCTGTCCGTCCGCATTATCCAGGGCATTGGAGATGATAAGCAATGCCATCCCGAGAAAATTCAGGCGCAGATCGCGATAGTAGTAAAGATGCCCGGCCGCGAGCCCGGAGATTCCGCTGAGAAGCGTCACGCCGGCCGGAGTCATATTCATCCGGGCGAAAAACCGCGCGAGGCAAAGCCGATCTGGCGATAAAAATAAATGTCGAGCAGCCCTTCGACATCGCGATACTTGTAAGTGCCCTCGATGGCTGCTGGCATGGGCGAGGGCGAGAGTCAGAGAAGACTAACTGTGGGAAGCCAACTCCGGCAACACGGCTTCGGGGAGGTCCTCAACCTTTGGATTCATCTCGCGATCTCTTGTCCGCTCGACCCGGGAGAACAAGGTGTATTCTGGATCGAAAATAAACTGGAAGAGGAGACCGCTCCAGGAGCGGTGGTATTTCAAGGTGTCGTAGTACTCCGGAGCGAGCGCACGCAGCCTGGGCAGATTATTCCAGGGGATCGTCGGGAAATCGTGATGCTCATTGTGATAACCCATATTCAGGCAGACACGATTAATCGGTCCGTAATAACTGTAGGTCTCCTGGTCAGGATCGTTCGTATAATGTTCCTGGACCCAACGCGCCCCAACCGGATGCAGGCCGATCGAAAAGGCAAAGGAACAAAGCAGATAAAATAGACCGGCCCACCCGCAGAAGTAGAGGATGGCTGCGTCGTAAGCCAGCGCACAGATGAGGTTGATGAAAATCCAGCGGTTCCACATGCGATAGGCTTTAATGCGCGGTGGCCGGGTCAACTGCACAATCGGAAAGAGGAGGAACCAAAGCGCCTTGGCGTACCACCGGTTCCCCACTAGTCTGGCCTCCCACTCGTTAGCCAGATCGGCGTCGTATTCGTAATCGCCCTGATGGGAGTGGTGCTTGAGGTGATAGACCTGAAACCCCATCGCGCCCGGCAGGAGGTTCGGCAGATCGGCGAAGATCGCGATCATCTTGTTCCAGCTCTTACTCGGCAGGATGAGATTGTGGACTGCGTCGTGGATCAGCACATACATGGAATGATTGGCGAAAGCGCCCACGGCATAAGCGACAAGCAGACTCAACCACCAATAGCCGAAACCTAATTTCCCAAAAACAAATGCGAGCGCCGTTTGCAGACTAACGACCGCGAGCGCGATCAGCAGCGTCCAGGGATTGCGTCCCATGAGCTGGCGGACTTCCGGATGCGCTTTGATGATGGCACGGGCACGGCCAGTATGCGGATGACCCATGCTCCGAGTGAAAAAACGATTGTTGCACGAAAAAGTTACTGCCCCACTTCCCTAAGTGTGTCCTGCATTTTTATAGGACGCCGCCATCTGTTATCCCTAGTGCGGCGCAGCGGAATCGAGGAACCACAAAAGTCCATGACACGTTCTAGGCGTGCTGCGAAATCTCCGCGGGAACGAGCGTGTCCGCCAAAATGTTCAGCGCTTCGTCAAGATCCGCGCGCGTATGGTTTGCGGTCACGCACGCGCGGAAACAGATCCGATCTTTGGGCACCGCCGGATAATCGACCGGCGCAACCCAGAGGCCGCGGCGGCGCAGTTCGTGGCCCATCCGATACATGCGTTCGCGATCGCCGATAATGATCGGCATGATGTAAGTGGTGGACGCACCCGTATCGACTCCGAGCGAGTTGAGTTGCTTGTGGAAATAATCGGCATTTTCCCAGAGACGTGTCCGCAACTCCGGCTGGCTGGTGCCGATCTCAAGCGCCTTGATGATGGCAGCAACGATCATCGGCGGCAGAGCGCAGGAATAAACATACGGATGCGAATAAAATCGCAGAAAGTTTAGCGTCTCGGAAGACCCGGCGACGAAACCGCCCAAAGCGCCAAACGCTTTCGAAAAAGTTCCGTATAAAATACGAATGCGTTTTTCGACGCCAAAATGTTCGACGGCACCGCGGCCATGCGCACCACAAGCCAGCATCGAATGCGCTTCATCAACGAATACGCTGGCCTCATGCGAGTCGGCCACGTCAATCAGTTCTTTTAAATTACCAAAGTCGCCATCCATCGAATAGATGCCTTCGATGATGACGAGTTGACGTTTTCCCTTTTGGCGAGTTAGCGCGGCATCGAGTGACGAAGCGTCGTTGTGTTCAAAACGTTCCGCACGCGTCCGCGCCAGAAGCGCGCCATCGCGGAGACTCAGGTGCGAGCGATTGTCGAGAATGGCGGCATCCGTTTTGCGCAACAAACCTGAAATCGTCCCGAGGGCCCCGCCAAAACCACTGTTAAAAAGCATCGCATCTTCGAAACCGAGGAACTCCGCGATGGAATGCTCGAGCTCGCGGTGAAGATCGCTCATGCCGGAAAGCATGGGCGAACCGCACGCGCCAAGTCCGTGCGTCTTCAGAGCTTCCTGCGCGGCGGCGATGACTTCGGGATGATTGGCGAGTCCGAGATAATTGTAGGAACAGAGATTGATGACCGGCTGCGGCTTGCCGTCATACTGGATCGTCGTTCGCGCATCGGGGGCCGCCATTAATTCCGGCTCGTACAAGGCTGACGCCCACAAACCGGCGCGATGCCATTGGGTGAAAATGGGCGGCGGCTTCAACGGATCCTTACTGTCGACAGTGAGGAAATCCGTGAGGTTGAGTTTTGCGGGATCGTCCATGCTAAATCAAGAGCGGGCCGCCTGAGCGTGAGTGCATTCTCGCGGATAAGCTGGCGCGATTCAATGCCATAACTCAGTCATGCGTCGCTTCCATTCTTCATGATTTTTCCTCGCATCGCGAATCTCGGATCAATGCGAGGCCCGCGATTCTATCGAGAGGATTTTCTCCAGCAAGCTGATTTCCGCGTGGAGTTTAGTCGTGATTAAGGGCGAGAACGGCGTGTGCATCGACGACGACAAATTGAGGACTGGCAAAGGCCACACACTCCGGCGGCAGATGCTGCAAAAACGGCGGAGTGCGCTCGGAAAGCGTAATCGCTTCTCGCAATTGTCGCAGCGCGCGATTGTCATGCACGTGCTCCGTCGTAAAAGCCCCGCGGTCGAGCAACCAAAAATCGATTCCTTGATCCCGGATACATCGCTGAACAACGGCGAGGTCGGGACTGTATTGCGCGCGGGCAATGGCGAGAGCGCGATCGCGCAACGGCAAATAATAGCCGAGGTGAAACGGGACGGCCGTTTCTACACCGAAGATGATGGTTCGGCGGCAGAACGAGGGGAGATTGTTGGCTTCATCCGCAATCGACGCGATGCGAATGGAGGCCGGCTGTTTGGCAAAGAACTGGTAGAGATTTTTCGCATTCCCTTCGAGGTAACCGGCGCGTGGGAAACGTGAGAGGAAAACCGGATAGCAGACGACCCACAGGAGAAAGACGGCGACGAGAACTGGAGCTGGTCTGAACGATCTAGATGCGGCCCAGCGCAGAAAAGAATCCAATAGTGCCATGATGGCGCCGGCGGCGGCGACCGCGAACAAGATGCGGGCAGGATGCTGCGTGTAACGGCTCGGAAGATAGAGGCGAAAAAGCAACAGGTGCGCAGCCGCAAAAAACAACAAAGCAGAAACAGCAATTTGCAGGAGGAATTTTGGTGCATGACGAAAACGACGCAGGAGCGGGAACTGTCGAGGAAAACAGGCTAGCACCGGCCAGAGCAACCCAGCGAAGAGCCAGGAAGGCCGCGATTGAATGTGCAGCCCGCCCGCTCCATGCATCCAGTAATTCCAAAGGTCCGGATAAAAGAATGGCACGCGACCGCCCGGCGCAAACTCGGCCATTTCCCGCGCGGCCGTATAAGAAATGATCGGGCCGAATTTTTGCGACGCACGCAGATAGAGCAATGTCGGCAAAACAACGGCGGCGCAAGCGGAAGCAAAAAACAGATAGGGCTGTGCGCCTCGAACAAGCACTGGACGCCGTTGACTCAAACTCAAAAGAGAGAGAGCTACTATTCCAAGACTAACGAGTGCTGCGGGAGGAAAAAATAAGCTTTGAAGCAAAATCGCGAGCAAACTCGCAAACCGACGGTTCGTAATATGGCAATAAAGAAACGAGCAGAACGAATGGATAAAAAAATGCGCGTGGCGTTGCAGAACAAAGATCGCTGCTTAACCAGAGGCACTGACATAACAAGATAGCTGCTAAGAATGCAGCCGGGCCTGACCGCAAAAGTCGGACAGCTGTTCCAAAAAAAAATCCAATCGTCAACAAACCAAGCGGAAGCGGTATGACTTTGCTCGCGAGGAGCGGATCGATTCCGAGCGCCGCTAACGCCCGATAGAGCGCAGAAAATCCCGGCGGAGCGATCGATTGGAAATAATCAGCGATCGGATCATTGGGAAAAACAGCCGGATCAAGGAACCGAAACATCCAGAAGACATGCTGGCGCACATCATCGGCAAGGACGTAATCGCTCGCGAAAGCCTGACGCAAGGCGAGGCCGCCGCACACGAGTGCGTAAAGCATGCAACCAGCGAACCACCGCCGCGTCCCTGGCCCATCTACCTCTCCATCAAATCCGAAAAATCGGCGGTAAAATTCCGTCACAAGAAAATGAGGCGACATCGAAGTACTTGGCCTAACGAATAAATCAGAATTCGTTAGGCAGGCACTCTTTTTCTGCAAAAGTGCAAAAAGCCTGAACGATGCGACCAATTGGCACAGTTTCGTTTAATTCTGACAAAAATGTAATAATGCCGGGCTTGAGTCTCGACAAATAACCTCCTAAATCTCCATCCAGCAATGCAGCAGCCCGCCCTGCGGCGCACTTTGTCAGCTCAACCCGTAATATGAAAGAAAAACGTACTTCTATCTCTGGTTTCTTTAATCCACGCGCGCTTCTTGTGTTCAGCTTGTGCCTGGCTGGACTTCTCTTTGCCATGGCCAGTTTTACAGGAGTTCCGTCCCGATTCGCCCGAAATTCGGGCGCGTCGAAGGCTGGTATCGATTCTCCTGACGCCGAACGTGCAGAGCGCGATATGCCGGTGCCAGGAGGCGATCCGGACGACCTGAATCGTCTCGAAGCTGAGTGGATGAGTCGTTTGAGTTATCCGACCGGGAAGTTCGATCCGGCGTGGGTGCGTCGTGCCGCGGTGCAAGATTCCTTTATCGCTCGCGGAGTTCCATTTGGCGCGAATTCGGTCCGCATGCGTCGGCCGGATGGAACGCTTAGTCTGGATCCCGTTAGTTTCACAGCGCTCGGACCGCAGCCTGAACATATGACCGGATGCACCGGTTGCTTCGATTATGGAACGACCGAAGGACGGGTCAATGCCATTGTGGTTGATCCAACAACGACGACCAACGGTTCGATTGTTGCCTATGTCGGGTACTGACGGAGGCGGCGTCTGGAAGACGACAAATTGCTGCAGCGGCGCGACAAATTGGACCTCGCTCTTGGACAGTCCATTGATTAGCACTACCGGCATCGACACGCTTGCAATCGATCCCGCCAATCACAATACGATCTATGCCGGCACGGGAGATTTGAACTACGGCTCTTTCTCGCAAGGCAGCCAGGGAATCCTGAAATCGACTGATGGTGGTGCTACGTGGACGGTGCTGGCGGCGAACATTTTCGGCGCGGCACTTCCAGCAACCGGCGGGTCAGTTTCCGCAGTACCAGTCTGTTGGCAAAGTGCGCGTCGATCCTAACAACAGCAATAAAGTAGTCGCGGGAACCAAGACAGGGCTCTACTTCTCCTACGACGGCGGCAACAACTGGACAGGCCCCTGCACCACGAACGCGTTCAGCACGCAGCGACAGGATATCACTGGCCTTGAATTGACCAATGTGGGTGGCACGACACGTATCCTTGCCGCCGTCGGCGTCCGCGGTTTCGCCACCACCGTGCAATACAACCTCGACCAGAATGGAGCGAACGGTCTCTACAAGGGAACGATGCCCGCCAGCGGTTGTCCATCAGACTTCACCTTGATCACACGTAACGACAACGGCTTTGTCTTTGGCACCAGTGTTACTGGTAGTCCGTACGCAACTGGCAATGCGTTGAATGCCGGTAGTGGCACGCCGTACGGCGGGAATATCAATACTGGTAATCAGCTCGGTCGCATTGAGATCGCAACTGCACCAAGCAATTCAAACTACATCTATGTGCAGGTGCAATCGATTGCCGCCAACAGCAACGGTGGCTGCGGTAACACGAGTGGCTGCCAAATGGGCGTATGGGCGAGCACTGATAGTGGCGCCACGTGGAGCTTTTTGACGGGATCGGCCGGCGGTTCGCTCAGGAATTGCAATAATGGGCAAGGCGACTATCCGCAGAACTGGTACGACCAGGGAATTGCAGTCGATCCGAACAATCCGGACCGTCTCTTTGTCGACACTTTTGATGTTTGGCTCGCCAGCCGCACCGGCACATCATTTTACGACGTCACTTGTGGCTATAGTGGCGGCAATATCGTGCACGTCGATCAGCATGCGCTGGCGTATGTGGCCGGATCGTCAAGTCTTCTGCTAAAGGGAAGCGATGGCGGCGTGTTCAGTAGTTCCAATGCCGACACGGCCGTGATTGGCAGCGTCCGCAATACCTGGGTCAACATGGACACCGGAATCAACACAATCGAATTTTACGCCGGCGATATCAGCGGCAACTTTGCCAATGATCCGAACCCGGTCGCAGTCGGTGGCGCGCAAGACAACGGTCCAAGTTCAGTAAAGTTCACGGGTAGCCCAACTGGGCCCGCGCAGTGGCAAATGGGCTTGGGTGGTGACGGGTTCTCCGGCCAAATTGATCCGATGACCACGGGAGTTGCGGGCAACTACCGCATTTGGGAGGGCAACAACAGTGGCGGTCTGAGTCGATGCATTCTCAATTGCACTGTCGCCGGCGCCTCATGGTCCAGCAGTCGAGGCCCTTGGACTGGCGATCAACAGTCATTCGTTCTGCCAATCAACATGTTTCACGGAGGAATTCCTGGCGGGGACGACTGCCAGCCGGGCACCGCGACGACAGGCTGCGGCCATCTCATCGCCGGCACGACCAGAGTGTGGGAAACCATCCTCGGAGCTGCCGCCAGCGTTCCTACTTCATCATGGTACGCGACGACACCGGCTACTTGCACTGGCGGTACAAACCCGTGCTTGACCAAGGGAACACTCGGTAATCGTTCCTTCATCAACCAGGTGAAGTATTCGCCGAAATATCAGAGCGTCGCTATTGTCGGAACCAACGACGGCAACGTCCAAATCGGATTTAATCTCGGCACGGGAGTAGCGAACCAGGCGATCTGGGTCAACGTCACCGGTAGCAATACCGTTTTGCCTAACCGGCCTGTTCTTGGCATCTCGCTCGATCCGTCTGTGGCATCGGCAGATCTGCCGGTCGGTTATGCAGCCGTCGGCGGCTTTAATGCCAACACGCCAACCACCCCGGGTCACTTGTTCCAGGTGACTTGCACAAGCAGCAACTGCGGATCTTTCACGTGGCAAAATAAGACCGGAAATTTGCCGGACATTCCGGTCGATTCGGTCATCAACAATCCTAACTATCCACAGCAAGTCTTCGCCGGAACCGATTTTGGACTTTATTATACAGACGACATCACGGTGGCGTCGCCGGTGTGGAATCGTTTCCAAAATGGTGTGCCGAGTTGCATGATCTGGGACATGCAGATCGATCGCGGCGCGACCACGCTTTCACTCTGGACGCGCAGTCGTGGTGCATTTGTGTGGCCATTGCCTTCAGGCGCAATTCCGGTTCCAACGCCAACCGCGATCGTGTCGCGCAAGACACACGGCGCAGCTGGTTCATTTGATATCGATCTGAAGGCGCCGGCGCCAGCAATCGAATGCCGCACGGGCGGAGCGACTGGTGATCACACAATCATTGTGACATTCGCCACAACGGTGACCGTCAATGGTAATGGCACCGTCAAAGCCCAGGTCACTTCCGGGACTGGCGCTGTCGGTTCCAATGGTGTGCCGAATGGGAATGCCGTCACCGCCAGCGGAACACAGGTGACAGTGCCGCTCACCAATGTGACCAATGCGCAGCGATTGAGCGTCACGATTTACGGAGTGAACGACGGTACCAGAACCGGTAACGTCATCCTGCCATTTAACGCACTGTTTGGCGATACGACTAGTAACGGAACTGTGAACGGTTCAGACGTTTCGCAAACCAAGGCCAATTCGGGCTTGCTGGTCAGTGCCTCCAATTTCCGAACGGATGTCACAGCCAATGGTTCGATTAACGGTAGCGACGTCTCCGCAGTCAAAGCTGCGTCGGGAACAGCGTTGCCGCCCGCCGCGCCCACGCAGCCATCGCGCCAGCCGCTAACAACAAAGAAATAACGAATTGCGACATTGGCGACCCTAACGGGATTCGAACCCGTGTTACCGCCGTGAAAGGGCGGTGTCCTAGGCCACTGGACGATAGGGTCGTAAGTGGCGCCCAATATCAGAACGCGCCTTGATGGTTGCAAGGTCTTTTGCAGGCCATCAAGCGCACTGTCGCAACTTAATTAAGAGATCGGCCGTACGCGCGGTGGCGCCGCGATGCGTGACCAGGACAGCGGTCGCATTAGTAACAAGGAGTGCGCGCTCATCACCATCGCGCAGCAGGCGCGCGAGTTCTCGCTGCAAGGAGCCTGAATCATTCACCTGAAGGGCTCCCTTGTGCCTAACGAGTGATTGCGCGAGCGCAGAAAAGTTCTCCATGTAGGGACCGAAAATAACGGGTTTACCAGCTACGATTGGTTCCACCGGATTTTGGCCTCCGTGGGCTGTCAGGCTCTTACCGACAAAAACGACGGTAGCGATGGCGTACCAGTCGCGCAGCTCACCGGTGGTGTCGATGAGAAGACAGTCAGCGGGCGGCACCGGAACCTCGCTGCGCAAGACTACGCCTAACGAGTGCTTTTCCAGTTCCGCACGCAACAAGCGAACCCGTTCAACGTGACGCGGAGCTATGACGAGAAAAAGATTCCGAAACTCCTGGCGCAGTGTGAGGAAAATCCTAACGAGAATCTCTTCCTCGCCCGCATGCGTGCTTCCGCCGAGAAGAACCGGCTGTGTTTCGTTAATGCAGAGTGCATCCAGAAACTTACGCGCGCTCCTATTGTCGCTCTGTTGTTCCTCCGTGTCGTACTTGATGCTGCCCGTGACAGCGAAACGATTTTCGCTAAGGCCGAGCCGGCGCCAGCGCGCCACGTCTTCCTGTTCTGGAACGCAAACGAGATCGAGCTGCCGAAAAATCGGCGCGAGAAAAAATCGGAACTTGAGAAACCGTTTTTCGGATCGGCCCGACAAACGCGCGTTCGCTAATGCGACCGGGATGCCCCGCTTGCGAGCTTGCGCCACGAGATTTGGCCAGACTTCAGCTTCAACCAGAACGATCTGGAGCGGTTTGATGACGACAAAAGCGCGGCGCATTACCGGCCAGAAATCAATCGGGTTATACATCACTTCGATCCACGGCGGCACGTTTTTTTGCGCAAAGGAAAAACCTGTTGTCGTGGTGGTGGTCAGCACACAAAAAAGAGCCGCATCCAATTCTTTCAGACGCGCCGCGAGCTTTAATGCGATCGCCACTTCGCCCACGCTTACCGCGTGAATCCACGTCACGCGTTTATCCGCAAGGCGTGCGCGCACCTTGCGACCATATAACCCAATGCGTTGCCCAAAATTAGCGCGGTAATTTCCGCGCCGCGTCATTTTCAGCAGATATCCCGGGAGGAAAAGCAACAGCCCGATCGGAAACAGAATGTTATAAAGAAAAAGAATCATGAAGCGCTTTGCAGAAACAACACTTCGGTCGCGCCGTATTTCTTCGCACGCGTGATTCGCCACCGCGCCGATTCCGGCGTTTTTTCTGATGGCGCCTTCTCCAGGACGAATGTGCCGAGCGCTTTCGTCATCTCCACCAGTCCATCATTGCCGAGCAACAACTCTGTGAAGGATTCGCCGCCACTCGTTCGTTCGTAAGGGGGATCGGCGAAGATGATGTCGAACGTTTCACTTGAAACAGGCCGCCGAAGAAAGTCGAAGACATCACGTTGTACAACGCGCCCCACGAACTTCGTCCTGGCCAGATTAGCTTCAATCGCGGCAACTGCTCGGCGATCGTGATCGACGAATCGCGCGCTCGCCGCGCCTCGACTCAACGCTTCAATTCCGAGCGCACCAGTACCTGCAAACAGATCGAGGACGTTCGCTCCGATAACCGCATCGCCGAGGCTGGAGAAAATTGCGGCCTTCACCCGATCCATCGTTGGCCGCACATCGCGCTTCGGAACATCCAGCCGGATGCCGCCGGCACTTCCGGCGATCACCCTCATGGCGTTGCCGAAGGTGTCGGCGATGGCGACGCCAACTCCGCCGGTTGCGCGGCCTCGTCCTTTTTCTTTTTCTTAGGACGATCGGACTTCCCGCCGAACAAACTGTTGAGAACGCTGCCGAAATCTTTCAGTTCTCCGCCGATCATCTTGTCCACGAGATTCGTTTTCGGCCGATCGGCGCTTCCCGTTATTTGAAACGCAATCGCGCTGTAACCCGGGTCGCTTGTCGGCTGAAAATTGTCGCGGATCGCGCGAAACAACTGGCCTCGAATTTTTTCGTTGATGGCGAGTTGTGATTCCAATTTTAGTTTTCCGGCAAAAGTGATCGTTCCGGTCGCAGTGAGTCGGATATTCGGCGAATGAAGCAGTAATTCATCGACCGTGATCAAGCCCGGGGTCAGATGATATTTCACTTCGGCCTGTTCGAGTCGAAGCTGCGTCAGCTCTTCAATTTGCAGGATTTGTCCCAAAGCGACGAGCAGGCTGTATTGCTGCACCTCGCCGTCACGAAGGGAAATTTCACCGTGACCATTGAGGGCGTTCTGGTCGGCCGTTTTTCCAGTCGCTTCGAGACTTCCTTCCAGGCGGCCTTTCACCATTCCCTTTGGGCCACCTGCTTCCGTGATGATGCGATCAGCCTGCAAATCGTGAAACCGAATTTGCGCGGTAAACGGCGAATCCTGTTCCTGCGGTCGCATTGAAAATCCACCGGTGATCTTGCCGCCATCCGCCTGCGCCGAAACGTTTGAGAATTCCATGACATTCGGGTCATAGCGCATGGGCGAATTTAATTTCTCGAGAAAGAAACGATCGCGCAGCGACGTCTTCGCGATATCGATAGTCCCATTAAGCGCCGTCGTGTTGCGAAAGTCGAACGAAAATTCACACCATTAAATCGCGCGACGACTTTTCCTTTGCCATCGAGAAAATTGAATTCGCCACGCGCCAGTCTGACTCGCCGCACTTCGGGAGCGAATGGTGCCGGCTCCGAGCGCAAACGTGGCAGTGGCGATTTCTTGGCCGTTGCGGCCTGAGATGGAGTAGTGGTTGGAATGGCGCTGGGGGCTGGCGCGGAGGCGACCGGCTTTTCGTGAACCTCTGCCGGAACTTCCGCCTGTCTCGGCGATTCCGGTAATCGCCACTTGCCGTCCGCGTTTTGAATCCAGGTCACGTTTGGCGCGATGAGCGAGACTTCCTTGATAACCAAACGCTGTGCAAACAGCGACCCGAATCGAACACGCAATCGAAAGGTTTGTGCTTCGAGAAAATCGCCGACCGCACCGGGCTGTGTTTGCGGGATGGTAATTCCGGTCAGCTTCAATCCGCCCCACGGCGTGACGCTAATTGTGCGAATGCGTAACGGCGCGTTAAGACGCTGGCTGAGTTCCTGCTGAATCCGCGCTTGTGTCGCCTGCGATTGAACATAGAGGTTCACTGCCAGTAAGAGTATGACTATCGCACCGACAAGCGCACCAATGCCGATCAAGATTAACCGGCTCAATTTTTTCACCGGGAGACGTTACGCAGCGCGAAACTGAAGAAAAGACCAAAGCCGGGGACGCATAGTGAACAGCACGATCGTTATTCTCAATCCGGCGGCGCGCAGTGAACGCGCGCGTCGCTGGCGCGAAAAAATGGAGTCGCTTACGGGTGATGCTGTCATTTGCGCGACTTCACGTTGTGGCGAAGCCGAGGTCATTGCGCGACGCGCAGCCGCCGAGGGATTCACCACCATCGTAGCCGCTGGTGGCGACGGAACGATCAACGAAGTAGTGAACGGCATGGCTGGAACGAGCGCCGCTCTCGGCCTGCTCCCGATGGGAACGATGAACGTCTTCGCCATGGAGCTAGGAATCCCGGCGAGCAACCTGGGCCTTTGTTGGGAAATAATTCAGCAACAGAAAACACGATTGATTGATATGCCGCTGGCGAATTCCAAACATTTCGTCCAGCTCGCCGGTGTCGGTCTCGATGCGCAAGTGGTCAAGGAAACGAGCCTCGCCTTCAAGCGAAGTTTCGGACCGCTGAGCTATCTTGTTTCGGCCGCACAGATCGCCGCACGGCGGCCTCCTGTCCTCGAGATCGAGTCGAGTAACGCTGTTACCAAGACCGGTTCCTTTGTCCTCGTCGGCAACGGCCGACTTTATGGAGGACCGTTCCCATTTTTCAAAAATGCGGCGATCGATGACGGTTTGCTTGATGTCGTTGTCTTCAAGCAACTCGGTTACCTGGAAATCATCAAGTATCTGCAAAATGTCATTTTTACTTCCGGCATTCGCTTGCCCGAAGTTGAATATTTCCAGACGGAAAGATTGCGCGTGACGAGCAATGAAGACGTACCGGTGGAAATTGATGGCGAACTGATCGGGCAATGCCCGGTTGAATTTCGAATCGACGAACACAAGCTGCGCGTGCTCGTTCCGGCGTAAATCGCATCAAAAATGGCGGTTTTTCTTTTTCCAAATCGACAACAAAATCGGTTTGCGATAACCTCGTGATCATGCGCCTCTCCGGCCGAAAACCTTCTGCTTTCACACGCCGGTGGACGCGAGAGCATCGCGTCGCGCTGCTCGGCCTGGTGATGGCGAACATCATCGTTTTCGCCGTGCAAGTAGTCCTGCAGAGTTACGACCCAGCATTTGTTCGCGACTATCTCGCCTTGAGTCAGCGCGGCATGCGCGAGGCCTACGGCTGGCAATTTTTTACTGCCATGTTTTTGCATGACGGCCAGTGGGACTTGTTAGGCAATATGCTCCTGCTTTATCTGCTCGGGCGCGACGTGGAATCGATTCTGGGCCAGCGCCAATTTCTCATTCTGTATTTCTCCGGCATCATCGCAGGTGAGCTCGGCCATCTCTTTCTGATGCCGTTGAATTGCGCGTTATATGCAGCGGGTGGTGGGGTCGCCGCGGTGCTCGTCGCTTATGCCACGATTCTGCCCGAGCTGGAACTAACCTCGATGGTCTTTTTCATTCTGCCGATTCGATTGAAGGCAAAGCATCTCGCCTATGGTGTCTTCATCATCGCCTTGGCTCTTATTGTTTTCGATCGCGGCGGAACTGTCGCGCACAGCGCGTATTTCGGCGGCTGCATCGCCGGCTGGTTCTATTCTCATCTGCTCGGTTATGGTCGTCCGTCATTTCTTCAACGCATCATGCGCCAGGCGCCGCGCCGAAGCCGATCGTCTCGAACGCATGAGCGCTGAGGAATTTATTGCCGAGGAAATCGATCCGCTGCTAGACAAAATCTCCCGCAGCGGCCTCAACAGCCTCACCAGAAACGAACGGCGTAAACTCGCTCTCGCTCGTGTTAAGATGAGCGAAACGCGGAGCGATTAGTCGGGACCCGCCTCGCACAGTTGCGCATTCCCGGCGCTGGATGTTTGCTCGCGACTTCATGAGACGTCGTTCGCTGGTCACGAATACTTCCGATCGTTGGATCGAGGAGAAGGCGTCTTCAGCAATTTCGCCCGAACAAGTAGCGACGACTTTGCTTGCGCTACAGGAGAAATGGCCCGCCGACGCTACGCCATTGCCGGTTTTTCTGGAAACCTTTCCGCTCGGCGAGGCGTCATTGCTTCATCTTTTCTCCGTTTCCAGCATTTGCGCGACGCGCGTGGCGAATGCGCCGGAGGTTTTGCTTTGGCTGGCTGAGGTCGCGCCGTTTAACCGCGCGCATGGAGAGATGCTGGGCCATCTGCGTGAACTCAATCGCAGTGACATCGCAGAAAACAATTTCGAAGTCCTGCGTCGATGGAAAGGACGCGAGATGACGCGTATCGCGCTGCGCGAAATCGCGGAGCTGTCGAGTATCGAAGAGACGACTGAGGAACTTTCACAACTCGCTGCGATTTGTTTGAGTCAGGTCTTTCAACATTGGAACCGCCACTTGCGAAACCGTTACGGCTCGCCCGATGCGGAGTTTGCAATTCTCGGACTCGGAAAATTGGGCGGCCGCGAGCTGAATCACAGCTCCGATGTCGACGTGATTTTTCTCTACAGTCATGAAGGCCAGGTCTCGGCGAACCAGAGCTATCACGAATGGTTCAATCGACTGAGCGCTAAAATAATAGAGACGTTTTCCGCAAGTAGCCCGGCCGGCGCACTCTTTCGAATCGATCTGCGACTTCGGCCGGAAGGCAGCGCGGGGCCTCTCGCTCGCTCACTCGAGAGTATGGAAAATTATTACTCCGGGTTCGGCGAAACCTGGGAACGACTCGCATTGATTCGCGCGCGCGGAATATGCGGAAGCGAAGAACTTGTTTACGAATTCCTGCAACATCATCAGCCTTTCATTTATCCGAAAAGCCCGACGCCAGATTTGCTCGATGAAATCGCCGTTCTCAAACGACGCATCGAGCGAGACATCGTCGGACACGAAAATCTGGAGCGCGACGTCAAGCTCGGCGCCGGCGGCATTCGCGAAATCGAATTCATTGTGCAGGCGCTGCAGTTGGTTCATGGCGCGCGCAACACGTTTCTGCAGGAAACGAGCACGCTGAAAGCCCTGCCCGCGCTGGCGCAGCACGATCTTTTGCCCCGGGATGAAACCATGGCGCTTGATGGAGCTTATCGGTTTCTTCGTCGCGTCGAGCACCGGCTGCAAATCGAAGCGGAGCAACAAACCCATACCATTCCGGAAGACCCGGCGTCGCTGCTGCGGCTGGCCCGAAGTCTCGGCTTCCCGTCGTCGAAACAACTCACGACGGAGTTACGACGCCACATGGGAAATGTGCGCGCAATTTTCCGGAAAAATGTCTCTGATTTCGAAGGAACCGGCGTCGGCGCGCCCAGCTATACGATTTTTCGCGATCAAGCGCGCGCGGAGAAGTCATTCAACGAGTTGGCGCAGGGACCGGCGCGCTTTCACGTTGCACCGCGCACGCGACAGGTCTTTCGCAAGTTGCGCCCGCTTTTGCTGCAGCAGCTCGCGAAGACGGCCGATCCCGATGCAACGTTAAATCAGCTGCTGCGCTTCGTTGAAGCGTACGGATTGCGGAGCCTGCTCTTTGAGCTCTTGGCGGTGAATCCACGGCTGCTTGAGCTTTTGATCAAAGCATTCGATGTCAGCCGTTATGCCGGGGATTTACTCGTTAGGCATCCGCAATTGCTCGAAGAAACAACACGCAGCCGCAAACTCGATCAGCCTCTGGAAGTCGGCGAACATTTGCGCCGGCTCGCCGACTGCGGCGCATCGCCGTCCGAATTGCAGCCGGTGCGCGCGTATCGGCAGATGCATTGGCTTCGCATTCTATTGCGCGACATCCTCAGCCTTTCCAACGCGGTCACGCTGGCGCGTGAACATTCCGATCTGGCGGAGGCCTGCCTCATCCACGTCAACCAATTGCTCGCTGCAGACGCCGGCCTAACCATTGTCGGGCTTGGCAAATTTGGCGGACGTGAAATCACCTACGGCGCAGATCTCGATGTCCTGTTCGTAGGCGAAAACGCGCGGGCGGCCCAGAGCGTTTTTGTCGCAATGGGGAAACCGACGCCTGAGGGAACGATTTCACCGCTCGATACGCGCCTGCGTCCTGATGGCGAAAAAGGTCCGCTCGTTTCCTCGCTCGCGACGCATCAAACATATTACGAAAGCCGTGCTCATCTTTGGGAATTGTGGGCCCTAACGAGAGCGCGGCCGATCGTTGGGCCGCAACAGGCCGAGTTTTTGGAAATGGTAAAACGCATCTGGCGCGAGGCGGGTCAGCGTCCGAATCTTTTCGCCGACATTCATTCGATGACGGAACGAATTCGGCGCGATCGCAGTAGCGGATCGCCGGGCCTGGATTTCAAAACGGGAACAGGCGGAATGATCGAGGCGGAGTTTCTGGTTCAGGCGTTGCAAATGCGCTCTGGAATTTGGAATCCTACCTGGACGGAAGCGCTCGCCGAATTGGCGCAACACGACCTGCTGGCGCAGAACGAAGCGAGCCAGCTAAAGATCAGTTACGGTTTTCTTCGCCGTTGCGAGTCGGCCTTGCGCCGCTGGGAAAACAAAAGCGTTTCGACATTGCCCACCGGAGAATTCGAGCAACACCGACTCGCGAGCTGGCTCGGCTACAAGGAATTTGAAGCGTTTGTGCAAAGCTTCGATGAAGCGCGACAAAAGATTCACGCCATCTACGAACGGCGCATTCAGTGAATCGCGGCGCTGCCGCTTCGTTTCCGGGTGGCCGGCTCGGAACATAGATCTCAGATCTGTGTGCCCAGCGGGTTTCCAACCCCGCTGCGACGGCAGCGGAGAAGAGATCTCCACTGGCCGCACAGGGCTGGAGCCCTATGTTCCTGCTTAAGGCCTAACGACCGCTGAGAAATCTTAGGAGCTCGTGCAGGATGAAAATGCTGACGGCAATTCCCGCGGCGACGATGAGAAAGAGCAACACCAGAACCGCGATGACAAAAATCCAGTCGCTGCGACGCGCCTTCCGCATCCCAGTGGTGTGCTCCTGCAGAATCCGATAATTACGCGCATTCGATTTGAACCAAAAAGAGAACGCGTCGCCAATGCCGGGAATGATTCCGACGAGCTCGTTTATGAGAATGTTGAGCGACATACGAGCGAGGACAATCTTCGGTAATCCAGACCGCGCTGCCTGAAGCAAAGCGAATGCAGACACGAATGCGGACGCTGTGTCGCCGACGCCTGGAAACAAACCGAGAAGGGGGTCGAGGCCGAAACGAAACTTTGTTCCGGGCAGGCGCAGAAATTCATCCATGATCAGAGCCAGCCAACGGAACAACGGCTCGAGCTGAATGCGTTTCCGCTTCTCTTCAGGCGGAAGAACTTCCCACTCGACTTCCTTCGCGGAAGAAGAACGGGTGCTATTCGCAATTTGCACGTTGGGAGTTGTCATCCTGAGCAAACGCGAAGGATCTCGCGATGACTGAAGTGGTTCTCGTGAGGTCCCTCGCTATCGCTCGGGATGACGGACGGATTAACCCGGGATTTCCTTCAACATCTGCGTGTTTGTCGGAAACTTCTTCACGAACATGAGCAGACGTTGAATTGCTTCTTCCGGTTTGTGGCCGGCCAGACCGCGGCGAATAAGATTAATCTTTTCCAGCTCCCACGGCTGCAGCAGTAGCTCTTCGCGTCGCGTGCCGGAGAGGAAAATATCCACCGCCGGATAAATTCGTTGATCGCTGATCTTACGATCGAGCACCAGCTCCATGTTACCGGTGCCTTTGAACTCTTGAAAGATCAGCTCGTCCATACGGCTGCCGGTTTCGATCAATGCTGTCGCAACAATGGTCAGCGATCCTGCTTCTTCGGTGTTACGCGCCGCGGCGAAAATTTTTCGCGGGGTCTCCATCGCGCGCGCATCGATACCGCCGCTCATGGTGCGGCCACCGCCACCCATTGCATTGTTAAATGCACGGGCTGTGCGGGTGATCGAGTCGAGCAAAATGAAAACGTGCTTGCCTGCTTCGACGAGACGTTTCGCGCGCTCGATCGCGAGCTGCGCAATCCGCGTGTGACTCTTGATATCGCTGTCGTTCGAGCTCGCCATCAGTTCGGCCTTGGGGCACGAGCGGCGAAAATCGGTCACCTCTTCCGGACGTTCATCGACCAACAGAATAATCAAAATCATTTCCGGATGATTCTTCGTTACCGCATCGGCGATATGATGCAGCAATGTTGTCTTGCCCGTCCGCGGTGGCGCAACAATCAAACCGCGTTGGCCCATGCCGAGTGGCGTCATCAGATCCATGATGCGCGTGGTGTAACGGTCTGGCACCGTCTCGAGCTTGATCCGTTTGTTCGGGTTGATCGTCGTCAGCTCTTCAAACGGGCGCAGGCCCTGATATTTCGTCGGCTCATCTTCGTTGATCTTGAGCAGACGCGTCAGTTGTGGACCGCGATTGCCCCGACGGGTTTCACCGTGAATCCACATTCCGTCACGCAAGGCAAAGCGGCGGACAATTTCCGGCGTCACAAAGATATCCTGCGGCGTTTGCACAAAATTGCGCTTGGCATCACGTAAAAATCCAAAGCCCTTGCCTGAAATCTCGATGATTCCTTCGCCGAATTCGGGCTCGCGCACCTCGCCGTTCTCTCCCGCTTCCTGATTCTGGTCGCGAACCTGTCTATCCTCTGTGGCAACCGAAGTCACCCGTCCGTTGTCATTTTCCTTTTCCTGCGCGGTCATATTGTCGTTGCTGCTGCGATCAGTCACGGACGTTCCCGAGTTGTTACCGTGCGAATCGTTGTAGTTGTAATTGGGGCGGGCGTAATTTCTCCGCGGACCGCGGCGACGCGGGCGACGCCTCCGCTCCGGCGCGGACTCAGTTTCCAGCGGCGGCTGGTTTTCGTTTTCTTCGCTCATATATAGAGTCTCTCTCCGCTCTTCTAGCTACAGATCATTGCGGCTCCGGGCCGCGATTTCTTAAGCCGGCAATTTCGCCAGCACTTCGTCAGGGATTTCTAGATTTGAATAAACGTTCTGAACGTCATCGTCGTCTTCGAGGCTTTCGCACAGGCGTAGGACCTGGAGCGCGGTCGCCTCGTCGGCGACAGAAACTGTCGTGTCTGGAATGAATGTAAACTTTTGCCCATCGATTATGACACCCGCGTGTTTGAGTGACTCAGCTACGGCGTAGAGCTGATCGTGGGAAGTAGTGATAACATACTGTTTCTCCTCCGTTGTCAACTCTTCAGCCCCCGATTCCAGTGCGATTTCGAAGAGCCGATCTTCATCAATCGAGTCTGCCGGAACCGCGATCTGTCCTTTTTTGTGGAACATGTAGGAAACGCTACCGCTAGACGCGAGGTTGCCGTGGTTCTTGCTGAAAATGCTGCGGATCTCGGCCGCGGTGCGGTTTTTATTGTCCGTTGCGGCTTCCACGATCACCGCGACGCCGCCCGGTGCGTAACCTTCGTAGACAATTTCATCAAAATGCTGCGCCTCCATCCCCTCGCCCGTGCCCCGTTTGATCGCCCGATCGATATTGTCGTTCGGCATACTTTGATCGCGCGCGGCCTGGATGGCGCTGCGCAAACGCGGGTTTCCTGCGGCATCGCCCCCGCCCGTTTTGGCGGCGATGGTGATCTCCTTGGAAAGCTTGCTGAAAAGATTCCCGCGCTTGGCGTCGATCGCGCCTTTGAACCTTTTCACCTTGGACCACTTACTGTGTCCGGCCATGACTTTTGCTTAGTTTGAAAGTTGCCTGGCCAAAAAACATCCGCGAACGAATCGGGAAGGGCGCACTTCGCGAGAGCAACCGGCGAAGAGGCAAATTAACGAGGGGAATTCAATCGCACCCCGCCTACTTTGTCAACGCTTCGATTGCTGTATTTGCGCGTTTTCGTGCAGTCGCGTCCAGAATACGCTTCCGCAATCGCAGAGACGCCGGAGTCGCTTCTACGAATTCATCCGGGCCGATATATTCAATCGCGCGTTCAAGGCTCATCTTTAACGGTGCCTCGAGCTGGATACCTTTGCCGTCGCCTTGGCTGCGCATATTAGTGAGGTGTTTGGCCTTGCAAGGATTGACCGGCAGATCTTCGGGACGCGAGTTCTCGCCCACAATCATTCCGCCGTAGACATCTTCCTGCGGTCCGATGAACAGGCGACCGCGAGCCTGGATGTTGTTTAACGCGTAAGCGGTGCTTATTCCCGGTTCCATCGAAACCATGACGCCGCGGCCCCGACCTTCGATCTCGCCCTTGAATGGCGCATATTCCCGGAAGAGATGACTCATCAACCCTTCGCCGCGGGTCAGATTAACAAGATCGCTCTCGAATCCGATCAAGCCGCGCGTGGGAATAATGGCTTCCAATGAGACGCGCTCAGCATGGTGATCCATGTGTGTGATTTCGGCCTTGCGATTGGCGAGCGCTTGCATGACATCGCCCAAATTCTCGTTAGGTATTTCCAGGTAGAGATTCTCAATCGGCTCCCGCGTTTCGCCATTGGCGTCCTGGTGAAAAATTACTTCAGGCCGTGAAACCATCACTTCATACCCTTCCCGCCGCATTTGCTCGACCAGAATGGCAATTTGCATTTCGCCGCGGGCATTGATTTCAAACGCACCGGCGGTTTCGGTGTCGTTGACCTGAAGCGAAACATTTCCGCGGGTTTCTCGAATAAGGCGCTCACGAATGTGGCGGGCAGTAACAAACTTCCCTTCGCGGCCGGCGAAAGGTGAATCGTTAACAAGAATCCGCATGCGAATCGTCGGCGGATCGATGTCGACAAACTGCAACGGCGCGCGTTCTTCGCGATCGGTCAATGTTTCGCCGATGTAGACATCTTCAAATCCAGTGAGGCCGACAATGTCACCCGCACCCGCGTGCTTCACATCCAGCTGCCCGAGCCCGGCGAACGTATACAGAGCGGTAACGGTTGCTCGCTCTCGCCGATCGTCCCGATGAATACAAACGATCGAATCGCCGACCGAAACGCGACCACTAACAATGCGTCCAAGTGCGATCCGCCCGAGATAGTCGCTGTAATCGAGATTGGAAACGAGCATTTGAAAATAAGGTTCGGAAGAAATGACGGGCGGCGGCACATATTTCACGATCGCTTCAAAAAGCGGCGTCATATCGTTGTTGTTTTCATGGAGCTCACGCAGAGCGAAGCCGTCCTTTGCGCTCGCATAAATCACGGGGAAATCGAGTTGCTCGTCGGTCGCCTTGAGCTCGACAAACAAATCGAAAACCATGTCGAGCACTTTGTGCGGGCGCGCATTTTCGCGATCGATCTTGTTGATGACAACGATGGGCTTGGCCTTGTTCTCAAGCGCCTTGCGCAACACGAAACGTGTTTGTGCCTGTGGTCCATCGTGCGCATCGACCACGAGCAACACGCCATCGACCATCTTCATGATGCGTTCGACTTCGCCGCCGAAATCGGCATGACCCGGCGTGTCGACGATGTTGACGCGATAACCATTCCATTGAAACGCCGCGTTTTTCGCGCGGATGGTAATTCCCTTTTCGCGCTCCAGATCCATCGAGTCCATCACGCGCTCCTCTACCTTTTGGTTAGAGCGAAACGTGCCTGACTGACGCAAAAGCTGATCGACCAGCGTGGTCTTGCCGTGATCGACGTGCGCAATAATGGCGATGTTGCGAATTTTATCCATCGGGGACGATTCCTCGAATGTGAGGAGCGCGGAATATGGTGGAGAGGAGTCTCGCCGTCAAATTGGGAAGTTCGTTAGCGCGACCGTTGCGACGCTCCACCCCAAAACAGAAGCGGCAGGGGATGAACCCTGCCGCTCCGAATTGCTTCGTTTTTAAGCGAGCGATTATTAAGGAACCGAGGTGCCAGAGTGAGCCTTCACGTCACTCACGTCACCGGCATTGATCGTGCCGTTGCCGGTGACATCCTCACGGAAGTTTCCAGCACCCACTGGGGCGCCGGACTGGGCCTTGGTCTGGCTAACGTCAGACGCATTAGCGATTCCGTTTCCGCTGGTGTCGCCGATAAGCACCCTCATTGTTCCGGAGTGGAACGCGCTCACGTTCCCGGCACTGTCATGGATGTCTAGAACGTTTACAGTGACTCTTTGCGCGTTCGGGACGTTCGTTAGGTTAACCGTAACCTGATTTCCGGCTATGCTCATCCCGCTGACCATCCCGCTGCCTTCGGACACGATCGCCGCGGAGGCCTTTGTGATCGAGTTGACGAAGGTAAATACCATTGTGTAATTACCCGCTGCACCGCCGTCGCGGCACTCAACACCCGGCAGGTTAATATCAAAGGTACCGGCACCCCCGTGGGTCCTTCTCGATACCACCGAAGTCAGAGGTACTGCGCTCGGTATCGAGGTCGAACCGGTTGCGGCGGCTTCCATGTTGATGAATCCGAAACCGTCCTGCACCGCGTAGCCGCTACCTAACGTGTTGGTCATTGTGCCTGCGAACGGGAACGAGTTCACGCCATCGCTGACGTGACCGCTGAATGCCATGCCGGTCGCGAATACGGTACCTTCCGGAATCAGAACGGCGCCGCCAAGGAGGTCGGCCGTTGCATCAACCGTCGTCAATCCGCTATTCGGTCCGGCAAAGGGAGCGCCACCTTGCGGTGCGGCAAATGTGCCGACAACCGACGAGTGCTGCACACCGCGGCCAACCGTGAACGTGAACGCTTTACCTGTCGTGAAGTTTGAATTCGGGAACGACAACGCCATGGTCCACCAGACGTTGGCACTTGATGGTAATGGCGCAGCATTGCTAAATACGGGCGGTGAGATGTCGCCTGCAGCAAGACCGGTCAGCGTTCCTGTTACGAACGCCCCATTCGCCACGGCCGGTTCGAAGACGGCACCGGGATAGAGGTTACTGAAGTAATTCAGACCCGAATCCAAGCCGTTATTGCCGCCCGTCGGATTGCCAGCCGCAGCGGCAGTTCCGGTAGGATTAAAGGTCAGATCGGTAAGGTGGCCGGCGCCGGAAAAGGCGACCTTCCAGGAGTTCCTATCCTGTAAACCAACACCGCCGCTCGTCAAACCGAAGACTGCATTAGCAACAATGTTACTGGAATCACTATTCAAGGTGATGGTAACCGTGCCGCCGTTGCTTGCCGTGGCCGTGCCCTTGACGAACATTGGATCCAAGTCGTGCTGGAACGTATTGTTCGACAAAAGATTGGTCATTTGCGCCGGAGTAACGCTTCCAGGTCCGCCCTTCGCTTGCAACACTAACGCCGCGCAGCCCGCTGCGTGCGGTGCCGCCGCGCTCGTGCCGGAGAAGTTTCGGTTCGTATCGCCGTCGGAGCTCGAATCGCTGCCGGCGAAGAACGACGTGTTCGCCGCATCTGCCGCCGCAATTCGCGGCGTCAACCGGACTTCTGGAGTAGCGAGCCGATTACTCATGTTATCGAAGTAATAGACCGAGGGCCCCGGCGAAGTGAATGTTTCGGGCCGGCTTGGTCGGAACACGCTGTATGCAGCAACGCCGTTAGCTCCTCTGGCCGAATCGTGGCCGCCGGTGGTTACCGTGTCATAGGTGAAGTATTCCAATGGAGCGATACCACCGATGCCGTTACCGCCATCCTGAATTCTGATGTGCTGCGGACCGCCCGAAGCGGGAACATTACGCCGCGCAACGACAAGCTGCAGACCGGCGTTATTCGCTCTAGCTACCTGCGCCAACTCAATCGGTTGATTGGTAGCGAAGTTATTCGAGATAAACGAACTGGCCGGAACGTAGGCGCCTGAAGCGTTGAATGCCAGGACGTTAATATCGGTTGTAACCTTCGGACCACCAACGAAGCCGGAGGCATGATACAGATCAACTTCGAACGTTCCCGTTGTCGTGCTGAAGCGGTCAATCTGGATGCTATATCCGCTACCTGTCGTCGGCGCGAAAAAGCGAACCACTTCATCGACCGTCGTATCCTGATGGTCGACGATTACACCGCCCGGTCCATTGATCGTGACGATCGCGTCAAAATTACTGCCGCCGGTCGCGAACACGTCGCATTCGTAAAGTTCGCCCGCCGTTAGAGCCGGAATGTCCGAGAACGTGATCGTGGTTCCGGTGTGGTTGCCAGTGTTCATGTACAAGGCAGGCATATCAAGAATGGCCGCCGTGTTCTGGTCATATGGGTCGTCCCATTGAATGACGAAAAGGTTTGCGTTGCCCGGCAGAGCCCAGGTCTGGGCAACATCGAGCTGGCCCGGAGTCGGATTGAAGTTATGGAATCCACCGGCATAAAGTTCCGGCGGAACACCAGTCAGATCGATGTTGGTATTAGCCAAGGCAACATTGCCCATCGCGAAACTGGGACCAGTGCCATTCGCGACCCAACGAAGAGACGACGTATAGCCATTCGTGCCGATGTCATTTGAAGCCGAGGAGAAATAGGCAACACCCGCCGCTGCCACGTCATCGACGCCTGCGCCAATGATACCGTCTTGATACCACGGCTCATCGAAATAGCCTACGTCGTCGCAGATGACCTGCGCCGCAAATCCCTGCATGCTGGCGTTCGGGAAATCAGCGCTGTTGATTCCGGCTAGAGCGCGAATGGAGTTGGCAAAATTAACTTCACCGAAATTCGCCGTTGAAACGCCAAGCTTCGCCTTTGGCGCCATCTTGTAGACGACCTGGCAAAGCGCGCGCGCTTCATCGGTGCCGGTACCTGGAGTTTCGTCATGAAGCAGGAACACCGGCGTTGTGTTGTAGGGGTTGCCGACAGCGCCTGGCAAATCGAAACCCGCTACGTCTTGCGCGGCATGTGGAGCGGCGGTTCGCGTGTCGTAACTATCGGACAAACATCCAACCGATATTCCGCTACCGTCGAGGGACATTGAAGCGCCCGGATCGTAAAGCGTGCTGACCTTGTCGACGCGATGCTGTGTCACGCCCTGATCAAACGCCGTGCCGACGAGTGTCAAAGCCGCGATTGCGTCCGGGCTCATGCCCTGACCTTTGGCGCGTTTCAAATAAGGCTTAATGCCGAGCTGAACTGAGGTGACTCCCTTGTTATTCGCGACTCTCGCCACTTCATTCACGGAGATAAAACCTTCGATTACTCCGACGCCGCGATACTTCGTATCCTGGGCGGTAATGCGAAGCGAAGGACATGATCGGAGCAAATCTTCCTTCAGCGCATCGAACGACATGCGACCACTCGGGTGAATGTCGACGAGATATTTGTTAGTCGACGCTTCCTTGATCGCCATATCTGAAGCGAGCGCTGCTCGTTCACTGGCAAAACCATTGAAGGTCGCGATCTGGGTATGTGTGCGCTGCGCATTTTTCAGCGCGATGTTGCTCTCCACTAATTTGTCGAGATCATTGCCCAAATTTTTGGGAACGTCCGTTGCGGAGACGGTCGAAATTGCCATGGCCATCCCCAAAAAGAGGGCGACACGGCGAACTAAGGTGTGGTTGAGTTTCATATTGGTGTTTGTTGACGGGTTAACCGGATTGATGATGTGCGATCGCGCTGACGGCTCCCCGCAGCGAAAATCTACCGGGTAGAAATTCAACCACTGATAAGACGCCGATAAACGACAATCGGCGCCCTTTTTCTTTCGTTAGCCGAATTATGTCAATGATTTTTTTCCATTGGACCGAAAAAAATCATCTTAAATGAACATTCGAGGAGCCTTTCGATCCCCCTCGTTAACGGCAACGCACGTAGTGCCCGTGAATCCAGGTCCGGTAATGATGATGCCAGCGCCAATGTCCCGGTACCCAGCACCAGCGATAACCATGCGACCAATACCAGCCGCCATGCGTGTAGTATGGCCGATCGCCAATTTCGACAAAGACTGTCGCGGCATTTGAATTTTGCGTTGTAAACGCGCCCGAAAACAGCAGAACGCCCATGATCACAGATAAAATTCTCTTCATCGTCTTCTCCTGATTCGAGCTTTGACGACGCTGAGGACGCAAATATTCGCCGGTCAGACCGCTGCAGCCGCAACTTCTTTCGGCGGCTCGATCCATTTTCCGTGCTCGCGAATAAGATCCTGCAAGCGCTCGACTGCCTCGGCTTCGGGAATGTTGAATTTCACCGCGGTTTTGCCGACGTAGAGATTGATCTTGCCCGGCGCGCCGCCGACGTAACCGAAATCGGCATCCGCCATTTCGCCCGGTCCATTCACGATGCAGCCCATGACCGCAATAGTCACTCCCTTCAAATGCGAGGTCGCTTCTTTGATTCGAGCCGTCGTGGTTTGCAGATTAAAAAGCGTCCGTCCACACGATGGACAGGCCACGTAGTCTGTCTTGAAAATGCGGCAGCGCGCCGCTTGCAGAATGTTGTAACTCAAGCGCAGCGCCTGGCCCGGCGCTTCTTCACCCTGCACCAGGACTGCATCCCCGATTCCATCGCAAAGCAGCGAGCCGATGTTAGTCGAAGCAACCAGCAACGTTTGGAGAAAATCACCTTCTGAATTGCCTTCGCCTAACGAGTCTTTGAGCAGGATAGGATGATGCGGCGCAAGTTTCGCGGCTAACAGTCGAAAAGCGCTAATGACCGGCAGATCAATTCCATCGCGCACCGTCACGAGTTGCGCTGGCCGTTGATTCAAACTTTGCAGATCATCTCGCGGATCGACTTCAATCACGCCGGCCTTTTCGTAAACCAGCTCCGGCTTGTAATCGCCCATCCGGTCCACCTTGTGCGCGATCTTCTCGAAGTTCTTCTGGCGAACAATGACGCGCACCGTTTCTTCGCCGCCTAACCAAACGTTGTCGGACACACCCTCCAGTTCGATCCGATTGGTCGCACGGCGTTGATACGAAAATGGGTCGTAGGAAAGTGGCACCGCATCTATTTTGGCGCCCCCTCCACGATGCAGCCTAACGAGTGCTTGCGCGACCGGAATTTCGTGGATGCTGTCTTCGGTCAGCGAAACACGAATCGTGTCCCCAATTCCATCCGCCAGGAGCGAGCCGATGCCGATCGCGCTTTTGATGCGCGCGTCTTCGCCTTCACCGGCCTCGGTTACGCCGAGATGGATCGGATAATTCCAATCAGCGCCTTCTTCATTCAGTCGCGCGACGAGCAAGCGGTAGGCATTGATCATCACCTTCGGGTTGCTCGACTTCATCGAAAAAACGAAGGCGTGATAATCGAGATCGCGCGCGATGCGTGCGAATTCGAGCGCGCTTTCCACCATGCCAAGCGGCGTATCGCCGTAGCGGTTCATGATGCGATCGGAAAGCGAGCCGTGGTTCGTCCCGATGCGCATGGCGATCCCGCGTTCCTTGCATAGCCTAACGAGCGGTGAAAATCGCTCTCGGATCCGCGCCAGCTCGGCCGCGTACTGCTCATCGGTATATTCAACGATCTTGAACTTCTTTGAGTCGGCGTAATTCCCGGGATTGATCCGCACTTTATCGATCCACTTTGCCGCTTCCATCGCGGCTTCAGGTTTGAAATGGATGTCGGCCACGATCGGCACATCGCAGCCGCGCTCACGCAGTCCGCGCGACGATGTGCTGCAAATTTGCCGCATCCTTCACGGTCGGCGCGGTGATGCGCACGATCTCGCAACCAGCCTGCGCCAGTTCCATTGTCTGCGCGATCGACGCTTCCGTGTCCATCGTGTCGCACGTGATCATCGACTGCACACGAATCGGATTCGCGCCGCCAACGCCGACGTTACCGATCATCACCTCGCGCGAAATCCGGCGTCGATAGCTAAATGGATTTTCGCAGTAGCTCGCGCTCATCAAGGCCAAGATAAATTTTGCGCGACGATGCGCAACGACCACCGAACCGAACTAATGCGCCGGCGCAACCTTGGGAGTCGGTTCCGGACCACGCTTCTCACTCTTTGATCCAAGCAAATCGCCGAGATCGAAAAAGCTGACATAAGCGATGTAGCTAATGATCAATACCGCGCAGCCGGTCTGAATGACCTCGAGCACCCGCATGTTCACCGGTTTGCGCCGCACCGACTCAATCAGCGCAAGAACAATGTGCCCGCCATCGAGAACTGGAATGGGCAGCATGTTTAAAATCGCGAGGTTCACATTCAAGACGACGCTGAACCACAACGCCAGTTGCCAGCCGCGCTCATCTCCGAAGAGCAAATAATAAATATGACCGATGCCGATGGGCCCGCTCATGTGTTGAAATTTCACGTCCGATTTCGGCGAAGCGACCGCGCCGATTGTTTCGAGCGTGCTCGTGATGCTCTTTTGAACCTGTTCGATCGGATTCGGATGCGCGATCGAGACTTTTTCTTCCCAACCGATTCCGATGCGCCATTTCATCTCGCCTTCGGTCGGCAATAAGGTCGGCGTCACTTTCGCAGTGATCGGCTTGCCATCACGCCGCACATCGAGAACGAGCGGCTCTTTCGGATGGTGCTCGATGTAATCGGCCACGGCAGCGCGGCTGTAGATTTTCGTTCCGTTCAATCCGGTGACGACGTCGCCCGGTTGCAAACCAGCGGCAGCGGCAGGCGTTTTCGGTTCGACTTTATCAATCACTGGTACTTTCAGCTGGAAGGATGCGTAACTGACGAACGCTCTTTCGCCGCCAGCCGCGCGTCTTCGCCTTGTATGGTTCCACCCAAACCGTGTGCACTTCGCCATCGCGTTGAAACTTCACCGGAATCTTTTCGCCTTCGCTGCGAACAACGTTCCAGGTCACGCTGTCGTTCATCCCGAGAAAGCGCTTCACCGGGTTGCCATCGACTTCGAGAATCTTGTCGCCGGCTTGCAAACCCGCCTTCGTCGCCGGTGAATCGGGCATAATGTATCCGATCGTCGTCGTCATATCGGATTCGCCCACCGGATAGCCGACAACCCAGACAACGCAGGCGAACGCGAGTGCGAGTAGTAAACTGAAAAGCGGCCCGGCGATGGCGACAATGATCTTATCGAGCGCGCTAACGGGCGGAAGCTGCTGCCGTTCCATGTCCGCTTTTCCCTCGATGATATCCATCGGCGCCAGTTGCGGCAGCGCGACAAATCCGCCAAACGGGAGCGAGCCTAACGAGTATTGGACGCCGTTAATTGTCTTTTTCCAAAGCGGTTTGCCGAACCAGACACCGAACTTTTCGATGTAAAGCCCGCGCCAGCGCGCCGCCAGAAAATGGCCAAGCTCATGCACAATGATGAGCAGATTGAAAAGGACGACGACTTCGAGAACGACAAGTGCCACGCGAGCGATGTGCAAGATCATGATCAGAAAATTTCAGGCCCCGATGCTGCGCCGCGCTTCTTCGCGCGCCCATTGATCGGCGGCCAATATCTCATCGAGTGTCGGATGCGCAACGACCGCATGGCGGTTCATCACCTGCTCCACGACCTGCCAGATTCCGGGGAATTTCATACGCTTTTCAAGGAATGCTGAGACTGCGATTTCATTGGCCGCGTTCAAAACAGCAGGCAGGGTGCCGCCCGTTTCTCCCGCGCGGCGCGCCAGATTGAGCGCGGGAAAATCGTCGTAACGCGGCGTGGCGAATTCAAGCTTCGACAATTTCCCAAAATCGAGCGGCGGCAGTGAATTCGGCACGCGATCCGGCCACGTCACCGCGTATTGAATCGGGAAACACATGTTGGAATGCGAGAGCTGCGCGAGGACAGAGCCATCCGCGAATTCCACCATCGAATGCACGATGCTTTGCGGATGAATGACAACTTCGACGCGCTTCATCTCCACGCCGAAGAGCCAGTGCGCCTCGATCATTTCCAGGCCTTTGTTGAACAGCGTGGCGGAATCGATCGTGATCTTCGGCCCCATGTTCCATGTCGGATGCTTGAGCGCCTGTTCCGGCGTGATGTTTTCGAATTGTTCGTTAGGCGTTTCGCGAAAAGGTCCGCCGGAAGCGGTCAGAATAATTCGACGCACTTCCGCGCTTTCTCCGTTGAGGCATTGAAAGATCGCGTTGTGCTCGCTGTCGACCGGAAGCACGCGCACGCCTTTTCTCGCGGCGGCGCTCGTGACCGCTTCACCGGCCATGACGAGAATTTCCTTGCTCGCAACCGCGAGATCTTTTCCGGCTTCGATCGCCGCCAGCGCGGGCCGCAGTCCGCCCGTGCCCACAATCGCGATCAACACCATTTCGCTGTCCGGCAGCGTCGCGATTTCGCACAAACCTTTTTCGCCAACGAAAATTTCGGGCTTAGTAAGTCAGATTTGTCGCGCAGCTCCGCGACTTTTGATTCATCGACAAGGCAAACAGCGCCGGGTTTGGTCGCATTCGCCTGTT
This sequence comes from uncultured Verrucomicrobiae bacterium, assembly GCA_963737195.1. GTDB lineage: Bacteria > Verrucomicrobiota > Verrucomicrobiia > Chthoniobacterales > UBA10450 > JBBQFI01. Next base: position 736,096 of record CAVTRW010000007.1, read on the forward strand.
GCGCAAGTTTCTTCGCGTTACTCTTCGCCGCCAGCGCGACAATCTCCATTCGCTCCGGAATGTCGCGCGCCACTTTGAGCGCACTTTCGCCAATGGATCCCGTCGCGCCCAGCACAACGACGCGTTTACGTTTCATCTCAGGATCACAAGGTCCAGTTCAAAACGGAGTCCGTCGTTTGCGAGTCCGGCACTGAACGACGAGCCGCAGATAAAAAAACAGCAGAGGTGCGGTAAAGAGCAGGCTGTCGACCAGGTCGAGCGCGCCGCCAATTCCCGGCAACATGTTGCCCGAATCCTTCACGCCCGTGCTGCGCTTGATGATTGATTCGGCCAAATCGCCAACGACCGCGGCGAAACCGAGAAGCAATCCGAGCACGATCGCGTGCGTCCAGTTCAACAGCGGCAAATGTCCCGGCATGAGGCGAAACAGTCCGACGCTCGCGAAAAGCGAAAACGCCAGCGCACCAAAAAAACCTTCCCACGTTTTTTTCGGACTGATGTGCGGAATCAATTGGTGCCGGCCGATCAAACTTCCGGTGATGTATGCGCCCATGTCGCTGAACTTCGTCACCGCGATCAAATACAGAACATAAAACTGGCCGGTCACTATGCCGGTCGCGGAACGCGGCGACACGTAAACAATCTTGGTGATGAAATTGTAGAGCCAAATGACATAGAGCAGACCGAAAAGCGTGTAAGCCATCGTGCGCAACGGCTCGTCATCGCGCAGACTGTTGAACATTTGCCGGGTGAAAACCGTGAGGAGAAAAAAGAGCAGGACGGCGATTTCGAAATCGTAGGAGCGCGCCAGGCCGTAACGGGAGAAGTTGTAAAAGCTGCCGACGAGCATGACGACGCCGCAAATCATGCCGGTGAGTTTGAAATTCGGCAGACCCTTGTGATCGAGCATCGCGTAAAATTCCCAGAGCGCGATGAGCCCGAACAGGCTGATCAATCCCCAGAACGCAATCTCATAACCGGAAAAAGCGATGAGAAGCGCGACCGACCAGAGGGCGATCGTACTCATGAAACGAAAAATAAAAACGGAGCGTGGCGTGGCCGGTTTTGGTTCGGCCCGCTCGAGCGTTGACGGCATGCAATCGCACCATCCCAAGGAAAAAAAGATTTGTCCACCGATTAGGCGCGGACGTGCGCGATCAACTTTCCTGCTTTCCTGCGTTACTGATTCGCTTAATTTCAGGCCGTGCAGAAAACGATGCAGGCGATCGTGAAGCGCAAAGCCGAGCCCGGATTGTGGCTCGAGGAAGTTCCGGTTCCAGAAGTTGGCGGCGACGAGGTTCTCATTCGAATCAAGAAAACATCGATCTGCGGGACTGATGTTCACATCTACAACTGGGACGCGTGGTCGCAGAAAACGATCCCGGTGCCGATGGTCATCGGCCATGAATTTGTCGGCGTCGTCGAGCGCGTCGGTGATCACGTGAAAGGTTTTGCGCCGGGCGATCTCGTTACCGGCGAGGGCCACATCACCTGCGGACATTGCCGCAATTGTCTCGCGGGCCGGCGCCATCTTTGTCCGAACACGCAAGGCGTCGGCGTAAATCGGCAGGGTGCGTTTGCGGAATTTTTGTCGATCCCGATGGATAACGTCTGGCACGCCGATCCAAACATTCCGCTCGATGTGCTTTCCTGTTTCGATCCGTTAGGCAACGCCGTTCATACCGCGCTTTCGTTCGATCTCGTGGGCGAAGATGTCCTCATCACCGGCGCGGGACCGATCGGCTGCATGGCCGTGGCCATCTGTCGTCACGCCGGCGCGCGCAACATCGTGATCAGCGACATCAATCCCTATCGTCTCGATCTCGCCAAAAAAATGGCGACGAATGTTTTTGCGGTCGACGTCCGCACCAGCTCGTTAGGCGACGCGATGAAACAACTCGGAATGAAGGAAGGTTTCGACGTCGCTCTCGAAATGTCCGGCAGTCCCAAAGCAATGACCGATCTGTTGCCGGCGATGTTTCACGGCGGAAAAATTGCGCTACTCGGGATCATGCCGGCGAGCGCAGCGATTGATTGGAACGTTGTTGTCTTCAGTGCGCTCACGATCAAGGGAATCTATGGCCGCGAAATGTACGAGACCTGGTACAAGATGACGGCCATGATCCAGAGCGGTCTCGATATTTCGCCCGTCATCACGCATCGCTTCCCCTACACGCAATTCAAAGAAGCAATCGAGCTGATGAAATCCGGTAACTCCGGCAAGATCGTGCTCAATTGGAGCGAACGCTGATTTTCCACAGCGGAGTTCGCGTTCGATAAGCCGTAGGAAAACGCGTGGCGAAAAAGAAAGTCAGCAAAACTAAACCGCGGGAACAGGGCGCCGTTACTTTCGCTATTTGCTTTGTCCTGTTTGTCATCACCTGGATCGTTTTCGGTCAAACGACCGGCTATACATTCATCAATTACGATGACGGCCTCTACGTTTACGGGAACCCCGAAGTAACAAAGGGCCTGAGCCTGCATGGGATTGGCTGGGCTTTTACTCACGTCCATGGCGGGAATTGGCATCCGCTCACTTCGATCTCGCACTTACTCGACTGTCAGTTCTACGGACTAAACGCGGGCGCTCATCATTTTACCAATGTGCTGCTGCACAGCATCGCCGTGGTTCTGCTTTTTCTCGCGCTCGAGCAAATGACTGGTGCGCGATGGCGAAGCGCGTTCGTCGCCGCATTTTTCGCGATTCATCCATTGCGCGCTGAATCGGTCGCGTGGATCGCGGAACGGAAGGATGTGCTCAGCGGCGTCTTCTTCATGCTCACGCTCATGGCCTACGTCCGCTATGTGCGGAAACCATCGACCGCGCGTTACTGGACGGTCCCGTGCGTGTTTGCACTTGGCCTGATGTCGAAACCGATGCTGGTCACAGTTCCGTTTATTCTCTTACTTCTGGACTATTGGCCGTTAGGCCGATTGAAAAACAAACAAGGGATCCAGCAGCTCATCGTCGAAAAAATTCCGTTGCTCGTCCTTTCTACTGCATCCTGCATGGCGACGCTCCTCGCTCAAAAAGGCGCGATCGCCTCGACCCAACAACTCCAGCTCGCCCCGCGAATTTATAATGCGTTCATCAGTTGCATCATTTACCTCGCCCAATTGTTTTGGCCGTTTCGGCTGGGGCTATTTTATCCCTATCCTGAACACGGTCTGCTCGCGAAAGGTGTTTTGTCCGCAGCCTTGTTGATTCTCATTAGCGCGATCGTTTTTGTTCTTCGCAAAACGCATCCTTACCTGATTACCGGTTGGCTCTGGTATCTCGGAATGCTCGTGCCGGTTATCGGAATCATTCAAGTGGGCCTGCAATCACATGCAGATCGTTACACCTATCTGTCGCAGATCGGATTGTCGGTCGCACTCGCGTGGGGAGTAACCGACATCTCACGATCGTGGCGACATCGCCGCGAAATCCTCACAGCTGCGGCAGTTCTAACGATTGTTGTTCTGAGCATCGCCGCATGGATGCAAACATCCTACTGGGCCGACAGCGAAAAAATCTGGGGACATACGCTCGCTGTCGCTCCGAACTCCAATCTGGCGCAAGCCAGTTTCGGCAATGCTTTACTGAGCAAAGGCCGCGCAGCCGACGCCATTCCATATTATGAAAAGGCAATCGCACTACGACCCGACGACGCCGAGGGCCACAATACATTGGCCGATGCTCTGCGGCGCAGCGGGCGTCTCGACGAAGCGATTGCACAATTCCGGACAGTGCTCGAGTTGAGATCCCGGCAGGGAGACGCGAAGAAGGCAGAAGCTCATTACAATCTGGCCAACGCACTTCTGGAAAAAAATCAGGTAGTTGATGCGATTGAAGAATATCGCAAGGCGGTAGAGCTCGAGCCTAACAATCTGGATTATCACAACAATCTTGGGAACGCGTTGTTGCGACAAGGGCTTGAGGCGGAAGCCATAGATGAATACGAAAAAGTGCTCACCATCGATCCGGCGTCCGTTGCCGCCCGCGGAAATCTGGCGTGGACGCTGGCGACATCCTTCAACCCGGTGCGTCGTCAGGGATTCCGAGCGTTAGAGTTAGCCCGCCAGGCGAACGAACTTTCCGGCGAACGCGATCCCATCATTCTCAATGCTCTGGCCGCCGCGTATGCAGAAACCGGGCAATTTGCCAAAGCGGTTTCAACGGCGCAGCAAGCGCTGGATCTGGCCGCTCAAGGCAATCCGCAGTTAACGAAATTGCTGCAGCAGGAAATCGCACTGTTTCGCGCTGGTTTGCCGTATCACGCGCCTTCGCGATAAGGCTTAATGCGCATCAGCACTCGACTTTATTCGCAATTGTTAATTATTTAGTGGTTCTCCCATGCAGGAATGGGCAAATAGCGCGGAGCGACGAGAAAGTCATCTTCACTGGCGGGGACGAATCGTTTACGGTGCGGGACCTGATCGACTGGGCTGCATTGCAAGGAGAGCTCGAACCGATCTGGAATAAATTTCTGCGGCCTGGTCGGCAGCGGAAGCCAAAGCGGACGAATCGGAGCATTGAAATGGATGACGCCGCGGTTGCGGCCGCGGCAGAGGCGTTTCGTTACGAACATGATCTAATCACAGCAGAGGAAACGGAACGCTGGCTGGAGAAACGCGCGCTATCACTGGACGATTTCACCGACTATTTCGTCAGGCAGTATTGGGGCAAAAACGATCGATGATGTCGAACGAGAACAAATCGAATATGCCTCCGCGCCTAACGATTTACAGGAATTGTTCGTGGTTGAACTTGTATCTCTCCGGCGAAATGGATCGTCTCGCCAAACGATTGAGCTGGCGCGTGGCCGGAAAGTTGAATCCGGAAATAACGACCTCGGGCCAGAATCGATCGCGGCGGAACGAAGCCGATTCCTTGAGCGCAGCGGTGACTAACGAAGAAGACGTTGCCGGTTTGGCTCAACGCGATCGGTCGAGACGATGAATGGTTCACTCATGCATTCGCGATGGAGGCGCTTTATCGCCAGAAATGCGACAGACTTCTGAGCCATCGCGCGTGTGAACATGAAATGGCCGCAATGCGTTTGCCTCTGACGCGAATTGCGCTGGAGACGATGGAAGTCGATTCGCTCGATGCCGCGCGCGAAGCACTCTTGTGCGTGTGTGAAGATGGCATGTCGATGAGAGAAGTGGCGGAAGAAGCTCGCTATCCGTACCGTCGCGCCGAAATTCTTCTCGAAGATTTGCCGGGGGATTTGCAGCAAAAGGTTCTTCAACGTTTCTGCCGGTGACGTTCTCGAACCGATCACGCGAGGCGATGGCTTTCAGGTTTGCCGCGTCATCGAAAAAGCCGAACCGAAAGCGGAGGACGAAGCGGTGCGCGATCGGGCGGAGAAGCGAATCCTGGAGCGGCATTTCTCGGAACTGGTCGCAAGACATATTCAGTGGCACACGTTTTCGGATTCGGCCAGATGAAAGCGAGAGACGATGCGCTGTTGCGACGCTCGGCCTTGTTTCGTTTTTTGCCGGACGAGCACTTCGAAAAAATTGTCCCGCTCCTGCAAGAGGAGGAATATGAATTCGGCGATCTAATCGTTAGGCAGGGAGACCCGGCCGACGCCTTTTACATTCTGGTGTCCGGTCGTGCGCGCGTCCTGAAACCGATCAAAACGGAAATGAGATCGCGCTGACCGACGCTGAAGCCGGGCGACAGTTTCGGCGAAGCTGCGCTTTGGCAAGGCGGCATGCGCACCGCGACGGTGCGTTGCAGCACAGCCGTGGAAGTTCTGCGCCTCAATCGCGACGATTTCCTCGAGCTGACGCAAAAAGTTCCCGAGCTAAAACATCATCTCGAGATAATGGCGACGTCATCGCGCGCTGCATCGCTTTCTTTACGAGTTCAGCAATTTCGGCCGGTTAACGGTGCCGGCGATGCGAGGCGTGATCGAGAAACTCAAGCCGGTCGAATTCGCCAAAGGAAGTTTCATTATTAAAGAGGGCGACACGTCCGGTCCGATGTACATCATGGAAAAAGGCCGGGCGCGTGCGTTTTCTTCCAGCAACGGAAGCAAACGAAATCTCGCCTTCTACCGCGAAGGCGATTTTTTTGGCGAGCTTTCGATTCTGAATGGATCGCCACGCGCCGCATCTGTCGAAGCATTCAGCGACTGTCGCCTGCTCACGCTCGAACCATCTGCGGTCCGCGATCTGGAGAAACGCTTCCCGGAATTCGCCAAACTTATGGAAGAACGTCTCGCACAATACGAGGCGAAAACCGAAGCGCGCGTTCCGCTGGATTTTGCGACTGAGATGTTGCCGGCGGAAACGGCAAAGCAAAACAAGGTCGCGCTCGATAAAGAGCATGCGGCGCACGTTACCCGCAGAAGATGAAGATGCGCCGTTCGCAGAGGATAATCTTTTCCGAAAAAGCAAGACGCGGATCCGGCATTTCCCACACGTCCAGCAAATCGATGAGATGGATTGCGGCTCGGCGAGTCTCGGAATGATCTGCCGGTATTTTGGACGCAACGTAAGTCTGGCGCGCATTCGCCAGCTTTGTCACACCGCGACGGACGGAACGAGTTTGAAGGCAATATGCCGCGCCGCTACCGAACTCGGGCTGGCCGCGCGCGCGCTGAAAATTTCGCTGCGCAATCTGCCACTCATGCCGTTGCCCGCGATCGTGCACTGGGAAGGTAATCACTGGATGGTTCTTTACGACGTCGCCGAGGCGCACGTAAAAGTGGCCGACCCGGCGCTGGGTTTGCGCAAAATCCCACGCAAAGATTTCGAACAACATTGGTCGGGTTATGCCGCACTCTTCGATTACACGACCGCATTTGAAAAAACGCCCGAGACAAAAGCGAGGCTGAAGTGGTTCGTTCCGTTCCTCAAAAAATTCCGCGCGATTTTTTTGCAGGTGCTCCTGCTCGCGCTTGTCGTCACCTTCCTGCAACTGTTCTTTCCCATTTTCACCGGGATCGTCGTCGACAAAGTCATCGGCGAAAAAAATATCGGGTTGCTGAAGACAATCATGGTCGGCATGGGCGTCGCGATTATTTTCGTGCAGATCTCCACGCTGGCGAAGGAATATTTGGTCGTCGTTCGCGGCCGTCCGACTCGACACAGCGATTCTTGATTTTCTCGGCCGGCAAATTTTGGCGTTGCCGATGACGTATTTCAATAGTCGACGGACTGGTGATATTCAGCGCCGGCTCGACGGCGGGCGGCAAGTGCGCGAATTCGCGTTGCATCACGGAATCGGCGCGCTGCTTGCCGCCATTCAACTGATCGGCGCGGTCGTTTTGATGATCGTCTACAGCCCGTTGCTCGCATTCACGTTTCTCGCCACGATACCGCTTTACGCGGGCTTGATGTATTTCTCGCGCAAAGTGCTGCGGCCACTTTTCGCCACCGTGGAAGAAAGCCAGGGCAAATACAGCTCGCGCCAGATCGATGCCATCACCGGTATCGAGGCGGTAAAGGCCGCGGCAGCCGAGGATGTTTTCCGCGAACAGATGCTGAACGAGTTCCTCGCCGTCTCGAAAAAAATGTTCCGCGGCAGTTTTGTCGTCATGTCCTACGACAGCGTCCTGCAAAGCATCGGATTGATTTCGACCGCGATTTTTCTCTGGGTCGGCGCAAACCAGGTCATCACCGGCTACCTCAGCATCGGTGGATTCGTCGCGTTTAGTTCGCTGACCGCGCTGGCTTACGCGGGAATTCTGCGCACGCTCGGCGTCTGGGACCACATGCAGTTCGCCACCGTGCTGCTGAATCGGTTGAACGATATTTTCGAACAGGAGCCGGAGCAGGGACGCGACCGTTCGCAATTGAAGCCGGTGCGAAGTCTGGAAGGAAGGATCGAATTGCGCGGCGTCAGTTTTAAATACGGCGGCCCGGAATCGCCCGACATTTTGAAAAACATCACGCTCGATATTGCACCGGGACGATTGGTAGCGCTGGTCGGTCGCAGCGGTTCCGGAAAAACGACACTGGTCAAGTTGATCGCCGGCCTCCTCGAACCAACGGAAGGTTCGATTCTTTTCGATCGCATCGATTTAAAGAAATTGAACTATCGCGATGTCCGCCGGCTCATCGGTATGGTCTTGCAGGAGAATCACATTTTTAGCGACACGATCGCGCGCAACATCGCGCTGGGCGATGCCGAGCCTGATCTCGAGCGCGTCTTCGCCGCCGCCCAAACCGCAGCGGCGCACGATTTCATCAGCCGCTTGCCGCTTGGTTACGAAACGAAAATCGGTGAATCGGGCTTGTCACTTTCCGGCGGGCAAAAACAGCGCATCGCCATTGCACGCGCGATTTACAACAATCCGTCTGTGCTAATTTTTGATGAAGCGACAAGTGCGCTCGACACCGAATCCGAACGCGCGATCCAGGATAATGTGGCGCGACTGATGACAGGGCGCACTTCGATTGTGGTCGCGCATCGCCTGAGCACGATCCGTGAAGCGGATTTAATCGTTGTGCTGGAAAAAGGGATGATCGCGGAAGTTGGAAATCACGATCAGCTAATGGCGCATCGCGGCTTGTATTTTTATCTGTCGAGTCAGCAAATGGGAATTTGATCATGCCGACCGAACTCGCCCCGCGCCCATCGATTGAAACCGAGTCGGAAATGCTTCCGCAAAATCCGCCGCCTTGGTTTGTGCGATCAATGGGATGGCTCCTCATCTTCATGTTTGCCGTAGCTCTGCTGGCCGCGATTATCGTTCGCCTGCCGGAAACAGTGACGTGTCCGTTCGTCCTCACCGCCTCGCAAGGGGCGGATCCGATTCAATCGCCGCGGCAAGCGGTCGTACATCAGGTCGCCGTGAACGAAGGGCAACAGATCAGGAAGGGCGAGACGTTATTTGTTCTTGGCTCCGACGAAATTCGCGGATTGGATACAGAGTCGCGCACGCTCGGCGAAGATTTGCGATCGCATGAAGAAAGCCTGGCCAAGGCGGACGCCGCTTATGCTTCGCAATTAGAAATTAAGACGGCGGAAATTTCACAAGCGGAAAGCGAAGTAAAATTTCGCGAGAAGCACGCCAGCACCAGTCGCGATCTGGTCGCGCGAATGGAAAAGCTTTCCAAGAGAGGCGGCATCGCGCAGGTGGAATTGATAAAATATCGATTGGATGCGGCCGAATCGGAAAAAGATCTGAGCGTTGCGCAGCGCACGTTGCAGCAGGTCACTTACGATCGCGAGCGCATCAAGACGGAAAATGCGCGGCAGCGCAATGAAGACCTGGCCGAGATTGAAAAAATAAAGTTCCGCTTGAGCGCGTTGAAAGGCGACATGGAAAACTCGCAAGTAAATCTGCTCACAGTGCGCGCGCCATACGATGCAATCGTGATTTCGCTGACGCAACGTAACGCCGGCAATGTCGTGCAAAGCGGCCAGGAACTCTGTCAACTTGCGCGCGTCGACTCGACTTTGCGCGCGCGACTCGTTGTGAGCGAGGCCGGCTTGCCCAAGCTTGCAGTTGGACAACGCGTTCGTCTGTTCGTGGATGCTTTTCCTTATCAACGTTACGGCGTGGTTAACGCAAAACTGAGATTGGGTCAGTCCATCAGCGGTGACTTCGTCGGAGGGTTTACATTTCATCGCGCTGGCGTCGCTGGATAATTCCGAATCGCATCGTCGTCCGTTGCCATTGCGCGCGGGTATGGGCGGGCAGGCGCGCATTGTTGTCGGTCAACGCACGATGATCGAATACGCTTTCGAACCAATCCGCCAGCTACGTGAAAACATGCACGATTAACGCATGATCACTCAACACGCTTCAATTTGAGAGTCGAAGATCTCACTACCGCGAATGACGCAATGGCGCGGTGTCTGCGCCTCGCCGCACTGGCCTCGAAATCGGATGTCCCTGTTGTTTTGTTAGGCGAGACGGGAACGGGCAAAACACTCCTGGCGCACGCGATTCACAATTCATCGGCGCGCAGCGAGAGAGCGTTCATCGCATTTAACGCGTCCGCGATGAGCGACACACTTCTCGAAAGTCAGCTCTTCGGTCACGAACGCGGCGCGTTTACCGGCGCGCAGCAAACGGTGAAAGGAAAATTCGAGCTCGCCAATACCGGCACTCTTTTTCTCGATGAAATTTCAGAAATGAGTCCGCTGGCGCAGGTGAAAATTCTGCGAGTCCTCGAGTATGGCGAATTCGAGCGGCTGGGCTCGGAACGGATGCTGACCTGCAATGTGCGAATCATCTGCGCTACGAATTGTTCGCTACGCGAAAGGGTGCAGCAGGGAAAATTTCGCGAAGACCTTTATCATCGCCTGAACGGCCTCACGCTTTTGATTCCGCCGTTGCGCGAGCGTCAGGAAGAACTGCCGGCCTTGATCGCAGCGGAACTCAAAGCATCCGCGACGCGCGAAGGCAAAGACATCACGGCCATTCACCCCGAGGCGATGGGACGTCTGCTTATGTATCCGTGGCCGGGAAATCTTCGTGAGCTAAGTCACACCGTTCGAACCATGACGCTGTTCTGTGATGGTTCAGTGATCCTTCCAGAGCACGTCATTTTCCCACCCGATCTCAAAAGGCAGGAATCCGATGGCGCGTCGGACAAGCCTTTCATGTTACGATCCGACGCAAGTGCACTTCCCGCAGGACGCGATCTGACTCTCTCGGGGGCCGTGGCACGCCATGTGCAATTCGTTTATGAACAAACCGGCCGTAACCAAAGACGGACAGCCCGGGTGCTCGGCATATCTCGCGCTACGCTCGTTAGGCACTTGCGAAACATGGCTCAGAAATGAGCCGTAACGAGGCGGCGCGAGACCAGCGTGGAGCGGAAACGAGGCAGTTTGTCGACCATCTGCAATGCACGTCTTGTCCGTTCCAAAAATTTATGGGCTTTTCGACACGTCTTTCTTCCAAGTAGATACGAAATCTTGTAAACCTTTACGTGAAAGATGCTCTGCCGGTAACCGAAATGGCACAGATGCTGATGAGAAATTCGTGACGTGAGTTCGCCAAAGGACAAAAAGAATGCGCCGGCCGACGAATCAGAAGTTCGAAAGCAAAAGCGCAAGAAGGAGAAATTGATCCGCCTCGATGACTTGATTCCGAAAGGAGATGTCTCTGGCGGGCGTCAATATCTTTTCGGCACGACCGACCCTGACAAAATAGCCAAAAAGCAGAAAGAGAGCTAGGACGAAGCGCTCCTGATTTTTTGCTGGTCGCCGGTAACGCGAACTAATGCATCGTCGCAGCTGCGCGATGCTTTCCCTCCAGCTCCAAGACCATTCGGCGAATGTGCTTGTACCCCTGATGCGACTGCAAGAATGCCAGGCTTTGTTGCGGATCACCCCACTGCAAAATTTCGATCGGCTCGCTCCGCGCCCCCCAGCTGTTCATCTCGTTAGGCGTGGCCATGTAGAGATCGATCGTGTTTCGGCCTGCCAGCGCCCATCCGTAATCCTCCACCCGGTAAACCTGGCCAGTCGAGAGAACGCGAAAGATCGTTCCGGCGGGCCAGCGCGACCAATCAGCTGCAGCGCTTCCATATGTTCCAAGCGGAGTCGTTGTCGTTCGTTTGATCGCGCTGCCGCGCGCGCTTCTCCGACTCGTTGTTTCGGTCATCGAAAACGGCTGCAGGGGAACATCTGAAACAGATATGCGCCGATAGTTGTCCAGCTCGTCCGAATCGCTCGGCAACGCACGCGGCACCGCAGCCGCGTTGCGAATCGGTCGACTCGCCGCGTGCAATTCGCCGCCCAGCGCGTTGTGGTTGCTGAATTCTACGTGGTCCGATTCCGTATGCGTGTAAGCCGTCGTGCGCACCGTTTGGAAATCGCTCTTTGCCAGTGGCGGCTCGTACGCCGGCAACGGCCGTGTTGTGCTACAGGCGCTGAGGACAAGGATTGCGCAGCTGCCAAGGGCGAATTGGAAAAGTTCGCGGCGTTCCAAGTGCGATCGCTAAGTTATTAACAGTTATTCACACCGGCGCAAGTCAATCTTGTCGTCACTGAGAATAATTTGCGTAATCTCCGTTCATGCTCGCTGAATTCGAAAAGCAACTCGCCGATACGCTCGAGGAAATCAAATCGCAAGGTCTGTACAAGACTGAGCGCATCATCACCAGTCCGCAGGATGCGCAAATCGAAATCAGCGGCGGAAAGCGCGTCCTCAACATGTGTGCGAACAACTATCTTGGACTGGCCGATCATCCCGCACTGCTGGCGGCGGCAAAGGAAGCGCTCGATACTCATGGATTCGGAATGGCGAGCGTGCGTTTCATTTGCGGCACGCAGGACATTCACAAGGAACTGGAATCGGCGCTGACAAAATTTCTTGGCACCGAAGACACGATTCTTTACCCGTCCTGTTTCGATGCGAACGGCGGTTTGTTCGAGACCTTGCTGACCGAAAAAGACGCCGTCATCAGCGATGAGCTGAATCACGCGAGCATCATCGACGGCATCCGTCTCTGCAAAGCGCAGCGCTTCCGTTACAAGCACAACGACATGGCCGATCTGGAAGCGAAGTTGCGCGAAGCAAGCAGTTCGCGTTTTAAACTTATCGCAACCGACGGCTGTTTCTCGATGGATGGAACGATCGCAAACCTCAAGGGAATTTGTGACCTCGCTGAAAAATACAACGCGCTCACCATGATCGATGACGCGCACGCCGCCGGATTTCTTGGCAAAACCGGGCGCGGCACACACGAGCATTGTGGTGTGATGGGAAAAATCGACATCATTACCGGGACGCTGGGTAAGGCGCTTGGCGGCGCGAGTGGCGGCTATACGAGCGCGCGGAAAGAGATCGTCGATCTGCTGCGGCAACGTTCGCGACCTTATTTGTTTTCCAACACCATCGCGCCGCCCGTGGTCGCAGCTTCGCTCAAAGCGCTTGAATTACTCAGCGCATCAACTGAACTGCGCGACAAACTTGAGGAGAACACGAAATATTTTCGCGCCGCTCTAACGGAACGCGGCCTAACGATTAAACCGGGAACGCATCCGATTGTTCCGATCATGATCGGCGATGCGGCCAAATCGCAAAAGTTTGCGGCGCGGATGCTCGAAAAAGGCGTGTACGTGATCGGGTTCTTCTATCCGGTGGTGCCGCACGGCACCGCTCGCGTTCGTACGCAGGTATCGGCCGCGCATTCGCGCGAAGATCTGGAATTTGCCGTCAACGCCTTTGCCGAAACCAATGAAGAGCTGAAGAATTAGTTAAAAAGGTTGCAACCGTTACATGGTTACAATTGGCAACGCCGCATCTCTTTTGTAACCGTTGTAAAATTGTAACTTTTCTACCCCTTCCTAATGCTTTACATGGTGATCGAACGATTCAAAGACGCGCCTGCGATCTACAAGCGGTTTCGTGAAAACGGCCGCTTGATGCCGGAGGGACTCAAATACATTTCCAGCTGGATCGATCGCGATTTCAAAACCTGCTGGCAACTGATGGAAACCGAAGACGAAAATCTTTTCGATCAATGGACCGATGCCTGGAGCGATCTGATGGAATTCGAAATCGTTCCGGTGCGCACCTCCGCTGAGGTCGCGGAGCTAATGCGCGGGCATTAGTCGTGCAGGGCGATACTGGAACCGACCCAGGTCTTCTCGCGGTTAAAATCGACGCCCATCATTTTGCCCTGGCTCATGCGCACAAGATTGTTGACGAGCGTTGGCCGTTTGTCTTCATCGGGCCAGACAAACATCATTCGAATCTCGGCCTTCGATCTTAATCCATCAACGGTCGGAACGAATTCCGCGTAGGTCACTTTCTTTTGCAGGATCCACTCGTGCGGATTCGCCAATGCCGTGACTTTCTCTTTCGTCGGCTCCATGTCGACGCCCAGTCCGGCAAACGAATAGAGTGGCTTAAGCACATAATCATCGAGTGACTCGTCAGGCGGAAATTCATCCGCGAAAAATGCCGGTGAAGCGTGTTCCGTCTTCAGAAAGGGCAGCGAATGTTTGCTGATTCGGAAATACCAGTTCGGATGTCCGACCCATTTCACATCGAGCTCCTCCTGGAAGCTAAACGGCAGGTTCAAATCCGGGCGACGCAGCAATTCATCGAAGATGACGCGGTTGTAGATGCGTTCGATGCGCACTTCGCGACCAGCGCGAAAGTAAAATAACTGTCGTCCACGTTTAATTACCTTCGTTGCACAAACCGGACGCACACCGAGCAATGTTTCCGTACAGGCGAAATCAATGCGGGTTTTTTGCTTCTCCGGCTCGATCTCGAGAAGGATGACATTCTCGGCCTCAGCATCGGCGAGAATGGTGCGCCGCAGGAGTTTCACATATTCATCATCCTTGATTCCACCAAACGAAGACGTCCAGTTCCGCGGAATCGCGGGGTAGCAATTGCGCAGGCAATGAAGTTCCAGCAGTTGAAAAGCATACAAACTAGGAAACGCCTGCAACTCAATTAGACGCGGCACCAATCGATTACCTTCGGTGCAGATGCCAAAATCAACAGTCAGGAAATTTGGATGCGGTGATTCGTTAGGGACTTCCATCCCGCTTGGCATGGCGTTGGAGGCGTGGCGCGCGAATTCGGGAGTGCGCGTCAGATCCGCTATCTTTTGCGCGGCCTGCGCAACTTCCACGGTAAACTCGCGCGTCAGGAAGATCGGCGTTTCAGAAAGTCGAAAGTCAGCCGGCCACCGCTCGCCTTCATTCACGCACCGGAGCAAACTGGCATATTTCTCCGGCGTGAAGTCAGCGTTAAACTTGGGACGCAATCGCGGATCCATGCAAGGAAGCGCAGCCAATCGGAGGCGTGCGGTTCATATCTGAGCCGCTCCGACCGCTCGCGCTAGTAAAATCGCTTCAGTTGCCGGGACTTCGTCACGTCACACCAAAAATTTTCCCCGCTCCATCACCTTTTCGTCATCAAACCAGATGTCGAAATCGCGGCCCACACAGTCGATGTGCGTAGTCGACACCCAATTCGCACCGGTGTGTTCGGCATACGGATGTCCAAACGCGATATGGACGCCGGGAATTTTTTCGTCCTGCAAAATGTGGCCGATGACATCGCGACAGGCGGTGTTCGTGCCGATCGCGAATTCGCCCACGCGATTACTGTTTTCATCGGTGCTCGTGTAAGCGCGGAAATCGTCGCGCAAATCCTTGTTTGACGACTTGAGTGAGCGGATGCGGTTGTTCTCGACTTCGATCGTCAGCGGATTCGATTGCAGATCGCCGTAGCGTTCGCACAAATAATCGCCGACCACGCCGTCGACAACGAACACGCCGTTCGTGTTCCACGGCGAGGTGAAAATTTCTCCGCCGGGAAGGTTCCCCCATTTATCTTTTGAGATCAGGCCACTGGTCTTGAGCCATTTCAGTTTCGGCGAAAGCTCCGCTTGAAAATCGGTCCCATTCGGCGTCTTGCAGATGACGCGTTCGGCCTGCCGCGCGCGTTCCACCAGGCGCTGACTCAAGGCGTCGATCTCGCGAAAGTCGGCGCGCATTCCTTCCAACATAATCTGACGATTGATGTTGACCATGTGCCCGTGACGAATGCCGTGATGGTTTACTACCGTGGTCATTTCGGCACGCGACCCAAGCTCACCCGGCTGCGTTTGTGCGGCAAAAATCGAAACCTGCGAGGAGGCGAGGTCTTCAAGAATCCCCTCCGGCATGAACTTCAACGGGCGGCGGGCGTGATGTTCCAGCGAGAAAATACTGTATTGCGAACCGACCGCTTCTACTTCCGCTTGCAAGGCCGCAGCAATCTCGCGCGTCGCTTCATCGGTAATAATCGTGATGCGCTCCTGCGGCTGAAGCCTGAGGCAAACGCCGATGGCATTGCGCGCGCCCGGTATTAATTCCGGGTCAACTTCGATGGCGCTGATGTAGTTTCGGTCGGGCATTGGGAGCGGAAACAATTACGCGAAAAACACGGCAGGGCAATCAGGCGCTCGCCTTAGGCGGAGGTAAGATTTAGAACTTTCTCGAAGCAAACGCTCATTGGATCCTCGCGACCACGGCCGTTCGGGTCGATCCCATAATAACCCAACGGCGCGAACCGATTATTTCGCGCCTAACCAGTGACGGCCGGTTCGGGCACAGTCAGCTGCTCATAAGTTTCGTGCACGATCTGGTCCACTACCGCGCGCATGTCGTTAGTGCGCTCGTAAGCCGCAAGCTGCCTGTCCGCGCCGGTGCCTTCGCGCATGATGCGTTCGATGTGCGCCATTTCCTTTCCACTGCCAAGCTCGTTCACTTCCGTCGAAACGAATTGCAACAACTCGTCGAGCAAGCGTTTCGTTTCGACTTCAGTTTCCCGCCCGAAATCAATCAGCTTACCGCCGATCCCATAACGCGAGGCGCGCCACCGGTTTTCATCGAGCAAACGCCGCCGATAGACACGGAAGGTGATGTTTTGCTCGAGCAGCTTGAAGAGTTTCGCAACCACCGCCTGAATCAACGCCGCGATCGCGAGTGTGTCGTCGACACGCGATTGCGCATCGCACACACGCACTTCCAGCGTGTCGAAAAATGGATGAAGCCGAATGTCCCACCAGATTTTCTTCGGGTTGTCGATGCAACCGGTGCGCACAAGGAGTTTGCAAAAATCTTCGTACTCGGAAAGCGATTCGAACGCATCAGGAATTCCGGTGCGCGGAAAACGCTCGAATACCTTCAGCCGGTAACCCTTCAAGCCGGTATTGCGGCCGACCCAAAACGGCGAGTTCACGGAGAGCGCATAAATGTGAGGCAAAAAGTAGCGCGCCTGATTCATGACGTGAATCGCTCTTTCGCGATCAGGAATGCCAACGTGCACGTGCAATCCGAAAATCAGATTCGCGCGCGCGAGCAACTGCATGTCCTTTACGATTTCCTGATAACGTTCGCCCTCGGTGATTAGTTGATCGTGCCAGTGCGAAAACGGGTGCGTGCCAACGGACGCGATTTTCAAACCGCCGCGTCCGGCGAGCTCGGCCAGTTTACTGCGCAATTCCGTGACGTGCGTCCGCGCATGCTCGATCGACTGGCAGATTTCCGTCCCAAGTTCGACCACCGATTGGTGCATCTCCGGTTTGATCTGCTCCTTGAGCATGACTTTGCCGCCCTCGAGAATTTCCTGAATGTGCGAGCGCAATTCGCGCGTTTGCGGGTCGATAATCGCGAACTCTTCTTCAATTCCAAGGGTGTAGACGTGCTCCTTCATTTGCGGCCCCGCAACGTATCGGAAAAATTTCGCCCTGTCATCCTGACTGCCTGACCTTCGGAAGGACCTTCAACATCCACAAAGTCGCCGCGACAATCCAGCAAAGGGCGCCGGCGACGAGATGCATGGTGCGCGCCGGGGCCGCGAGATCCGCAATGTAACGCGACAACATCGCCAGGAAGAGCAGGATCGCCGTGATAAGGAAAAACGGCAGCGGCTTCCGGAACAGATGCGAGTAACCGCCGTGTCCGAAAACGACCCGAATCGCGACCGTCATCACGATGAAACCGAAACCGGTGATGAAAATAATGTGAAGCGCGCCGACGTAATATTGCGGCCAGAGCGCCTCGACGATCATGCCGGTGACGATCGCTATCACGCTGGCGCGCAAGCAATCGCCCAGGAAACTGCGACCGCGGCGGGGCAAACGCGCGAGCAGATAGAAAAAGATCGCGCAGATGCGCAACCATCTGGCCGGCGCGGCGTGACCGAACACTTCCGCGATAAATGTTGCATCGATCGTTAGGCCAATCGCAGCCGCGAAAGCCGCGCGCCGAATCCATTCCGCCGGCAAAGCGCGGCCTTCAGGCAACTCATCCGTTCGCGGAATATCGAGCAAGCGCGCGAGGAAGAACGGGCTTACGCCAAGGATCGGCAGAAGCAGGAAGCCTTGCTCAAGCAAGCTCGCGCCAATGCGATAGGACGCGGAATAAAGTTGGCCTTCGAAAAGAGCCAGCAGCAATGCTCCGATGAGGCCGTTCAAAAGGCCGAGCATAACGAGCGCAAAATTCGGCGGCGGCGAATCGGCGCGCTGAACGAAACGTTTGCCGATTACGAAAATAAAAACCGCAAGAAGAAAAACGAAAACGAAATCGCCGGCGCGGTTCGAACCGCCAAAGTGCAACCCGGCCGCGAGCAGATCGAGCGTGAACAACGCACCAACTTCGTTGCGCGAGAAATGCGGCGCGGAAGTAATTCGCGGTCCAGCGGTGCCGAGAAAGCCGATAATGAACGAAGCCATGAAGCCTTCGATCATCAGGCGCGCGTGCACCACGGAGGGATACGTTACAAAAACGCCGCCGTAGAATAACGGCCAGAGCGAAACACCGAGCACTCCGAGAAGTGCGCCGAGTGGGAAGAAAAGGCGGAACGGTTCTTCGTAGTAGTCAATTGGCAAGCGCTTCTCAGCTTTGCTCGCCGATTGAAGACTCAGCCGGCTTCATCGAAGTCGGCTTCGGTTGAAACGATCGCTTCGCCTGCGTTCTGTCGCAGTGCTTGTTCCAGTGCGCGCCATGCCAGCATCGCGCATTTCACGCGCTGCGGAAATTTTCGCACCCCTTTCATCAATTGCAGATCACCCAACTTCGACAGCGGCTCATTTTTTTCGCCTGTGACCAAATCATGAAAGTCACGCATCATCTCCATCGCCGTCGTGCGCGGTTTGCCTTTTAACTTCGACGTCATCATTGACGCCGACGCCTGGCTGATGGCGCAGCCGTGCCCGCTGAACTTCATCTGTTCCAAATTTCCGTCCGGGCCAAACTTCACTTTCAAATCGATCTCATCACCGCACGCCGGATTGTCGCCGTGCACATGCACATCAGCATCATTGAGGTCGCCGAAATTCCGCGGGCGACGCGAATGATCGAGAATCACTTCTTGATAGAGCTCTTCGAGTTCCGAGCTCATGCAAAGAAGCGCGCGGCGTCGCGGAGGATGTCGATCATGCGATCGACTTCAGTTTTCGTATTGTAGAAATAGAAGCTGGCGCGAGTCGTCCCGGGTAAACCGAACTTTCGCATCAGTGGCTGATTGCAATGGTGGCCGCCCCGCAACGCCAATCCACGTTGGTCGGCGAATGTGGTGAGATCGTGCGGATGCACGCCCTCCATGACAAAACCGACGAGCGCCCCACGTTCTTTTTTCGGTCCAAGCAAGCGCATGCCCGGCAATTCACCGAGTCGATCAACGGCGTAAGCGGAAAGTTCCGCGTCGTGCTCAAAAATCGCCGAACGTCCGATCTGCTCGATATAATCGATCGCGGCTGCGAGTCCGATTGCTCCGGCGATGTTTGGTGTGCCCGCTTCGAATCGATGCGGTGCGTTTTTGAAGGTGCTCTTGTCGAGAGCAACGCTGAGGATCATTTCGCCACCACCCTGCCACGGCGGCATGATGTCGAGAATTTCCGCGCGACCGTAGAGCGCGCCGATACCTGTCGGCGCGCACATCTTGTGTCCGGAGAACGCGAGGAAATCGCATCCCATTTCCTGCACATCGATGGGCAAATGACCCGCGCCTTGCGCTGCGTCGACCAGAGTCAGTGCGCCGACCGCGCGCGCGGCCCGGCAAAGATCGGCCACCGGATTGATGGTGCCGAGTGAGTTTGAGATGTGCGTGAAGGCGAACAGTTTCACTTCGTTGGTCAGCAATGAATCCAATTGGTCCAGCGCGAGCGTGCCGTCTTCGAGCACGGGCACAAAACGCAACCGCGCGCCGGTTCGCTCCGCGATCAGTTGCCACGGCACGAGATTGCTGTGGTGTTCCATTTCGGTGAGGAGAACCACATCTCCAGCGCGAAGAAATTTTCCGCCCCAGCTTTGCGCAACCAGATTGATGCTCTCGGTCGTGCCACGCGTGAAGATGATTTCATCGGCGCTTCCTGCGCCCACATATATCGCCACGCGTTGCCGCGAATTCTCGTACGCTTCGGTCGCGCGCGAACTCAGTTCGTGGAGTCCGCGATGCACATTGGCGTTGTCGTGCTCGTAATAATAGCGGAGCGCATCGATGACGGCGCGCGGCTTCTGCGTTGTCGCCGCGTTATCAAAATAGATGAGAGGATGACCGTGCGCTTCCTGATGGAGGATCGGAAAATCCTCGCGGATGACATTCCAATCGATTTTGTCCGGCGCGCGTTGGTGCACAATCAAGCAATCTGCGCCCACGCGGCGCGTTGCGCCACTTTCTTCAAACGCGCAATGGAATAAGCGCGTTAGGCCATTTCGCCTAACGAGCGCTTCATCACGGCCGCCTGCAGATACTTGCCCCAGCTCAAATTGTCGCGGTCGGGAACGTGTTCGCGCGCTTTGCGAATGGCCATGTCGGAAACGGCTTCTACGACCCACTCAAAATTTCCCTGGCCGACCGAGGCCACTTCCGCATCCGGCGCCGGATTGCAGAAATCGATCGCGAAGGGAACGCCATCGCGAATAGCGAACTCGACCGTGTTCAAATCATAACCGAGATATTGATTCAGGGTCAGCACGCCCTCCTCGACCTTCTGCAAAATTTCGCGCGGCGCCTGCCATTCCGTTTGATAACGCAAGTGATATGGATGCCGCGGTTCATACGGCATGATGCGCACGTTGCGCTGATCGATTGAGTAACAGCGGAAGTACATGTCGAACTTCACTTCCTCCTGCAACATCATGACGAGCTGGCCCGTTTCGGAGTAAGCGCGGAAAAATTCTTCCGAATTGTGCAAGCGATAAACATTTTTCCACCCGCCGCCGGCGAAGGGTTTGAAAAACGCGGGCCAGCCGACGTAGGAAAAAATTCCTTCCCAGTCGAGTGGATAGCCGAGATTGCGGAAGGAATTGTCGTTCGTATCGGGCGGGACCTGATGCGATGGCAGCAACACCGTTTTCGGAACGGCGACGCCAATCTTGGTCGCAAGCCCGTTGTTGAAAAATTTCTCGTCCGCACTCCACCAAAACGGATTGTTCACGACAGCGGTACCGGTGAGCGCTGCGTTCTTAAGCCACGCGCGATAAAACGGGACGTCCTGCGAAATACGATCGATCACGACATCGTAACCGCATGGCTCCCCTTGGATAACTTTGTCGATGCGGACGAACTCGGCGCGCATGTCGTTTTCGCCAGTCTTGGCATTGACGCGTTCAACAAACGCCGGTGGAAAACTGTGTTCCTGGCCAAAAAGGATTCCGATTTTTTTCATAACAACGGTTTCTCACCGCCGGGCGAGAAATGATAGCCCCGCGGAAGTTCTAAGTAATGCGCAATGTTGCGCCCGCGCCAAGCGTTAACATCCGAAACCTGTCGGCTTGCTACCGCAAGAAATGCCCGCCTTTTGCCAATCGACGCGTAGAGCGTTTCCTCGGCGGGAGTTAGTCATGCTCCAAGTCGCGGACCCAAATCGATGAATACGACTAACGCCGGCTTTCAAGAACTTCATTCAAGAAAGGCACAAACACCATGCTCACGGACTTAATTGCACGCGAAACACTTTCCGAACGCTTGGAAAAATCGACAATGTCATTCGGGCCGCGTCGCGGCGTTTACATTAACGCAGCCGATCGTCTTGCCGAAGAAGGCGATCCGCTCGACGAATCGACGCTTCAGGATTGCGAGACGTTTGATCTCATTTACCGCACGCTCTGCGCGTGCATGTACAACTACGCGCCGCTTTCGGGCCATCCCGGCGGCTCAATTTCATCCGGTCGTTTCGTCCAGCGCCTGCTCTTCGACGTCATGGATTATGATCTGTCGCGCCCGCAGCGACGAGACGCTGACATCATCTCGTATGCCGCTGGACACAAAGCACTGGGTCTTTATGCCATGTGGGCATTACGCAACGAGATCGCGCGAATTGCCGCACCCGAACTCGTGCCTCAACAAGCGCAATTTCGATTTCGGCTGGAAGATTTGCTCGGCTTCCGTCGCAATCCGGCCGCGAACACGCCGCTCGCAAAACAATTTCACGCAAAACCGCTGGATGGACATCCGACACCCGCGACACCGTTCGTTAGGCTTGCGACAGGCGCGTCCGGCGTTGGTATTCCAGCATCATTTGGTCTGGCCTGGGCAGCGGCCGATGTTTACGGCGAAAATGCGCCGCGGGTTCACATAATCGAAGGCGAAGGCGGGATGACGCCGGGCCGCGTGGCCGAAGCCCTCGCGGCGGCGGGCACGGCTTCGCTCGATAACATTGTCCTGCACATCGATTGGAACCAGGCGTCGATCGATTCCAATCATGTCTGTCGCGACGGCAAAACGCCGGGCGAGTACGTGCAATGGACCCCGGCCGAGCTGGCTTATCTGCACGATTGGAATGTGATCGATGTCCCGGACGGATTCGACTGGCAGCAAATCACAGTCGCGCAGCGGCTCGCTCTCGATCTCCAGAACGGCCAGCCGACCGCGATTGTTTATCGCACGATCAAAGGCTGGCGCTATGGAATCGAGGGCCGCGCGTCGCACGGGGCTGGACATGGACTCTGCTCGAATGCGTTTTTCGCCGCGGTCGCACCGCTGCTACCGAAGGATGAGACGCCGCTTCCGCGATGCGAGGGTGCACAGCGTTGCGAGTGCGGAGCGAATGCGACCGTTTTGGAAGAATGTTATTGGCAAACGCTCGGGATTATCCGGCGCGCGCTCGAAATGCGGCCATCGACTATAGTAGCAATGGCCGCGCAATTGCGCGCTGCGCAAAACCGAATAAACACGCTCAAACGCAAACCGCGCGCGGACGCTCCGCGGATCGACATCGCATACGAGACCGCAGCGCAAACCAACGGTCATGCGCCTAACGAGCTTGCATTAAACTTCCGGACGAAGACGACTTTGCGCGACGAACTGGGGCGCGTGCTCAACTACTATAACAGGATCACGCGCGGCGGCTTTGTTATCGCCGCAGCCGACCTGCTCGGATCGACCAGCATCAACAAAGTGGGGGACACTTTCCCGACTGGGTTTTACAATCGGCAAACGAATCCAGGCGCGCGACAACTCGCCATCGGCGGAATTTGCGAGGACGCGATCATGGCGATGTTGTCAGGGATTTCTTCGTTTGGCTTTCATATTGGTGCCGGTTCATCCTACGGCGCGTTCAGCGCGCCTCTTGGACATATCGCGTCGCGACTCCACGCGATCGGTAATCAGGCGCGAGTTATGACGGAAGGCGGCGCTTACCGTCCATTCTTCCTCATTTGTGCGCATGCTGGTTTGAAAACTGGCGAAGACGGTCCAACGCATGCCGATCCGCAAGCGTTGCAGTTGCTTCAGGATAATTTTCCCCTCGGCAGCATGATCACACTGACGCCGTGGGATCCGCAGGAAATCTGGTTCCTCGTTTCGGCAGCCTTGGCGAAACGCCCGGCGATCATCGCACCATTCGTCACGCGTCCGGCGGAAATGGTGCTCGATCGCATCGCACATGGTTTGCCTTCCGCCGCGCTCGCCGCGCAAGGCGTTTATCGGCTGCGTCCAGTTCGCGGCTGCGCTCAAGGCACGATTATTCTTCAAGGCACTGGCGTTATGAACGCGTTCGTGACTGAGACTTTGCCGTTGCTTGATAACGCAGGTTTCGGTCTGAATGTTTACGTCGTTACCTCGTCGGAATTGTTCGACATGCTCTCGCCGGCCGAGCGCGAACGGGTTTTCCCGGAAGCGCATCAAAGGGAGGCGATGGGTATCACCGACTTCACATTGGCGACAATGACGCGCTGGGTGCGCTCCGATTTCGGCCGGGCGCACTCACTCCATCCGTTTCGCAATGGCCATTTTCTCGGAAGCGGCTCCGGCGCAATGGTCATGAAAGAAGCCGGCCTGGATGGCGAGAGTCAGTTTGAAGCGATCCGCGCCTACATTCGCGAACGCTGAAGGAAGCATATGCCTGCGAGGATGGCGGCGCTGCTCGGGCGAGAGCAATCGAGCAAGAGTTCACATCTCGCCGGTGAGCGTGGTCCCGGAGCGGATTGAGTTTTGGAAAGGGCAATTGTTTCGTCGCCACCATCGCATCCTTTGCATGCGAGTGAGCGGCGGATGGCAAATGCAATGGCTCCATCGGTAGGCGGACGTTCGAATTCGATGTCAATTTATGCGCATCATTTCGCAACGGATGCGTAGGCGCCGCCGTTATCCATGCGACGATGAAAGGCCGATGGAAACGACACCTGCCTGGCCGAGAAAACACAACTGGCGTTACATCGCCCGGGAAACGCCACCGCAACGCGCACCTGCGGCGCGGATCTGCGACTTCGACGAAATATACGGCTTGTTTGACGAAGAAACCGTTCGTGCCCAAGCCAGCCGATGTATCGATTGCCCGGATCCCGCCTGCGCGAACGCATGTCCACTCGGTAATCGGATTCCAGAATGGCTCGGCCTAACCGCGGATGGTCGA
This sequence comes from uncultured Verrucomicrobiae bacterium, assembly GCA_963737195.1. Taxonomy (GTDB): domain Bacteria; phylum Verrucomicrobiota; class Verrucomicrobiia; order Chthoniobacterales; family UBA10450; genus JBBQFI01. The sequence goes on from CAVTRW010000007.1 coordinate 760,366, forward strand.
TTTCTGGAAGCTGCGGCTCTGTCGCGTTCGACCAGCAACATGCCCGAAATCTGCAGCCGGGTTTGTCCACAGGAACGGTTGTGTGAAGGCGCATGCATACTCAACGCCCGTTCCGATCCGGTTGCGATCGGCGGCGTGGAAAAATTCATCAACGAATATGCGTTCCGACACGGCGGCGTCGACGCGGCGGTAGCGCCGCCTAACGGAATGAAGGTGGCGGTGGTCGGGAGCGGTCCCGGCGGAATGACGTGCGCCGATGAATTGGCCAAACTCGGTTATGGCGTGACTGTGTTTGAATCGCTGAGTGCGTCCCGGCGGATTACTCGTTAACGGCATCCCCGGTTTTAAACTCGAAAAATCCGTGGTGGAGCGCCGGCTCGAATTGCTTCGCCGTCGCGGAGTGAAGTTCCGATGCGGCGTTAGAGTGGGGCGGGACATTCCGTTGTCGATCTTACGCGAAGAGTTCGATGCCGTTTATCTCGCGATCGGCGCACAAAAGCCGAAGGAGCTCGAAATTCCGGGCGCTGATCTGGCCGGCGTTTTTCATGCGCTGCCCTTTTTGATTCAAAAGAATCTCGGCGAAACATCAGCGTGTTCGCCAATAGAAATCGAAGGCAAACGGGTCGCCGTTCTCGGTGGAGGCGACACCGCGATGGATTGTTTGCGCACCGCGATTCGGTGTCGCGCGCGCGAAGCCATTTGTATTTATCGGCGAGATCTTGCCAACATGCCGGGAAGTCGCCGTGAATATTTGAACGCGATCGCAGAGGGAGCGCAGTTCATGTTTCTCACCAACGCGGTGGCTTTGTCCGGCGATGAGAGCGGTCGCGTTGCACAAGCGCATTGCGTGCGCATGGAATTGGGCGAGCCCGATGCGAAAGGCAGGCGCAAGCCCCAGGTCATTCCCGGCTCCGAATTTTCAATTGGGATCGATCGTCGTGCTCGTCGCCTACGGTTTCGATCCCGTCCCCATTTTTGCCGCCGGCAATTCCGATAAGATCGCGATCAACAAATGGGGAGGCGTCGTAGTTAACGAGAATCAAATGACCAGCGTCGCTGGCATATTTGCCGGCGGAGACCTCGTCCGTGGTCCCGATTTGGTCGTTAGGGCAGTGCGCGATAGCCGCCGCGCCGCCGCGTCCATTCATAGATACTTGTCGAGCCACGCGCCGCGTTGAAGGCGGGCTTCGCAAGCACTGCTTACCTTACAGTTTCGACAAATAGTACGGCAGCATGTCGCGCCAGTAATTCCAGTCGTGCCCGCACCATTTCCGATCGTCGAGCCAGTGGTTGATTCCCTTTGCGCTCAAAATTCCGGACATGCGTAAGCTTTCATGGCGCGTGTTATCCCATTCGCCCGTGCCGATAACGATGCTCATGTGATTGAACTTCCACGGATCCGGCATGTTCGGGATGTAATCGTAAGGGCTGTTGAAATAAATGTTGTCGTCGTAATAGCCGTGGAAAAAATCGCTGATATCGAATGCGCCGCTCATGCTGATGAGATGACTGACCGCATCGGGATGACGAAAGGCGATGTTCAAAGCGTGATATGCGCCGAGGCTCGCACCGCAAACACCGACGCGATGACAGGAACCTTCGCGTCTTGCGAAATCGAACACATCGCGCACGATCACATTCTCGTAAGCGTTGTGCGTCCGCATCCGATCTGCCGGATGAATCGCCTTGTTATAAAAGCTGTCGAGATCGATCGAGTCAGGACAGTAAACCGTGACCCGGCCGGCATCGATGTGACCGGCGACGGCGTCGATCACACCGAAGTCTTTGTTCTGTGAATGCCGACCGAAAGAAGTGGGAAAAAGAATAAGCGGCAAGCCGCGGCCATCACCGAAAACAAGCAGCTCGAATTCGCGGCTCAGATAGGGAGTCCACCATTTAACGTAGCGTTCGATCATATTCTTTTCTCATCTCGAGCGAAGCGGGCGGCGAAGTCGAGCGATCTCTCATTTCCATTCGCTTGTCGCTGCCGAAATACCGGAAAGAGATGTCGCGACTTCGCTCGATCTGACAAGCGGAATGTTGCGCGACGTAGCGTTGGACAAGTCCGCTAATTTCAGCGAAAGCGTTTAGCTTTCATGCCAGAGCACACTCTCACGGGAAACATTCACGAACATCGGGGATTTCGCTCGAAAATCCTCGGGAACCGGCGCGACGTACTCGTCTATCTGCCGCGTGGCTACCGGCGCTGGTCGCGCAAGCGTTATCCGGTTCTCTATTTGCACGACGGCCAGAATGTTTTTGACGCGGCAACGGCGTTCAACGGAGTGGAATGGGGCGTCGATGAAACGGCGCAGGGATTGATCCGCTCGAATCTGATCGAGCCGCTGATCATTGTCGCAGTCGCGAACACGGGTGAAGAACGCATGCACGAATACGCACCCACACGCGGAAAAGTGGACAAGCGCAGACGCAGTAAGGGCCTTTTGAAAAATTACGGACGATTCCTTGTCGAGGAGTTGAAGCCGTTCATCGATCGAAAATATCGGACAGAACGCGGTGCGGAATCGACGGCACTGGGTGGTTCTTCTCTCGGCGGTCTCGCGACGCTCGTTTTAGGGCTTTGGTTTCCGCATGTCTTTTCGCGGCTGGCCGTACTATCGCCCTCGGTGTGGTGGGACGATTGCGTCATTTACGGAATGGTGGAATCGCTCGAGGACAAATTGCCGTTAAAAATCTGGCTCGATACCGGAACGCATGAGGAAGGTTGGGAACGCGCGCGCCGACTGCGCGATTTATTGGTCGAGAAGGGCTGGCGCGCCGATGACGATTTGCAATATCACGAAGTCGAAGGCGCTGATCATAGCGAAGGCGCATGGGGAGCGCGTGTTGATCCCGTGCTACGATTTTTGTTCCCGCCACTGCCGCCGACGGTGAAAAAACCGTTGCGACCTCCGCTTGTGCTCGAAACAATTCGTTAGGCGAACGCAAGCGCGTTCGCGTACCTCATTCCCGAGCGAAAGAGCGAACGGCGGCTTAGGAGGACGACCGGGACAAACTCATCGGCGGTTCCGGGGGATTGGGCGGCAGCGGTTCTGGTGGCGGCGTCGGTGTCGGATTGGGAGGTGGTGGGTCGATCGTCGACATCGCTATTTCTTTTCTTCTGTGAAATTTCCGAGGCCGCGAAATTTCTCGTAACGCTTCTTCAAAAGTTGCTCGATCGGTGTGTCGACCAGGCGCTGCAAATTCTGTCGCAGCGCCGTGCCGAGATTCGCCGCGGCGAGATCGTGGTCGCGATGCGCGCCGCCTTCCGGTTCCGGCACGACTTCATCAACGACTCCGAGTTTGACCAGATCGTGCGCCGTCAACTTCAGCGCTTCCGCCGCTTCCGGCGCGTGCTTGCGGTCTTTCCACAAAATTGCGGAGCAGGCTTCGGGACTGATGACGGAATAATAAGCGTTCTCCAAGATCAAAACGCGATCGGCCACGCCGATACCGAGCGCGCCGCCAGAGCCACCTTCGCCGATTACGACTGCGATAATCGGCACACGCAGCATCATCATCTCGCGCAAATTAACCGCGATGGCTTCGGCGATATGCCGTTCTTCCGAGCCGACGCCGGGATAGGCGCCGGGAGTGTCGATGAGTGCAATAATTGGCAGCCCAAATTTCTCCGCGAGCCGCATCAAGCGTAGCGCCTTGCGATAACCTTCCGGCTGGGCGCAGCCAAAGTTGCGTTTCAAATTCTCTTTCGTGTCGCGCCCTTTCTGGTGCGAGACGATGACGCATCGATACGGACCGATCTTCGCCAAACCGCTCGGCATCGCCTTGTCATCGGCAAAAAGTCTGTCGCCATGCAGTTCCACCCAGTCGGTGAAGCAGCACGAAATGTAATCGAGCGCGAAAGGCCGCTGCGTATGCCGCGCAATTTGCACGCGCTGCCACGCCGTGAGATTCCCGTAAATTTCACGACGGGTTTCGCGAATCTTGCTTTCCATCGCCTCGACTTCCGAATCGAAATCGAGATCGTGCTCGTCGGAATGGTTCTTCAGATCCTGAAGACGTCGCTGGAGCTCGAAAATCGGCTTTTCGAAATCAAGCGGTTGGGATTCCATCGGTAAAAGCGTGCGGGGTTCGAGAGCCATGGGTTGAATACCTCAGCATCGTGTCGTTATCAGCTTGTCACGAAAATCCCAAACCCCAAACCCCAAATCCCAGAGAAATTCCAAGCTCCAAATTCCAAACAAAACCCCAGGCCATTTTGTGGAATTTGGGTTTTGAATATTGGTGCTTCTTTGGGATTTGGAACTTGGGATTTGGGATTTCGATTACGGATTAATCCAATTAATCCGTAATCGTCACCGGTGTCTTGTTGTTTACAAGCGTGCTCAATTCGACCAGGTCTCTGGCTTCCATCTGGAGTCCCTGCGGAGGCGGGGGAGCACCGCCGCTCGCTGTCGGATATAGCATGTAACCGTTGGCCGCGAGCCGAATCCAGCGGGTGCTGCTCGGGTATTCCTTGCTTCCGAACCCGACGCGCTTGCCGTTTTTCCATGCCATGACGTCGGCGACGTGCGTGCTGATTTTCGGCGCCTGCCGCCCGAGCAATTTTACATTGAGCACATGGTAACGTTTGAAAAACTGACCGTGATCGAGCAGGACGACGACGCGTTCGTTGCGTTGAATAAAGAGCGAGAAATCCGGATGCGAAATCATGAGGCGCTCGCCGATTCGCAACATCGTGCTGTTCATGTTGTTCATGCGCATGATGAGTTCGGGCGTCGTTTTCATTTTCGAAGCGACGCGCGCGATGACGTCGCCTTTCTTCACGGTGTATTCCGTTTTTCCCGGCGCCGGATAACGCGACAGCAACATACTGATGTTCACCTGGCCTAACAAGTCCTTCGCTTCCTCCGTATGCGGACCGGTCGGGTAGCGCTCGAGAAAAGCGACCAACGCTGAGCGCGCTTCGCTCAACTTTCCATCTTCTTTCAGACCCTGCGCGGCGCGAAATTCAGTCAGGCCAAAGTCCGGTGTCGCCTGTGGCGGCGCATCCGATGTTTGCTCGGCCCGGACCGCGATCTCCTGTTTGACGAAAATGTTGTAACTGAAAAACGCCGCACCGCCAAAGATGACAATCGCGAGGAGCAGAACGAAAAGCCACTTCATGAATGCTGGGGTTTTTGCGTCATCGAATTTTTGGTAGCAGGCAAACTGCCATTGCTAATGTTTGCCAGCAACGAAATGGGGTCAGCCCGAGCGAAAGCGAGGGACCTCACGAAAGTCCCGTGTGTTCTCGCGAGGTCCCTCGCGTCCGCTCGGGATGACCGCGATTGATGGTTAAGCCTGCTTTTCCGGTCCGGAAAAGAACCGGTTCCAAAAACGATAGCGCGGCGCTGTGTCTTCGTTCGTCCAGGTGAAATGACAATCCTGGCAATAAAATTCCTTCGGAAAAATTTTGAGCGCGAAAAGAATGCTGGCCAGTGCAGGTGTGATGAATTTTCGCGTGAGCTGCGGATACTCGATGCGCGAAGAGCCGCATTGCGGACAACGAATGGCGGAGCCGATATCGGGATCGCTCGTTTCCCATTCCACCATCAAACTTTGCGCGGCCGCGAAATCGTCTTCATCAACGTTCACCTTCCAGTTGGCCTGCGGCTTGGACATGAATGCGACCGCCTGGAGATGTGCTTCATTATGAATGTCCGCCTTCAGCCCGGCCTGCTGCAGACGTTCCTTGAGATGTTTGGCTTTCGCCGGTTCGTTAAACGTCGCGATCGTAACCATGATATTTCAGTTCGCGGTTCGGGCTCCGCACATCATCAAACATCAACTAGCCGCCTAACGCAAGATTCGGCGGCGGGAACCATTTGTAGAGCATGAGATAGACAAGCACGCCCGTGACCGAAACGTAAAGCCAGATCGGCATGGTCCAGCGCGCGATGCGGCGATGTTTGTCCCAGCGCCGGCGAAAAACAGGAATCAGCGTCATGATGACAAGCGGCAGGGTGACGAACGCGAGCAGGATGTGCGAAATCAGCATTGGAAAATAAATCCATGCCGTTAGCCCGGTGTAACCGGACGATTTTTCTCCGACGTGCGCATGATAAACAAGATAGCCCGTGAGAAAAAATGAGGAGGAAATGAGTGCGGTGATCATGCAAGCAATGTGGCTGCGCCAATGTCCGCGCCGAATCAGATACCAGCCCGTTGCGATGAAGATCGTGCTCACAAAATTTAGTGAGGCATTGATTGCGGGCAGATCGGCAACGTTCATCGTCTTGTCCACTTTCTTGTCATGTCGAGCGAAGTCGAGACATCTCTTATAGAGTGGGAGGGACCTCAGTGTCCCGACGATCGCGGCGATAAGACCGCTGCCACATTTGTATGCGCGATCGGCGGATCGCGCCCTACCTTGATAATCCCGCTGCCTCTCGTAGCAGTGAATTCATGCCGCCCGTCCTCGAATCGCCAACAACGATTCCGCGCTCGCGCTTTGCCCGCAGATCGGCGGCGCGAAAAATTGCCGCGCTCGCGCTGCGTCTTGTCATCCTGCTTCTGCTCGTTGGTCTCTCGTTAGGCGGATGGTATCTGGCGCGAAAAGGTTTCGGCCGCCAATGGCGCTACAAGATCGTCGAAGAACTGCACAAGCGCGGCGTCGAAGCTTCCATCCAACGGCTCACGCTCGATCCCTTCCGTGGTCTGGTTGCGCGCAACGTGCGCATTTTCGATTACAAACATCATGAAAACACGATCGCGGTCATCAGCGAAATCTCGCTCGACATCAATTACGCCGCGCTCCTGCATCGCCAGCCATTCCTGAACGCGCTCGATGTGCGCAATGCGCAATTAATTTTCCCGATTGAAACCAACGATCCAAAAGCGCCCAAGGCACAACTGACCCGCTTCCGCGCGCACATTTATTTTCCGCCGGAACAAATTTACGTGAGCCAGGCCGAGGGAATTTTTTGTGGCGTCCGCATCTCCGTGACCGGCCAGCTGATCAAGCGTGATAACTACAAGCCGTCATCAGAAATTTCCGCGGAAGACTGGCAGCGGCGATTGAACTTACTGCAACGCGTCGTGACCGAACTCAACAAGCTGACGTTTGCCGGCGGTCTGCCGCGATTGCAGATAAAATTTACGGGCGATCTTTCCCAACTCGAAGACGCGCATGCGGACGCGACGCTAACCGGCGATCGCATCCGCCGCGGCAATTATGAATTCGACGACCTCGTTGCGACGGCGGAGTGGACGGCGCAGAAATTTATTTTGCGCCAATGTGAATGGCGCGACGATTCCGGTAGCCTGGCCGCGCGCGCCGAATGGAGCCGGCAAACTGGCGGCACAAATTTTCAGGCGCGAAGCACGCTCAACATCAAAGGGTTTCTGGGCGCGCTCGGCTTCGAGGAATTGCTCGACGGTCTGAACTTTAGCAGACCGCCTTTGATCGACGTGTCCGGGGTTCTTCCTTTCGGCCAAACGGAATCGACCCAAAGCGTGATCGGGCAGGTTTCGGCGGATGATTTCTCCTACAAAGACGCGGCCTTCACAAAACTGCGCGCGGACTTCGCGTGGGACGGCACGCGCACCATGTTGCGAAATATTCGGCTTCAGCAAAATCTCGGGGCGCTTTCCGCCGATCTCTATTCCGCGCCTAACGACTTCCGGCTCAACATTGACAGCACTATTAATCCCGGCGCGCTTCGCAGCTTGGTGCCGACTGGTTTTCAGCAGTTTCTCAGTGAATGGGAATGGACACGGCCGCCGGCCGTCCACCTCGTCATCCGCGGGACGAGCCACGATCCTTCGACATGGAAAGGCGATGGCACCGTCGCGATGGATCGCACGCGTTTTCGAGGCATCGCCATGAATAGCGCGCGCGCCGATCTGCATTTCGCCGACGGCGCCATGACTTACGATGCTCTGCGCGTGACGCGCGACGAAGGGGTCGGCACCGGCTCGTTCACTTTCGACTGGGCGAAACACGAAGTCCGCCTAACGAATGTGCAGACCAGTCTGCGTCCTTCCGAGGCGATTTACTGGGTTAATCCGGAATTCGCGAAGGCGGTCGCGCCCTACAAATTTCACCAACCGCCAAAACTGAACGTGAATGGTGTCGTGCAATTTCACGGCGGGAAGAACACGCATCTTGAGATCGGGGTCGAGGCGCCAAAGGGAATGGATTACGTTTTTCTCGGCAAGACATTGCCAGTCGAAAACGTTCGAGCGCACCTGCTATTTACCGATGACCGATTGCAGCTGAGCGATGTGCAAGGTGCGTTGTTCGACGGCACGATTAAGGGAACGGCGGACATTTCGCTCGCGCGCGGTGATCCGCATTATCACGCCAATCTCGCAGTCGAAGGCATCGATTTCCCGCGCCTAACGAATCTCTATTTTAACTATCGAACGGCGCAGGGGCATATGAGCGGTGATTATGATTTCACTGGTCTCGGGGACAAGGCGCGCACCATGCGCGGAAGCGGAAAGATACGCGTCGAAAATGGCGACGTGTTCGCGATTCCGGTGTTCGGCCCGCTCTCGCGACTAATCAGCGCGATCATTCCCGGTAGCGGCTACAGCGTCGCGCACAACGCCACGGCGGCGTTCAGCGTCAAGGATGGCGTCGCGCATACCGACGATTTTAAAGTGAACGGAAAACTTTTTGGCATGCTCGGCCATGGCGACATTCATTTCCTCGACGACAAACTCGATTTCGATGTGCGCATCAACGCGAATCTTCCCGGCGGCATGGTGCTGACGCCGGTCTACAAACTTTTCGAATACAAAGGCGAAGGCAGCCTCTCCAAACCGAACTGGCATCCGAAACGTTTTTAGGAATTGCGGATTGGCGATTGCGGATTGCGGAATGAAACAGACGAAGCGGCGACAATCTTCTTCTTCCGCTTTGGCTATCCGCAATCGCCAATCCACAATTCTACTCGGCGCGCACATGTCGATCGGTGGCGGCGTCCACATGGCGATCGAGCGCGCATGCTCGATTCAGTGCACGGCGATGCAGATTTTCGTGAAGAACAATATGCAATGGTTCGCGCGGCCGCTCTCATCCGTCGGAAATTGCCGCGTTCCTTGATCACCAACAGCGGAATGCCCTCGCCGTCAGTTTTCGCTCATTCGAATTATTTGATCAACCTCGCGGCGACTAATCCTCAATTTCACTCCAACTCGATTCGCGCTTTGGCTGAAGAACTCATTCGGGCCGATCAACTCGAATTGCCATTCCTGGTTTTGCATCCGGGCGCGCATCTCGGCGCGGGTGAAGAAGCTGGCCTAACGAGAATCGTGCAGTCGATCGATGTCGTCTTCGCCGCGATTCCAAAAGTGAAAACGAAAATCGCGCTGGAAACTACCGCCGGCCAGGGTTCGTGCCTCGGCGACCGCTTTGAACATCTCGCTTACATCATCGCAAACGTGCGCGAGCCCGAACGATTGTGCGTTTGCCTCGATACCGCGCACGTTTTCGCTGCGGGTTATGACATTGGCAACGAAACAGGTATCAAAAAGACATTTCGCCAGTTTGACAGCATCGTCGGCCGCGATCGATTGGCTGCGATTCACCTCAACGATTCCAAAACGGCCCGCGGTTCGCGCGTCGATCGGCACGAACACATCGGGAAAGGTCGTATCGGACTCGATGCGTTTCGTTTCATCATGCGCAATTCGCGCTTCGCGAAAATTCCGAAAGTGTTGGAGACACCAAAAGGCAAAGAGTTGAAGGAAGATGTCGTGAACATAAAAACACTCCGCGCCCTCTTACCCAGGTAACGCTCAATTAGCTCCGGGGAGCGCGGGCGCCCTCGCCCGCTGGCGACGGCGCCTCGCCGTCGCGAACTTTATGGATTGGGATTTCGGCGAGGCGCCAAAATCAACGCGCGAGGGCGCGCGTGCTCCCCGGAATGAATTGCGTGCAAGACCACGTGACGCATCGTTTATTCTTTATGCCTCAGAAACAACAGATCGCGCTCGTTACCGGCGCGAATAAAGGAATTGGTTTCGAAGTCGCGCGTGAACTCGCAGAAAAAGGATTTCGCGTGTTTCTCGGCGCGCGCAATGAACGAGCGGGCCGCGAGGCGTCGAAGAAGATTGGCGCGCGCGCCACGTTCCTGAATATCGATGTCTCCGATCCCGCGAGCATCCGCAACGCGGCGAACCAATTCGACCAACTCGCCGATCATCTTGATGTGCTCATCAACAACGCCGGCATTTTGCTCGATGAAGACAAAGCCGCGTTGACGATCACGCCGGAAATTTTCGAAACAACAATGCGGACGAACACGCTTGGTCCGTTACTCGTCACCGCCGCATTCGAACCGATGCTCGCGAAATCTTCCGCGCCGCGCATCATCAATGTCTCGAGTGGCGGCGGTCAACTGACTGACGGCGCCGACGGATGGGCGCCGGGCTATTGCATTTCAAAGACGGCATTGAACGGCGTGACGGTTCAGCTCGCGGCGGCGCTGCCGAAGTTCGCCGTCAATTCCGTATGTCCTGGCTGGGTGCGAACCGACATGGGCGGATCGGGCGCGACTCGGTCAGTTGAAGAAGGCGCCGACACGATCGTTTGGCTCGCGACGGATGCACCGCAAAAGCTGACCGGAAAATTTTTGCGCGATCGCAAAGAGATTCCGTGGTGACCAATCGAAATGTGGGAGCGGTCTCAGCGCCGCGACGGTCGGGACACTAAGGTCCCTCCCACATTCTCAATTCAAAAAGCGGATCGTAAATGGATAGCGATAGAATTTTCCTTCGCTCGCTTTGAGCGAAGCAACAATCACGAGCACGGTGTTTACGACCCACAGCAAAATCAAAATCGGGATTCCAATGAGGATGATGCAAAGAATCCCGGCGACTACGTCATAGATCAGCATCGAAAGCTGGAAATTCAACGACTCCTTGCCGTGCGCATCGATCTCCGGCGATTCGCCCCGTTTCACCAGCCAAACAATTAACGGACCGAAAATGTGTCCGAGAAAATGAAAAAACACGCCGAGCAACGCGCTGGCGTGACAGAGAACCGTCCAGGTGCGGACGTTGCTTGAGGTCGTTTCCATAAAGTTGAGCAAGCGTCTCGCTTGTTTTGCAAAACGCAAGCCGGCGCCTGCACCACTCTACGCCTTGACGCGCTCGATGTGCGCACCCAGTTCGCTCAGTTTTTCGTCGAGATGTTCGTAGCCGCGATCGATGTGATAAACGCGGCTGACTTCAGTGACGCCATCGGCCTTCAATCCAGCGAGAACCAAAGCGGCCGAGGCGCGCAGATCGCTCGCCATCACCGGCGCCCCGGTCAATTTCTCGACGCCGGAAATAACGGCGGTCGGACCTTCGAGCTGCACGTGCGCCCCCATGCGCTTCAACTCGGCGACATGCATGTAGCGTTGCGGAAAAATATTTTCCGTCACCACGCTGATGCCGTCGGTGGTGGAAAGGAGCGCACACATTTGCGCCTGCATGTCGGTCGGGAATCCGGGATAAGGCTCGGTCACGAGCTCGAGCGGCTTGGTCGAGCCATTCGGCGAAACGGTAATGCTGCTGTCGGAAGTCTCGATTCGAAATCCGCAGCTCGTTAGGGCACTAGTGATCGATTCGACGTGCGTCGGGTCAACGCGCTTAATCGTGATGCCTTTGCCGCCAATCGCTCCGGCGACAAGGAAAGTTCCGGCCTCGATGCGATCGGGAATAATGTCGTGCTCGGCACCGTGCAATTCCGGAACACCCTCGATGATTAAGCGGCGGGTGCCGGCGCCCTCAATCTTCGCGCCCATTTTGTTGAGAAAATTTGCCAGGTCGACCACTTCGGGTTCCTGGGCGGCGCCTTCAATGACGGTTGTGCCTTCGGCCAGAACCGCCGCCATCATCACGTTGTCGGTCCCAAGAACGGTCGGGCCAAATTTGCCGCGCAGATTGATCACGGCACCGGTGAGTTTCGGCGCGAAAACTTTTACGTTACCGCCTTCGACGCGCACGGCGGAGCCTAACGCCTCGAATCCTTTCAGGTGCAGATCGATCGGGCGATCGCCGATGACGCACCCGCCGGGCATCGACACAGTCGCTTCCTTGCAACGGCCAAGCAGCGGCCCGATCACGCAAACCGATGCGCGCATTTTGCGCACGACTTCGTAGGGCGCAATCGATTCGATCTTCTCGGCGTTCACCGAAACCGTTCCGCTCGCGCGTTCCACGCTTGCGCCGAGATGCGTCAGGATTTGAAGCATGTAATGCGTGTCGCTCAAATCGGGAACGCGATGCAAAATGCAGGGCTCGCGCGTGAGCAGCGTCGCGGCCAGGATCGGCAACGCAGAATTTTTTGAGCCGCTGATCTTGACTGAACCGGTGAGCGGGTGACCGCCGTGCACAAGAATTTTATCCATACCGGGCGAGGAGAAATCGCGTCACGCCTGCATAATCTTTTTTGAGCGAAATGTCGTGATAATTCTTCAGGGAAAGCAATCCGCTTAACGAATCGCCGTGGCCGCCACCGATCTCGAGCGCGAGCAATCCGCCATGCCGTAAATAATTCGGAGCCGCCTCCGCCAACGCGCGCATCACTTCATCACCTTTTTCCCCGGCAAAAAGGGCTACCTCGGGGTCACGCAAGACCTCGCGGGAAAGTGAACCGCGTTCCGTCGTCGCGACGTAAGGCAGATTGGCCACGATGAGGTCAAATTGTCCGTTGACGTTGGAAAGCAAATCGCTTTGCACAAAACAGACGTGTTCGAGTCCAAGCCGCGCCGCATTTTCCTGCGCCAACGCAAGCGCATCTGCCGAAATGTCGACTGCCGTAACCTGCGCACTCGGAAAGCGCGCGGCTAGACTAAACGCGATCACTCCACTTCCCGTTCCGATATCGAGCAAATTGGCAACTGGCAGTTGGCAATTTGCAATGACCAGCTCGACCAACTGCTCCGTCTCGGGCCGGGGGACGAGGGCGCGTTTGTCGCAAAGAAAAGTTCGGCCACAAAATTCGACCGTGCCTAACAAATGTTGCAATGGCTCACCCTGGCCGCGGCGCCGGACGAGATCACGCAGCGGGCCGAGCTCGCTTTCGTGAAGAGCGCGTTCGAACTGGAGATACAATTCGAGACGTTTACAGCCTAACGAGTGCGCAAGCAGATGCTCGGCGTTCAGCCGCGGATGCTCGATTTCGTGCTTCTTGAAATACGCGGTGGTCGATTGCACCACGTCAAGAACGGTTGGCGGCTTGCCCGTTGTCATGCTGAGCGTAAGCGAAGCATCCCGCAAATTACCAAAGATCGACGATTCTGATTCGTGAGGTCCTTCGCTTCGCTCAGGATGACGGCGCGCTCGCCGATTCTTTCAATCGCTCGGCCACATCCGCTGCTTGCAAGGCGTGAATCATTTCGTCGAGATCGCCTTCCATGACGCGGTCGAGATTGTAAAGTGTGAGACCGATGCGGTGATCGGTGATGCGGTTCTGCGGAAAATTGTAGGTGCGGATTTTTTCTTCGCGGCCGCCGGATCCGATCTGGCTTTTGCGCGTGGCGGAATATTTCGCTTCTTCTTCGCGCTGCTTCTCCTCGAGCAATCGCGCGCGCAAAATACTAAGCGCTTTCTCCTTGTTCTTCTGCTGGCTGCGTCCGTCCTGACAACGCACAATTTTTCCGGTGGGAATATGCAGTATCTGCACGGCGGAATCGGTCGTGTTTACACCCTGACCGCCTGGTCCTCCCGCGCGACAAACTTCAATGCGCAGATCTTCCGGTTTTAATTCGAGATCGACTTCCTCCGCTTCCGGTAAAACTGCGACCGTCGCGGTTGATGTGTGGATGCGGCCTTGTGCTTCCGTCGCCGGCACACGTTGCACACGATGCACGCCGCTTTCATAACGCAACGTGCGGAAAACAGATTCGCCGGAGACTTTGAAAATCACTTCCTTCAAACCGCTAAGTTCCGAAGGGCTCGATTCCAAATCTTCGATCTTTAATCCAGCGGCTTCCGCATAACGGTTGTACATGCGATAAAGATCGGCCGCGAAAATTGCCGCTTCGCTTCCGCCGGTGCCGGCCCGGATTTCGACAATCGCGTCGCGCTCATCGTTTTCGTCGGGCGGAAGCAATTCGATTTGCACTTTTTGCTCGAGATCGTGCACGCGCTTTTCCAGATGCGGAATTTCTTCCTGCGCCATCTGCGCGAGATCGGCATCGCTGGCGGCGGCGAGTTCGCGGTTGTCATCAAGTTGACGCCGCGCGGTTTCCAATTCGCTCCAATCCGCCAGCAGTTGTTTAATGCCGGAATGTTCACGCATGATTTCGCCGGCGCGTTTGCGATTATCGAAAAGGCGCGGATCGGCGATTTCGCTTTCGAGTTCGGCAAAGCGTTCGCGTTTGCGTTGAATGAGAAGATTAAAGTCCATGATGCTCTTGTAGCCACGGCGCTCCATCGCCGTGGAGGATGCGCCCCGACTGAGGAGGGCGGCTACAACTCAGCTAACCCTTCTTCGCGGCGCGCGTGGCCTTGGTGCTGCCGTAACGGCGCGCGAATTTTTCCACGCGACCGGCGGTATCAACGAACTTTTGTTCGCCGGTGAAAAACGGGTGGCAAGCGGCACAGATGCCGATTTTAATGTCGCGCCGAGTCGAGCGAGTGTGATACACCGCGCCGCACGCGCACACGATATCGGTCTCTGAATATTCAGGATGAATGTCCGCTTTCATGTTCGAAAAGGAGCGCGGAACTTACGCAGAATGGTGGATTTCCGCAAGCGATGAAATCAGGAGATGTGCTCGTTGCAGCATGGGAGGACACGCTCGCCCGGAAAGGTGACGCGCCGGCGATCTTCGATAAGCGCGGCGAAGTGTTGCGAACGTTTCGCCAGATCGAAGAATACGCGCTCGCAGTTGAAGAAAAATTCGGTGCGATAAAACCCGGCAACATTCACGTCATTCAGGTCAGGCAATCATGAATCCTGGCCATCGCTGCTGATCGCAGCGTGGCGGAAACGTCTCGCAGTGCTTCCGCTGGAAAAATCGCTTGGCGAACGTGAGCGCGACATGGCGACGGCGATTTGTAATCGGAGCGCTTTGATTGACTGGGGGAACGAAGCGCCCGCACTTTTTAAACTCACATCGGGCACAACGGCGGAGCCGCGTCTTATACGGTTTCGGAGTGAACAACTGCTCGCCGACTGCAATCAGATTTGTGAGACGATGGGGATTACCGACCGCGACATCAATTTCGCGGTTATCCCGCTTTCGCATTCCTATGGCTTCAGCAATTTGGTTACGCCGCTGGTCGCGCGCGGTGTGCCGATGGCATTGAGCTCCGACCCAATGCCGCGCGCGATTCTCGATGACCTGAAGCGAAGTGGAGCGACGGTCTTTCCGGGCATGCCGGTCTTTTACCAGGCATTTTGCGAGCTGGAAAAAATTCCCCAGCTCGAGCGCTTGCGACTTTGCATTTCGGCAGGCGCGCCGTTGTCGGCTGATGTCGCCCGCCGATTTCGCGAAAAATTTGAGCGATCAATCCACTCATTTTATGGTTCGTCCGAATGTGGCGGTATCTGCTACGACCGTGAAGGTTCGGTCGCCGAGGACGGTTTCGTGGGCACGGCGATGAATGGCGTAACGATCGAAGCTCTCGCCCCGGCGGCTGAATCGAGCCAGGTGCGAGTAAAAAGCAAGTCGGTTGGAGATGGTTATTTTCCTGAACCTAACGAGGAGAAACTGGGCCGCGGTCTTTTCATTCCCGATGATTTGTTGCGAAAAACCGAGCGCGGCTTTCGCGTGGTCGGCCGCGTTTCGGATGTGATTAACGTGGCCGGGAAAAAGGTGAATCCTGCCGAAATCGAAGCCGAACTACTGGGATGCACCGGAGTAAAACAGGCGATCGTTTTCGGCCGCGAATCCAGCCTGCGCAATCAGGAAGTGGTCGCGTGCGTCGTCGGCGGCCCTGGCCTGACTGAGTCTACGGTATTGGAATTTTGCCGCCGCCGGCTCAGCGGCTGGCAGGCGCCGAAGCAGATCTTTCTGGTCGACAAAATTCCCGTGAATGAGCGGGGCAAAATCAGCCGGCGTGAGCTGGCGGAAAAATTCGGTCCAGAAAAAGCGTAACAATTTGCGTGACAGACACTCAGGCGCCTGTCGGATTGCGAATAAAAGGCAGAAACTAACAAGGAATAAATATGCGAACACTTTTGTTTTCGATCCTCGGCGTGATCGTTCTTATCGGCACTTTTGGCTGCTCCACTACCGTGAAAACCGACAGTGGGCATGCCGTTACGACCGGTGTGCACGCGCATTGATTTTGCCGGTTTTGCCGGAATTTTTTCCCCGCTGGTTAGGCCAGCGCGAGAAATTACTTTAATTTTTCGGAGAAGCAGGCATCTCTAAAGAAGAGCGGTTCTGTGGCCAAGTTGGTCACATTCCTGCTCGTGCCTTTAGAGACTGTGAAGCAAAAGACCGCCTCCCACTCCGAAAACGTGGCTCGGCCAGCCGGCTGGGTTCTGGTTTTAGAACCAGCCGAGCGGCTTGCTTCGGAGATTGTCGACGCACTCCGTGAGGCTGCCCCGGGCGCCCATGTCGAAGTCGCCCGCAGTTTGGAAGAAGCCCAGCGTCGGGTCCTCGACGCAAAGCCGGATCTTTTCGTGCTCGACGTCGATGCTTCCTACGATCTCGGGCAGGATTTTCTCTTTGATCTGCGCACCAGCCATCCTACGGCCAAGGCAATTATCCTCACGGCGATTCACCTTCAGGCGCATCGCGAACAAGCCAAGGGGCTCGGCGCAATCCATTTTCTGGAGAAACCATTTCCGCGCGCCGATTTCACCGATCTCGTACAGGCGTTGCTCGATCCTTCCAGCAAGGAAGATGGCGAAAAATTTCAGGGGACACTGAGCGATCTGCATTTTGCCGATATCATTCAATTGAAGTGCATGAGCGGCTCCACCTCGGTGTTGGAATTCACCGGACCGCGTGGAGAGAAAGCCCGCGTCTTTTTTGAAAACGGTCAGGTCCGGCACGCCATCGCGCCCGGTTTGAACGGAATGGACGCCTTTAACGAGATTCTGAGCTGGAAAGGCGGAATGATTTCCGAAGTCAAAGGTGCGGGTAGCAGTCCGAGGACAATCGATCTCGACTGGCAGATTTTGCTCATGGAAGGCGTGCGCAAGATCGATGAAACACGCGGGACCAAGAAGCGCGACACCTCCTCAGGCGGACGTGGCCGGAAGATTCTCGTCATCGATGACAGTTTGATGTTGCTCAGCTTCGTTAACGAAATCCTGACCGAGCAGAACTATCAGGTCACAACGGCGCCGACAGCGGAGGAAGGTCTGCGCGCTGCAGCCGAAGTCCCCGACCTGATCCTGCTCGATTATGTTTTGCCGGACATGAAAGGCGACGAGGTAAGCCGGCGTCTGTTTAGCGATGCGACAACGGAGAAGATTCCCGTGCTTTACATGTCGGGATTAGGAACCGACTTGAAGTCGAGCCATGATGAAAACCCAAACGTCATTGGCTTTCTGAACAAGCCTTTCACTTCCGAAACGCTCCTGAAAACGATTCAAAAGTATATTCCTAAATCAGGCGACGAGACCGAAGCCGAACCCAAAAGCATTAAGCCCATCCCCGAAGAAGATGTTCCCACTTCCGAACCGGCCGAATCCGTGGCGCAGTTCACCACTGTGACCGAGGAGTTCGTCGCGATCAGCGAAGAAACGGTCGAGATACCTTTGCGCCCGGGTTCTTCGACGGAGGAAATTTCCGATGAAGAAATGGACGATGAGGAGCCGGGTTTAAAAATTCATAACTTCACGCCAGCGGAATCGAGCGCGTCTCCTGATGATGAGGCCGGCGTGGAGGAGAATGTCGCGCCGCCGGCCGATGGCGGAGCGTTTTTCTCCGGTGATACCAATTTCTTTTCTCTGCACTGGGCCCTGCAAACAATTGCCAGGGAAAAATTAACCGGAAGAATGCGCTGTTTCTGGGACAAAGCGCCGGTCGAGCTGCTGGCTTATCGTGGTCGCATCGTTCTCGCGACCACGCACGATGCGGAACTGTATTGTTCGGAGGCGCCGATCACACTCGTTAACGTCGACGCCGATAAGGTCGCACAGGCGCGCGCGCGACAGGGGGAAAGCGGCGCACCGCTTTTCATTACTCTCGCGGAGGAAGATTTGATTTTGCGCGAGCCCGCACAACAACTGGTCCAGCACTACGGCCAGAAACTTTTTGCGCAACTTTGGACCGCCAAACGGGTGCGCTTCGTTTTTGAGCAGAGCGACGATTTGCCCGATTACGCGAACGACATTCCTCCGGAGGATGACGTCGACCAGTGGTCCCTTAATACGCTGCGCTTCATTCAATATCAGGAGCTCGAATCGTCGGCTTCCTACGATCCGGAATCGGTTCCTGCATTCACACGCGACGGCTTCGAGCGAGTGCAAAATCTTCGCCTCACCGTGGCCGAAGCGCAGTTCGCTTCACAGTTCAATGGCAGCCGCTCCGTCCAACAGATTGCGAAAAATTTGCGGCTCGATCTCAAATTCGCGCGGCTAACATTGTTCCGTTTCAAGTCGCTCGAAATCGTCGAGCTCTGGCCCGCGGGCACAGTGGAAAAACCGGAAAAGCGCGGTTTGCTCGGACGATTCGGATTTGGCGGTTAGCCGGCCTGCGTTTATCGTAGGATGATGGAGCCGCAGGCAGAAATAGTTTCTTCCGAGGTGCCCTCAAAAATCGTTGCGCTGCCTGATGCGGTGCCACCTCCGCCGCCTAACCGTTTCGCCGCACCCGAAAACTTTATCAATCGCGAGCTGAGCTGGCTCGAGTTTAACCGGCGCGTCCTGGAAGAAGCGCAGGATCCAACACAGCCGTTGATTGAGCGGGTAAAATTCCTCACCATCTTCAGCTCGAATCTCGATGAGTTTTTCGAGATTCGCGTTGCCGGCATCAAACAACAAATCGAAAGCGAGACGAGCGACGTTGGGCCGGACGGGATGAGCCCGACCGAAACATTCAACGCCATCCAGCGCGTCACGCAGGAGTTGGTCGCGACCCAATATGCGCTTTGGAACAACGAGCTCGTGCCGCTTCTGGCGAAAAACGGAATTCGCGTGCACGACGCCGCGAAGTTGACGGGAAAAAAGGCAGCGTGGGCCCGAAAATATTTCCGCGAAGAAGTTTTTCCAATGCTGACTCCGCTGGCAGTCGACGCGAGTCATCCTTTTCCGCAACTGCTCAATCGCAGCCACAATTTGTTTGTGCGCGCGCGCGAAAAAGCAGGCGCCGAACCGCTGCACGCGATCGTCCAGGTTCCGCGCGTCTTGCCGCGGCTAATCGTGATGCCGCGCGCCCAGGGGGAAGATGAACCGTGGGATTACATCTATCTCGCTTCGCTGATCAAACACTTCATTGGGGAACTTTTCCCCGGCTTGGTTCTCGACGGCGTGCACGCATTTCGCGTCACGCGGAACAGCGACCTCTACATCGACGAGGAAGAAGCCGAAAATCTGCTGCGCAGCATCGAACAGGAATTGCGCCGATCCAGTCGCGGCGACGCCGTTCGTCTTGAAGTCGAAATTGATTGTCCCAAAGATTTCCGGGAACTGTTGCTCGAATATTTCGATCTCGGCGAAAAGGATCTTTATCGTCTCGACGGTCCGCTTTCGATGACGCATCTCCTCCCGCTCACCAGTAACGATGCATTCGCGAAATTGAAGGACCGCGTTTTTCAACCATCACGCGATCCGGCGCTGCCGACGCACGCCAATCCCTTTGAGGTCATGCGCAAACAGGATGTTTTGCTGCACCATCCCTACGAAAGTTTCGATCCGATCGTCGAGTTAATCGAAACCGCCGCCGGAGATCCGCAGGTGCTCGCGATCAAGATCACGCTTTACCGCACGAGCGGCGATTCTCCCATCGTCGAGGCGCTCATTCATGCCGCGAACGCCGGCAAACAAGTGACCGCATTGGTGGAACTCCGTGCGCGTTTCGATGAAGCGGCGAATATTCAATGGGCGCGCCAGTTGGAGGAAGCAGGTGCGCATGTTGTTTACGGCGTAGTCGGTTTGAAGACGCATTGCAAAGCGCTGCTCATCGTGCGGCGCGACTCCGACCATTTGCGTCATTACGTGCATCTGGGCACCGGCAATTATCATCCGCGCACCGCCCGCATCTACACCGATTTCAGTTTGCTCACGACGAATCCAAAAATCACTGAGGAGGTGGCAATCGTTTTCAACACGCTCACGGGCCTGGCCGGTTATCCGGGAATGGAAAAACTGCTCGTCGCGCCATTCGATTTGAGCAAGCGCCTCATTGACTTGATCAAACGCGAACGCGATCACGCGCTTGCCGGCAGGGGCGGCCGCATAATCGTAAAACTCAATTCGCTCGTCGATCAGGAGATCATCGAAAAACTTTACGAAGCGTCCTGCGCCGGGGTGAAAATCGATTTGATCGTGCGCGGGATTTGCAGTTTGCGACCGAAGGTTCCGAACCTGAGTGAAAACATTCGCGTGATCAGCATTGTCGGACGGTTCCTCGAACACAGCCGCGCATACTATTTTGCGAACGCCGGAGAGCCGGTGGTGTATCTGGCCAGCGCCGATTGGATGCCGCGGAATTTTGTTCGCCGGGTCGAGATCGCTTTTCCGATCGAGGATCTCGCGCTGCGCGATGAATTGATTAATGAGGTTCTGCCTAACTACCTCAACGATCACGTCAAGGCACGCGAGCTACAGCCGGACGGAACTTACGTACGGCTAAAACCGCAGGAAGGCGAAACCCCCTCACAAGTGCAGCTGCATTTCCGCGAACGTTCACGCCGTCAGACGCGCAGCCAGAATGAGAAACGCGGAGCAACTACTGGAAAATTATTGCCGATTACAACCATGCGCGCCGAGTCGGCATGAAGAATGTTCTCGTGATCGACATCGGTGGCACGAATGTGAAGCTGATGATCTCGCGCGAAGAGCGGCGTAAGTTTGAGTCGGGTCCGAAGCTCACGCCAAAGCAATTGGTCAAAGCGGTCGAAAAGACGGTGGAGGGCTGGTACTACGAAACCATTTCGATCGGCTTTCCTTCGGTCGTGCGTAACGACAAGATCATGAAAGACCCGAAGCACCTCGGCGAAGGCTGGACCGATTGGAATCCGCGCGAGTCGTTAGGCAAACCGGTCCGCATCATCAATGATGCGGCAATGCAGGCGCTCGGGAGTTATCACAACGGCGGCCGCATGCTTTTTCTCGGCCTTGGAACCGGACTGGGCTCGGCCTTGCTCTGGGACAAGAATCTCCTGCCCCTCGAGCTCGGGGATCTTCCCTATCCCGCCGAAGAAAAAATCGAAGATCGTATCGGCAAAGACGGTCTCGAAAAACTTGGCCGCAAAGCCTGGGAACGCGAGGTTATGGAGATCGTCGCGAAAATGAAACTCGCTTTTGTCGCCGATTACGTCGTCCTCGGCGGCGGTAACGCAAAACAAATGGATGGAGAGTTGCCCAAGGGCGTGGAGCTCGGACATAATCGCAACGCGTTTCTCGGTGGTGCGCGCCTTTGGGAAATCGACCCGCGCACGCGTCGCCCGAAATGGAATGTGATCGATTGAGCGCTGCGAGATGAAATTGTAACTTTTTCCGACACGGCAAGGCGGACTGGCCTGATTGGAACAAGCCTGACGATGAACGGCCACTGACCAAGGAGGGAAAAAAGGAAGTGCGCAAGGTGGCGCAATTACTCGATCAACTCGGCGTCGAGCCTTTCATCCTAACGAGTCCATTGCCGCGCGCGAGTCAGACAGCGGAAATTGCGGCGGAAGTTCTCAGAGTGGAATTGCGCGAAGAAGAAAGACTCGAGCCGGGATTCAATGCGACGGAGCTCAAGAAATTGCTGCGACAATTTTCCGAAGAAAGTCTTATGGTCGTCGGCCACGAGCCGGATTTCAGCGGAACAATTCGCGAACTCACCGGCGGTCGAATCAAACTGGCGAAGGGCGGAGTCGCGTTCGTTGATTTGGACACGTCAATCATGAGCGGCGAACTGCGCTGGTTATTGCCGCCGAAAATCGCGCGGTTGTAATCGTGCCGAGGCTGCTGCCATTCCTCGCGCTGCTTCTCGCATACGCGACCGTTTGCGCGCAGCCGGGGCCTGGCGCACCGAAGGAGCGCCACGTGGTCATTGTTATCTGGGACGGAATGCGGCCGGATTTTGTCAGCGAAAGACACACACCAGCTCTTTGGAAACTCGCGCGCGCTGGCGTGACCTTTCGCCATCATCACGCTTCGTATCTTAGCGCGACTGTGGTCAACTCGACCGCGATTTCCACCGGCTGTTATCCTTCAGGCAGCGGAATTTTTGCGAACTACATTTTCCGTCCGGACATCTCTCCGACCCAATTCGTCGACGCGGGAGAAGCTTCGGTCGTGCGCAAAGGCGACAGCATTACCGGCGGAAAATATATTACGAAGCCGACGATCGCTGAAATCTTGCACCACGCCGGCATTCGCACCGCGATTGCCGGAACAAAATTCATTACCTACATGCAGGATCGGGGCGATCGCAGCGCGAATGACGCGGCGCGAAAGTCGGATGTCGTTTTCCAGGGCTCGACCTGGCCTAACGAATTGATCGCTTCGCTCTCGTCGATCCTCGGGCCATTTCCTGGAATCGACGACGAGAGATCGGATCAGTGGACGACGCGTGCGTTGATCGATGGTTTGTGGGAAAACGGCGTGCCGGCGTACTCATTGATCTGGCTGCGCGATCCGGATCATCTCGAGCACAAGACCGCGCCCGGATCGCCGGAATCCATCGCGGCAATCAAGCGCTCCGACAATTGCCTCGCTGAAATTCTCAGCGCGCTCGAAAAAAGAAAACTGCGCGAAAGCACCGACGTATTCGTTGTCTCCGATCACGGCTTCTCCACCATCGAGCGAGCGATTGATCTCTTGCCGCTTTTGAAGGATGCGGGATTTCGCGCGTTCAAGGAATTTACCGAGCCACCTCGCAGCGGCGACATTTTTGTCGTCGGCAACGGCGGCAGCGTTTTGTTTTATGTCATTGGGCACGACGGGAGCGTGATCCAGCGACTCGTCAACCGGCTCCAGCAAACGGATTTTGCCGGCGTGATTTTCGCGCGCAAAAAAATCGAAGGAACCTTTTCCCTGGCCGACATCAAGATCGATACGCCCTTCAGTCCTGATGTCGTCATGTCGTTCTCCTGGAATGATAAGCCTAACCAGTTTGGTGTTCGGGGAATGATCAACGCCGATTGGAACCGCAAAGCCGGTGCCGGCACTCACGCGACCTTGAGTCCTTTCGATATGAATAATCTCCTGATCACCGCTGGCCCGGACTTTCGGCATGATTTCATCGATGAAGTCTCGTCCGGCAATATCGATCTGGCGCCGACCATTCTTTCCATTCTCGGAGTTGGCGCTTCTGAAAAAATGAACGGACGGATCCTGAGCGAGGCAATGGCGGAGGGACATCCCGAAACCACTCAAGCACGAGTACTGCGCACGTCGCGAGACTTCAGCGCAAGCTCTTGGGAGCAATACTTGAAAGTCTCAGAAGTCGAATCAACGCTTTACTTCGACGAAGGCAATGGTCACTCTACCGGCCATTAGTCGTTAGGTTAAAAGCGCTGACGTGACTAACGCAGGTTATTCACTTCAACCAGAGCGATTCCGGTTGAACCATTCTTGCCCGAAACAATCGCCGTGTAGGGACCCGGAGCCAATCGCATCACGATAGCTGATTCGCGGGAATCTGGTGGAATCTGCTGCGCCAGCCAAACCTCATCAGCGTCCGTGTCCCGCCAGTTATCGTTGGAGGCAATCAGCGCTCCATTCCGATCGAATAATTGCAGGGTTGGATCGGCTAACGGACCGCTTATCCCGTAGTTGGAAAGTGACGGGCCGAGTGCGCGCACGACGATGGGAGCGGTCCAGTCGCCGTTGCCCAGAACGAAACCTCCAATAAGAACTCCATTGCCGGTTTGGACGCTGCCGCGTGTCGAAATATTAACAAGCTTGGCTGTGCTTGTCGCGGAGTCGAGATCATAAGCTTCGACAAGGCCAATGCCGGTTGTGTTATTCACGCCGCGCACAATCGCCGTGTAACTGCCAGGATTCAAAGTAGTCAATAACGCAGCTTCCTTATCATTCCTCGGCGCAAGCCCGGTTGCAGTGATCGCAGCCGCCTGCGATGTCCGCCAGTTATCATTGCTCGCAAGGAGTATTCCTCCGCTGTCACGCAATTCGATACTCGGGTCACTCAGGGCAGGTGAAAGCGGCAGCGAGGGACCGATTGCGCGCAGTAGCAATCTTTTCTGGCCCGTACCTCTGATAATAAAACCTCCAATCAAAACACGCTCCCCTTGTTGAACCGAGCCCCGCGTCGAGATATTCATGACCGGCAACGTGCTGTTGAGATAACGGTTCCCGGCCGGGATGCTGGCTCCGGCCACCGTCGAAGGGTGGCTCGGGTCAATCGCGGGCCATGTTAGATTTGCGAACCAGGCCGGCTTAGTCGAGCGATAGTAACTCGCAGGCAGCACATGGTCGGCGATAGTTGAATCCCATCGTATGCCATGCGTCCAGTAGTCATAGTTGCCATGTCGAATTAGACTATTACTTACGTTACGGTCGAGGTTCGATAAGTCCTTCTGTTTGGTGTAATCCGGAGGGTCACTAGCTTCGAAAATACCGCTGTGAGAGTTGTTCCCGAGATTCGGGTAACCCATCTGGTAGATCAGACGAGTGCTGCTGTTAACATCAGCTACTTCGGTCTCATATAGTCCAGCCGGACTGGCTGGAAACGTAGACGAACCAAGAACATTGCCGACTATGTTGAAGTAGGTGGACCAGCGGTTCAGCCCGATCGCTTTCAGGTTTCGCGTGTACCTGGGATGTGTTGCGTGAAACCAGTTTCTAAAAACTGTGTTATGACTGGCCGAACCGTAATATCCGTCGGAAAGGAAACCGCTCGCGACGTTGCCTTCCACCAGGTTCATCATGTTATGTGGGCCATGGTTAACACTGATTTCGGCTCCACCAATGTCGCTGCCAGTGTCCACGTTATAACAGTAGTTATAGGCGATCACGTTCCCGGATGAACCACCTTTCCAGTCACCCAGGATGATCATTGGGAAGCCGCCTCGTATGCAGATATTGTTTTCGATCAGGTTCCAGCACGCATCCTGATAAAGGTCAATGCCTTCATGATTTGGGCCACTCGAAGCCGTGTGGTGAGTGTAACATTCCCTTATTTCCGAATTCAGAACCCAGGTGAACCAGATCTGTCTCGACCTGGCATGGTAGACTTCTATTCCCTTGAACCAGCAGCCATAAGCCTGTTCCACGAAGACTGCACTGGAAGCTGCACTATTTGTTAGGTCGAATGTCATGTCCTCGATGCCAACTCCCTGTATCGGCGGCTTCGAATAAACTGCGAGCGCCGGAAAGTTGGTCAGGGTGAACGGCAGCGCCGGAGAGAAGGTAACGCTGTTTGCGGTCTTGCCGGTTACGCGGAAAAGGAAACTCATGTTATTGAGTTCGCCATTCACTGGCTTGACCCACGTCGGATTCAATTGCTCGATCCGGATAAGGTTGCCGACGGCAATCGCCGTGGTGCCCGCAACCGTTACTGTTCTACTGCCGGCATTTGCTCCGGCAGTGATCGGAAGAACAGCAGGCGGCCTCGGCCAGTCGGCACTGCCGATGTTAAAGGCGCCGTTGCCAGCGGCGGCGCGCAGCATGAGCCTGGTTTTTCCCATACCCGCGCCGCGTATGGTTATATTGGACCGAGTCAGGTTGGAGATGAGGTTGTCGATGCGGTAGGTGCCGGCTGGGAAATAAATAACCTGATTGGGCGGACAGCTGTTGATCGCGCTTTGCAGGATGGCCGAGCAATCAACAGTCCCGTTGCTTTTCGCGCCCGCCGTCACCATGTTTCTGTAGATCACAGTGCGATTGGGTATGCCGCCCGGAACGCCAACATTTCCCTGCCATTGGAAGATGCGATCGGCCGGCAAAATCGTGGCCAGCGCAGACGACGCGATAAAAAATGCGCAAGGCAACATGCGCTGTAACAAGCGGGAGAAGATGGAATCACGAATGCCGACTGGCGTTAAATCGATAGTTCCTGGCGTCTCAGTTCTCAAGGCATCAAGCATTCGTGTAATCCTCTCAATGGTGAAGTGTTGATAAAAAATATGAAGAATTCTAGTGACAGGGCCGACAGCCTTAGCAGGCATTTGCAGACGTGTCGAACGATTCCTTCTCGCATTTGCGATTCCCTTTTCTCCCTGAGCGATAAATTTGTTATGAAAGCAGGCGCGAAGATCGCCGTTCGATCAAGTGCCGCAGAGATTGTGCCAGGGAGGGGACTCGAACCCCTAAGGATTGCTCCACCAGATCCTAAGTCTGGCGCGTCTGCCAATTTCGCCACCC
>CAVTRW010000008.1:0-227403 GCA_963737195.1 uncultured Verrucomicrobiae bacterium
AAACCCTCATCCTCTGATCTTCGTGTCCATTCGTGTATATTCGTGGTTGGCCGGATTAGTAGGACTAACGTCTGAGGCAAAATCCATTGTCGACGTCGCGGAATACGCGTAAATTTTTCTCGTGATTGAATTCCCAAAACGTCCGCAAAGATCATCGCGCGGCATGCTGGTCCTGTGCGCGATTGTTTTCATCGCGTTGATTGCCATCGTGATGTTTCTCCAACGCGCCCGCGCGCAAAAGCCGGGCGATCAACCAACCACCGAAAAGCCAACTTCCATGAGCACCACGCAAAACCCAACCGGGAATCCGGAAAAGACCGCAAAAATGTCCGATGAAGATCTGCGCAAGAAGTTGACGCCGGAACAATATCGCATCACGCAGATGTGCGGGACCGAGCCGGCATTTCACAATGCGTATTGGAACGAGCACCGCGCCGGAATCTATGTCGACATCGTCACGGGCGAACCGCTCTTCAGTTCGCTCGACAAATTCGATAGCGGCAGCGGCTGGCCCAGTTTCACCAAGCCGATCGAGAAAGTTCACGTTACCGAGAAAACGGATCGCAGTTTCGGAATGGAGCGAACGGAAGTGCGCTCCAAGAAAGGCGACTCGCATCTCGGCCATCTCTTCGACGACGGTCCCGGACCGACACACATGCGTTACTGCATCAACTCCGGCGCGCTTCGCTTCGTCCCGCTCGAAAAAATGAAGGAACAAGGCTACGGCGATTACCTTGTCCTTTTCGAAAAGAAGAAATAACGCGACACATCGAGGCGAAACATTGTGCCCAAGATTGACGCTCCGCCGAAACACTCAGCCCACCTGAGTTTATGGCTGGGATTGCTCGCGGCCATCCTGCTCGCGCTCGGGTCGATCATTTTCACGCACGCACACGAAGAGAAAAAGCGTAACGAAAAATTTAACTGGATGCGGCCGGTGCCGAGCGACACGACTTTGCGCGCGGAGCTTACCGAAGATCAATATCGCGTCACGCGCGAGAGCGCGACTGAGACGTTGTTCCACAATTTGTATTGGGATAACGATCGCCCCGGCATCTATGTCGACATCATCACCGGCGAACCGCTCTTCAGTTCCACCGATAAGTTTGACAGCGGTATGGGCCTGCCCTCCTTCACCAGGCCGATTGCTCCGGAACATGTCGTCGAAAAACTCGATACCTCGCACGACATGCAGCGCACTGAGGTTCGCGCGGCGCATAGTAACTCACATCTCGGTCACGTTTTCCCCGATCCCAAATCGCCGACCGGCCGCCGTTATGTCGTGAATTCGGCTGCGATGCATTTTATTCCGCTCGATAAAGTGCACGACGAGGGCTACGGCGATTTGCTCAAGCTCTTCCCTAACTCCGGCAAGCAACAGTAAGTGATCGAGCACTACTCGCCCGGCGAAGGTGGATCGGCCGCTCCGTCGGGCGATGCTAAAAACAAATGCGCGCAAAGCGCGCCATGATTAACATCGAGCGACGGAGCTCCGAATGCTTTCGCGAGCAAGCGCTCGACCACCTTTAGTGTTTCGCGCGAGGCCGTTCGCCGTGTATTTTTCACGCCATGAAAGCATCCCATCTTCTTTGTTTTATTTGCGGCGGCGCGATGATGCTCGCATTGGGCACGCTCAAAGGATCCAATGCCGAACCTCCGCATCACGTCTACGAATTACGCCTCTATCATGTGCACGAGGGAAAGATCGACGCGCTCAAAGCTCGTTTCGCCGATCACACCGACGCGATCTTCAAGCGGCACCAGATGAAAAGCGTCGGCTATTGGTCTCCGGAAGATGCACCCTATTCCCAGAACCTGTTCATTTACGTTCTGGAACATCCCAGTCGGCAGGAGGCGGAAAAGAATTGGGCCGCGTTCCAAGCGGATCCCGAGTGGCAGAAGGTAAAGCATGAGTCGGAAGCAAACGGTCCGTTGGTAGACCACATTGATCGCTATTTCATGGATCCGACCAGCTTTTCAGCTCTAAACTGAAGCCTAGCTCGGCTCAGCCACCTGCCTTCCACTGCCGAATTTCGGCTTCTTCAATCATAGCTCTCGTCAAAAATCTGATTCTCGTTAGGATTGGTCGCAAACAAAGGCCAAATGAAAACTAAGGAACAGGGCAAGCTGAAAGATGGTGTTAAGTGCAAAGTCGTTGCCGGCACACACGCAGGCAAGTCGGGCACCGTCAGAGACATTAAGACTGGGAAGACCGGCTATGTTTCAATTACGGTGGTGCAATCAAATGGCGAGAGGTTCAAGACACTCGCGAAGAACGTCGTGATACAGTCCGTAAGCGCCTAACAAGTAACGTACTCGCAGGTGGACTGGGATAAGACATTCGGAACAAGGACGGGTAGCCGATTATGAACGATTCAATGGCGAACAAACGTGACCACGTTTCGGAGTTACGTCACGGGCGAATCGAACGCACCACTGCGGCTTTGATTGGCAATCGTCGCGATCGTGCCGTCGATCTTGGTCAGTCTGACTGAGAACTTTTCCGCGTAGAGGGGTGCCCGATCCTGAAGCATGCTGATGGCGACCGCCTCGCCTAGTTGGATGGACGACGAGGTATCGCTGCGCCAGTGGATACCCGCGTGGATACCATGGCCGAAGGAGATGTTGTTCGCGAGCTTGTTTAACTCACCATTGACGGTGAGCTGACTCGCATCCGAGCCGGTGTAGGGCAACAGCGAAAGTCCATCACTCGCTGGCACCACGGGATTGGGGACAACGAAGTTGCCGTCGAAGAAAAATTTCAAAACGGTGATGCAAGCTCCGGCGACCGCGCCATGACCAGTAGGATAGGCCGGATGGGTCGGCGAGCCCTCGGGGAAAGCCTGCGATAGGAAGTAGTCTCCATATCTGTTAAAGCTACTTTGCACGGCTTGCGAGTTAAGCACGTTGTCGTTCACATGGCCTTGCAAAGTGCCGCCCTGGCCCGTCAGAATTTGTCGCACGATGGCGCCGCCCGATTCGGGGCGATGCCGGAGGTGGATCGACCATTTTTGATACCAGACATTGTTTAGCGCGAGGCGAGCGACGGCGGCGAGCGTCGACACGACATCGGGGCCACCAAAGGTGCCGAAGCCGTTCTGCTTGGTGGAGCCCAAATAGGGATTTCCCGGATTCGCCGGTGTGCCGAGCGTGGCGAGTACGAGGAAAGCGGTAAAGTACGCCTGAAAAAGAACGTCGACATGGGTGTATGCACCAAGAGCGCGGCCATCACGGAGATAGCGTAACTGAGGGTCAAGCTGGTTCTGCAACCCGGTGTCGATGCCATTCTGAACCTGTTGAAAAGTCGTCGGGTCGGTCACGTAGTCGACATTCGGCAGGTAGGTAACGAGCTGTTGGGTCAATGGTTGCGCACCAAGGTACGTAGGACGTATGGCTAACTGAGACATATAAGGCCCGGCGGTGTCGCCCGGGTAGGGCCCGCGGAACAACAGGTCCGGTGTCACATTACCAAATCCATCCCTGGGACCGGCGTAGGTAGGCATTTGCGTCAGCTCATTCGCAGCCTGCACACCAATAGGATTCGAAGCGTAATCGGTGAACGCGATATCCCGGAGCAGCGACGCCCAGTAAAGTTCCACCAGTTCTGTGCCATAGGCCGCGCTCGCGAGGGCCGGCGCGGGTGGAACTACGATCTGGTTGATTTGAATGGACGGAGAAGGTGCGTTCCCGAGCTGCACGCAATCGCACCCTTCGAGGAAGAAAACGTCTCCCCCGAGTGGACCGTTCTGGGTTCGGGGACCGCCGGTGATCACGTTTTCGAAGGCCTCGAAAGTGCCACTGTCAATCGCCTTCCGAAAGCTCTCGAAGGCGGCCGGATTAACCAGGCCGATCCCATCCTGGAGGATGCCCTTGGAGTAGGTTCCCGACTTGTCCGCATAGAGCGCTTCGTCGCCGTTAGTCGTGTGTGGCGGAACGGTAATCCGCGATTCTCTGAGCGCCGCTCTGACGCGGAGGTTGTAGGACTGGGTGACCCGTGCATCGGACCCTGCATCCAGCGGAGCGATTCCATTCTCAACGAGAAGTTTGGAGTCTTTAGCGGAGGCGATGGCTGCTTTGCCCAGGACGGCCCCGCCTGCCAGGGCTGCTCCGAGCTGCCCCAGAAATTTTCGGCGGGTGGGACTGGCTGCAGTAGCAGTGTTGTTTGTGGGAAGATTCTCTTCCGAAAGCACCTGTTCCGATGCGGCAAATTTTTGGTTTTTCATAGAGCGCGCTAAGTATTTGTTGCTATGTCTCTCTTAATTTAACCGTGCCCTTGTTGCGATTTTTCACTATTGCGTATGCAGGAATAAACGACACGAGCACTTCAGCGCTCCTCAGTGTGAGCAGAAACTTCATGCCCGTAAAGCTCAAACGAGCAATTGGCCCACGGCAATCTACGCGCAATCAAGGAAGTCTCGTAGCTCGCAGGCCCATTGATTGCCCCAGGCGCGATCCTCATGCTAATTCTCGCCGGAGTTCCTTCTCGCTTTGAGCGGTGCGTTGCTCGCTACTGATCCGGCGACGCAGCAAAAGTGTACTTCTCACGCTCATTCTAACGTGTTAAGGATGAGGGATATCACAGCTTTTCTTGAACTGGAACGATTATGCTTCGGCGCCTGTTTTCTGTGCATCGGAGACACCGCCAGCGAACGCTGCGACGGCGGTAGCGTCAAAAGCTGCCGTTGAGTGGCACATTACGATTATGTGACATGTGGAAAATGTGGCGCACGCAATTTTCTCTCGTCGTCGCGATAGTTGCAGCCATCCCATTCCTGGACACGAACAAGCGTCTTGTATTTCGTTAGGCTGATCGCGACAATGAACGATAGGATGCAATGAGCAAGACGGAGCACAAAACGGCTGGCTCGTTCGTGTGGATCGCACTCCAGGTTTTGCTGACCGGCGTCGCCTATTACGTGGCGACAGAGATTGCGTGGGCCCTTTGCTTTCCCAACAGCAAAGTTTCGCTTCTTTTTCCGCCGCACGCTGTTCTGGTGGTCATTTTGTTGTTAGTGCCGATGCGTCACTGGTGGGTCTACACTCTCGCCACAATCGTCGCTCATTTCGTCGCCACGCGGCAAGTGCATTGGCCAGTGCTTTACGCTTTGCACTGCGAAGCTTTCGATGCCGTGCAAAACGTGTTCGTTGCGGCCGGGGTTCGGTTCTTCATCAAATCGCCCTTAAGTAAAATTACGCTGCGCGACGCCATTGTTTTCGTCTTGATTGCAGTGATCATCGTTCCTTTCGGGACGGCGTTCTGGGGCGCGGCTTTCACTATCTCCAACGGTTTCGGAACGAATTACTGGGTTGAATGGCGTAATCTTGGAATTTCCAACGGGGTCACCGCGGTTGTGTTGGTCCCGGCACTTTTGCTGGTCGCCGAGCGCTTATCGCGTCGCGGAAGTAGAACAAAGACGGGGCGCCTGATCGAGGGAACGTTGCTTGCATTGGGAATCATTATTGTCGGCGCATATGTTTTTGCCATTGTTCCGGCCGGACCGGATACCTCACCGGCTTTACTCTATGCGCCGATCCCGCTGCTCATCTGGGCGGCGCTACGTTTTGGACTGAGTGGAATCAGCGCAGCCATGCTCTTGGTTACGTTTGAAGCGATTTGGGGGGCGATGCACGGACATGGTCCGTTTTTGCAGCAGAGTCCGGCCGAAAACGCGCTCGCGCTGCAGATGTTTCTCATCGTCACGGGCACTCCGCTCATGTTCCTAAGCGTACTGCTGGAGGACGACAAGCGGTCACAGCAAGCGCTGCACGAAGTTGAAGACGACGCACGTCGGGACCGCGAGCAAATCAACCAGCTTGGCCGCGTCAGCTTACTCGGTGAGATGACTGCCTTACTCGCCCATGAACTGAATCAGCCTCTCTCCGCTATCGTGAGCAATGCCAGTGCTGGGAGGCGGTTTATCGACCAGGGTAAAGAAGATCCTGCGAGCTTGCGCGATATCCTGATCGATGTCGAGTCAGACGCACGTCGCGCGAACGACATTATCGGCAACGTGCGCAACACGATTAAGAAAGGCGATCCGACGCGGCGCCGGATTGATGTGAACGAGCTGGTCACAAATGTAGCGCATGTCGTTAGGCCAGATGCGGTGGGCAATTCCTGCGAAGTAGAAACGTCGCTGGCCAGGGACTTGCCATCGATCGAAGCAGACCCGGTCCAGATTCAGCAGGTCCTGGTTAACCTCGTGAGTAATGCCCTTGATGCCATGCGACAGACACCAGCCAGCCAGCGCAAGGTGGAAATTAGCACTTCTGAAAGTGGCGACGGCCACGTGCGCCTGAGCGTGCGCGATCATGGCACAGGCATTCGTCCGGACGTGCACCAACGCTTGTTCGATCAGTTCTTTACGACCAAGGAGCATGGACTGGGGATGGGACTCGCGATTGTCCGCTCTATCGTGGAATCTCACGGCGGTAAGATCGACGCGGAGAATGTTGCCGATGGCGGAGCGCGTTTCCATTTTACTTTATCGGCGATGAAGCCCGCGGGCCGGGCACCCTGTCGAGGCTGAGTTTTCGAAAGGTTCCGACCCACTCAAAAGAGTCTCGTAGCTCGCAGGCTTGGCTCATTGGCCCAAAGTCCTATACCCAAGTTAATTCTTGCGGCATTAACTATTCCGATAATAGGCAACGAAAGGTACGTACATGACTCATCAGCGAATAATCAGCGTTGGGATTTCGGAATCTCGTTTTAGCAGCCCTTCTCGCTTTGAATGGCGAGTTGCTCGCCTCTGATCCGGCGGCTCCATCCGTCGATCCGGCTGAAGCCCTCAACCGCCTTAAAGCCGGTAACGAACGGTTCGTGCAGGGCAAGATAAATGACCCTAAGTCCGTTGTCGCCCAGCGCGCAGCAACTGCGCAAGGGCAGCATCCGTTTGCCATCATCGTGGCCTGCGCGGATTCGCGAGTCGCGCCGGAAATCGTTTTTGATCAAGGTATCGGCGATCTTTTTGTCGTGCGCACGGCCGGCAATCTGGTGGACGACCACGCCCTGGGCAGCATCGAGTATGCGGTCGAACATCTCGGCGCGCGATGCATCGTTGTCCTCGGGCATCAACGCTGTGGTGCGGTAACCGCAGCCCTTGCGGGCGGTTCCGCTCCCGGTCATATCAACTCGCTGGTCCGCGACATTCAACCAGCGGTGGCCGCAAGCAAAGGGAAACCCGGCGATGCCCTAACCAATGCCATTCATGAGAACGACGCCGAGGTCGCCGCAAAAATCCGCAAAGAAGCGGAGCTGGGCGATCTCGCTGCCAAGGTTCAGGTCTTCGAAGGCTATTACAATCTCGATACCGGCAAGGTTGAGTTGACGAAAAAATAGCTGCTATGTTTGGGGATTCGCCTGACGAAGGGAAATCGTCATCGTCCGTTTCCAGAATCATATTTGGACCGGCTGATCTGCGGCAGTATCCCGCTCATAATCTGGTTGCCTGGCAACCACAAGGTGTCCTGGATGATCGTTTGCTGGACGAGATTGGCGAATGGCTCTGTAATATCGAAAGGGCGCTCACTCCATTCGAGCGATTCGTTGATCTCAGTCTGCTAACGAGCGTGGCCGTTCGCACCCACCATCTTTTTGAATTTGCGCGGAAACGGGCAGAGCAATACGCCGGGACGGCGCCGGTGAAGTCGGCCGTGTTCACTGACGACTGGATCGGTTTTGGCATTGCCCAGATGTACGAAAATCTGATGAAGAAAACACCGATCGATGTGCGTGCATTTCGCGACCGCGCGCAGGCCGCCGAGTGGCTCGGTGTGCCGGCGGAAATTTTGAATCTCGGCGATGCCCCGGCGCCTATTCGTTAGGTATTATCTCGGTCATTTCAAGGAACAAGAGGCAATGTGTGGAGGATAAGCGCAGGGCATATGGTCGCTTGTTAGGCTGTGAGCACTAATAGAGGCAACGCTCTGCCGCGACCCGTGTTCTTTTTGGAGCGCGAGCCGTCAGGACAGCGCGGAGCGCCGACACTGCGATATGACCGCAAAGCACTTCTTATGTTTTGCCTTGGTGTTACAAATGAGGAACATTACAGCCCTCGGTGAATCGGAACAATCACGCTTGGGGGCTCCGTCTCCGTAACTTGGGGACGGTCCCGGCGAATGCTGTGCGGGTAACAGCGGATGCGCCGCTGCGTGCTGGGTTACCTTTATGTAACATCCGGAAAGTGCGGCGCGCATTATTACTCCTAGTCGCGACAGTTGCCGCCGTCGCGTTCTTCGGGACGACCGGCGCCACAGCGGCGGAGCCGAAGCGGGTTCTCCTCGTCCATTCATTCAGCAGCGCCGCGCCGCCGTTCACGGTCGAGTCGATGGCATTCGAGACCGAGTTGGTGGACAAGATGGGTGAGCGCGTCGATCTCGACGAGGTATCGCTGGACATGGCGCGCTATGCCGACAGCGAAATGCAGGAAGCGATTGTCGAGTATCTCCAAAAGCGCCAGGCAAAGTGGAAGCCGAATCTCGTCGTCCCGTTCGGAGCGCCCGCATCCATCTTCGTCGCAAACTATCGCGACCGGCTTTTTCCGGAAACGCCCATCGTTTACGCATCAGCTGATCGGCGGTTACTGCCGCCAGACGCGTTAGAGAAGAATGCGGCCTATATCGGGCAGGTTTATGACATTCCCGGCTTGCTTGAGGACATGCTGCGAATTGCGCCCGCGACAAAAAACATCGCGGTGGTGGTGGGTGCGACACCGCTCGAACATCTTTGGCAGGAGGTTTTTCAAAAGGCAGCCGAGCCACTGACAAATCGAATTAGCTTTACCTACTACAGCGATCTCTCCTTTGACCAAATGCTGCAGCGCGTCGCCAAGCTGCCGCCTAACTCCTTTGTTTTCGTTCTCCTGTTTTTGCGTGATGCCTCTGGTGTAACACACAACGCCGACGAGGCATTGCAACGACTCCACCAGGTGGCAAACGCGCCAATTAATTCCATCTTTAATCATCAACTCGGCCTGGGCATTGTAGGTGGACGTCTTTATCAGAGCGATCGTGTCGGAAAGGTGGCTGCGGACGTCGCTGTCCGCATCCTGCGGGGCGCACCAGCTTCGAGTTTTTCCCCAACGCTAATCGAACGTCTGCCTCCGCGCTATGACTGGCGCGAGCTACATCGATGGAAGATTAATGAGAAACTTTTACCGCCAGGCGCTACAGTTCTTTATCGGACTCCGACTTTTTGGGAAGAGCATCGCGTCTTAATTTTAAGCGTTGTTTCTATCTGTCTTCTGCAAGCGCTGCTTATCACTGGCTTGTTAGTTAATCTTATCCGGCGACGACGGGTTGAGGTTTCTCTAGGTGAAAGTGAGAAACGTTTTCAAACCACGGCTGATGCCTCCCCGGTCCTGATGTGGATGACGGACGAGGATAAACTTTGCACCTACGTCAACAAGGCCTGGCTTGAGTTCACAGGGCGGAGTGTGGAGCAGGAACTTGGTAACGGCTGGACTGAAGGTATCCATCCCGATGACCGGGAGAACACCGTGCAGACCAATCGGAGAGCCTTCAACGCACGTGAAGGTTTCGTTACGCAATATCGCCTGAAGAGACACGACGGAGAATACCGTTGGATTACCGACCAGGGTACACCGCGCTATGGACCGCACGGGAAATTCCGCGGCTACGTCGGTGCGTGTGTAGATATCACTGATTTATTGAACAAGGAGGCGGCGTTGCACGAAAGCGAAGAAAGAATAGCGCTGGCTGCCGAGGCTGCCCATCTCGGCGTGTGGGAATTTGACCTAACGGCAAATGAGGTCTGGCTTTCAGACAAGGCGCGCTCCCTTTTTCAACTAAATGATGACAGGCTGACCTATGATGACTTTCAAGCGCGTGTTCATCCGGACGACCGGGGTATGCGCGAGGCCGCGATCAAGAACGCTATTGCTACCAGACGCCATTACGAGTTGGAGTATCGTATTCTTCTACCGGACGGAACCATTCGCTGGATAAGTGGACGGGCTCGTCGTATCGGCGACGAAAAAGGAGAGTTATCCCGCCTGTTAGGGGTTTCGATTGACGTCACCGAACGCAAGCAGGCGGAACAGTTATTTCGCCTCGCCACGGAAGCCTCACCCATCGGCACGCTCCTTTTGAACGAGCAGGGAAAAATCGTCCTCGTGAACGCGCATATCGAAGAGTTATTCGGCTACGAACGGGAGCAACTGGTTGGGCAAAGCATCGGGCTGCTTCTGCCCGAGCGGTTCGCCGCGGAATACAGTACTCATCAGCCCACATTCATTGTCGCGCCGCATGTCGACAGTAAACCAGGTCGCGAGGAGCTATTAGGCCGGCGCAAAGACGGGACTGATTTTCCTGTCGAGGTTGGTCTCAACCCGATTGAAGCCCCACAAGGTCTTCTCGTCCTCGCTACCATTACGGACCTTTCGGCACGCAAAGCCGCGGAAGAGGAAGCTCGCCAACGCCGCGAGCAGATCGATCTCCTTAGCCGGGTTAGCTTGCTCGGTGAGATGACTGCTTCAATCGCGCATGAGGTTAATCAGCCCCTTTCTGCCATCATTAGTAACGCTAATGCCGGCATGCGTTTTATCGATCGAGGGGAATTTGACGCCGAACAATTGCACGAGATTCTCGCTGATGTCGTGGCAGACGGACAGCGCGCCAGTGAAATTATCCGTAACGTGCGCAGCGCGGTGAAAAAGGGCAGTGAACTTCGTGGCAGGATTAACCTGAACGATGTCGTTACTACTGTAGCTCACATGGTGCAGCCGGATGCCGCGGCCAGCTTTTGCGAGGTGCAGGTTTCACTGGCGCAAGACTTGCCCGCTATCGAAGGAGACCCGGCACAGCTTCAACAGGTATTGATTAACCTGGTCAGTAATGCCTTCGATGCCATGCGCGATATCCCGCCGGCCGGGCGCAAAGTGCACATAGCAACCGAGCTCAATGGCGGCGACATCATCACAGTAGCAGTGCGTGATCACGGCGCTGGCATTCCCAAAGCTGCAAGTGAGCAGCTCTTCGAGCAGTTCTTTACCACTAAGGAAGAAGGTCTCGGCATGGGCCTGGCCATTGTGCGCTCCATCGTGGAATCTCATGGCGGCGAAGTCCACGCCGAGAACGTCGCCGATGGCGGCGCCCGCTTCTATTTTACGTTACCGGTAGCGACAAACACATGATGCCCAAAGAGCCATCGGTATTTCTGAGAAACCGTACTTCTTCCAACAGCTGGTGGATCGAGCGCTCCGTCGCTCGATGTTATTGAGACACGCTTCGCGTGCACTTACCTTGGCATCGCCTGCGGAGCTCCGAATGCTTTCGCGAGCAGGCGGCCGATCCACCTGCGACCAGCCCTGCCATCTACCCGGTGGTCTTTCCAGCGCGCCGTGTTCTTGTGGCTCGTTAGGTGCTACTTGTGAAATGAGGCGGGCATGAAAATACAGATTAGATCATTTGTTCTAGGTCTTTTGTCCACATGCCTCCTTTTGGTGGGAGCGTTGGTGGCGGTATTTTTTCTAATGGGACCTCAAATACGTACCATTTTTCATGACCAGGTGCTGCCGTCCGGGAAAGTGGTTAAGGTAACCATGTGTAACTTCGCGTGGGGTGTTGACCACGAAGATCGCCATGCCCGGGACGATTGTTTTGTCTTGGAATATGTATCAACGGTTCCCCATACAGATCCGGCGGCCGTCGATCGGGAAACTCTGGAAACATTTGAGTTGATTCGTCCGGTTTCGGAATTGTGGGGTCTAAACGTGGCGAACGTGTCCGCCTTCCCATCAGTCCAACGCAAAGGGAAGTATTTTATTTACGTTTTCTCGCGTGGTTCGGACGGAAAGTGGACCTTTTAGCGAAAACCGGCCAAGGTATTCATCAACGACTAATGAAAAAAGCGTGGACCTAATCAATCGCTACACGGGACAAGGGCCTGCGGGTCTTGCCCGTGGGCTCATCTTGTTGGACGGTGTTAACGCTTCACGTATTGGGAACCGATGATGAAAAGCATGACGGTGTTTAAAGGCCGCGCCTTACTTCTCTTTGTTGGCGGCCTCTTTATTGGGGTGGCGTTGCCAGAGCTAGGCTTGTTGTCGGCGATCTCACCCGGCGACGATGCAGCCGCCCGTTTCGGGCGCCAGATCGTTTGGCTCATCATCGGTCTCGCGCTGCTCGGCTGGGTGCGCTGGGCTGAACGGCTCCCGCTTTCCTCGATCGGTATGAGACGACCCAACTTAGGGACTTTCGGATGGGGCTTCGCCGGTGCCGTTGCGCTGATCGCTTCCTTCGTCCTGTGCTACGCGCTGATTTTCCCGCTGCTCGGACTCAAGGTCGATGTCCAGCGAATCGGTTCGATCATCAGCAATGCCTATTGGCTGCAGCTGGTTATTTTTGTATTCGCTGCCTTCGTTGAGGAGATTATCTTCCGCGGCTACATCATCGAGCGGATTGAGACATTGAGCGGAAGCAAATGGCTCGCCTTCGCGATCTCCGCAATAGCCTTTACGCTGGTTCACCTCTCTTCGTGGGCGGTTTCTCAGCTCATAGTCGTCGCCTTCGGCGCGGTGATCATGGGATTACTTTATCTGTGGAAGCGCGACCTTGTCATGGTCATGATCGCTCATTGTCTGGCCGACGTAGTCGGATTTGCTTTGGCCGCATTACAAACCTAAGCCTGTGTCATCGCTGCACGTTGAATCCTGCCGTGTTATACGAAAAAATGTTCGTATTTAATTGCGAACTTTCGCACAATTCTCGTTAGGCCGTGAACGTCCCGCTGAGCTTGCCACAATACTTCAGCATTGGGTTCGCGCTAATAGTGTTAGGCCGCACAATTCACTATGTAGCTGTGACGCGCTATCTACGGGAACGTGGCATTGCGATTGCGCGCGCTGGCTCGTTGATCCCTGACTGGAAGGAATGGGCCGCTTACAGGAAAACCCGTCTGTCCGATCACCGCCCCCTCACCTGGTGGTATGTCCTTTGGGCGATTCAGGTCATTCTGTTCTTCTGGGTAGTGGGTTGGCTCGCTACCGGAGTCGGAGGTGTGAAAATTGCCATACCCAGTCATCTAGCACAGGCGGCCAGCGATGCCGGGGGTTACGTAACCGTCTTCGATGTTACACGGAGCGGTTACCGACAATGGTCGTTCGCAGCCTTCGGCCTCACCTTCGTCGCCGTCGGCCTAGCGATCCCCACGTTGATTCGCCTCGGCATTTTCCGAAAGCAACCTCCATGGATGGAGAAGTGGTTTCCTCGCGTCTTCCTTGGGTTTGCGATTTTCTGGACGGCCACGAGCTTTCTCGCCACGTACACTGAATACCGGGGTGCAGTCCACGCGATGCGCTCTCAGCAGGCGCACTTCGTCGAAGGCACGGTGAGCCAGTTCATACCGATGCCTTACACTGGCCACGCGATGGAATCCTTCGTTGTTCAGGGCGTCCGGTTTGAGTACTCGGATTACGCCATCACAGCTGGATTCAACAACACAGCCTCGCACGGCGGACCGATTCGCGAAGGTTTGCCCGTTCGCATATGGTATCGAGGCAACGAGATTTTGCGGTTGGATGTCGCCAAGAGGCCTAATCAATCGACGCAACTTGAGCCCACCGCGTTAGACGAAAAAATCTTCGTAATTAAATCGC
The DNA here is from genome assembly GCA_963737195.1 of uncultured Verrucomicrobiae bacterium. Classification (GTDB taxonomy): domain Bacteria; phylum Verrucomicrobiota; class Verrucomicrobiia; order Chthoniobacterales; family UBA10450; genus JBBQFI01. The sequence goes on from CAVTRW010000008.1 coordinate 13,617, forward strand.
GAACTTTCGCACAATTCCCGTTAGACTTCTTTCCCATGCGAAAATTATACGTTTATGAAACTCCTGCCGGCGCGTTTTACATCGCGGAACAAAATGGACAATTTCATCCGGTCTTCGAGGAGCAGAGCCTTGGAAACTATGCCACCGCACAGGAAGCGGCCGAACGTCTAGCCGGTGGCCACACATTCTCACTCCCGGGCGGGATCGATCCGTCCGACCTCGGCGTTCCCGAAGAATTAAAAGACTGGGTGAAGATCGCGCCTGAAGCCTAACCAGACGATACAGACATGTGGAAAGTCTGAAGGAAGAATTAAGAATTATGAAGGACGAAGCGGAAGCAAAGCTCCCGTCAGCGGTCGCTGATGATGTGTCTTATAGGTTACAATGAAGAACTGGATTTGTTTCTCCGCCATCGCTTTCGCCCTGGTTCATCTGGTCTGCGGCCAGACGATTAACGATCCGGCACGGATCGAGGTTTATATAACACCTTATTACAACTCCAAAGGTCCGGTTATTGAGGTTGGTCCGTTCAGTAAAGGACTTTCGGCGAATGGTGAAGCGGAGTTTGTCGCGACCATCGCGAAGATGAAGCAGTCCTGGAACAGTCTGCAATTTCCCGAAATGTATGTGGCCGCGATTCGCCTGTATGATCTTGGTTTCAGAAATGAAGCGACCTACTGGTTCTATTCGGCTCAATATCGCGGCCGCCTGCTCGCGAGCTTGGTCGACCGGGAGAAGATGGGCAGCATAGGCGCGCCCGCGTTCGAACTGGTCCAGGCCGCGAACGCTTTTCAGCAATTGGTCGGGCCATACATTAATGGATATGCCTTCGGAGACGTGGATCGCCTCGTCCAGATCGTCGAGCGGGTGCAGAAGGAAAACAAAACCGTGCCTGACGTGGAGAAGATCTATCCGAAGGTAACTTTCAAGCCACGATCGGAATGGGACGCTGGTAATAGCGGCCTTAATGAAGGACTAACGAAGTTCCTGGCGATGCTAAAGGAGCAAAAGGCGGCTCTTAAGAAGCAAAGGACCGACAACGGCACCGAGGCGAAGTTTTCGAAACTAACCAGCAAAGACTTGCCGGCGGGAACGGGGCCGTGAAGTCCATCGCGGATGCCATGCTGTTGTTTAGCCGGTAAGTTGGAGTCGCGCTACTTCTTCTAACATCTGGTTGATCGAGCGCATCCGTCGCTCGATGTTATTAATCTCATATCGCGTTTTCGTATGCTCTTACCTTAGCATCGCCCGCGGAGCGGCCGATCCACCCTAACCAGCTCTCACCGGTCACCGATCTCGTGGCTTCATGATGCCACTCAATAAGAATTCGTTAGGTGAGCGCAGGCCAATGTGAAGTCACCTCATTCCACTCCTTTGCCTAATGCAGCGGCTCCACGCCGAGATAGGACCCGGCGATGTTTGCCGTCTGCCATACTTCATCGGAGTTGATCGCAAAGGATCGATCAAAAAGTTCCTCGGCTTTGGCGCGGTCGCCTTTAAGATTGTAGTAGGCGCCGATCTCTGCCAGCCACGGCGCATCCTTCGGCTCCATGGCGAGCGCCTTATCAAAGGCAACTTTCGCTTTGGCCCACTCTTTCGCTTCCCAATAGACGCGACCAATGCGCATCCAGTTCCCCGAGTCAGCCTTCCTAGCGTTAGCGGCATCGAAGATTGCCTGACCCTCGTTTTTTGATCCGGCAAGGTAGTAAACACGGCCGACCGCAATATTTTCCCAACTTCCTTTTTCCGCCTGCACACGCGCAAGTTTGAGTAACTCCATCCCCGCAGCTTGTTTCGGCTTCGCTTTGTAAATCGCGGAATCAACGCCTTTACCGCGTGCGAATACTCCCGCGACGACGCCGAGGCAGAAGATCAGGATGCAAAAAAGAATCGTGCGCTTGTTTTTCATTGGACCAACCTAGCCGAGAAAGATGGCAATACAAAGCAGTTCGTCGAGGTGAAGTCAGTCGGCGGCAGCGCGTTTTTAGCAGCATCGCCGGTGGGATCGAGCGCCAGCTCGCGAAGGCATTCGGAGCTCCGTCGCTCGATGGGACTAAGTGCGCGCTTGGCGCGCCTCTTTGTAGCATCGCCTGCGGAGCGACCGATCCACTTCCCCTTTCTTCTTGCGCCGCCCGGTCTCTTTTGATTGAACTCAACTATGAAACTCTTGATTGGCAGGTTCTTCGGGCTGCTCGCGGTGGTTCTGCTGGCACTGCAACCGGCGACGGTTGATGCGCAGCAGGGTAATGCCGCGCGCTTAACCGTGCACAGGATCGCGAACTTCGGCAATGGCATTGCCGTTATTCTCTATATCGATGGCGCGCAGGTCATGACGATTTCGCGCGGACGAGAGTACGACGGGGTATTGGCGCCAGGCCGGCATGTGCTTACGGCCACAGTCGCGCCGAATGTGATGATGAGTCGCACATTTCAACGAGCGATCGACGTCCAGGCGGGCCACACTTATTCATTTACGGCGAAGTGGATTGGCACAGACGTGGCGCTGGTTCCTAATAGCTAAGGCGACGGCTCGAAATGTAAACTGCTCCGGTCCGCTTGGCGGAAAGAGCTAGTGACTCGTTAGGTAGTCGCGGGGGAATTGGCGTCGCCGGCCGGAGGTCCGATCCACTTGGAAGCGCGTCGTCCTGGACGCGACGGCGCGCGTCCCTCCAAAAGAAAAGTCGTTGTCGCGAGGGCGCGACAACCAGCACGCGAGGCGCGTGCGCTCCCCGGAACAGCATCACCCGCGGAGCCACCGATCCACCTTACTTTCTGAGGTTCGGTCTATTTGCCTCTTGGGCGCGATTGGCGATCGCGCCCTACCGGTTCATTCGGTGCCGAAGTAGCGATCGCCGGCGTCGCCGAGGCCGGGGACAATGTAGCCGTGATCGTTCAGGATGGGATCGATGGCGGCGGTGATGATTTCGACTTCGGGATGATCGCGATGCAGTTGTTCGACACCGGCATCGCAGCCGATGATACAGAGAAATTGAATGCGCAACGCGCCATGTTGTTTCAAAACAGTTACGGCTTCGCAGGCGCTGAAGCCGGTTGCTAACATGGGATCGAGAAGCAGCACGTGCGCGCGATCAATGTGCGCGGGCAAACGGGTGTAGTAACTCACCGGCCGCAGAGTTTTCTTTTCCCGGTAAAGGCCGATGTGGCCGACACTGGCCTGCGGCATGAGCTGAAAAATTGCTTCCGACATTCCGAGCCCGGCGCGCAAGATCGGGACAAGCGCGACCGACTGAGCGAGACGCGCGCCTGCGCAACTCGTTAGGGGCGTTTCCACATCGATCCGTTCTGTGTGCCAGCTGCGCGCGGCTTCAACGGCAAGAAGGAGCGAGATTTCGTTCAGGTTGCGACGGAATTCTTCCGGCGCGGTGGTCTTGGCGCGCAAGGCGCTGAGTTTGGTCGCGACAAGCGGATGGTTGACGACAACGACTTTTCGCGGTTGTGATGGATTCGTTGCTACAGGAGTGGCAAACGACATGAGAAACGAACGTAACGATTGATGCGAACGGCGAAAAGCGAAAAGACCGAGGGCCAGCAGGACGCGGCCCGGCGAACAGCTTCTGTGCACAAGACAAACTACAAACGTCGTTATCCGATCGGAGCGGAGTTAATTGGCGAAAACGAAACGCATTTCGCGTGTGGGCGCCGAAAGCGCAGCGTGTGGATGTGGTGTTGGAAGGCAGAGGTCGCGGACGGCTGCGGCCCCTCCCACATTGCCCACATTCGTTCCATTGGAAAAAGAAGACGGTGGATATTTTTCGGGTAGCGCCGCAATTGGAGCGGGAGGCCTGTATCGTTTTCGCCTGGATGGTGCGGAAAATTTTTATCCCGATCCGGCATCGCGTTCTCAACCAGGTGGGCCGCATGGACCGTCGCGTGTCGTGGATCCTTCGCAATTTAAATGGACCGATCAATCGTGGCGCGGATTGAAGCTGCCCGGGCAAATCATTTACGAGCTACATGTCGGCACGTTTACGCGGGAAGGGACGTGGCAGGCGGCGGCGAAACAACTTGCCGAACTTGCCAAAATTGGAATCACCGTGATCGAGATGATGCCGGTGGCGGAATTTGCCGGCCCTTTCGGCTGGGGCTATGACGGCGTCGATCTCTTCGCGCCTTCCCATCTGTATGGAAACCCGGACGATCTTCGCAGTTTCGTCAATACCGCGCACTCGTTAGGCTTGGCCGTCATTCTCGACGTCGTTTACAACCATTTTGGACCGGAAGGAAATTACCTTTCGGTTTTTTCCGGCGATTATCTAACCCATCGCCAGAAGAACGATTGGGGCGATTCGATTAACTTCGATGGACCAAACTCCGGGCCAGTGCGTGAATTTTTCATCACCAATGGCCGTTACTGGATCGATGAATTTCATTTTGACGGTTTTCGTTTCGACGCGACGCAAAGCATTAGCGATCAATCGGACGAATACATTGTCGGGGCGATCGGTCGCGCCGCGCGCGCGACAGCGGGCGAGCGGTCTTTGATTCTGGTGGCGGAAAATGAAGAACAAGCGGCCAAACTCGTTAGGCCGCGCCAGGAAGGCGGCGATGATCTCGACGGAGTTTGGAACGACGACTGGCATCACAGCGCGATCGTGGCCTTGACCGGCCGCAACGAAGCGTACTACTCCGATTACAAAGGCACGCCCCAGGAATTCATTTCCGCAGCGAAATATGGATATCTGTATCAGGGGCAACCGTATTCCTGGCAGGAGGCGCTGCGCGGCATGCCGACCTTTGGCATTCCGCCCGCTGCGTTTGTTTCTTTCCTTGAAAATCACGACCAGGTCTCTAACGCAATCGCGGGGGAGCGCATTCGCTTCAGCACATCGCCCGGCAAATATCGCGCCATGACAGCGCTACTTCTTTTGGGACCATGGACGCCATTACTTTTTCAAGGACAGGAATTCGGCGCTTCAAGTCCGTTTGTTTATTTCGCGGATTTATCGAAGGATTTGAACAAGGCCATTCGTAAAGGACGTTTTGAGTTTCTGCGCCAGTTCCCGGCCATGCGCAGCGATGAAGTCCAGGCGCTTCTCCCCGATCCAGCCGACGCGCGCGTTTTCGAAAAGTGCAAACTCGATTTCTCGGAGCGCGAGAAGAACCGTCATCTTTACGACCTGCATCGCGATCTGTTGCGTTTGCGGCGGGAAGATGCGCGATTCAAAGAACAGAAGGCGGGCGCGGTCGATGGCGCTGTGCTCACCAACAGCAGTTTTGTATTAAGATTTTTCGGAACCGATCGCGACGATCGTCTGCTCATCGTAAATTACGGACCACGCGTGCGACTCGAACCTGTGCCCGAACCGCTGCTTGCTCCTCCGCCCGGATGCGAATGGGAAACACTTTGGACAAGTGACTCGCCGCGCTACGGCGGTCACGGACCGACCAAGGTGGCGACCGATGAGCGTTGGCTTTTGCCGGCAGAGTCGGCCGTCGCGTTGCGCCCGATTCAACGAACCAAGCCCGCGTCCTTCTCCGTCAAATAGAAAGCAAAGCACAGAATGATCGTGGAGGATTCGCTCCGGGGTGCAACCCGCCTCGAGCCAACGGTCGTTCGCAGAATGCCGTGGGATGCAAGCGCGTCGCGCGACATTCTGCTCAACCGAGAGTGGCTCGTAACCAATGGTCTCGGCGGTTATGCTTCCGGCACGATTTCGGGCGCGATCACGCGGCGATACCACGGCCTTCTTATTGCCGCACTTCCCGCGCCGCTCGGTCGCATGGTGATGTGGAGTCACGTTTCGGAATTTCTTCATTTTGGTGAAGACGATGTCGTCTCGTTAGGCGCGGAAGAGCGCGCGGGTGGCCAGCTTGATTTGCACAGCGCCGATTATTTAACCGAGTTCCGGCTCGAAGACGGCCTGCCGATCTGGACATATCGCGTGCGCGATCTTGTCATCGAAAAAAGCGTGTTGATGCCGCTATTTGCAAAACACGGTGCATATCAGTTACCGCATCGTTGAAGGTTTCAAGAGACCACGTCTGGAATTGCGTCCCGCATTCCACTTTCGTCATCACGAGATGCCGGTGAACAAAGGATTGACCGCGCCCTACAAGCTCACCGCCGATGAAGGACGCTACGAAATTTCTGCGAATCAAAGGCGAGTGCCTCCGCTGCGCATGCGACTCTTCGATACCAAAACGGCATTCACGATTTTGCCTTCGAACATTCACCAGGTTCTCTATCGAAGTGAGCAAAGTCGCGGTTATCCCTACGAAGGAAATCTGTGGAGTCCGGGTTTCTTTCAAGTCGATATGCGGAAGACAATTTGCGCCACGCTTGTTGCCTCAACGGAAAAATGGGAGATCATCGAAGTTTTGTCGCCCGAAGAGGCACGCGCAGCCGAGCAGCAACGCCGCGCTCGCTTGCTCGAAGATGCGGTTCCAGTGGCTCAGGAAGGAGTCGCGGCGGAATTAGTTTTCGCGGCGGACCAATTCATCATCACACCAGCCGGCCGCGCGCAAGAAGCGGCGCGCGCACACGCGTCCGGCGATGAAGTGCGCACGGTCATTGCCGGTTATCATTGGTTCACCGATTGGGGCCGCGACACGATGATTAGTCTCGAAGGCCTCGCGCTCGTGACCGGCCGGTGCCTGGAGGCGGGCTACATCTTGCGCACTTTCGCGCATTACGTGCGCGACGGTTTAATCCCAAATATGTTTCCCGATGGAAAGACTGAGGGTTTGTATCACACCGCCGACGCGACCTTGTGGTTTTTCCACGCGCTCGATCGCTATCTCAAACGCGCCGATGACCGCACCACGCTCAAACTTTTGCTGCCAACCTTGATCGACATCGTGGAGCATCATTTGCACGGGACGAAATATAATATCCACGTCGATCTCAGCGACGGTCTGCTTTACCAGGGCAAGGAAGGTTATCAGCTCACGTGGATGGATGCGAAGATGGGCGATTGGGTGGTGACACCGCGGCGCGGAAAAGCGGTCGAGATCAACGCGCTTTGGTATAACGCGCTCAAAATACTCGTTAGCTGGTTGCGCGGCGTCGGGAAGAACGACGCCGCTGCGCGCTACGATCAGCATGCGGAACAGGCGCGTGCGTCATTCAATGAACGCTTTTGGTTTGAGGAAGGCGGTTACCTTTACGATGTCGTTGATTGCAACGGCGAAAAGGGAACCGTCGACCATTCGTGTCGCCCGAACCAAATCTTCGCGATCTCGCTCGATCATCCCGTTCTGGATGAGAAACGCTGGTCATCGGTGATGAGAGTTGCGCAGGAAAAATTGCTTACGCCGGTCGGATTACGGTCGCTTGCGTTCGATGATCCCGAATACAAACCGATTTATGCCGGGGATCTGCGTTCACGGGACGGTGCTTATCATCAGGGCACAGTCTGGGCGTGGCTCATCGGGCCTTTCGTCGATGCCTGGCTGAAACTCCACCCCGATGACAAAAAGGGAGCGCGCAAATTTCTCGAGGTTTTCCCTATCCATCTGAACGATGAGGGAATCGGAACGATCGGGGAAGTATTCGATGCACGCGAGCCGCACACGGGCGGCGGCTGCATCGCGCAAGCGTGGAGCGTGGCGGAAGTGCTGCGTTGCTGGGTAAAAACAGCGTGACTTCTGTAGCGGCGGTCTCTGACCGTCGCACTCTTAAAGTGACGCAAGCGTCCCGCTTGCGAACCAACTAAATCGCAAGCCAGAGGCTTGCGCCACTTTCCTCTCGGGCTCAACCCAAGCCCGCCTTGCCTAACGAGTGATATTTTCTGCGCGTTTTATCCACTCACTTATCTTTCGCGATCACCCTTGTCGCACACACCGGGCGTGTCGCCATGATCCAGATGGCGGCGATATTCGACACCGTCGCAGGGCAGCGTAAGCGTCAGCGTATGCTTGTGGCAGACCTGGCATTGCCCCTCGACCCGCACCATCGCGTAAGCGTGGACAAAACCGTTGATCACGCCAGAACCAACAATGACACCACTATCGTTGATGGCTTGCGCGGACGAAGAAGTGTTCATTGACAAATCCCATCCGGAATTAGCCGGAATTAAATCCTGCAACCGATAGGTCGCAGTTCCATCCCAGAGAAATGGGACGGCGAACAAACCGCCATCGGTCCCCACAACCCAGCCGGAAGCGTTGACTGCGTTTGCCTGGCCCTGGCTCGTTCCGGCGGCGAGCGGAATCGGCACCGAGCCAGTGCTGCTCGACCAGAAAAACGGCGTGCCGCTGCCTTGGTTCAGCATGCTGGAGCCGGCGACGTAGCCGTTACTGCTCAAACCGAACGCGAGCGCGCCGTTTGCACCTGGAATTGCGCCCACTTCAAATGCGTTCGGGCTGCCGATGTCGTAAACGATACCGACATTGCGCGCCGCATTATTCGGATCGATGCCCTGGCCGACGATGCGGCCCGCATCATTGATTTTAAAGGCGGTGCGAAAAAAACTGCCGTCCGGCGTTGTTTGCGTAATGATGGTGGCGGTGTTGCCACTATAAATGACGGCGGCCTGCGACACCGAACTATTGACCGAGCCAACGGCGACACCCGACGCGTTTACGCTGTTCGCATCGCCCAGCGTTTGATTCGCCGGCAACGGTAACTGCGACGGCACACCATTATTCCAAATGATCGGAAGCCGAGAACTCCCGAAAAAAGTTGTCGCGCCCGTGCCGACGACAACACCGTTATCGTTCGCGCCATTGGACACGCAAAAGTTGCGGGTCGGAAAGTTCGGAAGCGGAACAAGGCCATTCGCGGATGTCCACGTAAAAGCCGTGCTCCCGTTGCCGCGCAGCGATCGCCCTACTGCAATCGAGCCCGGCGAAACTCCGAGGCCTTGCGAGTTATCTCCTTTTTGGACGACACCGATATCAAAGATTTGATATTGCGGCGGAGTAGCAAAGACGACGCGACTGTCCAGCAGACAGAGACCTGTGAGAATCGCCACGGCGAAAACGGCACGACGTGAAACCGACCCGTGTAAGTAGTTCATGAACGTGGATAATGACCGCACTTCGTTTCGTCAAGACGATAGGTATTCCTAATTGAGCGGACGCGGAGAAGTCCGTCCCTCCGAAAGCATGCGACGGGCGGAAACCGCTGCTACAGCATGTCATCCTGAGCGCAGCGAAGGACCTCACAAACTACGAAGGGTCCACATGGTTCGAATGCGTGAGGAGTAAGCGTGAGGTCCCTCGCTTCACTCGGGATGACGTGCATGGCATATCGCCTAACGTCCAACATCCAACTTCCAACGATTCAATAGTAATGCCGGAAACCGTCGAAGAACTTTCGCAAGAGCCGGACGTTCGAAAGGAATTGGAACGAACGGGCGGCAAACCACGCGAAAAAGTTAAACCGGCTGCAAGAGACAGATTCTGGTTTGTCACGCACGCTCTGCTGCTCATCGCTTGCGCGATTTTATATTACCTCGTCGAATCGAAACGGATTCCGCTGCCGGAAAGAGGAATTCTTCTCTCGCGCCGTTTCCTGCGCGGATTTGCGCTCATCATTTTGCTCCTGGCGACAGCCAAAGCCGTTCGCGTTTATGCCATCGGGAAACTGGAAGACGCAGCCACGAGCTACACCTTGCGGCGAATTCTTAATCTGCTCGTCGGCCTGGCGATCGCGATCGCCGTCATCTCGCTCATCTTTGTAAATTGGTACGCTGCGCTTACCGCGTTCGGCATCGGCTCGATCATCGTCGGTCTCGCAGTGCAAACGCCGATGAAAAGTTTCATCGCCTGGATTTACATACTCGTTAGGCGACCATACCGTGTCGGCGATCGGATCAAGATCGACGATGCCACCGGCGACGTCATCGATGTCGGCTATCTCGACACCACGCTTTGGGAATTCGGCGGCCAATATGTTTCGGGCGATCATCCGAGCGGCCGCGTCATTCGTTTCCCTAACGAGAAGGTTCTCGACTCAATCATCTACAATTATTCGTGGCCGCTTTTCCCCTACATCTGGAACGAGATCAAATTCCAGGTCGCATACGGCGCCGATCTCGAATTCATTTCGAAAACCATGCAGCGCGTCACCGAGGAGGAACTCGGCGAAGTCATGCTCAAGCGCGTCCAGGTTTTTCGCGAGCTCCTCGCCAAAACTCCAGTCGACGAATTGGAAGTGCGCGAGCATCCACGCGTAATCTTTCGCGTCAGCGAGAACACCTGGCTGGAAGCGATCGTGCGCTATGTCGTTCCGCCGCGCGAAGCCGGCCGCATCAAAACGCGTTTGATCAAGAAATTGCTCGAAGCATTAAACGCCGAGCCGGATCGCGTCATGTTTCCTGCGGGCGCAAATCGGTAACCTTCTTCTGTCATTCCGAGCGCAGCGAAGCGGAGTCGAGGAATCTCTCGCTATCGAATGTGGGAGCGGCCTTAGCGCCGCGACTATGCCTGTTCGGGCTCGGACTCGGGACACTAAGGTCCCTCCCACTTTGTGAGAGGTGTCTCAACTGCGCTGGGCATGACATTTTCCTGCGCTCATTTGCACGACACCGGTTCTCCGCCGATAACTTCCGTCCGTGAAATCGCTGGCGACTTTTTTCGTACTATCATTCATCGCGTTGAGCACAAAGGCGCAGGTGCGGCCGCCAGCCCCTACTCCCATTCCCATTCCTCCCTCACCGACGCCGGCTCCAACGCGCAAACCGAAACCACTCATCGCGCTGCCGAACTACGATGAAGTGACGAGCACGCGGCTCCAGATTTTTTTGGACAACAACAATTTCGGCCCGGGAAAAATCGACGGTAAGATGGGCGAATTTTTCCGCAAAGCACTCGTCGCTTACAAGATCGCGCACGGCATGTCGCCGACCGGTGCAGTCGATAGTTTTCTCGCGCAAGTGCCGGAGCCGTTCACGAATTACACAATCAAGCCCGACGATGAGAAGTTTGTCGGACCCTCGCCGACGAAACCGTCAGAACAGGCCAAGCTAAAGGCATTGCTCTACGGTTCGCTGCTCGAGTTTGTGGCGGAGCGTTTCCATTCCGCGGAGGAATACGTGCAGAAACTCAACCCAGGAATGGACATGGAGAAATTGAAACCGGGCGACACCGTGAAAGTGCCGAACGTCATTCCATTCGAGATCGAAAAATTGAAGGAGGGTTTTGTTCCGCCCAATCCTGCTTTCGCAAATCGCCGCATCATCATCGACACGGTCGAACGCACACTGGAAATCCGCGAAAAGAACACATTGATCTACGAATTTCCGATCACGCCGGGTTCGACAAAATTACCTGCGCCGAAGGGCATGTGGAAAGTTGTCGGCATCGCGACGTTGCCCTGGTTCCGGCATGACGAAGGCGTGCTCAACTATGGCGTGCGCACCGACAACTACTTCAATCTGCCGCCCGGGCCGAACAATCCGGTCGGCATTCTTTGGATGGGCTTGAACAAACCCGGCATCGGGATTCACGGCACGAATAATCCGGAGACGATCGGGCGCGCTGGAAGTCACGGTTGCATTCGCACCGCGAACTGGGACGCGGCGAAGATCAAAGATTTGGTCACCGTCGGTGACGTGGTGGGTATTTGGTAGGTAGGGACGTCTCTCCGAGATGTCCCATTCCTCGGACGCCTCGGAGAGGCGTCCCTACCTGAAAAATTTTTCGCGCGGAATCGCGTGTTCATGCGTCTAGGCTGATAGATCGACCAATGAATCCAGACGAGCACGAGATGTTTCGGGCCGCCATTCACGGCGATCGAGAGGCATTTGAAATGATCATCCGCACACAAAGCCGCGCGCTCTTCGCCATCGCCTACGGGATTGTGCAAAATCGCGCCGACGCCGAAGACGTTGTGCAGGAGTCGCTCGTCAAAGCATGGAAATCGCGCTGGAAGGTGCGCGATCCGCAAAAGTTCCCGGCTTGGCTGTCGACTATCGTGAGGCATCGCGCACGTGATTTGGCGCGGAAGCGCAAACCGGAACCGTTGCCGGAGAATTTGTCTGAGATGCCGATCGAATCGATAACAAACGATGATTCGTTAGGCGAAAACCTCCGCGCGGCTTTGACCGAACTGCCCGAGCTGCATCGATCCGCTCTCACCCTTCGCTATTTTGAAGAGCTCGATTACGCCGCAATCGAGCAACTGCTCGGATTAAGCAACGGCGCGCTGCGCGGAATTCTCGGGCGCGCCCTGCAAACTTTGCGCAAGCGCCTGCGGCCGGCGCTGACTTCACTGGGATGAAAATGGAAACAACTCTGCACAACGAAATCGAAGCCTGGCTCGCGGCCGACATTCACGGCCAGCTCAGCGAGCAGGAACGCGATGCCCTTCATCAACATCTGGTGGAGTGCAAAGCGTGCCGGCAATTGCATCAGGAGGAAAAAATCATGCACAAATTACTCGAAGAAAATCTCGCGACAGAAAAAGCGGATCCGACATTTGAACAGCGAATGCTATCGGGATTTCGCCGCCGCATTCCCGATGATCGCGGCGGCGTCGCCAGGTTTCTCGTGAACGCGCTGCGCTCGCGCGTCACACAAGTGGCCGCGGCCGCAGTTGTCTTGCTCGCGTTAGTGCAGACAGGGCGCGTCATCACGCATGAAGAGATGCTCGGTAATAAAGAACCAATAACGGTAGCCGAGCGGTATAGCGCGGTCTCCTCCGACGAGCTCGACCGAAAAGATATCTCGCGCGATTCGTTAGCGGACGTTGCGAGTCGAGCGAAAAGCGGTCGACTCAATACACTGACAAAAGCTGCTCCGGCAGGAGGCGCGCGACAGTTTGCAACAAACGCCCCGCCGCCCGAAGCGCAGCCGGAATTTCGCCAAGAACAACCAGCTGCGCCGGCGAAGAGCAAGAATGACTCCGGCGAGAATACTACGTCTGCAACTGCCGGTTACGCTGCGCAGAGCGATGCTGAAAGCACGAATCCGCCGCAAGCGACCGATCAGCGGAAGTTAATTCGTAACGCCGAGGTCCAACTCGAAATCGTTAGCTTTGATGATGCGGTGCAAAAAATCACGGCCTTTGCCAAGGAGGAGAAAGGCTACGTCGCGACAAGCAGCTCGGAGAAACAGGCTAACGGAAAATTGCGCGGCGAAGTTGTCGTCAAGATTCTGCCCGACAATCTCGATCGTTTTCTGCAAAAAATTCGCGGGCTCGGCGAACTGAAGAACCAGACACTCGGCAGCGAAGATGTGACGAAAGCGTATCTCGATACGGATTCGCGATTGAAGAATGCGCGCGTGATGGAGCAACGCCTGATCGACATGTTGAAAACAAAGACGGGCAAGGTTTCCGATCTTCTCCAGGTGGAAAAGGAACTCGGCCGCGTGCGCGAAGAGATCGAGAAGATGCAGGGCGAACTGAAGTATTGGGATTCGCAGGTGCAGTTCGCGACGGTGACCATCTCACTCGCGGAAAAGGACCTTGAAGAACCGGCGGCGTTTCTTTTGAAGGAACGCGCGCAACTTTCACTCTATTCGCCGGAGGTTGAGAAGATCTACAACGACATCAAAGCGCTCGCCTCATTGAAAGTGCAAATCACGAACGCGCAGTTGAACCGCGACAATTCCGGACGCGTCTCGGCCAACATCAGCATGCTGATCGCGCCGGAAGAAAGCGACAGCGTCATCGCGCGCGTGAAAAGTTTCGGACGTGTCGAGAATTTCCAGGTGCAAACCGAGCGTGTGGCGCAGGGCGGCGAAGGCATGTCGGAAAATGCAAAGACGAAGCGCGACAAAGTGCAGCTCAACATCACGCTTTCGCACGAGGAACAGGAACAATCTTTGCAACAAACGAACCTGCGCATTCGCACATCGCAGGTGGATGAAAAGGCGAAGCTGTTGCGCGATCTCGCGGCGAAACAGAACGGTCGCATCCGCGCTTCCTCGTTCTCGAGCGATCCGGAAGGGCACGAGGTCGCGAACGTCTCGCTGCGCGTGCCGATGAAAAATTACGCCGCGCTGATGCAGTCGCTCGATTCGTTAGGCAAAGTCGAGAATGTCAGTGTGCAACGTCAGGACCAAACCGGCGGCCAGGTTGATGAGGCGAACGCGCCGGCGGATATCTCCATCCAGGTTTACAGCCAGGGCAACATCGTTTCGTCGGACACGGGAATCATCGCCACGATTCGTCGCACGCTCGCGCAGGGCGCGGGCGCGTTAATGTGGAGTGTGCGCATGATTGGTGTGGCGCTCGCCTTCTTCGCGCCATGGTTGCTCGCGCTGGCCGCTTTGATCTGGATCGGTAAACGAATCGCAAAAGCACGGCGCGCCAGGCGCGGACAGTAAGCCATCAAGGAGCGGCGACTTCCAAGTCGCCGCCGCCGGCGTTCTGGAGACCACCGCTCCTTGGTTGCCGTTGCCAAAGATCGGACTTGATCAAACCAAATCGCGCCAATCGACGATTGATTAACCGGAAACCAGATCCCTGAAGATATTTCTCCGGATCGATTAGCTCACAGCCGTTGATCCCGGTCGTTAGGCGAAAGAATCGATACATGGCGCTGAGCCAGACTCGCGCATGAACTTCTGCGAGACCACCTCCCGGAATTGAGAAGTCCGAAAGCAACCACACGGCATCCGCGGTGGCGGCCCGTGCGAGTTTCGTGACAATCGCTGCGATTTCGCCTTCGACGAAACAATCGAGAAAGAAATGCGTAACGATCAGGTCGTAACTGTTTTCCTCGGGCGACCAAATCTTCACGTCTTCGTTCAGAAACCGAACGCGCGGGTCATCGCGCACGCGCGCTTTCGCCAGTTGCAACATGCGCGCGCTGGCGTCGACGCAATCAACGCGGACTCCCGGATGCTTGCGCAAGAGCGCTTCAAGAAAACGTCCGCTCCCTTCGCCTGCTATCAATGCGCGCCTGGTATTTCCGATCTCGCGAAGGAAAGCGACCCGCGCAGCTTGAAGAGCGTTTCCGAACGCGAGCGTTTCAAGTGCGCGGTAGTGCGGCGCGATTGGATCGAAGGAAGCGCCGGGATGTTTTCTCCACTTCGCTGTGCTTCGCTTGAAATGACAAGAGATTGATTACCGCACCAAAGATTTCAGAACAAACAGCGCCAGCGGCGTGAGCAGGACAAGATCGGCCATGGCCGTGCGTTCGTCGCGGCCGAACCATTTGCCTAACGAATCAACCGCGGCAAGCAAGAAAGCGCTGAGCGCCACGCAGTAGTAGAGCGACGCTGCCGTTTTCGCGATCGGTCCAATGATCATTGCGCAAATTGCGAGCGTGATGATTGCCGCCCGAAACCATGATCGAACATTAGGCCAGCGCGTGGAGATGGAATTCTTTTCCTGTTTAAGATCCAGGTCGCGTTCCCAGATGGCAATGCTGATGCAGTTCACCGAACACAGCGCCGCGAAAAAAGCGAAGGCGATCACAAACGCCGCAGATAATCCAACATGCGGGACAACGGCCGCGACCGTGCCACTCGCGAACAGACAACCGATGCAAAGTTCCTTTACTGGAACAAAGCGCCACACTTTGCCTATCCAGTAATTGATGGCGAGATAGGCAAGCGAAAGCACGCCGACAACGAGGCCAACGCGAATGATCCCGCGATCGAGCTGCCGTGAAATCAAAACGGAATCTGCGAGCGCAAGTAATGGGATCACCGCGATCCAAATTTGCTGATAACGCCGGCAAAATCGCTGGCGCAGCGAGAGTGGCTCCGTGCCGTCGAGCGACCAACTATCGGCGAGGCGATCGGCGAGATAGATCAGCCACGCCGTCAGAAAAAGCGTCAGGCGCACCGAATTTGTCAGCGGAATTTGAAACGCGCGTGCAAAAAGCCATTGCCAGCTCACCGCGACAAGCGGCGCGTCGAGGCAAACGAGATTGAGCCAGACGAGCGGCGAAATTTGTGCCGGCTTTTCGCGCTGGGATTGTTTTGGAACAACTTCATGTTCGATGAGCAATTGTTCCATCGCAGAAACTATGCGTCACAGGAAACGCACGCAATCACATGACTGGCTGCAATTTTCTCGAAGTGTGAATTGCGTGCGACAAAATCACATCGACGGACCTCGCGCAGAAACATTGTCCGCCGATTCGAAATTTTGCGGACGTGGTTTATCTTTAGGCATGGGGCCGGGACATCGGTGGGGATCGAAAGCGCGTCTTCTGATTTTTCTTCTCTGCCTGCTCGCCCTCAGCTCCATCCGCGCCGCACCGCACAAGCAACTGCCGAAGGAGCCGCTCGAAAAGCTTGAGAACTCGCCGATGTACATTTTCCGGCTGGAAACTTCCGCGCCGATGATCTCGCGCTTCGGCGCATTCACGAGCGTGCAGGTCAACGTGAATGCGAATGGCAACAACATCGCAGGCGACGCCGCGAACGAACCTTCCATCTCAGTCGACCCGACGAACCACAACAAAATGGCGATTGGCTGGCGGCAATTCAACAGTGTGGCCTCCAATTTTCGCCAGGCCGGCTGGGCCTACACCTCAAATGGCGGAACGTCATGGACGTTTCCGTCTGTCCTGACGCCCGGAACTTTTCGGAGCGACCCCGTCCTACTGTCCGATACCGCTGGTCATCTGTTCTATCTCAGTCTGCTGGAGAATTTCTTCGACGACATCTGGCGTTCGCTCACCGGCGGAATGACGTGGAACCGCGTAGCCGCTGCCACCGGCGGTGACAAGCAATGGATAACGATCGACAACACGAACAGCAGCGGCCACGGATTTCAGTATCAATACTGGAGCACGGCCGGGAACAATTACGGCGGGCGGCAATTCAGTCGTTCGATCAATGGCGGAGTCTCGTGGTTAAATCCGATCAACATTCCGAACTCGCCCATTTGGGGAACACTCGACGTCGATTCGTTAGGCACGCTTTACCTTTGCGGCGTCAATCCCGATACCTTGCAGAATTGGTCTGTCCGCTCGACCAATGCGAAAAACGCCGCGGTCATTCCGACTTTCGATCTCGCGCAGCCCGTCAATCTGGGCGGCGACATTGTTTCCGGCGAACCCATTAATCCGCTGGGACTCGTCGGGCAGATGTATATCGGCGTCGATCGTTCCGGCGGACTGAGGAACAGATACGTCTACATTCTCGCCAGTGTGCAACCGACCGGCTTCACCACTGGCGCCGATGTCATGATGGTGCGCAGCACCAATTTCGGCGCGATCATTCAGCGCGCCGCGTCGCGTGAACGATGATCCGGTCAACCACGCCAAGTGGCATTGGTTCGGGACGCTGTCGGTCGCGCCCAATGGCCGCCTCGATGCGGTCTGGCTCGACACGCGCTACGCCGCGAACAATATCGCGTCGCAACTTTTCTATTCGTATAGCACAAACGGCGGCGTGACCTGGGCCCGTAACATCCCAGTCAGCACGTCCTTCAATCCATTCCTCGGCTATCCGAATCAAAACAAGATGGGCGATTACATGTCGATGGTTTCGGATAACACCGGAGCTGACGTCGCCTACTGCGCTACATTCAACGGCGAACAGGATATCTATTATGTACGCCTCGCGCCGCTCGCTTCGCGATTACTGAACATCTCGACGCGCGCACGTGTGGGGACGGGTGAGCAAGTGCTCATTGCCGGATTTGTTCTCGGCGGCACCGGTCCCAAGCAGGTCATCATCCGCGGCATCGGTCCCTCGCTCAGCAGTTTTGGCCTAACCGGAGTGTTAGCCAATCCCACGCTGGAATTGCATCGCGGCACTACAACGCTGGCGACAAATGATGATTGGAAAATCGCATCGAATGGAGCGAGTC
The DNA here is from genome assembly GCA_963737195.1 of uncultured Verrucomicrobiae bacterium. Lineage (GTDB taxonomy): Bacteria > Verrucomicrobiota > Verrucomicrobiia > Chthoniobacterales > UBA10450 > JBBQFI01. Next base: position 31,303 of record CAVTRW010000008.1, read on the forward strand.
AGCAGGCGCAGGTCGAAGCGACCGGACTCGCGCCGACGAACAATTTTGAATCGGCCATCGTGACGACACTGAATCCCGGCCCTTATACCGCGATCCTCCGAGGTAAGAATAATGGAACTGGGATCGGGCTGATTGAAGTTTACGATCTCGCGCCGACGGCGAACGCGAAGTTCTTTGACATCAGCACTCGCGGATTAGTTAGCACAGGCAACAACGTGATGATCGGCGGATTCGTCGTCGGCGCTGGAAACGGCTTCGGCGAAACAGTGGTTGTGCGTGCGATCGGACCTTCGCTAACAAGCTTTGGAATTGTAGGAGCGTTGCGCGATCCAACGTTGGAGCTGCACAATCAAAACGGAGCGCTTATCACGACGAACGACAACTGGAAGATTAACGATCAATCTCATCAATCGCAGGAAGCGGAGGTGCGCGCCTCCGGCCTGCAACCCATGAGCGATTTGGAATCAGCGATTGTCACCAGCCTCGCGCCCGGTCCTTACACCGCCATCGTGCGCGGGAAAAACAACACGAGCGGCGTCGCCCTGGTCGAGACCTACAATTTGCCCTAACGAGCGGCTCCTCAAAATTCTGCGGGTGCCACGATCCGCCGTCCTACTATGGCCCGCTTCCCAAATGTCAAATATATAGATGCGACCCCGACCCTAGCCTTCCTCTGAACTTAAAAATACAGCCTAAAACTCTTGCCACTAGTCGTAGCCTGTCTCCATCGCCTGGTTAGGCCTGTTCGTCTCAATAGTCAGGAAACGGATCTCCTATCCTAGTTGTAGTCGTAGGTGCTCCTGCAGCATGCTCAAGAAACTCTCGAAACCCAGCGGCCACGCTCGTGTACGTGCCGAAAAATAGGAAAAGCCAAGCGACCGGTAAGATGAAAAGCAAATTGGGGTCGCGGCTGATAGCTATCGCTCCACTCGCAACCGCGGTCGTGACGATGAACAAGCCGAGCCATGAAACGCGGTAAGTGAGCGTGACGGTATCGCCGACCTGTGAGAACACGATCTCTCCCGACGAAATCGGTCGAAGCACGTTCCAGTCTGTAACGGCGCGCAGAATGCCACCACGGAATGTGATCGCGCCGCCAGTCGCTCGCAGGCTTAGCGCCTTCTGCTGCCGAAGTGCTTCTACAACGCTTGCCATGATGTCCGCGAGTTGACGACCAGGACCCGTTGCCACTTGGATTGTGCCAGACTTGGAGAACGGTGAGCGCATGAGGCCTAACGAGAACGAGGTGAGCGATGGCGGCTGGGAGGGCGCGTGGATTGCATAAGAAGGAGTCTAGCTACTCAAACCGTGGAACACAAAGCCAGCCGCCATTCGCTCGACCGACTGGTTAGGCGATTCAGTGTCGCACTCGGATATCGTCCGAACTCTCGATGCCGTCAGGACCAAGCGAGAACAAGTCAAATGTTGTGTGGTCATGTGCGCTGGGAAAGTGATAAACCAGTCGATGATGCCATGGATCAAGAAGCGTATCAAAAAAGACGAGCTGCTGCCAGTGCTCTGGTACTGGAGATGAAGTCGGCCGGACAACGAGGGCTTTAAGGCCTTGTTCGTCCGTGGGGTAAAATCCGTTCAATTGGTGGTAGATTTCCAACTGTGTCGTAACGGCATACAGCGCCGCCTGCGCTGCAACGCCTCTGTCATAAGATATGCCGCCCGCGAACTTATAGGCAAGCATCGCCGAAGCAACGAGCAGCAAGGCAACGATGCCAGCGAACGACAGTATTCTTTTGCCACTACGCGTCACATTCGCCTAACGAGAAAAAGCTCAGCCGCGGCGAGCATGAGCGCGCGTGGCTGCGGCTTGAAGGGTTTTAGTCATGTGAAAGATGGGCATTACCCCGGCTCGTCGTCGGCTGCAGCGATTTGTTAGGCGTTTGGTGATACTCGCGTGTGGCGTCCTCAATCCCCTTCGCGAGGACAACCCCCTCAAATCCGACGGCCGAAGAAATCTCCCACGCTTGCAAACACTCTGACTCAAGCGCTGCCTGATATCGCGTGCGATCGCTGTCCCACCGCGAGACGCCATGCTGCCGATCCCACTCTGCGAGTCTCGTGGCGAACTGATCTACGAACTGGGCTAGTGGAATCTGCGCAATATCAAGGATGATCGCGCCGCCGGTATGGATGAAATGGTAAAACTCAACATCGCGGAAGCGAATGTGCGACTTCTCTGGGGGTTGCGGCGGATAGTCGTAAACGAGATGGAGCACGATTTCGCCGCCGAACTTGCGGACATCGTAGCCGCTGAGGTGGAAATCGTGGAAGCGCATCTTTACGCCTAACGAGAATTATACGAAAAGTTTTCGTCTAACAAGCCGAACGGGGACTGGAAAAGGGAGGGCAGGGGCATTTAGGGGAAGAATAGCGGACGAATCCCATTTGCGACAGAAAAAAGCGCCGAGACGGTTTCGTTGAACCGGTCGTCAATTATCCTTCGGTTCGTGAAAGGCAGCGAGTTTTTGAAAACGCGGATCATTCCGGAGTGGGTCGAACATCGGGTCGAGTCGAAGCAACGCGGGAGTCAATGGTGCGCCAGGACCAAGCGCACCGGCATAAGGTAAGGAAGAAAGTTTCTGCAAGGCGGCGATGGCGCGATCGGGTTCTCCGGCTTGCGCTGCTACCCGGGCGAAAAACTCGATCGAAGCGGGACCAGTGACCGCGTCTTTCTCGACGGGATTAACAGTCATCCCCTGCTCCGCCAAGCTGCAACGCGGCGGCCTTGTCACCGAGACTGATATCGGTCAGAGCAAGATCCCCAAGGAGGATATGATTTTCCGGTTGTTCTTTCAGGAAAGATTCCAGTTCGATGCGCGCCTGTCGCCAGCTTTCCTTGGCAGCCACGCGATCACCAGCGATTTGCTGCGTCCAGCCTAACCAAAACCTTAGTTCGCCTTTGTAAAATCCCAGCGCTGGATCTGGCTCAACTAGTAGCTCCTTGAGCCGCGACATGATTTGTGCAGGCCGGCGCTCGAGGATCGCCTGGTAAGCTTGTGTTTCCAATGCGTTGATGTCGTCGGCCGCGGGTTGCACCGACGCCAGGAGAGGCGCAGCTCGCGACAAGTCGCCCTCTGCTTGTGCGATCACCGCCTTTTCCACAATGGTATCCACGTCGTCCGGCGTGATATTGAGGATCTGCTCAAACTTCCGCCATCGCTTCCGGGAAGAGACGACGATCCTTGTAGGAAAGTGCGTGCTGGGTAAGCAGGGAAACATTCCGCGGGTCGAGTCCTTCGGCTTCTTTGAAGTAGGTCTCGCTTCGGTTCCACTCCCCCCGCCTCCGCATAACATATGCGAGTAATTCAGGGATCCGGCTGCTATTGGGGAGGACCGGGCGCGCTTGCTCAAAGTAACGCACCGCCGCGTCGTAGTCCTTCAAGCAGGCATAATGATAGAACCCATTAGCCAGGATGGCCTCGCCTAGATCAGGCTGAAGAGTTAGCGCGGTTACAGCGGCCTGGCGCGCCTCTTCACGCAACGCCACCGTCGGTTGAAGAAACTGTGTGATGTAGCCACGTGCTTCCACGTAGGACAGCAGCGCCCAGGCAGGTGCGAACTTCGGATCCAATCGCACCGCTTCTTTGAGATATTTCTGCGCGCCAAGGGCGTTGGTCGAGGTGTTAGCCGTTTTCAGGCTATAAGCCAGACCACGGAGGTAGGCATCGTAAGCCTCGGGATTGTCGGTTAGTTTGGCGGCGATGACTTGCTCTTCCTGACCAGTAAGCTTCGCCCGAAGCTGATCGGTAATAGCTTTGGCCACTTCACTCTCAACAGAAAAGATGTCGGTTAGTCGCCTGTCGTAGGTATCAGCCCAAAGGTGGGAATCGCTGGCTGCTTTGATTAGCTGCACGTTCACCCGCACGGCGTCACCGCTCTTTTGCACGCTTCCTTCCAGGATGTGGGCGACGCCAAGTTGCCTTCGCGATCTCGGGCAGATTTGTCGGCGCACTTTTGTAATGCTGGGTGGAGGTGCGCGAGATCACCTTCAGATCACCGATCTTGGCCAGGCGCGTCAGGATTTCGTCCTGGATGGAATCGGCAAAGTAGGCGTTGTCCGGATCGCGGCTGCGATTCTCAAATGGCAAGACCGCGATGCTCTTGTCCGGGACGTGTGCCGGCGCGGCTGCCGTGTCGCCCGCCGAAGCATTCACGGCCGATGGGCGCGGCGAGCGGTCCCTGAGGAAAAAGAGAGCTAGCAACGCAAGGACCAGAATCGCTGCGACGGCCGCGACCCAGCGCCAAAGGAAGTTAGTCGTTAGTCTATGTTCCGCGACCTTTGTCTCGCCGGAGCCACCGATGCCCTCCGGTCGCAGTTCATCAAGAGCAGGCGGCGGCAATTTCTGAGTGATCTCGTCCGTCGGCGGAGCTGATCGTTTGGTCACTTCGGCGACAAAGCGATAGCCGCGGCCGGGGACAGTCACGATGTAGTTATGCGAACCGGGTTTTTCTTCGAAGACCTGCCGCAATTTCCAGATGGCCTGGGCGAGGTTGTTCTCCTCCACAATCGAATCAGGCCAGACCGCCTCCATGATCCGCTCCTTGTCGAGGACGCCGTCGTGGTGCTCGACCATGAAAAGAAGCGTGTCGAACACCTTTGGGCGTGAGCGGAACCGGGATGCCATCCCGCCGCCGCAGGAGCCGTTTCGCGGCGTCGAGCTGAAATTCGCCGAATTCGTAGAAGCTGGCCGCGGGCGTGTCCATCGCGGTTTTAAGAACAATTAAGAAAAATTAAGAGCCGACCTAAAGATTTTCATAAGGGCATCCGGCATCCTCCGCCACGCGCAAGCCCGGTTCACAGCCCGCCTGCGCATCAGAACCAAAACAACAACGTAACCAAAAATCAAACGTAAGGACAAGAAAATGAAGAAACTCCTAAACAACCTGATCAAGCCCTTTATCCGCTCGCCGCGGCCCTCCGGCAATCGAACGGATTCGCGCGGCGACCGGCAGTCGACATTTGCTCTGAGTACGCTGGCACTCATCTGCTTCGGGCTCGTGACGACGACCTACGCCCGGACGGACCTTCTGCAACCCTTCGCCGCCGGTGAGGACCTCGGCAACGGCAACTCGGCGGCGGAAAATGTCGAGGCGCTTATTAACCTGACCAGCGGCGTCAACAACACGGCTACCGGTTTCCAATCGCTTCTCAACAACACTGCCGGGAGCAAAAACACCGCCACCGGTTTCCAATCACTCCTTAATAACACGAGCGGCATTAACAACACCGCTAATGGAGCGTTCTCGCTCTTAAGCAACACCGCCGGTTGGCGGAACACCGCCACTGGTGCGCGCGCGCTCCAGAGCAATACAGACGGCATCGAAAATACCGCCGCGGGTGAGAGCGCGCTGAGGGACAACACGTCCGGAAGTGATAACACCGCCACCGGGGCTAGCGCTCTTCAGAGCAACACGACCGGCTCCTACAACACGGCCAACGGTTATCTCGCGCTTAATGCCAACACTACCGCCTCCTATAACACGGCTACTGGTTTTCAAGCGCTCTTGAGCAATACAACGGGCACGGATAACACGGCGACTGGGGTTAGCGCTCTTGGTTCGAACACCACCGGCAACGTGAACACGGCCAACGGGTTTGAAGCGCTCGGTTACAACACCACCGGCAGCGAACACACCGCCATCGGGCATCACGCGCTCTTTAGTAACACAACCGGCGAGCAAAACACGGCCAACGGTTCTCAGGCGCTCGTTGCCAACACCACTGGGAGCGGTAACACGGCTAAGGGTGTAAACACGCTCTATTGGAACACCATCGGTGGGGAAAACACGGCCGTTGGCACTTGGGCACTCTTTAACAACAGGGGCAGCGACAATGTTGCTGTGGGCTTCAATGCCGGTAGCCTGCTTAGTAACGGGAACCACAACGTCTATATCGGCGCGGGTATTACTGGCAACAGCTCCGAGAGCAACGCGTGCTACATCGCAAGCATTTTCGGGCAAACAGCTATCAGCGGAATCCCGGTTTTGATTAGCGCAAATAATAAACTCGGCACGGCCACTTCTTCGAAGCGCTTTAAGGAGGACATCAAACCAATGAACGACGCGAGCGATGCGCTCTTTGCTCTGAAGCCGGTTACCTTCCGTTACAAGAAGGAGATTGATCCGCAAGGTATTCCCCAGTTTGGGCTCATCGCCGAGGAAGTGGAAAAGGTGAACCCAGACCTGGTGGTCCGGGATAAGGAAGGCAAAGTCAACACCGTCCGCTATGAACAGATCAACGCGATGTTGCTCAATGAGTTCTTGAAAGAACACAAGACGATCAAGGAACAACAAACTACCATCGGGCAACTGAAGTCCGAAGCCAGAGATCAGGAACAAGCCATCAGCGCGCTCAAGAAAGAAATGGGGGTTCTCACTGCGCAGGTGAAAGAGCAGGCAGCGCAAATACAGAAGGTCAGCACCCAGATGGAGACGAGACGATCGGCGGCCAGATTAGTTACTAATCAATAACACTGCCATCACAACTAGCATAGCTGTAGCCGGGGTCATACACCCCGGCTACAGTTCACTTAAGGCCGCACCACATTTATTACATTCTTATTCGATAACTCGTTAGGTGAACCGGCGGTAGGAAGTTTGCGACGGTCGGAAACCGCCGCTACAGAAGAAGGCGCCGACGGCGCGGCGCCCTCCATTCGACGGTCATGTTTTCCGAACTCCGTGCTCTCCGTGTCCTCTGTGGTAAGGCTTTTCCTGGATTCCTGGTTTCCTGATTCGTATTCGGAATGCGGAAAAGCTGAAGTTCGCGATGGCGAGGGCGCCATCGCCAGCACGCGAGGGCGCGCGCGCTCCCCGGAATAGAAAGCGCGACGGTCATAGACAAAACGGGCTTAGGTATGTGCTAACTCGCGCAGGACTGTGCGCAGCTCGGCTACATCGACGGGTTTTGTGAGATGAAAATCGAAGCCGGCTTCCTTACTGCGGCGAACATCTTCGGACATGCCATAGCCGGTGAGCGCAACGCCTTTGATCTGCCGGGCACTTTTGGCAGCGGAAATAATTTCGTAACCAGTTCCATCAGGCAGGCCAATGTCGCTCACGATGGCGTCGAACTGCTCCGTCTTTAAATCGCTCCTGCGCTTCCGCAACGGTGCTCGCCATAACAACGTCGTGTCCGAAATGTGTGAGCAGGCGCGCGAGCACGCGGCGCGTGTCGTCGTGGTCCTCAACCAGAAGCAGGCGCAACCGGCGCGACCCTTCCGGTGCACCCCTGCCATTAACCGGGGAAGTTTCCGGACCGAGATAGCATTTCAAGGCAACGGTGGCGGTCGTTCCAAAGCTGCGTCCGCGACTGCTCACTGCAATCGTGCCGCCATGCAGCTCGACGAGGTTTTTGCAAATGGTCAGGCCAAGACCGAGGCCGCCGAATTTTCGCGACGTCCCGCGCTCACCCTGTTCGAACGCAGTGAAGAGTGATGCCTGTCGATCAGATTCAATCCCGATGCCGTTGTCGGTTATGGCGAAATTGAAATTGCCGTTTTCATTCCACGTTTGAATCCGCAGCTCGCCGCCATGTCCGGTGAACTTGACCGCGTTGTTGATGAGATTCCAAAAGCACCTGCTCGATGCGGACCGGATCGGCCCAGACGTGATGATCCGGTGCGCTCCAATCGGTCGTAACGATGAGCTTTTTGCGATGAATGTCCGAACGCGCGATCTGAAGCGCGTCGCGCGCGACGGCGTGACCGTCCACGCGCTGCTGATGCAGATCGATCTTGCCGGTGGTGATGCGGGTGAGATCGAGAAGGTCGTCGATCAATCGCGCCTCGAGCTGCACGTTGCGGCGAATGATGTGGACGTCTTCACTGAATTTCGCCGGCAGCTCGGAGATATTTTCCGCCATGAAACTTGCGGCGGCCAGAGCCGGAGTGAGCGGCGTGCGCAACTCGTGGCTGAGCTTGGCCAGAAATTCGTCCTTGGCGGCATTCGCTTTCACTGCCGCCATTTTTTCCGATTCGATCTCGCGCACACGAATCTGATCGGACAAATCGCGCGTCACCTTGGAGAATCCGCGAAGTTTCCCGGAGTCATTGAGTAGCGCGGTGATCACGACGTCGGCATGAAACCGTGTTCCATCCTTGCGAACACGCGTTCCCTGATCGCGAATGTGGCCAAGGCGCGCGGCCGCATCCAGATTACGTTGCGGCAAACCGGCGGCGACGTCTTCCGCGGTGTAAAAACAGGAGAAATGTTTTCCGATGATTTCGCTCGCAGCGAAGCCCTTGATCTTCTCCGCGCCAGTATTCCACGACATGATCCGGCCGGTCGGATCGATGAGATAGATGGCGTATTCTTCGACGCGATCGACAAGCAGACGAAACTGTTCTTCGCTCTCCCGTAGTTGTTCTTCGGTGGCGCGACGTTCGGTCAAGTCGCGCGTGACTTTGCCGAAACCGGTGAGCTTGCCGTGTGAGTCATAGAGCGCGGTAATAACAACAAGCGCCCAAAATCGCGAACCATCTTTGCGCACGCGCCAGCCTTCGTCCTCGACGCGGCCTTCGGCGAGCGCGATCTCCAATTCTTTTTGCGGTTTGCCCGCGGCCAGATCTTCGGGCGGATAAAACTTGGAGAAATGCTGGCCGATAATTTCGTCAGCCGAATATTGTTTCAGCCGTTCCGCGCCTTTGTTCCAGGTGATGATGCAGCCACTCGGGTCGAGCATAAAAATCGCGTAATCGCGGACGCTTTCGACCATCAAACGGAACCGCTCTTCCGCCTGGCGAACCTTTTTTTTCCTGGCAGGCGCAGACATTAAGACACCGAATTTGATTCGTTTTTCGCTGCCGTCCAGCCGCCTCGACCTGACGACTTCTCAATTTTCCGGCGCGAATGCGATCTTTCTGAAGGGTTGTCCGCCGCAGATTGAACGATAACCGCGCCGCCGCCGTCTACTTTGCACTATGACTAAACTCGTTGCGTTAGTAGCGGCAGGACTTTTCGCGGCAGGAACCATGTTTGCGGGCGAGCATGGCAATTGCACAAAGCAGGTTGGGAATGAAGGGAAAATGGCGTGCGAGGTTTCCACGGCCGATCTCAATCTGACCGCGGACCAGAAGACGAAAATGGATGCGCTCATGACCGAGCATCACAAGGAAGGTTGCTCGAAGGAGAGCGAAGCCAAATACATGAAGGAAGCCAAAGGCATCCTCACTGCGGAGCAGTACGCGAAGTTCAAAGCCGAATGCATGGGCGAGAAAGAGAAGACCAAAGCTTAATCGCCAACTCTAAATAGCCTAACGACCGCGCCGGGAGAAATCTCGGCGCGTTTTGCGTACAGGCCGAAATCCAAGGAAGTCCGGATTTTCCGCATCGAGGTCCATCGCCGGCTTGCGAGTTTGATCTACAATCGCAGCCAACCGCGGCAAGCATTCTGAAATCCATGATCAAACGAACAACCAAACTCATTCTCATATTCTTCCTCGCCGGCAGTGTCCGGACTCGCGCGGCGGAAAATCCGAACGGCCGATGGGAGGGAAATATTCAGATTCCGGGAGAAGACCTGGCCGTCGTTGTCGATTTGCTAAAGGGCGATTCCGGCGCGTGGAGCGGATCGATCACCATTCCCAGCCTCAACGTCAAAGGCGCGTCGCTAACCGACATTGCAGTCAAAGAAGGCGACGTGAATCTCACGATAAAGAGCGCGCTTGCTTCGCAGGATACCGGCCCGGCAAAACTAAGCGGCCATCTCGCGGGCGATGCGATGACTGGAAATTTCCTGCAAGGCGGAAACTCTGCGCTCTTCACGCTACACAAAACCGGCCCGCCGCAGATAGACGCGGTGGCGCGGAGCACGCCGGTCGGGTCCGAGTTCGAAGGCGAATGGAAAGGCGAATACGAGCTTCTCGGATACAAGCGCCACGTTTCGCTGAAAGTTCTCAATCACCAGGGCGCCGGTGCGACCGCGGACTTTGTCGTTGTCGGAAAACGCGTCAACAACCTGCCGGTCGATCTCGTAACGCAGGAAGGCGATTTCCTCACGGTCGATTCGCACGAAACCGGATTGAGTTATGAAGGACGTTTTGTCAAAAACGCCAATGAACTCGCCGGCGTCATCATTCAGGGCGGAATCGAAACGCCGCTCGTATTACATCGTTCAAAGTGAGGGATCGCTTCATGAAAAACTGGCTGCATGCATTTTGCCTAACGAGCTTTGCCCTCGTCAATTTGAGTTACGGACAATCGATGTTTCGCGGGGACGCCGCGCATTCCGGGTCGTATGCCGGCAGCGCGCCTCGCCAGTTTCATCGCATCAAATGGAAATTTCCGACAGGGAATCGCGTCATTTCATCACCGGTCTTCAGCGACAAGATCGTGTACTTCGGCGGCGATGATGGAAACGTTTACGCGGTTGACGCGGAGAACGGTCGCCAAATCTGGAAACGCACTACGGGCGGCCCGGTGCCCTGCACACCAGCCGTTGCCGATGGTGTTGTTTACGTCGGCAGTTACGATGGAAAATTTTACGCTTTCGACGCGAAGAGTGGTCAGTTGAAATGGAAATTCCGGACCGAAGGCGAGCGCCGTTTTGAAGCAAAAGGTTTGCACGGCTTTCTGCCCAAGACACAAACGATCGCCGATCCATTCGACATCTTCCTTTCCAGTCCCGTGGTCGCGTCGGGTGCGGTTTACTTCGGGAGTGGCGACGGAAATGTTTATGCGGTGGATATCGCGACGGGCGAGCAACGCTGGAAATTCAAGACCCACGATGTCGTTCACTCATCACCGGCATTCGCCGATGGCATTTTGTTCTTCGGCAGCTGGGACAGCTACTTTTACGCAGTCGATGCCGCCACCGGGAAGGAAAAGTGGCGCTTTCACGGGGGCGAAGATGATCTCATTCATAACCAGGTCGGTTTTCAATCTTCGCCCGCGGTCGCAAACGGCATTGTCTACACCGGTTGTCGCGACTCGAATCTCTACGCGCTTGATGCCGCAACCGGGCAGGAGAGATGGCGGTTGAACAATGAACTGAGCTGGGTCATCACGTCGCCGGCCGTTGCCGATGGCAAAGTCTTTTTCGCCACTTCCGATTCGAGTTTGTACCGCGTGCTCGATGCCGCGACCGGCAAATCGCTGATTCGTCAGCAGGACAAAGCCTACATGTTTTCGTCTCCAACGGTCGTCGGTGACGTCGTACTGCTCGGCGTGCTGAATGGGACGCTGGTTGCACGCGACGCCAAGAGCGGCAACGTGCTCTGGGAATACCAGACTGAAACGTCGAAGAAAAACAAAGGCTGGATTCTGACCAAAGATCGAAAATTCAACGGGCCATTTGTCTTCCCCTCGCCCTGGCGCGATACGCCGATTGTGGCCGCCGATCGGCAATTCAACATCGGCGCCATTTTTTCGACACCACTTGTGGCGAACGGCGTGGTGTATTTCGGAAGCACGGATGGATATCTCTATGCTCTCGAATAGCACAGATACCAGAGACGTTATTCGTTAGGCGTCGTATCCCACCCAAGGAAAAGCCTTGCAACTTCCGCGAACGGTCTGATGTTTCGAGTCACTTATGAACTTCCTCGCCTTGTTATCTAACTTCGGCGGTCCGGACCTGATCATTATTCTGCTCATTGTCCTCGTGCTCTTCGGCGCAAAGAAGTTGCCCGAGCTGGCGCGCGGGATGGGACAGGCGGTGAAGGAATTTCAGAAAGCCAAGGACGAGTTTAGCGACGAGCTGCATAACGCCGGCAAAACCGATCCGGCCAAACCGGATGTGCGTTCGGCGCAGGCGACAGTGCCGCGAATCGAAAATGCGCCGCCCGGCAGTCCGACGAGCGCAACTCAACCTGATCCGAATCAAGCAACCGCTCCGGGCGATAAGACGAATCAGGTCTAACAGATTGCGCTGACGTTAGTCAGCCGACGCGGTTGGGGTTTGACTTCGGGTCGCATTGCGACACCTTCGCACCTTTCGTTTTATGTCCGAACCCGATCTTCGTGCTCGCATCAAGGAAATGCTCGTCAAAAACTTGATGCTGCAAACGACCGCGGACCAGATCGGCGATGATTTGCCACTGTTCGGCCCTAACGGGCTCGGACTCGATTCCATCGATGCACTTGAACTCGTCGTGAGCATGGAAAAAACGTTCGGCGTCGGTGTTCCGAATTCAGAAGTTGCGAGCAAGGCGCTGAAGACGGTGAACACGATTCGCGATTACATACTGGAAAAGCACTCCGAGCCGGAGTAATCGCCCGCAACTCTCACAGGAAAAAAAACGCGACACCGCTGATACGACGTCACGCCTTTGAAAGAATTCCACTGATTATTTTTGCGAAACGAGCGTGACCTGAGTAGCCACGCACTGCCACTTTCCGTTTCGATTCACGAATGTGTCGGTCCAGCGAAAAACGCGGTCGAACTTTTTTCCGCTGTTGTCTTTGCCAATGTCGTTCGTCATTCCGGTCACGACTGCTGCGTCACCGTTGATCGGATGAACGACAACGTTCGAGTTAGAGCTTTTTTCCAGCGTGTCGGTACCCTCTTTCAAATCCTTAATCGCTCCGCTGCGATTGAACACTCTCCCCTTTTCGTCCGTGACCACGTAATTCTCTGCCAGAATACTTTCCACCACGCTCGCATCGCGACTCTGCAACGCCTGCGTCCATCGCGTCTCGATTTCCTTTAACTGCGCCTCCATATTCCCTTTCGCCGCCTTCGCAGATTTTTGTGTCTCCTTTGCGCGCGCCAGCGGAATTGCGATAAACGACAAGGCAATAAGTGCTATCGGTAGTTGTATGAATTTCATTTTAATCGTTAGGTTTGAACGTTCGACCTTTCGTTAGCTATCCTGCGTTTCCGCAAGATTGATGGCATCGATCAATTGTCGGAAACGACCAAAGCTGTGACGATGCGGTTGCAGGACCAAACGCGGCAGATCCCAGATTTCCGGTTCGTTCTTTTCCGGATCGAGCGCACTGCCCTGGGTGATCTGCCCTGCGCGGAGAAGATCGGCAAACTGGCGATTCAGTTCGGCGACTGCACGTCCCGTGATGCGTCGCGTAATCCGGATGGCAAGCCGGTCACCCACCCAGCGCGATGAATTGTAGTTGCTATAGAACTGCAAGATATCATTCACCGCTTCATCGACGCTGTGTGTGACTTTGAAGAAATGAAAATCGTCCCGTGAAATAAAACCAAGTTTCAAAAGATGATCGGTCAGAAACTTCATCCACGTTTCCCAGTAAGTGCCGTTCGGTTTGTCCAGTAGCACGACAGGAATCACGCGCGCCTTGCCCGTCTGCATCAGCGTCAGAACTTCGAATCCTTCATCGAGCGTTCCGAAGCCGCCCGGAAAAAGCGCGAAGGCGTGTGTTTCCTTCACGAAGTTGAGCTTGCGCGTGAAAAAGTAATTGAAGTTGATCAGCTTCGAATCGCCCTGGATCGTCGCGTTCGCGCGCTGTTCGAAAGGCAGTCGAATGTTAAGCCCAAAACTGCGCTCGCGTTTCGCGCCGGCTTGCGCCGCGCCCATGATGCCGTCGCCACCGCCGGTGATGACCATGTAATTGTGCTGCGTAATCTGGCGTGCGAACTCTTCCGCCAGTTTGAACTCCGGATTGTCCGCCGAAGTGCGGGCCGAACCGAAAATGCAGATCTTTCGCACCTGGCGGTAGGGCGCAAAAATCCTGGCCGCATAACGCAGTTCCTTGATCGCACGGGTCATCAATTTCAGGTCGCCCGTTCCCATTTTGTCCTGCGCCATTTTCAGCGCGGTGATGATAATTTCCTCGATCAGCTCCGGCGATTTTGCGGCGCCGAAATCGGAAACAAGCTGACGCACGCGCGCGTCCCATTCCGGGCCGAGCGTGCTTTGCTTGCGCACAGGTTGCGCAGCGGTGGTACCAGCGGTGAAATCGTCCACGATATTCCCTCCTCAGCGGCGGCAAGCGCGAGGTCCTAAAAAACAAATCATTACTCTAATTATAATCACGATTAGCTAAGCATAACTCAAGCCGATTTCAGGTCGGCGAGCTAACGCTTTCGCAGAACCCACTTGTCATCGATGAAGGAGACAACTCGCTTCACATCATCGGCAAACCGATTCACTCCCAAACGAACTCCATCCCAAGAGTAGTCGTCACCGAAAAGAATACCGTTTGCCGGCAGAATTTCCCAATAGTCGCAAAGGTCCTGATACAAATCTTCTTCTTCGTGACTCGCGTCGATGTAAACCAGTTCGGGTGTTATCCCATAAAACCTCAGCCACAACGCAGCCGCCGCGGTGGTTTGCGGGAATGGAACAATCGTTTGTTGGAATCCCTTGTGGCAAACGTTAGCCAGAAATTGATAGTAAACCGAAGGATAGCCATATTTAAGATTCAACGCCTCGTAGCGCTCTCGATCCCCTTGATCGGTCCAAAATTCCAAGCCACCCAGCCACGTATCGACACACAGGATTTCGGTTGAGAGGGCGGCTTCACTAATCACGGCAGCCATTTTCAATGCCGATGCTCCTTTCCAACTGCCGAGTTCGACGATTAGTCGTGGCTTTGCCTCCGTAATCAGTTCGCCGAACGCGCGCGATTGATCATTCCAACCTTGCAAATCGATGGGATAATTTTGAAACGCAAAACCTTCGTAAGGATTATTTTTGTGAACCAGGGCCATCAAGCTTTCACCTCCCGCGCGAGACGGCGCTCCTTCGGGAGGCGTTGATGAAGATGGACGCCGCTCCCGGATTTTCTTAACACTATACCCCGCTCGATAAAAAATTGTTTTTACAAGCGAGTGGAATTTCACAGTTGCTAAACATGTTACCGCGCTGCAATCAGGTCGGCCAGAATCTCATTCATGTGGCGGATCGGGAGCGAATAGTGGCCGGCCGCTTCGACAAAGCGCGCTTGGCAGTTAGGCAAACGTCGCGCAACCTCTTCCGCCAGGCGAAAAGAAAAACTGCGATCCGTTTTGCCATGCCAGAGACGCACCGGCGTTTGCACTTCTTCCAATCGGAAACCCCAGGGCCGCGCATAAATTTCCGCATCGGCCATGACTCCTTCCGCGGAAGCGCGCCAGGCGCGACGCTGGCTTTCGAAACACGCTTCAAATGCACGCGAATCGCGCAACACGGACGCGTCGCACGGCTGCAACAATTTCAGGAAAATCGGGCGCAATTGCAGCGGAATTCGTCGAGCCGCGAAAGGTCGCGCGAGCTGGAAACATTTCCGCAAGAGTTCAGGACGAGTGCGATAGAGCACGAGCATCCAGCGATACAAACCGAGCAAACCATCATGTTCGCTCAGTTCGGTGATCGGCGGCGCGCCGCTAACGACTGCGATCGCTTCCACTCGCTCGGGCATCGACCACGCACTGGCGTAGGCGTACGGCGCGCCGCCCGAAATCGCGAGCATCCGAAATTTTCCGATGCCAAGCTGATCCGCTAGTTCGTTCAACAACGCCGGCCAGTGCAGAAGCGTCCGATCTTTCTGGAACGTCGATTCATTCACGCCCGGTCGATCCGGAGAAATAAGCCGCACACTCAAATCGCGCGCCGCTTCGTGTGCGAGCACGCCCATCATGCGCGAGCTTGGCCAACCGTGACAAAAAAATACGGGCTCGCCTGACGGGTCTCCATATTCGTCCAACGCAATACGACTACCGTTTTGCAGCTGAAGCATTTGTGTGCGTGTCCCTATCATTCTGATAAATCCAGTTTTCTGACGAGACGCGTTCAGGTGTGGGCTATTGCCAAACGAACAGAAAGCATCTTCATTTCGTATTATTGTTTATGAACGAGTACTCACAACCAAGGGCCGGAAAAATCACGGTGCACGGTAATGGCCTCGGCGCACCGTCGCCCGACCAGGTAAAACAACGCGCGCGTGAGATCGCGATGATCGACGAGCGCAATCCTGACGAATTTACCGAAGGCGACTGGCAACAGGCGCATCGCGAATTGATCGGCGAACCATCCACGACTGCGCCCGAAGAGAATGAGCGCACCGCCGAAGTGGTGGAAGAATGGAACGTGGTCGCAGGTGATACCGGACACCACGCGCTGCGCGCCGCTGATGGGGAGGACAAAAATCTCGGCGAGCAACTGGTTGACGATGGCCTTGAGGAAGCGACGCACGATCAAATGCTGGAAGCGCGAATCGAGGAGCGTAAAGAGGAAGAAAGTTGAGCCGTTCCAGCGCCATCGCGGTGGCAGAGCCGCCGGCGAAAACGAAATGCGCATCGGATTTGATCGAGCGATTTCGCCAGATCCGAAATTTTTCGACGCGCCTGTGTCAGGGATTGCAACCGGAAGATTGTGTCGTGCAATCGATGCCGGATGTAAGCCCGACGAAATGGCACCTTGCCCATACGAGCTGGTTCTTCGAAACATTCGTGCTCAAGGTTTGGATGCCGGAATACAAACCGGCCGTTCCGGAATACGCCTACCTTTTCAACTCATATTATAATGCGGCCGGCACAATGCATCGGCGCGACCTCCGCGGCCTGATCTCGCGGCCGACGGTCGGAGAAACTTTTCGTTACCGCGAGCACATTGACGATTGCGTCGTCGATCTCATTTCCAATGCGGACGACGATTCGCTATCCGAGATCGAGACCGTCCTCATTCTCGGTTTTCATCACGAGCAGCAACATCAGGAACTTCTCGTTACCGACATCAAACACGTCTTCGCGCAAAATCCGCTTCATCCCATCTTTTGGCCGCGCAAGAAAAGCGAACAACCGAGCGCGGTCGACGCGCAGCGTTTCATTCATTTCGATGAAACGATTGCGTTTATCGGGCATGAAGGCTCGGCGTTTTCCTACGACAATGAAGGTCCTCGCCATCGTGCACTCGTTCCTGCTTTCGAACTTGCATCACGCCCGGTCACGAATGGTGAATACATCGAATTCATCGAAAGCGGCGGCTACGGCAAACCCGAATATTGGCTCTCGTTAGGCTGGATGACGGTAAACGAACAACGCTGGGAAGCGCCGCTCTACTGGGAAAAACGCGACGGGAAATGGTGGAACTTCACTTTATCCGGGCTCCGCCCGGTCGATGAATCCGAACCCGTGACGCATGTCAGTTACTTTGAGGCCGACGCTTTCGCAAACTGGAGCGGCGCACGTTTGCCGACGGAATTTGAATGGGAGCGGGCCGCGGTTGGACTGCCGATGGACGGCAATTTTGTCGAAGGCGAAACATTTCATCCTGCGCCTGCTTCGACTGATTCGCCTAACGAGTTACGACAGATGTTCGGCGACGTTTGGGAATGGACGCGCAGTTCCTATTCCCCCTACCCCGGTTATCGCGCCGCGCCCGGCGCGCTCGGCGAATACAACGGCAAGTTCATGTGCAATCAATACGTGCTGCGCGGCGGTTCGTGCGCCACTTCCCGCACTCACATTCGGCCGACCTATCGCAATTTCTTTCAACCGGAAAAACGCTGGCAATTTACAGGGATCCGGCTGGCACGCGATCCGTGAATCGAACTTCGACGGCGAGCAGCGCGCTCGAACTCGAGCCCGCAAACGGAACGTTTCTCGCAGAAGCGATCGCTGGACTTTCCAGTTCGCCACGCACATTGCCCTGCAAATTTTTCTACGACGAGCGCGGCTCCGACTTGTTCCAAAAAATCTGTGAGCTGCCCGAATACTACGTCACGCGCACAGAGTTGCAGATCCTAAAAACGTATGGACGCAATATCGCGAAGCAGATCGGGCGCGGCATCGAGCTCATCGGTCTCGGCACCGGCGCGGGAACGAAGACGCGATTGTTGCTCGACGAGTTGGAGCAGCCGGTTGCGTATGTTCCGGTCGATATTTCGGGAGAACAGTTGCAGCAATCGAGCGCGGTCTTTCGCAAACTCTTTCCTGATGTCGAGGTGCTTCCGGTCTGCGCCGATTACCTTCGCCCGGTCGCGTTACCAACGCCCAAACGCAAACCGACGCGCAAAGTTGTTTACTTCCCCGGTTCGACGATTGGAAATTTTGAACCGGACATTGCGCTCGATTTTTTGCGACGCATCCGCCGAGTTTGCGGAGACGACGGCGGTCTTTTGATCGGCGTCGATCTGCAAAAAGCGCACGACGTTTTGGAGTGCGCATACAACGATGCGCAGGGAGTGACCGCGCAGTTCAATCTCAACCTGCTGACGCGTTTGAATCGTGAGCTTGGCGCGGATTTTAACCTCGATCATTGGCGACATCGCGCGATCTACAATGCCGAAGCCGGTCGCATTGAAATGCATTTAGTAAGCGAACGCGCACAAACGATTCATCTTGGCGATCGCGAATTTCATTTCGCCCGCGGCGAAACAATTGTGACCGAATTTTCCTACAAACACACGCCGGAAGGATTCGCTGCGATCGCGAGCCCGCGCCGATTTCGATCTCGCCTGTCTCTGGACGGATGACGCGCGACTGTTTGGTGTTTTCTACTTCACCGCGCGAAGCTAGCCGCCGGTGAGCGCGCTGGTTCAACTGGTTGGCATCAGCAAAAGGTACGGCGAAACGGCCGCGGTCTTGCCCACCGATCTCGACATCGCTCAGGGAAAAACGACGGTCCTCATCGGCCCAAGCGGTTGCGGCAAATCGACGTTGCTGCGGCTGATCATCGGCTTGATCGAGCCGGATGCGGGCTCCGTTCTTTTTGAAAACGCGCCAGTCGAACTGGAATCAATGCTGCAATTTCGGCGTCGTGTCGGTTACGTCATCCAGGAAGGCGGTTTGTTTCCGCATCTCACCGCGCGCTCCAATGTTCTTTTGATGCCGCGACATTTGGGAAAAAACGAAACGCAGATGCAAGACCGTCTGCGCGAACTTTGCGACCTAACACAATTTCCGAGCGAGGCGCTCGATCGTTATCCGGCTGAGCTTTCCGGCGGGCAACGTCAGCGTGTCAGCCTGATGCGCGCGCTCGTGCTTTCTCCGGAATTGTTACTGCTCGACGAACCCCTGGGCGCGCTTGATCCGCTTGTGCGTGCGGCCTTGCAGCAAGATTTGAAACAGATTTTTGGGAAGCTGCACCAAACCGCCATCGTCGTAACGCACGATCTGGCGGAAGCAGCTTATCTTGGCGACACCATCGTCTTGATGAATGGAGGACGTGTCGTGCAGAAGGGTTCGATCGATGATCTGCGCGAACGTCCAGCTAACGATTTCGTTCGCGAATTCATCAATGCGCAACGCAGCCTCGTGGCGCTATGAAACGCGAAAACACGATTTTGTTGGTAGGGCGCGACGGCTCGTCGCGCCAACGGCCTTTTCGCACGCGCGTGAATCATGTTATTGGCGCGACGGGCCTTCGCGCCCTACCGATGCTTTTTTTGCTTGCGACGATTCTCTCAGCTTCGGCTAATCCGGTCATCGTCGGTTCGAAAAAATTTACGGAGTCGTACGTCCTCGGCGAAATCGCGAAGCGTTCGCTCGAGAACGCGGGCCTGCCTGCAGAACATCGGCAGGGCATGGGCGGCACAATCATTCTCTGGCAGGCACTCAGTGCCGGCCAAATCGACGTTTATCCCGAATACACCGGGACGATCAGCGAAGAAATCTTGAAGAATCGCGCAGTGACCGCGCTCGACGAACTGCGCACGTCTCTCGCTCCGTTCGGTGTTGGCCTAACGAACGCTCTCGGATTCAACAACACTTATGCATTGGTCATGCGCCGGAATGAAGCGCAGCGTTTGCGTATTCGCACGATCAGCGATTTGCGACAACACCCCGAGTTGAAACTTGGCCTTACTCACGAATTTCTCGACCGGCAGGACGGCTGGAAACCTCTGGCCGAGCGTTATTCGTTGCGGCCAACTGAGGTAATCGGCATCGATCACGGACTTGGGTACGCCGCGCTCAAGAACGGATCGATTGACGTGAAGGATGCCTATTCTACCGATGCAAAAATCGCGGAATACGATTTGGTCGCGCTGGAGGACGATTTGAAATTCTTTCCGCAGTACGAAGCGGTTTTTCTTTATCGACTCAATCTTCCTTCCGCGGCTACCGCTGCCTTACAGAACATGGAGGGCACTATCGATGAAAAACGCATGATCCGGCTCAATGCCGAAGCGGAACGAACAAAAAACTACAGTCGCGCAGCCGAGTTATATTTTTCGCCTAACGAATCGAAATCTACTCCCATCGTTGGTGAATCGCTGCCGCATAAACTGATGCGATGGATCACCCGTCATTTGGAACTTGCCGGGTTTTCGCTGCTGCTCGCAGTTCTTGCCGGCGTTCCGCTCGGGATCATTGCCAGTCGCGGCGGGGTGCTTGGTCACTCGATTCTCGCCTTTGCTGGAATTGTGCAAACGATTCCGTCGCTCGCATTGCTGGCATTGCTTGTTCCGATTCCTTTTTTTGGAATCAGTCCTCGCACCGCCATCGCCGCGCTGTTTCTGTACGGGCTGTTGCCGATCGTGCGTAACACTTCGACCGGCTTGCAGGATATCGCACCGGCGCTGCGCGAATCTGCGGTCGCGCTTGGTTTGGAACCCGGCGCGCGGCTGCGCAAAATTTATTTGCCAATCGCCTCGCGCTCTATTCTCGCAGGAATAAAAACAAGCGCCGTCATCAGCATCGGGACCGCCACGCTTGCTGCGCTGATCGGCGCGGGCGGACTGGGCGAACCGATCTTGAGCGGACTGAATCTCAACGATCACAACACCATCCTGCAGGGTGCGATTCCGGCTGCCATTCTCGCCCTGCTTGTGCAATGGTCGTTCGATTTACTCGACCGGGTCCTTATTCCCAAAGGACTTCGGCTGTAGATGAGCTACCAAGGAGCGGCGACTTCCAAGTCGCCGAAGCCTCGATAAAAGGGCGACTTGGAAGTCACCCCTCCTTGATTGCTTCACAGAAAACGCGGTTCACATTTAGATCCAATGCCCATTGCTTCGATCAATCCAACCACTGGAGAAACCTTGAAGGAATTCACTACCTTCAATCAATCTCAGATTGAAAAGGTGTTAAGCCGCGCCGCGGAAGCTTTCGAACATCACCGGCGCACACCGTTTGCGCAGCGCGCCGAGTTGCTCATGGGCGCAGCGACATTGCTCGATCGCGAGAAAGAACAACTCGCGCACATCATTACTCTCGAGATGGGAAAATTGCTGCGCGCTTCAATTGAAGAAATTGAGAAATGCTCACTCGGCTGTCGTTTTTATGCGGAGAATGCAGAACGTTTCCTGGAAGATCGCGCCACACAAACCGGCGCGGCGCGCAGCTTTGTTCGTTATCAGCCGCTCGGACCCGTTCTCGCCATCATGCCATGGAATTTTCCTTTCTGGCAGGTGTTCCGATTTGCGGCGCCGGCGCTAATGGCGGGCAATGTCGGCTTGCTCAAGCATGCCGCCAATGTTCCGCAGTGTGCGCTCGCGATTGAAGATATTTTTCGACGCGCCGGTTTCGCGGAAGGCGTGTTCCAAACCTTGCTCATCGAAACCGAGCAAACGCGCGCGGTGATCGAAGACGCGCGCGTGAAAGCGGTCACGCTGACGGGAAGCGAGCGCGCCGGCAGCGAAGTGGCGAGCGCTGCCGCACGTCTCATCAAAAAAAGTGTGCTAGAGCTTGGCGGCAGCGATCCGTTCATCGTTATGCCGAGCGCAAATTTGAAAATGGCCGCCGAAATCGGCGTGAAAGCACGCACGATCAATTCCGGGCAATCCTGCATCGCCGCGAAACGTTTCATTGTCGCGGAGAAAGTTTATCAGGACTACGTCGAGCAGTTTGTCGACAAAATGCGATCGCTTAAAATCGGTGATCCGCTTGATCCCGAAACGGAGATGGGTCCGCTCGCGACCGAAAGCATTTTGAAAGGCGTGGACGAGCAGGTGCAAAAATCCATTGCTGCCGGCGCTAAACTTCTTACCGGCGGTAATCGCATCAAGCGCGACGGTTTTTTCTACGAGCCGACTGTGCTCGCGGACATTCCGCGCAATCGCCCGCTTACCGCGAAGAAGTTTTCGGTCCGGTCGCATTATTCTTCCGTGTCGCTGACAGCGACGAAGCCGTGGCCATCGCTAACGACAGCGAATTCGGTCTCGGTGCTAGCGCGTGGACTAACGACCGTGACGAACAAGACCTCTTCATCTCCGAGCTCGAGTCGGGAATGGTTTTTATCAACGGCATGGTTGCTTCCGATCCGCGGCTTCCGTTTGGCGGCGTCAAACGTTCCGGTTTCGGCCGCGAGCTTGGGTGCGAAGGCATACGCGAATTCGTTAACACGAAGACCGTTGTTGTGGCCTAACGGGTAGTTGTCTTTCTCTTTCTCTTGCTCATGCTGTTCCCAGGAAGACTTTGAGCAAGAGCAGGAGAACGAGTAAGAATAGTTACTTGCTCGAGAACTGATCTTCTTTGTTCTTGAACAGAACATTGAAGGTCGTGAGCGAGCCGTAGCAGCGCGTGATGTATTGCTGCATGTCAAACTTCTCCGCGTCACTCAGTTTCTCGCTCGCATTCACCTTTTGTTCGAGCACGCGCAGATTGTTCCGGATCATGACAATCTTGTGAAAGAAAGTCTCGAGCGGAACATCTTTCGATTGCAACGTCGTATCAGCAGGTTCAATCACGAGACGGCCGCCCTCCCAGCGTTGCGCGATTCCCTCCACGACCGTCTCCGCCTTTTCCAAGCCTAACGAATCGACAACGGACTGCGCCGTTTCGCGAATCAGACTGGATAGCGGTATCTGCAATTCAGTGAGCGTCGCGGTCGGATCTGCCGATTCCAGTTCGCTCTGCTCCGGCGCCACCGCGCGCAGCGCACCGTCAAAGGAAATATCCGCGGTGTGCTCGGTAAGCGCTTTGACAACGCCGAGACCGTGAACTGGGTGGCGCACCTTCATCCCGATGCGGAGCCTGTCGATGGAGAGTGACATACAAGAAGGAAGTTGCGGATGCGTCACCGAATGGCAAACACGAACGTCAATTCCTTCACGCACTGGTTTTTCATTGTCTCGGGAGAGCGCGACTCTCATTCTCCCTCCCGCATGTCGACGCTGTTTGTTCCGCACCCGCCCGGCTTTCGTGCGCGTCGCGGCTTGAACTGGGGATTCATCGGGCTGCTTTACACATCGTTTTATCTTTGTCGATACAACCTCCCTTTGGCTAACAGCTCCATTTCGGCGGAGTTCCATTTTTCGAAGTCGCAGATGGGTACGATTATCACCACCGCACTGCTTGCCTATGCTTGCGGCCAAATTGTGAACGGTCTTCTGGCCGATCGCCTCGGCGGCAAACGCGCGATGCTCATCGGCGCGGCCGGCACCATCATCATGAACATTCTCTTCGGTGTCGCCTCCTTTTGGGGTTTGCTTTGGCTGTTTGTGCTGATCCGCGGAATCGACGGTTACATGCAGGCTTTCGGCGCGCCGGGAATGGTGAAGGTCAACGCCGCCTGGTTTCGTCATACCGAACGCGGCGGATTTGCCGGCATCTTCGGCTTCATGATTAATCTCGGACGCTTCGTCATTAACAATCTCGGCGCGGCCTTGCTCGGCGGCTTCGTTTTTCTCGGACTGATCCGAATTCCGCCGCAGCATTGGCGATGGCTGTTCTGGGTTCCAGCGATGATCGCGATCGTGATCGCAACCTGCATGGCGATTTTTGTGAAAGACACACCCGAAGAGGCGGGTTTTCCACCGGTGAATCCGCAGGAGGAAACTGGCGGCCATGTTCAGGTGAAAATCTTCGATGTCTTCAAGATCATCGTTACAAATCCGGTCGTGTGGATCATTGCCTGCGCCTACGCCTGCACTGGTGCAGTGCGCCAGGGAATCGATCAATGGTTTCCGCTTTTCATGAAGCAGGTGCACCACGTCGATTATCAATCCACGCGATTTCAGCTGCTCGCCGCAGCGATTCCGTTCGTCGCTTCAGCGGGTTCGCTCGTTTCAGGCGTCGTCTCTGACAAGGTCTTTTCCGGGCGCCGCGCACCGGTCGCCGCTTTTCTTTATTTTCTCGAGACCGTCATCATTCTCGCGGCGGCGCAGTTTCACACCGTGAATGCCGCGATCTTCTTCCTCGTTCTTATTTCGCTCACGGCCAATTCAACGCATTCGATTTTGGGAACGGCCGCCGCGATGGACATTGGCGGCGCGAAAATGGCCGGCTTCGCCTCGGGCGTGATCGATTCGTTTCAATATTTCGGCGGTAGCCTTGCCGGGTATTTTCTGGGCGCGCTGCTCGATCGCAGTTGGGGAAACTACTTTTACTTCATGGCGCCGTTCGGCGTCGTCGGCGGTGCTCTCATGCTATCGATTCTCGGCCGCGTCAGTTTGGCGAAGCAGCCGCGCGCGGTTCGCTAGGTCCCGAACAAATTCAATTGCTCGTTAGGCCGACGAAATGCCGCAGTCGAGAGTTTCGGCCGTTCGCCAAAACCGGCACGCCGACAACTTACTTCGAACATCGACTCGATTTGCTTTGCGAAGATGCCTTCGCCAACCTGGCGTTTACGCCACCGCGCATCGTAAATTTTGTCGCCGCCCCGCGTATGGCGAATTCTCTCCATCACTTTCGCTTTTCGCTCAGGGAAATGTTCGTCCAGCCAATGCTCGAACAACGGTGCGACGGCCCACGGCAAGCGCAGCAAAACGTAACCGGCAAACTGCGCGCCGGCTTTGGCACAAGCTTCCACAACCGACGGAATTTCGTGATCGTTGATTCCGGGAATTACTGGCGCGACCATCACACCAGTTGGAATGCCTGCAGCACGCAATTGCGCGACCGCATCAAGTCGCGCTGCCGGAGCGGATGTGCGCGGCTCGAGAATCCGCTGCAGTTCCGGGTCCAATGATGTGACGGAAAGATTCACGGCAACAGCGTGGTGTCGCGCCAGTTCGGACAGAATATCGATGTCGCGCGTAACCAACCGATTCTTCGTTAGGATACCAACGGGGTTACGAAACTTCGCCAGCACTTCGAGACAACGTCGAGTCAGCTGAAACTTTCGCTCCGCCGGCTGATAACAATCCGTCACGCCGCTCATCATCAAGAGCTGTGGTTTCCATTTCGGTGATGATAATTCCGCTTCCAAGCAATCGCGGCGCGTCTTCTTTCACCATGATGCGGCTCTCGAAGTCGAGTCCAGCCGAGAAACCGAGATACTCATGCGTCGGTCGCGCGAAACAATAAATGCAACCGTGTTCGCAACCTCGGTAGGGATTGATGCTGCTTTCGAAACCGACGTCGGGACTCTGGTTGTGCGCGATAATCGTTTTCGTTTGGTCGCGAAAAAACTGCGTTTCGCGTCGCGGTCGCTCTTCCATCGCCGCGACCGGATCGACAACGTCGGTATCCGTCACATCAACATGAAGTTTCTCGAAGCGATTGGCCGGGCTCCAGGAAGCGCCGCGACCGCGGATCGCATCGGAGCTTTGCGGCGTTTCGTTGATGACCGGGTTGAGTTTCTTGGTCGCGCGCCGATTCACGGATATAAGTTCACATGAACATAACGCATGTCCAGCTTGTTTTCGTCATCAGTCATCCTGAGCGAAGCGAAGGACCTCACAAATTTTCTCCATGCGAACATATAAAATTACGCGAGGCGTGAGATCGTGAGGTCCCTCGCTTCGCTCGGGATGACCAACTAACACGCGCGGGAACAGCGCACACACACGCGAGCGGCTGTCTTGCTCAAAGCGTTGTCAGTGCCAAAATACAAACGCTCCGGAGGGGTGGTCGAGTGGTTGATGGCTCCGGTCTTGAAAACCGGCAGGGCGCAAGCCCTCGTGGGTTCGAATCCCACCCCCTCCGCCATTTCAGCCTTCAATTCGACGTTTAATGTCGATGTTCCTTCGCTGCGATAGGATGCCGAACGCTCAAGTGTCTCCGAATGTGCCGATTCAGCGCTTTTGCAAAAACCACTTCACCGCGAGAAATGCGCACATGATTCCGAGAATCGCGGCGAAGAGAACATCGGAAAGATAATGCGCGCCGACATACATGCGGGAAAATGCGATCAGCAATGGGATTGTCATCAGCGCGAGGCCGACGCGCAGACTAACGAACAGCAACGTGCCGAAGAACGCGGCCGACGCGGCCGTGTGTCCGGAAGGAAATGCGTGATACTTCGAGCTGAAGCGCGGCCCGTTCCAGACTGATTCTGTCCGAACCGACGGACGTGCGCGGCCAGTCGTGATCTTAATTACGCGCGCGGACACACCGGCAAGCAGACATGCGATCAGCATCGTGAGAAAAATTCGCGTCCAATTTTTATTACCGCGCAGCCAGGCGATCAGAAGCAGCGCGCCGCCGATAATGGCGTGCGTTGGCCAGTCGCCCCATTTACTGACGTTGCGAAATACAATTTTCGCCGTGTGATTTTGATGATGCGCCATCCAATGCTGAACGAACGCATCGCTATAGAAGGCACCGATGAGCGCGACGACGGCGATGACAAAAAACAGGAGAATGCGAACCCAGGTCTTCTTCGTCATGGCATCATTTCCCGTTTGTCTTTCATGCGGCGCTATCTTTGAATCGCGGAATTGAATTCTGCAACTCCGATAAATTTTGTTGTCACGGTCATCCTGAGCGAAGCGAAGGACCTCACGATCTCAGCAAACGTGAACCAATATGGATCGCGAGGTCCCTCGCTTCGCTCGGGATGACATGCATGCTTCGACACGAAAATGAAATGGCTCGTTCTCTTTTTTGCCTGCGCGCTTTTTCATCTGGCGGGGACGTGGAGCCTGCCGCTGATCGATCGAGATGAGCCGCGATTCGCCGAAGCGGCGCGGGAGATGATCCAACGCGGCGATTACGTGGTTCCCTATTTCAACAATCAGTATCGCTTCGATAAACCGCCGCTCACTTACTGGTTTCAAACGTTGAGTTATCGTGTGTTCGGTGAGAACGATTTTGCCGCGCGATTTCCTTCAGCGATCGCCGCGGCGCTGGTTTCGATCCTGTTACTGGCATGGGGACAACGAATCGGACCTTCCGCAGGTAGGGACGCTTCTCCGAAGCGTCCGTCGAGTCCAGCATCGGAACGTCTGGAGAAGAAGTGGGACGGCTTCGCCACGGCGAATCTACGATCGGAGAGCCGTCCCTACCTGGGTGGCGAGGCGAATGTCGGCTGGTGGGCGGCGATTATGTTTGCGCTTTGTCTGCAAACATTCATGCACGCGAAGGCGGCGGTCGCCGATATGTGGCTGGTGTTGTTTGTCACCGCGGCGAGCTGGGCCGGATATGAATTGCTCTTCAAGTCGTTAGGCCACGCGGCCACTGATTCGTTGGCGCGACGGGCCGTCGCGCCCTACCGAAGGTGGTGGTGGATTTTTTACGTGGCCCTCGCTTTTGCGTTTCTGGCGAAAGGTCCCATCGGCTGGACGCCGTTGCTCACGGTTTTTCTAGCCAAACTCTTTGTTCGCGGCGTCGACCTGAACAAACGTTTCGCGTTCCTGGCCGGCATCCTTTTGATGCTCGCGATCGTCTCGGCGTGGGGAATTCCCGCTCTCATGCGCACGCACGGCGATTTCTTTCGTATCGGTATCGGGCATCACGTGATCGAGCGCTCGTTTTCAACGATGGAGGGTCACGGTGCGAAGTCGTTAGGCATTTACTTGCTCACGCTGCCATTTTATTTCGTCGCGGTCTTCGTCAGCTTTTTTCCATGGTCGATTAAGCTGCCGTGGCTAACGCGGCGACTCGGGCGTGAGCGGGACGCGATCGACAACTATCTGCTCGCGGGAACACTCGTCATTTTTCTCATCTTCACTTTCGTCAAAACGAAGTTGCCGCACTACACACTGCCGGCATTTCCATTGCTGGCCATGTTGCTCGCGCGTCAGTGGGCACCTCAAGGAGCGGCGCTTTCTAAAGCGCCGACAATGGCGGCTGAAAGCCGCCGCTCCTTGATAGCGAAACCTGCGATCATCACGGGAAGCATTTATCTTGCAGTGGCGCTCTTCGTCTTTCCCCTAACGAGGCAATTTTTCCCTTCCCTGCAGCTATTTCAGAAGTCGCGCCATGATCTGACATCCAAGATGGAATTCGGCGCAGTCGGTTACAACGAACCCAGCCTCGTCTGGTATTTTCGCGGAGGCGTGCAGGGATTCCTCGATTCTGCACTGGAGCCCGACGAAATTTCCTCGTTTCTAAATAGAAGCGGCCCCCGCTTTGTCATCATGCCAACCGCGTTGGCTGAAGAAATCTCTCGTACCGTTCCGCCATCGTGGAAGCGTTTTCGCACTGATGGCTTCAATGTCGCGAAGGGAAAACGCGTCGATCTGACCTTGATTTTGAAACCGGAAAATGCGGAGCGTGTTCCGTAAATTGTGCAACGGCTGAATCACTCTAACATTTAGCCCCAGATGATCACCTACCTCGACGGCAAACTGGCCGCCGCTCTCCCAACACAGGCCACGATCGATGTCGGCGGTGTCGGCTACGAAGTTTTCATCCCGCTTTCGAGTTACGACAAGCTTCCCTCGCCTGGCCAACCGGTTCGAATCCTGACTCATCTGCATGTGCGTGAAGATGCGCACATTCTCTATGGATTCATGACGGCGCCGGAACGCGATTTGTTTCGGTTGCTCGTGAATCATGTGAGCGGAATCGGACCAAAACTTGGTCTCGCTGTTTTGAGCGGAATGAGCGTGAGTAATTTCAAGAGCGCAGTTGTTAATTCCGATGTCGCTTCGCTTTCAAAAATCAGCGGCCTCGGCAAAAAAACAGCGGAGCGAATCGTGCTCGAGTTGAAAGACAAGGTCGGCGTGGCCGCGGCGTGGGAAGCAGCGAGTGCGGCGCACGCTCCGACTCCGGAACAGGAACAGGCGAACGAAGCTGTGCTGGCATTGATCGCGCTCGGTTATAAACAAGTCGAAGCGCACAAAATCGTGCGTGAGCTCCAGGAGACCGAACGCGAAGTAAAAAGCGCGGAAGATCTGGTGAAGATAGCGTTAAAACGAATGGCAGCCGGGCGATGACGACAGCCGCCGCGGAAGAAGGAAAGCTGAGCGCGATTCGGGCGGCAATTCCGGCGGAGGGATTGTTCGCGGAAAAAGATTTCCTGCTTTCGCCAGAGCCGTTTGGGATCGAAGCAAAGTTCGAGAAGGAACTCGAACAACTCGGGCATCGCCTTTTCGTTTTTCAGCGCGCGTGCAATCAACTCTACCAGCAAAGCGTAAAGGGCAAGCAGCCGGGGTGGGTCGCGCGTTATCTCGACGCCGGAAAACCGGCGGAGCTCGTCGAGTTTTCGCGCCGCAAGGAATTTCGTGATGACCTGCCGAAAGTCATCCGGCCGGATTTGGTTCTGACCGATGAAGGTTACACCATCGCCGAGATCGATTCCGTCCCGGGCGGAATCGGACTAACGGCGTGGTTGAATCAAACTTATGCGAACCTCGGCTCCGATGTGATCGGCGGCTCCGATGGAATGTTGGATGGATTCAGAAGTGTGCTGCCAAATGGTGGCGACATCGTTGTTTCGAACGAAGCAGGCACATACCGGCCGGAAATGCAGTGGCTGTCAGCGCAACTGAACGCGAAGTATCCCGGGCCGGAGTGGAAAGTCTTTGAAGCAGAAAACTACGGGCCGCAAAATGGTCGTGACGTTTATCGTTTCTTCGAATTGTTCGATCTTCCGAATCTGCCGCGTGTCGGTGAATTGATGAAGGCAGCAGCAGAGAAACCGCGTCTCCGTCACACCACCGTTCAAACCATACCTGGAAGAAAAATCGTGGTTCGCGCTCTTCTGGCTGCAACCGCTGCGGGAATTCTGGCGACGCGAACTCGGTGAAAAATATTTCCTCAAACTGCAGGAGGTGATTCCCTATACGTGGTTCCTCGACCCGACGCCGTTGCCGCAGCACGCCGTCATCCCGCGATTGGAGATTCACGACTGGCGTGAAGCCGCGCGCCTGAGTCAAAAAGACCGTGACCTATTGCTCAAGGTCAGCGGCTTCTCGCCGCTGGCTTGGGGCAGCCGCGGTATCTCGTTAGGCTCCGATCTCGCGCAGGCTGAATGGGAGAAGAGAATCGAGAGCGCGCTCGCTACGTTCGAAAGCGCGCCGACTATTCTGCAAAAATTTCACAAAGGAAAACTGTTTGAGCAGCGCTATTGGGACACCGACTCCGCGGAACTGAAAGTCATGAAGGGCCGCGTGCGCCTTTGCCCGTACTTTTTCGTCGAACCGGACAAAGTAAAATTGCACGGCGCATTGGCGACGATCGTTCCGGCCGATAAAAAATTCCTTCACGGCATGCGCGACGCGATTCTCGCCCCGACGAACGCGCAAAATTAGGGTGGCAACACCGGTTCTTCGTCAGGCGTGATTGGACCTGATTTATAGTCAGGCGAAGGCGCAGTCCGCGTATGGGTGGTTGTCGTTGTCACGGTTACGACGTGCCTAACCGGCTCGTATTGCTGAGTGGGGCTGTAAAGGTCGCGGCGATTGGACAAGGTTGTGCAGGAAGAGTTCGACAACAGAATCACTGCTGCGATGAGCACCCAGCGCATCGCGCGATACGAACAAATCGACGCGGCTGTGTCAACGCCGCCGGCTTCTACGCGATGATCAAATGCCGATTGCGCGCGCGGGAGTTTCGCGAAACCTTTCCGCTCCGTCAGGGGCTATGGACTGAGGACTTACGAATCCCGCCAGGGCAGGAATGCAGCAACGGTAGTCTGATCTTCTTTGCCGTAGTTCTCTGGCGGATTTTTGCCTAACGAATGGCGCGACTGCGATGAAAGTTCTTAAAACGAAAACGATTCGATTCGCGGAGGTCGTGGAAAAAGCGGGCAAGCCCGAGGTTTATACGCTCTGGCAAAAGCCGAAAACGGATCGCCACCTGCAATCGCTCCTGAAGAACAATCGCATCATGACTGTTTTGCAGAGCGAAAGCGGCAGCGATTTCGGGCTGGTCGGTTTCCGAGAGGAAAAAGGGGCGCGTTACCTGGCATTTCCGAAGCCGCTGAAACGTTTCATCGATCGGCGCGTCGTTGGAATTAAATGGGAATTGGTGCGGGTTTGATGTAACCGCCTCGCTCTGTCGAGGCGAGGACACGACGACAGAGCGCCGTGGCTACATTGGCGAAAATTCGTGTACATTGACGGACCATGAATCTTGAATTGTCGCCGGACGAAGTCGCGCGTTACTCCCGCCATTTGCTCATGCCGGAAGTGACGATCGAAGGACAACGGCGATTGAAAGCCGGTCGCGTTTTGTGTATCGGCGCGGGAGGGCTTGGTTCTCCGGCCACACTTTATCTTGCCGCCGCCGGCGTGGGAACGATTGGCCTGATCGACAGCGATGTCGTCGATATCTCGAATTTGCAGCGGCAACTGTTGCACGGGACAAAAGATATCGGGCGCAAGAAATTAGAATCGGCGCGCGATCGTTTGCGCGATGTGAATCCACACGTGGATGTCGTTCTGCACGAAGGAAGATTTTGCGCGGACAACGCGATGACGATCGCACGCGATTACGACGTGGTCGTCGACGGATCGGATAATTTTCCGACGCGTTATTTGTCGAACGACATTTGCGTGTGGTTAGGCAAACCAAACGTTTACGGATCGATTTTTCGCTTCGACGGCCAGACGACGGTGTTTGCGCCACATCTGGGTGGGCCGTGTTATCGCTGTCTTTTCCCGGAACCGCCGACGCCGGGCTCGGTGCCGAATTGCGCGGAAGCAGGCGTGCTCGGCGTGCTGCCGGGAATCATCGGAACCTTGCAGGCGCTCGAAGCAATCAAACTGCTTATCGGCATTGGCGATTCATTGGTCGGTCGGCTGCTGCATTTCGACGCGCTGAAGATGAAGTTTCGTGAGTTCAATGTGCGACGCGATCCGGCCTGTCCGGTTTGCGGCGCGAACCCGTCAATCACGGAGCCGATCGATTACGAGCAGTTTTGCGGCGCCAATACGGAGCCGATGAGAATGCCGAGCATCAACGTGCAGGATTTGAAACGCAAAATGGACGCCGGCGAAAAATTTCTCCTCATCGACGTGCGCGAACCGTTTGAATACGAGATCGCGCGAATTGACGGTGCCAAATTGATTCCACTGCGCGAGATTGCCCAACGGGCGGACGAATTGAAAAACGAAGAAATCGTCGTGCACTGCCACAGCGGAATGCGCAGCGCGCAGGCGGTCGAGTTATTGCGCAAAGCCGGCCTGACGAATGTTTCCAATCTCGAAGGCGGAATCGACGCCTGGTCCGAAGAAATTGATCCGACCGTGCCGAGGTATTAGGAGCGCGCGGCCTCGAGCGCGGCGCGCAGTTCTTCGCTCGATGGCACATCGTGCCATTGCCGGACAAGAGTGCCATGTCCGTCGAAAACAAAAATGGCCAGATCGTTCGACGCGGGATCGATATCCAGCTGGTGCACGGTCGAGCCATCGAAATCCGCGATGGCGTAGAGATCGGCGCGTGGACTGTGCCCGATCTTCTTTGCCGCATAGCGCGGCTGTACCGCGTCGGCTTCAGCACGGAATCGGTGTCGCACGACCGCGTTGATGATTCCGTGCAAGAGCGACGGTATCCTGTTCTGGAAATTAATTATCGTGACGCAGCGATAGTGCGGGTCACCGACAAATTCATCGGGAACGTTGTGACCGACCAAATGCGCTTTCGCTTCCGTCTGTTGTGTTGCGACCGTAAGAAGAATCGCGTGACCATCGCCCAGGGCGAGCTGCCGTCCCTCAACATCAGTGAAAGTGACCTGATAGACTTTGCCGTGCTCGAGGTCCGCTGCGCGAGTCGCGACGAGAAGAAAAAACATCGCCGCGAAAAAAAATTGAAGGCAGCGATAATTCATGCGTAAGCAGCTTGCGCCATGAACTCAGCCAGTGACAACGCAAAGAACAACGGCAACATCGCGGTGCTGCTTTTGAGTTGCGCACTCATTCTTGTTGCGGCCTGCAATCGGATGACGACACCGCGACCGACACAGGTATTGAAGGAAGCCGACGCCAAAGTTGCAGCAGGAAATTTCGTCGAAGCCATCGGTTTATACGAATCGATTCTCGACGGTTCGCCCGGTTCGGCCGAAGTGCACTATCGGCTGGCCCTGCTCTACGACGATAAAATGAATGATCCGCTGCACGCGCTGCATCATTTCAAACGCTATCTGACGATCGCGCCCGATGGCGCGCACGCGAGCGACGTGAAGAATTTCATGAAGCGCGACGAATTGGCATTGCTCACCAATTTATCGGGCGACAGCGTTGTGCCGCGAGCCGAAGTGACGCGGCTGCGGAACGAGAACCTGGCATTGCGAAAGCAGATCGAAGACAACCGCGTTCTCGCTCGCGCAGGTTCGGCAGAGAACAAGAAGTCGCCGGAGAAAAAAGCGGCGACAAAGAAGTCCGAGCACAGCCGCAGTTACGTAGTGAAGTCGGGCGATACGCTTGCATCCATTTCACGCAAATTTTACAAGACGTCGAAACGCTGGAAAAAAATTCGTGATGCCAACGCCGATAAAATTGATGATCCTCAAAATTTAAAGGTGGGTGAAACGCTCACCATCCCGTGAAATGAATTCGCTACCTGAAGTCTAATGATTTACCACTGAACACCCACGATGAAGTCGATCAAACGTATTGCGCCTGATGTCGGCTGGCTGCCGATCAGCTTTGTAAATGTTTTCTTTGTCGGTCACCCGGGCGGACCGTGGACGTTGATTGACACCGGGCTTCCCGGACGCGCCGAGCAAATCGCGGAGGCGGCGGAAGCGCGATTCGGTGGCGGCTCGCGGCCCGAGGCAATCCTTCTGACGCATGGACATTTTGATCATGTGGGCAACGCATTGGCGCTCGCGGAAAAGTGGGACGTTCCGATTTACGCCCACCGAAATGAATTTCCGTTTCTGACCGGACGTTCGGCATATCCGCCGCCCGATCCTACAATCGGGGGCGCGATGGCGTTCCTAACTCGCTTTATGCCGTCACGTCCGCCCGACTTAAGTTCGCGTCTGCGCGAATTGCCTAACGACTTATCGATGCTGCCGGGATGGGAATGCATTCCAACTCCAGGACATTCGCCCGGTCACATCTCTTTCTTTCGTGCTTCCGATCGAATTCTTATCGATGGGGACGCGATCGCGACGATGAACATGGATTCATGGACGGGCCTGCTCTCCGGCCGCAGAGAATTGGCGCGTGCCGGTGCGCCATTCAATTACGATTGGGACTTGTCGCGCGCGTCAGTGAAAAAAATGGCGGCACTGCGCCCTAGCGTGCTCGCCTGCGGCCACGGCAATCCCATGTCCGATGCCGGACCTGGTCGAGAAGCTGGAAGAGTTCGCCAAGAATTTTCCCGTGCCACGACACGGCCGCTACGTGCGCCGACCTGCGCAAGTAAATGGAGACGGCATTGTCTCGCTGCCGCCAGCGCCATTCGATCCCGTGCCGTTTGCGACCGCGGCCGGACTGCTCGCAGTTGGAATCGCGCTCGGCTCCGGCGTGCTCGAAGACGAGCACTGATCGGCTATAAATTGTGCGCCGGTATCGCGGTCATTCGCGCATTCGTTTCCGCAGCGCGAGCGGTATCGGATCGATCGACGCCATTCTTTCGTCCCGAGTGTTTCGTGCCAGGCGCTCTATCCGTCACCGGTTTTCCTGATGGAGTATTTGCGTGGGAATCCGGACGATCGAGCAACGAATTCAGTTGGCCGCTATCGACGACCATGATGGTTGTTCTTCCCTTCCTTGGAACGCGCGGCGACGAAGTGCTCGGCTGCGGTTGCTGCGTTATCGTGGCTGGCGGCCGCGCCGAATCATCAAATGCCGGGGCCTGATCCAATGCGACAGGGTCGTTTGCACCAGCGCCGGCAAATGTTCCGGTCGTCGAATCATTTCCACCGAACCCGGTGTAATTGGCGTTATTTGTGAAAACACTCGCCGCATTTGGACCACCGATCGTTACGGTGACGCCATCAAAAATTGTGACGGAATTAGCCGCGAGAATTTTCTCGCTGTTGCCGCCAAGCGTTGCATCAGAGATAAAATTGAGCTGACCGTTGCTACCGGACGCGTAAAGCTTCAATGTCGTATCGGCCGACAAAGTTCCGCCGCCGATGTTGAGCACGCCGTTCGCACCAAGCGCGCCGACTTTGAGCACATCGCCGTGAATCGACGCGTTATTGAGGGCGATGGTTCCATTCCCATCGATGTAAGTTCGGAACGTGCCGCCGGCATTATAGTTGCCCGGGCCGACGTTAATCGTGGCCGAGCCCGCGCTGTCGCTGCCGAGAATTTCAATGGTAGCATCAGTGCCGACGGTCGCTTCACCTGCGTGCAGATCGATCTTAGCTTCTCCACCTATCGAACTGCCGCCGCTGTTATCGATTCTTGCGGTTAGGCTATCGCCGGCAGAAATGCCGGCCGCGCTCAGGCCGAGAAGGACGTTGTCTCCAAGCGTAGCGTTTTGGTGATTATCGATCACAAAACTCGCCGCGTGAGTAGTGGTGAGATTCCCACTGATGTTAAAACCGATGTTGCCGCCTGAACCGATGAAACCGCCTACGCTATTATTGACGAGAGCGTTTATCGTGTCCGCCGAGAGATTCCCGCCGATGAGCACGTCCATATTGCCGCCTGCGCCAGAAAGGAAGCCGGAGTTATTGGCTACCGTGAGATTCAAGGCTCCGGTGGACAGACTCCCCGCACCTAAAGAGATGTTAAGGCCATCGCCAATGTTGCTGAAGGAATCGTTGGCTACAATCTGCAGCAAGCTCGTGACGGTAATATTGTTTTCCGCCTGCATCGAGATGTTGATGCCCTGCGTTGGACCGCCGCTGATGCGATCGATGTCTATGGAATTGGCCGTGATGCTGCCCGCATTGATCAGGACATTGCCGATCACATCGGTAACAAAACTCGTGGATACGAAATTGCCCAAACGCAGAGCGTTCGTGGCAGACAGAGTGAGGGCGCTGTTACCGTTGAAGTCGACGCTGGTGTTCAGACCGATATTAAGGTCTCGTCCCGAAGCGACCTGGAACGTGGACGCAGTGAAGCCGGCGCCATCCAGAGTGATATCTCCCGTGGAGGTGTTTCCATGAATCCCGGCTGGAAATCCCAGATTGCTAATGACAATACTTCCGCGATCGGCTTCGAGCTGGCCATTAACGACGATATTTCCGCCTTCGCTTACAAGCTGGATCAAGCCGCCCGGTCCAGGCGCCTCATCGCCAAGTAAAGCTTGCAGAAGCGCGTTTGCGCCCACCTCGATGGCCGGACCGCTCGTTAGGCCACTGTGAAACGTTATAAAGCCACCGCTCGCGCTGCGGCGCTGAGGGTCACCATGCGATTCGAATGGCGCGTAGGCCGAGACGCGGATAAGTGAATCGACCGATACCATTCCACCGGAGGAATCGAAAGTGACATGACCGCCAGCACCGCCAAATGGAAGATCCGGAGGCGTCAACCCGGTCCTCGCGATGATGATCGAGTCAGCCGTTGCGGTAATGTTTCCAGTCGTGCGGACAGTAAGTCTGCCGCCATCACCAGCCTCGGACACCGCTCCGTCAAAATCGCCGACATTTGCGCCGTCCAGATCCGTGAAGCCGATTCCTTGTGAGCCGTCATCGAACAGAATGTGTGTGCGCATTAATTGTCAGAAGGCCGCCATGAGTGAGACCGTTAATGCCTCCGTAAAAAGCGCTGATGAAGAAAATGCCACCCGAGGAAGTCACCGAGTCGGCTGTGATGGTGTGTTGCAAGTCTGCCCCGACATTGGGATCAACGTAGGGGAAGATGCCATCGTCGCCGACAGTCAGAACACCGTGTGCGGAAAGCGTCGGGACCGCCACACCATAGGCGTTGACATTGCCACCGCCGGTAACCCTGGTCGCGATAATATCGCGATCGAAATTGGGGTTATCTTCGGTGCCGGGATCAGTGCCGACTGTGATGTCACCGCCGGCACTTACATCGCCGGCGATAAAGAGCCCCGCCCACAGTTGATCGTAGTGCCCGCGGTGACATTATTTGCATTGACGTTACCCGCGGCGGTCATCGCCTGGGATGCTGAAATATTTCCTGCCACGTCCACTGTGTCGTCAACCGTGCTGCCGGCAGAAAGATTAGTAACGGACAGGTCTCCATTATCAATCGCGAGGCTACCATTTACGGTCATTGTGCCAGTGGTGACATTGCTGACAGCGTGAAAGTTCCCGCCTGCATCGATGATTCCGGAAATTGTTCGATGGCCGTTTACCAGAGGAATGTCCGCGCCATAAATGTCGATGTCGCCATCCGAATGCAGCTCAAGGCCACCGGTCGTCATGAAATTAATGTTTGACGCGTTGATGCCACCGGCTCCCGCAATAAAGGTAGCGGGCGACGTAACATTCAGGTTTAACGTCAGCACTTCCGCTCTGGTCGTGAGATTAATCTCGGAACCATCCAGGGAAATGGAATTGGCCGATGCAAACAACGAGAGGTCCGAACCCATCCTGATGTTAATGGCACCCCCAGCGAGGAGTGAGAGCGAGATATGGCTGCTTCCGGGACGGAAACTGTTGGACCGAATATTGATGTTACCGGATTGGGAAGTAACAGAGAAATCGTTGGCGGTGACCACCCCGATCGCGTTTTTGAAATCACCATTGCTAAACGAGCTGAAATGCGTCGTCGTAAGCGCGCCGCTAACAGTAACGGTGCCTTCGCTGAACAAATGCAGATCGATGTCGGCAGAAATATTGGAACCGATTGTCAGATGCGAACCTGCGCCGCGCGCGTAGATAAAAATTCGGCTCGGTCCATTGAACGTATAGCCGCTCATGAGATCGATCGACCCGCTTTGCGTCGCGAGAAGCAGCGTATCGATGCCGGCAAAAGTGAAGGTCGACGGCGAGTTGCCCGTGGTAATCCCATTCACGCCCACCAGAGCCAGATTCTTCACCCCGCCGCTCGTGTCGATTGTGGGGTCGCTCTGCAATATCAGATTCTGAAACTTAAAGCCTGCGATGTTATCAAGAAATGAGGAGGCTGCTCCATGATCGAATCCGCTGGTGTTATCGAAAGCGGAGGTTGAGCCGAAGAGCCACGCCGTGCGGCTGCCATCCATTCCAGAGGTGCGGTAGATTTTTCCCAAATCGCTCGTTAGCGCTCTCGTGATCGATGGGTCCGTATTGATGACGGTACTTCCATCGATCACGAACGGATCGGGGGAAGTAATAACGGCAAGCGCTCCGAACTTGCTAGGCGGGGTTGGCGTGTTCGGCGGAGTTGGTGTGTTCGGCGGGGTCGGTGTATTCGGCGGGGTCGGTGTAATCGGCGGTGTGGGCGTAATTGGTGGCGTTGAGGTTGACGAAGGATTTTCCTGTGCCGTCATCGCCTGATCGATCGTGCCCGCCATTGTGTTCGGATCGAGGGAGGCCATCGCTGTGGAATCGATGAAATTACCGGCCATCCTTTCATTGAGCTGGTTCTGCATTTCCTGCTGAATCAAATCCCAACTCGCCGGTCGAGGGTTGAATAATGGCGAGGTATTGACCAATGCTGCGATGTCAAAGTAGCGCGGCTGAGGAAGGGTTGTTCCGTCAGTCACGACCATTTGCCCGGCCGAGAGTTCAACGCTCCGATTGCTGCCGTCGTTCAACTTCACGATGATGTGGCCCTCCAAACAAAACCACTTCGCGATCGGCTTTGGATCGGTCTCGGTGGCCGCATGAGACTCCCCGATACCGGTCGTCCCGGTGACGGCCGCAGTCACCACCGGACTCTGGATCGTCGCACCGCCGGCGCCCTTGGGCACTTGAAAGAGCATGGCTCCCTCGTCCAGATGCATCACGCGGCTTCCCGTCGCCCGGCTCGACGGCGCACTGCGAGTCAGGTGCGAAGGTGCTTCGAAAGAGAGGTCTGCCGGTCCTTCCGCTGGCGGAGCTGGTTCGCCTCGAAAACTAAAAATCGTATTCTGTCCCAGGCGCGTCATCGTGCGATCAGGGAAAGTCAATTCGCTGCGTGATTGCGTGCCTGTACGAACGGCTGTTCCATCCCGGACCATGTCGTCGACAGAAGCTGGCCGCGGCTCCGCTCTTTCCGGCAGCAACTTCACGTCACTCACCACCTGGGTAACGCGGGCTTCTCTCAAGGGCGCCGCATGCGCGAAGAGCGCAATGCAGCAAGGCAAAACGAGAACCAAAGTGAGGTTTGCAATTAGTCTTTTCATATTCAGCGGGGAGTTTGTGAATTGGCAGCCTGTTTTTGAGAAAAATCTTCGGACGTGGGCGGTTTGACCACATCAACCACCGTGCCGCGTCCGAAGATGACAAGATTAGAACGAACGTAGTTTCCTTTATTCGTTAGGCGCGCTTGTTTGCGCGCGGATTTCACGATGGCGTCCTCGTTAGGCAAAGGCGGGAAATCGCTGATGAGCTGGCAGGTGCTGATCGCCCGTTCAATATCGAAGTAAGCGACATCCGGCAGCTCTTTGACTTTCGGGCTCATGATCAGGATTTGTCCGGCTTTCAAAACAATCGATTCGCCCAGACGGTGCGCGAGAGAAACACGCGCCTCCCCGGAAAGAAGCAGAAGTTTGAGGTACGACTCGCCATAACGTTCGAGCAGACCTGTTGCGTTATCACTCGTGATGTTCAACGGCCCTGACGAGATATGGGCACTGCCATGTTTTGGTATTTGAAACAGCACGGCGCCTTCACTCAACTCGATCACGTTCCCGACAAAGTTCTTTGGGATCATTCGATCCAGCACTCGATCGACGGAAAACTTGCGGAAAAACTGATCCAGCTGGACCTCCCTCAGGTCCACGGTCGTCTCGGCCCCGAGCCTGAGCACAACCTTATTCGCGAAAGTTAATTCGCTGCGTGCATTCTTGTGGTTATCAATCGTCATCCCCGCGCTCACAAGATCGCCAACTGATGCGGTTGCAGATTTGGCGTCCGCCATTTGCAAGCGAACGCCGGGAGATGCGTAGGTGACCTCCGCGTCTTTTGCCGGTCGCGCTTCGAGAGAAAGGCAAAGGGAAAAGGCGAAGGCTGGGGTAAACCAAACCCAGAAGCGTAACCGATTAGTTTTCATCCCATTTGCAATTATCTCACCCTTTTGTCTCGCGCCGGAGAACTTTCTTAAATCACGCAATTTTTTGAGGCACCGCCATTTTACGGTCAAGCCAAAACACCCCGAAATCCGGGGAAATTGCGAAGTAAATGCCGATTTCGCCGGTGATCGGGCACGAGCGTGCCGGTAATCTAGGCTGCCACGCCGGATGTCCCGAACATCCCATGCATCACCAAGTCAGAACTGAACGGCCCCGCTAATTCCCGCTCCGAGATCGGCAACGCTGTAATCAAACACATCCCGATCCGACTGGTTCCACGAGAAGGAGGTGAGCAGGCTCACCGTAAACCATTGATTGATCCGATAATTGGCAGAGAGCGAGAGGATTTCGCTTACGTCAGTGCGATTTCCAACGTGATAATCACGCACCGCCAGGCGCGCCGTCGCGTCGATCGAGAAACGCCGGGTCACATTAACCGTATAACCCGCCCAGAAAGAGTATTCATTGCGGCGCGGCCCGTCGGGATCCGAAGCAAAACTTAACTGCGCATCAAAACCGATCCCCATTTGTTGCACGCGATCGATGCGAAATGGCATGGCCGCGCTCAGGATTATGGAGTTGTTGGAAAAGAATTGGTCAAAACTTGTGTCGGTGAGGCTGTTGTAGTCGTAGCGGGCGCGCAATGTCAGGTTATGAAATTGCGGCATGTAATAGGCCAGACCGACAATCGCATCGAAGCTGGCAAAATTCAGATCGGAGAAACGACCGTAAATAAACCATTGCTGCGCGACGCCAACTTCAGCGTAAAGTGTGCTCGTTAGGTGCGGCTGATAGGTCAATACCAGACCGGGCGCAAACATAACGTCGTCTTGCGCACCATGGTTTACGAGCGCGACGTTGCTCGTGTAATAAACCGGAGTTGATGCTGAGAAAGTGAAAGGCAGATACTCTTCCTTTCGCTGAAGGATTTGCTGCTCGCCAAGATCGTTGTCGTTGGGACTGGCCTGCACGTAGCCCCCTTCTTCGCCACTCGGTGGTGCCGTGCCAAGCGGCGTTGCTGGATTTCGCAAAATATCTGCGCGGTTTTGGCTCTGGATCGCGCCTGGTCCCACCGGTCCAATAGCTACCTGTGCGATTACCTGCGCCGCCAGCGCCAGCCAAAACAGTGTGCAAACGAACGCGGCGATTGACCCTGGCCTCTTAGAACTCCGTGTCCCCATAAACGGAGGCCTTTTCTGAGGCGCAGCCGCCTTGGCGTCAAGGAGAAATTCTTTTGCGACAGGCCGGTATCCGGAGTGAGTCGATTTGGCCGATGAGGAAGAAGCAGGCTGTGCCATGGGATGTGAGCTTTCTGGATGACCGCATCAATTCGCTGATTGTGAATTGCCAGGATGTTTTTTCGCAGGTTTCTCGGCTTGGTGTGTCCCAATCATGGTCACCTGTGTCCCGCGGCCGAAGATAACGAGATTCGATGAAACGTAGTCGCCGTTTTTCGTTAGGCGAGCTTGCTTGGCTGCTTCCTCCGCGATCAGATTTTCGCCACGCAATGGTGGAAAGTCAGTCAGCAACCGGCAGGTTTTGACCGCACGCGCAATATTAAAGTAGGCCGCACCGGGCAGTGCCGTCGCTTTCGGATTCACGATCATGATCTGCCCCGGTTCGATCACGACAGATTCGCCAAGATGACCTGGCAGCATCACACGGGCATCGCCTTCGAGAAGCAAAAGCTTGATGTACAAATTCCGATTTCGCTCGAGCAATCCAGTCGCGCCCTTGCTCGTTAGGCTAACCGGCGCGGCGGTAATTTCGCCATTCGATCCGCGGGGTATTTGAAAAAGAATTGCCCCATCGCGCAACTCCATCTCGCCGCCACCATCCTTCAGATGGAGGCTCGTCTTCGCGCCGAGTCGCACCACGGCTCGATTCACAAAAGTCAATTCGCTGCGAGCGTTTGCGCCATTTTTAATCGTCACGCCGCTACTGAGGACGTTGCCGATGGCGACGCGTGATGGCGCACCATTCAATCCGTACGCTTGGACTTCGTTAGCCAGGTAAGTCACACGAGCCCCGGCATCAGCGCGAATCAAACCGGCGAAACCAAAAACTAGCGCAAGGAAAGTGCAGGATTGGACGAATCGAGTCTTCTTCATGTGCCGATTAACAACTTTTTCAGCAACCAAAGTTCGCACAGTGTTCAGCAGGCGCGGACTACGGCAAACGATTGATAGACGGCGAAAAGGTATTCCCAATATCTGCGCGATTGCGAGTGACGTTTGTCCTTCTGGCGACATTCGTTCTGTCGGAGTTGGGTCGGTCGTTTGTTCGAGTCACGTCCCGAGGCGCGCCGTGCCCGCTGTCGCCGTGAGTTGTTCGCTCGATAAGTGAGATCAATTCGTCCGTATCTCTAACATTAACGATGCGCGGCGGTCTGTTATTGCCGCCCGCCCGCGGATTGGCCACTGAACGAGGTGGCCTTCCCTGAACTACGGACCCGTTAGGCGAATGAACGATTCGTCTTGGCGGATGACTCGCAACCGGTGGGTGCGAGTTGACCGAAGGTGCAGAGGCACTTGCACCAAATGGCGGCGCGCTACTCAGCGGCTGAGGATCATTCGCGCCGGAACCAGCGAACGTGCCGGTCGTCGAACCATTTCCCCCGAAGCCGCTATAATTTGCGTGATTGGTGTAAACGTTGGCCGGATTTTCGTCACTAATGTTGCCGACAGTAACCACAACACCGTTGAAAATCGTGACCGAATCCGCCGCGAGAATTTTCGTCGAGTTACCGCTCAGCGTGACGTTGGCAACGAAGTTAAGCTGACCGTTGCTGCCCGGAGCATAAAGCTTCAACTCGGAATCAGCCGAGAGCACGCCGCCACCGACGTTGAGCACGCCGTTTGCGCCGAACACGCCGGCTTTGAGCACGTCTGCGTGAGCGCTGGCATTATTGAATGTGATCGTGCCATTTCCGTCGATGGAGGCAAGGAACGTCCCGCCGACATCATAACTGCCGCCATTAAAATTGATCGCCGCCGGAGTTGCATTACCGCCCTCAACAATGTCAAAGGTCGCATCGCTCGAGACTGTCGCGCTGTCGGAAACGTTCATGTCTATGGTCGCGCTTCCGCTGAGTGTTCCCCCACCGCCGTCGATGCTCACATCAAGATTGCCGCCAACCGATAGCGCATCGGCATCGACTTCGATCGCATTGCTTGAGGGTAGTGGCGGTTCGCCTGCCGGGAACAAAGGCAACACGCCCTCGAAGCCGCCCAGGATTTGGAGGGATGCATCGCTCGTTGTCGTGAGCGTGCCACCAATGTCCAACAGGATATCTGTGGCATCGCCGATGAAGCCGCCATTCCGATTATCGATCAACGCAGCAAGACTACCGGTAGTGAAATTCCCGCTGCTGACTACGCTAATAAATGCCTGACCACCGATCGATCCCGAAATTGCTTCCACGCCATTGGCGTTATTCAAAATCGCAAAAGCCGCAACCGACGTGCTGACGTCGCCACCGATATTGAAGCTGAGACTGACGTCGCCGCCGATGCTGCCACCACCCGTGTTATCAATATCACCAACCAGAACAGGCGCGGAAAGGCTTGCCAGTTGCACGCCGATTATGGCGTCTCCGCCAATTGAGCCTCCAACACTACCGCCCCTGGCGTCAGTCAAGCCGTTCAAGATTTGGAAATTAGCGGTGTTAGTAACGTTGAGATCATTCGCGTCGAAAGCGAGGATTGCATCGCCACCGATCTCGCCTTCCGAGCGGTTTTGGATTTCGGCGAAGAGTGTGTCTCCTATCGAAACGTTACCGCCGAGAAAAGCGAAGTGCGCGTCTCCACCGAGGCTGCCGCCGTCGTTAATTATTCTGAAGAAGCCCTCCGTTCCAATGTTGGTGTTACCTTTTACCTGCACACTCACGGTCGCGTCACCGCCAATGCTTCCGTTGGTGTTATTGATTAACGGTTGGAAAAAATCGCCCGC
Organism: uncultured Verrucomicrobiae bacterium; assembly: GCA_963737195.1. GTDB lineage: Bacteria > Verrucomicrobiota > Verrucomicrobiia > Chthoniobacterales > UBA10450 > JBBQFI01. Next base: position 75,236 of record CAVTRW010000008.1, read on the forward strand.
GAAAATACTGCCTGCGGTCACGGCAACTGTGGCATCGCCCGAAATCGTCCCGCCCGCCGGCAGAAAACGATAGTCATTGTTCAGTACGGCGACCTCCAAAACACCGCCCGCGTGGATATCGCCGCCTGCCGAAAGATTCACCGTCGCGTCCCCGCCGATCATTCCCCCGGGAACGAGATTTTCCCCATCCATGTCGGCCGAATTCTGAATATCGAAGAACGCGTCGCTCTTCGTTGTGAGATCGTTCGTGATCGTGCTGTTAATCAAAGCATTGCCGCCGATGTTTCCATCGCCATCATTAAAAATAAACGCCTGTAGGTAATCGCCGGAATTGATGTTGCCCGCGTGGAGACTAATTTGCGCATTCGATGTTATATTCCCGCCGGCAACGAATGCACCATCATTGAAACCGGTGTTAGCAATAAAGAGATTGATGAAACTATTAGTCGTTAGGTCACCAGTTACATTGGCGCTCAGCGTTAACGAGTGTACAGCGCCGCCCGCCTCGTTATCGATCGAGGCTGACAAACTGTCCGCTGAAAGATTGTGACCCGCTGCGAGCGTTATATTGCCGCCCATTCCGATTTGGCCACCATTGAGATTATTGACCTGTGCGGTAATGAGGGCGGCGTCAATACTTCCGGTAACGTTCAGTCCAACGTTACCACCGGCGCTAATTGAGCCGTTGTCACTATTATCAACCATGAGCGTCAGATCGTTCGTACTGACGTCTCCACCGACCGTTGCGGTGATGTTGCCGCCTGTGCCGATGTGGCTATTGCTATTCAGAATAGAGAAGGCTGCGTCGCCGGTCTTGGTCAGATCATTGCCGACATGAAAAGTGATATTCCCACCAGTAGTAATTTCACTCAAGTTATGATTGTCGATTTGAAAGGACAGACTGGAACCGGTCATAGTCCCGCCGACAGTGAATCCGATGTTTCCGCCGGTTCCGATTTCAGAGTCGTCAAAGTTTGTCACAGTGGCGCTAATTGCATCGGCGGTGAGATTGCCGCCGACGGAGGCGGAGATATTTCCGCCCGTGGTCACGTCGGTAACGTCCGAGTTAACCATTAACAAGCTCAAATCACCTCCGCTGGAAGTGAGAAGGTTGCCACCGACAGTCATGGTGATATTACCTCCGCTGATAAGAGGGGGACGGTTCGCCCCCACGGGGGTGGAAAGCCGTAAAGAAATGTTTCCTGAAGTTGTGGTGAGATTATTTGCGACGCTTAGAGTGAGGTTTTCGCCGTTAGTTACTTTGTTGGAAGGATCGAAGAAAAGATTGAAATTTAGGCTACCGGCGGTGAGCGATCCCCCGCTGGTAACGTTAATGTTGCCACCTGTGCCAGTGGTCGTGCCCGAGCCTGCAGCATTAAGGAGCATAAACTGACCGCCGATCGTCATGTTCCCACCACTGACGACGAATATGTTCCCCCCACTTTCAATGTTGCCAGCATCAGTCGTTAGGCTCAGGCCACCTGTGATATTGATGGCGTGGCCGGCGCGCAGAGAGATGTTCAATCCTGTGGTCTGCCCGGTGTTAGCTTGAGTTACCGCGAGAGAATTATCCGATATTAAATCGCCCTCAGCGTGCAGATATAAGTCTCTGGTTCCCGAGATCGATGAGTCCAGAGTAAGATCGCCGCCTTCTCCGCGCGCATAAATGTAGAGCGCCGGGATATTTTGGAACGAAAGGTCGGATGTTAGGTTGATTGGACCATTTTGGGTCGCGAGCAATAGCGTATCGAGGCCGCTGAAGGTTAGCATGCCGCCAGGCATTCCCGAGCTGATCCCATCGATTGCCACTAGTGCGAGACGCGTCGCGCCGCCAGATGGAATCATGATGGTCGGATCGCCGGCTAGCTCGAGCGATTGAAACTTAAAAGCGGCGATCGGTGCCTTGGGCTCGAAATAATTGTTGAAACCAATCTGCTGATCAAAGGAGGAAGTGGAACCAAAAAGGTAGGTCGAAAACGCTCCGTCTTCGCTGGCGCCGCGGTAAATCTTACCCTCATCACTCACCCCGTTGGTTGTGATAGTAGGATCCGTTTGAATCGTCGTATCACTGCCGATGACGTAGGGATCGGGCGACGTAATCGTAACCAAGGTTCCGAACTTGGATGGAGTCACGCTCGGAGTAACTGTTGGAGATACGGTCGGTGAAACTGTTGGACTCACGGTTGGGCTCACTGTCGGACTCACAGTTGGAGAAACTGTGGGCGATTCGGTTGGCGACGCGCTGCCATTAACAATATTCTGCGCTGTTATTCCGCGATCGACTTGATCCGCGATGTCCGTCGGATTGTTTAAAGCAAGTAGCCGCCCGCCACCGGCCCGATCGAGTTGCCGTTGAATTTCGATTGTAATCAAAGGCAGACTCGGCAGCGGGTGGTCGAACCCCTGGATTAGGAGCGACGTTTTTACAAGCTGGGCGATGTCGAACTCGACCGGCTCGGATAGCTTCGTTCCATCTGTCACCTCCATTTGTCCGGGTTTCAGCTCAACGGACTCCTTGCTTCCATTCGTTAGGTAAAGATGAATCGTGCCTTCCAGACAGAGCCACTTGATCACAGGATGCGGATTATTCGCGGTGACGTGATGAAATTCGCCGATGCCGGTTGTTCCGGTGATGGCAGCAGTGACGGCCGCCGTGCGAATAGTCGCGCCGCCTTCGCCCTTGGGAACTTGAAAGAGGATGGCGCCCTCACCCAAATCCATGATTCGCGTTCCCTCCTTGAAACTAAAGATGGTGTTTGCGCCCAGGCGAGTAATCGTTCGGTCGGTAAAGGTTAATTCACTTCGCGATTGAACTCCGGTGCGCACCGCGGTGCCGTCCCGCACAGGATCGTTGACCGTGGCGGGTCGCGGTGAAGCCTGCTCCGGCAACAGCTTGACGTCCTTCACCACCTGAGTGACTCGCGCCTCTTTCAGCTCGTCCGCCTGCGCGATGGACAAGCTCACGGCAAAACAACAAATCGCGGCAAGACGCCGCATGATATTTTCAAATCGAACAGTCGAATTCATATTCCCCCCTTAAAACCTCACGGTTAATGCCACGCCCCCGCCGACATCGGCGACATCGTACTCAAAAACACTTAGGTTCGACTGGTTCCAGGCAAACGAACTTAAAAAACTGAGCGTGAACCACTGGTTGATATGATAATTCGCGCTCAATGCCAAGATTTCTGTTACATCGGTCCGGTCCACCGCATGATAGTCGCGCACGGCGATGCGACCAGTAGCATCAATGGAGAAGTGGCGGCTCAGCGCCGCAGAATAACCGACATACACCGAGTAATCGTTCCGGCGCGGTGCTTCCGGATGCGCATAAAAACTGAGCTCCGTGTCAATCCCGATCACCAGTTGCTGCGCGCGCCCAAGGCTAAACGGCATATTGGCGCTCAGGATGTAGGCGTGATTAACGAAGAACTCGTCGAAACTATCGGTATCAGTGAGCCGGTTGTAATCGTAGATCGCGCGCAACGACAGATTGTGGAGTTGCGGAAGGTTGTAAGTCAGGCCCGCGATCGCATCCATACTGGCAAAATCCAATTCCGAAAATCGGCCGTAAACAAAAAATTGCTGCGTCAGGCCGATATCGAGAAAAAGGTTTTGCGTCAGGCGCGGTTGATAAGCGGCACTAATGGCCGGCGCAAAGAGGACATCATCCTGCTCGCCGCGATTTACGAGCGCCACGTTGGAGGTGTAGAAGACCGGAGTCGTCACCGAAAAGCTAAACGGCAGATATTTCTCCCGCCGCTGCAGGAGTTCCTGTTCGCCAAGGTCCTTGTCGTTAGGGCTCGCGACCGCGTAACCGCCCGTTTCCTCTCCCGGCGCCGGCCCATACGATGGATTGGCGCGTGTGCGCAGCAGCTCGGCGCGATTCTGCGCCTGGTCGGCAGTTTGCCCCCTAACGAATTGAACGAGGACCAGCATACCCAGGCAAAGGTACACCGCCCCACAGCGGATTTGGAATATCATGACCCGAAACGAGTGTTTCTATTTGGCGCTGGGATTGCGCGTCAAGGAGAAACCCCATGCTCCAGGCCGAGCAACTTCTTCTGCCACGGCACGAGCAACTTCTCTTTGCGCTTTTCGTCGACAGCAATCGCTTCGAGCGCGCCTCGGGAAGCGATGAACGCGGGCTCGATCTGCAATTGCCCCGCGGCTTGATCGCGACGCCGTCGCAGTTCAGCGACGCGCCGATCCATTTCCAGTGTCGGTCGCAAGCGCGCTCGCCGCCGGATCTCCGGCCATTCACTTTCCGGCGAGTCGAGCGCCTTCTGCGCCGCGGCCAAAAATTCGCGCCGCCGTCGCGCAGAAAAATGGCGGAATTCCGGCGCCTCGCCCGCGTCAAACGCAGTTGCCGCGAGGATGAGCTGCTGATTTTGCAAAATGTGAAACGGCGGACGATCTGCCGCGCGCGCTTCGCGATCGCGCCAATGCCAGAGTGCGCGCAGAATCGCCGCGGGCCGGCCGCGCAACGTGCCGGCACCTGTGACTCGCCACAGTTCGTCATCATCGCGCTGGCGTTGCACGCTCGCCTGTGCGATCGCGCGATCGCACGATTCGCGGAGCCATTCCAAGCGATTTCGCTCGATTAACTCTGCTTCCAATTTTTCCGCCAGCGGTAACAAGTAATGCGTATCGTTCTTAGCGTACTCAGCCATGCGCGGCGGAAGTGGACGCTGCGCCCAGTTCGCTTTCTGCGAACCTTTCGGCAATTCGATTCCGAAAAAACGCAGTACGAGCGCCGCGAGGCTAAACTCGCGTATGCCCAGAAGTCGCGCTGCAATCACCGTGTCGAAAACGCGCGCCGGTATGAAACCGAACGTTCGTCGCATCAATCGCAGATCGAAATCCGCCCCTTGCAGCACGATTTCTTTTTCGGCGAGCGCAGCGGAGAACGGCGCCAGATCAATTCCGGCGAGTGTATCGATCAAAAAATCTTTGCCGCCAAAACTGAGTTGGAGCAGACAGAGCTTTTCAAAATAGGAATGCAGGCTGTCGGCTTCCGTGTCGATCGCAACGCGATCGAACGATTTCAGTTTGGGAAGCAACTCGGCGAGTTGCGAAGCGGAAGCGATCACGTCGCAAAACCCCAAATCTCAAAACCCAAACCCCAGGGAAAATCCAAACTCCAATCTTCAATCATCACAACGCCGTCGAGTTGATTCTCTGTAACTTGGATCTTGAAGATTCTCCAGTCCAACAATCACTCCCTGCGCGGTCGGCGAGATTGCCAACTTCCTTATCGAGAAGTCAATGATCCTTTCCGGGAATAATACACGGCTCAAGCATCGCCGGCGGACGCTTGATTGCGCCCGCTGATGATGACTTGTTAGGTAAGTGCCTAAGGAGATGCTATGGTACGGCGTGACCGGACGTGGATTTGGCGATGCTGACATCACCAGCGTTGATCGCTCCGTTCGCATTGAGGTCAGTTCGGAAGTTGCTGGCACTGATCGAGATTCCTGACTGACCTTTGACCTGTGAAACATCACTTGCATTCACCGTGGCGTTTCCAGTTGAATCACCCAGGAGAAACTTTGCGTTCACCGTCTTGTCGGGCAGGACTTGGGCAAAGCTGTCGGTTACTCCCGACAAAGTAACGCCGACAGTCTGAATGTCCGCTACCCCGGTAAGGTTCACCGTCATGGTGTTAGTGGAGAAAGTCGGACTGCCCGAAACGCTGCCCGTTCCACTCGTCACGCTGGCATTGCCGCTGACGACATTGTTAGTGAAAGTGAAGACCAGCGTATGACCAGCCGCGCCGCTGCGACATTCCACGCCCGGTGTTCCGGTCAACGGCAGATCGATATCGAAGTTACCGGCGGCTCCATGGGTTTTACGCGAGACGGCGCTACTCAGCGTAAGTGCGGGGGAGCCAGTGATGCTGAAGTTTGTGTCTGAGATATCGAAAAACACATTGCCGATGGCTTCGACCTTCACTCTCGCTGTGTTAGTTGCTCCGGCAGGAATCGTGACTAGCTCGGATCCGTCATTGGGCGTACTTGCCAGTAAAACAGTTGGGAAAGTCTGTCCGCCGTCGGTGGATAATGAGATCTTCACGTTTGCCGTGCTGACCGGCGGAAGCGTTGTGTTAGCGACATCCCAGGTAATGGTCTGACTTGAACCACCGGCCCAGGATACATTTGTATTAGGCGATGTTACCTTGAATGGGCCTGCGGTGTTTGTCACCGTCACCGTCGTGTCGGTAAACTGGGTTTGACCTACCGTGGAACTTGCAACGTAAGGGTGATTATCCCTGACTGTTAGCCTGAAATCTAACGTCCTCGAAACCGAGCTCAATGCTTCGATGTTCGCAACCGCATCACCGCCCGGTAACGTAGGAGTTACGAATAAACCGGCCAGGATCGTTGATAGTTTTGGGAAAGTCCTGGTTGGAGACGCCGTCGGACTAAACGATAACCAGTTTGGACCGGTCAGTTTTGTCGGACTCGCCACACTGGCGTTCCCTGTTGTTGTTGAATTGTCATCCTGTTCCCAGCAATAAGTTAGTGAGTCACCGTCAGGGTCAGTCGCCGAACCGGTGAGGGTAAATGGAGTGCTGATCGGAATCGTAACATTGCTAACCGGTGCAACAACGGGGACATGGTTAGCGGTCATAACGGTAGTTACCGGGCAGGTCTTGTTAGCCAGGTTGGCCTGAATCTGCGCGATTGAAGTTTCATGAAAAATGTCAATCGAGTGAGGCGCTACGTCCTGGGATGTGATGCCTGCATAACCCATGATGGTAATGCCGGAACCCACTTCCTTTTGTTGGCCGGTCCCTTCATTCGAGAAGGAAAAAGTATGATTCGCTCCCAATCTGATGACCTACCTCATGGACGACATAATCAATGTCGAAATTATCTCCCATCGGAATTCCATCAGCGGGCGAAGTAATGCCCCTTCCTTTCTGTCCATCGACACAAACGCAACCGATACAACCGGCGTTTCCGCCACCGCCGGAAGCGCCGAACATGTGGCCGATATCATAATTGGCTTCGCCGATATTTGCAGTCAACGTCGCCTGCAGTTGGTTATTCCATTGGCTCAAGGTTGGTATACGGATCCGTCGCGGGGTCGTAGTAAATAACGGCGGTGGTTTGAGCGATAAGATTAAGATGCACGCCCAGGTCCTTTTCATAACAACCATTACACCGGGTCAATCGTGGCGTTAAAAGCAGCCAGGACCAGATCGATACCTGACTGGCGTTAAATGCGCCAAAAAAGTTGGAATACTCGCCGTTGCAGGACTGCGCCAGGCGCATGGTTTTTAGTTGGCCGGCGTTACTTAAAGGCTGACCGCGGAAGTTGTGAGTTAATGTTCGCGGCCATTCGTTGGTCTTCTGTAGAACAGGTCCACGGCAATTTTCCCTTTTCCCGGTGAGATTTGAATACCGAATAAATCGTATGGTCCTGGGAATAGGCTTCGATGAATTCATTTTCTTTGTTCGTTCGGAAAACCATGGTTTGGATTCCCTGCGGCGAAAGACTCAATTTTAGAGTGGCATACTTATCCGTAATGCCTTTGCCTGAGTAAGCCCGAATCTCAGGGAATTGCGCCTGCAAAGCCGGTTCAAAGTTAGAAGCCTCGAATACCTCAAACTGTTCATACTGGCCGTCGGCATTCGGCAAGGACAATCACCGTTGAACGCGTATTATTGCCTACGACCGAAAACAGATTGTTGCCGTAACGGTTGAATATCCAGATTATACAGTTTGAACTCCTTAGGATAGGAGGGCCTTGCCACAGCCTTGTCGGTTGCAATAGCGGCACGGCTTTGACTGTTTAGCTGACCAAAAGTTGGATTGTGGCTGCGGCTTCAAAAGAGAGGGCGCTCGTCAGAGCAAGAGCCAGCAAAAGGGTCCGAGTTGTTTTCATATGTATTGGAGCAGTGGTTGGCTGACTAAGATTTGAGACTAGCGAAGCAAAAGAGTGACTGACGCGAGTTGTTCAACGAAATGAGCGCGCGGATATCGCGCGAAGCTCGGGACATGTCAATGCTTTCTCGTAAAAAAGTCAATACTATTCATTACGGGAATGTAATTCACTGCTCAAACATCGGCGGCGGTCGGTCGATTGCAGCGCAGCAGTTAAACGAGAGCTGGCTGATCCGTTTCAGCTTGGAAGCAACTGCGCGAGTTGCGAAGCGGAGCCGATCACAAGGAAAAGCTCCAAATTCCAAGCTCCAAGCACCAAAGAAGCTCCAATATTCAAATTCCAAAAGCGGCGATGACGTTCATTGAAGTTTGGAGCTTGAAGTTTCTCTGGAGCTTGGAGCTTGGAATTTGGAACTTTATCTGAGACCGCTCAGCAACAATTCCGCGTTCGACTTCGTTGCTTCCAGGTTATCGATCAACTTCTCCATCGCCTCGATCGGTGGAAGAGCGGCCATTGTTTTGCGCAAAAGCTGCACCCGCTCCCATTCCTCCGGATGATAAAGAAGCTCCTCGCGCCTTGTCGCCGATTGCATGACGTGGATGGCGGGGTAAAGCCGCTTCTCCACCAGCGAACGATCAAGGTGCAGCTCCATGTTTCCTGTTCCCTTGAATTCTTCGAAAATCACATCGTCCATGCGACTGCCGGTTTCGATCAACGCCGTCGCCAGAATCGTTAGGCTGCCGCCTTCTTCCACATTGCGCGCCGCGCCGAAAAACTTCTTCGGCTTCATCAATGCCTTCGCTTCCACGCCGCCCGACATGATGCGGCCTTTGCTTGGCTGCATTGCATTGTAACCGCGCGCCAGTCGCGTGATGCTGTCGAGCAGGATGACGACATCCTTGCGCATCTCGACCAACCGTTTCGCGCGCTCCAGCACCAGCTCCGCTACCTGGACATGACGCTGCGGCGCTTCGTCAAAAGTGGAATCGTAAATCTGCGCATCCACTTCGCGGCGCAGATCGGTCACTTCTTCCGGACGTTCATCCACCAGCAGAACGATGAGCTCGATGTCGGGATGATTGATCCGAATCGCTTTCGCAATCTCCTTCAGCAAAATCGTTTTGCCGACGCGCGGCGCCGCCACAATCAAACCGCGTTGGCCACGACCGAGCGGCGTGAGCAAATCAATCGCGCGCGCACTGATCGAACCCGTCTTTGTGTTCTCGAGCAAGATGCGGCCTTGCGGATATTGCGGCGTTAGATCGTCAAACGCCGTTGGCTCGTTCCATTCTTCCGGCGGAAGACCTTCGATCGTCGTCACATCATCAAGCGCGAGTGAGCGCTCGCGATCGCGCGGCAAACGCACCGTGCCCGCAATCCGCTGCGCCGATCGCAATTTATAGAGTTGCAACACCACACGCGGCACGAAGACGTCTTCCGGCATCGGCAAAAAATTCAGACGCGGCGAGCGCAGCATGGCGAAGTTTTCCGATGTTTGCTCGATGAATCCTTCCACCGTCGCAGTGCATCCGCGCGCCAGCGCGAAACGGATCAGATCGAAAATGTGCTGATGATGTGTCCGGCTAGGTTGCGGGCGAAAATCCAGGCGCTGACACAGCGCGTCGAATCCTTCCGGGTCCAGATCCTGAAGTTTGTTCAGATCCAGCGTTTCCCCCGCGAGCGGCTTCTCTTCCGTTGCCGCCGGCGCCGTAGTTACTGCCGCAGTCTCCTCGGCTGGTGGTGTTGTTTCGCTTTCGTCCATTTTATTTCTGCCACATCGCGGCGACCAGTTTTGCCTGTTCCATCAAAACGGCATGCCTGCCGTTGTTCCAAACAACATGATCAGCTCGTGAAATTTTTTCCGTTAACGACATCTGGGTATCAATGATCTGTTCTGCTTCCGTGCGTTCCAGTGCGCTCCGCGCCATTAATCGTTGCAGCTGCGTTTCGCGCGCGCAGGCCACGACCACCACTCGATCGCACAAGATTTCGCCACCGGTTTCATAAAGAAGAGGAATGTCTGCTAGAAAAAGATCGCCGGATTTTCGGGATATTGCCGCCGCATCGCTCCATTGCCGGCGGATGCGCGGATGCAAAATCTGTTCAAGAGCAGATTTCTTTGCCGCGTCGGCAAACACTATGGCGCGAAGCGCTGCGCGATTCAAGTCGCCACTCTCAGAAAAAATTCCGGCTCCAAATTTTTCTCGCAACAGCTGCTTCACTTCCGCGTCGTGATTGGTTAGCTCTCGCGCCGCCGTATCCGCATTGAAATATTTTGTCGCCGGCAAAATTTCGCGCAGACAATCGCAAAAGCTTGTCTTGCCCGTTGAGATACCGCCTGTGATCCCGATGACCGGCACTTTGTTTTCCGACGAATGGATTACCGAAATTTTATGCAGCGGATCACGCTACCGCTACCGCACGCTATTGAACCGGAACAGAAGAGGCGAGAACATTTTGCTGCCGCTTGCGTCAACGCCACAAACTGCCTCTAACTGTAGCGGCGGTCTACTCGTCACGCCGTAGTCTCAACGAAGGCGGATGACCGTCGCACACTTCCCCCCACGTTATCATTCCGAGCGCAGTCGAGGAATCTCTCTTTGACGTCGAATTAGGAAACCAGAACGCACGTAGCACTTGGAACGCGGTTGTTGCTTCACCCAAAAGAATCAACGCGCGGATCCCAGAAGTCTTCAAACAAGCCGATGCTTTCAAAGATGCTTCGCATTTCGGTCACGGCCGGTCTGCGAGATACGGCTTCTAATCGCGTGCTATACCATGTCACCGCTAACTGCCACAGCTGATCCATCCGGACCACAGGCCTTGGAGTGATTCCTCGTTCACGGCACCATTCTGCGATGAGTTCTTCCGACCGGAAGAAGAGCATGTTGCTTCAGGTAAATACCAGGTCATCCCACCACTTCGCTGCGGGCACCAGACAATGGAACAGCCACGATGACGGCTCCGGACCATTCACGCCGACGGAAAGCTCAAGCCGCTCCAGGCTTTGCTCGCACCGGGAATGAACCAGGCCCGGCCGATGTAACGCAGCAACAATCCCGAGAGCATCCCAGGCACAGTTAGCGAAGTAATCGACACCATCGACGCTGACTCGATGCTGAGTAGGCACTCCCGAGAAAGGTGGAGCCATCCGGATAGTAACCCCATCGTTCTCGAGCAGAAGTAACCGGCTCGCGCGCAGTCGCGCGTAAGCTTCCTTCACCTCTCCGGTTGGCGCACCAATCTTCTCTGCCACGACATCAATCGACGGAATACTACCTGATTCCGCTGTTACTCGGTAAACCACGACTTTAACTCTGTTATCGAACTCGACTTTCTCTTGTTCGGAAAGGTTATCGCTCATAGGCGCTTAGTCGATTCTCGCTTACATACGACGACTTTATCATTTCTCGCGAAACAGTAACAAACCAACGACGGCGCACCAGCCGAACCAGGCAGCGAAGAGAGCTCTTTGTGCCAAACCATAAACAGGCTTCACGTGCTCCCAAACCTGTCCTTGCCTGTAAAGCGAACTCAAGTTCAGACCAATTGCGATACAGATAAGCAGATAGAAAATCCAGGAGAAGGAGACAAGGCGTTTTGCCCGCGAGTCGCGTCTCCATGTCAGCGCCAAAACCACTGGTGCCTGGTAGCCGATCAATTCGGAAATGCCGAAAACGTTGTGAAGTGGATGCGGGTAGGCGAACACTCCTACTCCCGCAGCTGACAACGCCATGAACCCTATCAGGTACGCAGCCAGGGAGGAATGGCCAGCCTCGACAGACCAATTGCGAACAGCCGCCGCGAAAACCAGGATGCAGGCTGCCACGCAACACAACATGACGGCGAATGGAAGTCTGGCCGGCGAGCCAATCTCTCCAATCTCGCTGACCGTTTGGCGCACGTGACTATAGCCGGGAATCATTAGAGCCAGGCCAGCTATGCCAAGAGCAAGTATGGCTCCGGCCATAGGTCCGAAAAGTAGGCGGTAATCTCTCTTGCTATGAAAACTCAAAATCGTTGGAACGGACTGAAGGGCCGATTGTGATCTGGCATATACTTAACGAAAGACAAGACTCAGCTACACCTACTAAGAGCGCGCGGCAGCCCTCAATGCGCGACGAAGTATACCCACGGCGATCCGATCAGCAGATACACCGCCAGGAACGCGAGAGTGACGATAAGGCCCATCTTGTAGAGCTCGCGCTGGGTGAGGTAGCCGCTCGCCGCGAAGATGATGTTCTGGCTTCCACCTTGCGGAGTGATGACCGAGAAATAACTGCTCGCGAAAAGCAGGCCAAAGGACATCAACGGGAGGGGCACGCCGCCGCGCGTGCCGACATCGAGGAAGACGCCGAACAACGCCAGCACCTGCGAGGTCTGACTAACGAACAGGTAGTGGATCATGACGTAGAGGACGATCAGGGTCACGTAAAGAGTCGTCCACGACAGGCCTCCCAGGCCTGCGGCGAGGCGCTCGCCTACGTAGCCCATGAAGCCAAGTTCATTCAACTGTCCGCTCATGGCAAAGAGGATCGATAGCCAGAGGAACGTCGCCAGTGTGTCGCCCTGCTTCGCGATGTCGTCCATCGTGATTACGTTCGCGAGTAACAACACGCCGAAACCCATGAACGCGACGCTCGTCGTGTTGAGATTAAACTTACTGCCAAACACCCAGCCGGCGACCATCAGTACGAACGTAACGGCCGTGATCCACTCGTCCCGTGACATGCTTCCCATGCTCGCGAGATCCCTGCGCGCCGCTGCGGGAGCTTCAGGTGTTTTGCCCACGCCTGGCGGGAAGATCTTCGCCACGATGAGTGGCAGAAGACCGAGCGCGACGAGCGATGGCACCGCGGAGGCGAGGAACCATTTGCCGAAGTTGATATCGAGTCCGGCTTTCTGCACAATCTGCACGGCGATCGGGTTAGCGGAGGTGGCCGTCATCCAAAGAGCAGAAGAGATCGCGAGACTCGCCATTCCACAGAACATGAGGTAACCGCCGAGCCGGCGTCCTTTCGGATCATCAGGTTTGGAGCCCGCCCCCGTAACTACCGACAGCACGATCGGGAAGAGCACACCGCCGCGCGCCGTGTTACTGGGGAAAGCAGGCGCGATCGCTGCGTCAGTCAGCACGATACTGTAGGCGAGACCTAACGAGGAGCCGCCAAAGCGGCTCACCATAAAGAGGCTGATGCGGCGGCCAAGACCCGACTTCACCACAGCCTGCGCGACAATGAATGCGACCACCACGAGTAGCACGCTTGAGTTGGCGAAACCCGAGTAGGCCTGTGCCGGCGTGATCGTACCGGTGAGAACAATGGCGCCCACCGCGAGCATCGATGCTGTGAGAAGCGGGAACGCGCCGATAAGCACCGACCCGATGGCCGCAGCGAAGACCGCAAACAGGTGCCAGGCCGGAGCAGTGAGTCCGGCCGGGACCGGGCAGAACCAGATTCCGATCGCGATCACGAAAGGCACCAACTGCTTAGGCTTCAATCTTATTAATTTGCTCATTTGGGTACGCCTGCGGGCCCGGGCAGAACGCGGCCTTTCAATTCGACCGCGCGCCCGTGGATCGTGCCGTCCTCGGCCTCCATCACCCATTCCCAGGAAAACTCATACGAGCCCGTCGCTCCGACGTACCGTCCCGTGCCGCCGAGAAATTTTCCTGTGATGCGGTTGCGGTCCGCCGTGCCTTTACCTTGGAGTTCGCTGAACACCTGGTCACCATGCTCATCCGTCCAAACGCTGCGGCCCACGAGTCCAGTGTTACTATCCACAAACGCGATCACCTCGGAGCGAAATCCTACGCCGGGGCGATTCGCGCCCGCGAGCAACATCGTTCCACTCAGGTCGAGGATCGAGGCACGCCGTTCGCCTCCTAACGGGATGGTCCGACGACTACCGGCGGCATTCCAGGAGCCCGTGAATTCCAGCCATTCGCCGGATGTTCCCTGAGGCTTCGGCGACTCAGTCGCCGGTCCACAGGCCGTCGCTGCCATGGCGCATGCGACAAGGAGGTAACGTCCCGACACGCTCCAAGGGCGCTTTCGATCGCGCAGCGTTGTCAATCTGAGAAAGCCCATGGCTGCTATTCGTTTTCGGCAAGATTCACGCACCCAATCGTTTGTTTTTCGAGCATGAGCATCCGCTCCGCTCTTGCCAAGCATTGTTTGTTGGCAGCGGTTTTCGTTCAAGGCGGAAGTCGGAAAATTTAAGAATCACTCATCCGCCTAACGAAACATGTCATCGGCGACCGCGCCTCGAATCTCTTTCTACTTTCACCTTTCTACCTTCTACTTGTTTTTTGGTTATTCCTTTTGCGGCTCGCCAAAGCCAAAGATCACTTTTTCTTCGGGCTCCTCGGCAGTAGGCACGACAAGTGAAAGCATGAACGAGCACTGGGAGACCGGGGCGACGATCTGATGGGCAGTGCCGGCTTCGTCCCTGACTACGATACGCAAAAAATCAGTCCCTTCGGGCGAGATGCGAATGGCCTGAACTATGCCGAACGCGCCACCGTAAAAAATGCGAATGACTTCTTCCGGTTTTTTGTGCTGCTTCGCCCACGCCATTTGAGCATTGATGCCGTTGATGAAATCGTCCGCGGTGCCGCGGAGCCGTGGCTGCTGAATCGAAGAAACCGAAAAGTCGCGCATATCCATAGTAAGAGACCTAACGAGACACAAGCTCAGCCACCGCTACCGGGAGCGAGCCCTGTTTTCAGTTTCCTACTTTCTAATTTCACCTTTGCAATTTTTTTGTCGGCTACTTCTTCAACTCGACAAGGATCAGATGCATTGTCGTGTTGCCGATATTTTCCGCGGCGTGGGTCAGCGGATCGCGATAAACAACTTCGCCCGTTTTCAACTCGCCCTCGGTTGTCTTGCCGTCGGACGCGTAGTTGCGGTACTTACCGCCCTCCAGAACATAAATCACGTAGGCCGGATGCGAGTGGATTTGCTCTTTGACGCCCGGCGGCAGATTCGCTTCGAGAACGCGCACACGATCATTCTCGAATCTGACCTTGATCGTCTTGGCATTAACGACCGCTGGATCCTGCGCCGATGCTGAAGCTGCCCAAACGATGACCGTAAACGTCGCAATGACTGCGGAGATAATTGATCGCATGTTACGAGAAAGACTATCTCGCAAGGTAATTGCAAGCCCATAGTGTCGAGGGCTGCAGCGATTGGTTAGGCGATTTACCGCCTCTATGCGAACACACGGCGAACAAGAAAGCCAGAAACAACGCCAAAGCATAGCAAACCACAAACGGACCAGCGGGCCATTAGAGACACGGGATAACTGTATCTTGAGCCGCGACGATTTTCCATTGGCCATTGCGCTTTAGCCACGTGTCGGTCCACACCTGACATCGCCTTGCCTCCTTGCCGTCTGCTCCCTTGCGGATGCGGCTTTCTGCTCCGTAGGCGATCGCAATGGAGTCTCCGAAGAATCGCACCTTCACGTCCCCAAGCTGACAGTCGCGCGCGATTGCCTTGGGATCGGTAGCGATAGCTGCTGCCTTGTCGTAGCGATGACCATTGGTTGAAGTTCCTCGAAAGTCGTCTGCTATAACGGCCTTGAGGTCTGGCTGGTGACTACAGCTGGCTTCCTGATTCAAATGTAGTGAGAGGTTTCTCGACTGCGCTCGAAATGCACAATGTTCAGCATCGCCTGACGGAGCGGCCGATCCACCTAGAAGATGGGCATGCCGGAAGGGTTACAGGTCATCTCAATGACAGTATATTGTTGCTTGAGTTTATCGAGTTCTTCGCGCTGTTTCCGCAGGATCTCCTGAGCGCCGACAGGTGGGTTACCCCAGCAACCAGTAAGGCGGTAGAAGACGATCTGCTTCCCTTTCTCGTCCACCAGCTTCTTGTCGCTGTTACAGGTTGCCTTCAGCTCTCCTAGTCTTTGCTCCACAGTTACTTTGCGTAACCCGACAGGTTGACCATTCGCGATACCAGCACTGGTTGCTTCAACTATATCGCTAAGATTAATGTCGGGCGGCAGGCATGCGGCTAATGAAGAATGGGACACCTGGTTATTACTTGATGCAGGCTTAGGTGTGCCTCCGCCGGTAACTTGAGCAGGCACACCTACAGGTAAAGCAATCAGGTAAATGAGAAATAGGAATTGAGCTGATCGTTTCACCCGTAGCTATGTTACTTGTTCGCTGTTCTCTTTTCGTTCTTACCTGGTGCAGCTTCAGCGGCGCATTATATCTGAACAAGCACTTTGTTCTCATGATTACATTTATGTCATAAACATGATAAAGCTTGACCCTATATTGCGATTCCGACGAAATCGCGCAATTCTTGAAAAAGACCCGCTCCAGGGTTGCGATTCATGGGCGAATCGAGCAGCAGTGGCAACTCGCCCATACTGCAAGAGCTGTTGTCGCTTTTTCAAGAGCCGCTCGTCTTCTACCGAGCTTCGTTAGGCAACATCAACCAGCAAACTAGTCTATGTCACACATTAAGATCGCAATTCTAACAGTCGTCAGCGTCCTCCTGGCGCTAATTGGTTCCGCTTTTTACCCGAGCACGACGGCCCTGGCGCAAGGGCTTCGGCAGAATCAACCGAGCCAGCGGGATGTGGATGAAGCGGCCGAGCGCCTGCGGGAACCGCGTTACCCGATTGACGCGTGGACGCCGCGTCCGCCGCTCGAGATGCAATATGCACCCAAGGCGCGAGTCCTTGAGCTAAGCACGACGATCTGGACGTCAATCGGCCCTTCGCCACTCGCCACTACATCCCCAGCCGACTTTAACTTCAATGTGAGCGGTCGTATTACTGCAGTCGCGGCGCATCCGACGGACTCTAACACGATCTACATTGCGACCGCTGGAGGTGGTGTTTGGAAGACAACCAACGGTGGCGTGAACTGGACACCGTTGACGGACACTCAGACGACATTGTCAATGGGCGCGATCGCGGTGGCGAGGATTAACCCGCAGATTATCTACGCCGGCACCGGGGAAGCGAATAACTCTCTCGATTCCAATTGTGGACGCGGCATCCTGGTATCGAGCGATGGTGGAACCACCTGGACTCTGAGGACGGGGCCCGGCAACTTTTTTTCGGTTAACCGAATGGCATGCTCGAAAATCGTGGTCGACCCAACGAACGCGAATGTGGCTTATGCCGCGATGTCGGGCGCCGCGACGAACGGCAATTTTATCAATGGGATCACCGGCGTCTACAAGACAATCGATGGTGGTGTAAACTGGTCCAACGTCACGGCGATTAATGGGAAGGATTCGCTTTTCCCATGGTCTGATGCTGCGGTGGATCCGAATACAACCAGCATCCTTTACGGCGCAGTCGGCTACATATTTGGCACAGCCAACAACGGCGGCTACAAATCAATCGATACCGGAGGCACATGGAACCTGCTGAATGCAGCGAACGCACCGTTCGGAGCAACGTTCGGGCGGATTAGTCTGGTGATATCGGGAACGAGTAACCCGAATGTTCTTTACATGGCTGCAGAAGATAACACCGCGACTGGTGGACTTTCGAGGTTCGTGCGATCGGACAATGGCGGTGGTGCTTTCACGAACCTGACCGCTGGAACACCTAACTACATGGGTGGCCAGGGCTGGTATGACCAGACTCTCATCGTTGATCCCACAACCTCCGCTATTGTATATGCGGCCGGCGCTGCGGGCGCGAACAGTATTTTGCGCTCGATCACCAGCGGTGCGAGCTGGACGAGTATCGCAACCGGCGGCGCGCCGAATTTTACGACGCCCCACCCGGATCATCACGGCGCCGATTTCGATGCGAATGGCAGATACCTGGATGGTAATGATGGCGGCCTGTATCGGCTGGATAATCCGACCACACCTTCCTGGAGCGATCTCAACGGAAATCTCTGCACCATCCAATTCCAGGGCATCGGCCTGCATCCCACCAATGCCAACATCGTGATTGGCGGCAGCCAGGATAACGGCACTGAACTATACACCGGGAATCCTACCTGGTTGGAGACAGACGGCGGCGATGGCGGCTTCGCCAAGTTCAGCTCCACCAACGGTAACCGCGCGTATCACCAGATTCCGAATGGTAGCTTCGGCACGAATTTCTTCCGGCGTTCCGACAACGGTGGAAACACCTGGGTCACTAAGACAGCCACTATTTCGGCTGACGTGAATGTGCAGAATTTCTATGCGCCGTTCACCGTCGACCCGACCAACGGGGATCGCGTTCTCTACGGGACGAACAGAGTTTGGGAGACGACAAATGCTGGTGACGCCTGGACGCCGATTAGCAATTCCGGCAGCAATGGATTCACTAACGGCGGAAACTTCGTCGACACGATCGGGAATTGCGAAAACGGACACGAACACCGTCTATGCGGCAACAGGCGGAGCGTTCGCCAGCACGAGCCAGATTTTCGTTACGACAAATCACGGCGCTGAAGTGGACCGAGCACGATCTCCCGGCCGGCAACGGCAGAGTGAATGAAATCCAGGTCGACCCGACTAATAGCCAGCTGGCGTATGCCGTGGTGAACAGATTCGGTGGCGGCCACGTCTTCCGCACAACTAATGGCGGCGCCATCTGGAATAACATCAGCGGCAATCTTCCCAACATCCCGGTGTGGTCTCATCCAGATCGATCCTTCTACTACGCCCGCCACTCTATATATAGGAGCGGAGGACGGCGTTTATGTTAGCACTAACACTGGGACTACCTGGACTCGCTTTGGTGCCGGGTTGCCTAATGCCCAATGCTTCCAGATAGAACTCAACACTAGCCTCCAAATTCTCGGCGTTGCCACCCATGGACGCGGCGCATGGGAGATTTCCACAGGTGCAGCAGCTCCTGCGGGCGCGCTCTGCACTAACTTCTTCGAGAGATTCGATAGCGTTGTCGCACCCGCGCTGCCCGGCAGGCTGGACGGCGACGAATGTTGCGGGACCGGCGCCGCTCTGGGTCACCTCCACGGCCACGCCCGATTCAGCCCGCCGAACAGCGCTTTGTCGACGATCCGGCTGTCGCCAGCGACAAGGTCCTCGACACACCAGGCATTTTTATTGCTTCCGCTGCATGAGGTCAGCTTCAGCCATTCTTACAACCTGGAACGTGACACAGGCAACTTCTACGATGGCGGCCGTGCTGGAAGTTTCATCGCCTAACATCAACGGCGGCGCATTTACCGATATCACTGATCCTGCCGTCGGCGGCAATTTCGTTACCGGCGGTTATGATGGAGTCATAAGTAACTGCTGCGGTAACCCGCTCGCCGGCCGCATGGCATGGGGTGGAGATTCGGGCGGTTACATCAACGCCGTCGCGAACCTCGGGCCAAACGTGGTCGGACAAACGATCAAGCTGCGCTTCCGCATGGGCTCCGATAGCAGCGTGAACATGCCATGGCTGGTTCATCGACAACTTGGTGGTGCAGGACACCGATTGTCCGTTGCGAAGCGCTGTCTCGCAGCAAGGTCCACGGTGGAGCCGGCACCTTCGATATTAATCTACCCATTGATGCCAGTTTCCTGCTTAGGGGCGGTTGGCATAGAAGATCGCAATGGCGCCGGTAGTTACCAGATAGTGGCAACGTTTACCGGTCCCGTCACCGTTGGTTCCGTCGCCGTAACAACTGGCACCGGAGCCGCCATGTGCGGCACTGCTTCTGGCGACGTTTCACCATCAATCTTACTGGAGTAACAAACGCGCAGCGACTTGGCGTTACTCTTTCCAACGTCACGGTCGGAGCGCGCAGCGGCGATATCACCATCCCGATGGGAGTCCTGCTTGGCGACACTACCGCCAATGGCACTGTCAATGCCGGTGACGTAAGCCAGACCAAAGCGCAATCGGGTCAGCCCGTGGGAGCGGGCAATTTCCGGACGGACGTGACTGTCGAACGGCACCCTCAACGCATCGGATGTCAGCTTGGTGAAGAGCGAACTCGGGCACCGCACTCCCTCCGTGATAGCTGCGAAACAGAGCTAGCAAATAAAGGAGAGCCCGCTGGAAGGTGGACGGGACCTTCCAGCGGGCGATACTGGATAGATCGAACGCCTGCTCGCGAATCCCTTTTCGGAATTCCGTCGCTCGTTAGGCGGATCGAGCGCTTGCTCGCTGGAAGCGCCATCGGCCGAGAAAGACTTGGGCTTATCTTCCATTATCGGCGCGCTCGGCGATCGCGCCTACCAAGGAACACACTGGCTCTGTGCTCTCCGTGTTCTCTGCGGTGGAACCTCTTTCCCGCTTTCCTGGTTTCCTGATTCAACATCCCCCTCACCTCAATCCTCTCCCTTAGGGACAGGCGGAGCCGCTACCGAGCGCCGGCTTATATCTGAAGAAGCATTTGGCCTCCGATATCGCAAGCACCTCATAAAAATTGTGATACACAGAAATAGCCACAAATAGGAGATAAAGCTTGACCGGGGATTTCGATTTTGGCGAAATCTAGCCACTTTTGAAAGGACCCGATCCCAGGGTTGCGATTCATGTGCCAACCGAGCAGCAGTGGCCGCACGCCTATACCGCATAAAGCGCCTCGCTCCGCGAAGAGCATTTGTCTTTTCGCCCCAGTCGCGGTGGCTCGGTTCCAAAAAGAAACCAACTTTATGTCGCAGATTAAGATTGCAGTTCTAACAGTCGCCGGTGCCCTCATCGCCACGCATGGACAGGGCGCATGGGAAATCTCGACAACAGCAACGCCTGGGGCGCCGCTTTGCGTGAGTTTCGTCGAGAACTTCGATAGCGTTGTCGCGCCCGCGCTACCTACAGGCTGGACGGCGACGAATACTTCAGGACCCACACCGCTTTGGGTCACTTCAACGGCCTCGCCCGACTCCGCGCCGAACAGCGCTATTGTCGACG
Source organism: uncultured Verrucomicrobiae bacterium (assembly GCA_963737195.1). Taxonomy (GTDB): domain Bacteria; phylum Verrucomicrobiota; class Verrucomicrobiia; order Chthoniobacterales; family UBA10450; genus JBBQFI01. The sequence goes on from CAVTRW010000008.1 coordinate 95,985, forward strand.
ACCCGGCTGTGATCAGCGACAAGAATCTCAGCACGCCAGGCATCTTTATTCCTTCTGCTGGCGTGCAAGTCAGCTTCCGCAATTCCTACAACCTCGAGCGTGACATCGCGAACTTCTACGATGGCGGCGTCCTCGAAGTTTCATCACCTAACATCAACGGCGGCGCATTTACCGATATCACCGACCCCGCCGTCGGCGGTAATTTCGTCCAGGGCGGTTACGACGGTGTTATAAGTAACTGCTGTGGCAATGCGTTGGCCGGCCGCATGGCATGGAGTGGAAACTCATTCGGTTACATTGACACCGTCGCCAATCTCGGCCCGAACGTAGCCGGACAGACGATCAGGCTACGCTTCCGCATGGGCTCGGATGACAGCGTGACCATGCCCGGCTGGCAGGTCGATAGCCTTTCGATCATTACTACCGATTGTCCACTGCAGAGCGCCGTGTCGCGCAAGGTCCATGGCACAGCCGGCACCTTCGATATTAATCTACCCATCGTGCCAGTCTCTGGTGCTGTCGGGATAGAAGATCGCACTGGCGCTTCCGGTCACCAGATAGTGGCGACCTTCTCCGGCCCCGTTACCGTTGGTTCGGTTACGGTAACTACTGGCACTGGAGCCGCCACATTTAGCACGGCCGGGTCGGTCTGTACCATCAACCTTACTGGAGTAACTAACGCCCAGAGACTCGGCGTTACTCTTTCCAATGTCACTGTGGGGTCGCATAACGGCGATGTCACCATCCCGATGGGCGTCCTCCTTGGCGACACCTCCGCTAATGGCTCTGTCAATGCCGGTGACGTAAGCCAGACCAAAGCGCAATCGGGCCATGCCGTGGGAGCCGGCAATTTCCGGACCGATGTTACTATCAACGGCACCATCAACGCATCGGATGTTAGTTTGGTGAAGAGCAACTCGGGCACCGCACTCCCCCCGTGATAGGAGCGGACGGAGGTAGCTTGATCTAAATGGATCGGCCGGTCCGCCCCTCGTTAGGCGAATCGGCTCGAGCCAGCCACGCACTTGGTGGATCGAGCGCTCCAGTCGCTCGATGTTAGTAAAGCCTCAGGTGATACGAAAAAAGTTCGTAATTAATCGCGACCTTTCGCACACTTCGCGGTAGATTCGGCCTCGATGTCTCAACGGAAGGACCTGATTAAGGAGATTCTTGACCAAGGGAAGCGCTCGTGGAACGCAGAAACAGACGCCGGCGGTGAGACCGATGTTTTTTTAACGCAAACTGTAATGCCCCTGCGCAAACTGGAGCGCGACGGGCTATTTTCTCAACTGGACGAACACCGCGGCAACGACAACGGCCGGCCAGTCATCGACAAAGTATTCATCGTCGGCGAGGTCAATCGCGAGCTCGATCTTATTAATGGCGAAGTTAACGCGTCATGAAGCGAACGATCGACTCCGAGCCTCGCTAAATGATAGAAAATGCCGCATTGAAGAAAAAGACCCCTCTGAAAACCCTCGGCCAGGGTATTGCCGGAGCGCTCGCGATCGCCAGTGGCACTTCTGCTTATGCCAACATTGTCTTCGTTAATCCGCCGGTAGATTTAACAAATGTCCCAGGTGGAACGAACACATCCGCCAACTGGGACGTGAACAGCGATGGCATTGCCGACTTCTTCTTTCAAAACCGTTTTCCAAACACGCCGCCGGAGAATAACGGAGTTGTCTGGCAGCTAAATATGGACCCGGCCGCCGGGACAGCGTCAACCAATGGCTTGCTCAGCTACGCCGGTTCGAACGTCCGATATGCTTTCGCTCTGGGCGTATACAGAGTTATCGGGTCGTCCCGGCCCGGTTTTTCCACACAAACGCAGGTCACGCTCGGTTCTCAATATCACTATGGCTCAGCCGAGCCTAACTACTACGGTGGCTTTGCCGCGAGCCTCGGTTACCTTGGTCAGGGCTACTTCTCCGTGGCTCCGGGCACCTTTGCTTTCGTGGGCTTCCGCTTCCATGCTGCCGATGGCACCCACTATGGCTGGATAAGATTGAGCGTGAATGCCGGCATCATCGACTTTGATACTGCTGCGTACAATACTAGTCCTAACCAGGAGATCGCTACTGTTCCGGAACCCGGCACTTTGGCGCTGCTGGCATTTGGCGCGGTCGGAGTTATCGGGGCGATCGCCAGACGGCGTCAGGGCTGAGAGTCGTTACTGCTTCCGCCTTACTGTTCGGTGGATCGAGCGCTCCGTCGCTCGATGTTAGTAAAGCCTCAGGTGATACGAAAAAAGTTCGTAATTAATTGCGACCTTTCGCACACTTCGCGTTAGATTCGGCCTCGATGTCTCAACGGAAGGACCTGATTAAGGAGATTCTTGACCATGGGAAGCGCTCGTGGAACGCAGAAACAGACGCCGGCGGTGAGACCGATGTCTTTTTAACGCAAACTGTAATGCCCCTGCGCAAACTGGAGCGCGACGGGCTATTTTCTCAACTGGACGAACACCGCGGCAACGACAACGGCCGGCCAGTCATCGACAAAGTATTCATCGTCGGCGAGGTCAATCGCGACTTCGAATCCTAACGAGTGGACCGGCAAGACGCCTGCGTTGGAATATTCGGACATTATCCCGTTATCCTACGTCGACGAATTGCGCCGATCTCAAAAAGAGAGGGGCAACTGTCGAAGATCGCACGGTATTGCAAGTTGAAGCGTTGATTTCAGAAGCGACGCCGGATATAACGGTTCCATATGTTCTGAGAAAGGTCCTCCTCAAAACGACTCGGCAAAGCGTCTCTAGCCGGAGTCGCTCGCGATTGCCAGCGGCACATCTGCTTATGGAACACTTATCTCGTCCGAAACCGACCGCCGGACTTCTAACGAACACACGCCGGGCGCGCTGGGTCCGAGCATAGCCTTTTGGGAACGTGAACGGTGACGTGATTAGTCGTTGTTTTCGAGTAAGCATACCTAGTCGAAAATACGGCATTGCCGGATGATATTACCGGCGTCTTTTGCGGAGGTAGCCGTTAATTCCCTTGGCAGCATCTAAATGGAATAGTTCAGTTACGCCGGTAACCTGATTTTCTGAACGCCGCTATCGGATCAGGGCTATGGAACCTTTATCTCATCGGCCTCACGCAGGATTTTCGCGTCTCAAAATCGAATTGCGATCAGCAATCGGACTTCAAAATGCACTTACGGCACTCAAGGTTCTGAATTACTACGGCGACTTTGCCAACTCTCGGCCGTGGGACGTAGCTCCTTGGGCAGCTGTGCATTGCGACTGAGACTTCACGCTGGTTCAAGCAGGCCGATGAGTAATCACTCGAACGGCTCAATCGATGGGTTCATAGAGTGAACTGTTCAGGACGATTTTTCGAACTTGTCGAGTGCCGATGCCACCAGAGAACTTTCCGAGATCAAGTGAATGGTCAACTCCAATAACCGGAACCTGGCAACCTTGGCGCTGCAAACCCTGGGAGCGCGTGTGCATATGCTCGGACGTCGGTGACAACAAGACGCGCGGTCATCGTGGGTAAGCCAAAGCTCGATGACGGAACGAATCCATCCCCTCGCGCTGCGAAACGCAGCGCGTCAACCAACCACCGATGCGGAAGTCTTACAAACCGCTGATACCACCGCCGTGTCCGGAAATCACCCGGAGCGACGGATCTTCAGAGGCCAGGACTCGCTCTGTCGAGAAACGACCTGACTGCTTGATGTGCTCGTTCTTGATTACGCGAACGGGCGAAACCGTGGCCGTGCCGATCGATTTCACTTTTACGCGCTGTGGAATATTTGAGCCGGTGACAAACACATATTTGCCACCCAGCTGCCCCTTCGGCTCGATTGGAGATTGAGCGCTCGCCACTCCAGTCAACGCGCCGCACAACAGCGCCGCTGCCATTCCTCCTAATAGATGTGACGCTTTCATATTTCAGCATACGACGCTTTGTTGCGTTTGCAATCAGCTGGAAAGCACGCGCAGCCGGCCACGAGACGCAGGGCCGACATTAATTCAAATAACAGGGCGACGGGCTGAAAGCGCCGCCGGCCGAGACAGGCTGGAAGGCTATCTTCCAACGGAGCGGGCAATCCACTGAAACGCGCAGTGAGGGCGCGTTATTTCTTATACATCGGAACCTCGGGCAGGATAGGAGGTTCGATTTGTTCGGTCTCTTCTTCTTCCTCGGTTTGATTCACTAACTGGCCACCGGGAGTAACCAGCCGCGCGGTGACGAAGATGACGAGGTTACGTTTGATGTGTTGCTCGGCATTGGTGCGGAACAGGCGGCCGACTACAGGAATGTCACCAATGATTGGTGTGCGATCTTCGGTCTTCTGCACGTCCTCGCGCATCAAACCACCGAGCACGACGGTTTGTCCGTCAAAGACGCTTACGCTGGTAGTTACTTTGCGAGAACTAAAGATGGGTTGGTTGATGACGTTCTCGGTAAGGACAATGCTTTGCTGCGTGCCGAGGATGTTTCCCGGTAATCCCAGGAATCCGAGTAACGCGGGATTCACTGTGCTGATCGGGCTGCCATAATTAATGAAGCCTTCGAACTCGACCACCTGCGGCACAAGGTTCAGATCAATAGTAACTCCATCTGGGCCGACGACAGGTTCTACTTCAAGAGTCACACCCGTGTTGCGCGTTTCGAAATTCGATGGCGTCGACGGACCAACAACCGGGAGAGCTACAGTTGTCGTGGTCGAATTGCTACTGCCACGGCCCTGAATGTCCGGAACTTTCGGTTCGGTGAATTGCGTCGGATAACGAAACTCGCGCACAATCTCGATGACGGCGCGCTGCCCGCTCTTCGTCGTTACCCGCGGCGCAGAAAGCAGATCGATGCCTTTCTTCTGATTGAGCGCGCGAATCACAACCTGAAACTGCGGATCGGTGAAGACACCGCTCAATCCGAAAATGCCGGGAGCAAGAGCCGACGCTCCAGGCGTGCCGAGAAGCAATGCATCGATCGCACTCGCGCTGATGGCGAGATTGCCGCTGCGATTGCCACCGGTTACCGGGAATTGTCCAATTGGGACATTGTTCGGATTGACGAATGGGTAGTCAGCCGGGTTCAACGGCGGCGATGTTCCCTGCGTGCCGCCACTGCCAAAGACGCGCTGGTTCCCAATATTGAACTGGCCTAACAACCAATCGAAGCCGAGCTCCTTCAGGTTATTCTGGTTGATCTCGACAAACTTCGCTTCGATCTCGACCTGTTTCGGTCCGGAAACATTCGCCTGTTCCACCAGCGCATCGACCAGCTCAAGATTGTCCTCAGTGTTGCGCACGATAAGGCGGCTGCTGTCCGGAAGAAAATGTGCGCTCGCGCCGGGCGGAAATTGCACGCCCTGGCTTTCGAGAAATTCTTTCGCGCCTTCGCGGTTAACGAGTTGCCTGCCACCGGTGCTCTCGAGAGTATCCTTGCCCGTTCCGGTCGGCGCAGGTGCTCCCGGCGCGGCGGGAAGCGCAGCGGATGACGCAAATGCCGACGCTCCGACGTTCACCGATGTGCTGATGAATCCCGGCGGGACGCGATACTCTTTCGTGAAAAGATCGTTGCTCTGTTCGCTAACGGGAATAATCGAGACGGCATACGGTTCAACCTTCACTTTCAATCCGGCCTGGCTGGCGATGTAGCGCAGCGCTTCGCCTAACGGGATTTCGTTCAGCGTAATAGTGATCCGCGCTTCGGATGGTGAAATGGGTGGCGGCTGAACGACGGCAGCCGGCACAGGTGTTGCGACTGGTGGCGGCGCAGAACCTTCCTGACCTGTGTTTGCCGGCGGTGGCAACAATGACTCGCCGGTTGTCGGCGCAGCCGCTTCCGAAGCGGGCCGTCCCATCGGTGTTAAGCGCAAAACGATATCTATGCCGCGACGTCCTTCGGTGCTCGGATCATTCGCCGCCGCTTGTTGCCGAATAAAATCGATTGCCTCGCGAATACTCGCGTCGCGAAATTCAATTTTCGGAATGATGATGGAATTCAGCTTGTTCGTGATCCGCGCCGTGCCGGTGACATCTTTCGTCGTCAGCTCACTAATCGGCCCGACCGGCTTTCCATACTGGCGCACCGGTTCTTCCCAACCTTTCTGCACCTGCCAAAGGTGTCGGGATCGCGTTTCGTTATATGCTTCCTCGCCGTAATGCGTCTTTGTGTTGTCGATGCGTTCCTGGCCACGGCGCGCGGCGACGTTGTAGGGATCAAGTGCCAGCACCTGATCGTATCGTTTCATCGCGAGATCGTAACGGCCCGATTGATAGAAACCTTCCGCTTCTTCCAAAAGCCGGCGCACGTCCTGCACCTTGGCGATAAACTTCGGACCCATCGTCTTGTTGTAATAACCGGGCTCATGCAAATGGTTGTAGATTTCGCGCGCTTCTCTGCAGTTCGGATCGTATTGGTATGTCAGGATCTCGGCCACGACCTGTTCGGCTTCGCCGTATCTGCCTTCAGCGATGCGCTGTTCGGCCAGCTTCACTCCGCTCTCGCAAAAACCACGGAGCGCTTCGGTGTGCGCGTTATTCGAGGCCGTGCCATCAGGCAAAAAACTACACGCGGCGCGATATGCATCGTGTGCGCGCACATAATCTTTCACGTCCATCGCCGCCTTCGCCTGGATCAATGTCGCTTCGCCGTGGCCGATCCCTTGTTGGCGCCGCATGACTTCGCGTTCCGCAATCGAGTGGACGTCCTGCGCGAATGACACACTGACCATACCGCAAACAACAAGCGATGCGATGCGAAGCGTTTTCATTATTTGGTGAAGGAGCTGGAAGTCATTGCGTAAGCAGACCGATGTCGATTCGTTCCTCTGGTTTCTGCGTGTTGACGATCACCGCCTTGTCCGGCTGAACGTCCACCAGCTTATATTTGATTTCTTCATGCGGAGGCAATGAAAATTCCTGCTCCTTCCGCACCGCAAAATCCCTCGGTGTTCCCCAGGAATAAACAAAGTTGGCGACCGACTCGGGAGACACCGCCACTTTTTCTTTCACGAGCGTGAGCTGCTCTCGCGTCGCTTCGTGCTCGAGCGTCAGCTCAGACACGTCGTCTTCGCCGCCAGTAGCGGGGTTGGTGTGATGTTTTTCCGTAAACTTCACGATCTTGAACTGTGTCCCGGCAATCGTGTCGCCGAGCTTGAGAAACTGTGTCGGCTCCTTTAGATCGGTCGTGTTGATCGTGAATGTGTCCCCGACGTAGGAAGCGAAGATCATCCGGAACGGTTCGCGCGAAAAAGATTTCATCTTCAGCTTCGTCAGGTACTCAGGATGCGAACTCTTGTCGGTGGGATTGCTGTGAAACTGCCACTCGTCGAGGTTGGTGAAGCCGTCGCCATCGGCATCCTGCGTCAGCACATCCGCATCCGCGATGGGCAGACCGAACTGATCCAACCACTCGTTAGGCACGGGCGGATGCACCTCCGTCGTTTGCAACGTCACCGGCAGACCGTTCGCGCCGATGAAATGTTTTTCCGGCACGAAAAGCCCAGAGCGCCCGCCGAAAGTCCATTGTGCTGGCTGGCGCATGGCCTGCGCTGCGTCCTGCAGCGCCGTCGCATTCGGCAATGGGCCCGCCTTCCTCGCCGGCGGTGACGACTGCAAAGCAGCGAAGTTGTCCGCAAACTCGCTCGTGCTTCGCCAGATGAAAAAGGAACAGAGCAAAAGAAAGAGCGCCGCCACTAGCACAGCGGCGCGGTCGTAGTTTGTTCGTATCCAGTCCATCAGCTACTAATATTCGTTAGGCAAACCAAAATACCGGGTTATTGATGTGCGCACATTCCGATCTGGGGAGCGCACGCGCCTCGCGTGCTGGCGATGGCGCCCCCGCCATCGCGAACTTTTCTTGAGGAAAGGATTTCGGCGAGGCGCCGAAATCGGCACGCGAGGCGCGTGCGCTCCCCGGAACAGCTACGTCATTTCCAAGTCTCATCTTCAAAACGTAAACCGGACTAGCTCAATGCTGGCCGTGGTCTGGATGTGTTCGTTGCCGACGATGAAATTGAGCGCGGCATTCGACTTCGCCGCGGGCGAGGCCGACGCCGATGGCGCGGCGCTTTCGACTTCCGGCGACTGCGTTGTCGATTGCGCGCGCGTCGGTCCCTTGTCTTTCTCGTTAGTCACGTGCAACGTGCGAATGATGAAAAACTGCTGGTTCGCGCTCGCGATTTGATTGACCACGCGGCGCGCCGCGCTCGGCGAAGAAGCAAAAGTCACGTCGAGCACGCTGCGTTCGATAAGTTTCGGCCCGGGCGGGCCATTGGTCGGACGGCGGGCGCGCGAAGACGCGGGAGTCGGCGTGGCCGAAGCCACATGTTCCTCCGGCAGCGGTCCGCGTTTGAATGTCGTGATGGAATCGACACGCGCATCGATCAGGATATTTGTGATCGTTTCCGCTTGCGCGAGCTGTTGTCCAAGCGCACTCGCTGCTTCATTGCCCGGAAGCGCCGCGGCAAATTCATCAAAGCCGAGAAAGAAATTCTCCGGCAGTTTCACTTTGTTCGCATGCGCCTTTTCCACCACGCGCGTCACGGTTTCGCGCAAGCGCGCCTGGAACTCGTTAGGCTGCAATGGCGTGGCCGGCAAAACGCGCGCCTTCAATTCCTCTTTTACTTTACCCAGCGCAACGCCGTAATCGGCCGTCTGCGCTTTCATTGTCTGCAAATTGGCCGGGTTCGGAAATGGATTGAGGTTTTGCAACCGATTGAGCTCGGTTGTCGCTCTCGTTCAAACGGTCGTTCGCATTGCTGTAACTGCTTTTGGCAAAGAACAGCAATACCAGCGCGACCAGGATCGCGGCGCCGGTAGCCGACCAAAAACATGCCGAGCAATCGATTTTGTTGAAACCAGTTCATGGAAGCTTTATCGGCGTAGCCAGCTCGAGCTGCAGCTCGTAGGGAAACGCCCACTCCATGTTGTTCGGCGTAGTGTCTTTCCTGATCACTCGCGACTGATTCTTTTGATCGAGCTTAAAAAACTTTGATCCGACGAGGTTGCGGAAAAAATCGACGACCACTTCCTGCTGTTTCGGGTTGAAGAGGTAAAGCCCGCGCACGAGAACACCGTCGATCATCGGTTCGGCTCGCCGACTTGTTAGGCGCCGTCGGCACGGACGGAGGCGTGGGCGATGCCGCCGAAGTTATTTTTGCGCGTTCCGCTTCGCTTACTCCAACCGGTTTGCCGCCAGAAGTCGGAATCAATTCCGTGATCCAAATGTCCTGTTTCGGCAGGCGCGCGTTGAGCTCTTCCAAAAGCGCCGGCCAAAAGTTGCGTTCGTTAATCGCGGTGATGAGCGGCGTTGCCACACTGTCGATCCCTTTGATCTCGCGCTGCAGATTTTTCATCTGCGTTTCCACTGCGCGCATCGCGTCCACCTTTTGCTGCAAACCTTCTGTGGCGTGGCGCTCGACCGAGGCCGCGCGGAAATAATATGCGCTCCAACCTAACAACCCGAGAACCACACACGTCGCCGCCAGATACAGAAAGGGCCGGCGTTTCGTCATCTCCCGCGCGCGCACCACGCTGGCCGGCGCGAGATTCAATTCCATTGGGCACGTGGTCGTGCCGCGCAATGCGAGACCAACCAGCTCGCCGAGCAAATGCGCCGACTTCGATGCTTGCTCCGCAATCTGCGCATTCGCGACGGCGACATTGCGCAGCGGATTGAAGAACTCGATCGGTAATTGCAATTTTTCCTGGAAGAACTCGCGCATGTAGGGCGTGCTCGCGCTCCCGCCCGCCAGAAAAACCCGCTGCGGCGCGCTCCCCTGTTGCTGCGCGCGGTAATGGCTGATCGAACGCATCAACTCCGCGTGCAATCGCGTCATTGTGCTGCGCACAATTTTCGACATGCGCGCGATATCGGGATCGGCCGGTTCCGCATATGCACCGCCCAGACTAACGAATCCTTCGCGTTTCTTGCGAAACTCTGCCGCCGCCACCGGTTCGCTCATTTCCTTCGCGATCGCGGAGGAAATGGCGTTGCCGCCAATTGGGATACTGCGGCTGAAAATTTTTCCCGGTTCGATGAAAAGCAGATTCGTTGTGCGCGCGCCGATGTCGACGAGGAGCGAACACCCGCTCAGCTCTTCGTAGTTGTAACGAAACGCGTTGTAGAGCGCCATCGTCGCCACATCCACCAGCACCGGCTCGAGCCCGGCATTTTCAATCGCCGTATTGATCCCTTCGAGCAGGTCGGCTTTGATCGCCACCAGCACGACCTGGATTTGTTCTTCTGTGCCGCCGCCGACAAGCTGGTAATCCCACACCACTTCGTCGATCGGGAATGGCACGTTCTGTTGCGCTTCGAAACTGATGATGCGCTCGATTTTTTCTTCATCGACTGAAGGCAGTTTCACGAAGCGCGCGAAAACCGACTGGCTCGCGACTGCGTAGTGCACCTTGCCTTTTTCGATCTGCAATTCGTCCAGCATGTCACGCAGCGCGGACGTGATCTGCGCATTGCGCGCACTTTCCGAAGTGTGATCGGCCAGGATTTCGCGCATCCGAAAACCGTGCAACACCAGGCCGCCCGAAGCTTGTCCGCGAAACGCGGCGAGCCCGACGCTTTGCGAGCCGAGGTTGAGACTGAGGATGTACGCGGGTGTCGCCATGTTTCTTAAAAGTTCCAAGCTCCAAATCCCAAACCCCAAGGAAATTCCAAGCTCCAAATCTCAAATCTGGCCGTCCGGGCGCCTTCCGTTTTGATCATTGGGATTTGAAGTTTCTCTGGTGCTTGGAGCTTGGGGTTTGGCGCTTGCGCCGCTAACGCGCCGGCTTGATTTGCGGATAACGTTCCCAATAAAGCGGCGCAAAAGGCGTTTCGTTTTTGTTCAAAAGCAATCCCGTGATCGCGGGAAGCACGGCATACCAGCGCGCCGCCGCCCGATTCAAACTCATTTCGCTCCTGACCGTTCCTTTTTGCAAAAGCTGCACCGCAACATTTTGAATGCTGTTCGGTGTCAGAATCCCGCGCCCGGCAAATCGCGCCACCGTCTGCGGCGCCATGTACATGACCGAGTGATTAGCGCGTCCCGCCGGAATGTTGATATGCGTCACCTCGCCCGAGAACAACTTGCCATTGAACAAAACGAAATACTTGAACGTCAGTTCGTCCGTTAATTCGGGCAGGGAAACAAACTCCGCTTCCACTTCCACCCAGCGCCCTCTGCGTATTTTCAATCGGGAAATCTTCCGCGCCGCTGTAGCTAAACACCGGCGAGGTGATCAGGTTTCTCGTGATGCGAGTAAGTTGGAACTCGTTAGGGCGCAGCGCGTCTGCGCCAGCCCAAAGCGGCACATCGGACAACAGGAGAACAGCAAAGCAGAGGTTTGAACGAACTTCATGCGATAGTCGTTGCGTTCTACCAATCTTTGTTCTTCGGGCGCCATCCCGATTGCGACGCGGCGTAAATAATTCGCTACGGAAGAGAAGGTATGCTCGGGCTACGATTTTCTGATTGCCAAGGAGGATCGAAAAAGCTAAACAAGCGCGACCCCGGAACTGAGGTTGGAGTTGCACCCCGCCATTACCATTGGTTCCGGAGCCGCCAGGATAAAGCAACCGATGAACAATATTTCCTCTAGTATCGAAGCGCGGATTGCGTTTTATCGCAGCTGGCCGCGCCACAAAAAATTGTCTCGAATAAGTAAGCGTCATCTTTCGAGAGCCATGATAGCGGCCCTTTTTTGTTGCGTTGGCAGTTACATTCTCACGAGTAACGCCTATGGCGCGTTCGGCGACCTTGTTACGACCTACACTTATCCCGCGTCGGCCGTGGTGATGCATCCCACGGAGCCGCTACATGTATGCGACAATTCCATCGCAGAATTCAGTCGCGATCATCAATACGAACACACTGGCGGCTGAGACTGTGTTCGTCGGTTCGGGCCCGACGAATCTCGCCTTCTCGCCAGATGGCTCGAAGGCGTACATCGCCAATAGCACGCTCTAACTTTGTCGTGGTTTTCGATACGCAGACCCGAATGGTGATCAATTCGCTTCTTATCTCGGAGCATCCGCAGGATGTTGTTTTCGCTAATCAGAACCGGCTGTTTGTTCTCGGGGACAGACCACATATTCCAAATCGATGCGACTACGGGGGCCTCGACCGGGCCGAATGTGGAGCAATCGGTATATGTATACAGCGGCTCGCTGGAAATCAGCCCGGATCGAAACACGCTCTATTACGGTCAATACGGGCTTTCGTCCATCGACGATGTATAAGTTCGATATCTCAGGCACAACGCCAGTACTATTGTTGTATACGGACGCCGTTCGGTTTAGCAGAGATCGGCCGAGGATCTCGCGCTGAGTCACGATGGCAATTCCATTTGCTCATCCAAACGGATTATCCGATACCTGATCGCGAAGTATCGAACCTCCGACTTCGCCATGTTAGGGCTGCATTCAATACGGGGGCCTATCCTGCAGCGCTATAGCTTTAGCCCGGATGACTCGGTGGCGTATGCTTCTGTCGACAGCGAGGGTGGCATACAAATCTTCGACGCAAATACGTTCCTTCCGAGAGGAAGCATAACTGGCCCGGAGGTGGCAACTAAGTTAGCGGTAGATTCCACGGGCAGATATCTCTTTGCTGCCTACAGCGTTTACTACAGCGATTTCATGGGAATCCGGGTTTATGATACTGGGCGGGGTACCGCGGTTATTTCAGCGCCAATGGCTAACGGCAGCATCCAACGTGGTCAGCAGCGGGTTTACGGCTAACTGGAGCCCGATTGCCATAGCAACGGGATATCGACTGGACGTATCCCTGAGCAACACATTTAGCAGCTACCTGACCGGCTATCAGAATCGAGACGTAGGCAATGTAACGAACTTCAGCATAAGCGGATTGAGCACTGGGACGACTTACTATTACCGTGTTCGCGCTTATGGTCCTCCCGGGCACAAGCGGAAACTCGAATATAATCAGCATCGTCACCGCGCCGGTAGTATCGCCGGGCTTTGCGACACGTGGCTCGCGCAGTACAGCTTTCCCTCATCTGCGCTGGTGATGAGTCCGACACAGCCCTATATGTATGCGACAGTTCCATCGCAAAATTGTGTCGCCATTATCAATGCAAACACACTGGCGGTTGAGAGCACCCCTGTTCGTCGGTTCCGGCCCGTCGAATCTCGCCTTCTCGCCAGATGGCTCGAAGGCATACATCACAAATAGTTACCTCCAACTTTGTGGTGGTTTTCGATACGCAGACCCGAACGGTCATTAATTCGTTTCTTATTTCGGAGCAACCGCGAGATGTGGTCTTCGGTAATCAAAACCGGCTCTTTGTTCTCGTCGGTGACAACATATTCCAAATCGACGCGACTACCGGGGCGTCGACCGGGCCCAGTTTTGGCGGTTTCGTTATCTACGGCGGTTCGATGGAGATCAGCCCTGACCGAAACACGCTCTACTATGCCGACTACGAGGCTTCTCCATCCAGGGACGATCTATAAGTTCGACGTCTCGGGCATAACGCCCGTTCTGGTGTATCAAACGCCATTTGATGCCGGTGGGAGAGAACGGCCGAGGACCTTGAACTAAGTCACGACGGCAGCTTTTGCTCTCTATACGCCGTGCGGCGGTGGCCAGAATGGTTATCAGATTGCAAAGTTTCGAACGAGTGACTTTGCGACTTTGGGCTCCTTTGATACGGGCGAGTATCCGAGACAGACTTGCGTTCAGCCCGGACGATCGGGTGGCATACGCTTCTGTTCACACCAGCGATCAAATGAAGTGTGTTTGATGCGAACACTTTCCTGGCGGCAGGTACAATCTCAGGAGCCGGACGACGCCAACCGCTCTGGTGACGGATTCTACAGGCAGATATCTTTTTGCCGGATATAGATGCTTACTATAGCAACTTTCATGGGAACGCGCGTGTATGACACCGGGCGTGCCGTAGCGCTGGGCGCTGTTTCTCGCAAGGCACATGGCGCCGCCGGTTCCTTCGACATTCCTCTGCCGCTCACTGGCACGCCCGGCGTTGAATGTCGTGCTGGTGGAGCTACGAACGATTACACGATCGTCGTGACATTCGCTGGCAGTATCTCCGTTACAGGTAATCCTCAGGCGCAGGTTACCGCGGGGTCGGCGACCATCGGAACTGGAGGTGCGAGCAATGGTGGCGCCGTCGACGTCAATGGAAGCACCGTTACTATTCCCCTGACTAACGTGGCCAACGAACAAACTATTAACGTTCGGCTTAACGGCTTGCCTCAAGGGGCGACTACTAACGGCAATATGACAATTCCGCTCGGTATTCTTATCGGCGACACGACTGCCAATTCTGTGGTCAACACAAGCGATGTCGCGGATACGAAATCACAGGCTGGACAGCCAGTGACAACATCGAACTTCCGCAACGACGTGAATGCAAATGGTTCCATCAACGCGTCGGACATTTCATTGGTGAAATCACACTCAAGTACGGCGCTCGGCCGGCAATCGACTGATTGACGATCGGAAACACGGCATATTCACATCACTCACGTCGTCGGTGAACACTTTGCTGTTCGTTAGGCGCAGGCGTCTGCGCAAACAATGGCGCCCCAGACAACAAAATACCGAGAACAAGCGAGAGAACCTTCTTCGAAAGCCGGCGTTATATCAGTCTTTGGTTTGTTGCGCCATCCACAGGACAAGGTCCCATGCGTTCCGAATCCCAATCACGAGCAACAGAATGACTGTTCCACCGAGCATTGCCAAGCCCACCGTCGCGTTCACACCCATGACAATGGCGTTCGCGACAATCGAAAGATAACTCAGGAACGGTAGCCCGATATACCAACACCAATCGAGCAGATCGAGCTGGCTTTCGCGCCATTGTTTGTGGCCACGAATCCAGACCAGGTAAATCAACGCTCCGACGCCGCCGACCAAAAAAATTGCGCGCAACATTTTCAATGACAACGTGGGGATCGCCATCACCGCGCTAACGACCAGTACCGTAGCGAAAAAGACAACCGTCGGCGTAACGAACCCGCGCACGCCGGCCGAGCCGCGCCCTGAAATGACTTTCGGCCCGAGCGAGACCACGACAAACATCAGTCCGGTCAATCCCGCCGCCGCGCTGCCCACGATCACATAAAAATCGTGCCACCCCTCGAGCTGCTCCAGCCACGCTTTTTTCATCGCGGTTCACGTTTATCAGAACAAATTGATTTCCCAAACTTCAATGTGGGTTCGATTCCCGCGAGGGAGTTAACGTCTTGCGACCGCTGTCCGTTGGCCGAGAAGTTGTCCGTATCTGAAAAGGCAGTGAATAGGCGTTAGGATGCGTTCGTAGACGTTAACGTAG
This sequence comes from uncultured Verrucomicrobiae bacterium, assembly GCA_963737195.1. Lineage (GTDB taxonomy): Bacteria > Verrucomicrobiota > Verrucomicrobiia > Chthoniobacterales > UBA10450 > JBBQFI01. The sequence continues at coordinate 111,271 of CAVTRW010000008.1, forward strand.
GGCTTAACGGCAGGCTTCGCCCCCAACGAACGTCAACGCGTTCGACCGATCGGCCCATCGAACCGATTATCGGACATCGAAATCGACTTTGACGGGGCCGCCGATGTCGACGCGTGAAATGACTTTCTTACCGCGCCAATCGCTTTGCCGTTCGTGGAATCGCTCGAACAGGCCTTCGTCGTGAAGTTCGCGCAAAACCAGGACGAATTCGCGATAGAAAATATCAGCATCCCCATCCGCGTCGTCGACGCTCCAAGATCTCTTGCCGTGGTCCAGGACCTCGATGATTCGATCAATTCTGTAGGACATAGTTGCCGGAAGCTACTTACAAAGACGTGCTTAACGCTCTACTGCGCCAGTTCTCTTGAGCCCAACAGGCTTTTGGGTCGCCGGATTCGCGTTTTGCACTGGTCGCAGACGGTGGAGATATGATCGACGTTGCGCAGCATGATTGTAATTGTTCGTGCCTTGCGGCCACAAAAGATGCATATCGCTGATACTTCGGTTCGCTCGAGATCCTCCATCATTTAACATATCGTCATACAATAGCGGAGCCGGTTCTATCTTTTTTTGTCGTCGCGCAGGACACGAAAATAATCTGTTCGCGGGCTGTTATTTAACGGCTCGATGTGTCGGCCCAAAATTCTATTTTTGGTCCATCTTTCCGTTGCGGTAAATGCGCGCCAGCGCAATCGAACGTAACAGTTCTGTTACTATTTCCCTTTCGATATGCAGGAGCACTTCGCCAGATTCCCGCGATTGGTTTGCATGACTGCAACATCAATGTTTCCACAACGATTAACCGCGGCGCGAAAATTTCGCCGCATGAACCAGATGGATCTGGCGCGCAAGACGCGGTTGAAGCAGTCCGCCATCTCGCAATTCGAAACCGGACGGCGCGTCCCCTCTTTTCATAATCTGCGGCGGCTCGCGGATGCGCTCGAAGTGAGCGCCGATTATCTCCTGGGCCGATCGAGGTTCAACGCGCAGCCGCAAAGTATGCGCACGAACGGAAAAATCGCTGCTTCACGCCGACCGCCAGCGCTCGCTTCCGCCGCGTACCTGACAAGTAGTTTGCTGTAACGCGAATTTATGTTTTTCCGGTCCGGAGCTCAAAAGAAAACAGGGCGCCGATCCAGGCGAAAGGCACCCTATTAACACTAACGCGAATTTAAGAAAGTTAGATAGCGGCCGGGCTCCTCTGCATTCGACCACGGGAAAAGTAGACAAGGCCCAAAGCCGGCAGCGCCAGCCAAATCGTTGAAAATGCTTCGGGGACGCCCTGCGCGTCGACGGAGATATCATCGAGCCTCCAGAAGTCACTATCGTGGTGGTAAACAAATTCCAAAGCGGTCGAGCCGCTTGTTGCCACGAGGTTGCTTATGGTGAACTGCGTGTATCCGAAGGCGCTCTGATTGGTTAGGGCAAAAACTTGCACGCCACCGAAGAGAACCCGGAAGGAGTTCCCGATACTGCCGTTGATACCCGCGCCGTTGATAGTCGAGCCGTTCATACTCGGGGTAACGTCATTGGCCAACCAAAATGATAGAGTGTAAGACTGGCCGACGACTGTGCTGAGAACTTGGGACAGCGACCCAAAGCCGGGCTGGGCGCCCAGGAATGCGTAGTTGTTTCCTGTGTGCGCGAATAAGGAGTCGCCGCCCGCGCCACTGAATCCGCTGGCATCGATATTCGTCCAGGACGCAGAAAAGGGATGCGGGCCTGTGCCGTCGGCACTGGCTTCGAAGCCAGAATCGGCGACGAGGTTTACGGCGTTGGCGCTCCAGAGAGCGGTGCAGCTAAGGGCGGCAATACAAAAGATTTTGCGAGCGAGTGTTGGTTTCATATTCGGTTGAGCAAGGCGGATTCGAGCAGATTGCCGGCATTCGGGCAAGCTTTTTTACAGAAACGTCAAAAATAAACAGCTGTATTATATACAGTAAAAACACTAAAAAGGCGCTGGCAGCGGCCGGAAGATTCGCTTCGCTTATTGCGCCCAACGCGCGCCATTCACCACGCCGTGCTTTCGCGGACCAAACGGATATGTCCGAAGAGAGCGCGCAGCCGCGCTTCAGCTTCCATCCAATTTTCCTTGTCGCGACCTTCGGGGCGGCCTTCCGCTTCCCAAATGCGCTTCGCGAGGTCGCCGATCTGTTCCTTGGAAGGTTCGACCTGACCCGCGGTGGCGGCATTCGCGACAATTCCGCAATGCAGACTCGCCGCACTCGCGACCGCGGCAACAGCGAACGGAACGGGCGCGAAGCCGAGAGAGTTCCGATTCATAAATCGATTTTGTGCAAGAAAGTGGAGAATATGGCAAGCCTCAACTTTGAGCGGCTCGCGGACAAAAATCCGCCGGTTCCCGCCTTGCCCCATTACTCTTCCGCTGCCGCTTCCTCTTATTCTTATTCCTGCCCTGTCTCTTCTATCGGCAGTGGCGAGATTCAGAACGGCACGCTAACGACTGGCTTCGGATGTTTTCCCGGCTGCACGCGCAACGAAGCGCGTTGCGTCGGGTCGTTCGTGGTTTGGCATTCGCTAAAAAGCAAAATCGCCGAAATCAAAATGATCGTGCGAGCGGCCTTAAGCAAGAATATCATTCCATGGCCTAACGAGCGAATAAATCAGAATTCGCTGCAATTCATGACGACGCGATGAACGCACGTATCGCTGACGCAGACGATCTTGCATTTTTCCTGCACGCACTTTGCGCCGCAGACCGGACAAACCATCTGGGTCGTTTCCACATCGGCCACTCGGCTTTCACCTGTCTTGTCGAGCGAAGTCGAGACATTTCTCTTCATACCAACCGCCTTTTCGATAATGAGAGATTCCTCGACTTCGCTCGGAATGACAAGCGGGCGCTGACGCGTTTGTTTTAGCCTAACGACTGAAATCTCTAACGATCCAGCGTTCCCCCACCCCGCTCCAATCGTTCCCGAAAATAATCGATCGTTTTGCGGATGCCTTCGTCGAAATCGACCTTCGGTTCCCACCCGAGAATCTTTTTCGCGCGCGTGATGTCGGGCTGGCGCACTTTCGGATCGTCTACCGGTAACGGTTTGTGCTCGATCTTCGATTTCGTTCCGGTGATGCGGATAATTTCGTCCGCGAATTGTTTGATCGTCATCTCGCGCGGGTTGCCGATATTGACCGGCTCGTGGAAATCGCTCATGGCGCAGGCGAAAGATTCCGTCGATCAAATCCGAGACATAACAAAACGAGCGCGTCTGCGAGCCGTCGCCAAAAATGGTGAGCGGCGTGCCGCTTAACGCCTGGCCGATAAATGCCGGCACCACGCGCCCATCGCGCAGACGCATGCGCGGGCCGTATGTATTAAAGATGCGCACGATTTTTGTATCGACGCCGTGATAGCGGTGGTAGGCCATCGTCATCGCTTCGGCGAAACGTTTCGCTTCATCGTAAACGCCGCGCGGACCGATCGGGTTCACGTTACCCCAGTAATCTTCCTTTTGCGGATGCACGAGCGGATCGCCGTAGCATTCCGAGGTCGAGGCGAGAATGAAGGTGGCTTTTTTATCCTTCGCGAGGCCGAGGGTGTTGTGCGTCCCGAGCGCGCCGACTTTCAATGTCGGGATCGGCAGTTCGAGATAATCGATCGGGCTCGCCGGCGACGCGAAATGGAAAACGTAATCGATCTGCTTTTCCGGAACGAAAATGTAATTGGAAACATTGTGGCGGATGAAACGGTAGTTCTCGTTGCCGGACAGGTGCGCGATGTTATCGGTGTGACCGGTGATCAAATTGTCGATCGCGATGACGCGGTGTCCTTCCGCGAGCAGCCGATCGGTCAGGTGCGAGCCGAGAAATCCAGCTCCACCGGTAACGACTGAAACAGGTTGTGATTTTTCGTCCGGCATGGCGCGTTGTATCTAATTCGTCGCGGAAGGCTTTGCGAGCAGAAACAATTCCACGTCCATTTCCACTGTAGCGGCGGTCTCTGACGATCGCACTTTGGAAAATTCGTTGCCGAACAGCAGATCTTTGCGGCGCTCAAAGACTGGCGGTATCACCAAGGCGGAATTACTGCGACGGCCATAGACCGCCGCTACAAACCTACGAGAGCTATGGCACAAATGTGCCGGAGCGCGACTTGACGAGCGAAACGTCGGATGCGTTGGTCGCGCCGTTGGCGTTCACGTCTGTACGAAAGTTCGTGCCGTCCAACACCTGGCCGGCGCGTGCTTTAGTGAGTGTTATGTCGGTGGCGTTGACTATGCCGTTGCCGTTGGTATCGCCAATCAGCACCTTCATGGGTATGTTCACCTTGAAAGTGATGCCATCAGTTACGCCGTCGATCTCGACCTCGATCGCCTGGGCATTGGCGACCTGTTCCAGGTCAACCGTTACATCGGCCCCGTTGACGGTTGCCGTTCCTCTGCCTCCTTTGATAGAAGCAGCGCCAGCAGTAACAAAGGCGCTGGCCGAAGTAATAGGTGTAGTAAAGGTAGTTACAATCTGATACTCGCTGTTCGCTCCACCGGTGCGGCACTCGATGCCGGGCGCGCCGTTCAATGGCAAATCGATATCGAAGGCGCCGGCTGCGCCATGTATTTTTCGGGAGCGAATGCGCAGGGGAACATCGATCCCATGGATATAGCGGTATTGCGCGGGATTTGTCATGCTGCCAATGCTGGCGGCATTATTTGGATCGAAGGCGGGCCAGGTAAGGGCGCCAAACCACGACGGCTTGCTCGTTAGGTAGTAGCTGTTGGGAATCTGGTGAGTAGCGATTCCGGGATCCCACACGACACTGTGCGTGGCAAAGTCATAGTTCCCATGCCGGATAACGGTGCCGCGCACATTCGGATCGAAGCGCTGCGGCTCGGTATCGATGTTGCCCGGTTCCTGTGTGTAATCCGGTGGCATGGCGGTGGGGATGGTGCCGTTGTAGTTATTCCCGCCCATGAAGGGATAACCAAGCCGGTAGATCAAGCGAAGGGTTGAAGGGAAGCTGTTGCTCTCAATTTCGTAGGTGGAACTCACGCCGGGATCTCCCAAAATGTTACCTACGATATTATAGTAATCGGCGAAGTGATCTAGCTTTACTGCAATATGGTTATACAACTGGTTTGAGAACTTACCAGTAAACCAGTTCCGCAACAGCGTCCCGTGCGAGGAGCTGCCCCATACCCGTCCGACTCGAACATCTGCGCGATGTTACCTTCGATGAGATTCATCATGTTATGCGCGCCGTGGTTATCGGAGATGGCGCTGCCGGCAATGCTGCTTCCGGTCTGGGCGTCCTCGCAATAATTATAGCCGATGACGTTGCCGGAACAGCTCCCCTGCCAATCTCCAAGCACGATCATGGGATAACCGCCGCGGACCGAAATATTATCTTCGATCAGGTTCCAGCAGGCGTGTTCGTAAAGGTCGATCCCTTCCCGGTTGCTGGTAAATGACGAGACGTCGTGGATATAAGAGTGCCTGATCTCGCAGTTCATCACGGTAGAAAGCCAAAGCTGCCGATGATTGGAGTGAGCTACCTCGACGTTCTTGAACCAGCAGCCGTAAGCCTGTTCGAGGAATACAGCAGAGCCGGCATCCTGTCCATTCTGCATGTCCAGGCTAATATCTTCGATGCCGACGCCCTGGATCGGGGGCGTGGGATAGACGGCAAGCTTTGGTGAGTTAGTCAGAGTAAAAGGAAGTGCCGGCCAGAAGCTAACCGATGAGCCGTTCACTGCGGTAACCTTCAGAATGAAACTCATCCGATTAGTAAAGCCATTGAGTGGCTTAACCCAGGTGAGGTCGGTCTGTTCGATGCGGATGAATTTGCCGGTAGCTATGCCGGCCGTGCTATCACAAAGGACGCTGGTGCTTCCCGCCGTAGCGCCACTTTGGATATTTACGTTTGCTTCAGGCTGCGGCCAATCCTGACTCCCAATGTCGATTACGCCATTACAAGTCGATCCGTGAAGATCAAGAATCGTTTTCCCCATGCCGGCGCCGCGCACCGTGAAGTTGCTGTGGTTAGGGTTAAAAATGCAGCCATTAATCCGATAAGTGCCGGCAGGAAGATAAACCACCTGGTTTGCCGGACAGCTGGTCATCGCACTTTGCAGTATGGAAGTGCAATCAGCGACACCGGTATTATCGGCGCCGCTATCGGTCACGAGATTTTTATAGATGGTTGTGCGATCCGGGATACCGCCCGGCACGCCAACATTACCCTGCCACGAGGTCAGGCGGTCGGCTGGAACAACCTGCGCAAGGGCTGAGCCGGAAAAAAAAGCAGCGAGGACGACATAGAAAAAAGCGTGGGAATGCATGGGGCCACTCTTCTGTTCGCTTTTGTGGAGTTTGTCAATTCTATGGCGTTTTGTGCATCTGAATTACCAGACAGAGTGCAATTACACGAAGAACACGCAATTACTGCTAAATATATTTTTCTGGTTAACATTGAGTCTTCGAAAATTTAACGGATTTGCTTCTCTTAACTTCGAACTTTCAAACTTTCACTGTTCGCCTTCGGGTTTCGCCGGTGTCACCAGCGTTTTGCCCGTCGCCGGTTGCCGCTCCAGCCGTTGCTCTGTTTTTTGCACGGCTCCTTCCGGGCTGGCTTTGACACTCACCGGGACCGCGCGCTCCGCTGCCTGCGTCGTCGTGGCAAGGCGAAACAACGCCGCCATAACATCGCGCGATTCTCCTTCAAAGATCGGACCATGGCCGGGAATGATTTCCTTGGGAACGTGCAGCACCCAATAATTCGTTAGGTTTGGGCCTTGCCGGACGATTTGCCACTTCGTCCAGTCGTAACGCGTGCCGGTATATAATGTCACATTTTCGTAACTACCGGGCTTGTTTTTCAGGTTCAGGTCGAAAGGATCGGCGCCAAGGTCTGTCTTGCCCTTCTCAACCGCCACCAGCCTATGACTCTGCAAGGCATCGTTGTGTCCGGCCGTCTGCGTGAAGTAATTGAACTGCGAGGTTTCGCGGCCGGCATCGCCATACTTCCGGAAAGTGCCCGTGAGCAACTTCGGCGTGTTCGATATCTTGGTTCCGATCGGAAACGCGAGTCCCGTCGCCGTATCGGCATCGGAGCTGATCATGATAACATGCGGCGAGCCGCGCAACGGCGTGGTATCGCGATACATGTCGATCATCTCTTTCGTGTAGATCGATTCGGCGGCGGAGTTAACGAGAAGAATCAAGTCGGCTGGTTTAAAGACACTCTTCGCCTCGGGCGCATGCGCCCCTGCAACCAACGGCTCCTGGTACAGCCACGTACCGACCAATGCCTGCGCCAGCGCCTTTTCCAAAACAAGCGCACCAAAGGAATGCCCGATGACCACGCAGCGCGAATTGCCCGGCGTATCGCGTCGCGCAGTCTTGATCAAAGTAAAGATGGCCTCGGTAATCGGTGTGCTGGACGAGATGCGCGTCGCCGCGTTCTTACGTGAATAGAAACTGCCTTCCTTAAATAACCACGTCGCCGCATCCACGACCGGGTTGACCTTGTGCACGATACGGCCGCGCCAGCTTATATAAACTCCGAACACCTGGAGTCCCGACAATTGCACTGTTTGATCGGCGGTTAGTCGGGCGAGCAGGCCGCGGAACTGGCTCACATCATCGGCGTCGGCTCCGCGCGAATTGTTTTGCCAGCCGTGAATGTAGGAAATGAGCAGAACTGGACGACCCGTGAAACGAATCGCCTGCACGGTTTTGCGCAGCTGTTCGCGATCCCAGAAATCGCCCTGCTCATCAAACTCGATAAAAGCGAGACGATAAATGTCGGGTGCAGTTTTTGGCGTGGCGGGTGTGACAACGGTTTCGCTCGGCGCTTCGCCGGCGTGATACGGCTGATTCGCCGCGCACCCGGCAATGAGAAGTCCGCACAAGCAGAGCAGTAACGCAAAGACAATTCGCACGAACCGAGAGCAGGAATTCATCCGGGTTTCCTCTGATAGCGAGTACCAAATCAGAAATGCGCGGTCAATCGCGGCGATCGTTGGTCTCCATTTCATCCCAAACCAAAAATTTGGGGAAAGTTTGAAAACGCAGTTGCATCCGGTCGGTTCACCGCGAGTTTTCGCGTCTCAACCGTCATCACTATGCGATTCTCACAACGCTCGTTTCTCGTTCTCTTAGCATTCTTTTTGGTTCCGTGCGGTTTTGCCATGGCGCAAAAACTGCCGGATACGACTCGGCTCCTGCGCTTTCCGACGACGAATGGACAACAGATTGTCTTTTGCTACGCGGGCCAGGTTTACACGGTCGGCAAAGAGGGGGGCATCGCGCGGCGCCTAACGAGTGGTCCGGGCTATTCGTCCTTCCCGCATTTCTCTCCCGACGGCCGCCAAATCGCCTTTACTTCTCATTACGACGGCAATACCGAAGTCTATGTCATGCCGAACGACGGCGGCGAACCCAAACGCCTCACCACGACAGCGACGCTGGGTCGCGACGATATCTCCGATCGCATGGGTCCTAACAACCTCGTTATGGGTTGGGAGAACACGAAGCCTTTGGTTGTCTTTCGTTCGCGCCGCACTTCGTTCAATTCCTTCATTGGCGATCTCGAAACAGTCGGCATGGATGCGGAGTTGCCCAAACAATTGCCGGTGCCACGAGGAGGTTTTGTCGCCTTCTCGCCTGATGATTCGAAAATGGCGTTCAACCGCGTCTTCCGCGAGTTCCGCACCTGGAAGCATTACCGCGGCGGCATGGTGGATGACGTCTGGATTTACGATTTCAAGACCGAGAAAACCGAAAACCTGACGAACAATCCGAATGCGCAGGACATCTGCCCGATGTGGGGGCCGGACAATAAGATCTACTTCATCTCCGACCGCGATAACCGCATGAACCTATACTCGATCGACCTAACGAGTAAGGAGACGAAGCAGCTGACGAACTTCAAGGATTACGACATCAAGTTCCCCTCCATTGGTAAGGACGCGATCGTGTTCGAACAGGCGGGTTACATCTGGCGCTACGATCTCGCCAGCGGCAAAGCGACGCCCGTTCCCATCGAGATCAAGGAGGATTTCGCCTCCGGCCGCGCACAATACCTCGACGCATCGAAGCACATTCAGTCGGTTAATCTTTCACCGGACGGCGAGCGCGCCATCGTCGTAGCGCGGGGCGATATCTTCTCCGTCCCGGCCAAGCACGGGAACCAGCGCGCCCTAACGAAAACTTCCAACGCACATGAGCGTGACGCCGTTTGGTCGCCGGATGGCAAGTGGATCGCCTATAACTCCGACGAGAGCGGCGAAAACGAATTGTATGTTCGCTCGCAGGATGGCAAAGGCCAGCCGCAACAACTGACCAAAGCCGCGGATACCTATTATTACCAGCCGATTTGGTCGCCCGACAGCAAGAAGCTCCTTTGGAGCGATCGCATGCAGCGGCTGCGCTACGTCGATACTGCCAACAAAGCGATCACGGAAATAGCGCATGATAAGTTTGGCGAAATCGAGTCCTACGATTGGTCGCCCGACAGTCAGTGGATCGCATGGGGACAGCCGGAGGAAAACGATCAGCCGAAAGTTTATCTCTACTCGGTTGCGAGCAAAAAAACGACGCCGGTGACCGACGAATGGTACGGCTCCGGCCGGGTCTCCTTCAGCGACGACGGCAAATATCTGATGCTCTCTTCGAGCCGCGATTTCAAGCCAACCTTCGGCGAGGACGAGTTCGAGAATATTTACGTCGACATGCAGCGCGTTTACCTCGTGACTTTGTCGAAGGAAACAGAATCACCGCTCGCGCCGCGCAGCGACGAGGTTGGCAAATCGGAGAAGAAAGAAAAGGAGAAGAGCGACAAGGACGAGGGGAAGAAAGGCGAGAAGGAAAAGCCCAAAAAACCAGTAACGGTGAAAGTGGACCTCGATGGGCTTCAAAGCCGCATCGTCGGGCTCGATATCACGCCAGCTAACTACAAAGACCTGCGTCTTGTCGATGATCGCGTTTTCTACCTGCGGCGCACCGTCGGCGATACCAGTGGCGAAGACCAGGAGGAAGAAGGGCCGGGCGAGCAGAAGTGGCACCTTTGTTTCTACAGTCTCGAAGATCGCAAGGAGACAGTGCTGGGCGATGTCAACGCTTACCAAATCAGTTTCGACGGCAAGAAGATGCTGGTAAAGATCGACAAGGATTACTCGATCATCGATCTGCCAAAGGACAAGCTCGAGACGAAAGACCACAAGCTTGAGCTGAAAGGTCTCGACGAGATCGCCGATCGGCGCGCCGAGTGGAAACAGATTTACTACGAGGCGTGGCGGCAGATGCGCGACTTCTTCTACTCGCCGACGATGAATGGCGTCGATTGGAAGGCAATGCGCGACAAGTACGCTGCGCTACTTCCTTACGTGAATCATCGCAACGACCTCACCTATCTCATCGGTGAGTTGATTGGCGAATTGAACAACGGCCACGCTTACGTCGCGGGCGGCGAACGTCCCGAGACACCTCGCATCAAGCTTGGGCTGCTCGGTGCGGAACTGTCGCGCGATGCCGCAAGCCGTGCCTACCGCATCGATCGCATTTTGCCTGGCGAGAATTGGAACAAGGACACGCGCTCGCCGCTTACTGCTATTGGTCTCAATCTAAAGCCGGGCGATTACATTCTGGCCGTCAACGGCACGCCGGTTTCGACTTTGCCGAATATTTACGACGCACTCATCGGGACTGCCGACAAGCAGGTCATCCTCCGGGTTAATTCCAAACCTAACGACCAGGGCGCGCGAGACATCACCGTTGTCCCGACGGCCGATGAGTCGCCGCTTTACTATCTCGCGTGGGTCCAGCACAACATCGATTACGTCAGCAAGAAAACCGGCGGCCAGGTGGGTTACGTCCACATTCCTGATATGGGCCAGCCCGGCTTGAATGAATTCACCAAACGCTACTTCCCGCAGATTCGAAAGAAGGCGCTCATTGTCGATGTGCGCGGCAACGGCGGCGGCTTTGTCTCACCACTTGTCATTGAAAGATTGCGACGCGCGCTCGTCATGGTCGAAATGTTTCGCAATGGCGTGCCGCAAACCAATCCGTCTCAGACTTTCCTCGGACCAATGGTTACTCTGATCGACGAGTTCTCCGCCTCCGATGGCGACATTTTCCCATACCGATTTAAAACGCTCGGATTGGGTAAGCTCATTGGAAAACGCACCTGGGGTGGAGTCATCGGCATCCGGGATCCATTGCCGCTGATTGATGACGGACAACTCTTTAAGCCGGAGTTCGCGCCTTACTCGAAGGAAGGCAAAGGTTGGATCATCGAAAGCCACGGTGTCGATCCCGATATCGTGGTCGACAACGATCCCGCGAAAGAATTTCACGGCGAAGATCAACAGCTCGACCGCGGCATCCAGGAAATTCAGGAAGAGCTAAAGACGAAGCATTACGAGTTACCGCCAATCCCGCCCTATCCAAATCGCAACCCGGAGAAGAGCAGCTAGCGATGTTTGCGCGGCATCGTCGAGAGTATCGGAGGGACATGCTTCTGCATGTCCAGGACGCGCGGAAGCGCGTCCCTCCGGTAAATTAGTCGTTAGTCCAAAAATCATGAGACGCTCAATATTGTTAGCCGTCATTTGCGCGTTTGTGTCTGTTAACATTCGCGCACAGGACGCACCGGACGCAAAGGAGCTGACCGCGTTGCTCAACGAATTTCTCGCCGGCGCATCGCGTAACGACGCCGCTGTGCACGATCGTTTCTGGGCGCACGACCTTATCTACACGCGCTCCGCCGGGAAACGAGTCGGCAAACCCGAGATCATGGCGAACGTCAAGCCGCAGCCGAACGAGCCGGAAACAACCTACAGCGCCGAGGACATTCGCATTCAACAATACGGAACAACGGCGATCGTTGCCTTTCGTCTTGTCGGCAAAACGAAGAAGGGCGGCGACACCCAGGTCGCGAACTTCCTTAACACCGGAACCTTTCTGAAACGCGATGGCAAATGGCAGGCCGTCGCGTGGCAGGCAACAAAGGTCCCGCGCACGGAGGAAGAGGCGAAGAAGGAAGTCACCGCCGCGATGAACGAGTTTGCTCAGGCATTGCGCGCGCCCGACGCCAAGAAACTGGAGTCGTTAACCGATGAGGCCTTCATCGCTACGACACCGGATGGAAACCAGGTCACGCGAAAACAATTTCTCGACCAGGTGCAGTCCCAACGATTGAAGTATCCGGAGCCGACAGATCAATCGGTTCTCGTTTACGGCGATGCCGCCATGGTCCGCGGAAAGTTCGTCACGCTGACGTTCGTAAACAAAGAGGGCGATTGGAAGGCGATTGCATTGCAGCTTGTCGGCAGCCAGAACAGACTAGCGCGACATTCTTACTTTGTAGCGGCGGTCTACTTGTCACGCCGAAGCGGCGCGAAGGTGGATGACCGTCGCACTAATCGCTGGAGCACTAACTGCGCAATGTGGGAAGATCAAGATAAACGATCTCGCGCCCGAAAAATCCCTTCTCCTCGAGGGAGAAGGCCAGGATGAGGGCCAATCTCACTTGTCATTCCGAGCGAAGTCGAGGAATCTCCTTTGCTGCTAACCGAATGCGCATTGTTGTCCGTCGCCGGCCAGAGGATCGTGAGATCCTTCGCTGGCGCTCAGGATGACAGCAATTTTTTATGACAGCTAACAAAAAGCCTCGCATCCTTTCCGGCATCCAGCCGACCGGTGTCCTGCACATCGGCAACTATTTCGGCATGATCCAGCGCGCCATCGCGCTGCAAAACGACGGCGAAACCTTCTACTTCATCGCCAACTACCACGCCCTAACGAGTGTGCGCGATCCCGAAGTGCTACGCGCTAATTGTCGTGGCGTGGCCATCGACTTTATCGCCTGCGGATTCGATCCCGAGCGCGGCACGCTTTTCATGCAAAGCGACGTCCCGCAAGTCACCGAGCTATGCTGGATCCTCTCCACCGTCGCGCCGATGGGATTGCTCGAGCGCGCCCATTCCTACAAGGACAAACTCGCGCGCGGGCTACAAGCTTCGGCCGGTCTGTTCACCTACCCTGTTTTGCAGGCCGCCGATATTCTGATCTACGATTCCGATCTCGTCCCCGTCGGCAAAGACCAGAAACAACACATCGAGATCGCGCGCGACCTCGCGGTAAAGATGAACGAGACCTACGGCCACGTCTTCAAGCTGCCTGAACCCCACATTCACGCCGCGACCGAGACCGTTCCCGGCATCGACGGACAGAAGATGAGCAAGAGCTATGGCAACACCATCGACATTTTCGGTGATGAAAAGGAAACGCGAAAACGAGTTATGAGCATCGTGACCGACTCAAAGCCGGTCGAAGCGCCGAAAGATCCCGCTAGCTCTACCGTATTCCATCTCTTCTCCCTTTTTGGCTCGAAAGAAGAAGTTGGTGAGATGCGCGAGAGATTTGAAAAAGGCGGCACCGGTTACGGCGACTTCAAGAAACAACTGTTCGAAAGACTGTGGGAACATTTCCAGCCCATGCGCAAACGCCGCGAAGAACTTCTCGCCGACAAGCTCTACGTCGATGAGCTACTCGTCAGTGGCGCCCGCCGCGCCAACGAAGTAGCTAACGAAGTCATGACCCGCGTCCGCGCCGCCGTCGGCCTGGACTAGGCGAAGGTGGATTTGGAGGTTAGCCGCACTCAGCGCTGTAGCGGCGGTCTCCGACCGTCGCATTATTCCGGGGAGCGCACTGCCTGCCCGCCGCGGTGGGCGCCCTCGCCATCGCGAACTTCAGCGCGTAAAGGTGGATCGGCCTCTTGCTCGCGAAAGCATTCGGAGCTCCGCCGAGCGATGCCGAAACTACTCCAATTGAATCAGGAAACGCAGGAATCCAGGAAAGCCGAAAAAGAAATTTCACGACAGAGCACACGGAGAACACGAAGCTAGTGTCTTCCTTTGGTAGGGCGCGATCGGCCGATCGCGCCGATAACGCCTCGGGCGCCGGCTCGCTGTAGCGGCGGTCTCCGACCGTCGCATTATTTTCCGCCCCTTTGATCCGCCAATGACCGAGCCACCCCCCGAACTCCGAAAGCTTTCGCGAGCAGGGAGCTTTCGGGGCTGATCTTTTTCTCGTTAGGCGTAATTGCCTAACCCTGAGCCACACAATTTGCGGCTACGACATGGGAAGCGCGTTGAAAACCCAAAACAGCGTTTATCCTTTGTCGTAAACCGCGGTGTTCGTATATTTTTTCCCCTTCGCGGTGGTTCCGTTTATAGTTATGACCCGGCTTTTTCCATCGGCCGACGCGACGATCCGACCCGTGGCCACGACCTGGCCGCCCTTTTTCACGGTAAGGTCGAGCGTTTGATCATTTACCTTCGTGTAGGAACGCATATCCGAAGTGGGATCGCCGGTTACCTCGTAATCTTTGCCGTTGAATTTTCCTTTCCACTCGCTGTGGAAAGACTTTCCGCCTGCATCAACGCCGTCCACCGTCACCGTCACCTTGTTACGGATCAAATGATCGTCATAGACGACTTTCGTATTCTTGCCGGTGCCGCGTGTCAGCTTTGATTTCGATTCGTTCAGCTTCCACGTGCCCATCATAGGATCAGCCGCGTATAACGCCCCAGCGGCTAAGATTAACCCCAGGCTCAGTGCAATGGTTTTAGTTCTCATTTCTCCATCGAGCAGGGATTTTGGGAAAGGTCAATCCTTTTCGTGGCAGAGAGCGGCTGGCGGCGTTGCGCGTTGTCGGCGCAGGGGAACTCGTCTGCCGTTGCGAGTCCTGCTTGCGGTCGCAGACTTGTCGGTAATCTTATATCGCGTTAGGCGCCAGAACCCGCTTTATGGAAAACGCTCTCGCCTCCGTGCAATTATGAACAAAATGAATTCTAAGCCGACTGGAAAAGAGCCAGAAGCCAAAGTGCCAACGGACCTGGGCAAGGCTCTCACGACTGCTCCGAAGGCAAAGGCTCAGTGGAAAAATCTCACGCCGATCGCGCGCAGAGACTTTATTAGTTGGATAGACTCAGCCAAACAGCAGGAGACACGCAGCCGCCGGATCGAAAGAGCCTGCTCCATGCTGGTGGCCGGAAAACGACGCCCCTGCTGTTATTCGATCGTGTCATTCAATCTTTACACAGCCCTCAAAGATACCCCGAAGGCGAAAGCTCAGTGGAGCGATCTCACGCCGATCGAGCGCAGGGACTTTATTAGTTGGATGGACTCGGCCAAACAACAACCCGACGCACATAAACGCCGGATCGAGAAAGCCTGCGCCATGCTCGCGGCCGGAAAGCGACGCCCCTGACTCCGGGATTCCGTCTCACACGAAGTTCACAAAGGATACTAAGGTGGGAGAAGTCTGGAAGCCAGAACCGTCAGGCACTTTCTTTGCCGCAAAGGCTTTCGTGCTTCGTCTCCTTCATGGTTGCTGTCGCTTTCTCATTGGTTGTTGTCACTCGCGCGTCACTTGAGTATCAATTTACAAACCACTCATGAGTAATGCCATCAAACGTTCGATTCTTCGCTGCGTCCACCTTATCCTGAGCATTCCGATACTCGGTTACATTTATGGTAAGCCTTCGGAAGTTGCGCAATACGCCGGCGCTGTTCGGTTCGTCTTCGTTCCCGTAATGATCCTTTCAGGATATTGGATGTATTCAGGCGTAATCTTCGCCATCATTGGCGTTGCGGTATGGCTCGGTGCACTACTACCTGTCTGGAATTGGGACAGCTATCTTGAGTCAGGTCCTGCTGTTCATCGCATGGAAGACATGGCTGGTCATTCGTGCGCGACGTTCAACGTGATTGGGCCGACCATGCGGATCAATATCCCACTTTAGACTTGTCGTCGGCGCCCCGCCGGACGCATATTAACGTCCGGAATAGTTCCCCTCTCCACGTGCGGCAGCTTGGATGAAACAGCCGCTACTGCTCCCTCGAGTAACCGCAGCGCGCCTCCCACTAAGCTACTCGATCGCGTCCGGTGGCACTTGCGCGTAAAGCGCTACAGCATCCGCACCGAACAAACGTACGTGGACTGGATCCGGCGGTTCATCTTATTCAACGGCAAACGCCATCCCGAACAGATGGGTGAGGAAGAAATCGCTGCATTCCTTAGCCACCTCGCGATCAATGGCCATGTCGCAGCTTCCACTCAGAACCAGGCCTTCAGCGCATTGCTTTTCCTTTACCAACAGGTCCTTGATCGCAAACTCGATTACATCGACGGCGTCGAGCGCGTGCACCGGCCTGCGAAATTGCCTGTCGTCTTTAGCCGCGCCGAAGCCCGCGCCGTCCTCGCGAATCTGAAAGGCGATTACCGCCTCATGGCGCATCTATTATATGGAAGCGGGTTACGCCTGCTGGAATGCCTTCGCCTTCGCATCAAGGATGTCGACTTCGGCTACCGGCACATCACGGTGCGCGAAGGAAAAGGAATGCGGGAACGAATCACCATATTGCCAGAGCGCCTTTGCCGTCCCCTTCAGGCACATCTGGCCCGCGTGAAGGAATTACATCAGCAGGATCTCGCCCGCGGCGGCGGCGCCGTCTATCTGCCGACGGCTCTCCATCGTAAATATCCAAACGCGGCTCGCGAATGGGTGTGGCAATACGTCTTCCCTGCGGACAAACTTTCTCTCGATCAGCGCAGCGGCCACAAGCGCCGTCATCACGTCCATGAAAAGAACCTGCAGAACGCCGTGAAACAGGCGATCCGCGCCGCCCGGATTCCGAAAGCGGCCAGTTGCCACACTTTCCGCCATAGTTTTGCTACGCATTTGCTGGAAAATGGGTACGATATTCGTACGGTTCAGGAGTTGCTTGGGCACAAGGAGGTCGCGACCACGATGATTTACACCCACGTCTGTAACAAACCCGGCTTGAGCGTCCGTAGCCCGGTCGATGAGCCTTCACCCGTATCCCGGACGTGATAGACGAAAAAATGTTCGCCTTTAAATACGAACATTCGTCCAATTCTCGTTAGGCCTCATGAATTCGGAAACTGATGCAGAGGTGACTTTGTTATCCGGCACAGAGATTCCAGCTTCGCCAGTCTCTTCATTTGGCTTTATCATTTCATTTGGCGCAGAAGCGTTTTCCGCTGCAGTCGTTCCCGCAGGCTCGATGCAGCTTAGGTCGGGGGAACCGGCGCGAGTTCGTTTACGTTTCCTCGTTCCCGCTGTTTCGCCTTTTCTCAGGTCTGGCACCGAGTTCACATTCTTCGAGGGCGGTCGCAGCGGGAGCGGTCGCATCATATGATACGCTCCAGGCCTAACCAGTCGGTGGAGCGAATGGCGGCTGGCCTTGTGTCCCACGCTTTGAGTAGCTAGACTCTTTTTCATGCAAGCCATACGCCCTCCCAGCCGCCATCGCTCACCTCATTCTCGTTAGGCGACTACGTTAAGCATGAGCACTCGCTTCAACAATGCGCCCGATGGTTACACGGACGACGATCTTATGCGGGATTACACACTCGCATGGACCGGGTGCGGTGACGCGTCCCACTCGTGGGCGTCTGGTGAGCTGGACGACATCGTTCGGGAGGAGCCAGAGCGTGCGTGGCCCATGATTCTCTCGCTGATCGGCGCTTCGCGTTCTGACCAGTTCTTAGCCATTCTTGCGGCTGGCCCGTTGGAGAACTTGCTTTGTGAGCATGGCGAGGCGTTCATCGAGCGGGTCGAGCAGCTTGCCGCACGAGATCCGCATTTTCGGCACGCTTTAGCAGGCGTATGGGGCTGGTCCCGCATGCCGGAGGTTCTTCAGTCACGGCTTCGGACCGCAGTCGGCGATGAAAAACTCTAGTGCAACGTCAGCGGCGAGGTCCTGCCGTCGCCTAACCAGTCGGTCGAGCGAATGGCGGCTGGGCTTGTGTTCCACGCTTCGAGTAGCTAGTCTCCTTTTCATGCACACCACGCGCCCTCTCAGCCGCCATCGCTCACCTCGTTCTCGTTAGGCCTCGTGAGCGCGACGTTATTTTATCGCCTGCTCATTGTTATCCGCGGTTGCTGGGTCGCCGTTGAATGGTTTTTCGGCTGGGGAGTGTTCTCGCAAGTCAGCTTGTTCAAGTTGACGCACCCGTTTGGCGCACTGTTTGCCGACGCTGTCGCGGTGGCCATTTGTCTGGCGATATTGCTGGGCATGGGGTTCTTCCAGCGCTGGGCGCGATTGATCTTCGTTATCGTTTTAGCTGTTGGATTGCTCACGGGCCCGTTTCGGGTGCATCGGTATTCACTATCTTCGCCGCCGTCGTTCGTCGCCCCGGTTGGCGTATTCATGCTGCTGCTAACTGGCGCCATTGTCGCAATGTCTTTTCTGCCGCCAGTGCGTGATTGTTTCGCCACGCGGGAGGCCTAACCAGTCGGTGGAGCGAATGGCGGCTGGCCTTGTCTTCCACGCTTTGAGTAGCTAGACTTCTTTTCATGCAAGCCACGCGCCCTCTCAGCCGCCATCGCTCACCTTGTTCTCGTTAGATGTAGTCTCGATGATCGCCGCACAAGATACATTTGGAGGCTATGGTCCGCTGCTCTTTCTGGTGTTCGTCGCCTGCGGGATCATTAGTTATGCGACCATGGCGCAATTGCATCGAACGCTCCGCGACCAGCATCCCGCCATTTATGAATCGCTTGGTCAGCCCACACTCTTCTGGAACAATTCTCCAAAGAACAGTCTGGCTGTTATGAAGTTCGTTCTCAGCGGACGCTTTAGGGAGACGCAGGATCCAGAAGTCATTCGGCTTTGTCGTTTCATTCGAGCCTTCAGCTATACCTATTGGGCGTTCTTCATTGCCGTAGTTGTTCTTGGCTTTGTTTTCTCCGCACGATGAGTGTTTGTCACCCACTACATCTAACCAATCGCTGCAGCCAACCGCTGGCCGTTCCGATGACTAGCTTTCACATGACTTCAACATTAAACTCCGCAGCAAAGCTCGCTCCCGCCAGCGGTGGCTGAGCTCCGTCTCGTTAGATCATGAGCGACACGCCAACAGCGATGCAACCATCGACGCCACCTTCGCGAAAGGGCACGGTCGTTCTCACCGTGCTTCTCACATTGGCGTGCGTATTCATCTTCGAGAAGCTCGTGGTTCTGATGCCGCCGCGCAGCTACGCAGAACAAATGAGGCGATGGGAGGCCCTCCAGAGCGCGCGAGAACGCCGCGACCACCTTTACGAGGAGGCCCTGCAGCGTGACATGGAGCATCAGAAGCAATGGTACGACCTGCTCATTCAGCAGCAGACAGACAATAACCGCTACCAAAAGATCCTCGACAGGTGGGAGCAGCAACAGAAGGCTTACCAAGTTTATCTCGACTCATTGAAGCCAAAAACCCCAATGATCTAACCAGTCAGTGGAGCAAATGGCGGCTGCCCTTGTGTTCCACGCTTTGAGTAGCTAGACTCTTTTTCATGCAAGCCATGCGTCCTCTCAGCCGCCATCGCTCACCTCTTTCTCGTTAGGCCTCGCGTGCATGGATAGATCAACGATTATTGCCGTGATGTCGTTGGCGGTCAGCGCTAGCGCGCCCTGTTTCTCGGGCCGTTCTTCGCACACCGAAAGACCGTAGCCGAGATGCGGCAGGCGTGGATCAACGCTTTACGAGACTCTGTTGCCGAATTTCTGTCGACGGCTTGTACACTAGGAGGTGGCCCTGTTACGCCCGCGACTCAGACGTAAACGCCTCCACGAAGCGTATGCGAAGTTAATGTATCTCGAAAATAAAATCGAACTATTGCTCAATCCCGAAAGAGAGCATCACCGCATCCTCATCGCTCTAAGCCACGAGCTCGTGTCGCTGCTCCACAAAACCAAGCGGCAGGTCTCGGAAAATCGATTTATAGATCGCAAGGTTGAGCTTCAACTCTCGATCACTTCGGCGACACAACAGATCATTCGTCGTGAGTGGACCAGAACCAAAAGTTTTCTAAAATAGAGCCTAACCAATCGCTGGAGCCAAACCGCTGGCCGTTGTGAACTCCACATTTGATTTTATGAAGCAGTTGTCGATGTTGCGAAAACTCGCCGCCGCCAGCGGTGGCTCAGCTCCGTCTCGTTAGACCTTTTGCCGTGGACCGGATCGAGAATATGATGAACTGGCTGACCGATCAGGATTGGGGTTGGAGACCTTTTCTTTTCCTCCGCCCCGATAAAGACCGAGACATGCGGAACGCTCTTCTCCTGAAGATGGCGCTCTGCTATGGCTCGACTCTGGCCGTGCTTTTGTTGCTGCTGCGCTTTTTGGTTGAGCATACCGTCACGGCGGCGAGCGCAGCAGCCGTCGTCCTTTTTTGCTGCATCGGATTCTTTCTAGGCTACAAGTTTACATTTGCGATCTTCTGGAATCGGCGCGCCAGACGACTACGCACTTTGGGAGCAGACACTAATGCGAAGGTCTAACAAAGCGCTGCAGCTGACGGCGAACCGTCGGACTACCCAGCTTTCACATGATTAAACCGCTTCAACCCGCCGCATGCGCCCCCTCGCTCGCCGCACCTGACTTTGTCTCGTTAGATGTTAGCGTTCGATTATCTGTGGCATGGTTGGCAACTCGTTCCAGTCCTCTGGATTGCCTGCTTTGTCGCCGGCTCAGCGGTGCTTTGGCGGCGCACTAAGCGCATTTCTGCTCTAGTGCAGCTGCTTACATCATCTGTGTTGTTTCTCACATTTCTGATCGACCGCATTCAGATGTTCAGCAGGGCTTCCTCTGTCTGGTCGGATTCGAAATTTCTATATGCGTTCCCGTTAGGGTGCGCGGCGATTTTTCCGATCAGCTATCTTTGGTATGCGATAAGGCAAAAACGCATCTAACCAGGCGATGCAGACATGTGGTTAGGTCAAGTTGTTGTTTGCAGTATAAGTGTTGCATAAGGTGTTTTTCTGTTCCCCTCGAACGACCAACTGTTTCACGGGTAGTTTTTGAGTAGGTAAAGTTTTTTCTCTACGAAGTCTGCTTTGTTGTCGTAGCCAAATAGGCGTAGCGCCTCGGGTCCGATTTCTGTGGCGAACTTACTGAGCTTGGTTGTGAGCATATCGAGTCGCTCAAGGGCGCCAATGGCGTGTCCCATGAGCAGATGCCAGAGGGCGACACAGAGTTTGCGCGCGAGGGCCACGGCCGCTTTGTTTCTTCCGCGCCGTGCTGCTACAGCCAGACCCCACTTCTGCAGCGGATTATTTACTTCCAGGAGTTTCTTGCCTGATTGGATGAGCAACGCGCGCAGCGCTCCTCTTCCGTGCCGTTTGAGGGCTCCGCTTCCTTCGAAGTTACCGCTCTGCGACACACTTGGGTTAAGTCCAAAGTAGGCCACCAGTTTTTTGCTGTGACTAAACCGGCGCACATCGCCCACCGCCGCCACTACTCCATAAAGAGTGATTAGATTGATGCCGCAGAGCCGAGTTAGTCGCAGGAGTGCTTCCTCGGCCACGATCTCTTGCGCCATGTAGCGGCGCAACAGTGTGCGACGTGCTCGCGTTGCCACCAAAGTGCCGTGCAGCTGTTGCAGCAACATTGTTCTCGCCGGCGTCCACTCGCACAAGGCCAGCAGCCGCCTGATGGCGTTGGGATGACAAAGGCGGAAGCCCTTCTCCAGGCGCACGCAATGTTCGTTCAACATCGAGCGCAGCTGTTGTTTGGCCCGGGTCGATTCCTTCACTACCGCCTGATAGGCACTGAACACCTCGCGCCGTTCCAACGTCTTTGCATCCGGCTGCCAGACGATGGGCGAGAGCGCGCTCAAATAAATGCGCGCGATCTTCACCGCATCGACTCGATCGTTGGCGCAGTAAACCTTGCCCACTTTGCCGGCTCGATGACTATCCAGAATCTCGACTTTGCGTCCGATCGTGCGCAAGCGCGCCGCCACCGCAAAAGCATTGCCGCTGGCTTCCAACACCAGCGTGTCCTCTGTCCTGGTGTGACGCAGCGCCCATTGTTCCAGTTGCTTCAACTCGACCCGCGTCGAAGTGCTTACCACCTGCGCACTGGCCGGATCAGTTCCTTCCACGATCGCCCCGGCAAAACTGTCCGGGTGCACATCCAGTCCAATGACTCGACCTTTTCTTTTGCTCATGTTAATACTCCCTGGTTGGTTGTTATGCTTCTTTATCTCGACGCAAGGCGTGGCCGGCTTCTGACGAACTCTCGTTACACGCAGACATCCGGAGCTGAGTTTCGCTTTGGTAAAGTCGACTCACTCCATGAGGGTTCATCCGTCAGACTCATTCAGCCTTCAATCGGGGAAGTCCCCACTGCATCGCTCGAGTCCTGCCGGTTCGTCTCGCGCTGGTCCTCTTTGCAAGTCCCATCGCCCGATATCAGAGCGCCCGGTCACGCCTCGCGTCGAGTCCACAAAACCACATTCCCTCAGCTAACGGCCTTACCGGGTACGGGTTCACTTTTTTTGATGATTAAGTTACCATTGATTTCAGTTTAGCTGCGGAGAAGGCCGTAGCTGATCTTGTTCTCGTTAGGCTGAGCAGCGCACCACCAATGACCTTTCGGAAAACATTGGCGATCGTCGGCTCAGCGGGTGCGGTGATTCTGGCGGTAGTCGCATGTGCTTCCCAGCCTGGTTCCTCCCTGAGTTGCGCAGTCGAGCGTTCTTTCGCCGAGCAGCGGCTTCTGTTCGAACGCGCCACGCCACGGTTCGACTCCCTTATCCGGCGAAGAAGCTCGCTGTGGGTGACACGCTTAAACACGCCAAGAAAGTGTTGAGCGACGCTGGTCAGAAATTCACGGTGGACGAGCGGCCTTCACACAGGAGATTGACTTCGATATTTCCAGTTGGTCAAGGAGCCGGATTTCTTGTCGAGCTTGACATAGACAGGCAGGACAGGATTTCGAAGGTCGACATCACTAAATTCTACAATGGACCGTGACCGCAACCCCAAGGCCTAACCAGACGGTCGAGCGAATGGCGGCTGGGCTTGTGTTCCACGCTTTGAGTAGCTAGACTCTTTTTCATGCAAGCCACGCGCCCTCTCAGCCGCCATCGCTCACCTTGTTCTCGTTAGGCGGCTTATCGCACGTCACATTATGAGCGCAGACAACAATCAAGAGATATTGGCCGAGCTTCGTAAACTGAAGCGCGTATTCTACGTGATACTGGTTTTCATTATCATCGGCACAGTGCCAGCTTTCATTCGGGGATTTTCGCGGGGCATTTCTCAGGCAGCTCCTTCTTGGCAGTCGGTGGACACCGCTATGAAGCAGCAGGATTTTCCGAAGGCGCTGGCCGAGGCGCAGGCCCTAGTCACACGCCAGCCGAATTATTATTACGGAGAGGCATATCTCGGTTTGATTTATCTGGCGATGGGTGATCTCACGAACTGGGAGATCCACTATTTGCGGTCTTACGAACTCTTTCCGCATGAGGAGGGCCAGAAAGATTTGGCAGGCGTTCGGAAGCGGATTGCAGCAGGAGGAGATTTCAAACTGTTGACCAAATGAGACCGACGCTGCCTAACCATGCGCTGCAGCGAACGGCGGCGGGCCGTCGCCGTTGCAATCGGCGCGTCTCGTGGCCGCCGTCGCTGAGCTTGGGTCGTTAGATGGTGAAGCCGCGATGAAAGCAATCTTAATTGTCGCCCTTACGTTTCTCCTGCTGATTCTCGCCTTCTCATCTATTGCGCTTCACATCCAGGCGTTCATCGTCAATGGCTATCACATCAGTCCAGATCAGATCAGTTTCCCGGTGATTCTCATGCCCGTTTCCGCAGCATTTCGCGGTCACAGCATTTCTATCGCCCTTATCGTCGCGGCGGGGCTTGCCGCCGGAATTCATCAAGCTCTGTTTCGCCGCTTTGCGGTGGATCGATGGCACTGGCTGACGGAAGAAGAGTACCAGCGGATTTTTCGCAAGAAGTGAGCAAACCATCTAACCAATCGATGGAGCGAACCGCCGCCCGCTTTGTGTTCAGCTTTTGCGTCGCTAAAACCCTTTCGCTGCGATTCACGCGCTTCTCGGCGGCGGTCGCTCATCTCTGTCTCGTTAGATCTTGATGCCGCTCGCTCTTCAAGTGATTGTCGCGATTGCTCTCGGATGGCTTGGCTGTCGTTCGTGGAGACGCGCCGAGCAGGTTTGTCGCCGCGGATTCGAGTCTCCCAGCGCGTTCGGCAGCCCTGGCGATCCATATTGTATCCGCAGTGGTTCTGGGGGACGGGTGAGTGCGTGTTTCGAATGCGTGTGGCTGGCGCTGGCTTTATCGCCATGGCGGTTTTGCTCGTTACGCTCGCAGTGATTAGGATTTCGCAAGGTTAGTGATGATGGAGCACGAACGATCTAACCAGTCAGTGGAGCTAACCGCCACCCGCCGTGCGTTCACCTTTGATATGACTAGAACCTTTTCACTTCGAGCCACGCTCGCCCTCGGTGGCGGTAGCTCACTTCTGTCTCGTTAGACCTATGCGCGCGCTGTTCGTGATGATGACTCTTTGCGCCGCAGCCGTTCACGTTGACGCCCAGGGTTACGGGCGCGTGATTTATGTTGCTCCCGATGCGAGCCTCAGCGCAGTGGTGATTCCGTTGCATACCGCGGATGGTGACTTTTCCGAGCACGTGGTCGAGCTCCGCGACAAGGCCGGCAAGCTTCTCCACAGGGCCGACTACAGCTCGCCCGATCATGAGCACGGTCGTTGCGTTCTGCATGCTGCATGGTCGCCGGATTCACAGTTCTTCGCCTTCAGCACTACGAGTTCTGGCGGCCATTCAGCTTGGCACTGTTCTACCTACGTTTACATCCGCTCGAAGAATGCGGTGTTTTACTTGGACGATCTAGTTGGCGGTCCTCTAGTAGATCCCGATTTTTCGTTCGCTTCCCCGGCGAAGTTTTTCTCGAAGCGACTCAACTACCGGGACGGCGAGAAGATTGCAGAGGAGCCGATTCCAGTAGAGGCCAAGTTGCATGATCTCAGGTTCACCAAATAAGTCTAACCATGCGATGGAGCGAACGGCGGACCGCTGTACGCTCCACTTTTAAGATGACTTCCACACCTCCACTCCGAGCGACGCGCGCCCTCGTCCGCCGTCGCTCATCTTGTTCTCGTTAGATGCTGAAGCGCCTCGCCACCTCAACACTCGTTGCTACTGCGTGCCTCGCCGCGGATAGCGAGAAGCAGCACAAGGCGCTCGCCTCACAGCCCACGCCGCGCGAATGACACGCTGGTGCTGTCTGGCGTTTCGTCACTACGCCATTAGCCAGCAAGGCGAAGCCCGAGGTCCTCACGTTCCGAGTGACGGACCAGCCCGGCGTTAGCTGTCTCGGCGGATGGAAGGACGCTTGGCGAAATTTAGTTATTGTCGGGGGCCATGTTCGCTTCGGGACACCCACTTATGAGGTAGAGAGCCGCGCGTTGCACATGAACCTCAGTGGAGACATGTGCGACGATTATGACATTATCGATGGAGTTCTGACTGGTGCCCAGTTCACAGGAGAGCGCAGGTCGTTTGGACTCGGCGGCGGGGAAGTTATCGGCAAGGTACAGGCTCATGCGTGAAGCAATGAACGCATCTAACCATGCGATGGAGCGAACGGCGGACCGCTGTACGCTCCACTTTTGAGATGACTTCCACACTTGCACTCCGAGCGACGCGCGCTCTCGTCCGCCGTCGCTCATCTTGTTCTCGTTAGGCCTGTGAGGCGACGTTATTTTATCGCCTGCTCATTGTTATCGCGGTTGGGTGCGTTGAATGGTTTTTCAGCTGGGGAGTGTTCTCGCAAGTCAGCTTGTTAAGTTGACGCACGTTTGGCGCACTGTTTGCGACGCTGTCGCGGTGGCCATTTGTCTGGCGATATTGCTGGGCATGGGGTTCTTCCAGCGCTGGGCGCGATTGATCTTCGTTATCGTTTTAGCTGTTGGATTGCTCACGGGCCGTTCGGGTGCATCGGTATTCACTATCTCGCCGCCGTCGTTCGTCGCCCCGGTTGGCGTATTCATGCTGCTGCTAACTGGCGCCATTGTCGCAATGTCTTTTCTGCCGCCAGTGCGTGATTGTTTCGCCACGCGGGAGGCCTAACCAGTCGGTGGAGCGAATGGCGGCTGGCCTTGTCTTCCACGCTTTGACTAGCTAGACTTCTTTTCATGCAAGCCACGCGCCCTCTCAGCCGCCATCGCTGACCTTATTCTGGTTCAGATGGTATTCCACTTCGACATTATTTATTTCGTCGGTGCGATATGCTTTTTCGCGTTCGCGATTAGCGGCGCATACCGGCGGAAGCACTTGGATGAGCTAGAGAAGCGCGGCACCGTGAAGCCCGATGTCGCCGCTCGCATCCGAAACATGCGATATCCTTGGCTGCCGGTACGGCTAGGGGTTTATGGCAGGAGTAGGATTCTTAGTGAAGGCCTTCATTCCTTTCTGATGAGTGCTCGACGCCAGAACGCAGTGGCACACAACCGTCTAACCCGCGATCCAGCGAACGGCGGACCGTCATTATGCTTAAGTTTGATAGCATGCGAACGTCATTCCTGACTCGCGCGGTCGCTGATCTTGGGTCTCGTTAGGCCTATGCCACGCATATGCCCACTCAGCTAGAGACGCTGCGAATACAAACAAAGGCGCTGGCCGACGCTCTCGGAGCTGTGGTGCCAGAGTATCGCGAACTAGGAATGAGCGCTGCGTTCAGCCGTACGCCTCCTGCTGGCGCTCCCTCGCGCGAACTCGTTGCCGGCATGCGTCAGCGGGCTGGACGACCTTCTCACGATGGTCAGTCATCTTTCCGGCGCACAGATACGCGCGGTTGCTATGGAGCTTCGCGCTCGGCACGGCATCGAACTCGACTCACTACAGCAGAAGCGGCTCCGGCGCATCTCCGCCATCAGAGAGCGAGGTCGTGTCACCTCTGAGACACAGTGGTATCTTATCCGCTCACGCATTGATGAGATCGAGGGTTTGGATGCACACTTGGAGGAGTGCGACGCTTTACAGCGTCTCGCGGATGCATATGAGTTTCGCCACGCCAGGGCCTAACCAGTCGGTGGAGCGAATGGCGGCTGGCCTTGTGTTCCACGCTTTGAGTAGCTAGACTCCTTTTCATGCAAGCCACGCGCCCTCCCAGCCGCCATCGCTCACCTCTTTCTCGTTAGATCTATGCGCGCTCTTGTCCTACTAATATGTTCAACGATGCTGTGCGGCTCTTCACTCGCGCGCGAGCTTCAGTGGCCTTTAAGCGTTGGACCGGACGCGATCATCATCGTGGGCGAGCGATTTACTATTGGCTCTGCGCATCGCATGGGAACTCGAGAAGGATGTTAGTCGATCTTCGGGCGACAGTAGCCGGCAAGAAAAGCTCTACTCACGTCAGGGAGATCAGTTGGCAAAAAAGAACCTGAGTTGTGGCGTCAGGAACTGATGACCTTAGCGAGTATACTGGCCGGTTGTCAAGAACACTGCGAAATGGGAGATACTTATGGAGTATAAGCGACATCACAGATCTAACCAATCGGTCGAGCGAATGGCGGCTGGCCTTGTATTCCACGGTTTGAGTGGGTAGACTCCTTTTTATGCAAGCCACGCGCCCTCTCAGCCGTCATCGCTCACCTCTTTCTCGTTAGATCTAAAAGCGCATGGCGAATCCGATCACAGCGAAGACGACGTGCCGAGCCTGAAGCAGCTCTTTCGCTGGCTCAAATCCAAGTCACCCGGACGCTGAGCCTGACACGCGGAATCGCAATTCTCAGCGCTTGCATTGGCATTTATCTCTTTGTGGGCTTCTGCCTGCTCGACGGGTCACCAGAGCAACAAGTATTATCTGAGTGCATTGCACTTTACTGGACGTACGAAGCATCGGAGAGTTTTTTTTTTTTTTTTTTTTTTTTTTTTTTTGGGGGGGGGGGGGGGGGGGGGGGGGGGGGGGGGGGGGGGGGGGGGGGGGGGGGGGGGGGGGGGGGTGGGGGTTTCACGCTCGCCCTCGCCAGCGGTGGCTGAGCTTGTTCTCGTTAGATCGTGTTCTTCTTACTCCTCCGTGTTTGGTTTATTGCTCTACGGATGACTTGGCGTCGGTCGGTTCGCTTTCGGAAATCGCATCGCATGGTTTGCTCGCCTGCCTCAGCATCGCGATGGCTGCCTTGGCGCAGAGACTTGACCTCTGTATCACAGCAGGCATGCTTCGTGTCGCGAATAGTGCAAACGTTTTTCAGAATGCGTATGGCGTCGATGTCTTTATTGGGCGGCATTTAGCATATCGATTATGTTTCTCGCATGATTAGTTTTGTTCGCGATACGGGTTAGTCGTATGATGAAGCGACGCCAACGATCTAACCAGTCAGTGGAGCTAACCGCCACCCGCCGCTACGTTCAGGTCTTTGATATGACTAGAACTTTTTCACTTCGAGCCACGCTTGCCCTCGGTGGCGGTAGCTCACTTCGGTCTCGTTAGGTCTTACGCGCGCTTCTCTATGTTCACGTTCCTCCAAAGGGCAACACCAGCAGCAAAAGTTGCTGACGTGCTTTGGACAGATGTGCGCGACGGCCACATGACGCGCAGTCTAAGTCTCTGCGGCTTCCGATCCTTGAACAGCATTGGACGAAGTCATCTACTGGCGCTGTTTTGCCACCGATGTTACTCTCAACAGAGTGTTCCAGCACCAGAGCGTGGTTGAGCCACGTTACGCGATTCGTTCTTGCAGCGATTGCGCGATTACGACATGGCTCGAGGGTGCGCCACGTGCTTCGTCGGCGACTGGCTGGCCGATACTCCTAAGTGGCACGTTAGACGCGCCGGTCCGCGTAACGGGCGATCCGGTGCAGCGCCTAGACCAGCGCTTCGATCTATACATTTCAGTCGTGCGACGACCGAATGACCGGTTCTTGGCTATCGTCATCTTATTTTGTGCTCTCTGCGACACGCGAGACATTACATTCCTCAAGCTTGCTACGAGAGCCTTAGACGACTGCGCGATTCATACGCATCTTTTGCTGTACAAGATGAGCGTCAAACCATGAAAACATCTAACCAATCGCTCCAGCCAACCGCTGGCCGATGCGAAGTCCACGCTTGATTTTATGAAACATTTTCGACTGTTAGCAACGCTCGCTCTCGCCAGCGGTGGCTGAGCTTGTTCTCGTTAGACGGCTTCGCGCATACATGAAGCTTCTGCAATTCGTTATCGCGGTGCTTGCGGTTCTATGCGCGGCTTCCTTCGCGAGCGGTCTCATTCATCACGTCGGTTGGCCGATTGTAGCGCGACTGGTTGCTTCGATCCTTTTGTTTGTGTGGATCGTTCTACTGCGGCGTCGTTCCCTTGCTGCCTGGTATCTCAGGTGCATCTTTTTCACGATCATGCTCGTGCAGGTCGTGGTTTTCCAAGCCCTTTTGCCGTTTCTCGCACAGCCGAGCACTCTATTCGGTTGGTGGATGTTGATTTCGCAGACGCTCTTTGGGATCATCATTTTCTTGCTCCTCGCCAAGTGGTGGATCCCACGAAAACATGAATTCACATCCACCGTCTAACCAATCGATGAAGCCAACGGCCCCTTTGCGATGCTACTTCAGGGCGTTTGCCACGACACCCTGCCGTGGTTTATCTTTTTCTCGTTAGATGAAGTGGAAGCGCTGGGCAGTCACCGCAGGCGTTCTTCTTGTCACTAGCGTCGTCGGCTATCGCGTCGCGCGCACTCCGAACTACGATGCGCTGAAAGCGCAGGGCAACACCCTGGTGCAACAGATTGATACGTATCGCCACACTCATGGCGAGTATCCCCGCTCGTTGGATGACGCACACATCAAAGCGCCGCTGACATTCTTCGGCTACTGGCACTACGATCACACGGCGGGGGATTCATACCTGGTTGTACGTCGGTGATTATGGTCGCGACGGATTTCGGCTGCGTTATATTCCGGACCGTGGATGGGACCTCGATGATTGAGCAGCCGCACGCTTCACCTAACCAGTCAGTGGAGCTAACCGCCACCCGCTGTGCGATCGCGTTTTGATATGACCAGAACATCTTCACTTCGAGCACCGCTCGCCCTCCGTGGCGGTAGCTCACTTTTTTCTCGTTAGACCCATCCGCGCATGACCGATCCGCGACTCGACATCTGGAATGTTCTTCACGATGGCGAGATTACGATTATGCACCGTGAGTCAGCGGACGTGGTCATCATGTTCGTCAGCATTCCGTACGTGCGACGGCGCATTCAGCCGCTTGGCGATTCTCTCCGGCTGCGGCTCGGCGGCTTTCGCGGCATGGCATTCTCCTACGACATCGACCAGAAGACGTTTACAGAGCTGGATTACATCGAGGGCTTTGAGATTCTCAACAGTTTATCAGACACGATGCCCGCAATGATTCAGCTAGCAGAAGGCAAGTTGATGCTCGATTTTGATTCGTTGGACATTACGTTGGATTCCGGGCAGTCCGTCACATACGAAGAAGTTCGTCGTGTCGCACAAGATTATTGGGATGAGTTTGCGGCGAGAACGAAACAGGTCTAACCAATCGCTCGAGCCAACCGCTGGCCGTTGTGAAATCCACACTTAATTTTATGAAACAATTCTCCCTGTTTGCCACGCTCGCTCCCGCCAGCGGTGGCTCAGCTTGTTCTCGTTAGGCCCATCGGATCATGCCCGAGTTACCACGACCTGGCGCTAGTTCTGAAGATGAAAACGCGACGGAAATGATTCGTGCATGGATCGCCAAAGGGGATTTACACGTTTCGCTGCGCTTGGGGCTGTGGCATGACTCTCAGAACCTAGACATCGATGAGCGAGACGCGTGGGGGGAGTTGCTAGCGGACCTCACACGGCATATTGCGAACGGCATGATGAAGGAGCATGGTTGGGATTACGATTCGACACGGGACCGTATCCGGATCGCATTTTTGAAGTGGTATGACGATAAGTCAGCGAATACTGAGGGAGGCTTCCCGGACGAACAGGCCTAACCAGTCGGTCGAGCGAATGGCGGCTGGCCTTGTGTTCCACGTTTTGAGTCGCTAGACTCCTTTTCATGCAAGCCACGCGCTTTCTCAGCCGCCATCGCTCACCTTGTTCTCGTTAGGCGTATGACACGCGCGTTCTGCCTCGCATTGCTTTTTGCCTCGAGCGCAGTCGCAGCTGTTCCCGATGGGCATAGCCGCGACCGCTCCCCGAGCGGCCAGTTCCTGATCGCGGACGACCGCGACCAGGATAATCCGGGGATGGAGAACCACATCTCCATCGCGCGTCGTGATCAGCCGACGAACTTTTACCGGATCTACACCTACCCACGCTTGGCCGACCTTTATTTCTCACCGGACGAGCGCTACCTTGTGGTCGACGACCACAACGGCAGCGGCTCGAATCAGTGCACAGTGCTCACCCGCATTGAAAAGCCGCCATACTACGTCAAGCCTGGCGCAGTGGATGAGAGAGCATGGAAGCTGTTCTGGTCACTTCACCGCCGTCAGCCTCGGAAGATCACGAACAGTCACCGCAAGACCTATTTTTGCGAGTGGCTAGATTCTTCCCGATTCGTTGTCGGTCTGCAGGGCGATGGCGGTATTGACGCTCCGGAGTGGTCTCTCGCCGGCGGGTGGCACTGCATCTACGACGCGTCTCGCCATCGCGTCTACACAGATTCATACACCGCCTCAAAGAACACACAGTATGAACTGTCTCTCCCGTAATACGCCTAACCATGCGATGGAGCGAACGGCGGACCGCTGTACGCTCAACTTTTGAGATGACTTCCACACTTCCACTCCGAGCGACTCGCGCTCTCGTCCGCCGTCGCTCATCTTGTTCTCGTTAGAGGGAAAGTTCCTCTGAAGTTTTTGTTCTTCCCTTTTTGGCCGTCTGCGCATAACATGTTTCTCGTGAGCGGTGCAGTCTCGACCTATGTTCTGGATTCGAGATCTTTGTTCCAGGGCGTCAGGGTATGGCTCCGGCCATCAATCCTGTTTTCAGGAGCGCCAATCTCATTAGACGCACCGTCTCACACCTATTTCCTCCGGCAGAAGACCAGATTACACTAGTGATCGTTCCACCCTTTCCCCCTAACCAATCGCTGCAGCTAACCGCTGGCCGCTCCTGAGCCTCGCACCAGATTATGAAAACACGTCCATTTCAATCGACGCTCGCTCCCGTCAGCGGTAGCTGAGCTCTGTCTCGTTAGGCGTATGAAAGCTTGGCGAATTGCGCTCATCGCTGCCTTGATCGTTGCCGGCTCATTCTTCTGCATTTACGGAGGCTTCGGCTATGTCCATTTGCTCGCACATCAGCCGCCGCCGCATTACACCGGAGGACGGCTACCGCCCGGAACTACGAAAAATCCGCCTGGCTACGCATTCTTTATCGCGGGTTGGCTGTCGATTTATTGGTTTATCGGCGGATTTTGTATCTCATTGCTTGCTTGCTGGGTTACCTCTGTTTTTTGTTGCAGTCCCTCTCATTGATACACAGCTATGCCACTAACATCCGTACCGTTCTGCGCGAAGTCACGCCAGCGCCTAACCAGACGGTGGAGCGAATGGCGGCTGGCTTTGTGTTCGACGCTTTGAGTAGCTAGACTCTTTTTCATGCAAGCCACGCGCCCTCCTGGATTTCATCCAGCTCCTGGCTTCCTAGTGCGATTGTCACGCACTCCCGCCGTATTGTCTTGCGACGATGGCCGCCATCGCTCACCTTGTTCTCGTTAGATCTAATGTTTTCACGCCGCCCCTGCTTTATATCGCAAATTGTTCTCCTGCTGCTGCTGGCGCGGTTATCGTTTGCCGACGCGCCGCCCGTTCCCGAAGACTTCACTGTCTCCGCTGAGTTTCTACCCAGGCGGTGAAGGCCCTCACCCATGGCGGCTCCAAATTCGCAGCGACGGAATAGCGGTCCAAGAGACATACCTCGAACCCATAGCCGGAAGAACAACTGAACAGGAGAACACGTTGCGCAAGAGGTTTCGCCTCACTGACGCGCAAATGATGCGGCTCTTTAGAGCAGTAAATCGGGCGGACTTCTTTAATATGCCCGAAGAGGTCTTCACACCTCTGACGGTAGATCACCTGAGGGGCGCTGAACTTGAAGTCACAGCTTTGGGAAAAAGACATAGAGCGCGCCTACAAATCCCTGGTGAGCCGCAATAATCGTGCTACCGCTCGACGCTTTTGGACTTTGTGGCGAGCAGTCACTCGTGAAGTGCCGTCCCAAAACAAAAACAACGAATTTGCGTATTGGTTCCGTCACAACCCGTTGTGAGTGGCAACGAGCGATCTAACCAGTCAGTGGAGCTAACCGCCACCCGCTGCGCGTTCACGTTTTCTATGACTAAAACACTTTCACTTCGAGCAACGCTCGCCCTCGGTGGCGGTCGCTCATCTTGGGTCTCGTTAGGCGACTTGCGTTTATGTGAATTTATGACTCCCGACATCATTCATGCTCTTGAGGTCGCCGCTATTGTGCTCGCGGGGACTTTGACCGGTAGCGAACTTGCCGTGGCGGTGTTCTTTCACCCTCGCATCAGCCGCCTTGAGGACGTGGTGCATATCCGAGCTGCCCAGACATTGGCGAAGGTTCTCGGCATGGTGATGCCATTCTGGTATGCGCTTACATTTCTGCTTGCTCTCGCAGTGACTTTCGTTGCGCACACGGCACGGAGCACATCGTGGTGGCTGGCACTCGCCTCGTCTGTGCTCTTTGCCCTCATAAGTCTTTACTCCGTGCTCTTGCCCGTTCCCATCAACAATCAGGTTGCCCGCTGGCAGCCAGATTCTGTGCCAGCCAATTGGCGAGATTTGCGCAGACGCTGGGATTTGCTTCATGCCATCCGGGTCGCCTTTTTAGTTATCGCTTTGATTCTTCTCGTTGCCTCATGTGTTTATTAAACCAGTCACCTAAACATGCGATGGAGCTAGCCGGCTGGCAGCCGTTGAAAGTCGACATTTGAAAGTAGAAAGTAGAAAACTGGGAGCGGCGCGCTACAGTTTACCCGCCGCGGTGGGTCCGCCGTCGCTCATCGCCAACGGTCACAGATTTTTGTCCGGGCTTCTCGTGATTCTTACAGGCGCGGGAACACTCGACGTTCAAGCGCAGCCAACCCCTCACTCAGGGCCTCCCGAAAAGGAACACGCTGTGGCGCTTTACACTCCTTCTCCAGAGTTTCCGCTCGAGGCAAGGAAACGAAAAATCACCGGCTCCGGTCTATACGCGCTTCATCTCGACCCGAAAACAGGCAACGTCGCTTCTGTCTCGATTCTAAAGACGACTGGACATTGGGTGTTAGATAGAGTTGCCATCACGGCTTTAAACAAATGGCGCTTCCGACCGGGAGCTTGTGTCGAGGTGCGGGTACCGGTTTCTTTTTCATTCGATCACTAAACAATGGATCGGGTGCGCATCTATACATTTCTGGCATTCTAACGCTTCACCAGGCCTAGTACTTCGTTACCCTAGCTGCGATCACACCTACCACGCGCTCGTGCAGGGCACGTGCGAAACGCTCGGGCGCTCCGTTGTCCATGCGCAGGTAAAGCGAAGGCTCGATGAGCTCCAACTCCATCAGCCAATAGGTGCGGTTATCATTCGCGCTCACGAAGTCGGCGCGGGCGTAGAGTGGCACGGTGCCGATGGCGCGCATAGCGACGTCGCCAGCTTCGTGTAACGCGTCGTCGGCCTCGACCGCGCGGATAACTCCGCCGTGTTCTTCCTGCACGCGGAAATCGGCTGGTTTCGGCAGCTTCAAGATGGTGTGGCTGAGCGCGCCGTTGAAGTAGAACAACGAGAACTCGCCCTCGGTTGTGATGGCGGAAAGAAACGGTTGCGCGAGTAACGCGCGGTCAGCGTAGTAACTGCACAGCTCATCCGCGCGGCTATGCGCGCTCTGCGCGTCGAGACGAAAGGCGCCGTGCGCATTCAATCCTACAACCGGCTTGATTACCACTTCCGCGGTTCCGACTTCTTCGATTAAGTCCGACAGCTCGTTAGGCCGAAGTCGCTCACGATAAATGGTCGGCACGACAGAGACACCGCGCGCAGCAAGATCCCGCAGGTAAGTCTTGCGAATATTCCAGCGCACGAGATCGAGTCCGTTGAAGAGCGGCGTGCCGGAACGCTCGATCTCGGCAAGGACATCGAGGAATGCGTCCGGATCGGTGACATAATCCCAAGTCGATCGAATCACGACCGCGTCGTAGGCCTGCCACTCTATATTAGTACGTCGCCAGGAGATCGCATCTACCTGCCAGCCGAGCGCAGCCAGCGGCGCATAGGCCAACTCATCGTCGATGACATACCCCGTCGAGTCTTCAAGGGTTAGGAAAGCGCAACGGAGCATCTGAAGAGGTCGAGGGTTGTTGGTTGAGTGTTGAGAGTATGTCTGCGCGGTTAGGTTCGGCAAATTGAGGGCGGCGCTGTCGGCGGCGGCGGTGATTTGTCTCCACGGAGGTTTCGGGATTATTTTCTGAAGGTCTCCAACAAATTCAGAAGGAAAATCTTTCGTCGGCGGGCGATCTGGCAGCGGCGTGAAGGCCGAGCCGTCGCGCGACAAACTGAACAGGATGCGAATCCGGGTCGGACTCGGGACACTGAGGTCCCTCCCACATTAAAAATTGCCTAACGAGTAATTCCGCAGGCGTAGCCGTGCGCAATCCATGGACGTGCGGAAGCACGTCCCTCCGAGAATTAATGCGGTGACGCGCTGGCGGCCGGCGCCGGAGTGGCAGCCGGTTTTGGCTTTGGCGGCGGCGTGGGCTGGCGCGGAATCGGCGTGCCAATCAAGATCGGCGTCTTTTCTGGAATCGGTTGGCCCTTTGTCTTCTCCGCGATCAACCGTTTCTTGCGGTTGGTCGCCTCGCCGTTGGTCGGTTGAATTCGCAGCACCGCTTCGCAGTCGGCCAGACCCTGGTCGATCTTGTGCTGTTGCTCGTAGATATAACTGCGGCCGAGCAACGCATCGACGTTCTTCGGTTGCTGTTTGATCGCTTCCGAATAATCAGCGATCGCCTTGTCGTACTGTTTCAATTGCATCTCAACAAACGCGCGGC
Source organism: uncultured Verrucomicrobiae bacterium (assembly GCA_963737195.1). Classification (GTDB taxonomy): domain Bacteria; phylum Verrucomicrobiota; class Verrucomicrobiia; order Chthoniobacterales; family UBA10450; genus JBBQFI01. Next base: position 147,145 of record CAVTRW010000008.1, read on the forward strand.
GCTCGAGCGCCTCCGTATCAGTGCGCTTCGCTTTCAAGACCGCGTCGTAATCTTCGAGCGCTTTCGGCCAATCCCCTTTGCTCATGTAGGCAAATGCGCGAAAGCGACGCACAACGTTATCGTCCGATTTCAGCTTCAACGCTTCGTCGAAGTCGGCGATGGCGGCGTCCCAGTTCTGTTGTTTTGTTTCGACTAAACCGCGCTGCCGATAAGCGAGGCCGAGGTTGTAACGGTTGTTCGCATCGTCTCCGGCGCGTTTGAAACTTTCGATCGCCTTGTTCCAATCGCCGGCCTTGGCCGCTTCGATACCCTCATGGGCCGCGTTGCCTCCGCCACCGCCCGCAGCCTGTTCGGCACCTGCGGATTCTTCCTCCTTTTTCGATTTCTTTTTCGCTTCGAGCGCGGGAGCAGCGAAGACGACGATCAAGAGCGTGAAGAAGAGCGCGCGGAAAATTTTCATAAGCTTTGATTCTTATATAAACCCAACGAGTCGTAAATGATTCGCAAAACTAGAGACGAGCAACGCCGCGGGTCAATCCGATTTCCAGTAGAAATAATACGCACCCGGTTAGGCGGGTGGTTGTGTTTTCGGCGGCGCGGGGGCCGCATCAGGCGTTGAGCCTTCCTCGTCCACGCGCACAATTCGCAAAGCGCGGCCGGAATTTTCATCGATGTCGATGAGCGCGCCGCGCAAACGCACCTCGCCATTGGCCACGGGAAACATGGCGGGGACGTTCGACATAAAACGTTTCACGATCGGATCGATGGTGCGGCCAAGAATGGAATTGACGGGACCGCACATGCCCGCGTCGCAAATGAAAGCGGTGCCCCCCGGGAAGATTTGCTCGTCCGCGGTCTGCACATGGGTGTGTGTGCCGACGACGGCGGAGACTTTCCCATCGAGAAAACGACCGAGCGCCATTTTCTCGCTCGTGGTCTCGCCGTGCGCATCGACCAGGATCACCTTTGTTTCTGCGCGCATCTGCGCGACCGCGTTCTCCACCGCGGGAAATGGATTATCGAGAATCGGCTGCATGAACGTGCGTGCCTGCACATTGATGACGCCGACTTTGCCCTTCGCCGTTTCGAGCACGATCGCTCCCCCACCCGGGGTGCCGGCAGGATAATTGATCGGGCGCAGCAAACGCGGCTCGGTTGCGATGAACGCTATGATCTCTTTCTGGTCCCAGATATGATCGCCAGTGGTGATGACCGAAACGCCCGCACGCAAAAGATCGATGGTAATCTTGGAAGTAATGCCGCGACCGCCCGCCGCGTTCTCGCCGTTAATGACGATGAAATCGAGCGCGAGTTTTTGTTTGAGCTCGGGCAGACGCGCGATGACGGCGGCGCGACCGGGTTCGCCGACAACGTCGCCGAGGAAAAGAATCCTTAGCATTGGACGAGCATCGTATTAAACGGGTTCGATTCCAAAGCGAGATGTTTCATTTCTGGCAAACTCGCGTGGGCGTGTGGTTGACCGTTGCCTGCGCGATTGTTTTTGCAAGGTGCGGGTTGGCCGGGGAGAACATCAGCCCGCTCGGAACCGCGCACGATTGGGATTTGCTGGCGCGTTATCAGAAAACGATAACGCACGAGGACTTCTCGCGTTTGCTCGAAAGCGTCTACTGCCCGAACGGCGCGGCGGAGGCGTGGATAAAAATCGAGGCGGAATCTGCGCGCATTTTGAAGAGCAAGGACGACGGCACTTTCACACTCCGTTTCGCCACGAGTGAAGTAACGCGCCGGCCGCGCGGACATTTGTGGATGACGCGCACGACGCTTCCACCGCGCAAACCCTCCGGGCCGCTTTCCGATTTGCGCATCGCGCTCGACCCGGGACATCTCGGCGGCACGTGGGCGCAGATGGAAGAGCGCTGGTTCAAGGTCGGCGACTCGGCACCGGTCGAAGAAGGCGACATGACTTTGCGCGTGGCGCAAATGCTGGCGCCGCGATTGCAGCAGCTCGGCGCGAAAGTTTCGCTCGTGCGCGACAAACTCGAGCCGACAACGTCGAAGCGGCCGGACGATTTCGAAGAGCTGGCCAAAGCGATTTTGAAAAAAGGCGGCATCACGCAGCCGCGCGAAGATTTCGTTGGACCGGCCGATCCGGAGAAGGAGCAAAGCGTGCATTGGAATCGCGATCTTCTTTTTTATCGCAACAGCGAGATTCGGCGGCGCGCGGAAATCGTGAACAAGAAACTGCGGCCCGATCTTGTGATCTGTCTCCATTTCAATGCCGAGCCATGGGGCGATCCGGCTAATCCAACGCTGGTGGATAAGAATCATTTTCACGTGCTGGTGAATGGTTGCTATCTGCCGGCCGAGCTGGAGTTCGATGACGAGCGTTTTGAAATGCTGCGGCGCCTGCTCAGTCGCGCTTACCTCGAAGAAATCACGATCGCCGAGAAACTGGCGGAATCGTTCGCGAACAAGACGCACTTGCCCGCGTATGAATATACGAAGGACAACGCGCTAAAAGTCGGGACGAGCGGTTATGTTTACGCGCGCAATCTACTCGCGACTCGTCTGTATCATTGCCCGACGGTTTATCTGGAACCTTACGTGATGAACAGCCGAGAAGTTTTCGCGCGTGTGCAGGCCGGCGATTACGAAGGCACGCGCAACATCGAGGGGAAAGAACTGCCGAGCATTTTCCGCGAATATACGGACGCCGTGGTCGAAGGTCTGCTCGAGTATTACAAAGCGCGAAAGTGATGAGTCTTCTGATCATCGCCACTTCTCCTGTCATCCCGAGCGCATGCGAGGGATCTCGCGAAATCTGTATGGCTCGCGCATCGTAATGTCGCGAGGTCCTTCGCTTGCGCTCAGGATGACACGCGTGGCGCCGAGCTTTTAGTTGGATCGCCGGCTTCTGTAGCGGCGGTCTCCGACCGTCGCACTTATCGCTGCGTGCGTTCGCTTTGAAAATGCGACGGTCAGAGACCGCCGCTACAATCTGAAGATCGCCTCGCGAATATCCTCCATCTTCACATCATTCGTTAGGCGAGCCGATCCGATCTTCGGCGTGAGGACGAAACGCACCTGACCACGCTCGAACTTTTTGTCGAACGGGAGCGCCTCCAGAATCTTCTCGCGCGAAATGTTCGGCGGCAATCGCGTCGGCAAACCAAAACGCTTCAGTGCGTCGACAATTCTTGCCCGATCTGTTTCCGGCAACCCCATTTTGCGAACTGAAATATCGCACGCGGCGACGATCCCGAGGCTGATCGCCTCGCCATGCAGTAATTCGCGGTAGTCCCCCGCGCGCTCGATCGCATGCCCAACGGTGTGCCCAAAATTGAGCAACGCGCGTTTGCCGTTCTCATCGCGCTCATCCGCCGCGACAAATTCTGCCTTGATCTCGACATTTCGCCTAACGAGCGATTCCAAATCGCGCTTTCGATCGAAGGATTCCAGCGTGTCGAGCAAGGCAGCGTCGCGAATAATTCCGTGCTTGATGATCTCGGCGAAACCCTGATTGAACTCGCGCTCCGGCAATGTCCGCAGCAAATCGACGTCCGCGATTACCAACACCGGATGATGCAACGCGCCGATCAGATTTTTCCCGCCGCGGTATTGACCGCCGTTTTTCCGCCGATCGAGCTGTCCACTTGCGCCAGCAGTGTTGTCGGCACCTGCACATACGGAATTCCGCGATGAAAAATCGCCGCCACAAATCCTGCGAGATCGCCGACCACACCTCCGCCGAGCGCGACAACGAACGACGAACGATCCAACCCCGCCGCCGCCATGCGCTCGCAGATCGCGCCCGCCTGCTCGAGAGACTTCGATTTTTCGCCGGGCGCGATTGTGATCAGCGTTGGATCGAAACCGGCTGACGACAGACTTGTCGTTAGGCGATCGGCAAAAAGCGGAGCAACAACTTCATCGGAAATGATTGCACAACGCGAAGCTTGAGTCGTGTTGCGACCTCGTCGCCGACACGATCGATCAGTCCTGATCCGACAAGGACTTCATATTCGCCATCACGTGTTGAAACCGTAACCGGTTTCACGGCTAGTTAGGATAGTTCGGTACGGATCCCATCGCAGATTCGCCGACGGATCGTTGGAGTTGTTGGTATCGTTGATGAAAACATTCCACGGCATCGTTTCCGAATGCCAATCCGCAAAGACGGCGTTGATTCGCTTTGCGACTACTGTGCGTTCCACCCGAAGCGGAGCCCGCTTTGTAAACGGTGACGTTGCACCCGGCAATCCGCTGAATTTCACAACGCCGCCCGAATCCTGCGCTGGAGCGAACACGATGAAACTCGACGCGCTTTGTATTCTTATCGACGAGCAATCCTGCGATGCTCGTGCCGCCGCCTTTCGTGTTTCCATTCAATCCGTAACTGATCGGTGCGTTGGTATCCTGTTCGGAAGGCGAACGCTGATCGAACGGCGACTGAAAAATCTTCCACGAGCCGATGTACTTTGGATGCAGTTGCGATTGCCATGTTCCTGCGCTCGGCGCCGGTGGTAAAAATTGCACCATCATTGTCGTTGATACACATCTGTGTCGCGAGTCCGATCTGCCGCAAATTGCTCATGTCTTGCACAACGCGCGCGCGTTCCTGCACGCCGGTGTAGGCCGGCAACGCGATGGCAGCGAGCACAACAATCACCGTGATAACGACGAGCAGCTCGATCAAAGTGAACGCGGATGACACAGCGTGATTCTGGCGCATTGGTTGGCACGAAAAGTATCGGCCGGAGCGTTGGGACAAAAGCGAAAACGTCAATGCTCTTGAGTTCGCTTGACAATCGACGATGATTTTTTTGTAACTACCTTATGGCTGATCCGATCGATCCCATCCCATCTGCCGCGGCTCCGCCGCCACCACCACCGCCGCCGTTGCCGACAGATGCCGATGCGAAATCGGGAACGACCGGTTTGCCTTCCAACGTCGCCGCCGCGCTTGCCTGCATCCCGCTCGTCGGCGGCCTCATATTTTATCTATTAGAGAAGCGCGACGCTTTCGTGCGCTTCTACGCGATGCAGTCGATCCTGTTCGGGCTCGCGTGGTTCTTGTTTAACATCGCGTCCAAGATCGTCTTCATGATCTTCTCATCCATTCCCGCAATCGGCGGTCTGCTTGTCTTTTTGTGGGCCGTCATTCAGGCGATCGTGCAACTCGGATTTCTCATCGTGATGATTGTTGCGATGGTGAAAGCATTCAGCGGCGTGCGCTGGGATATTCCCTATATCGGACCGATCGCGCGCAAGCAGACGGGCGAGGCGACGATCTGATTTCGGAGGGACGCAAAGTCCCGACCGTCGCGGCACCGAGGCGTTTCGCGCGAAGGAACATAGGCCTCAGGCCTGTGTGCCCAGCGGACATTCTGTCCGCTGCTTCACCTTCAGCGGAGTTTAACTCCGCTGGGCCACAGACTGAAAGTCCATGTTCCGTTGCAGGCTTCGTTGACGCACAAGATGAATTCGCAAGGCCGCTTCTACATTTATTTCATATTATTTGCCGAGAATTTTCACGATCAGTTCCGTAAGAATCAGCTCGTGATCGAGCTGCGTGCTGACGAGCTGAAGATTCGCTTCGAGACACGCTTCCAAACCGGCGACGAGCTGTTCGGTTTGGAAACGATGCGCATGCTGCGCGGCGATGCCGAGAGCATAGGCGTTAACCGACCCATCCTTCTTGCGCGGCAGATGTTCCGTCGCGCCTGGCGGCAAACGATTGAGCGCCGAGATGAAAGTGTACGGCACCGACGGTCGCGCAAGTCCCTGCCGTTCCATCAAATCCTTAGCGAGAAGTAAACTCCGCACGGTTGGCAGCACCGCGACAAGCAGCAATCCAATCGCCGATTCGCCCTGATCGAGCAATCGCCTAACGAGTGCGAGAGCGCGATCGAGATCGCGCAAGGCCAGGGCGTTGCCCAGCTCAAAGATCACGCCCGCGCGCGAAAGCGGTACGAGATCGCGTACAAGATCGACCGAAACGGAGGGACGAGCTTCTGCTCGTCCAGGGACATGCGGAAGCGTGTCCCTCCGAATGGATGGCTCGCCCCCAAGATAAAGATCGATTTTCTCCAGCTCGTTATCGATCTGGCGCGTATCCCCGCCGGTGAGCAGAACGAAGAGATCGAGCGCTTCCTCATCGAACTGTAATTTTCGCTTCTTCGCGCGCTCGCGAACCATCTCCGTCGCCTCTTCCTCCCAACCACTGCGACTCGCATCCAGTTTGTCCAACACCTGCACCTCGGCCCGTTTGCCTAACGACTTGTAGAACGATCGTCGCTTATCAATTTCCGTCGCGCTGATAAGAAATGTCACTTCCGGGCCGAGTCCCGCTTCGAGTGTGCCGGTCAATTCTTCGAGCGCATCCTGCACTGAAGTGGCGCGTCCGATGATTGAATCGCCGAGGAAATTTGCGTTCTTCAGCCAGACCAGTTTTGCGCCGCCAAAAAACGGAAGCGTTTGCAGCGCTTCGATCGTGCGATCGAATGCGTGAAGCCGCCTGCTCCGCGTTGTCGGCGCAGCCATCAATCGTTTCGATGCCAAAATCGCCCGCGTCCGGCGGTGTCAGTTTCGCTGCCAGCTCGGCCGCAGCGCGTTTCACTTCGCTTTCATCCGAGCCGACGACAGCGTGGATTTTCGAAGGCGAGGTCGCGGTTTTGGCTTTCGCTTTTGCCATCGCCATTTTCTCGCACGCTGCGCAAACCTTCACAAGATGGATCGAACAAACTCTGGGTAGCGCACGCGTCTCGCGTGCTGGTTTCGGCGCCTCGCCGAAATCCTGAAAAAGTTCGCGATGGCGAGGGCGCCATCGCCAGCACGCGAGGCGCGTGCGCTCCCCAGACTAATCGGCGTCGGCTTGTTGCAAAGTAGTTCCGAAATCTTTTGCGGCGTATTCGCGAAATTTTTCTTCGAGGATCGACATGCTCGCGAAGTCTCCCGCGTAAGTGCGCGGGAACGCGGTCTCGAACGGTTGATGTCGCGCGAGCGAATCGAGCAGATTCAGAAACGCCTGTTTGTTGGCCGCGGCGAGGAAGCGAACCAGCCGTTCCGATTGATCATAAAACAGCGCCACACTCTCGTTAGGCGGACGCGTCATGGCCATGAGTTTATTGAGCGGCATCAATTCCTCGAGAGCGATCGCGCGCGATTGCGGCCGGGCGATGTAGCCGCGCGCGCGTTGATAGCTGGCGTGCGCGCCTTTCGAAACAAACTGCGCGAAACCTTCATCGAGCCAGCACGGGATGCCGGCGGTATAAAAGCGGTGCAGGACAAGATGCGAGATTTCGTGGCCGAGGGTGTTATCGGCAAATCGGTGCGCCGGATTGCGAACGATGAACAGGCTGCCTTCTGAATGAATGCCGCCCGTCCACGGCTCAAGTGCACCGGAGGATTGAAATTGCGCCCAATCCGCCGGCCGTTCGAAAATGTAAATGTGCGACTTGATATCGCCGGCCGGCTGCTCGCGCTCCAGTTCCTTGGTGATGACACGATAATAAAACTCTGCTTCCACGGAAACCGGCGTCGCCACGTAGCTGTGTTCAAAGTGGTAGATGAAATGATCTGTTTCGCCGTGCTTCCACACGTCCGGATTGATCGCGAGCGCTTTTTCTCCGAGCGGATTCGGATCGCGCTGGCTTAATCGAGAGAATTCAACTTCGGGCAGCGCGTTGAGAGCGGTCTGCGCGCGAACAGAGCTTGTCGCGATGACAATTGAAACGAGAACGAGCCGAAGCATGCCGTCTGTTCACAGCTACAATCGTGCGAGCTTCGGGCCCGCCTTCGGCGCTTATTATATATAAGCGCCGCTAATTGAACGAAGGCCAGTCCTGACCGATCGAGTTCCAAATTTCCGTCATGGAATTAGCGGAACGCCCTTAATCCTTCGGAGCAAGCGAAGATAGCAACTGCTCGAAGCGTGGATCGCCGCGCAGCGGGTCCCAAAGGGGTTGCAGCTTCAGGTAGCCGTAGCTAAGAAAGTTCGGCACGCTTTCAACTTTGGTTAGCTCATCGATGGCCTGGTTCGGTTCGCCCGTCCAGATGTAGACCTGTGCGAGGTTGATCTCATAAGCTACGCCATCCACGGCGTCCTTTGTTACGGGCAAGAGTTCGCAGGCACGACGCCCTTCATCAATGGCCGCTTCCTTCTCACCCAGGCCGGCATCAATCAAGGCAAGCAGGCTCAGCGCGGCGGCAAAATCGGGTTGCTGCGCTACGAGCGGAGCCACTTCTTTACGCGCGGCCGTGAAAGCTGCGCGGGCTTTTTCGCCGTCACCTTGCCAACGAGCAACGACGCCTTCCCAGTAAGCGCGCGGATATTTGACCCCATTATAAACAACTCCATCAGGTGGATAAGCCAGGAGCGTACGCGCGATGGCTTCTGGTGTTCGCTCGCAAAGTGCATAGTTGATGTCCTCCATCTGGCTGGCCGTGGCCGGATCCTTTGCCGCATAGGTCGCCAGCAAAGCCTGAAAAGGTCGCAGATCCGCTCGCCAATCGACCGGAACCCAGGCGCGCAGAACAAGAGTTAAAAGATCGTCCGGAACAATCGTCAGGGAACGATCATAGGCATTGATCTGGTCCTGGTAACGATGCTGCGCCTGATAAGCGAGCGCGAGCTGCTGGATGATCTGGAAATTGCGCGGATCGAGTTCAAAAGCTCGTTCGAAATTACGGGTCGCTTCCTCCCAATTCCCCTGGCGTCGACCGATGTAGGCGCTCCATAGGTAGACTTCTGAGTTGTTAGGCAGGGTTTGACGCGCCAGCGCCAGTTCTTTGAGCGCGTCATCGTAATTGCGAAATCCGTGATAGTAGTAATCGGCCATTGCCACGTGGGCCTCACCGCTGTTCGGATCGATTTGCAGCGCACCTTCAGCCGCGATTTTCACCAGCGCGAGCCGCTCGGGCGTATGATCGAACCCGGAGAAGTAGGTCTGACCATGAATGCGCGAGAGAAGACAACGCGCACGGATGAATTTCGGATCGAGCGCGATTGCCTGATCCAAAAGAGCAATGGCCTGTGGAAACTTCTCTTTCGCGGCAATCTGATTCGTCATGTCCGCAGCGAGTGCTCGAGCGCGGACGAACAGATCGTAGGCGACGAGGTCATGAGTAGGCGCAGTAGCTATGGCAACCTTCTCTGCTGGTGAAAGTTTCGCCTTGAGTTGATCGGCAATCGCTTTGGCTATGTCGCTTTGGATGGCAAATACGTCGGCCAGGTCGCGATCGTAGCTCTGCGCCCAAAGATGCGTGTCGTTACGTGCGTCGATCAATTGCGCGATCACTCGCACTTTCCCGGCTGATCTTTGGACGCTGCCTTCAAGCACATGTGCGACCCCAAGCTGCTTACCGATCTCGCGCACGTTACGCGAGGCCGCGCTTCGATAACCCATCACGCTCGTTCTGCTGATGACCTTGAGATCAGCGATCCGCGCCAGGTCAGTCAGAATTTCATCCTGCACGCCGTCGGCAAAAAAAGCGTTCTCCTGGTTTGTGCTGAGGTTTTCAAAAGGTAGAACTGCAATGCTTTTTGCCGGAATAGCCGGTGACTCCGTCGGAGCGCGGCGGGAAATGAGAAAAGCGGTTGCAGCGGCCGCGAGCAAGACGACAACAAAGCCAATCAGTGTGCGTTTCCATCGCCGGCGAGAGTCATCAGCGGCCTGCTCTTGTCGCATACGCAAAATTTTTGCCGGCACTTGCGCGTTGCCGAAATCCTGTCCGCAAAGATTGACCACCGGAATTCGAACGCCGTGTTTCACCTCGCATTCCCCTAACCAGTGAAGGTGCGAGTGCCATTTCGCGTGGCTCTCCAGATCTTCAGCCACATGCTTCGACAACAAAATGTGACCCGCATCGCCACAATCCATCACTCGCTGCGCCATGTTGATTCCAGCGCCCGCGATGTTCGCGCGATCACTCACGTCCGTAATTTCATTCACGGGACCGCTGTGGATTCCCATGCGAACGGGAAGCTCGGGATGACTACGCAACGCGCGCTGAATTTCTCTCGCACATTGCACCGGCGATTCAGGACTATCGCGAAAGACGAGCGCCATTCCGTCACCGGTGGGCAGGCGCAAAAGTTTGCCGTCGCGATTTGCCTGCTGAAATCGCTCTGTGCTCTGCACAATCTCGTTCAGCCGGCGCGAAAGTCTGCTCTGTTCGTCAATCAGAAGCTTCGAATAGCCGACGATGTCGATGAAGAGGACGTGTCCGATTTCGAATTTGAGGTCAGGGGAGGACTCCGCATGCATGCCCAAATCGACTGGATAGCAAACGCAGGTTCGGGGGAGAAGCTTTCTCTGAAGCGAACTTTAGACGCGCGAACGCCGGCGGCCGGCGTTGCGCGTGTATTTGATGGGACGGCGTTTCGGCTCAATTTTCGTTAGGCCGGTGCCGCTTTTTACTTCCATGATTTGATCGCGCAGCAGGGCCGCGCGCTCGAATTCCAGATTGGCGGACGCTTTTTGCATCTCATCTTCCAGCTCGCGCAACAACTCGGTGAGATCGAAATTGCCACCAGCCTCGTTGATCACGGATGACGCGATTTCGCGCCCGCGCAAAATCGTGTGCAAACTTTCCTGCACCGCGCGCCGCACGGTTTGCGGTGTGATGTTGTGCGCCTCGTTGTATTCCATCTGCTTGGTCCGGCGATATTCGGAAATCGAAATCAGCGCCTGCATGCTTTGCGTGATGATGTCGGCAAACAACACGACTTCGCCATTAATGTGTCGCGCCGCGCGGCCGGCCGTCTGAATGAGCGAGGTCTGGCTGCGTAGAAATCCTTCTTTGTCGGCGTCGAGAATCGCAACGAGCGAGACTTCGGGAAGATCGAGACCTTCGCGGAGCAAATTAATTCCAACCAGGATGTCGAAGTCAGCCGCGCGCAAACCGCGCAGAATCTCGACGCGTTCGATCGTGTCGATATCGCTGTGCAGGTAGCGCACCTTCAATCCGACATCGCGAAGATAATCGGCCAGGTCTTCTGCCGTGCGTTTCGTTAGAGTGGTAACGAGCACGCGCTCGCTTTTTTCCACTCGTTGCCGGCAAAGCTCGATCGTTTCATCGATCTGGTTCTTCAACGGCTTGATCGTTATTTTCGGATCAAGCAAACCGGTCGGGCGAATGATCTGCTCGACAACAAGCGGCCGGCCCGGCGTGTGCACGTCGAACTGATCGGGCGATTCGTCAGTGCGGGAAATCTCTACCGCGCCGTTGGCGGTCGTTGGCGCGACGGGCCGTCGCGCCCTACCGGCGTCTTCGCCGGGCAAAACAAACGGGACCAATTCATCCTCGCCGATGCGTGCACGCTTGTGCGGGAAATATCCCTCGTTGCCGACAACGCTGTTCTTGATCTCAAATTCAGCCGGTGTCGCGCTCACGTAAATGATCTGGTTCGTCATTTTCATGAATTCAGGAAAGTTCAGTGGTCTGTTATCGAGCGCACTCGGCAAGCGGAAACCGTATTCAACGAGAACGGTCTTACGCGACTTGTCGCCTTCGTACATCCCGCCGATTTGCGGAATCGTGGCGTGCGATTCATCGACCACGAGCAGGAAATCTTTGGGGAAAAAGTCGAGAAGCGTGAACGGCTTCGATCCGGGCGGACGACCGGACAAATGTCGCGAATAATTTTCAATGCCATTGCAGAATCCCATCTCCTGCAGCATCTCGAGATCGTATTCGGTGCGCATCTTGAGCCGCTGCGCTTCGAGCAATTTACTCTGCGACTCCAGAACGATGATGCGATCGTCTAACTCAGCGCGAATGGTTTGGAGCGCTCGATTCAACTTATCGGCCGGCGTAACGAATTGCTTCGCCGGGAAAAACGTCATCATGCCTAACGACTCGCGCGGATGTCCCGTCAGCGGATCGAAGCGCGTGATCGCATCGATCTCGTCACCGAAAAATTCGATGCGCACCGCTTCTTCATCGGCCGTCGCCGGATAAACCTCGACCACATCACCGCGAACGCGAAAACGGCCGCGCGTGAAATTCATGTCGTTACGTTCGTAGAGCATGTCGACGAGACGGCTCAGGACGGCCTCGCGACTGATCTGCTGCCCGCGTTTCACCGTCAGCAACATCCGCTCGTAATCTTCCGGCGAAGTAACGCCGTAAATGCACGACACGCTCGCCACGACGATGACATCGCGCCGCGAGAGCAACGCACTCGTCGCGCTCAGGCGCAGGCGCTCGATCTCTTCATTAATCGACGAATCCTTCTCGATGTAAGTGTCGGAGCGCGGAATGTACGCTTCCGGCTGGTAGTAATCGAAGTAGCTCACGAAATATTCGACCGCGTTCTTCGGAAAGAATTGTTTGAACTCGGAGTAAAGCTGCGCCGCGAGCGTCTTGTTATGCGAAATGACGAGCGTCGGCCGATCGAGCTCGCGAATCACATTGGCCGCCGTGAAAGTTTTCCCCGAACCGGTCACGCCGAGCAATGTCTGATGGCGATTTCCCGCCTCGACCGATTTCAGCAGCTTCGCGATCGCCTGCGCCTGGTCGCCGCGCGGTTTGTAATTCGATTCGAGCTGAAATGACATCGCGCAATATCGCCCAATGATGCGGAGGAAACAACGCAGCCTCCGCTTTCGCTGCGTCGATCTGGTTGAAGACGCGGCTGCCACGAAGCTTGCGAGCGAGTTGTCCTCTTGTTACATCTCTTCGACGATGAAGGTCGAGGCGCTGCGTTCGGTTCCGCTATTTCGCAATCTGGACGACCGTGCCGCCTTCGAGTTGTGCAACCTGCTGACCGTGCGTGAAGCCGCCGGCGGCACATCGCTCTTCTTTCGCGGCGATCCCGGCGACGCCATGTATCTGATCGAGACTGGACGGATCCGCATCAGTGTCAAAGACGCCGATGGCCACGATGCCACCCTGGCCGAGCTGCACGATGGCGAGTTCTTTGGCGAAATGGCAATCCTCGATGAACAGCCACGCTCGGCCGATGCCACCGCGATGACCAACACGCGCCTCGCCGTTCTGTCGCGCGACGATTTTCGGAATTTCATCCGCGACAATCCCGACATCGCCCTCGGAATGTTAACGGCGATGACTCACCGGCTGCGTCGCACCGATGAGCTGTTGCGTCATCGCGTTTCGCGTAATGCGAATGAAGAAGAAGCGGCGCGCCTTACGCTGGCCGATCGCGCCGCGGATAAGCTCGCGGAGTTTGGTGGAAGCTGGAAATTCATCGGTGCATCCGTCGCCTTTTGTCTTTTTTGGATCGCATTAAATACATGGCTACTCGTTAGGCCGCATTCCTTCGATCCTTTTCCCTACACCTTTCTTAATCTTGTCCTTGGAATCCTCGCCGGCCTGCAGGCGCCTATTATTATGATGTCGCAGAATCGCGAAGGACAAAAGGATCGCCTCAAGGCCGATCTCGATTATCGGGTTAACCTCAAGAACGAGCTCCTTCTTTCCGAAGTATTGCAACGTTTGTCTGCAATCGAAGCTGCTCTGCAGGCGTCGGAGCTTAACGAGACTGAATCCTTCAAGAGCGATTAGGCGAACCTGGTCCGAGCGACTTGACTCTGATATTGCGCCGTGCATCTCGTGTTGGCATGCATTCTGGAAAGATAGAAATGGACAAAGAGACATCGGAGCTCGTTGCCAAGGTTCCTCAGGTAACGCTTTTATTCTGGATCATTAAGATCCTGGCGACCACGCTGGGCGAGACCGGCGGCGACGCCGTCACCATGTCGTGGCTTGGCGAAACTACTCGCTGAAGCCACAGGCACCGGCTACCTTATCGGCACAGCAATATTCGGCGTTATTTTTGTTGCCGCGGTTCTCATCCAGATCAAGGCGAAGCAATTTCACCCGTTTCTCTACTGGCTAACGATCATCGCAACGACCACAGTCGGCACCACGCTGGCCGATTATTGCACCAGATCACTCGGCATCGGCTACACCGGCGGTTCGACCATATTGCTGATCCTGGTAATTGCGTCGCTCCTGACGTGGCGTTGGTCGACTGGCAGCATATCGGTCGAAACTGTGAGCACGCCGAAGGTCGAGATCTTTTACTGGGTCACGATCATGTTCTCACAGACACTCGGCACAGCACTCGGCGACTGGGTCGCGGATACCAATGAAATGGGCTATCTCGGGGCCGCGGCGGTCTTTGGTGGGTTACTCCTTCTGACCGCACTTCTCTACTACCTAACGAGCATTTCACACGCGATATTGTTTTGGGCCGCGTTCATCCTGACCCGCCCGCTCGGAGCTGTCGTCGGAGATTTTTTAGATAAGCCGCTCGAGAAAGGAGGCTTGGCTCTCAGCCGTTATACGCGCGTCTCTGGCGCTCGCTGGTTGTGATCGTCGCGTTGATTCTGATTTTCCCGCAAAAGCCGGCTTCAAAAGCGCACTAATCGATCAGTAAGAGCAATTGCACGCCGCAATAGCCGATGAACGCCAACTGCTCATCTTGCGGCGCGCGCAGTTCGTGGCCTAACGACGCGATCCAAATGGCGTGCTCGTTGATCTTGTGCCGCCAGCCGAAGTTCACTGCTAGCGTGTCGCGCGCAAAGTTAGTGCGGGAAGTGCCATGGAATTCCAGCATGAGCGAAGTCTTTTTCGAAACTTCTCGTCCGCCGACAATGCCATAGAGAAATTCACTCCGGCCGACCGTGCTGACCAGCGGACCAAATTCGAAATCGAGATCGATCGGCCCGACTTTTTTCGCGAACTGAAATGGAATTTGGAACCGCGTGCCCTCTTCGGAAAGTCCGCGCCGAACTGAAGACTGCGCAACATTGAAAATGATACGCGGAAACATCGACACATCCGCGCCGGAGCGTTCTTCATCGAGAAAACGCCACTTCACCGCCGCTTCCGTTCCGCCTATGCCAGCGACAGCGCCGTGATCGCTGCGTTTCAAAATCGCGAGCGAAGTTTGCAGCGTGAGCTGGATGTGATCGCCCCAGCCGTAGTTCAGGTCGATTCCCGGCGCATCGATCGACCACTCGTTAGGCCGATGTTCGAAGGCGATGGCGAGATTGTCCTCCCAATGTCCGTTGCCCGGCGTGCCCGGATCGTCGGTAATCATGGGCGGACCGCCCTGCGCGCGAGCATTCAAAGCCCCCAAGCCACAAGCGGCGAAGGCGAGGACGAAACCTCTCGTTAGGATACGCCAGCAACAAATCACTGCTTCTGGTGCGCTTCGGCCCGCGCTTCCGCCGCTTCTTTGGCGGCGTTCTCATTCTGCACCGAGAGAACCTTGCCCGTCTTCGCGTCGACCAGCACTTCGGTGATGGTCGAGGCGTGCGGTTTCGCGATGTCGAACGACCAGACGAGATGTCCTTTCTCGCGCTCGAGCTCTGCGCTTTTGGTCTTGCCTCCGTGCGCGGCGCCGATCGCGATCATCTCTGCGTGGGTTCGATCGACTTTCGCTTCCGCGAGTAATTTCTTGTCGGGTTGAGCCGCCGCAACGGCGGTCGCAGTCGAGAGTGCGATCACGGCAAGCAAAGAGTTGCTGACTTGAACAGTAATCTTCATTACAAAAATTGCCGTACATTCCGCGAGTTGTCGCCGGAAAAGCACAGCTACGCCGCCGGGCCGTAGATGAGC
The DNA here is from genome assembly GCA_963737195.1 of uncultured Verrucomicrobiae bacterium. GTDB lineage: Bacteria > Verrucomicrobiota > Verrucomicrobiia > Chthoniobacterales > UBA10450 > JBBQFI01. The sequence continues at coordinate 162,700 of CAVTRW010000008.1, forward strand.
AGGCCGTAAATCAAAACTTTCTCTCGGCACGATGATGGGTCGTCCCGGAGAAGCACCTGGCGCCGGGCTCGGCGGCGGTTGGAATTGTGCCGATGGCAAAAAAATCCGATGCGTTGCCGGATCGAGCGCAATCGTGCGCGAGCCGCGTTCGGTCTTGTAGCGTTTGCAAGATCGACATCTTTTCCGGCGAATCCTCTTTCACGATTGTGGTCTACGCCTTCGCCGCAGGAGGCAAAGGCTAGCTGCATCCTGGCATCGAACGCACAACCATCTGTTCGCGAACCGATCGGAACAGTCGCCACCACCTTACCGGTCTCGGTGTTAAGCATCACGAGCATCCTGTTATTGCACGCCGAGAACAACCGATGATGCGCCGCATCGAGAGCGATACCGGTCGGTTCTTCGCCCGGCGCAAGCGGCCAGCGCGCTGCCACTTCGTGCTTTGTGGTATCGATCGCCACGACCTCATTCTTATCCTCGAGGTTGCAGTAAACACGGCCCGCGTCCACATCCTCCACGCCGAACTCCGGACTTCCGTCCAACGCAATCGTCGCAACCACCTTCGCACTCTTGGCGTCGATCACGGTGACTGAACCTCCGCGATGATTGAAAACATAAACCTCGCCTTTGTTCGGTTCATAAACGAGCGCGTCCGGGCTTTCGCCTGTATCTACCTTCGCGATCGTCTTTAGAGTCGTTAGGTCGACCACACTCGACTTGTTCTCCTTGCCGTTCGACGAAAAACCACGCTTCAGCTCCGGCACCGGCAGAAACGCGTGCACACCCGGTGTGTCGGCAATTTCGCCAACAACAGCATCCTTCTCCAGATCCACCACCACGACCTTGGTCGCATGCGAGAGATACAATCGGTGCGCCCCCGAATCGATATTGAGAATATCCCAACCGCCCTCGCCACCAATCGGAATTTGATTCAGAAGTTTGTACGGCTCTGTCGTCGCGCCGATTACGCTCTCAGCCGCCAGGACAAACGCTAACAAAAATAGTTTTGGACACATTCGAAACCAATACCGCAAGTTCGCGCAATGCATATCCCGCTTGTTGCCAAATAATGCGTCACGCGGGAACGCCTTGACTCAAACAGCAGTCTCGTGAAGACGAACCAATATTCCATTCACCAAAACTGGTGATGCTTCTTCCGCCCGGCGAGCCTCTCTATAATCGGCTCCACGCTGGGATCCGAGCGTACCATCGTCGCGCGAAGAACATTGTGATACTCAGCGTTGCTTTCGTCACGTTTCTGCTTCGCAGCCTGCACCTGCGGATCTTTCATCGCAGCTTGGTATGCGAGACGAACTTTTCTGGCGTCCTGGGCGGAGAGCTTTCGCAACCATCGTCTTCCCTGCCTGGCGTCCGCGAAGAATTCCATATCTTGCGCGAGCGCATTCGACAGCACCAGAATTGAGCAAAGACTACAAAAGAACGAACGCATGGTGTCTCGTGTTTATGCTTTGCATGGCTGAAAGGTTCTGGTTGGGAAACATGGCTCGGCGCTTAAGAATAAAACGGGGAGCGCACTCGAGTGAGATTTGAACTCCTATCCTCCCGATAAGAATCGGGTGCTCTATCCAATTGAGCTACGAGTGCGTGAAAATAAATGGCAACCCGGTTTGGAAACAGAAACAAGCTAACATAGCGCTTACTCAAAGTAGCAAAGTTAAGTTCCTCGCCTTTTGTAATAGAAGAGTCTTGCATATAAGTTCGCAAGACTGGAACCGCTTGGATTACAACTTGTAATTCCTGCCGAAGCGAAAGCAGGTGCGATGCTTTATTATGATGCGAGAAAGTTCAAATTCGCCCTCGCTTCCCGGCATCAAAACCTTCTTAAGAAAGATGAAGAAGAGCGTTTTGGTCATTGAAGATGATCACAAGATCTCCGCTTTCGTTGCGCGAGGTTTGGTCGCCGCCGGCTTTGAAGTCGATGAGTGCCACGATGGTGAACAGGCGCTCGCTCTGTTAGCAAACAAACTCTACAACGTTGCCATCCTGGATCTGATGCTTCCGAAAATAGACGGTTGGAGCATTCTGGACTCATTTAAGAAAACAACACCTGCACCTCCAATTATCGTCCTGAGCGCCAAGCGATCCGTGAGCAACCGCGTCGAATGCCTCGCAGCTGGTGCTGACGATTTCCTGACCAAGCCATTCAGTCTTGCGGAGCTGCTCGCCCGTGTGCAAGCCGTGTTGCGTCGAAGTAGCCCTCCTAATATCACGCCGGTCGTTAGTGTCAGCGATCTCGTGCTGGACGTCCAAAAGAAGAGGGCTGAGCGCGGCGGCGAAGCAATCGATCTGCAGCCGCGTGAATTTGCGTTGTTGGAATATCTGATGCGCCATGTTGATCAGCCGGTTTCGAAGGCGACAATTCTGGAGCATGTCTGGGGGTACGACTTCGATCCACAGACCAATGTGGTCGATGTTTTGGTGTGGCGTTTGCGAAACAAAGTGGATCGTGGGTTTGGAAAGGACATGATCAAAACCATCAGAGGAGTCGGATATGTTCTTACCTGCTCCTAGGGGATTGCGGCACACAGTAGCCTTTCGTCTTGCCGCCTGGCATGCCGCGATTTTTGTCATAAGTCTTGTTGTCTTGTTCCTAATAGTAGATTTCACGCTTTCGCGATCGCTTCGGAAGAACGACCATGCCCTGCTTCGCGCTGAATTGAAAAGCGTCTTGGAGGAATATGGGGAAGGAGGCATTCCGGCGGTTGCAAAACTTGTCTCGGAGGAATCGCCGACGTTCATTGTTCGCGTAGCAGACCTGCATAACAAGACACGCTTTATCACACCATCCGTCCCGGCGAACGTTATTGCGCAACTGGAGAAGGGTTCGGCAAGCTTCTCCAACAAATGGAAAGCGCTAAAGGTAGGGTCTGGTTATGAATACGAAATTCAGAGCGCTGCCTTGCCGCAAGGTACGCTGATTCAGATCGCCCGTAGCAGTCACCAGCGTCAATTATTCCTCACTCACTTTCGGCGAGTTTGCGCAGCCATTATCGGACCAATGATCATACTGGGCATTTGCGGCGGCATCTTGTTTGCCCGCCGCACCTTGCGCCCACTCCATGATCTCAGTGGCACAGTTCACCGGATAGTCCAAACCGGCGAACTGGCTGAACGGATTCCAGAGCAACGAGCACCGGGCGAGCTCATGGAGCTTGTGCACTCTTTCAACCAGATGCTCGATCGAATTGATACGTTGATTCGGTCGATGCGAGAATCTCTCGATAATGTTGCACATGAACTGCGTACTCCGATGACTCGACTGCATGCGACAGCAGAGACGGCCCTCAGAGATCCGTCCAACGCAGCCCTGGGACAAAGCGCACTGGCTGAGTGCGTGGAAGAGTGTGAACAGGCAATGATTCTTTTGCGTACGTTAACTGACATCGCCGAAGCTCAGGCCGGCGCGATGAAGCTTAATCTCCAAACTGTCGATCTCGCAGACCTTGCTCGAAGAATTGCGGATCTTTACCAACAAGTGGCTGAGGACAAGGGTATCGAAATATTAGTAGACATGCCGGATGCGATAATGTTGCGCGCGGACAATAGTCGCTTACCGCAGGTTGTTGCGAACCTGGTGGACAACGCTGTGAAATACACCTCCAGCGGCGGGCGCATTATCCTGTCGGCGCACGCAAACAACGGCGAGGTAGCGTTTTCAGTAAAGGACACTGGTATTGGAATCTCCCCGGAGGAATTGGACCGAGTATGGGAACGCTTGTATCGCGCCGACAAAAGCCGCTCTGTGCATGGCCTGGGATTGGGACTTGCCGTGGTGAAGGCGATTGTCGAATCCCATCGTGGACGGGTTACTCTTAAAAGCACGCCAAATCGCGGCTCGACATTCACGATCTTCCTTCCTACCAACGCGTAAGCACGTTGTAGCGTGTCGGTAATTGCCCACGCTGTTTCTCGATTCGACATTTGACGCGAGCATGCACGCCTTGCCTGCATTATCAGGAAAGCAGGAGCGGAGGAGTAGTGGCTCAGGCTTCCAGCCTGAAGACTTAATTCCTCGAACCACAGGCAGGATGCCTGTGCCATCAACTGCGTAGCGGCGGTCTATGACCGCTGCATAAATCTTTTCTTCTTGTTTTCGAGGCGAAAGCGTCATTACCATCCGCGGTTTTATGCCCCACGTTCCTCCGCGCGCGTAGTCCGCGTCCACTCCTCGTTAGGCCAATTCTGCGCGCCACTTTGTTAGCCATCTGCGCGATCCTTGTCGTCAACGTGGGAGGATGCGCCAAGCGCACGTTGCGCGGGAAATCCACCCGCTCTCACGATGGCAAGACGTATCTGATTGTCGACGATGACAACAACGGACTCTGCGGCCCTATTGAAATCGATAACCGCCAATGGCCCCATCCTCTTCATGCCGCGGGCGACATCGCGGCCGGCCTTCATCGAATCTCGTGTGGCCATGCCACTGTCATCGAGTTTAACGTCGATCCCGGCACAACATTCCACTTCGATTACTGGGGACCGTAAAATAGAGTCATTTGAGATAATGCGCTCTCAAAGTAGTCTTACAAAAAGATGCCTACGGATCCACTTGAGCAGCCGCAACAATCAACCGCTGATCGTTCGACTACGACAAGTGCTACTTCGCCATCGGGCCCGTCGCCCATGGTTATCGGAGCGATCGTTGTCGCTCTTCTGGTAGGCGGCTTTTACCTGGCCAGCCGGATAGCTAATAGCGATGAGGCGCCTGAGAAAACGCCTCAGCCGACAGTTACAAGCACAAAGCCACCTTCAGAAAGTTACATTTCTCCCGCCGGTCATCTCGAGGCTGGAGTCACGTTGTACGACAAAGAAACAAAGCAACCATGGGGCACCATTGCCGCGGTGCCTGACTCGGACCAAGTCGAGGTGCTACGCATCAACAACATGGCCCTAGGCGACGATCGCACGCGAGGAATCCCCGCCTTATACGATCGCTCCTACATCACGTCCAACTTCGTCGTTAAGAAAAGCAGTCGCTGATCTTTCTGCTAGCATTAATTCTATTAATGAACGAGCCAATCGAACTTCAGATTCCCCCAACGGCAAAAGACGATCCAAATGCCGTAGAGATCGCGCGCATCTGGGCCGCACACGGCCAGCAGCATGTCCACCTTCGCACCGGTCTCTTTCCTGATGCCGGCAGTTGGGGCATTATGCTTGTAGACTTGGCGAGACACATTGCCAATGCATATGAACAAGACGGACGCGGTGATTACTTCGAGGTGCTCGCTCGCATTCGCGAAATATTCGAGGTCGAGTGGGATTCACCAACGGATATCGCCAAAGGCAAGTTTACGGAGCCGCCACCGTCTGATGAGCCGAGTTCCTAACCCTGCGATAATGTCTCGTTAGAATTCCACAGCCGCGTTGAGTAATGAATAGGCTATGAGCATGCTCGCAACTCTACTAATCACATTATTCTCTGTCGCTGGATTGAATCTGCCGGCAAAGACCTTGAGTAATCAAGAGCGGAGTTTTTCTCGCGATGCCGCAGATCCGCGATCAATCTTCGTCGTTACCTTTTCCAAGTCGGCGTCATTACAGGCTTCGGAGTGGACGCGGCGGCTGCTCATGCAGCAGAGCAAACTCGCCGCGACGATCTATCAGGTGGCCGTGCTCGAAGAGGTTCCTGGGCTTTTCCGCTCTTTCGTGATCTCGGCGCTCCGCCGCGGGCTGCCGGAAAGCATGCACGATCACTTCTGGGTAGTCACTACAGACTCGCAAGGCTGGCAGCGCTGTGCCGATTCCACATCGGCGGAAGAGCCACACGTGTTTGTTCTCGATCGCCGTCAATATATTGTCTGGCGCGCTCACGGCATCATCTCTGAAGAGAAGCTCAACGAGTTGTCGGCGCTAGCGCCGCCCGGGTTGCCTAACAAAAATGAGTGACGAGTGAAGAGAGATCACGGCGGCGAGACGCGGCCGCTGACCACATCCCCTTTGCTAGAGTAGTTGGATTACATCTTACAGGAGGAAAGGTTTTTCGTTAGGCGATATGTTTCTGCCATGATCACCGCATCTACAACGTGTCGACCAAAATCAGTTTCCTTTGTTGCAATCTCGTTTGCCATGATCAGTTTGCTCCTGGGAGTTGCCTCTGTCTTTCGCTTCGGTCTTTTCGCGGTACACTATAGAATCCTCCACTTGTTGGTTGCGGCATTCCTGCTGGTGTTAGTAGTCGCTTTCATATCTGTAGGAATTGCATTGTGGAATTTATCGCGGTGGTCGCGCCCCGCGGCCATGCTATTAGCCAGTTTCAACATTTTCATCTTGTTTTGCGCTATGACCTCTCCGTCCGCACGCGCCCAGCTTGCCACTTTTGATTCGGCAGAGTGGCAGGGATGGATCTTAGGCACGGCTTTGATACTTCTGTGGCTTGGAAGCCCGTTGTACATTTTAAGTCGTCGCTCGGTGATAAATGTATTTTGCGATAGGAACGGCGTCTAGGCGGACGCTCGGCGATCGCGCCCTGCCGCTACTTCCTGTCGTTCTGGTTTCCTGGCTTCCTGGTTTCCTGATTTTTGTTCCGTCTGGTCGGCACTTTCCAAGCTATCAGGCATGGATAAAACTCAGGGCTGGAGAAGAGGTTTTGAGCACGAATAATTTTTTCGCCGAATTGAAGCGGCGCAATGTCTACAAGGTGGCGGCGGCGTATGCCGTCATTAGCTGGCTGCTCATTCAGGTAGGCTCGATTTTGTTTCCGACATTCGAAGCGCCGGGCTGGGTGATGAAGGCATTTATCGTGCTGGTCGTGCTTGGCTTTCCGCTGGCACTAATTTTTGCCTGGGCCTACGAGCTGACGCCCACGGGCGTGAAGCGGACAGAGCATTTGTCGCCTAACGAGACGCGCGCCAGAACGGCCGGCCGCAAGTTCAACTTTATCATTGTCGCCTTGCTGCTGCTGGCGGTGGCGCTGCTCGTGTTCGATCTCGTTCGCCATCGAAAAGCAGACAGCGCGACAGCGACCGGCTGCGAAAAGCATCGCGGTGTTGCCATTCGAAAATCTCAGTGAAGAAAAATCGAACGCGTATTTCGCGGACGGGGTGCAGGATGAAATTTTAACCGACCTGGCGAAGATCGCGGACCTGAAGGTGATCAGTCGCACGAGCACGACGCAATATAAGAGCGGTGTCGCTCGGAACCTCCGTGAGATCGCGCAGCAGCTCGGGGTAACGCACATTCTCGAGGGCAGTGTGCAGCGGGCGGCCGGCAAGGTGCGGGTAAACGCGCAGTTGATCGACGCGCGCACGGACGCGCACGTTTGGGCCAACTCTTACGATCGCGATCTGGCGGATGTTTTCGCGATTCAAAGTGAGATCGCGGAGACGATCGCGCAGCAATTGCACGCGCAACTGTCGGCCAGTGAAAAAACGGCGATCGAGAAACCGCCAACGACGGATTTGGTCGCCTACGAATCCTATCTGCGCGCGCAGGCGCTTTACGCCGATACTTCCGATCAGTTGCGCGCGGCGGAGAAGTTGCCGCAGGCGGCGCAGTTGCTCGAGAATGCGGTGGCACGCGATGCGAAATTTCTGCTGGCGTGGTGCCGGCTCTCGCGCGTGCACGGATTGATCTACTGGCAGGGACACGATCACACGCCGTCCCGGCTCGAGATGGCAAACGCCGCGGTGCAGAGTGCGTTGCGGCTGGATCCGAATGCGGGCGAAGCGCACCTCGCATTGGCGGATTATTATTATCACGGCTTTCGCGATTACATTCGCGCCGAAACCGAACTGGCGATCGCGAAACAAACCTTGCCTAACAACTCGGAAGTTTTCGAATATACCGGATACATCCAGCGGCGGCAGGGTCGGTGGGAAGAAGCGACGCGAAATCTCGAACGCGCGCTGGAGCTTGATCCGCGAAATTTTTTCCTGCTGCAACAAATGGCCCTGATCTACGAGGCGCAGCGTCGTTATGCGGATCAAATCCAGATGTACTCGCGCGCGTTGACGGTGACACCGGGAGATGCGCCGACGCGAATCTATCGCGCCGAAGCCGAGCTGGAATGGAAGGCCGACATCAAACCTTTCCAGACAACGCTGGCGGAGTTGATCGCGGAAAATCCGGCGGTTGCTTCCGACGTGGACGATCCGCGTTACGCCCTGTGCGAACGGACACCGGAGGCGATGGCGCGCGCCCTAACGAATTATCCGCGTGATGGTCTCGCGATCAATGGCGTGAAATATCCGCGCGCCTACTGGGAAGGCGTGGCAGAGAAATATGGGGGCGACGAAGCCAAAGCGCAGAGTGCGTTTGCAAACGCGCGTGCGGAAGTGGCGAAGATCGTGGAGAACCAGCCAGAGTTTGCCGCTGCCATCAGTTTGTCAGGCATGATCGACGCCGGGCTCGGGCGGAAGGAAGAAGCATTGCGTGAAGGCCGGCGCGCGTGCGAGTTGTTACCGATTTCGAAAGACGCAATCGATGGCGTGGCGCTGGCGGTGAACCTCGCACAAATCTACGCGTGGACAGGCGAGCGCGATCTCGCGATCGAGCAGATCGCGGCGGTGCAACGCGTGCCGAATTACTTGAGCTACGGATTTCTCAAGCTCCAGCCATTCTGGGATACGCTGCGCGGCGATGCGCGTTTCGAAAAAATTGTAGCTTCACTCGCGCCGCAAACGAGTAAATGAGCGGGCGCAACTTCTTCGCGGAGCTGAAGCGGCGCAATGTTTACAAAGTCGCCGTCGCTTACGCGGTGATCGCATGGCTCTTGATTCAAGCGGCTTCCATTCTGTTCCCGGCTTTTGAAGCGCCGGCATGGGTGATGAAAGTGTTCCTCCTCATCATGGCCGCCGGTTTCGTGGTCGCTCTTTTCATCGCCTGGGCTTTCGAGATGACGCCGGAAGGAATGAAGAGGACGGAAGAAATTTCGCCTAACGAGCGATTGCCGCAATGGAGCAAACGCAAATTTGTGGCCTTGATCGCAAGCGTGGCGGTGGTGGCGCTGGCTCTGCTCGCTTTTCAGCTCATGGAAAGGCGGGCTTCGGAAAAATCGATCGCGGTTTTGCCGTTCGATAATCTCAGCCGCGATCCGGACAACGCTTACTTTGCCGAAGGCGTGCAGGATGAAATTTTGACGCGCCTCGCGAAGATCGCCGATCTCAAAGTGATCTCGCGCACGTCGACGCAACGTTTCAAGAGTGCGCCGGAAGATTTGCCGCAAATCGCGAAGCAGCTCGGCGTCGCGCACATCCTCGAAGGGAGCGTGCAAAAGCAGGGCCATCAGGTGCGGGTGAATGTGCAGCTGATCAAAGCGGCGACAGACGCGCATGTTTGGGCGGACAGTTTCGATCGCGATCTGACGGATATTTTTGCGGTCGAAAGCGAAATTGCGCGGAGCGTGGCCGATAAATTGCGCGCGGAGTTGACGGGATCAGAAGCGCGGGCGATCGCGGCGCATCCGACGAAGAACAGCGAAGCTTATCAGCTGTATCTGAAGGGAAGATTTTTTTGGAATAAGCGCACGGCGAAAGACTTCGACGCCGCGCTCACCTATTTTCAACAAGCGATCGACCAAGATCCCGATTTCGCGCTCGCCTATGCCGGCTTGGCCGACACGTATGTTTTGCTTTCCGGTTATGCCGCAGCGAGTCCGACGGAGAGTTTGCCACGGGCAAAAGCGGCCGCGCTCAAGGCGCTTGATCTTGACGACTCGTTAGGCGAAGCGCATGCCTCGCTGGCACAGGCCGTTTGCGCCTACGATTTTGATTTCACCAGGGCTGAGCAGGAATTCCGGCGCGCGATCGTACTGAATCCGAATTACGCCACCGCGCATCAGTGGTATGCCGAGATGCTAAACGCGATGGGGCGCTTTGATGAAGCGATTCGCCAGATCAAACGCGCATGGCAGCTCGATCCGCTTTCGGTGATTATCAACGCCGATGTCGGTACCGTTTTGTGCACGGCCGGTCATTACGACGAAGCGATTCCGCAATTGCAAAAAACGCTCCGGATGGATCCTGATTTTTATTACGCACATTGGAATCTCGGCCAGGCGTTGGAATTGAAAGGCCGCACCGATGAAGCGATCGCCGAATACAAAAAAGCGACCGCATTGAACGACGATCCGCTGCCGCTGGCTTTGCTCGGGCGTTTGTATGGGAACCTGGGGCGCAAAGATGAAGCGCAAAAAATCCTGGCGCGCTTACACGAGATCGCGAAAGAGCGGTACGTTTCGTTTTACAGCTTCGCGGTTGTCGAAATGGGTCTCGGAGAAAAACAGGAAGCGATTCGTTTGCTCGAACGAGCTTACGAGGATCACAACGGTTACGACATCGCCTTCATCAAGACCGATCCGCTCTTGAATCCGTTGCGCGGCGAGCCGGCCTTCCAGGCGCTCGTTGCGAAAGTGTTCAGTCCGAAGGACGGTAGAAAGTCACCGTGAGTTGACGCGCCCATGGCCGCGCCGGAAGCACCAGCTAATTTAGAACTGGAAATCGCCCACGTCCTTTTTATCGACGTGGTCGGTTATTCCAAATTGCTCATTAACGAGCAGCGCGATCTGCTCGATGAGCTGAACCAGGTGGTGCGCAATACGGAACAATTCCGGAGTGCGGATGCGAGCGGCAAATTGATCTGTCTGCCGACGGGAGACGGAATGGTGCTGGCGTTTTTCACGAATCCGGAAGCGCCGGTGAAATGCGCGCTCGAGATTGGTGATGCGCTCAAAAGTCATCCGCACATTCAACTGCGGATGGGAATTCACAGCGGGCCGATCAGCAGAGTGACGGATGTAAACGATCGCTCCAATGTCGCCGGTGCTGGAATCAATATCGCGCAGCGCGTGATGGATTGCGGCGATGCCGGGCACATTCTTGTTTCGCAGCGGATCGCCGAGGACCTCGCGCAATACAGTCATTGGCGGGACAATCTGCGCGAGCTCGGTGAGTGCGAGGTCAAACATGGCGTCAAGATTCGCGTGACGAATCTTTGCACACAAAGTGCCGGCAACCCGGCGACGCCGACAAAGTTGCAGGGACTAACGAGTGCTAAGGCGAGCGTTGCGCGACAACCTTTGTCGAAACTTTCCATTATTGTCGCGGCCGCACTGGCCGTGGCCGGTATTGCCGCTGCCGTTGCCTATTTCTTTCTAACGCCGCGCACACAACAGACGACGACGCAATTCGTCGCGCCGCCGAAAAGTATCGCCGTTCTGCCGTTGGAGAATTTTAGCGACGACAAAGAGAACGCTTTTTTCGCGGATGGAATCCAGGACGACATCCTAACGAGTCTGGCGAAGATTCGCGACCTGCGTGTGATCAGCCGCACGTCCGTGGAAAGTTATCGCGGAGCGAAGGCGTTACGAAATTTGCGCGAGATTGGCCAGACGCTCGGCGTGGCAAACATTTTGGAGGGGAGCGTCCGGCGCGCCGGCAATCTCGTTGTCATCACCGTGCAGTTAATCGATGCCGTGCACGATCGACACATCTGGGCCAATCGCTACGAGCGCACAATGGAAGACACGTTAGGCTTGCAGGGCGAGCTCGCGGCCGAAATCGCTACTGCTTTGCACGCCGTGCTTAGTCCGGAAGAAAAAGTGCGCGTCGGAACGAAACCAACCGCGAACGCGGACGCGTACGTTTTTTATCTGCGAGCGACACAGATTGCGCACAATCCCGACACGCTCCTGGAAGATTACAAGACGGCCGAGGAACTTTACCGGCAGGCGATCGCGCTCGATCCGAAATTTGCGCTCGCCCACGCGCGACTCGCGTCAACCTGCGCGGAAATTTTTCATTACTACGAGCCGACCGAAAATTGGAAAACGAAAGCGCGCACGGAAGCAGACACGGCTTTGGACTTACAGCCGAGTCTGGCTGAAGCGCATTACGCGCTCGGGCAATTCAATTATTGGATCGACGGCGATTACGAGCGCGCCTTGCAGCAACTCGACACCGCGCTCGTTCTCTCGCCGAACAGCGGCGAAGTCAGCGCACTGATTGCTGCGATCAAACGGAGGCAGGGCCATTGGCAGGAATCGCTCGACGCTTACGAGCGCGCGCAGCAACTCGATCCGCAAAATCCAAACATTGTGCGTAACGTGATCTTCACGAACACAGCGCTGCGTCGCTGGCCGGCAGCATCGCAGGCTGCAGCGCGATTTCGCGCGATGGCGCCGGCTTCGATCACCGCGAAAATCCAGAGCGGCTACATCGATTTTTGGTGGAAAGGCGAAACCGCGCTGTTGAAGTCGTTCGTGAACGAAGTGCCGGCTGGGACCGATCCGGACGGCGCGATCACATCGGTGCGATGGGAAGTGGCGATGCTGGAACGCGATTATGCAAGCGCGCAGAGGGTGATCGCCGCTTCGCCGCTGAGTAAATTTTCCTATATGAACTCCGGGATGACGCCAAGAGGGTTCATGGAAGGATGCATCGCACTCGCGCAAAAAGATGTTGCTGGCGCACAGAAATTATTCGAGCCCGCGCGCGTTATTCTCGAGAGCGAAGTGAAGGAAGCGCCGGATAGCGCCGATCGTCATGCCAATCTCGGTTTGGTCTATGCGTTCATGGGCCGCGCGGACGATGCGATCCGCGAAGGACAACGCGCAGTCGAGTTAAAGCCGGAATCGAAAGACGCGTTCGACGGCGCGATCATGAGTTCTTATCTCGCACTCATCTACGCGCGAGTCGGCAAAAACGATCTCGCCATTCCGTTGCTCGAGCGTTTGTTGAAGACGCCTGGCGCGGTCGATAGCGCCGATTACAGCATTACGCTGAACGATCTGCGCAATCGCTGGGAATGGGATTCGATCCGGAACGATCCGCGATTCAAGAAACTGATTCGGTAGGGCCCGACGGTCCGTCGCGCTAATTTAATTGCGACGCGAAGGGAGAACGTTCGCACAGGTCATTTCGTTGGCGCGACAGAGCCGTCGCGCCCTACCTACACAATCTGCTCGCGCGACTGATGGCGCGGATGCGGGAGGCCCTGGAGTTGCATCTGCGCGATGTACATTAAAACAACGAGCGCGGCGATGAGCCCGAAATACATGACGCCCATGACCCAGCGTTGCACGGCCGGCACTTCAAAATAGCGCTGCTCTTCCTCGGTGCGTTTGCGGAAAAGCGAGAAGATGCGCGGCAACGACATGAAGAGAACGAGCCAGATAACAAAATTCGGATGCGTGACACCGAGCCACGCGAGAAGAGCGAGGCCGGGCAACCAAAGCCACGGGGACAGTGCGGTCACGATGCGGCCGCCATCGAGCATCCCGACCGGAGCGAGATTGAACAGGTTCAAAAAATATCCCATGTAGGCGAGCGCAATGAACAAGGGCACGCCAAGGCGAATCCCCGCCAGATGACAGAGCAACGCGGCGATTGAGCCGAACATCGGCCCGCCGATTCCCACACACGCTTCCATCCAGGCGTTGCGCGGCGCTTCACGCAAAAGAATGAACGCGCCCAGGAATGGAATGAACATCGGCGCGCTGACATTGAGCCCGAATTTTTTCGCGACGATGAGATGTCCGCACTCGTGCAGGAAAATCAAAATGACGAAACCGACGGCGAACTTCCAACCCCAGACCATCGCATAAAACCAGACCGTGATGAGCATCGAGCCGCCGGTCTTGAGCAAAATCGGGAGGAGGAATTTTATTTTGGCGAGAAATTTCACGATCAAGACGCCGGCTACGCCAAGGGGCGCAAGCATTCGCTTGATCCTGTTGGTGGTGGATTCGGGTGGCGGCGCGAATGGAGCTTCTGTCGAGTCGGAAATAGGCGGCATGGATTATCGGGATATTACAAGCGCACTAAAGGCGTGTCATCCCGAGGTCGCCGCGGCGACCGAGGGACCTCGCAAAACACATCTGATGATCGCGAGGTCCTTCGCTTCGCTCAGGATGACAACACCGATGATGTCTTGCTCGTTAGGGATTTTCCGCGCGCAGATCGTTGAACGCAGCCCCAAGATGATGAAGAACATCACGCGGCAACAGTGACTCTTGGCTTGAGCCTCGGTTGAAAATCGAGATCTCCGCGGCCCGTCCGCACAGCCATGCGCCGAGGCGCGCGGCATCGTAGCACGACAATTTTTGCGCGATGAGAGCAGCGCAAACTCCGGTAAGCACGTCGCCCATTCCGCCGGTTGCCATTCCGGGATTGCCGGTCGTGTTGTAGCTGAGCGGATGACGACGTTCCGCGACGATTGTGCGGCTGCCCTTGAAGAGAAGCGTCACCGGATATTTCGCGCAAAAGCCTTTCGCGATCTGCGCGCGGGTTTGCTTTTTGGCAGCGAAGATTCGTTTTATTTCGCCGGGATGCGGCGTGAGCAAGCGCGGCCCTTTGCAACGTTTCAGCACCGCCGCTTTGCCGGAAAGAACATTGAGCGCATCCGCATCGACCACCATCGGTTGCCGCGCGGATTGGATGAGAGCGACAATTTCCTCGGCGTGTTCGCGCCCAAGACCGGGACCAACCGCCCACACGTCGATCGATTCGTTAGGCAACTCGCGATAGGAACGAACTGGTTTCACCATCGCTTCCGCGGGCGCGGCCGCCGCTACGACTTCGTAGATTTCTTCCGGCACAAAAACTTCCACCAGCCCGGCTCCGCCGCGGAGCGCACCTAACGAGCACATGATGGCAGCGCCGGTAAATCCTTTCGAGCCGGCGACAACTCCGATTCGGCCAAACTGATTCTTGTAAGCGTCGTAGGAACGACGCGGCAGGAGCGAACGAAGCGCCGCGGACGACGCCATGAGAGCGGTTGCCGTTTTTTGCGGCGACACCAGTTCCGCGAGAGGAACGACTTCGATGCGTCCAACGAAGTTTGTCGCGTTGTCCGCGATCAGCCCTTGCTTCGCGAAACTAATCGTAACGGTAAAATCTGCGACGACGCAGTCGCGATCCGCTTTGCCGGAATCGCTGTCGAGTCCGGTCGGAACATCGACCGCAAAAACAAATGCATGCGCATCGCGGCGCAGGCGATTCATTTCACGACACGCTGCGCGCAACGGTTCGCGCAAAGGCGGTGTTGCGCCAAGACCAAGCAAACCATCGAGGACAATGAGTCCGGAGGGACGTGCTTCCGCACGTCCGTGGACGCGCGGAAGCGCGTCCCTCCGAAGACTGTGCAGCTTCTTCAACATCAATTCTCCGCAATCCTTTTCTGCAAACGAAAGCCGCGTTTCGATTTGCCAACCGGCACGCGATAGATGTTCTGCGGCGACAAGCGCATCGCCTGCATTGTTGCCCTTGCCCGCGAACACAACGCATCGGCCTGGAGTTGGAAAAAATCGCGAGACGGCGCGTGCGATACCCATGCCCGCCTGCTCCATCAATGCTTCCGCCGTTATGCCGCGCTTGAACGCGGCATTTTCCGCCGCGCGCATTTGCGCGACAGTCAAAACGGGTGAGTCCAAATCAATTCTCCGATTTCTTTGTACTCTTCTTTTTTGTTCTGCTCGATTTCTTTTTCTTCGACTTGTGGTGCGAAGATCTTCGCGTGCTCCGCTCGGCCGGCACGCGCACAAAATCGGTTCCCGCTCCCATGTAAGCGTTAAACGGCTGCTGTTCCATTTCCGTCGCGGCCGGATAATTTTGCGAAGCCGGTTCGCGCACGCGCAGAGGTGCTTTACCCTGGATGCCGCGCAAAATTTCCTCCGCCAGTTTGTCGCGATAATCAGCCGTCAGCGCTAATCGCGCTTCCATTGGATTCGTAAGAAAACCACACTCGACCAGAACTCCGGGAATCGCGGTCTTGCGCAAAACGTAATAGCCGCGCCGCCGAATCCCGCGATTTTCCGAAGGCGCGCCCGCGATGACGTTCTTGTGTATGTCAGATGCGAGCTTGGCGCTGTCGCGACGATAATAATACGTCTCGATGCCGTTCGCGCCGCTGCGCGTCGCGGAATTGAAATGAATACAAATGAAAATCGCGTTGCGATACGAATTCGCGATCGCAACACGCGACGGCAGCGGGACGAATACGTCGGTGTCCCGGGTCATCACTACTTTGTATCCGGCGTTTTGCACTTTCCGCTTGAGCCGCACCGCCACATCGAGCGCCATATCTTTCTCCGGCACGCGCTGCCGGGGAATGCCACCCCGATCAAAGCCGCCATGGCCGGCGTCGATGACGATGATGGCTGCGTTAGTACCTTCGGAACTTTGACGGCGCGACGAACGCGTTCGCGCGCTCAGCGAAGTGGCGAGGGCGAGACAAATGGCTGCGGAAATCGCGGCGCGCCGCGCGATCACGCGCGCAATCACTCGTGCTCCTCCCTGGCTTCATCCGGCGGGCGGGTGGAAAGTTTCGGCGCGGCACTGCGCGCGGCCTGCGTCGCCGGGACATCGAGCGCGCCGCCACTGACGGCAATCTCGCCACTCGATGTGCGTCGCAGATGCGGCCGCGTTTTTGTCTCCATGAATGTCGATTGCTTGAGCAACTGTCCATCGAGACCGATGTGCGAATAGGCCCAGGTGCGCGGGGCCGAGCAATGCAAAATGTGCAGCTGATTGGCGCGGTCGATTTCTTTCTGCGGCTCGTCGTAGGCAAGGACGCGGCCTAACGAGTAAGTGGCATAAACAAGACCAGCTGTCCTTATTTTCCACGCGCACATAAAGCGAGGTGTGATCCGCAAATCGATTGCTGAGCAAAGAATACGTCCGCGGACTACCGGCGTCGGCGTTTCCTTCCGGCACACCAACTGTCGTCTGCCAGATCGGACGCGCATTGATCACCTGGAAGGCGCGGGCTGGTGAGTAGAAGAATTTGTTCAGGTCGGTGAAAAAGACGTTGGCGCGCACGTGATAGGTGCTCGGATCATGCACGCCATACAGCGGCGTCAGGTTAACTTTGCGCACGACCGTTTTGCCTGATTCAATTCGCAACGGCGGTTCCTCCTCCGCTGCCGCCGTCATCGGCGGAATCGGCTGGCCTTCTTTGCCCGTGACCTCAAAGCCAAACCAGTGCTGCCCGCGATCGTCGCGCAATTCGATATCACGTCCGGCTTGATTGGTGATAGCGAGCGTGGCGAAGACCGGTTCGTAAGCGATGTATTGCAGCCTTCTCAATTTCAGTTCCACCTGAATCTGAGCATGCAGCGAGCCCGCCAGAAAAATTGAGCACAACAGCAACAGCGCGGGCTTTTTCATCGCGCGTAAATTAATTGAATTGCCGGAACATGAAAGCTTTCCGCGCCGTTAGAAAAGATCGCGGCAGGCAGCGTTCAATCTCGCGCGGCCACTTTGCGTTGCTTGTCGCGCACGATCGCTTCGATCAATAGCTCATGCCACGGCCGCGTGATCGAGCGTTCCGGGATGGTGACCGAACCGTCGTAGGCGAATTCAACTGCGTTCCAGATCGCGATTTCGTACAAGGCATTTTTTCCGTTCGCTCGCGCCGTTTCGGCCTGCACGATCGCGCCCTCGCGCAGGTAAACGATCCCAATTTTTTCTCCGAACACCATTTGAATCGCGCCGCTCTTTCGACTCAGGCAACACATCTGGAGCAAATCGAGCGCGTGAAAAAAATCGCGCCCGCGCGCAATCGACTCATCTGCGCGCTCGATCGCGCGCAACACTTTTTCGCCATCGATCGGTTCTGGAAACACTTTGGTGCCGCTTACCTCGAGGCGTTGCTCGGCGGCGGGATAAGCAGGGAAAAAGGCGGTTTGTATTTTCGGGAACAGCTCACTGAAATTCCCGCCAATCGCGAATCCGTCGATTCCTTTCGCCTGCAGCTGCGTCAGCAAAAAGTCGCATTCCTTGTGACGTTGCGCCCATTTCGTCGCGGCACTGTTTGTCGCGGCGAGATCGCATTCATGCGCCGTATAATCTTTCACCATCTGCACCAATTGCCCGCCCAGCTCGGCATCGCTGTGCACGAGAAGCAATTGCATTACTGCGTCGGCGCGGTGAATGGCGGCGGGAAAAGATTCAGCAACCGGTTAGGCTCGGCGCGGACCGCCTGCAATTGGTCCTTATAATAAACACGCACAATGTATCCGAGATACTTGCGGGGCCCGGTCTCGAGCGATTCGTTTGTTTGCGGCGGCTTGCTTTGCCGGCTTCTCTTTCCGGGTATCGGCGGTTTCACTTCGGAAGCAGCGGCGGTCAATGCCGCATCGGAAGTGAGCGCGTCCTTCTTCGGGCGCAAATAAGTCACAGCAAGAATCTCAGGATTGGAATCCTGCCAGTTATGATTCGGCGTGAGCCATTCGTAGCTCACCTCCGCGTCGGTCAAAACCACGCGCTGATTGTTATCGGCCGTATCATAAAAGAAGACCTGAATTTTCACCTTCGTGTAATCGATCATCGCGTCCGGTCGCTTCTTCACCGCCACGCGCAACATCAAATGCATATCCGCGTCCGGATCGTTCGTTTGCGTCGGAGTGACTTCGGTGATGCCGAAAGTCGAGCCTTCGGGAATTCCATCCGCACCAGACGGCACCACGGGCGGACTCGCCGATGTGCTCGCAGGCGCAACCACACCGATTTTTAATTTCATATCGGCCAGCTCGTAAAGAGGGCCAGCTGATGGACCAAGCTCCTGCACACGTCGCCAGGTTTCGTTCGAACGATCGTAAAGCTGAATCGATTCGTAAATCATCGCCATCTCAGCAAGAGCGTTCGCGTTTTTTGGATCGGCCTGGACCGCTTCCTGCAAACGGGCGAGCGCAGTTGTCGTATCGCCGCGTTCACGAAGATTGCGCGCCTGGCGCAGCAACCGATCGGCCTGTGTCATCGGAGGTGGCGGCGCATTCGGCGCAACGGCGTTCGTTGACGCGCTCGAATTTTCCGCGGGACCAGCAGCCGATTCCGATGCGGGCAGCGGCGCAGAAGAAACGGGAGCCGATGGCTGCGAGACCTTATAAGCGGCATGAGTCCGGGCCGCATAATAAAATGCGACCGCTCCCAATTCGGCCAAACCGAAGAGCGCGACGAAACCGAGCGCTGCGGCCAGCGTTTTATCGGCGCGCAACGTCGAGGCGAAAGGGAAACCATTCATGCGATGTCGGATTTCTCTCTAAACATCCTTCCTATGCTGTCAACCCAAGCCAGGACGGTTCGCCGGACTGCCCGGCCGGGCGATTGAGGTCAATCGCCCCTTGCTGGTTAATTGTGTTCACGTCCCATATCGCAGGTAGGGGCGGTTCACCGAACCACCCGCCGCCGTCACGCTTCAGCGCGAGATATCGTTTTGGCTGAGCAACTTGAATCCTTCACCGAGCAAAACGGACGAAGCGCACTCCGTATCGTCCACATGCAAAGCAATGGCCGCATAGCCGCGCGGCCGCGTCAGCAACGGATAAGTGAAATGCACATTCACTTCGGCCATGAGCAAACCCGCGAGTAACTTCGACAATTGCGTCGCTACTTCGCGCATCTCCACCACGATCATCTCGCAAAGCCCAAACGGAATGTTGTTTTCGCGGAACAGCTCCAGGACGCGATCCGGATCGCTCACCATGATGCGCGCGATCGCCGAATCGGTATTCTCGGCGATGCTCAACGCCACGACGTGCGTGTGATTCGTATTCAACAGTTTAACGATGTCGAGCATCGCGCCGACCTTGTTCGTTAGGAAAATTGAGAACTGCCTCACCAGCGGCCCGCCGGTTTTCGATGTTGTCTCAGGTAATTTTGCCGTCATTGGAAAAAGTCTCGCCTCGTGTCTGCCTCCGTTTTTTGCGCAGCAGCTTCCGCGCAAAGAGCCGAACTATTTCGCCGTCAGGCTAACGATGCAAACTTAAAGTTGCGGTCGGAGCGCTGCGCTTCCTTCTGTTAAATCGATACTTTCTGTTTACAGTCGCCTTTTTGCAATGGACGACGAAAACGATCTCATCGCGCAGCGTCGCGCGAAACTGGAAAAGCTGCGCGCGCGGGGCGTCTCACCCTTCGGCGCTGCCTTCGAGACCAGCGGCACGATCGCGCAGGTGCGTGAAAAGTTTAAGGAAGGCGAAGCGTTGCGCGTGGCCGGACGCATCACTGCGCATCGCAACATGGGCAAAAGTCATTTCGTCGATCTGCGCGACTCGACCGGACGCATCCAGGTTTACATTCATGCGAAGGAAGTCGGCGCCGAAACGATGGAAGTTTTCGACCTGCTCGACATCGGCGATTTCATCGGAATCGAGGGCGAGTGCTTTTTGACCAAAACTGGCGAGCCGACACTCAAGGTTCACTCGCTCACCGTGCTCGGGAAATCGCTGCGGCCATTGCCGGAAAAATGGCACGGCTTGCAGGATGTCGAAGCGCGTTACCGGCAGCGGTATCTCGATCTGCTGACTAACGAGCAGTCGCGAAACATTTTCGAGAAACGAATCGCGATCGTGCGCGAGATCCGGCGTTTCATGGAGGAGCGCGGATTTCTCGAAGTCGAGACGCCGATGTTGCAGGCCGTCGCGGGCGGCGCCGCCGCGGAACCGTTCCGTACCCATCACAAGGCGCTCGGGCTCGATCTTTACCTGCGCATCGCCCCGGAACTTTATCTCAAGCGCTTGCTCGTCGGCGGTTTCAACAAGGTCTTCGAATTAAACCGCAACTTCCGAAATGAAGGCATCTCGCGAAAACACAATCCCGAGTTCACTATGCTCGAAGCCTACTGGGCTTATGCTGATTTCGAAAAAATCGCGAACCTTGTAGAAGAATTAATCTGCCATCTTGCCACAGTTGTGGAGGGCGCCGCGCCGTCGGCGCCCACAAATGGGGCACGACAGCGCGTGCCCCTCCAAATCGAACATCGCGATCATGAGGGAAACATTACGCGCACCATTAACCTCGCCCGGCCTTGGCGACGCGCACGTTACCGCGATCTTATCCGCGAGATCGATCCGAAATGGTTCGATTATTCCGACGAAGAACGACGTTCTCGCGCGCGCGAGTTAAATGTCGAGATCAATCCGCGCATGGCGGACTACGAAGTGACGCAACAGGTCTTCGAAAAATTGCTGGAAGAAAAAACATTCGATCCCCTCTTCGTTACCCATTGTCCGAAAGAGCTTGTCCCGCTCGCAAAACAAAACCCCGACGACAACTCGTTAGTCGACGTTTACGAGCTCATCATCAATGGCCAGGAAATTTCGCCCGGTTACTCCGAACTCAACGATCCGGTGACGCAACGTCAGCGCCTGCTTGAACAAGCCGGCGAAGAAACACAAAAGATCGACGAAGATTTTCTGCTCGCGCTCGAACACGGCATGCCACCCGCCGGCGGTTTTGGCCTGGGCGTCGATCGCCTGACAATGCTTCTCACCGGCGCGGAATCGATTCGCGACGTGATTTTGTTCCCGCTCTTGAAGCCAAAGCGAGACTCTTAACTGGTTGGGCGTGACCGCCGGTCGCGCCGATAACGCCAACGACCCAGGATCGCGACAACGACGACTGGATCGAGATAGCTGGCTTAAAGGCGCCTAACTAACAAAAGGTCAAGATACGAGCCCATCCCTCGAGGAACTTCTTTCGGTCGATCACATCGACAAATATATCTTCGCGCCGATCACCCCGGCTCATGACGTGATAATGCGCGCCCGCATACTCAACGCGGAATGGCCCGGGCAGGTCGATTCTCTATGAGGGCTAAGCGTCCAGCCAAGAGTTGACGATATTGAGCACCGACTCCTTTTTTCCGTTTCTTCTCTTTGCACCCTAGACTTACCTCATAACGAGCTGGTAGGGTTGGTCCGACCACGGCACGCGCATGGTTCCATATTGACGAACGTAACGTTCTCTTAAATCAGCGGGAAGCAACCCTAGGTTGTAGTAGAATCGTACCTCATATGTCCCCGGTTTGAAGCAATTACCGGGTGTCAGTTCGTCTGGGATGCGACGCTCCTGTCCGGGCTTCAGCACAAGATCAATTATTGGCGCCTGTGTAACCATAACACAGCCGGTCTCCTCGCTGCTACCTAGCCAAAATCGCGCATCGTAGCTCGGGGGCACGACAGAGAAAAAGACGGTTCGCGAACTCTCATTACGGTAAATGGCCACGAATTTTATTCTTTTTGTCCACGTCATCTTGATAGTGAATCGCGCAGTAACTCCGTTAATGTTTTTCGAAGAGCCTACTATCCCAGAGTCACTGCTCCGCCCACATGATATCCCTCCACAGAGCATCACGAAACCAACAGCGACGCGAGTCAGCTTCAATTGGATTGGAACACGACGCATCCTATACAAACATTCGCCTAGTTTCTCTTGTTCGCGGTTGAAGTTGCGCGCAAAACCTTCGCGCGCTCGTCGGCGCGTTTGGCTTCGGCGGTTTGATGGAGGGCGCGATATTCTACGGCGAGAGATTCCCAACATACGCGGCAGGAAGAGTTCAATTGCGTTGCGCGCTCAAATGCTTTGGCGGCATCCGCGTGTTTACCCTGCTTTTGATAAGCCAGGCCGAGCTGGGACTGCAAAACAGCCTCGTTAGGCGAAATCTCCGCGGCGTGCTGCAAAAGCGGAATCGCCTCGTCAATTCGATTCTGCTGAATGCAGGCGGAGCCAACCATGACAAGCAATGGCACATTGTCCGGCGCAATTTCAGCGGCGTGCTTGAGCGCCGAAAGCGTTTCGTCATTGTGGCCCACGGCCTTCTCGACGCGCGCGAGTTGAAACCAGCCTTCCACAAAATCCGGGAGCGGCGACGGTAGCGCGCTTCGCATAATCGATGCCTTCATTGCCGCGGCCAAGTTTTGCGTAGCACTGACTGAGAAAGACGAATGCGATCGGATTTTTCGGTTCCAGCTCGGCTGCTTTTTGAAAGTGCGGCAGAGCAACGTCGTAATGTTGTTGCCTTATTTCCAAATTCCCGAGCATGAAATAGGCGACGGCAAGATCGGGGCGCAGACTGATGGCTTTCCGCAGCGAAAAAGAAGCTTCGCCGATTTGTCCAACAGCGGTTGCTGTTGTCGCGTTCATGCAAAGGGCGCCGGCAGCCTTCGGGTAGCGAACGAGCAGTTGGTGCGACAGGTCCGCCGCGCGCGGAAAATTTTGCGCCTGTAAAGCAAGCAAGACTTCGCGAGCGAGCGGATCCTTCAACGCCGGGTCTGGCTGTTGCAGCGCCTTGTCGACCGCAGGTTTGGCCAGCTCTTCCGGCGAAGGAAGTTTCTTCAGAAGCTCATCGATCGATGCATCCTGCGCTGATGCACAAGGAATGAGAACGATGAGAAGCGCGACAAGCAAACCGCAGCAAAGTGAGGAAGGTCTCATCCGGCCAGCACAATGTTATCCGTTTATGTAAAACGGAAATGAGAATGAAGAAAATGCGCGCCGCGGCGGTGCACCACGTCTGCTCTGCGCTCGTTAGGCGCGCTAGGTCTTTGTTTTCGCCGTCGAAGTTCCCTTTGCCGGCAACGATTGCGCCCGAGCTGCAGCGCGAGCCGCATTGGCAGTTTGTCCAGTGGCCCGATACTCGTCCGCCAGGTGTTGCCAGCAAAGGCGATAGGTGGGCATGATCTCAGTCGCACGTTCGAACGCCTTCACCGCGTCGTGATGTCTTCCCTGTTTCTGGTAGGCGAGCCCAAGGTGCTCCACACGGTCCGTAATGTGAATTCAAACTCGCGCCTCTCTTCAGTTGCGAGATGCCGGCATCGACATGGCCAGTTGTGACCAGGCAGTAACCGAGCTGGGAATGGACCAGGAAGTCGTTAGGCGCCATTTGCGCGGCATGTTGCAGAAGTGGAACGGCCTGTGGGATTAGATTGGCGTTGATATAAGAATAACCAATCGTCGTCAGAAGATAGGCGTTGTCGGGAGAAATCGCGGCCGCGCGCGTCAAAGCAGCGAGCGCTTCGTTTGTCTGTCCAAGCGAATTCTCGGCGCGGGCAAGCTGAAACCAGCCTTCCACAAAACCCGGCGCGGCGACGGTGGCGCGCTTCGCATATTCGATTCCTTCATTGCCGCGGCCAAGTTTTGCGTAGCACTGACTGAGAAAGACCAACGCGATCGGATTTTTCGGTTCGAGCTCCGCTGCTTTTTGCAAGTGCGGCAGAGCAACGTCGTAATGTTGTTGCTTTATTTCCAAATTCCCGAGCATGAAATAGGCGACGGCAAGATCAGGCCGCAGACTAATTGCTTTCCGCAGCGAAAAAGAAGCTTCGCCGATTTGTCCAACAGCGGTCGCGGTCGTCGCATTCATGCAAAGGGCGCCAGCAGCCTTCGGGTAGCGCACGAGCAGTTGGTGCGAAAGGTCGGCAGCACGCGGAAAATTTTGCTGCCTGTAAAGCAAGCAAGACTTCGCGAGCGAGCGGATCCTTCAACGCCGGGTCTGGTTGTTGCAGCGCCTTGTCGACCGCGGGTTTGGCGAGCTCTTCCGGCGATGGAAGTTTCTTCAGAAGCTCATCGATCGATGCATCCTGCGCTGATGCACAAGGAATGAGAACGATGAGAAGGGCAGCAAGGAATCCGCGGCAAAGGGAGCAAACTCTCATGCGGTTGGGTTGTAGGATGGCGATAAATTTTCACTTCAAATATCGCACGACATCGTCCCTGTTGCAGAGAACAGTTAGAGCGAAAAACGAATGTTCGCCCGGTTGCTCCAAACATTTCGCTTTTGTTTGCGTCCTAAGTGTCTCCTTTTTCGCAGCCCAAGTCGAAGCGCGCGCGGCGTGTGTCTGGAAAGTCAGCGGACCAAACGGCCACATTCTTTATCTCGGCGGCTCGGTGCATGGTTTGAAGTCGACCGATTATCCATTGCCCGCTGCCTACAATCGCGCCTTCGATCTATCGTCTCGCATCATTTTCGAAGATGACTCGAAGGGACTGACACCGGGACAATTGAAGAAGCTGCTCAAGTCCAGCGAATATCCGAAGAACGACAGCCTCAAGAACCATCTTGATCCGCGAGTTTACGATTATTTGCGCCGCCTGTTTGCCGCGACCAGTAATACGCCGGAAGCGCAATGGAGCAGAGCAAAGCCGTGGGCTCTGCTAATGGGACTCATGGCCAGTGGCACGAACTCGTTAGGCGTGGAGGTTTATCTCGCCCAGCGCGCGCGCGCAAACCGCAAACCGATTGAGGGCTTGGAATCTTCGCGCGAACATTTGGAGATCATTACCGGCATGACCGATCAACAGGCAGAGCTTGCGCTGCTTGCTTCATTTGCCCAGGCCACTCCGGGAACCGACAAAAGCAAATCGGTTCTGGAGCAATGGCGCGCCGGAAACGCGGAAGCCCTGGCGCGTGAGATGCGCGAGAGCTACCACGACCTTCCTTCTTTTTACCAACGCCTGATTGTGGATCGTAATCGCAACTGGATTCCAAAAATCGAGCGCTATCTGAATGGTCGCGACACCTGCTTTGTTGTGGTGGGCGCGGGTCACATCGGCGGGCCCGACGGAGTGATGGCGATGCTGAAAGCACGCGGTTACGGATTCGAGCAAATGTAAACGGCGGGCAACAAGCTGGATGAAATCTTGTCGCGCACGTGTTAGGCTCCGCGCGCAATGGATACGCCTGAAATTACTGCCTACCTGAAAACGACGTGCGGCTGGAGCAACGGTGTTCGCGCCGTGCTCGCCAAATACAATCTCAAATACACGGAGAAGGACATCATCCAGAACCCCGCGTTTCGCTGGGAAATGGAAACAAAGAGCGGCCAGCCGCTTTCGCCCTGCGTGGAAATCAACGGCAAGATGCTGGCCGATATCAGCGGCGAGGAAGTGGAAAATTATCTCGTAGAAAACAAACTGGTCGCAGCGAACGATGCGCAGACATCGGTGCCAACAAACGCGCCCTGCCCGCCGGAACAGCACGAAGCCGCAGTCAAGCTGCGTCTCTAATCCGCAACTTTTCGCACAGATGGACCGAGCAGTTCCCTGCTCGATGGTATTGTGGCGGCGAAGCCGCATTATCTAACATCGCCCGCGGAGCGGCCGATCCACCTTTCATCGCGCCACTTTTCTCTGTAGGAAATTCGCGCTTAGATTGTCAGACCCATTAACGATGAAAATCTTCGCGCGTTATCCACCTTCCGCGAAGGGTAGCCGTTCCAACAAAAAGCGGCGTCGTTTCCTGAACTGGAAACTGCTGCTGCTACTCATCCCGCTCGCGGTTGGATTCGGCGTTCTGTTCTTCTTCGGCGCGTGGGCGCAAAGCTTCGACATGAAAAAGATCGGGGAAATGCCGGAGCGCAACACCGTCTTCGATGTCGACGGCAAAATTTACAGCCGTCTCGCCGGCGCGAATCGGCTCAAAGTTTCCTATGACGAAGTGTCGCCGCTGTTCGTCAATGCGCTGCTCGTGCGCGAAGATGCGCGGTTCTTCGAGCATAGTGGCGTCGATTGGCGCGGCGTGTTGCGCGCGCTCTATCGCGATATCTTGACGCGATCGGCCAAGGAAGGCGCGAGCAGCATCACGCAACAACTCGCGCGTAACAGTCTTCCGTTGGGCGGCCGCACCCTCAGCCGCAAATTGCTCGAGGCGATGGTCGCGTTCCGCATCGAGCGCGATTATTCCAAGCAACAGATTCTCGAACTTTACATGAACCGGATTTACTTCGGGTCCGGTTGCTACGGAATTCAAACAGCGTCGCAGGCCTACTTCGGAAAAGATGCGTCGAAACTGAATCTTTCGGAAGCGGCGCTTTTGGCCGGGCTCATTCGCAGTCCGAATCGATTTTCGCCGCTGAAAAATCCGGAGGGCGCAGCCGTGCAGCGCGACACGGTGATCGATCGCATGCTTGAGCTGCACAAGATTTCCGCCGCGCAGGCTGAGCAGGCGAAGCATACCAAAGTGACTTCGCACCCGAAACGTCTCGCACAGATTCAAGAAAATTACGCGATGGACGCAGTGCAGCGCGATCTGAACCTGTTGCTGACACCGGATCAAATTGATAACGGTGGTCTTTATATTTACACCACGCTCGATAGCAGCGTGCAAAACGCAGCCCAGATTGCGCTGGAAACGCAGCTCGCGAAAATCGAAAAGCAATCCAATTTCCACCACCCGAAAAAGGCGGATTACCACGATACGGATGACATTCCCGACGCCGCGATGCCGTATCTCGAAGGCGCGCTCGTCGCGATCGATAATGCGAGCGGCGGAATTCGCGCGCTCGTCGGCGGCCGCGATTATGCGCAGAGCAAATTCAATCGCGCGCTCGCACCGGCGAATCGACAGGTCGGTTCCGCATTTAAACCATTTGTTTACACGCTCGCGTTCATGCACGGAATTCTTCCCGGCGCGACAATCAGTGATGATCCGATCCAGCCGGGAGAAATTGCCGGAGCGGGAAATTGGTCACCGGCAAATTCCGACGAAAAGTATAACGGGATCCGGCCCGCTTCCTACGGACTGATTCATTCACGCAACACGATGAGTGTGCGCGTGGGTCAGTTCGCTCACCTGGACGACGTGCAAAAACTGGCGTTCACGCTCGGGCTTGGCCAAAACATTCCGCACGTCCCGGCGATTTATATCGGCTCGTTCGAAACCGACCTGAAAGATCTCACCGCTGCCTACACCGTTTTTCCAAACGCCGGGGTACGCAAACAGGCTTACATCATCGAGCGCATTGACGATCCGGATCACGTTCCGATTTATCGCGCCGCGCACGTCGCGCTGCCGACGCTCGACCCGAGCGCATGCTGGATGACTTCGCAACTGATGGAGGAAGTCTTGACGCACGGAACGGCGGCGAGTTCTCGCTCGTTAGGCTTCAAACTTCCGGCGGCGGGGAAAACGGGAACGACCAACGATTACAAGGACGCATGGTTCATTGGTTATACCAGCGCGCTGACCTGCGGCGTATGGGTCGGCTTCGACAAACCGACAACGATCATTCCGCACGGGTATGGTGCGGCGCTCGCGCTTCCGGTCTGGACGCAGGTGATGAACAAGGCCGCGGAACGTTATCCAGCCGAGGAACTGAAACCGACCATGCCGCTCGCGCGCGCCATGGTTTGCGCCTATTCAAATCAACTGGCGACGTCCGGATGTCAGGCAGCCGGCACGGCGTATGAAATCACATTGCCGGCTGACAAGGTTCCGACCGTTCCCTGCCAGGATCACGGCGGCGGCCAGATGCAACTCGTGCAGAAACTTCAGGAGACCGGACAAAAAGCGGCCGCGCTTCCGAACAAGTTGTTGCAATCGTTCCGCAAATTTTTCGGTGGCGGCCGCTGACGGTAGGGCGCGACGGCCCTGTCGCGCCAATTTTAGATCGACGCCTAACGAGTTATGTTTGTTGGCGCGACGAGCCGTCGCGCCCTACCGCATCAGTTTTTCGTAGTCTTCGGGCGTATCGACGTCGATCGCCCCCTCCGGAAATGGAAACTCCGCCACATCATTTTTGTGTCTCAGGATTACCTGCTTTGCTCCAGCGCTGTCATCGAGCACGAACAACTCATCGAAGTAATTGCGCGCAAATAGCGCTGGAACACCAAGCGTATTGGAATACGCCGAGGCGACAATCGGCTTCGCGGTCTCGCCATATCGCGTTTTCAGCGCGCCGATGATTTTCGCGTCGACCAACGGCTGATCGCAGGTTAAGAGCACGATCGCTTTGGTTTGAGGATAGGCCGTGAGGGTCGCGCGCAATCCTGCGCGGATTGAATTTCCAATTCCGCGTTCCCACGTTTTGTTTTCGACGAGCAATTCCTTCGTCTCAGTCAATTCCTGCGCGACTCGGTTTCGTTCCGCACCGATGACGACCGTGACGGGCAAACATTGCGCCGCTGTCGCCGCATCAACCATCCGCCGCAACAAAGTCTGGCCGCGAAATTGCAAAAGCTGTTTTGGTGTTCCGAGACGCGATGAACTTCCCGCCGCGAGAATGATCGCGCCGATGTTTTGCATGCCTAACGAACCGCGCGCATGCTTTTCGGCAATTCGTAATTGATCGGGTGAATCGGCGTCTTTGCGGTTGCGCAACGATTCGGCGGAGGCGGCGGCAAACACACTTTGAATTTCCGCCACGACCGCAAGCGCGATTTCCTCCGGCGTTTCAGCGCCGAGATCAAGACCGGCGGGAGCGAAAAGTTCCGCGTCAATCGGACCGGTGATATCGACAAGGTCGGCGAGAAGCTGATCGCGCCGGCGGCGCGGTCCGATCAATCCGAGATAGCGCAGGCCGAGCGGGACAAGTTTTTGCAGCGCCGCGAAATCGCGCCCGTAATGGTGCGTCTTTACGATCGCGGCTGTCCACGCATCGAAATTTTCCGGCGCATCATCAATGCTCGCTGCTTCGACAAACTGCCAGCCCAGCAGTTCGCACAAAGGACGAAACGGAAATGCATCGTGTCCGCCACCGATGACGATCAATTGAATCGGCGGATCGATGCGTTGATGAAAACTTTCGCAAGGGCAATGCTTGACCGATATCAACGATGCGCGAGCCGAGTTTCTCTTCGGCGCATTGAAAATTTGTCACCGCGAGACAGCTTTGGCGGTCACGAAAATGCTGGCCGAGATTGCGCAGAAAATCGCTATCGGCGCGTTCGATGAAGACGTCGATTTCGCCGTTGCAGCCAAAGCGTCGCCGCATGTCGAACGAAACCACCTTCGGTTTGCCGGTTTCGATCACGGTGCGCGCCAGCAGCGCCACTTCTTCCTCTAAACATCCGCCGCTGAGCGATCCGACCGCATATCCATCCTGCCTAACGAGCATGCGCGCTCCCGCGCGCCGATAACTCGAGCCCCGCACCCTAACGAGTGTGGCAAGCGCAAACGTTTGCTCCGGACTTTGCTCGAAAACACGAATGATTTCGGAAAGTTCTTTCACGCGTTCATCCCGCCCTTGTCATCCTGAGCGAATGCGAAGGATCTCACGAATCGACATCGCGTGTTGATGGTTCGTGAGGTCCCTCGCGTTCGCTCGGGATGACCGTTCATTCTAGATCAACTTATCCGGCGTAATCGGCAAATCGCGCACGCGTTTTCCCGTTGCATGATAAACCGCGTTCGCCACCGCGGCCGCCGCGCCTGTTATTCCAATCTCGCCCATGCCACGCGCGCCGATCGGATTGAAAGCGAAGTCCGGTTCGCCGACAAAATAAACTTCGATCGGCGGGGCATCGGCGTTCACCGGCACGTGATAATCGGCAAGGTTCGCCGTTGCCGGCAATCCAGTCTGCGGATCGTAGGCGGTCTCCTCCGTAAGCGCCATGCCGATGCCCATGATCGCGCCACCGAGAATCTGGCTGCGCGCCGGCTTTGCCGTGACGATACGGCCGCAATTCATCACGCTGACCCAACGCGTCACCTGCACGCGCGGAATCACCGGATCAATTTTCACTTCGCAGAAGTGCGCACCCCATGATTGAAAATGCATCTTTTCGTTCTCTTCCGGCTCTTTCAATTCGCTCTGAACCTCGATCAAATTTTTTCCGGCACGTCGCAAAATATCGACATAGTTGTCGAATTTGTTGCTGTCATTTTTCAGACCAATTCGGCCAGCGCCAACCATTGCGATGTCATCCGGCCGCAAATTGTAGAGTGGCGACTTCGCATCTTTCACCGCCATTTGCGCGAGCGCATTGTGCATCAACTGCGCGACTTCATGAATCGCAGTGCCGACTGTCCCGGTCGAATTCGAACCTCCCGCAACCGGCCCAAATGGAAAATCCGATTTGCCGAGCTCAAACGTCACTTTCTCAAACGGAATACCGAGCTGTTCGGAAGAAATTTGCGTGAACGCGGTGTAGGCGCCGGTGCCGAGATCGTGCGTTGCGCATTGCACCGTGGCGCTGCCATCGGCCCGCAGTTGCACCTTTGCCGCCGCATTCATTTTGTGCGCCGGATAAGTCGCGGTCGCCATCCCCCACCCGACTAGCAAATCGTCATCACGCATCGAACGCGGCTGCGGGTTACGCTTGGCCCAGCCAAATTTTTCTGCGCCGAGCTGATACGCTTCCTTCAAATGTTTCGCGCTAAAGGGAACGTTTTTGATCGGATGGTTATCCGCATGATTCGTTAGGCGCAATTGCACGGGATCCATCTTCAAGGCGTAAGCCAGTTCATCCATCGCGCACTCGAGCGCGTAGGTGCCGGGACATTCGCCGGGCGCACGCATGAAAGTCGGCGTCGCGACGTTGACTGGATAAACAATTTCTTCGACGCGAATCGCGGGACTCGCATACATCACCCCGGTCGAACGCGCGCCGCACGATTCGACATATTTGCCCACTTCGGAACTGAGCGTGTGGCTGACGTGTTGTATCGCCTGAAGTTTTCCGTCGCGCGTCGCGGCGAGAGAAATTTTCTGACTCGTCGGCGTGCGATGTCCTGCGCCGGTGAACATCTCTTTGCGTGGCACATGAAATTTCACCGGCACACCTGCGGCCTTCGCTGCCATCGTTGCCAGCAACACGTGCGGCCAGACCGCGCCTTTGCATCCAAACGCGCCACCGACGAACGGACAAATCACGCGCACATTGTCCACTTCCAATCCCCAGGTGCGCGCGAGAATGCTTTGCACACCTTTCACGAACTGCGTCGCATCCCAAACCGTGAGTTTCTCCTCGCCATCCCAGGCCGCAATCGTTCCAGACATCTCGATTGGATTATGCGTTTCGGTCGGCGTCAGATATGTCTCTTCGATTTTGATTAAATCGGAATTGCGCAGCGCCGCTTCCACATCGCCTTTGTGCAACTGCACGTCGTCCCCGTGATTTTCCTTCGGCTTCTGCGCGGCGTGTTCCGCTTCGTCCATCGAGAGCAACGGCTTTTGGGGCGCATAATTCACGCGCACTAACGAAGCCGCATATCGCGCCTCCTCGATCGTTTGCGCAACAACAAGCGCAACATATTGGCCGGCGTAGTAAACTTTATTATCGCTTAACGGATTTCGTTCTTCGTTGCGAATACCGTGACCCTGATTTCGTTCCTTGCCCTGCTTCGTCTCCTTCGGTTTCGGTACGTTCAGATGCGTCAGAACTTTGAGAACTCCCGGCGCGGATTCCGCAGCCTTTGCATCGATTGATGTAATTGTTGCTTTGGCCACGTTGCTCACGACCGGCCACGCCGCCGCGCATCGCGGCACTTCGAATTCGACCGAATACTTCGCGCCGCCGGTAACTTTCAATCGTCCATCAACACGATTTCTCGCCGGGCCCATGATGTCGGTATTCGCCATAAGCTCAGCCCATTGATGCTGTCGTCACGAGCGCGCGCACGATCGTGCGTTTTGCCAGCTCGATCTTAAACGAATTATGTTTGTAACCTTTGGCCGCTGCCAGTTCCGCTTCGGCTGCGTCGCGAAATAATTTTTCGCTCGCTTTCGCACCGGTTAATTTTTTCTCGGCAATCGTCGCGCGCCATGGTTTGTGCGCCACGCCGCCCAACGCAATGCGCGCCGTCGCGATCGTTTCATCCGCGCCGAGATCGAGGGCGACCGCCGCGCTCACCAGCGCAAATGCGTAGCTGGCACGATCTCGCACTTTTAAATAATGCGAACGCACCGCGAACTTCGATGGTGGCAGATCGACTGCCGTGATCAGTTCGTCCGGGCCGAGGTTTGTGTCGCGATCAGGCGTATTTCCCGGCAAGCGATGAAAATCGACCAGCGGAATTTCGCGTTCACCTTTCGGACCACGGACGCGCACGATCGCGTCGAGCGCCGCGAGCGCGACCGACATGTCGCTCGGATTTGTCGCGATGCACTGCTCGCTCTGTCCCAGAATCGCGTGAATGCGGTTGAATCCTTCGAGCGCGCCACATCCGCTTCCCGGTTTACGTTTGTTGCATGCCGGAAACGCCGGGTCGTAAAAATAATAACAGCGCGTTCGCTGCATGAGATTTCCGCCCACTGTCGCCATGTTGCGCAATTGCGGGCTGGCTCCGGCAAGAAACGCTTCGCTCAAGACCGGATAACGCAGCTTGATCAGCGGATGCTCCGCCACGTCGGAATTGCGCGCGAGCGCGCCGATGCGGACGCCCTTGTTTGGCAGTTCATCGACCTGCGCAAGTTGAATGCGATTGATGTCGATCAACTGCGGCGGCGTTTCGACGCCCATCTTCATCAGGTCGATCAGGTTCGTGCCGCCGCCGAGAAATTTTGCCTGCGGACTCTTGGAAATTTCCGCGACGGCCTGCTGCGCATCGCTCGCGCGTGAGTACGTAAACGGATTCATAGAAATCTCCGATGAACAGGAACCGGCGCGACAGTTCTTCCGCCTCTCCCCCCGCGGGGGAGAGGATTGAGGTGAGGGGGCACAACGAACACATCCCAAACCCTCACCCTACCCTCTCCCTTGAGAAGGGAGAGGTGATCCGCGCCTCGAAAAACGGTGACGTTAAAGGATAATGATAAATTCATGGGGTCGCTTTCCCTTTCGCGTCCTTGATCGCGTCGAGAATGTTTGGATACGCGCCGCATCGGCAAAGATTGCCGCTCATCCATTCGCGAATTTCCGCGTCGCTTGTGGCGTGGCCTTCCTTGAGCAAAGCGACAGCGGAACAAATTTGTCCGGGCGTGCAGTAGCCGCATTGAAATCCGTCGTGCTCGATGAAGGCCGCTTGCACGGGATGAAGTTCCTCGCCTTGCGCCAACCCTTCGATCGTCGTGATCTCGTCGCCCTCATGCACAAGCGCGAGGCTGAGGCAGGAATTAACCCGCCGGCCGTTCACCAGAACAGTGCACGCGCCGCACTGTCCATGATCGCAACCTTTCTTCGAACCGGTGAGATGCAGATGCTCGCGCAGCGCATCGAGCAACGTCGTGCGCGAATCAAGTTTCAACGCGTAGTCCTTGCCGTTAATTTTCAAACGAACATCGACAACGTTTGGTGCCGACGTTTTCTTGACCGGTTCAGCTGCCATAGCGGTTGAAAGGCCCATTAGTTTTGGTCCGAGAGAAATTGCGGCGCTCGTTCCCGCCACTTGCTTGAGAAATTTTCGCCGCGTCGCCGGATTCCCGAACACGAGCACTTCATCGATTTCATCCGGCAAAATTTTGTCGTGATTCTCCTGCGCGTCTTCTTCGCTTTCGCGGCCCATCAAAATACTAATCGCAGCGTTTCATCACACCGGACGGCATCAACTTGTGAAAGTAATCATCAGCCTCCGTTAGGAATTCGACCTACAAACCGACACACCCTCGCTCCAATTGTAGGTCAAACCTGCATTCCGATAATTGAGCAAAGCAAAACAGAAATCGGAAAAGGACAGCAATGAACCAGGGGATTTTTGAAATGGAGACAAAATCATGATTCGTCCACTTATCGAGACCGACGGGCTTTCGGCCGCTTCGGATGAAGCGCTGATGAAAGCGATCACACGCCGAAAACAAAGCGCGCTGGAGGAACTTTACGGGCGCTACGGCAAAACTTTGAAAGCTGTCATCACGCACGTCGTGCATGAGGAAGCGGAAGCGGACGATGTGCTGCAGGAAATTTTTCTGCAAATCTGGCGCGAGGCGTCGAATTATTCGCCACACGCGGGCAAACCTTTGGGGTGGGTGGTAACACTGGCGCGGCGCCGCGCGATTGACCGGCTGCGCCGACGCCAGGCTTACTGCCGTGCGAAAGATCGCTTTGAGGAACATGTCGAGCAGCAACCGGCGGCGTGGAAACACAATCGAATCGAGCAGGATATTTCCCGCGCCGACATGCGACGATTCCTCGAGCGACAGATGAAGAATCTCCCTGCCTATCAACGCGAAGCGCTCGAGCTTTCGTTCTTCGAAGGATTGAGCCATCGCGAAATTGCCGCGATGACTGGCACGCCGCTCGGCACCGTGAAGACGCGACTTGAGCTTGGACTGCGCAAATTAACGAACGGCATCCGGCCACTGCGCAACAAGATCTGACGGCGCTCGCAATTAGCCTCAGCGGCCCGGAAATCAAGATTTCGCTGGCGCTGACCGCGATTCGGTTGTGCATTCTGTCATGAACAGATGGGCACTGCTGGCAGTGGCGGGTTTTCTGGGATGTTCACTTTCCGCGTCGGCGCAGGTCGATCTTACGCTGAATCCATCAGGCCCGCACGCGACAACAAATCGCGGGCTCAATTTGAATACGCTTAGCGGCATTCGCTACGGTTACCCGACGCTCACGCTTCTAGACGGAGATTCGCTTTCTTTGACGACTGCTTACACCTCCATCGATCCGATGATCGACTTTCTGCCGCCAGTCAGCGCGAATGATGCGAAAACGGTGCGAACCGTGGAGAGGACCAGCGCAATTTCAGACGACAAAGTTTTGCAGGTTCGCAAAAATTTCGAGGTCCATGGTGAAGTTGGAGTGTTGTACGGTCACTCGCTCGACGGCAGAGTGAGCCGTGAGCTCGAGCAGGGATACATCTTCAGCGAAATCGGAAACGATAAGACGCAGATTTCCGTCGGCGCATCTTACCAACACGTGAACGACCACTGGTCGCGTCACTAGTTGTTCGCTGTCTGGATCGGCCTCGCACAAAGGGCACAAAGGTTACAAAGGAAAAATTTGGGGGACTGTTCTGTCTTTCAGCTTGGCAACCTTTGTGTCCTTGTGCGTTTGTCATTCTGAGAACGTGAGGTCCCTCGCTTCGCTCGGGATGACCGCTCTCGTTATGGGCTGGTTGTCGCGATAGCGATGCGCAATGCTGGCGCGCGATGCATTGGTCGATCGTCTGGATTGGTTACCTGTTAACGTGGACGACGATTCCGCACATCCTTCTGCGGAATAAACCACCCGCTTCGACGCTGGCCTGGATATGGGCGGTCATCCTTTTCCCCTACATCGGGCCGATTTTCTATCTCGTTTTCGGAACGGATCGACTCGTTAGGCAAAAACTGCGAGCCACACGGGAGATGGACGCTTCGGGCGGGCGCGAGGAACGGCGCG
Organism: uncultured Verrucomicrobiae bacterium; assembly: GCA_963737195.1. Taxonomy (GTDB): domain Bacteria; phylum Verrucomicrobiota; class Verrucomicrobiia; order Chthoniobacterales; family UBA10450; genus JBBQFI01. The sequence goes on from CAVTRW010000008.1 coordinate 198,423, forward strand.
TGAGCAGCGATACGCTGGCAGCAGTCGAACACTTATCGGAACGCGAGCAGCAAAACGTCGCGCTGCTTTCAAAGATCAACGAGTACGCAATCTCGTGCGCCGATCATACGCATCTGTTGGTGGATGGGGCGGAATTTTATGCCGCGCTCGCCCGGCGAATCGATGAGGCGCGGCATCATGTGCACGTTGAGTTTTACATCTGGCAAGCCGACACGCGCGGCAACGAAATGCTCGCCCGGCTCATCGCCGCGGCGCGACGCGGAGTGGAAGTGCGGTTACTGGTCGATCCGATCGGCTCGTTTGGGGTGCGACGCTCGCATTTTGACGGCCTAACGAAAGCAGGCGGAAAGTTCGCCTGGTTTCGCACCGCCCATCCATTGCGCAATCGCTGGACATTTACCCTACGGAATCATCGCAAGCTTCAGATCATCGATTGTCGCACCTGCTTCATCGGCGGGATGAACATGGGACGCGAGTATGCAGGCGAAGATCCGAAGGTCGGGCCATGGCGCGATCTGCAAATCGAAATAACCGGCGGCGCCACGCGCAAATTCCAAATGGTTTTCGCCGACGACTGGTTTTTTGCCACGCAGGAGAAACTGCTCGCGCCCGAATATTATCCGCCGCCGGAATGCGCGCAGACGTTGCTTGTGCAACCGATGACCGACGGCCCGGATGGTGTGGACGATCCGATCCAAATGTCGATCGTATCGATGCTGAACAGCGCGCAACGGCGCATCTGGCTGACGGCGGGATACTTTGGGCCTAACGAGCCGCTCCTGACTGCGCTGCAACTGGCGGCGCGGCGTGGCGTTGATGTGCGCATGCTCGTCGCCGGCAAATCCGATCATCCCTACCTGGTGAACATAGGGCGTTCATATTACGAAGAGCTGTTGCGTTATGGTGTGAAAATTTTCGAGTACGAATTCGGGATCAATCATGCGAAAGTAGCGCTGGTCGATGATGAATGGTTCATGATCGGCTCGGCCAATCTCGACGTGCGCTCGATGCGACTGAACTTCGAGCTGAATGCATTTGTGCGCGACCCAGCGACAGCAGCCGATCTGGAGCGCGTGCTGGCTAACGACTTTGGGCGGGACTCGCGCCGGATTGAGGAAAACGAATTTCTGCGGCGACCGCGCTGGGATCGCTTCAAAGAGAGCCTCGTCAGGCCACTCGCGCCTCTCGTTTAAGCGCTACTCGACTCGAATGACGTGCGCTCGATGAATTAGGGCGAGGACCGTACTCTATATATATAGGAGCAGCGCGGAGCTACACCTGACGGACTTCCGACTGGTCGCGCTTGCGCCAGTAGCGCATCGCGGCCCCGACCGCCATGAAACTGGGATCGGCCGCTTCGTAATCGGGGAGTTGCTCTTCGGTCGCGCCGCCAGCGCGAAGGTCCGCCATTTCATACGCAGCAAATGCCGGGATGAGCTGTTGCTCGCTCTCATCCGCGCGAATGCGATCACGGAACCATTCCGACCATCGGCGAACGCGTTCTTCCAGAGCATCGAAGTGCGCGCCTAACGAATCGCACATCAATCCGAAGTGCGGCAAATAAAGTTTCGCCGCATTCAAGCTGCGCATTTTATTGATGGAATCGAGCCACGCTTCAACATCCAGCTCGGGTGGGACGAACGGCGGAATCGGTGGTCCTTTGCCTAACCGTACCCCCGCAACGTCACCACCGAACAAGTTGTCGTCCCAATAATAAACATGATGGTGACTCGCATGGCCCGGAGTGGCGATCGCGCGCACTTCCAACGGTCCGATGCGAACGACCTCCCCGTCGTTTAAAACGTGAAGACGATCTTCGGGCACCGGCGCGATGCGGCCCCAGAGCTTTTCCATGTCGTCACCAAAAATGCGGCGCGCAGATTCAACGAGCCGTTCCGGCGAAAGAAGATGCGGCGCGCCGCGCGGATGCACATAAATCGTCGCACCAAGCTCGGCAAAGCGCCACGCCGCGCCGGCATGATCGAAATGGATGTGGCTCAGAAATGCATGGCGCACGTCCGCGGCCGCAAAACCGATTTCGCTGAGCGCGGAAGAAACATTCTCGAAAGTCGATTCCGGCCCGACATCGAAAAGGGCGAGCCCATCACTCGTTTCAAGGGCAGTCGCGGAAATAATTCCCGCGCGCCGCAGCATTTTCGTGTCGAGAACGTGAACGGACATATTCACTCTTCTGTAGCGGCGGTCTGCGACCGCCGCACTATTTTTTATCAAACGTTAGTCGGTCAAAAAAAGTGCGACGTCATCCGCCTTCGCGACTCGCTTCGGCGCGACAAGCAGACCGCCGCTACAAACACCAGGATATCGAAGCGAGACAAAGCCACGACCGTAGGATAATAACCCGAGGAGGTGTGTTGTTAACATCATGCGCGTTCTCGTTGTTGATGATGAAGTGCGTCTGGCACGGCATGTCGGTTCCGCGCTGACAGTTGCGGGCCATGACCCGACCTTGATTCACGACGGCCAGAGCGCGTTGTCCGAAGCGGAAAAAAACTCGTTCGATCTCATCGTTCTCGATGTCGGCCTGCCGGATATCGATGGGTTCGAGGTCCTGCGACATATGCGCACCAACGGGGTCACAGCGCGCGTGATTATGCTCACCGCTCGCGGTGAATTGAGCGATCGCGTGACCGGACTCCGGCTAGGCGCTGACGATTACCTGCCGAAACCGTTCGCCATGCAGGAGTTGGTCGCGCGAATTGAAGCGCTTGGTCGTCGTTACGCCGAGAAACCGGAGCTGATCCTGCGCGTCGGCGATTTAACGCTCAATCTGGGTGGGAACGAATTACATCGCGGGAAACGGCGCATCGAACTTTCGGCGCGTGAGCTGACTTTGCTCAAAGTTCTGATGCGCGAGCCGGGTCGTGTCTTCACGCGCACTGAGTTGTGCGAACGGGTATGGGAGCGTGAACACGAATACGACACGAAGCTGGTGGAAGTTTTCATCGGTCGTCTGCGCAAGAAAATTGCGACGCCTCCGCTCATCCACACCGTCCGTCACGCCGGTTACACCATTCGCGAGCCATGATGCGACGCTGGCCATTGCGATGGAAAGTGGCGTTTTACGCAGCAATGTTGGGTATTGCTGCGACGATTGCTGGCGCCACTACGACCTGGTCCGTCATGCGCTACAAGGAACTGGCGACATTCGATCAGCGGCTCGCTTCCGATGCGCAGGAGCTGTTTCGCGACATCGCAAACTTCGAAGGCGGTTGGGAGAAAAATCGACAGGCGTTTCAGGAGAAGTTCGTTCCCCTCGCCCTGCGCAATCGCTACATCGAGATTCACGGCCCCGACCACGAAGTGCTTTATCGTTCACCGAATCTTTTGCAGCCGCTGGGCGATGATGGGATCGAAAAATTTCACACGCACAAAGTCGGCGATCGCAGTCTGCGCATGGGCACCTTTCATGAAGGCGGGCTGACTCTGTTTGTCGGAGCCGACCTGCGGCAGGTCAATCAAATCGGGTGGGACATTCTTTATGGAATGTGCGCCGCGATTCCGACGGTGTTGATCGTTGTTTTCCTCGGGGGACGATGGGTCGCCAGTCGCGCCGTCGCACCAGTGGAAGAAATCCGGCAGGTTGCGGCGAAGATCAGCGCGCAAAATCTCGATCAACGGTTGCCGGTTCCACCGACCAATGACGAAATCGCGGGATTGATCGCGGTGCTCAATCAAAGCTTCGAGCGATTGCAGCGCAGCTTCGAACAGTCGGCGCGTTTTTCCGCGGACGCGTCGCATCAACTGAAAACGCCGGTTGCGGTGTTGCGAGCCGGGATTGAGGAAATCCTAACCGATCCCGAAACGCCGCCGAAACAACAGGCGCGTGCCGATGCGTTGCTTCATCAAACACATCACCTGACTTCGGTCGCGGAAAATCTTCTGCTTCTCGCGCGCGCGGACGCAGGACGTCTGGAATTGCAGCGGAGCCGCTTCGATTTGCGCGAGCTACTTGATGGATTGCTGGACGACGCACGCACGCTTGCTGAGCCGCAGAATCTAGCCGTCGAGGCAGAGATTCCCGCGTCGCTCCCGATCGCAGCCGATCGCACCTTCATTTCAATTGTTCTGCAAAACCTGCTGGACAATGCGTTGAAGTACAACGTTGCCGGCGGCAGGATTTGCATTCGCGCAAAGACGGTGGGCGGCGCGGTTGAAGTTACGGTCGCGAACAATGGCGATCCCATTCCGCTCGCGCGCGTGCCGCACATTTTCGAACGCTTCTACCGCGCGCGCGGCGATCAGCGCACGTCGGGTCACGGTCTCGGACTAAGTCTGGCGCGTGAGCTGACAACGGCGCATGGCGGCGAACTTGCCCTGGTTCGTTCCGATTCGGGCTGGACCGAATTTCGGCTCCGCCTGCCAGTCGTGTAGTTGCGTCGGCGCAGAACATTGCTCGTTAGGCCTATTCGTTAGGCAAGGTAACAATCCTGTTACCATTGCCCGCTCGCTCATCTTTGAACCGTCACTATCGTTAGGCAATCCAACACTAAATCCTATGAAAACATTACTCTCTCGCCTGCTTCCTTTTGCAGCGCTACTACTTGCACTTGCTTTTCCCGCCCGCGCGCAGGAGAGCAAACGCGGATTCTACGAGGGCAACCTGGCCACCGGCGGCCGGATCGTCTTCTTCGTGCAGGGCAATCTCGCCCTTTCGGTTTACGTCTTCGACACGGCTGTGCGACAAGCCGACTTCGGCGGCGGCGCAATCGCCGCCAATGGAACATTCGCCCTAACGACACAGGGCAACCGCATCATCACGGGCACGGTGAGCAAGCCTCTGGTGACGGCGAAGGTGAACGCGTTGAATGTGACAGCGACACGAATTGGATTCTTCGGCAGCAGCGATGATCTCGGCGGTCGCTTCACCGCGACTGCCCGCAGCACCAGTGGGATGATGGACGTTAAGTTCCTGATTGACTCACAAGGTCACATTTTCTTCATCGGCAAACAGGGCGCGACAATCATCGGCGGTTTTGGGTTAGTGAGTATTTTGCACGCGTCTCACGGCGCAGACGATCCTCCGAGCCACGACGTCGGAGATGATCACGGCCAGGATGCAGATGAGTTCGAAGATCACCACGAAGATCCAAACGATCACGAGGTGCGCGCTAACTTTTCACTCACACTCGTTAGCGGACAGGTAATGACGGGTCACATCTTTTTCCATCATGACATTCTGGTCGGCGATTTCACCCTCAACGGCGTTACGTTCACGTTCCGCGCGCCGCAGGAATCATCCGCCAATCATCTCGCCAATATTTCAACGCGCGGTTTCGTGACGACCGGGCAAGGACAATTGATCAGCGGATTTGTCATCCGCGGCGGACCAAAGCTGGTTATCATCCGCGCACTCGGACCGACGCTGGCCAGCAGTGGCGTGTCGCCGGTTCTTGCCGATCCAACATTGAAATTGTTCCGCGGCCAAACGTTGATCGGACAAAACGATAACTGGCTGAGTGCAAGTAACGTAACCGAAATCCGCGGCACCCAGCTTCCTCCGCTCAACGCAAAGGAATCTGCCGTCGTGATGCGCCTCGAGCCAGGGCCGTACACCGCCGTGGTAACGGGGGCGAATAACGGCGTCGGCATCGCGTTAGTCGAAGTCTACGAGCTGGATTTCGACTAGGCTTGGTCCGTCAAAAATCTTCGTCTTCGATACGCGCGGGAATATTTTGCCTTCGAATTACTCTTACACTCACAACATTGCCGTGCGTTTACGTCATCTTTCTGCCATGTCGATTTTTTCACAGCGCCTTTCCGCAGCCCGGAAATTTCGCCGTCTCAGTCAGATCGATCTTGCCCGCAAAACGCGCCTGAAGCAGTCCGCCATCTCGCAGTTTGAAACCGGACGGCGTGCGCCTTCGTTCCACAACCTGCGACGACTCGCCGATGCGCTTGAAGTCAGCGCTGATTTTTTGCTCGGTCGCTCGAATTCCGTCGAGATGCCGCGAAACCGCGCTGCCAGCAAAGGGATCACACAATTCACCCGCGAATATGCATTGTGAAATTCGACGACACGGCGAGGCGCGTTATCTTGAAGGGGAATGCAACGGGTGTTCGGTCTCGAGACGGAATATGGGATCACGATTCATGGCGCTGAATCGGTGGATGTCGTAGCGGAATCGATCGAACTCGTTAGGCGCTATACCGAGCACGGCGCCCACATGAAGTGGGATTATGAGCTGGAAGATCCGCATCGCGACGCCCGCGGTTTTCGCGCCAAGGAATTGCTCCAGGATACCGACGAGTCCGCCTACTACGAGATCGATAAAAATCGGCCGCTCAGTTTCGAGGAAATAAAAACCGACCTCGTCCTGTCGAACGGCGCGCGCTTTTATAACGATCACGCGCATCCGGAGTATTCCACACCGGAATGCACCACGCTGCGTGAGCTGGTCGCGCAGGATAAGGCGGGCGAGCGGATCCTGGCCGAATGCGCGCGGCGGCGAAATCTGAAACTGCCGCCCGAACACGAAGTGCGACTTTACAAAAACAACACCGACTTCGTCGGCCACAGTTACGGTTGCCACGACAATTATTTGATGCGGCGCGATGTGGAATGGGACCGAATCGTGGCCGGCGTGCTGCCGTTTCTCATCACACGACAAATTTTTGCCGGCGCCGGCAAAATGGGCGTGGAGTCCGACAGCACTGCGAGTCAGCCCGGCATTTATCAAATCTCGCAGCGCGCGGACTTTTTCAGCGTGCTCGTGAGCATCGATACGATGAACCGGCGCCCGCTCGTCAACACGCGCGACGAGCCGCACGCCGATTCCACCCGTTACCGCCGCTTTCACGTAATCATCGGCGACTCCAACATGAGTCAGTGGGCGACGGCTTTGAAGGTTGGAACGACTGCGCTCGTTCTCGATTTGATCGAACGCGGCGAGGCACCCGCGCTGGAGATCGCACAGCCGGTGGACGCAACGAAATCAATCAGCCGCGATCAGAATTACGATTGGATCATCGAGCTGATTGATGGCCGCAAGATCTCCGCGATCGATGTGCAACGGCTTTATCTGAGTGCGGCTCAAAAATCGTTCGCGAACCCGGACGAGGAAACGAAATGGCTTCTGCGTGAGTGGGAAAATGTGCTCAACGATTTACAGCGCGACGTTGGCCTAACGAGAGATCGCGTCGATTGGGTGGCGAAAAAGTTTCTCCTCAACTCGCTGCAGGAGGAGGAGAAACTGGCCTGGAGCGATCCATGGCTGCAGGCGATCGATCTCGAATATCACAATCTTAATCGCGACGAGGGCCTCTACTACGAATTACTGCACCAGGGCTCGATGCGGCGCATCGTGACCGAAGATGAGACCAAGGCCGCGATTTTTACTCCGCCTTCATCGACGCGCGCCTATTTTCGCGGACGCTGCGTCGCTCGCTTCAATGACGCGATCGAATCGATTCAATGGGACGAAATGGTTTTCCGGAACGGCGCGCAACCTTGCCGCATTCGTTTTCCTGAAGCGGCGGCCGACGACCGGCTTGAGACGTTGAATGCGCTCATTCGCGATGTTCCCGATTATCAGAAACTCCTGCAATCGATTGCGGCGCCGTAACTTGGCCTGTGCCATCAAAGGAAACCGCCGCTCAAGCCTTTAGCCGCCAAGGAGCGGCGACTTCCAAGGCGCCGACTAACAATGCGGCTCCGCCGCGAAGAAAAAAATTCTGCAATTCGGAAGTCGCCGCTCCCTGATGGCATTCTCGGTTTCGCAACATCAAGAGAACTGTGTGACTGCGAGATCGCCGAGTCTTGAGGAGTTGACGAAAACGGGCAACCTCCGGCGGGCTCAGTCCCGATTCAGTTGAGAGTATTTTTACGCGGCGCGGTCGCCACTGCGCGCAAACAGGGTAAGAAAAGGGGATTCCAATGAGCCATCGTAAATTAATCGATTCATTTCACTTCATCATCTACACGATTGCGGTTTCAATCGCGCTGCTTGTTCCCGCGATTGGTTTTGCGCAATCGCTGCCGGCCTTTACCAAATTCGTCGTCTTCGGCGACAGCTTGTCGGATACTGGCAATATCGCGCACCGCGTGAGCGACGAGTTTCCATTCAGCTATCCGAGCGGCGACTTCGATTACAGCGATCATCGTTTCACGAACAGCTCTGACACAATCCCCGCCTCTGATCGTTACGCCGGCGTGTGGCACGAACAACTCGCGCGCACATTTTTCCATCTTCCCATTGCCACGAACAGTCTCGATGGCGGAACAAACTATGCCTTTGGTGGCGCGACCTCGGTCGATGGAACCAGCGAGCGCACGATCATTCACAATCCCCAACCATTTCTCGGCGGCGATTACACCATCACGATCGATAACATGGGCAAACAGGTCGACGACTATCTCGCGTCGATGACACCCGATCCGAACGCGCTTTATCTGCTCTGGGGCGGAGGCAACGATCTCTTCGACGATAGTAGCGGCACCAATGTCATTGCCACCTCGAATCGCATCAACGCGCTCATCAGGCGACTGGCTACGGCTGGCGCGCGCAATTTTCTCGTGCCGAATGTGCCGCCGCTCGGCGCGATCCCAAACTACGCGGGTCATACCGCAAAAATCATTTCACTCGACGCCGCATCGGCCGACTACCGCACGATCCTCAATTCCGGTCTCAATGCGACGATCAACGCGCTCGCCGCTCAGGGAATCACCGTGCACATTTATCGGCTCGATACATGGCTGAACACGATTCGCATTCTGGCCGAACCGTCGGACTACGGATTCACCAACATTCACGATAGCGCGCAGGGCGATATCCAGGCGGATCCGGATGAATTTCTTTTCTGGGACGACATTCATCCGACAACCGCTGGCCACTACCAGATCGCAGCGGAAGGCGATCGCGTTTTGCGCGGCGTCGTTCCGGTTCCGGGGAAAGCATTGAACATTGCCACGCGCGCATCGGTAGGGAACGGTGACGACGTTGCCATTGCCGGATTCGTTATCACGGGAACCAACCCAAAGCGGATCGTTGTCCGCGCAATTGGTCCGTCGCTCAGCGCATATGGCATACGGGGTCCGCTTCCCGATCCTACGCTCGAATTGCACGACAGCACGGGCGCCATTATCGCCTTCAACGATAATTGGCGCGACACGCAGCAGGATGAAATCCGAATGACTGGTCTTGCGCCCACCAGCATTTTCGAATCTGCCATCGTGCAAACGCTTGCGCCCGGCGCTTACACCGCGGTCATGCGCGGAAAGAATGGAGTCACCGGTGTGGGCCTGGTTGAAGTATACGACTTGAGCTCTACCACAAGTTCGATCATGGCGAACATGAGCACGCGCGGCTTTGTGGGGACAGGTGAAAGCGTCCTTATCACCGGTTTTGTTATTGGTGCTGGCGACAAGCCGCTCGTCGCCATCCGCGCGACCGGTCCTAGCCTAACGAGTCATGGAGTTACCGGTGCGCTCCAGGATCCCGTGCTGGAGCTACACGATGGCAATGGAGCGCTCATTGCTTCAAACGATAACTGGAAGAATACCCAGGACAGCGCCATCGCCGCCACCGGCATCGCCCCACCCGATCCGCGCGAATCAGCCATCGTGAAATCGCTTCTGCCCGGCAACTACACCGCCATCGTGCGCGGCAAAGCTAACACGACCGGCATCGCGCTTGTTGAAGTCAACCGGATCCAGTAGCTGGGACTCGTTAGGTAGAAATCAATACGATGCTCCCATTAGTGTAAAGGTAATCGGACAACGGATCCTACTCGCAGTGCCGGGACGGAATCGCCAGCGACTCAAACCGGCGATGGAAGCGTCGTCGAGCAGGCGGTTACCGGCGCTTTGCACCATCGCGACATTGATCACGCTTCCACTGAAGGGATCGACCGTGATCAATGCGACACCGCTTCCGGTGACCTTTTGGCGACGCGCATCGTAGGGATACTCCGGACGTGGCGCGAACAGTGTCATCGCTTTTCCAAATGCCGTGACTGGTCCGGTGTTCCGGTCTCTGCTTATCGGCCTGCCGACATGTTTCTTTGTCGGTGACGGCGGCAGCGGTCGCGCATCATCGATGAATATCGGATCATCCGTTGGAAGCAGCGGCGGCATGTCGACGGGCGCTGGCGTTCTCGTCCTTGTCGGGCACGATTGGTTCAAATCCAATGATCTCTTCGACCCCTTGTCGTGCGGCCGTATACACTTCGGCGTGGGAACGCAAACCGGCAATCACAACGGCGGTGTAACTGATTAGGATGGCCACACCAAACGCGATGGCGGTTCGCGCGCGACCGGGGGGACGATAGAGCAATGCCGGAACAACTCTCGAAGTTTTCATGCGACTCGGTTTACAAGACAAACACTCGAGCTGCCGAAAACTTAGGAAGAAGTTCTGAGTAGTTAACGCGTTCCCCGCTGAATATGATACGTTAGGCAAATGCGTGGAACGCGAGCCCAATGGGTTTGGCCGACGTACTATCTCTACGATGGGGAGCATTGGATCATGGAGTATAACGGCGACGGGACTTTTAAGAGCAGCACCGTCTATGGACTTGGTATCGATGAGGTGCTGGCGCGCGGAGTGAGCGCCGGGGAGTGGCCTTTACCCGATCGCAATGGTAACACCGCTTGGGTTACTGGGACGGTGAATCCAGCCAACAACATGGCCTATCGTGAAGGAATCGTATCGCTACGATGCTTTTGGCACACCGACGATCTACAACGCCGCTAATCCGCCCCAAGTGATTGCGTCCTCGGCGATCGGGAACCGGTTATTGTTTACCGGACGGGAATATAACTCGCAGTTTGGCTTCTACGAGTATCGTGCCCGCGCGTATCATCCTGGCCTGGGCCGCTTCATGAGCGAAGACCCCAAGGGCTTCGATGCCGGCGATTACAATTGGTTTAGGTACTGTCACAATGATCCATGGGATTTGACGGATCCGATGGGTTTAAAAGATATGCCGGTCCCGGAGGGAATGGATCAGCTTGGAATGCAGGCATCCTTTAATTCGCTAGCGGCTGCTCACAGCACTGAAGGAATGGCAGACCACATGGACCGAGCTCAACTCATCCAGGGGCTAGGCACAGGGAAAAACATGAAGCTTTCCCTCCAAAACCACGTTGTGAAGGGCGTTGAAGGTAACCGAGAAAAGGTCCACAAGGATACTGGATTCCGATGGGTGCATAAACAGACGGAAAAATTGCCACCGGACAAAGGGTTCTCAGCGCAAGGTGTCGGGCATGTCCACCGGGATCAAACCGGGAAGGGTGGTGAAGCAAAATCGGACTGGTCTGGTCACGATATAGGTCAGGCTCAGAAAGGCCGATTTGTGTATCGAGTGGATGAATCGAACCCGGCTGTTGTTTACCGCTTGAATCCCCAAGAAAATCATCGAGACCCTCCCACGACGACGGTTATCAAGGTCAACAGGGGTGAATAGACTTTGTCTATGCTATCTAATTAAATTCTTAATAATCAAATAAGATCGCTCATGTCCTCTACAAAACAGCTAACCTTATGTCTCCTCATGTTCCTTTATACTACGTTCAGTGCCGGGGCTGTTGAAAAGGCAGACCACTTGCTTGTGGTTGAGAAAAAATATGGTCCACTCGCAGAGTACGAACGACTGTGGATGAACAAACTGGTTTTGAATAGAAAACCCGTTGCTCAATTTGTGTCGTTACCAGGAAACTCCGGTCTTGAATTGGCGATGTCTATTCATCGGGAGGAGTCTAAAGATCACGCGGCGTCTGTCTACGTCCTTACCATATCGCAACCATCGGCAAGGCTTTGGGATTGTGTCAGAACATCTGGAAAAAGGCCGGTTCGCGATCCTCGCAAAATCACTACCGAAAGATGTGATATCGCTTTACCTGCTTCGACCGCAAAGGCTGTTCGTGAGATTTGGTTGGGCCTTCTAGCTAAAGTCCGGACGGCTGAGGAACCGGAGCCGGTTGTTATAGACAGCACAACCGAGTTGCTCTTCGCGGCGCGCAACGATGGCCGCGTACTGGTAGGTCAGATACCGCCCGATCCAATATCTCCCACGTTAACTTCGGTGATAGATCTAACTAATTCCTTGATCGAATTGTGTAACGTCAGGGAATCGGATCGACCTGCGAGAATCCAAGCTATCGAAAGAAGAGCTAGAAAGATATTCAAGCGCATCTGAGCGAAGCTGCGCGCGCATCCAGAAAGGCATCCAGGAGGAGAGCGGATGGGGTCGCATCTATAGTAAACAAAGGGAAAAAGGGGTCAGAGTAGGGTTGCATTGATTTGACGGACAGTGGGCTAAGGGTAAAAAACCCGAGGAACCCACATGAAGACGCAGTTAAGCAAACCAGCTCGCAGCAAAGCGAGCTATATTGAAAAATACCAAGTCTGGACGGCCCAAGTAAGAGTCCGAGACCAGCAGTATTTGATCGATTATTGGGGACAAGATTAATAATCATGGAATGTATGAAAAAATCCCTCTGTAGAAGCGAATTTTCTTCCATTTCTGGACCCCGATGGGCCTCATATGCTGCCGCCGCTGTAGCAAGCGCATCAATCGGTGTCTCGGCCGAAGCCAGTATCCATTATTTCGTCGAGAACGTTTCTCTGAACGATACGGACCCGAGCCATGCTGTCCGCTCGGTTGATGACTTTTCCGTCGCCAATGCAATAGGAATCGGATTTGTGCACGACTTAGGACCCAGCGGTGGTCTGGCCGGATTTGCCATGGGAGGAGCTAGCGCGATCTTTGCCGGGATTATCAATCCCACTTCGTCGCATCAGCGATATGGGTTGCGGCTGGCCTCTAACATTTTGGTCAACGCACAACCATTCATTTACAACTATGGCAGCAACCTTGCGATTTTGGCCAGCAACGCTGGGAACGGGCTCAGCCAATGGTCGACGCCTGGAACAGGCTTTCTTGCATTCGCTTTTAACGGCGCATTCGGCGAGCAGTACGGTTGGATCAGGCTGCGTATGGATTCCGGAACTCCAACCAACAGTTTCACAGTAGTAGACTATGCCTACGCAGATCCGGGTGAGACTATTAGGACCGGCCAAGTTCCAGAGGCCGGTTCGCTCGGTTTGCTCGCCATCGGAGGCGTGGGGCTAATCGCCTGGCGGACAGCACGTGCCAAGCTGCGGTCTCAGCGCTCCGAGATCGCCTAGAGCTCAATCCAGTCGGTGTTCGGCGGAAGCAGATGGGTTCACGTTGCTCCAAATGCTTGGCGTTCTCGGCGGGATCTTCGAGTCGGTCATGCTCCCCGGAACCGCATTTTGGTTGGCTCAATGAGCAAAAGAATTTCGTTAGGCTGGCTAAGCAGAAGTTCGTGAAGGCGAGGCGCCTCACCGTCGGCGCGACATCGTCGTGCGCGCCCTACCGACTAATTAGGACCAGGTGATCAAACGCAGCTCGTGCGTTTGCATGAGTTGCGGATGCGTGGGCACGACGCGCACGCTGAAACCATAGGCGCCGCTTTCGGTCGCGGGAATGGCGCCCTGGTAAATGTAACTGCCGTTGTTATCGGCGCGGTTGGTTTCGTTGAGAACGGTTACTGTCGGATTGCGAATGGTGCCGTTGTCGCTTTCGCCGTGATAAGCTTCAACGCGCACATGCTTCGGATCGACGGCGCCGAGGTGAACCCTGGCCGCAACTTCGAGGGCTTCGCCCACGAGAATATTCTGTCGATCTTTGTTCCCGACCTGGACATCGGAAATCTTCACCTGCGGCCAGTCTTTGCGCATCTGCGCTTTCCATTTGCTGAGTTGCTCGGCCGAGGTGCAGCCATCGCGGATGAATGCTTCGTGCGCTTTCGCCGCCGGAATATAAAGGCGCTCGGTGTATTCCTTCACCATGCGATGCGTGTTGAACACGGGAGTGATCGTGCGAATCGATTCGCGCATGAGCTGCAGCCACGCGAGTGGGAGTTTGCCATCGGGCTTGGCGTAATAGAGCGGGATGATTTGGTTTTCGAGTAACTGATAGAGACTGTTCGCATCGACGGAGCTTTGGAATTCGACGCTGCCGTTATCGATGTCGGAGCCGATAGCCCAACCGTTATTGCCGTTGTAGCCTTCGCACCACCAGCCATCAAGCACGCTCAGGTTGAGTCCGCCGTTCGGCGGTAATTTCATTCCGCTGGTGCCGCTCGCTTCCAATGGGCGCAGCGGATTGTTCAGCCAAAGATCGACGCCCTGCACGAGACGGCGCGCAATGTAAGTGTCGTAATCCTCGACGAACACGACGCGATTTTCGAAACCGGCTTCGCGACTGAATTTGTAAACTTCCTGAATGAGCGCCCTGCCGCCTTCATCGCGCGGATGCGATTTGCCGGCGAAAATGAATTGCACCGGTCGCGTGATGTCGTTGAGCAAACGATGCAACCGCGCTTTGTCGCTAAACAACAGCGCACCGCGTTTGTAAGTGGCAAACCGACGCGCGAAACCAATCGTTAGAATTTCCGGATCGAGAATGCTGCTGGCCGCGCGAATCGATTCGGGAGGTTCGCCGAGGCGTTCGCGCCGTTCGCGCACACGTTCGCGCACAAACTCGATCAGACGCTGTTTCAATTTCTGGTGCGTGTCCCAAAGCACCGCATCGGGAATTTCGACGACACCGCGCCAGAAATCGTGTTCGGTCAGGTGCTCTTCCCATTTGCCGAGATATTTCGTGTAGAGCGCGGAGAACTCCGGCGCCAGCCATGTCTTGGTATGCACACCGTTCGTGATGCTGGTGATGGGAACTTCGTGAATCGGCACGCCGGCCCAGACATCTTTCCAAAGCGATTGACTGACTTCGCCGTGCAATTTGCTCACGCCGTTCGATTGCCGGCTGATGCGAAGCGCAAGAATGGTCATGCTGAAAACATCGAGCGGATCGACGCTGGCCTGGCCGAGCCGGAAAAGTTCATCGAAAGGAATGCCGAGCTCGGTCGCGAAGTTTCCGAAGTAACGACGCATCATGTCGCGCGAGAACGAATCGTTACCCGCGGGAACCGGCGTGTGTGTGGTGAAGACATTCGCCGCCGCGACAACTTGAAGTGCGGAGTAGAAGTCGAGCTTCTTCGTCGCGATCAATGAACGAATGCGTTCGAGCGCGAGGAAAGCCGAGTGGCCTTCGTTCATGTGAAACACTTCCGTGTCGCAGTTGAGCGCGGTCAGCGCTTTCACTCCGCCGATGCCGAGAACGATCTCCTGGCGGATGCGCATTTCGAGATCGCCGCCATACAATTCCGCGGTGATCAAACGATCTTCGGCGTTGTTCTCCGGCGTGTCGGTGTCGAGCAGATAAAGACTGATGCGGCCGACCTGGAGTTGCCAGATTTTGGCGAAAACCTGGCGGCCGAGCAGTTGCACGGAGATGAGCAGGTTTGAATCGCCCGAGCGCACTTCGCGAATCGGCAGATGATGAAAGTTTTGGTTCAGACTAACCGCCTGCTGAACTCCATCCTTGTCGATCTGCTGTTTGAAATATCCGTGCCGATACAACAAACCGATCGCGACGAAATTCAGATCAAGATCGCTGGCCGATTTGCAATGGTCGCCGGCGAGAATGCCGAGACCGCCGGAATAATTTGGGATCGATTCGTGAAAGCCGAACTCGGCGGAAAAGTAGGCGACGGTTTTTTTGATCGCGCTGCCGGCTCCGGTTTTGCCGTAGGTATCCTGGCGCGTCAGATAATTGCGAAACGTTTCGTAAACTTCCTTCAGCTCGCGCAGGAAAGTTTTGTCCTGTGAAACTTCGACCAGCCGCGCCTGGCGCGAGAGTTGAAGCATACGCACCGGATTGTGATTGGTGCGATCCCACAATTCGGGATCGAGATGGCGAAAGAGCCGACGCGCGGACGGTTCCCACGTCCACCAAACATTGAAACTCATCTCCCGCAGCGGCTCGAGCGGCTCGGGAAGAGTAGGGCTTACGTTGTAGAGCTGGTAGTTAGGCATGACGCCAGCAGAGAGTATTTCAGCGGGATTATGAATAGAAACATTTGAGCAGCAAGTGTTCCATCGCGATCGCTGTAATCGCGATGCCTTGCGCTCCGTCTTCCTCTTCCTCTACCTCTACCTCTTTGTCTTTCTTGTTTTGGGATGGGGAGAGAATGAAGAGGCAGAGGAAGCGGAAGAGGAAGAGTTTGTCGCGAGGCATCCGACAGAGCAGGGCGGTTACATTTCGCGCAACTGACGCGGCGCCAGAACCAAGCCGAGGATGAAACCGGTGATCAAGCCGCACAAATGTGCGGCCATGCTCACTTGCGGCGTCGATAAATCAAAAATCGTCTGGATGACGACGATGATGACGATGTTTTGCAGACGGCGCCGGGCCAGCGGCAGATGGCGGTAGCGCAAGAGAAATCCCGCCCAAGCGCCGACCACACCCATGATGCAACCCGATGCACCAACAACTTCTTCGGCCGGCGTTATTCCGATCACGTGCAAGAGAACAACGCCGAGTCCCGAACCGATCCCGGAAATGAGGTAGCAGGCAAGAAATCGAATGGCGCCGATGGATCGTTCAAGCGCCGGGCCGAGAATATACAGCGCATATATATTAAAGAGCAGATGGATCGCGCCGTAGTGGAGAAAGAGCGAAGTCAGGAGCCGCCAATATTCGCCTCGCGAAAAAAAATCCCACGTCTCGAGCTGTCCGAGGCGATGCAGCGTGAGTGAATTCATCGATCCGCCGAGCACAGTCTCGAGCAGAAACATCGCAACATTCAGAACGATGAGCGTGATCACCACGGGCGTAGTGCCGATAGATCGCACGGCGTAGGGACCAGGTTTCATTTCGCGATTTTGGAGGCGCTGCAAAATACGCCCGGTTTCGCTGGAGCGGTCGCGCACAGCATTAGCATAGTCGGCTGCGCGTGCGAGGCGCACCGTAATTTCCGCCTGCAAGACGGCATTGCGTGTCTGCGACTGCAGTTGCACTAAACTGGCGCGGCCATTGGCAATATTGCCGGCGGCGAGTTCGCACGTCGCCAGCCAGAATGTTTTTCGCTCCGGAGAAAGCCGGCGGAGCGAAGTCTCAAGTAGCCTAACGAGTGGCGGCGTTAGACCATTGAAGGCCCAGCAGGCAAGAAAAGAAAGCTGCATCGAAAGATTCGTTAGGCCGTCGCTTGTCAGAGTTTGGGCGCGAGCAGCAAATTGCAGCGCGAAGTCGTCGAGCCGATGCGTTTCCCCGAGAGCACGAAAGTAGAGCGGCAACACGGCTTCGCGCTGAAGCGCACTCGGCAAAACCTGCGCGCGGCACCACGCGATCAATCCTTCCCAGTCGCCACGCAGGCGAAATGTTTGCGCGACCGCCTGCCGTCCGATCGCGCCGGTATCGGCATGCAACGATGCCAAAAGATCGAGCGCACGCGACGTGTCACCGCGTTGCGCAATTTGCAACGCGCGCAAGAGCCGCTGCTCTTTTCGAATCTCATCCGTCGGATGCAGACAACGCAAAATGGCCGCGAGTTGTCGCGCGCTTGCGAATCGCTCGCGCAAGGTCAGGTCGGAGATTTTGCGCGAGAGAATTGCCGGCAGCAGCAGTAAAGCGAACCATGCGCCGCCGCCGATGAACCCGGCTTGCCGTGGAAAAACGAACCATGCCGCAGCCGTGATGATGAGCACAATGATCGCTGCTCTGCGCCAGCCGCGATGCATTCGCGCCGCGCGCTGCGATCGCGCAAGCAAGACGATGGGCGACAGCAACGCGACGAAAAGAAGTATGTGATTGATGTCCATTTCGCGCAGACGCGATGGACTTCTCGCACGTTCTCATGCCGTGTCATCCCGAGCGAATGCGAGGGATCTCACGAGCGTCCGCTCTGATGTCGTGAGGTCCCTCGCATTCGCTCGGGATGACCGCAGATGACGCTGAATCGTAACTTCCTTCTCGCAAAATTTCGGCGAAGATTCCGCGATGCGAATCAAGGCGACCAACTACATCGATGTTGTTTCTTCATGGTGCTACTGGGCGGAGCCGGCATGGGCGGAACTGCAAAAACGTTACGAAAACAAGAACGTCGATTTCGAATGGAAAGTAGCGTTGATGGATAAATCCGGTCTGCCGACTACGCATGAACAACACGAATGGTTTTACCGCCGCAGCGGAACGATGATGCGTTCGCCGTTCAAGCTGAGCAGCGACTGGGCTGAGTTTGATCGCACCGAATACCTCGCGCCGAACTGTGTCGCGAAGGCAGCCGAGGATTTGGGAATCAAAGACGATCGTGTGCGCAAAGCGATTGCCCACGCAGCGCTGCGCGAGGGAAAAAAGATCGGCGACTGGGAGATCGCGGCGGAAGTGGGAGCGAAGGCCGGCGGCCTTGATGCAAAAAAATTACTCGAACGCGCCCAGTCGCCCGCGATCGAAGCGAACGTGCGTGCAACCACGGCGGAGTTCCGCGCCATGCAAGTGTCGCAGCGCCCGACCTTCCTTTTTCACAGCGACATCGGTGATCGCGCCGTCTTCTCGGGTTTTGCCAAACTCGAACCGCTCACTGCGACACTCGACGCCATGCTCGACGACATCGCTTTCTACGAAACGCATGCCGCACATTTCGGCGAACCGCCCCCGTAAGATTCATCTCGAATACGGACGCAGATTGTGCAAGAATGCGCTTGCCACTATCGAATGTTACTTCCATCTTCCCATCGGTTCGCAAGAGCGCGGGCCTGTCGTTGCAGTCTTCGCAGCTGCGACGAGACCGGAGTGTTTCGAGCGCCGAATTTTTCGACGCGCGAAATTTTGCGAGAACGAGAATACGGCGTTGCGATTCACTCTGCGCGGCGCTGGTTTGGAGCTTTGATTTAATCTGCAATCACAAATTCGTGTAAACGGTCGGATTCGCGCCCGCGAAGTGCGGGTAATCATGGGGTCCACCGGCGAGCAGTTGGGCGTGATGAAGTTGTCCGACGCGCTCCGCAAAGCTCAAAGCATCGATCTCGATTTGGTGGAAATCGCGCCCACGGCCAATCCGCCGGTCTGCAAGATCGTCGATTTCGGAAAATTCCGTTACGACATTTCCAAGCAGGAAAAAGACAAAAAGACGACCGGGACCAAACTCAAGGAGATCAAGTTTCGCGTTAACATCGACGAACACGATTACCTGACGAAGATTCGCCATGGCGAGGAATTCCTCGATCGCGGCAACAAGGTGCGGGTGCAGCTGCAATTTCGCGGACGCGAGATGGCCCACCAGGAATTCGGCATGCAGTTGATGCACAAAGTGCGGGACGATCTCGCCGGTATGTCGCAGGTGGAGATGGACCCGAAGATCGCGGGCCGAAATGTGACGATGACTTTGTCGCCCCTGCCGGCGAACCGGCGCAAACGCCGCTTCACCTTGCCGGAGCCGGCATCGGAAACGTCGAGCGGAAACGGCAGCGAGAAAAGCTGAACCGCTCGATAGTCACCCCGAAGACAAATCGCCTAACCAGATTTTTGGCTCGTTAGGCGGAGCTCGCGTTCGATTTGCCTAACGAGAGCGCGCGGACTTCGTCCCAGGTCGAGCGCGATGGTCCCCTCCTCCGCTCGCGGCTCCTCCAGTGTGTCGAACTGACTTTTCAACAGCTCCGGATTCATGAAATGCCCGGAGCGCTTCTGAAGCTGCGCGTTGATTCGCTCGTAATCGCCATGCAGAAAAACAAACTTCACTGCGTCATTCACGCGCAGAAGATCGCGATACGATTTTTTCAAAGCCGAACACGCCAGCACGGCATTTGTGTTTGCCGCAAGACAGCGCTCGATCAATTCGCGTAAACTTTGCAGCCACGGCGCCCGGTCGGTATCAGTAAGCGCGATGCCCGCGCGCATTTTGTCGATGTTGACCTGTGGATGAAAGTCGTCGCCCTCATAAAATTTCCAGCGCAAATCTTTCGCCAATAGTTCGCCTACTGTCGTTTTTCCAGCGCCCGAAACGCCGCAAACAATAATGACCACGGCAATAGAGCAATCGTTATCGACCGGCAGGCTGGCCGCGTTTCGTCGGCTGCGGAATGAGATTCGGCGGAACGCCGGCCGCTTGCAGAATCGCGGCGCCCTGAGTTGGATTGCGCCACATCACTTCGCGACTCACACGTTGCAGCGCATTGTTGCGCGCGGTTTCGTCGGCGATGTTTTGCGCCCAACTCACCGCATATTGCGGATCGTTCTGCGCCAATGTGTAGGCAAAAGCTGCAACGGCGGCGTCATGCGAACTGCCTTGCGGTAAAGCGTTGATCCAATTCGCTGCCGCGGTTGGATCCTCGCGCGCCCATTGCCGCATCACCTGACTAATCGAGCGCGATTGCGCGGAAGGATCCGACAACGAGAGTGAAAAATTTGCCGCCGCCGTCGGATCCTGTCCCGCCCATGTGCGCACGACCTGTCCGACCGGCGAGCGCCATCCGTCAACATTTTCCTTCGCCGCGGCAAGTGCGGCCGATTGCGGATCGTTCGCGGCCCACTGACGATAAATCACGCTGCTCAACGGCTCGTTTCCCGGAAAATCACCAAGCGTTTGCGAAAGTTGAAGAGCGCCGGCCGGATTCGTGTCGGCCATGAAACTGAGCACGCCGCGCAACGCCATGTAACGAAGGTCCGCAGCCGGCAGCGATTTCGCACGCTCGAGCGCTCCCTGAAAATCGGTCGAAGCCGCCTGTTCGAAAACATCATCGGCCACGTATTCAAATCCGCGATTCGAGGCCGCAAATTGCAGCGCCGCGTTCGGATCACTTTGCACCCATCGCGCAACAAGCAGACGAGACGCCAGTTCGCGATCGTTATTGCCGGGCATTTGCCGAATGCGTTTCAACGCCGCGGCATAGTCTGCCGGACGCAGGCTGTTGATGAATGCTTCGAGATCAGTTGTGCGCTGGCGCCGGTCGCGCTCAGCCAAAATTGTGTCGAGGGATTTCGATGCAGGCGAGGACACTGTTTCGTCTGCGACAACCGATTGCGATTCCTCACTCGGTGGCGCCGACAGCGGTGCATGCGTCGTTTCCATTGCCGGTTGTTTCGCTGATGACGCACTGGGCTCTGCGAAAAAAACGTGATCGACAATCACACCGATAACGAACGCCATCGCGACGATCAGAATGTGCAATGGATTCAAACGCATCGTTTAGACAAATCTTGCGCGAGAAGATCGAATGACGCGACCGAAAAAGCGGCGAGCGTCCAAGCTGGCTATAATCTCCATGACTCTTGGCTTGATTTTCCGAATGGTCCTAATACCATCGCGCGACCTGTGGCTCGCAAGTATTTCGCTCTATATCTGTTCGCGCTTCTTCTTCTCGTTAGGCCGGCCAACGCCGTTGTCATCGGACAAATCGATGACTTTCAAGATGGCACGACGGCAAACTGGACAAATGGCGAGATCATTGGCGTAACCCCCGTTACCAACATCGCCACCGGCGGACCAGCTGGCGCGGGCGATCGCTTTATCCAGATTACGTCCGATGGCAACGGAGCGGGCGGAAGACTCACGGTATTCAACCGCGATCAATGGCTAGGCGACTACGTCACCGGCGGTATCACGGCGATCGAAGTCGACCTGCGAAATCAGGGGGCCGTCAATCTATCCATCCGCCTCGCATTCAAAAACGGTCCAGGTAACGGCGTGCCCGGCTACCTTTCGCAGGTGATGAGTCTTCCGGCTGGCAGCGGCTGGCAACATTTCACCATATCACTTGCGCCGGCGAACCTGATACCGGTCGGAAATCCGTCGGTATGGAATCAGTTCTTCATTGGTGAAGTGCGCTTTATTAACGCGGCCGGCACAGGCGATCTCAACGGCACTCCTGTCGTCGGCCAACTCGGAATTGATAATATTCACGCCGTACCCGAGCCGGCGATAACCGCGCTGCTCGCCATTAGCAGCTGCATTGCGGTCGGTTTGAGCCTTCGTTTGAGGCAATTCGGGAAGCACTGATTCCCGTCGGCCTAACGAGCATTACGAGCGCGACGCGCAGCTCCACGGAGATTAATTCCGCAGGAATCTTTGCATCTTCCGCGTTATTTGCCGATCAGAATAAAAATGCCGGCAGCGAGCGCCACGAGATCGACCAGGAAAACGGCCGGGCCAAGCGGCAAACCGAATCCGAGCAGACCGTGCAGGATCAGATAAACCGCGAGCAGAATCATGCCGATGCTTCTTGTGATTTTCATGATGCCGATTCTTGAGATCGATTGCCGGCTGACAATTCAAATTTCAAGACGGTGGTTCAGTCCCATCGCCGCGAACATTGCCATGTGGTCTTCCCGACGTTAGCCTCGACTGAACTCGCGAAAGTTTCCCATGGCCATCCGCATCCTCGTTACCGGCGGCACGTTCGATAAGGAATACAACGAACGCACCGGCCAGCTGTATTTCAAAGACACCCATATTAGGGAAATGCTCCAACTGGGGCGTGCGAAGATCGAAGTTACCATCCGCACGGTCATGATGATCGATAGTCTCGAAATGACTGAGGCGGATCGCGCCCTCATCGTCCAAAACTGCCTTCAGTGCAGTGAGAAGCGCATCGTCATTACCCATGGCACCGACACGATGACGAAGACAGCCGCCGCCGTGGCTGGCGCCGTCACCGGGAAAACCGTAGTGTTCTTCGGCGCGATGATCCCCTTCGCCTTCGGCAGTTCCGATGGACTTTTCAACCTCGGCAGCGCGTTGTCATTTGTGCAAGCGCTGCCGCCAGGTGTTTACGTCGCCATGAATGGCAAATGTTTCCCATGGGATCGCGTCCGCAAGAATCGTGAGCGCGGTGAGTTCGAGGAGATTCCGCGCAGCTAGCGTCACTTCGAGCTTCTGCCCGCGTTGATTTCCTGTTATTCCCCTTGCGCATGGAAATGCTGGCAACGCCGCTTGAGATAATTGCGTTAGTGCGATATCCACTGCTAGCTTTATTTTTCGCCCTAACGACTCTGACCCCTAATGGGTGACCCCTTCTGGCTCCCGTGCCAGAAGAAAAATGGACTAACGAGTCAGGCTGGGTCGATCTCTGGGCACCGGCGCGGGGTTACGCCGTGTACCTGCCAGAGTAAGCCGGCGCATGCCGCGGCGTGCGCGATTCCCCTTTCGCAGACCTTGGATGCCACCGAGTCTGCCATGGGCACGAACATTCTTTTGCCAGAAAGGCCAATTACGGCTTGGCAGGATGGTTGCCCGAAAAATGGTCTAGCACGATCTTGGTTTTGGTCTCTTGTTCCTGCTCTTCCGTGCCGGTGATTCCGAGCGCCTTGGAAAGCGCCGCAGTCGCCTCGGATTCCTGGCTTACGGGCACTTTGGTTGAAACTTCACATAAAACTCGCCTGGGTTTCCCATTCGCGCTCCGGCAGATCCCATCGTTCAACGGTCACCTTTTCCAAACCCTCTGCCGACACATTCTTCCAGACTTTTACGCCTTCCACAGGTCCAAACGGAATCAGCTTCTCCCAATCAACGATCGATGTTCGCCTCTTTAACAAATGCCTCCTGGTCATGGTTGAAGATTTTCTTCACATCCTTGCCCTCGTTAGCCTTCTTGATTTCATCCACGGGCTGCTTTTTATCCGTCAGCGAGCAGGATTCTGCTGGAGGTTTCCCGATAACCTGGTCGGACTCGCACTCGACGTCCGCGCCCTTCAGCTTCGCGCCGCGGATTTTTACTGTCGTGTCCCGCCTTCGTTCCATCGGTCGCGTAGCGCGAGCGCAATATCAGTCTCGGCGTGTGCTCAAAGAGTGTATTCGAAGTTGTGTCATAAAAACAAACCACCCGCGTTTCTGTCGGATGCTCGGCGTCGAGGCTTAGACTTTTGGAAACATCAGCGAACTTGTTCTCCGGCACGAGGCACTTGATTTCCACGCGCTCCTCTTTCTTGTCCGCATCCTCCTTCTGCTTGCAGAACGCGAGGTATGGAAGGTGAAGCAGGCAGGCAAGGACAATAACCGAGGCGATCTTTTGATTCATCATAGGATATCAACTGCAAGGCTACTCGGACGCGACAATGAGGTCAACATGGGTCGTTCAAGCCGAGCAAAGCGAAAGCCTTCGCGGTATCTTCTGACATAAAGGCGAGCTTAACTTCGATCTTTTCCGGAAGCGGCATAGTCAGGGATGTTTGTTTTAAGAAATCTCGACGTGAATAATTATTCGCTTGGTTTTTGTTTTTTCTCGGATGAGCTCGTATGATAGCCGGCGCGTCAATGGACAGCGAGTATCCCTGTCGAGTAGTGGGTTGTAGAGTGTTCGGATCGCGAATTATCCAATGCCCGAGCAAGTGATATCATTGAAGAATTACTTCGGCGGTTCACCGCAAAGACCTGTCAATTTTAGCGGCTCACCGATGTCATGGTCAAGCAATGGAGGCGGTGCGCGCCCCGTGTCCGGATCAACGGGGGTGTTGATCGTGATTTGCCCCGTAACAAAATCGCGTTCGAAGGCGTGAACAACTTTTGCGCTGGATGCGGTTTGGTCTTTTTCCAGCCCGATCGCTTTCACTACTGCCTTATCCGGTTGGAATCGGATGTGGAAAAACCCGGCAAGGCTTCGGGCAAACGGCCCTCGTTTGTGACTGCGGATTTTGTAAACCTGCCCGCCAGCCCCTGAGAGAATAAAAGATGTGGTCAACCTCGTTCCGGGCGGGTCTTCTACTTCCAGATGTTCGAGGTTGTGATTATGACCGCATAAATACAAATGAACGCGGTCTTGCAGAAGCGGCTTCCACCGATTTGGAAATTCCGAACCCTCCTGGTGGCAACCGTTCGTGTAAAGGGGGTAGTGGGTGAAGACTACAACCCATCGCTTCCTGGGGTCTTGCTCTAAAGCATCGAGTTGAGTCTTTAGGAATGCCTCGCCCTCCTTCACTCGTGCACTGCCGTTGCTATCCAGTTCAATCAGCGTTACCAATGGCTCATCGGCATTTGGCAAGTCCACTCGATAATGCGTGAATGGAAATTCACTATTAACTGTCCAGCGAGGGCTGCCGCCTTCTGTCGCATCCTTGGCGGCATATTCCCATTCTGCCTGCGCTTTTTTCCCGGTAGGTCATGATTCCCGAGCGTTACGTAAAATGGCAAATCAAATGCCGCATAAGCTTCCTCAAACTGCGCCTTCACCGCGTCCTCAAATGGTTGATCTTCGAAATTGTCACCAGTCAACACGAGCGCATCGAGCGGAATAGGGCTCCCGTCGCCGCCAGAAAGGGAGCCATCTCGATATAGCTCCATCGTCTTGGCGACACGACGTTCGAGTGCGTTCTGTTCAAAGCCCGCATCGCCGAGCACGAAGATATTTATTTCCATAGACTCGGACAATTGTTTGTCAGGTTATCGGGAATAACGCGCGCACCTGATCCATGCCGCCCCAGGCGGCAAATGCTTTGTCCGCCTCGGCCTTGATCTTCAGATCCGGCCAATGCGCGGACAGTTGGTTCTGGATCAAATCTGGTGCCGGGAAATAAAATGTACAGAAAACGGTCTTCTTCTTCTCCGTTGTGCGCGTTCAGGTCGGAACGGCCAAGATTCAACGCCACACGCAATGATGCCTCCCCCACTTTGGGATTGGTGTCGGCAAAGATTCCGTGCGTGGTCCTTCCAGTTTTCAGGTCGATCACGCAAGCCATGTCGCCGAGACTCACCTCTGAGAAGACCTCCGGTTCCTTTTGATTGTGCGGGAAAACAATATAGGGGATCTGCTCGGCATCGACGAAATTTGAGGTCTTGAAGGTTTCGCCGTTCTTGAAAAGCAGACTCGTGCGAGAGACGAAAAAATCCTTAAATGGTCCTTCCCCCACCTGAGTCACGCCATGCACAGTCTTCGAGCGTTGCTGGACGTACATCGTTTCGATGCCCTCGCTATCCACGCTCTCAAGTGAATCGAGTGGCTTTGGCGAGGTTGCATTTTGGGTGTAAGCTCGTGGAGAACCATCCACATCAATAGCCATCGCTGCTTTATAGTAAAAGCCGACCCTGCCAGGCAGTTGCATAATATCCACCGAGCGAAACCGCCCGCTTCCGCCTGGCTTCTCCTTTAGGGTAGCAACTACTTTGCCCTTAACCAGAAGCTTAACAGCCTTCGGCGTCACAGGAGGTTCAAGTTCAACTCCTTGGTTTAGCAGCGCCATATCCAGCGCCTTGACTGTTTCCAGATCAACGATCCCGGTGGCATTCAAGATTCCTGGCGTCGCTTGCTGGAAAGCCATGAGCGCCGACTCTGTCTTCTCGCCAAAAAATCCGCGGAATTGATTACGGTCTCCCAGGTTGATGGGAAATCCAAGGCGGTTGAGCGCATCCTGAATCGGCCCGATTCCATCCACCTTTCCTTCAGTTGCGTGTAGAACGATATGTCCATCCGCCACCGCTTCGAGTGTGTTATCGCCTTGGAGCAAATCGGACTTGAGCACGGGAGTATCCACCGCCGGCACACCGTCGCCTTCAGCGGTGAGCACAGCGGCATCCAGCGCGAGGATAGTGTCCCTTCCCGTCTTGCCATCCACAGGAGTGATCTGTTTCAAGGCCTGAAATGCGCTCACCGCCGCGATGGTCTGTTTGCCGTAAAATCCGCGGAAACTGTTCGGTCCGCGTACGCCGGGAATATTCAGGCTGGGTTGTCCATTGTCGGCCAGCAGGTTCAAGGCGTCTTGCAGCGGCCCGACGCCTGTGAGCGATTTTACCTGGCTGAACCCGAGCACGCGATTCCCAGCAGCGACCTCTTGGAGAATCGGATCGCCCGCCAGCAATCGGGACTTGAGCGTTGCCGGAGGCGGAGGTGGCTGCGGCTGGTCGCCCTCCGCGCCGCGCACCGCGGCAAGCATATTCACAATCGCTTTGCCCCAGGCTGATAGATCAAAATGCTGCGGGTCGTCATGATCGCCGACACGAAGATCGAGCACACAGTGAAATGCGGGAATCATCCAACTGCCCCGCCGCGCACTGGCAATGAGATACTGGAGCGCCAGCCTCTCGTATTGCGCCTGCGTAAAACCGGGATCAGGCGAATCAATGTCCGATTTTCGCGGCCCCATTCTCGGCTGAACCAGCTCATGGTGCAGAAAAGTAACCGCGAAAAATCGTCGGCTTGGAAGCCCCCGAGAGCGTGCTCTCGGGGTGCAACTCGAACTGCGTCGCCCGGAACGGCGTGCCATAGTCGTTGTCCATTTTCGTTTCTCCGAGCCGCGTGATGTAGATGTGCGTTTTACCTCCGCTCAAATTTGCGGGGCGATTCCCACTCCATTGTGCGGTGTTAATGAAGTTCGGGTCGAACGTCTGGCCGGCGCTCAGCTTCGTGCTGGTATCATGAATCATGAAATACTGTGCCAGCCTTGCCGCGGGGTTGTTTGTATCCGCGCGCGAGACGGGCGCATCCAACGAGCCGCCGGCAGTGTTTTCGGGAATGTTATGGAGCTGCAAATACGCGCGCAGTTGCGCCACGGTCAGGTTCAACGTCTGCGGCGCGCCGAGAAGTTGTTCGACGATTGGCGGCAGCGTCGCCGGAGCATCATCCACGTCGCCGCCGCGCTTCACAAAGCGCAGGAGACAGCGTGCTTGATCCAGCGGCGAGCCGGCAAAGGAAAGATGAGGTTGGTCAAATGAGCAGCGTGTATTCATAGGTTTAGTTCTTTTAGCGTTGTGCTTCTAGAATAGTTGGAAAAAGTTGCATCACTCGCGGTTCCGGTTTTCGGGTCGAACAAGGAACCTCTGAGGTGTGGAAACGGCTCCAGGGTCGCGAAGATCTTATCTCCGAGCGACCAATGTTTTTCTCGCTCAGTATCGTCTTCCCGTCGCAAGGCAAACCGGAGTAAGCCCCGAATATTTGCTCCCGTAAGTACCATGCCGAGTAGCACGACATGCGTGCCTGCAATCGCTTGGACACTCAGAGCTTGTTTTTGCTCCTTGTTCTGCATTGCCTTGGGGAGTTCTTACGGAGCAACGCTTAGTCAAATGTCGCTGACGACGGTTGGTCAAGTCTTTTTTTGGTTCGCTCTGAGCAACAGACGACCTCGGCGCACCGCAAGAAAAATGGACTAACGAATCCGGCTGGGTCGATCTTTGGGCGCCGCCGCGCGGTTATGTCGTCTATTTACCCGCCTGAACCTAACGCGTTCACCAGCACGCGAGGCGCGTGCGCTCCCGAGAAGATGAAGTAAATTATGATCGGTGTTCGTGAATGCATTTCGCGACCGAATTCTGGTTGACCAGGTTGTGCTTTCAGCGCGGGCTCGGAGGCATTTACCTCATTGCGTTTCTCATCGCAGCTAACCAGTTCACCCCACTGCTTGGCGAGCGCGGGCTGCAACCGGTGCGGCTCTTTGTGCGCCAGGTTCCGTTTCGCCGCGCACCGAGCCTGTTTTACATCAACTGTTCTGATCGCTTCATCACAGTGGCGATCTGGTGCGGCCTTGCGTTGTCATGTTTCTCCATCAGCGGTTTTTCAGAATCGCTTGGACTCGGCGTCTCGATGCTCACATGGGCGTTACTCTGGATGATTTACCTTTCGCTCGTGAATGTGGGCCAGACGTTTTACGGATTCGGTTGGGAAACTATGCTGGCGGAGAGCGGTTTCCTGGCAATTTTTCTCGGCTCATCGGAAACGCGGCCGCCCGTTATCGTGATGTGGCTGATCGTCTGGCTACTTTTCCGCACCATGTTCGGCGCGGGCATGATCAAGGTGCGCGCTGACCAGTGCTGGCGCGATCTCACCTGCCTGTTTTACCATTACGAAACGCAGCCGCTGCCGAATCCGTTGAGCTGTATTTGCATCACGCGCCACGCTGGTTCCACAAAGCCGGCGTGTTGTTCAATCATTTCACTGAGCTCATCGTGCCCTGGTTCTACTTCGCCCCGGCGCCGCTCTGCTACTGGGTCGGCGCGATTACCATTCTGTTTCAAATCACGCTGATCCTGAGCGGCAATCTCTCCCGCTTACAACTATGTCCCCTTGGATTGCTTCGTGACCTGCACTCGAGTAGGATGCGATGACAAAAATTTTCCGGGAAGCCCGATTGATGACGACTCAGCTTCTTTATTTTCCTTCGCGTTACTGCGCGTTTCTCG
>CAVTRW010000009.1:0-89695 GCA_963737195.1 uncultured Verrucomicrobiae bacterium
ACGCTCGAGGCCGTTGGACTTCCAACTGGATTCAAGAGTGACAGCCTCGTTGGGCTAATGAATCCCAATCCGCATCCGGATTTTCAAATGCAACAGGAGCTAGGTCTTGAGGTTCGACCGCTACCGTAGGCAAATGCATCGCTTTTTGGAAAGAATTGCCTTATGTGCGGGATAGCTGGAAAGATTTCTTGGTCGCAGCCTCCGAACATCGATCAAGTTCGGGCAATGACCGGCGAAATGTGGAAGCGCGGTCCCGACGCCGATGGTTTCTTTTCCAACGACTTTGTTGCCTTTGGTCATCGTCGCCTCGCTATCATCGATCTTACTGAGTCTGGACGGCAGCCAATGGCTGATCACACCGGCCAGTATTGGATAACGTTCAATGGCGAGATCTACAACTTTGGGGAAGTCCGCCGGGAATTGGAACAAGCCGGTGCGCAGTTTCGAAGCAGGTCGGACACGGAGGTTATCCTTGAAGCCTACAAGCGTTGGGGAGATGAATGCCTGCAACGTTTCAACGGCATGTTCGCCTTCGCCTTGTGGGACAATGTGAAGCAACGCTGTCTGCTCGCTCGCGACCGATTCGGTAAGAAGCCACTCTTCTACGCCGTCCTTGGAAATGGCGATTTAATTTTTGCTTCAGAGCTCAAAGCTCTCTTGCGAAGCGGTCTTATTCCGTGGCGCCTGAACACTGAAGCGTTGAGTCAGTATCTTTCGTTAGGTTACGTCCTTTCCAATGCGTGCATCCTCGACGGCGTGAAAAAACTGGAGCCTGCTTCCGCAATGGTGATCGAGCGAGAACGACCGATCCGAATATGGCGTTATTGGGATCTGGCTCGACTGTTTAGCCGAAAGGTAAGAATCACGGAGAGCGATGCTGCGGCCGAACTGCGCCATTTGCTCAACGACTCGACACGGCTTCGAATGATCAGTGATGTTCCCCTCGGAAGCTTCTTGAGCGGCGGAATTGATTCTTCATCGGTTGTTGCCTCGATGTGCCAGAATTCACCGGCAAACCAGGTGGAAACATATTCCATCGGTTTTGCTGAGAAAGGATACAGCGAGCTGGCCGAAGCCGGAGTCGTGGCCCGCTATCTCGGCGTTAGCCACCACGAGCAGAATGTCGACGTTTCGATGGGGAAAGACCTTGCCGATATTGTTTACGCCGCCGACGAGCCGTTTGCGGACAACTCTATGGTCCCGACGTTCTATCTCTCAGCGTTTGCCCGGCGTAGCGTCAAAGTCGCGCTCACTGGTGACGGCGGAGATGAACTATTCGCGGGATATGAGACCTACTTAGCGGACAAACTCCACCATATTGCTTCACGAATGCCGCGTTTCTCGTCGGCATTCGGCGCGATCGCGACGCGATGGCTGCCCGTTACCTTTAACAAGGTTAGCTGGGATTACAAAGCCCGGAAATTTTTTCAGGCATCGCGGCTTCCGTTTTCCGAAGCGCACTATCACTGGAGAACGATTTTTACCGAAGCTGAAAAGCGGTCGCTCCTCAAACCGGAGTATGCGAAAAGCCTCGATGACCGCCCGTCACTGCGACAGTTCGACAAGTTCTTCAACGAGGTGCCCGACTGCCACTTTCTCGACCAGGCAATGTACGTCGACGTGAAAACCTGGCTTGTCGATGACATCCTTGTGAAAGCAGACCGCATGTCCATGGCGCACTCCCTCGAACTACGCTCGCCCCTTCTGGACTATCGCATCGCAGAGTTTGCTGCGTCGCTGCCGACAGATCTCAAATTGAAAGGCTTCCAAAAGAAATACGTCCTGAAGAAGAGCCAGGCTGGTATTCTGCCGCATTCGACAATTTACCGGAAGAAGCGCGGCTTTAATGCCCCCGTCGCTCACTGGCTCGAATCCGGCCTCCAAGACCTGCTCTTGGGCGCCTTCAAGGAAGGCTCGGTTAACGATATCATCAATGTCGCTTTCGTGGAGTCACTGCTCAAGGCTCATCTGCAGCGGACCGAAGATGCAAGTTTCAAGCTTTTCAATCTGCTGACACTGGCCTTTTGGATGAATTCAGCTTCGCGCAAAAGCAACCAGAGCACGCCACGCCTATCGAGCGGTCCGACAGGGAATCTCGTCGGAACATAAATCGACTAGGAGTCGACCACGACGCTCGGAAATCGCTCTGAGCGTGGCTTGTTTCCAAGCCTTGGTTTCTCGGCAGTCGGAACCGCCTTTTTTATCGCAAACTGGACTCGTTAGGGAGTCGGCTGAGCAGTCGCGGCGGGCATGGCGCTACTTGCAGCGTCCTCGACTTTGTCGACTGCTTTCGTGGCCGCATCCTTCGTGGCGTCGGCAGCATTCTCGGTGGCATCCTTGGCTTTCTCCGCCATCTGGTCGACGGCAGCAGCAGCAGCAGGCGCTTTTTCCTTCGCGGCTTCTTTTGCCTCGTCAATTTTCTTGGCGGCAGCGTCCTTCGCTTCTTCGGTCTTGGCTTCGACGGCCTGTTTCGCGTCGTCCGCTTTTTCTTTAACGGCTTCCGCGGTTTTATTGTCGCAAGCGTTTAGGAAAAGGGCGGCCGAGGCCAGCACAGCTAATGTTCCAATTGTTTTCATGATATGGTTTCCGATTCGTTCGAGGTTGTGGTTGCTTCGCGGCAGTCAACAGTGACTGACGTGAAGCGCAGTGTCGTCACCGCGGCGGCGCAAAGTCAACGCTTTGTTACGAATCTTTGCAGAATGGCGGCTAACGACTTCCGAGCATTTTAAACCGGCAGATAGACGGCATAGCCGCGCGGGGGCGCCCAGAAATCGGCAGCGCCAGATTCGTTACTCCATTTTTCTGCGGGCATGCTGTTGTCGTCGTGACCGCGCCACGCTGCAGGCACGAAGCGAGTGTTTCGCCATTGCGTCTGGACAGCCGCGCCGTTCCAACTGCCGCGATTGTTCAGGATGAAGATGAGTCCGCTTTGGCTGTCGAGGCCGGAACGTTGCATGATGTAAAGGTTGTCATCGACGAAAAGAACCTTCGTCGATCCGACAGCGTTTTGTTCGTGCACTTTGATCAGCGCATTAATGCCGTTGAGGTTATCGGGCTGAGCAAGGTCCCAGTTGAAGTAATCCTGCCAGAAGACGCATGGGTAACCTTCGTGGGTAAGGATAAAAGCGTAAGCCATGAGCTTGTCATTGATGATGGGACTGTCGCGGACAACGTCATGGTTCTCGACAAACGTCACCGCTGACGCCGGCCGATCCCACATGAGCACGCCGCCTTCAGTAAGAGTGCGCAGGCTGAACCCATAGCTATCGCATAAATCGCGCAAGCGCCATCGCAGCGGAAAGTCAAAGGCGCCGACCGGATTATCCGACCATGCGTTCGCTTCATCGAGCCAGTCGTCGATGGTGCGCTCGCTATCCCAACATTCGCCGACCGCGAAAGGTTTGAAGGGGATGCCGTCACGTAGCGCACGCAGTTCCTGGATTGAGCGGACCATCCAGCCACCATAACCCTTGACCATGTCGTAACGAAAACCGTCGAAACCGATTTCTTCCAAGAGCCAACGCGCATAACTAACGAGTTCGGTATAGACAGCGGGCGTGCGATGGCACAAGTCCGGCATATCACCGAAAGTGCCGCCGTCCCAGGTCTCGTAACGACTGGGATGGAAGCAGCTCCAATCGCGCGGGAACCTCCCGCTTCGCGGCGTGAATTTTGTCCAGCGTTGGCGCTCATCGATCGGGTTAGTTTCCTGCGCATCCGCGCCGCTGTTATGATTAAAGACGAGGTCGGCGTAGACTTGCAGGCCATATTCGTGGGCGGCCTGGATAAGATCGAGCAACTCAATCCTGAAACCGAACCAGGTAGGTGTGCCGCCTTTTTGATCGAAATCACCGAGATCGTAGTAATCGTAAGGATCGTAACCCATCGATTTCCAGTCGGCCGCCTTGTTCGCGGGCGGGAGCCAGAGCGCGGTGAAACCGGCGCGCGCGATATCAGCGAGTCTCGATTCGACCAGGCTCCACCATTGATGCTCGCAATTTTCCCATCGGGGACAGTCCCAATAAAAGCTCTGTAAGATGACACCCATGGGCAGTTTAGCAGGCGCGTTGAGAAACGTTACAATGGCAGCGCCAGCCGTATTGAACAAGGCCGAATGACGATTCGTTGACGCAACTTGAACAAGAGGAAAATTGGCGCTGTTTATCTATGCGATGAGCAGAGCGTTCGTGAAGGAAGATGTCGACCCGCCGGAAAGATCGGGGCGCGTGCGATCGGCTTCGGGGTTGCCGCCGGGCGCGACGAATTACATGACACTGGCCGGCGCGACGCGGTTGCGACAGAAACTTGAGAAGCTTCGCGGTGCAAAGAAAAATGCCGACAGCATCACTGGATTAGAACAGATGCTTGATTCGGCGACGATCGTCGAAGCGCCAACCGATCCCGGTAAGGATATCGGCTTCGGCGCGAGAGTGACGGTGCGTGATGCGAGCGGCCAGTTAACGACTTATCGCGTCGTCGGAGTGGATGAACTCGATCTTTATGCCGATGCGGTGAGCTGGATCTCGCCAATCGGTAAAGCTTTGCTTGCGGCGGAACTCGGCCAGAAAGTGACCTTGCCGCAGATCGGTCAGATAGACATTGTGGACGTGGAATACCCTAACGAGTAATGGGAGTCGCTCGACGGCCTAGACGCCGGCGTAAACCAGTTTGGTAAAGACATCGCCGGTGATGAAAGGAGTCGCCCATTTGCTGTCATATTCTCTTGTCAGCTTGGCCGCGATAATTTCATCCAGCGGTTTTCCTTCCTTCTTTAGCGCGGCGACGCGATCGCGAATGGTAACCAGCATATCACGGTATTCGGTCAGCTCTGCTTTGCCGCCGACTTTGCCGTGACCGGGAATGATAATCGACTTATCGGTTACTCTCGCGAGGTTCGTTTCGGCGGCTTTGATCATGCCGGCGATGTTGCCACCGGTGGAGTAGTCAATGAAGGGGTAATGGCCGTTCCACCACGTGTCGCCGCAGTGCAAAACATCTGCCTCAACAAAGTAAGCAGAGATATCGCCGTCGGTGTGACTTGGTCCGTAGTAGGTGAGCGCGATCGTGCTGCCATTGAAATGCAATGTTTTCTCCTTATCGAACACTTCGTTAGGTAATGCGCCCGCTGGTGCGGGTGGGAACGTGAAGTCCCACCCCTCAACGCGTGTCGTGGTCGCAAGATGTTTCTTTGTATTTTCGTGTGCAAGAATCGTCCGCGCCCTCGGAGTGCATCCATTCGTTGCCGTCTGTGTGGTCGAAATGCCAGTGCGTGTTGATAAGATGTTTGATTGGTTCGTGACTTATCTTGGCGAGAGCCTCAGTGATCTTCGCGCGGGAGGTGGAGTAGCCGGAATCGATAATGAGCTTGCCATCCGGTCCCGGAAGCACGCCTATGTTTCCACCGGAGCCAATAAGCGCGCTCACGTTTCCGCGCAATGTCTGCACGGTAATGCTAGCTGTCTCGGCACGCTTACGTGCGGTCGCGACAATATTTTCCTTCTCAGCGAACAGCTGACGCGGCGATAGCCATGCCGCAGTCGTTAAGATGCCGGCCGAAGTAACAAAGCGACGGCGCGAAAGAGAGTGAGGAGAATGGCAGTTTTGTGGTGTCATAGGTCTCAGCCGATCTGTTCGAGTATTTTCTGGAACCGCGGTTCGTTGCGGAGCGCATCGAAATCCGAATCATGCTTCAGCCATTGCGTTAGCTCCGGACCGAGGCGAGGGACGGAACTTTCGAGCAAATCCAACGCGGCGTTAATATCGCCCATTTTCGTTAGGCCACAGGCAATATTGTATTGCGTAAGTGGACCATCCGGATCGATAGCTAATGCGCGCGCGATCCACTCCCGTGCCCGGTCGGTTTCGCCGAGCTCGATAAGAGCTCCAATTCCCAGGTGAGCCGGACGCGGATCTTCCGGATGCAGATTCAGTTCGCGCTCGGCCAGGCTGACACCTTTCCGCGCCGCCGCTTTGCTGTCTTCATAACGCCCGAGTCCTCGATAGACGTGAATCAAAAGGCATGGCGTTTGATAGTCATCCGGTCTGATTTCGGACGCGCGCTCGAAAAGCATCGCCGCTCGCTCAGAGTTGCCCTGTTTGAAGCTGATCCGTGCAAAGGAGTAATGCGCCTCGAATGAGTTGGGATCGAGCGCAATAGCTTGTTCCAGTTCTTTTTCCGCTTCCTCGTTCCGGCCCGCAGCGGACAATGCTACTCCTCGCGAGGAATGTGCTTCCGGGAGCATGTTGTCCAAAGCGAGCGCCTTCGCGCTCGTGGCGAGGATATTATCGATCCCCACATCAACCCGGCAGTGCAGGTATAGGGAGGAATCGCAATCGGCAATTCCGGCATAGGCGCGGGCATAGAGTGGATCTAACTCTACGGCTTTAACAAACATGCGCCGCGCCAATTCGTAATAGGATTTTGAGAGTCGATGGAGAAAGTCGCGGCCTCGCAGGTAATAAGTGTAAGCTTCGACATTATCGGTCCGTGCGCGCCCGATCGACTTTTTCTCCTGCGGTTGAAGCTGGATCTTTAGTTGCTCGACAATGGCATGAGTAATCTCGTCCTGAATGGCGAAGATGTCGGTTAGCTCGCGATCAAAGCGATCAGCCCACAGGTGATCGGCATCCCTGGTGTTAACGAGTTGGCCCGTGATGCGAACACGCCCTCCGGCCTTACGCACACTTCCTTCAAGGATAAAATCGACACCTAGCTCTCGACCTACCTGCTGCAACTTTACCGGTTTGCCCTTGTAGGTAAACGCAGTATGCCGCGCCACGACAAAGAGCCCGGAGATTTTCGAGAGGTCTGTGATGATATCCTCAGTGATGCCATCGCTAAAATATTCCTGCTCGAGATCACCACTCATGTTGGTGAAGGGCAGAACGGCGATTGATGGTCGGTCAGGATCATTCCGTTGCGCAGAGCCTGCGCTCTTTGTCCGGGCTGCGGAATTATTTTTAGCCGATACGTTGTAGGCGCGAACTGGTTTCTCGATGTTCTTCAATTCCTGCTCGCCTAAATCGGCGAAATTGAAATCCAATCGGTTGCCGACATGGTCGCGAACGGATTGCGAGATGGTTACTCCACCGGAGTCGGCGATGCCTTCCAGGCGCACCGCTACGTTGACCCCGTCGCCGAAAATATCTTCGCCCTCGACAATGACGTCACCAAGGTTAACGCCGATGCGAAATTCAATCCGACGATCCTGCGGCACATCGACATTTCGTTTTCCAATTTCCTCCTGAATTTCCACGGCACACGCAACCGCGCTGACCACGCTCGGAAATTCAGCCAGGACGCCGTCGCCGGTAAGTTTGACGATGCGTCCCTGATGCTGCGCAATGTCCTTGTCGATTACTTCCGTTCGAATCTGATTGAGGGCGGCGAGTGTGCCGGCCTCATCAGCGCCCATGAGCCGGCCGTAGCCGACGACATCGGCGGCAAGAATAGCAGTCAAACGCCGTTCCATGTTGGCTTAAAATCACGACGAACACTGCATCCGTCAACGACAGCACTCGCTCTCGACAGAACCGATTCAGTTTAGCAACTCGATGGAATCGCCTTTGCCAATCATTCCCTCGGTCAGCACAGCGCCGTAAACACCAGCCATACCTTCGTGCGCCTGCGCGACCTGTTTTAATATCGCCGGTGTTTTCTCCGCCGTATCGGGATCGAGCGTGATCATCATGCAACGCGGATCGCGTTCGATAATCGACACGACAACCTTCGGACCGATGCGCATAGAACGACCAATGAATTCGTTTTCCGCGAAACCTTTTGAAGACGCCATGTCGAGATAAACATTGGCGCGAAAACGCCGCTTATCGAGGGCGATGCCCGTCTCTTCGCCCAGCTGGCTCAGGGTTTGCAGGCTGAAAATCGAAAGAGGACGGCAATCAGTCATCGCTTTTTCGGAGCGTAGCAATGTGAGTTCGTGTTTCTCATCAGCGCCGGCGCGGAGTTTGTCGATTAATTCCGGGTTGTCGATGGCGAGCGTTTTGCCGTCGGGCGTCTGCACATCAATCATTAACTCGGCCGGACTGGCTGAGATTGGATTTATTCCTGGCCCCAGTTTTTCCGCCTCCGTCCAATTGATCGGCCGCGCCGCCTTCTTCGGATTACGGAAACGCGGCTGATATCGGATCATCTGGCGCTGCTCGCGTCCGGTGAAAAAGGGAAACCCTTTCGAGCTGGCAGAACTTTGGAAAGCAAACAATCGATCGCCGTAAACGCCGGCGTAGCCGGCAAAGATTTCCTCCATCTCTTCGCCGCGCATGCTTTTAACCGGATAGCGCCAAAGGCTCTCCACTGTTCCAATTATGTTCACGGGTGGATTCGTTAGGCGTGATGGCCAACAAAAGCGAAACAGATCGACTGAGTGAACGCCAGCTTAAACTTTCAATGCGTGCCGGGCTTGCTTCGGGTTCAGGTTTCCTGCCAAGCGACACGGTTGCGGCGCGAGCGCGCTAACGCGACACGAAAAGAAAGGCGAGACCAATAGCGATCAAATCTTCAACTAGAGCGACAAGGATGTCGCGCATCTTTAGATTAATGACGAGACGACGTCGAATTTCGTAACCGGCAAACGCGCCCGTAACTCCGCCGATTCCACCGCAAATTGCGCCGATCAGGATTGATTGACCAGCGGATGCACAAAGACACGCACCGCAAAGACCGCCGAAAACAATGCGCGCGATTAACGGGAACGCTGCCGTTCGTTTCGGAATTTGCGGGAGCTTGTCTGCGATCAGTTCGCCGATCGCGCCCAGCGAAAATAGTGTCACGGCCACAGTCGATCCCATGAAAGCGAAAGGGGATGCGGAGAGTTTCAACCACCCGAGCTTCGCCGCCCACGCTACAACCAGCCGGCGCCGTCATCGATCGCAAACCGGAGACGACGCCCGATTCCGAATGCGAGCAGGAACACGTAGTTCATATGGAGCAACGCAAAGTTGTCTTTACGGTTGATAGTGCAACCGAATCAGCCCGGGCTTTTCGCCGAGCTGCACGACAAACAAATCGTCATACTCGTTTTCGCCAATTGCGATTGGTGTTGTGATTCCGAGGGCTTTGATCAGATCGGGAATCGTGTTGCCATGACCAACGACAAGCGCGTTTCCGTTCTCATCATGTAACGCAGTTACCAGCCTTGCAGAATCATTCGCCGCTACCGATTTCACTTCCAACCCGAGAATTTTTGCCAACGGCGCTGCGGTTTCTTGAGTGCGTTTGAATTCGGTGGCGAAAATGCGCGTAATGCCGGCGTCCTTCAGCATGCGTGCCAGAGCTTGAGCGCGCGCGTTTCCCGCTTCAGACAAATCGGGATCCTTGCTTTTGCTATCCGCCTTCTCCGCGTGGCGCACGATGAAGACGGTTGATTGCGCATTCGCGGCGGAAATCAGCGCAAGAAGGAGGATGGAAAAGACGAAAGGTTTCATGGCTTTGCGGCCTCAGCTGTGTCGTGGGTGATGCGCGAAAATTGTCGCGACAACAAATCGGTTTGCGAAATTTTACTCGATCTTTTCCCAAAACCCGCGGCGATTCGGAATATTCGGAAAGACGAGCTGGCCTTCGTAAAACGTGAACGGTCGCGCGTTTTCGTTTTCGCCGAAGACAAGCTTCAGTGTCTTACCTTCCGCGCTCCAATGTCCGGTGACGGGCGCGGTGCGATCGGTTGCGGTCACGACCCAATTCTCGGCTCTGCCATCGGCGTGCAGAACCAGATGTTCGTCGCGTGGACTTCCAAAAACGATGGTGGTTTTGCGCCAGTGGCCAACAAGCGTGCTCGGATTTTCCGAAATTGCTTCCGATGCAATTTGATAGAGCGGGATGTGTTGCGCTGAAACGTGAAATGCAGGCGCGATCGTTAGGCCAACAGAAACCAATAGAAGCAAATTGATCGGCCGTTTCATATGATGAATCCTCCGTTAAAAATCTCTTCGCATCGTCACTGATTTTGCATTTTCATGCGCAACTCTGAAGCCGAAGCGTTCGTAAAGACGAACTGCCGGACTGTTGGGACCGACGCGCAGCGACACTTCCGACTGCTCGGGATTTGCCTTGACCCATTGAGTCAGGAGCGCGGCGCCAATTCCATGTTTGCGATAGCCGGGCTTAACCGCGAATGCGAGTTCCGGCTTTGCGTCGCCCGCGGGCGGACGAAACCAGACGGCGCCGAGCAGTTCATGCTTGTTCGCATCGTGCACGACAAAACCGGCATCGCCCTCGCGGCCCCAACCTTCGACGTAACGCGCGTACTCGGGCCGCCGCACAATTTCGCGGGAAGGCGGCGTTTGCGTCTCGGCAGTCTGCAACGCCTGATATAACATCTCCCAGAGAATCGGTTCGTCTTGAGCGGTGAGCGGCCGGATCGTGTACTCCATGTGGAGGGCTTTGGTTAGGAAAGATTGCCGACTTTTAAAAATTTTGCCAGCGCGATTGATTGGCTCGAGGAATCTCGGGAAGCGCTCTAATTGCGCGCGCTGAATGCTTCATAAAGTTTCGCCGATGGAGTGCTATCGGCAAGAGCTTCGAACACGCCGTTCTTGGCAATGCTCCTGGCGGCTGCGATAAAAGTCGTCCACGTCGCGGTCGCCAAAGCCGAACCAACTGAGATGCGTCGAGCGCCGAGATCTGCCAGTTGTGCGAACGAAAGCTCGTGATTGAAACCGGCGACGAGCACGTTCACCGGTTTCGGTGCGACCGCCTTAACGATCTCGGCAATCTCGTTAGGCGCTTTGACGCCTGGCGCGTAAAGACAATCGGCGCCTGCGTCGGCGTAGGCGACGAGCCGGTCGAGTGCGACGCCTAACGAATTGTCTTGTTCAACCAGCCACGTCTCGCAGCGTCCTGTCAGCACGACCGGAATTTTTGTTTCGTCAATCGCTGCGCGCGCGGCGCGGATGCGTTCGATGGCCAGATTTTTTTCGTAAAGCGGCACGTCGTCGCGTCCGGTGCTGTCCTCGATCGACAAACCAGCGACGCCCATCGCCACGCAGAGCTTCACGTTTTCTGCTACCTGTTCCGGATCGTCAGCGTAGCCGTTCAGGAAATCGGCGTTCACCGGCAACGGTGTTGCGTTCACGATCTCGCGAATGTGCGCGAGCATTTCATCTCGCGGAACCGCGCCATCTTTCAATCCGCGCGTGAAAGCAAAGCCGGCCGAAGTCGTGGCGAGCGCTTTGAAACCGAGATGCCGCAAGTACAGCGCGGTTCCGATATCCCAGGGATTCGGCAAAACAAAGCATCCGGATTGATGCAATTGGCGAAATGTCGCGACGACGGATTGTTGATTGGCGTTCGTGTCCCTCATGCGGAAAAGTTAAACGCGCAGATTAAACGTGAAAGGACCATTTCGATGACTGAGCAGTTGACGAAAATCTTGAAAGAAGATTCCGGCGTAAAGAGCGAGTATCGGCATGCGCCGAAACGCGCGACGCCTGGCGATGCGATCGAAATATCGGGCGCGGTATTAAAGTGGTATGCGGTGCATCCAGAAGCGGAGCCGGTGCCTAACGAGATCACGACGCTAGCGCGATCATTCCTCATGAGGGCCGAGCTCGAAGCGAAAGGACTCGGGTTTGTCATCCTGCACCGATGCGGAAACGATTTTTATTTTCTCATCGTCAACACCTGGCGCGGGAACAACGAAGTGTGGGAGACGGTCTTTTATAAGGATGGCGTACGCATGAGCGACTTTGCGCTTTGGCCGCGCGAAGGAATGCACAAGCCAACGTTCTGTGTGTGGGAACTCGCGCCGGTCTGGCATGAGAAGGAAGCATGGGAACGTTTTCTTTTGTCGTCACGCGATGAGCCGGCTGGTCGCGCGTGGTTGCAAGATCGCTACGCGGGCAAAGCTTAGATCATCGCTGGTTCAACAGGTTTGCGATGCGGATGGTGCGTCGCACCGCGGTAATGAGCGTGCCGGCAAATACGATGCACATAGCCACGAACAAGATTCGCAATGGCCACGCCAGGAAAATTTCGATGGCGGACAAAATGCATGCGCACGTCAATACTGCCATGCGCTGCTGTTTCGCCATCGGGCCGCAAAAATCCTGCGGCAAACCGACGGAGCCGCCGAACACTCGGACGTACGCAGTGAGCACAGCTCCTACTGCGCAAGCCCAGCCTAACGAGATCGCCCACGGCAAGTAGGAAACGCAATAGCCTGCACAAACAAACAGAACAACATCGGCAACGCGATCGGGGAATTCGTTAAAGATTTCGCCCGTCTTGGTTTTCTTGCCGCCTTCGACTGCCATTAATCCATCGAGCAAATTGCAAACGAGTCGAAGTTGAATGCAGATGGCGGTCGCGATGAAAAGCAAGCACGCGATCGTTCGTGATTCCTGTCGCGGGACAAGGAGCAAACAGATTGCGCCTAACAAAGAGAAAACCAGGCTCGCCACCGAAATTTGGTTTGGCGTGAAACCTTTTCGGACAAGCGCGAAAGCGATTTGGCGCGGCCAGTTTGCGGAGCGTGATTTTAGCGGCCGTCGCGCGCCTTCGTGTTCCATTGGCGGCGCAGAGTAAAAGAGCGAGTCGAGGTTGTCACGATTCTTACGATCGGAGGGACGTGCTTCCGCACGTCCTCTTTTCTTCCGTGCAGTCTGACGAAAGACCCCGGACGTGCGGAAGCACGTCCCTCCGAAACAAGTGCGGCGGTCATAGACCGCCGCTACAAATTCAGCGTCCGATATCCTCGTTCCAGAGCTGCGGATTTTGCGCGATGAAGGCGCGCATCATCTCGACGCACTCGGGCAGATCCAGGTCGGTAACTTCAACGCCGTGCGAGCGCATGAAGTCGACCGCGCCGGGAAATGTGCGGCTTTCACCGACGATTACTTTCTTGATCCCGAACTGCACAACGGCGCCGGCGCAGAGGTAGCACGGCATCAGCGTTGAGTAGAGCGTCGTATCGTGAAAACTGCCAAGTCGTCCTGCACGGCGTAAACAATCGATCTCGGCGTGCGTCATCGGATCGTTGTCCTGAACGCGACGATTGTGGCCCGCTGAAATGAGCTCGCCGTTTCGCGCGAGGACAGACCCGATGGGAATGCCGCCTTCATCGCGGCTCTTTCTGGCCTGCGCGATGGCGGCCTGCATGTGTGGATATTGCTTTTCGCAGCTCATTGCATGTAGTCGCCCCGCTCTGTCGGGGCGCAGTTCCAAATCCGGCACGGCGACAGAGCGCCGTGGCTACACCTCAAAGGGATTTGAGGTATTCCATCAAATCGCGCTTTTGTTCTGAAGCGAGTTTAGTGCCGTAGTCGTGGCCGGTATTGGCATTGCCGGAACTGGCGGTGTCAAAAAGATAGGTGCCCTCGTCGGTGTAACCCATCTGATCCGGGTCGTAGACGCACGAACCGCGACGAAAAGTCTTCGGCCGCTCGTTAGGCGGGGTGAGTAATTCCGACATCGTGCGGACCGATCCGTTGTGCAAGTAGGGCGAACGCGCCCAGACGCCATTCAAGGTCGCCGCCCAATATTTTCCCGTGCTGCGAACGCCAACTTCCTTCGGCGCCTCATAACCTTCCGACTCCAGCTCAGCGAGGAACTTGTTGAAACCATCCGCCAATTTTTGTGTGAACATATCCGCCCGATGCGGATCGGTTCCGACTTCGGCAACCGAATACAGGCGCTTATCGCTCTCCGGTCCGCCGTGGCAGGAATTGCAATTCGCCGCGAAAAGTGAAGCTCCGCGTTTCGCCGCAGCCTCATCGATTTTGAATGGGTAATGCGGCGGACGAATTTTCTCCGACAAGTCGGTCTGCCGTTTCACCGTCGCGAATTCCAAGTCGCCATGTTTTCCGTGCATGGGTGCGCCCAGGCCGAGCGAGGCGAGAAGATTGCGCGCAAGCGGAGATCGCGTGTTCCCATCCCAGTGCACCCAGGTGCGTTGATCGATATTCCAGACCAATCCGAATTTTATCGGTGAGTACGGTTGCGGCAATTTCAAGAGCGAAGCGGCAAGAAGACCGAAAGCATCATTGCGCCCCGGGCCGGACGCCGGCGGCGGCTTGTCCGGCGGCTGATCCGGAACATGCAAAGCCGCGCGCATATTATGAAAAAGTTTCAGCATCGCATGCGCCCGCGCCGCAAGATCGTCATCATGTCCGAATGACGTTTGCAAAAATTTCTTGTCGATCTGATGCAGCTCGCCCGGTGCGATCTCCTTCGCGCCAAACGGATCCTCTTTCATCGTCGCCGCGATTTTCTCGCTTTGTGCGCTCCATGCTGTTTCAACCAATTTCGGATCAGCCTGGAGATAGGCCGCGAGAAAACGCTTCATGTTCGCCGGATCGGACGTTTTGAATGTCGCCACCAGGACGGAGCCGAAAAACGCTTCGACATTGAAATGACTCGTCGTCCCAAGAATGCGGATCGGCTTGGTATCGGTTGTCGAGGTAATCTGGGCGACGTGACACGAGGCGCAGTTGATTCCGATTGCGGAAAGTCCGCCCAGATGTTTCACATTTGCGCGACTGAAACCAATCGGCCATCCAAAGTCGGCATCTGGAATCATTCCAAGATGAGTGAGGTCCGCTGTCGGAAACAAATCCGGATACGTCTTGATAAATGCGCGCAGCACCGTCTCCGGCACGACCTCAGTGCTCATCGAGCCGTGCAGGAAGAAATCCATGTCCTGTTGCGACCATGTCGGCACCTGCGCCTTTGCCACGGCATTTTCTTCGATGAAGTTCGCGCTACTCTGCTTTGTCGAAGTCGCGCGCGTTGCCAGAAAAACCAACAGCACCAGCGTCATCAAAACCCCGGGGATATTTTTGGGTTTCATTTTCGCCGGAATCTAAAGAAATCAGACAAAATTTGTAAAGCGCGCGCGATTATGTGTGAAATTGAACGAGTCAATCGCTTCGTGCTATATGCGGAGAAATGAGTAACGAGGGAAAGCGGGTCGATAAACCGGAGCCGCGCTGGCAGGCGGCACTCGCCTTCGTCGCGGTTGCGACGATTTACCTGGCGCTGCCCAAGAACCTGATTGTCGGACCGGCGTGGCTTTTGCCTACTCTAATTGCGGTGCTGCTCGTGCCGACAGTCGTTAGTCATCGGATTGGTAAACTTTCGCTCAATCGTTATCTCGGTTTCCTCATCAGCTCGCTCATCACACTGGCGCTGATCGGCTCGGTGATTTTGCTTGTGACGACACTGCCTTCGCACAAAGAACCGCCACTGAAACTTTTGTCCTCTGCCGCAATGTTGTGGCTAACGAATGTTATCGTCTTCGCGCTTTGGTATTGGCGAATCGACGGCGGCGGACCGACCCAACGTCAGGAACATTATGAATTTGGCAGCCACAGTTTCCTCTTTCCGCAAATGCAGGTTCCGCACGATGAACGCGGAGATTTTGGGTGCACGCGCTGGCGGCCGCATTTCATCGACTATCTTTTCATCGCGTTCACGCAAAGCTCGACCTTCGGCCCGACCGATGCGCCGTTGCTCGCGCGCTGGGCCAAGGTGCTGGCGATGATTCAGGTTTTCATTTCGCTGTCGATTGTCGTGCTACTGATTTCGCGCGCTGTCGGTGCGTTGTAGAAAATCAGCGCGAAATCTTTACGCGGATTAGACCGGTCGATCCCGCGTGGGTCATGAAGCCACTTGTCCATCCGTCCCGCGGATAAAAGTATTGTTCGTAGCGCCAGACCATCTCGAG
This sequence comes from uncultured Verrucomicrobiae bacterium, assembly GCA_963737195.1. Classification (GTDB taxonomy): domain Bacteria; phylum Verrucomicrobiota; class Verrucomicrobiia; order Chthoniobacterales; family UBA10450; genus JBBQFI01. The sequence continues at coordinate 15,678 of CAVTRW010000009.1, forward strand.
TTTTTCACCAGAAGCTTTCTGCCAGCGAAGCTCATAATAGAGATTTCTTCTCCACGATGATGAATGGCCGGTCATGAAGTTGACCTCGAACGGGGTGGGCCAGTTGAGCACGCTTCGTTCAATGACGAATGAAACCTTATCGCCCGCAGCCGGAAGAATTCGGAGCCTGCCCGCGCGATTTGAAACTGGTCCGAGGATGCAAGATTTTTCGCCACGCGTGACAACGAATTGATTTAGCGAGTTCTGGCGAAGGGTTAGCGGAAAGGCGCTGCCATTCACTCCTATCGTGTTGAAGAATGACCCGCCGATCTCAAAAGTTCCACCGAGTTCGTTTCCATCGTAACCGATAGAATCGATCGGGTGTGATTCCATTTCGGCGGTGCGGAACTGATCGACCAGCAGCGTGAGGTAGCGTCCGGCCAGGAGCCAGAGCAGCATGACCGCGGCAAGAGCCGCAATAAGCAGGGCGATTTTAACCAGGAGTCGTCGCATCTTCGTCACGATGGTTGCCCCTAACAGGCTTCCCGCACAAGTTCCAAGGCGAATGACTGAACAGGCGGAACCGTTCGACCTCGATGCTTATCTGGCACGCATTGATTATGCGGGAGAACGCGGTGCCAGTGCAAAGACTTTGCGCGCCGTTCATCGCGCGCATGCGACACACATCCCATTCGAGAATCTCGATATCCTGCTCGGCAAATCAGTTCTGCTCGATCTGGGAAGTTTGCAGACCAAACTCGTGCGCAATCGGCGTGGCGGATATTGCTTCGAACAAAACGCGTTGCTCGCGGCGGCGTTGGAGCGGCTCGGCTTTCCCATCACGCGTCTGGCTGCGCGCGTTCGCTTTGGCACAAATGAAGTTCGACCGCGCACACACATGGTGTTGCAAGCGGAAGCCGACGGAAAATCATGGCTGTGCGATGTCGGCTTCGGCGGCTGGGGTTTGCTCGAACCGATCGAGCTGGTTGACGGCGCGGAGTCGAAACAAGGCGCGTGGAGTTTTCACCTCCGCTATGAGAACGATCACTGGATACTCTCCTGTCCGCAATGTCCGGTGGGCGCCGATCAGTATGTCTTCAATCTCGAGCCCCAGTTGGCGGTCGATTATGATCCGCCTAACCACTTTTGCTCGACCCATCCGCAATCGCCTTTCACGCAAAATATCACGGCGCAACTGCCGACGGAAAAGGTGCGCTACATTTTGCGCGGCAACGACCTGACCATCGCGGATGCAAACAGCGTCAGGACCGAAGCGATCGAGAGCGCGACGCTGTTGAATCTTTTGCGTGAACGTTTTGGTTTGCAGTTTCCGAACGGAACGCGATTTCAATCGTCCAATGATCAAGCACGGCAAAGTCGATAAGCTCGATTTCATCGTGGCCGGCGCGCAGAAGTGCGGAACCACTGCGCTGCATTATCAGCTGCAGAAACATCCGCAGATCGCAATGCCCGATAAGGAAGAGCTGCACTTCTTCGACGACGAAGAGCTTTTTGGAAAAGAGGTCAGCTACGAAAAGCTGCACGAACATTTCCAGCCTTCTTCAAAAGCTGTCGTCGCCGGCGAATTGACGCCGATCTACCTTTATTGGCGCCCGGCGATGGAACGCATCTGGAATTATCGCAAAGGGATAAAGCTTATCATTTTGTTGCGCGACCCGGTCGAGCGCGCGTTTTCGCACTGGAACATGCAACGCGAGCGCGAATTCGAGACGCTCGATTTTCTCGATGCGATCAAGGCGGAAGAGGAGCGTCAGCGAAAAGTCGCGCCGTTACAGTCGCGCCGTTTCTCCTACGTCGCGCGCGGACTTTATGTCGAGCAACTGGAGAGAGTGTTTCAATTCTTTCCGCGCTACCTGGTCAGAGTCGTTAGGCATGAAGATCTGCGTAACCATTTTGCCGACACGATCAATTCCATCTTCGGCTTCATCGGCGTCGATTCATCGCGAACCATTCGCAACAAGGAACGAAACCCGATTCGATATGAACGTGAGATGACAGCGGAAGAGCGACGCGAAGTTTACCCACTGTTTGAAAAAGACATCGTCGAGCTGGAAAGCCTTCTCGATTGGAACTGTTCGGATTGGAAGAAAGTCTAATTGTGCGATAGCGCATTGGTCATCCCGAGCGCGAGCGAGGGACCGCGCGAACGTCCAAACGATTTTCGTGAGGTCCCTCGCTTACGCTCGGGATGACAGAAGTTTGAACTGCGCTTGTTTGGTCGCCTCATCCGCCAGCAGCGCCTTCGAGCGGAAGATGCGCGCACCTTCGCTGCTCAACACGTCGCGCAGTTCCGGCGTAAAAAACGAACGGCCATCAGCGCGTGGATTGAAATCGAGAAGAATGCGGCCGTTCGGTTGCAAAACATTTTGCCGGACATCGTTGAGAAAAAATTTCCAATCAGCTGGTTCCCATTCGTGCCATTCGCCCGGACCGGTGCCCCAGCGCACCGTTTTTTGGAAACAAACACGGTGTCCCGTCACGAGATCGAATTTGCCTCCGAGATCGGGTAGGGGAGTTTGCGGTTCGATGCGAAAGATTACGCGCCGCACGCCGAGCAGCGCAGTCGTTTCGCGAAAGAGCGGTTGCTCATCGATGTCGACGCCGAGGCCGTCGTGGCCGAGCTGTTTGCAGACGTAAAGAAAATATCCGGGACCGCAGCCGAGATCGAGAATGCGCAGCGGCGGGCTGCGATCAAGCCAGAGATCCTGCGCGCGTTCGATGTTGATCTTGAGCCAATGATCGACATCGGAAAATCGATTGATGCGCGGCGCATCCGGCTTTTGCGGATAACGTGCGCGCAAATCATCCCAAGCTTTGCGATCGATTCCGCGCAAAATTTTCTGCTCGTCCACGGGATGACTCCAGCGCTTCGCGTGATCGAAAAGACTTTCGATAGCCTCAGCCGTAAAGAGCTTCTGAACTTTGCGCGCGAGATTCATCCTGATCGAAAAATAAACTTACAATCTATAAAATGGCGGTCGTCATTCATCAACTGCCGTGCGAATGTTCTGGGAGCACATGCGCCTCGCGTGTTTTTTCGGCGCCCTCGCCGAAACTCTTCACGGCCGATTTTCACGTGCGCGATGAAGAGCCGTTCGGAGGCGCCGAACGGAGCACGCGAAGGCGCGTGCGCACCCGGAATCGATTTTGCCTAACGAGTCGATTTCGGCTTGAGATAAAGCGTGCCGGAATTGAAATCGAAAACGGCGGAATTTCTCCCGAGATATTCTGCGCCGAGCAGTCCTGCCATTTCCACATCGGTGCCGGTGGCGAGCAATTCGGAACTGAGATGCATAACGGCGGCACTGGCGCTTTTAATTTCATAGCTGCCGACACGCAGGCTCGGGAACTTCGCGATCGAAACTCGTCCGCTCGATGTGCCGACGCCTTCCGCCACCAGCCCGGTGCGAACGCCGCCGATGCCTGCCTTCGCAGCCGCGGCGAAATCAATCGAAGTAAGAAATGCGCCGCTGTCGACGAGCAGGTGACAGGGGCAGCCATTGATGCTCGCGGCGACACGCAAATACGATCGCGCCTCGCTGAGTTCGACGGCCGTGTAACCCATCCGGGTCAAGATAGACCGTGCCGCCGCGCCGATTTCCTGGCTCGGACCCGCCGGCCTAACGAACAATAAACGATTGCCAAGATCGAGCACGGCGCCGTATTGCACCATCTCGTGCAGTCCCAGAAGTCCGTCGGAAGTTCCATACTGACGAAACGGTCCGCTGCCTTCGCGATCGGAAGCAACGGCGACGGGAACATTGAGCAGCGTGCAATTTCCCATGTTGAAGGAGTGGATGATCGCTTTACCAAAAAATTCGCTACTTTTGCCGAAGGCGCCGCCAGCGTGTAAGTCAGTTGCGGTTTCAGTGAGCGCGAGTTTTTTCAGACTGGCGCGAAAGACGACGGAAACGGGAGCGCCGGTATCGACAATGAGATCGCCCGCTTTGCCGTTCGAGTTAATGGGAAGACGATAAAAATTTTCGACGCGGACCAACTGCGCCCCGCCATAACCGTGCCCGGAGAGATATTGGCCGAGCGCGTTGAGCGCGACGGCACCGTCGCAATGGATGACGTGAAAAGTTGAGAAAAGAGCGGCCGAAACCGCGAGCGCAATCCTTCGCCGGAGGAGGCAAATTTTCACGGGTGCGCGTGTAGCAGGATTGATGCACGTGGTCAACGCCCCAACTTTGCAGCATTGAAATTTTCCCGGCGCCGAAGACGATGGCTCCGGTGCAAACGCAGGATTTGCGGCAATTGCTCGGTGCAGCGCGCGGATATTGGCTGACGCGATTCGTCATTCTCCGATTGCTCGGATTCATTTACGCGATTGCGTTTCTCGTCGCGGCGAATCAACTCGTTCCGTTGATCGGCGAGCACGGACTGCTGCCGCTCGGATTATTTCTCGACCGCGTGCGCGACGCGCTCGGTTCTTCCGCAGAAGGCTGTCTCCGGTTGCCATCGCTTTTTTGGATCAATCATTCCGATTCCTCGCTCGTCATCGTGGCGTGGATCGGCTTTGCGCTCTCGTGCGTTGTTGTCGCCGGTTATGCCAACGCGATTCTGCTCGCGCTGCTCTGGATTCTTTACATGTCGATCGTGCACGTCGGTCAGGATTGGTACAGCTACGGCTGGGAAGTGCAGCTGCTCGAAACCGGATTCCTCGGCATTTTCCTTTGTCCTCTGCTCGATCCGCGGCCGTTTCCATCGCGCGCGCCGCCGCTCGTTATCTTCTGGTTGTTTCGACTTCTCATTTTCAAAATCATGCTCGGCTCCGGTCTCATCAAAATTCGCGGCGACGCGAGCTGGCGCGATCTGACCGCGCTTTATTATCACTTCGAAACGCAACCGATTCCCAACGGGCTCAGCCGCTGGTTTCATTTTCTGCCGCAGGGCGTGTTGAAGTTCGGCACGCTGTTCAATCACCTCGCGGAACTGGTGGCGCCGTGGTTTGTCTTCTGGCCGCGCATCGGCCGCTACGTCGCCGGAATTGTGATCATCGCATTCCAGATCGTGATCATTCTCAGCGGGAATCTTTCTTTTTTGAATTGGATCACCATCGTTCCCGCGCTCGCTTGCTTTGACGATCGCGCATTATCAAAAGTTTTACCGCGGATTCTCGTGCGTCGGGCCGAGCGCGCCGAACGCGAAGCGAAGACTTCGCGACCGATGGAAGGAATCGCGATCGCGATGGCCGCACTCATCTCGCTGTTGAGCATTCAACCGCTGCTGAACATTCTTTCCGCGCATCAGATCATGAATACGTCGTTCGATCCGTTCGATCTGGTGAACACGTACGGCGCGTTTGGAGCGGTCGGTAAGCAACGATTTAACGTCGTGTTTGAAGGAACCGATTCTTACTTTCCGGACGAGACCGCCACTTGGAAAGAATATCCCTACAAAGGATTGCCGGTCGCGCTCGACAAAAAGCCGCCGCAGATCGCGCCTTATCAATTACATCTCGACTGGCAGATGTGGTTCGCCGCGATGGGCACGCCTAACGAGTATCCGTGGACGCTGAATCTCGTTTGGAAATTGCTGCACAACGATCGCAAAACTCTCAGTCTCTTCGCCGGCAATCCTTTTCCCGAGAAGCCGCCGAGGTATGTCCGTGCGGTTTGGTATCATTACAAATTTGTCCGCGCGGGAAACCGGGAGGGCAAATGGTGGGAGCGCGATCAGAAACAGATCTGGCTGCCGCCCTTGTCAGTCGACAACTCGCGCTTCATTGAGCTATTGCAGAAAGCGGGATGGGTGAAAGAACATGAGAACTAATGCATAAGTTGACGACGCCAAGTCGCCGCTCCTTGAATGACTGACATCGCGCACAATCTCGAGCAGGTACGATCGAAAATCATCGAAGCCGCGCAAAAATGTGGTCGTGCGACTGATGAAGTTCAATTGGTCGCGGTCTCAAAAACGCACGAGGCCGATAAGGTGCGCGCCGCCTTCGATGCCGGTCAGGAAATTTTCGGGGAGAGCAAAGTGCAGGAGGCTCGCGCAAAAATTCCGCTCCTACCATCGGCGGTGCGCTGGCACTTCATCGGGCGCCTGCAAAAGAACAAGGTGCGCCATGCTCTTCCGCTCTTCGAACTTTTTCACGGTGTCGATTCGCTTGCGCTCGCCGAAAATATGAACCGCATCGCCGAGGAAGATGGTTTGCGGCCGCGTATTCTGCTCGAAGTAAACGTTGCAGGCGAGGGTAGCAAAATCGGTTTTGCACCGGAGCAGTTGCGTGCGCAGTTTGAACAGCTCAATTCGTTAGGCCGAATTACGGTAGAAGGTCTGATGGCGATCCCGCCGTTGGCGGAAGAAGCGGAGGCGTCGCGAAAATATTTCGTGCTCCTGCGCGAGCTGCGAGACCAGTTGGAAAAGGAATTCACGGTGAGCTTGCCGCAACTTTCCATGGGCATGAGCAACGATTTTACAATCGCGATCGAGGAAGGCGCGACACTGGTGCGCGTGGGGACGGCCATCTTCGGACCACGCACGCCGATGCGGCTGCGAGCGCAGCAAAGCATCGACGATTGACCTTTTTACCAAGGGACAATGCCACTCGAACCGAAAAACATTCAGCTGATCGGCGAGGAGCTGGCAATTGAATGGAGTGATGGCGTGGAATCCTATCTTCCGCTCGAACAACTGCGCCGCGCCTGTCCATGCGCAGCGTGCGGGGGCGAGCCGGATGTGCTCGGAAACATTGCGCGGCCCGATGTTAGCTACAATGACAAGAGTTTCATGCTAGCGGGATTCCAAATCGTCGGTGGATATGCGGTTCAACTACGATGGGCGGACGGCCATGACACCGGTCTTTATAGCTTTACTTACTTGCGCCGGTTGAGTCAGGCTTCTCGTAGCGGCTAACCTAACAAGTTCCACGCTGTTGTGAATCGATCCGCGAAAATTCTTGCGCTTCTCATCTGTGCAGCGATCTGCGCAATCGGCGCCTTTATCTCGCCGAGTGAGCAACCCAGTGAACACCGAGCGAAGAGCGACGTCGTTCCGGTCAAGAACCAGCAGCCGCATCGCCCGGGCTGGTTGCTCGTGTAATCGCCAATCATTCGGCGATTGCTTTTACGAGACGGATTGTTCAGAAATGGTGCTCGCATCATTCATTCAAAGCCCACCCTCTGGAGATCCATTATGAAAATAAAATCTAAGAAACAAACGTACCGGGTTGCCCTTACCACAGTGCTTCTTCTTTTGTCAGTCCCTCTGACATATGGACAAAAGACGAGGGCGGAACAGACGTTGCGCGATCTGGACACGGAATGGTCTGCCGCTGCTGGCGCGAAGAATCTCGACAAGACCGTTTCCTATTACGCGGAGGGCGCGCTGGTTATGCCGCCGAATGCGCCCGCTGCCACGACAAAGGATGCGATCCGTCAAATGTGGAAGGAGTTAATCGAGAGTCCCGGCGCCACCATTAGCTGGAAGACAACTAACGTGGAAATAGCGCGCTCGGGTGAGCTGGCTTATTCGAGCGGCACCTATGAGTTCACGATGAACGATGCCAGTGGAAAACCGGTTCCTGATCACGGGAAGTATCTCGAGGTTTGGAAAAAGCAGCCGGAGGGAGACTGGAAGGTGGTAGCGGACATCTGGAACTCTGACGTTTCTGTGCCGGCGCGGACGGAGAAGAAATAATCGCCTTTACCAGGAGCTGCGACCGGAATTCGCCCGCAGCGAAGTTTTTTAAAAAAAGACTTGCCAGTGCAATAGTGTTATAGTCTAGTATAACACTAGATGACAAGCAGCAAGCAAGCCAACAGCTCGGGAAGGCGGTCCGGCGCACAGAATGAGTCGTGAGTGGAACGATGCTCAGCCCATTTATCGCCAGCTTCGCGATCGTGGTGTCCATATGATCCTCGACGGCGTTCTCAACGAAGGCGATCCGCTGCCATCGGTGCGCAATGTCGCCGCCGAATACCGCGTCAATCCGCTGACCGTTCTCAAAGCTTATCAGCAAATGGTCGATGAAGACCTCGTCGAAATGAAACGTGGTCTCGGCATGTTTGTTAAGGCGGGCGCGCGCGAAATGTTGCTGCGCGGCGAGCGCCAGAAATTTCTTGCGGAAGAATGGCCGCGCGTCGCGGAAAAGATCGAGCGGCTCGGGTTGACGCAGAAGGAACTCGATGCTGCCGCGAAACGCGAATCGCGGTCAAAATCAAAGGAGAAGCGTTAGACTTATGGCCACGATCGAAGCCCGCGGTCTGCGGAAAGTCTATGGCACAACCGTCGCGCTTGATAATGTCGATCTGCGCGTAAACGAGGGTCGCATTCTCGGACTCATCGGTCCGAACGGCGCGGGCAAAACTACCGCGCTCAATGCCATTCTTGGACTCACCCCCTACGAAGGAAGCCTGACGGTGCTCGGACGCGATCCATGGAATGCGCGTGAAGAACTCATGCGCGATGTCTCGTTCATTGCCGACGTCGCCGTCCTGCCGCGATGGATCCGGGTTTCGCAGTTGCTCGACTATGTTGCAGGCGTGCATCCGCGATTCGATCGCGCGAAGGCGGAAAGTTTTCTGGCCAGGACGACAATCAAGCGCACGAGCAAGGTGCGGCAGTTGTCGAAAGGCATGGTGGCGCAACTGCATCTGGCGCTGGTCATGGCGATTGATGCGAAATTGCTGGTGCTGGACGAACCGACGCTTGGTCTCGACATCCTGTATCGCAAACAGTTCTACGAAACACTCCTCAACGATTATTTTGATCGCACTCGCACCATCGTGGTGACGACACATCAGGTGGAAGAAATTCAGGAGGTCCTCACCGATCTCATGTTCATCGATCGCGGCCGCATCGTTCTCGAATGCAGCATGGAAGAATTCGATGCGCGCTACTTCGAAGTGATGGTGAATCCAGAACATCTCGCGGCGGCGCGCGCGCTTAAGCCAATGCACGAACGCCCGATGTTTGGCCGCAGCGTTTTGTTGTTCGACGGGATCGATCGCGAACAGCTCGCATCGCTCGGCGAAGTGCGTCGGCCGAGTATTGCGGATTTATTTGTGGCAATGATGAAACCGGAAACCACAGCTGCGGGAAGGACGAGCTAGATGACTGCGGAACCAAATCCACGACCGTTATTTTCAGGAAATCGCGAGGTGAGCGGACTCGCCCATGACGGTGCGCCGACACGTCCGTTATTCTGGTCGGTGCGGCGCGAATTGTGGGAGAACCGGTCGATCTACCTCGCGCCATTGATCGTCGCCGCGGTTCAGGTGTTCGGCTTTGCCGTGAGCACAATTGGCATGGCGGAGCGAAGACGCGATGTGTTGTCTTGGACCGATCCCGCCAAACAGCGAGCGATCATCGAAATGCCGTACGACGTCGCGGCGATGATCATGATCTTCGTCGTGTTTATTGTAGGCGCGTTCTATTGTCTCGACGCGCTGCACGGCGAACGTCGCGATCGCAGCATCTTGTTCTGGAAATCGCTGCCAGTCTCGGATCTCACGAGCGTGCTTTCGAAAATTACGATTCCGCTGGTAATTCTGCCGTTGATCGCTTTCGCGTTCGTCGTTGGCGTGCACATGGCAATGCTCCTGATCAGCAGTGTGAACCTCGCGAGCCACGGGGTGAATCCAGCCACGACCCTGGCGCACTTCCCGGTGGTGCAGAACTGGTTGGTGCTACTATATGGACTCATCGCTATCGCGCTGTGGCATGCGCCAATCTATGGATGGCTCCTGCTCGTTTCCGGCTGGGCGCGACGCGCGACATTTCTCTGGGCCGTGTTGCCCTTCATCGTCATTCAAATCTTCGAGAGAATTACCTTTGGCACCTCCTATGTCGCGAGGCTGCTGCAAAATCGGTTAATGGGATTCGCGCCGCATGCGTTCGGCTTTCACGGCCAGGACCATCCCACGATCGATTCGCTTTCCCAGCTCACGCCGGGACAATATCTGAGTAGCCCAGGCCTTTGGATCGGGTTGTTAGTCGCAGCAGCATTTTTGTTTGGTGCAGTCCGCCTGCGCCGGTATAGCACGCCGCTCTGATTTATCTTTCGCCTAACGATTAATAAAGAACAATCATGCATCCAACCGACAAGGCAGCGCGCATCGCAGGCGCCGTGTATTTATCAATGGTACTCACCGCGCCGTTCACGCTTTTGTACGTTCCCAATAAACTCATCGTGGGCGGAGATGCCACTGCGACTGCCAATAACATCCTGGCCCACCAGACGATGTTTCGTCTGTCGATCTTCGCTGATCTCGTTACGGCTGTGATTTTCATTTGTCTGGGCATCGCGCTATACCGATTGCTGAGCAGCGTAAACAAGACATGGGCCATGCTCATGCTTGCATTCGTCCTGATCTCAGCAGCCGTTGGATTTCTCGACACGCTGAACAATGCCGCTGCTCTCATTCTCTTTCGTGGGGCCGACTTCCTCTCGGTATTCAACAAGCCGCAATTGAACGCGCTGGGGTATCTGTTCATCCGCCTGCACAGCCAGGGAATCTTCATCAACGAACTCTTTTGGGGTCTATGGCTCTTCCCTTTTGGCCTTCTCGTTTTTCGTTCCGGGTTCCTCCCGCGATTCATCGGCGTCTGGTTAATGATCAACTGTTTTGGTTATGTGGCCCTAAGCGTTATTGCGATATTCTTCCCGCCTTTCTACAGCGCCGCGTTTCGCTGGGCGCAGCCTGTCTTGTTTGGAGAGCTCGCGATCATGCTCTGGCTTTTGATCAAGGGCGCAAAGGTACGATCGGAGGTACCTGCCATAACACCGCGCAACACACTTGACCCGATTACAGTTAACGAGGCAGGAAGCCATGAGCTTTCTTCAAAGGATTGAAACAAACTGAGCCATCCGACCAACCCGCAAATATTCGTTAGGTATGAAACTACGACGCATTCTGAGCCGTATTCTGAAATGGACTTCAATTGCAATTTTGCTTTTGCTGTTGCTGGGAACAATCTTTGTCTTTATCGCCTACTGGCGATCGACCAGCGGCTGCGATCGACTGACCGTTTCGGGAGGGGAGACAATGAAGGCTATTGTCTACTGTGACTACGGGGTTGCCAATATTAAGCTCGAGAACATTGCCAAACCTACGCCTACTGACGACCAGCTCCTGGTCAAAGTTCGCGCGGCTTCGGTTAATCCCTATGACTGGCACTTTATCGAAGGCACGCCGAAGTTCATTCGGCTGATCGCGACCGGCCTGCGTAAACCGAAGGATCCGCGACTCGGCGTTGACTTTGCCGGTACAGTGGAAGCGGTTGGCAAGAACGTCACCCAATACAAGCCAGGCGACGATGTTTTCGGCGGGAGAGGCGGAGCTTTTGCGGAATACGTTTGTCCGCGCGCAGATCGAGCGGTCGCGATCAAGCCGGCGAACATTTCGTTCGAACAAGCAGCCTCCGTTAACATCGCAGGCATCACGGCATTGCAGGCCGTGCGCGATAAGGGGAAGATTCAGCCGGGCCAGAAAGTCCTGATCAACGGCGCATCTGGAGGTGTGGGGACTTTTGCGGTGCAAATCGCCAAGTCGTTAGGCGCGGATGTGACCGGCGTTTGCAGCACGCGCAATCTCGATCTTGTCCGTTCGCTCGGCGCGGATCACGTCATCGATTATACAAAGGAGGATTTCACGAAGGGCGACCAACGTTATGACGTAATCCTGGATAACGTGGCCAACCATTCATTATCCGAATGCAGGCGAGTTTTAACTCCGAATGGTAAATACGTTATGATCGGCGGCGGCGGAGCAAACGAGCAGGGATTCTTCGGCGTGATGATGCGTCCGCTCAAAGCAATGGTAATGGCACCGTTCGTTAGTCAGGAGATGGGAATGATGATGGCCGATATGAATCACAAGGACCTTAGCGTCCTTGCCGATATGATGGAGTCTGGCAAAATCAAACCAGTGATCGATCGGACCTATAAGTTAAGCGAAGTTCCCGAGGCGGTCCGTTATGTGGAAGAAGGCCACGCTCGCGGCAAAGTCGTGATCACGATGGAATAGCTCGCTCTGCGGGCCGGACTCATGCGGGAACTGTAATTCGCAGCACCTCGCTCGCGGGCGCAGCGTGAATCATTCGATTTCTTGCCGATGCCGGCAGCAGGAAAAAATCTCCGGCTGAAACTTTTGTTCGACCGCATGCCAGTTCGCCAGCGAGACAAAAAATAATGGCGAACTCTCCGGCCGGCGCCGCTTCGCGTTCCGCGTCGAGCTTCCATTTCTGCACTTCAAAATGCGAATCCCTAACGAGCAATTCGTGTTGAGCGTTTGCGAGTGCCGGCTCGCAATCGTCGAAATCAATGCAGCGCAGTGATTGCTCAACATGCAGTGCGCGCGGCTTTCCATCCGTTCCCTTCCGATTCCAATCGAATACTCGATAAGTCGTGTCGCTGTTCTGTTGCACTTCGACAATGAGATTGCCGCCGCCGATCGCGTGCACGCGGCCGCTCGGCAAAAACATGGCGTCGCCGGATTGCACAGAAATGCGATGAACGTGATCGGCGACTTCGCCTGCGCTGCAAAGCCTGCTCAAACTTTTCCCGCGTGGATCCCGCGCGCAGACCGACGAAAAGTTCCGCGCCCGCATCGGCATCGGCGATGTACCAAAATTCCGTTTTCGCTTCGCCGCCTAATTCCGCCGCCAACTCGTTAGGCGGATGCACCTGCACGGAAAGTGTTTCGCGCGCGTCGAGCAATTTGATCAGGAGTGGAAAACGCGGGGCGTCGGCGATGTCGCCAAAAATTTCGCGGCGATGATTCTGCCAAAGTTCATGCAAACTCTTTCCGCGCAGCGGGCCGTCACGCACGATGCTTTGTGCTTCGGGCCGGTCGACGATTTCCCACGATTCACCGATGCGCAGATCAGCCGGCAATTTTTTCCCGTAAACCTCCTCCAGGCGCCGCCCGCCCCAGACGCGCTCCATGAACAGCGGTTCGAACACGAGCGGATCGGAGATTTGCAGCGAAGGCATGGCGCGAATTTTGCGGATCAAAGTAGAAGTCGGCTCAACCTTTGCAACGCAGTTGTGTCGGTCGGTTTCAGGCAATAAAGTTAGCGCTCATTTTGAACACGAATACTCGCTGGCTCGTCATTGACTGGATGCTCCTCCTCCTCTGGATGTTTCTCATCTTCGCCGGCTCGACCGATTTGATGTCGGCTGAGCACACCTCGCGTTTTCTCGTGCCGTTTCTGCTTTGGCTCGTGCCCAACATTTCCTTCAGAACGATCATGACGATTCAACTTTTCGTGCGCAAAGCCGGGCACATCACGGAATATGCGATTCTGGCGACGTTGCTCTGGCGCGTAGCCAGACATCACTGGCCATTGCGGCGAGAGGATTTTTGGAAACCAGCAATGCTGGCGTTATGCGTGGCGATGACTTTTGCGGCGTCAGATGAGTTCCATCAATCATTTTTCCCGAGCCGAACGGCAACAGCGCACGACGTAATGATCGACACCGTGGGCGCAATCGTCGGCCTGCTCATCTGCTGGATGTTTGTGCGCAGGCACGCCGAACCCGTAGCGGCGAGATCAAGTTAGTGGGCCTGACTGGGCTCGAACCAGTGACCCTGCGCTTATCAAGCGCATGCTCTAACCAACTGAGCTACAGGCCCGCGAATTTTTGCGAGCTAATGATGTAGCGAGTTAGCGAGTCGGGTCAACCTATTCGCTCAACAGGGCGCGCACTTCGCGATTCAGGGCTGTTGGCTTTCGGCGGTGATTGCGGCGCGCTTGTTCGGTCACAGCGCGAGCGCGATCGATGGAATGCTTCGCCCAATCGTGTTCTGAAACGGCGGAAGGTTTTGCCTGTGCCGCCGGGGCTGCCGGTTTGGAAGAATCGTTCCGATTCAGCCAGATAAAAAACGCTGTCACCAGCAGGGCGAACACGACGAACTTTTTCATACCTCTTGAGCAGCAGCGGGCGAGCCAAAAGGCGGCGGGGACCGAAGTAATTTCCGATTGTCGGGCGAGTCTGCCAGCCTACCTTTCACATATCAGCCGAAGGAGGCATAACGAATGAGCACAGCGACTTTAGAGAAGCAGAAAACCGACACGAAATTGAATCAACTCGAGCAGTTGAAGAAGTTCACGAAGGTGGTGGCCGACACCGGGGACTTCGAATCGATCCGCGATTTCAAACCGCAGGATGCAACGACGAATCCGAGCCTGATTTTTGCGGCGACGCAGAAGTCCCAATACGCTCATCTGCTCGAGGAAGTTTTGGCCGAGCGAAAGAATTCCGGGCTGACCGGCGCGGCGCAGATCGACGACATCATCGAGCGATTGTTGGTAAGATTTGGCTGCGAAATGTTGAAGATCATTCCGGGCCGCGTCTCCACCGAAACCGATGCGCGGTTTTCGTTTGATGTGGAAGGCTCGAAAATGAAGGCGCGGCGATTGATCGAGCTTTACGCAGAGAAGGGAATCGAACGAGAACGCGTTCTGATCAAAATCGCCTCGACGTGGGAAGGCATTAATGCGGCCGAGACACTGCAAAAAGAGGGAATCAAGTGCAACATGACGCTTCTCTTTTCGCTTCCACAGGCGGTGCGCGCCGCGGAAGCGAAGGTGCAGCTCATCTCACCTTTTGTCGGCCGCATTTACGATTGGTTCAAAGCGCACGAGAAACGCGATTACACCGGGCCGGAAGATCCCGGCGTGAAATCGGTCCAGGAAATTTACTCTTATTATAAGAAGTTCGATTATCCGACGGAGGTGATGGGCGCGAGTTTCCGCAACGTCGGACAAATTCGCGAGCTGGCCGGCTGCGATCTTCTCACCATCAGTCCGGAATTGATGAAGGAGCTGTCGGAATCGTTCGAACCGGTGGAGAGAAAACTCAGTCCCGAGATGGCGAAGAAGTCGGACATCGAACGACTTGAGCTCGACGAAAAGAAATTCCGCTACCTTCTAAATGACGATGCGATGGCGACAGAAAAAACCGCGGAAGGAATTCGCAAGTTCGCAGCGGACATCGTGAAGCTGGAAAAGTTCGTCGCGAGCAAGCTGGGAAAGTCCAAACCTTCCGCTTCCTCTGAATCTCCTTTCGCGCAAAGGGCGCAACGGTCCACAAAGTCTCACGAAGCAAAACGCTGTGTGCTTTGAGTTCCTTTGTGTCCTTGGTGCGAAAATCGCCTAGCGATTAAGAGGAAGAGGAAGAGGTAGAGGAGATCGCGATGTTCAACGTCGTCCTGGTCGAGCCGGAGATTCCGCCGAATACCGGAAACGTGGGCCGGCTTTGTCTGGCCACGCGCTCGACCCTGCATCTGGTCAAGCCGCTCGGTTTTTCCATCGCCGATCGCGAACTGAAGCGCGCCGGTCTCGATTATTGGAAAGAAGTCGATGTGCGCATTTGGGATTCGCTCGCCGAATTGGAAGCAGCGCAGAAAACCGACACGCGATATTTTTTTCTTACGACAAAATCGCAGCGGCCCTATTACGCGGTCATTTTCAAGCCGGGCGACTTTCTGGTTTTCGGCCGGGAAACGAAAGGCTTGCCCGAGGGTCTGTTACGCGAGCGGCCGAATGAGCTGCTCACTATCCCGATGCACGGCACGCGCAGCCTGAATCTGGCGACGGCGGTCGCGATCGTCCTCTTCGAAGCGCAACGGCAGCAGCAAATTAGTTAACTGTGTTGAATAAACACGCACAGCAGCGGTCTAACACGAATGAGGTAAATGAGGTTAAACACTATGAAACGAATTCTTGCTCTTAGTCTGTGTCTGGGGCTGGCGCTGACGCAGGTCGGCCAGGCGCAAGGACAAAAATAAAACAAAAACGCCAAGCGGCACGCGAATAAGCAGGCCGCCGTCGCGCAGCACAATGCGAATGTCGCGCACAAACAGAGCGTGAAGGCGCAACGCCACGTGCAGGCGCAGCACAATGTGCGCGCGCATCAAAACGTGAGCGTGCATCACGCCAACGCGAATTATCAGGCGAACGTGAATGCGCGAAACCACGCGGCGGCTGTGAACGCAGCGCGCGCGCGGCAGGCGAATGTGCAACACAATAACGCGGTCATCGCGCAGCAGAACCAAAAGATCGCAAAGCAGAACAACCGCATTGCCAATCAAAACAATCGCATCGCGGCGGAGAACAATCGCGTTGTGACGCGCAACAACGTCGTCGTCCGCAATCGCAACAGCTGGTACGAAGCGCGCAATAGCTTCAATTGGCATCATCATCACAATCGCAGCTGGTGGCATAGCCACTATCCGAGTACGCGATTCGTGATCTTCGGCGGCGGATATTACTTCTGGAATAACGGCTATTGGTTTCCGGCATACGGATATGATCCGGCCTACAGTACGATACACGTTCGACGAGCCAATCTATGGCCCGAATGAATCGGATCCGGGTCGCGTGATTTCCGACGTTCAAATACAACTGCAGCGTGACGGATATTATCCACGGGCCGATCGACGGTTTGATCGGACCGATGACGCGTAGAGCGCTGGCGCGTTACCAGGCTGACAATGGTCTCTACGTAACTCGCGCAATCGACGAGCCGACACTGGAGGCGCTTGGGTTAGCCTAACGAGTCTGAAAATTCGAGCCGCATGATGGCCGATTCCATCGTGCGGTTCGTCCTTCTCTTCCTTTTGGGAGAGGGTGGGGTGAGTGCTAAATGGGTAAAATGTGGGGGCCTCACTCTAATCCTCTCCCAAGAGGAAGAGTTGTTTTTGGCCATGTCGTTACGCACGGTCTGGCATTTCCGGTGGAATTGCGAATGGCGCGGAAGTTGGCGAATGCTGAGCGCCGATGACGACAGCTCAGTTAGTCGCGCGCGATGTGCGGCGTTCATTCAAGATCGGGCCGCGACGAATCGAAGTTTTGCGCGGAATCTCCATGGACGTCACGCATGGGGAAGCGGTTTTTCTTTGCGGCGCATCCGGAGCAGGTAAAACGACCTTGCTCTACACTCTCGCTGGTCTGGAGCGGCCGGAATCTGGCTCGGTGGAATTTGAAGGGCGCCGCCTCTATTCCGGGAGCGAATCTTCGCAGGCGGAGTTGCGCAATCAGAAGATGGGTTTCGTTTTCCAGGGATATTTTTTGCTCCCGGAATTGACCGCGCTGGAAAATGTTCTGTTGCCGGGAATGATCGGCGGCAAACCGAAACGATCGGCCGCGGAAAAAAGTCTGGAGTCGGTTGGGCTCGGCGATCGGCTGCATCATTTGCCGGCGGAATTGTCGGGCGGCGAACAGCAGCGCGTCGCGATCGCGCGTGCCCTAACGAATGATCCCGAGATCATTTTTGCGGACGAACCGACCGGCAACCTCGATTCGAAAACCGGCGACACCATTATCGATTTGCTGCTCGAACTCGCGCGCGGCCGGAACAAAACATTGCTCGTCGTGACGCACGACACACGCCTGGCCGCGCGTGGCGATCGGCAACTGCACATCGTCGATGGGTTGCTCGAAGTAGTTGCGTTCAGTCGCACGTCTCGCATTTGCCGCAAACATTTTGCCGCTTGAATTGCGCAGCGAACCATCGAACGTTTTCTCGTCTCTATGAAAACTGCGACAGCTGGTAACGGCGAAACGGCAATCAAACAACCAAACCGCGCGGCGAAATCTGCGGTGAAGCCGGCGAGCGAAAGCGACGCTTCGCACTCGGCGAAGGAATCGAAGATTTACATCGATGGAAAATTTTTACCGGAAGCAGACGCGAAGATTTCCGTCTTCGATCACGGCTTGCTTTACGGCGATGGAATTTTTGAAGGCATTCGCTTTTACAACGGTCGCGTTTTCCGATTGGAGGAGCATCTCGATCGCTTGTGGGATTCGGCCCGCTCGATCTGTTTGGAAATTCCGATGTCGGTCGACGAGATGACCGAAGCGTTGCTCGAAACGATCCGGCAAAACGGTCTGCACGAAGGTTACATTCGCTTGATCGTGACACGCGGTGTCGGCAATCTTGGCCTGAACCCCGCGCAATGTAAGAGGCCGAGCGTGATCATTATCACGGCAACGATCGCGCTCTATCCGCGCGAAGCTTACGAAAAGGGTTTGACCGTGGTGACGTGCGCGACGCGGCGCACGAGTCCCGGCGCGCTCAATCCGGCGGTGAAATCGCTGAATTACTTGAACAATGTGATGGCGCGCATCGAAGCGAATCTCGCCGGCGCGGATGAAGCGTTGATGTTGAACGATGCCGGCCACGTGGCGGAATGCACGGCCGACAATGTTTTCGTAATCAAACGCGGCCAGATTTTCACTCCACCGATTGCGGCTGGAGCGTTGCGGGGAATCACCCGCTCAGTTGTTTTCGATATCGCGGCGGAACTCGGGATCAAGATTTCTGAGACGCGAGATCACGCGACACGATGTCTTTATCGCTGATGAATGTTTCCTCACCGGCACGGCGGCGGAACTCATTCCGGTGATTAAAGCAGACGGGCGCACGATCGGCACCGGAAAGCCCGGCCCGATCACGGCGCGCATGATTGAGAGATTCCGTGAAATGACGCGCGAAACCGGCACGCCGATTTTTTCTTAAACGGAAGCGGATGCGACCGGCGCAAAAGGTGCTCCCCGGAAGCTGGCGTGTTGAATGTTCGCTTCCATTTGTGGTCTAATACAGCGAGATGTTGTGCGACGTTTGCAAATGTAATGATGCGACAGTTTTCCTGACGCAGATTCTTGAGGGCAAGATGCAGAAGGTGAATCTCTGCGACGCCTGCTCGAAGGAAAAAGGCGTGCAGGATCCGACCGGATTTGCGCTGGCCGATTTGCTTCTCGGCATCGGCGCGGCGGAGGAAATCGAGAAAGGTTCGACGACGCAGAAATGTCCGGTCTGCGGTTTTACGCAGGCCGATTTCAAGAAGACCGGGCGGCTCGGTTGCAGCGCCTGTTATGGCGCATTTTCCGAAGGCCTAACGAGTTTGTTGAAGGCGATGCATAAGGGGACCGAACATGTCGGAAAACTTCCGCAGCGCGCGCATCAGCAAATGCAGAAGAACGATCGCATGCGCGCATTGACGGCCGACCTGCAGAAAGCGGTTGCGGAAGAAAATTACGAGACCGCCGCGTCGTTGCGCGACCAGATCAAGAAGCTTGAGCACGAAATCGCCAGCTGAGATGAAACTTGTAAATTTAACGGCGACGACGGGCGAATGGCTGCGCGGTGAAGGTCCGCATCATCAAATTGTCATTAGCAGTCGCGTCCGGCTGGCGCGGAATCTTCGGCATCGAGCCTTTCCCGGTTGGGCGAAAAAAGCAGAGCGCACAGCGATTCTGGAGCTGATTAAACCGCGCGTGGAAGAGCTGCCGGAAATGCAGGATTCGTTTTCGGAATTGCTGCAGGATCTTTCCGCGACCGACAAACAGGTGTTAGTCGAGCGACATCTCATCAGTCGCGAGCACGCGGCGAAAAGTGTTGGCAGCGCGATTGTCATGAATCGCCGGCAAACGCTCAGCATCATGATCAATGAAGAAGATCATTTGCGCATGCAGTCGATCCGCTCCGGCCTGCAACTCAAGAGCGCGTTCAAGCTGGTCGACAAGGTCGACAGCACTTTGGAAGGCAAACTCGATTTCGCTTTCGATCCGAAGCTTCGGATACCTAACGGCTTGCCCGACCAACGTCGGCACCGGCATGCGCGCCTCCGCCATGCTCCATCTGCCCGGTCTCGTTTTGAGCGAGCTGATTAATCAGGTCATCCAGGCCGTGAACAAAATCGGACTCGCCGTGCGCGGTCTCTATGGCGAGGGCACCGAGGCGATGGGCAACCTTTTCCAGATTTCGAATCAGACCACTCTGGGCGAGAAGGAGGACGAAATCATCAGCCGGCTAACGAAGGTGATCGAGACCATTATCGAGAAGGAACACGACGCACGGCAGGTCCTGATCCAGAAAAAATCAAATACGCTCTGGGATCAGATCGGGCGGGCATATGGCGTGCTCACTTATGCGCACGCCATGACGTCGAAGGAAGCGCTCAATTTGCTTTCGATCATGAAACTCGGCGTTGATCTTGGCGCTTTCCCGGAAGATCGGCGCCTGCCGGTCGACGAACTTTTCATCGATACGCAGCCGGCGCATTTGCAAAAAAGTTCGCAGCAGAAGATGAACGCGGAGGAGCGCGACCATTTGCGCGCCCGAATTATCCGCGAGCGTTTGAAAGTCTTTCCCAAACCTGATATCAGTAAACTGGCGCGGGAGTCGGAGAACGGTTCGAAGCCACGAGCCGAAAAATAATGAATAATTTTACGCCGCGCGCACAACAGGTGTTGGCGCTCGCACGCAAAGAAGCGGACCGCTTCAATCATAATTACGTCGGGACCGAGCATCTGTTGCTCGGGCTGATCAAGCTGGGGCAGGGCGTTGCCGTCAACGTTCTGCAGAAGATGGGACTCGATCTCGAGACGGTGCGGATGGAGGTGGAGAAGCAGGTCGGTTCCGGGCCGGAAACAAAAATGGTCGGCAATATTCCGTACACGCCGCGCGTGAAGAAAGTTCTCGCGCTCGCGGGCAAGGAAGCGAAAGCGCTGAATCATTCCTACGTCGGCACCGAACACATTCTGCTCGGACTTTTGCGCGAAGGTGAAGGCGTCGCGGCGCGTGTTCTGAAAAGTTTGGAAGTCGATATCGAACGCACGCGCAATGAAATTTTGAAGGAGCTCGATCCGAATTTCACTCCGCCCGAATCGGATCAGGAAGGCAACGGCGAACCGACCGGTGGAAAGAAAGACGTCAAGACACCTGCGCTGCGCGCGTTCGGCCGTGACCTCACCGAGTTGGCGAAAAAGGGCGAGCTCGATCCCGTGATCGGCCGGCGCAACGAAATCGAGCGCGTCATTCAAGTTCTTTGTCGTCGCACAAAAAACAATCCGGTTTTGTTAGGCGAAGCTGGCGTTGGCAAAACGGCGATCGTGGAAGGATTGGCGCAGGAAATTGCGAGCGGCAATGTCCCCGAGCTTTTGCGCGACCGGAAAGTCATCACGCTCGATCTCGCGCTTATGGTCGCGGGCACAAAATATCGTGGCCAGTTCGAAGAGCGCATCAAAGCGGTGATGGATGAGATTCGACGCTCCAAGAATGTCATTCTCTTCATTGACGAGTTGCATACCATCGTAGGCGCCGGTTCAGCCGAAGGCGCGATGGACGCGTCGAACATCATCAAGCCGGCTTTGAGCCGCGGTGAATTGCAATGCGTTGGCGCGACAACGCTGAATGAATATCGCAAGTACATTGAAAAGGACGCGGCGCTCGAACGCCGTTTCCAGACTGTCAAAGTCGATGCGCCGACAATTGAAGAGGCGATTCAGATTTTGAAGGGACTGCGTCCGAAATACGAAGCGCATCACAAAGCGAAACTGACTGACGAAGCGCTCGAAACCGCAGTGAAACTTTCCGAACGCTATATCACAGGTCGTTTTCTTCCCGATAAAGCGATCGATGTCATGGACGAAGCCGGCGCGCGTGCGCGCATCAACTCGATGACGCGTCCACCGGACGTGAAGGAAATCGAGCGCGAGATCGAAGAAATCCGCGTCGAAAAAGAAGCCGCCATCAAAGCGCAGGATTTCGAAAAAGCGGCTTCGCTGCGCGACAAGGAAAAGCACGCCAAGGAAAAGCTCGATGCAATTTTGAGTCAATGGCGGCAGGAGCGCGAAGAGCGCGAAGTGCTCGTCACCGGCGACGACATGATGCACATCATCTCGAAAGTCACGGGTGTGCCATTGCAACGGATGGAGCAGAAGGAGACCGAGAAACTCCTCAAGATGGAGAACGAGCTGCAAGGCAAAGTCATCGGGCAGGACGAAGCGGTGAGCGCGATTTCCAAGGCGCTACGTCGCAGTCGCGCCGATCTGAAAGATCCGCGACGCCCGATTGGTTCATTCATTTTCCTCGGTCCGACTGGCGTTGGGAAAACATTCCTGGCCCAGCAACTGGCGGAGTTCATGTTCGGCGATCGCGATGCGCTCATTCAAATCGACATGTCGGAGTACATGGAAAAATTCACCGCATCGCGGCTGATCGGTTCGCCTCCGGGCTATGTCGGTTACGAGGAAGGTGGGCAGCTTTCAGAAGCGGTCCGGCGTCGTCCGTATGCGGTGGTGCTTTTCGACGAGATCGAAAAAGCCCATCCCGATGTCATGCATTTGCTGCTGCAAATCCTTGAGGACGGAAAAATCACCGACTCGTTAGGCCGTAAGATCGATTTCCGCAATACGATCATCATCATGACGTCGAACGTCGGCGCGGAAACGCTGAAGCGTCAGACGACGATGGGATTTGCCGCCGTGAAGCCGCTCGGCGAGCACGAATACGAAGTGATGCGCGACAAGTTGCTCGAGGAAGCGAAGAAGGCGTTCAAGCCGGAATTCATTAACCGGCTCGACGACATCATCGTTTTCCATCAGCTGACGAAGGCGAACCTGATGCAGATCGTTGGACTAGAAGTCGCGAAGGTTCTTGCGCGTGTGAAACAGAAGGAAGTTCATGTCGAACTCGAGGACAGCGCGAAGGAGTTCCTGATCGAGAAAGGATACGATCCACAATACGGTGCGCGGCCAATGCGGCGGGCAGTGGAGAAATATCTCGAAGATCCGTTCGCGGAAGAGTTGCTGCGCGGAAACGTGAAGCCGGGAGACACCGTTCACGTCGTCGCGGAGAAGGACAAACTCGTTTTCAAAGCCGCGGAGCCGCAGACAGCGCCGGCAGGCGCAAGCTAACATCGCGTGCTTAAATTGCGCGCTTTCCTAACGTGTGGTCATCCCGAGCGAATGCGAGGGACCTCACGAACAACTTTGCGCGTCATAACTCGTGAGGTCCCTCGCATTCGCTCGGGATGACAAACATGTCGTTAGGCGCGCGGATGCGCGTCAGCGTACGCTTTCTTCAAGCGTTCGACCGAGACGTGCGTATAGATTTGCGTTGTCGATAAACTCGCGTGTCCCAGCAAGGCCTGCACGCTGCGCAGATCGGCGCCTTGATCGAGCAGATGGGTGGCGAAGCTGTGACGCAGTTTGTGCGGACTAAGCGAGATCGGAATCGAGGTGTGTCGAAGATATCTTTTCAACACCAGCCAAATGGAGCGCGTTGAGATGCGGCGCTGCTGCTTATTAATAAAGAGCGGGCCCGAATGAACACCGGCAGCGGAGCGATAACGCGAAACCGCTTCCAAAGCAGGCGCACCAACAGGGCAAACGCGTTCCTTCCTTCCCTTGCCCAACACGCGGACTGATTCCGTGTAGACGTCGAGATCGCTCACGTCGAGCGCTGTCAGTTCACTCAAGCGCAAGCCGCTGCTGTAAAACAATTCCATGATCGCGACATCACGCAGCGGCATCCATGCGGGCCAGGTTCGATGTTTCGGCACGCGCAACGGAGCGGAGAGTAGCTCCTCAATTTGCTGCCGCGTGAGAACGAGCGGTAGTTTTTTCTCGAGCTTCGGAAGCTGCAATTGTCGCGTTGGATCGACGCGCAATCCTTTTCGCTCGACGAGAAACCGGTAAAACGTGCGCAGCGCAGAAAATTGCAGGCGGATGTAAGAACGCGCCTGCTCTTTCTTCATCAGCGCGAAAAGGTAATCTCGAAAATCGTCCGCCGTGCATTTTTTCCACGCGCAGCACGAGTATGCGCGAAATGCGGCAAAAGCCTTCCGATAACAAAAGATCGTTCGCGGCGAAGCATTTCGTTCCACTTCGAGGAAGCGCACGAACTCCTCGACCAATGGATCCTTTTTCTCGCGCGCGCGGCTCATGATTCTGTCATCGCGGGCGAATGCGAGGAGCCTCGTAAGTTGCGTCGCGCGCAGTTATTCGCGAGATCCCTCCCATTCGCTCGGGATGACCCCGCTCGTTAGGCGCACGCAAACTATTCCGGTTTCTCGATGTTATAGCGATTATTCTCGGCCGCGGCGCGACCGTTGTATTGGCTTTTGAAAATCGGGGGCGGACTCACAGAGATGACCTCAAAACTCTTCACCACAAACTCGGGATAAAACGAATTGCTCGCCGGTTCATAGACCGTGTCGCCGGAGAAATATCCCGTCAGTTTGTATTCGTAATTATTGTCGCTGCCGAAACTGAGCTGTTCGCGATCGGGCGCGAGTTTGTATTTTTCGTTTAACATCACGAGCTGCGCTGTCGTCCACGGTTGTCCCGGCTTGCGCACGTAACCCCAAAATTTGTAGTCCGGTTTGAAATAGCGTCGCCCGATAAAATAATCTCCCGGTGGTTCGGCCTGGATGCGCGCGGCCATGTCGATACGCGCCTGTTGAATCCCCTGCGGCATGGTTTCGCAGCCGCCGAAGAGAACGACGAGCGATGAAAGTTGAGCGACCAGAAACATTCGCAGAACGCGCGCACTCATAGGTGCATTTCTTTATCACGGTTGGTGTTTCGCGCAATTCTTGGAATTCTCATTGGCATCACGGCGGTCAGACCGTATTTTTGCCGCCGGATTATGATTGAACTGGAAGTTTACGCGGCTGGTGTGCGGGAGCTGGGCAAGATTCTAGAGCTCGATCACGAGTTGGAAGCGATTGCCGGTCTGCACTACAAGGTCGATAGCAATCACGATCTGGTCTACATGGAGTTTGATGAACCGACGATCCACGTGCGCGAGATTCGCGCGATTTTTCGCAAACTGAATCTGGAGCCGCGCTTTATCGGCACGATTCCGCCAGAGTTGCGGGCAAAACCGAAAACGCAATTGCTCTCCATATAATATAGAAGGCATGGCGCAGCAGAGCGTCGCGCGCGTTTCATGATTGGCCGATTTTTCACCGCGATTGGCGCCGGCGTCATCGGCTTCTTCTCGCTATCTCGGAGAAGTCGTTCTGCTCGCGGCCGAAACGTTTGCCTCAATTTTCACGCATCGGCTGCGTTGGAAATTATTCATGCGACAGATCGTCGAAATCGGTTTGCTCTCGCAACTGGTCGTCGTGATTACCGGCGGATTTACCGGAGCGGTGTTCGCCGCGCAGACGTATTTTCAATTCAACAAACTCGGCATGGGCTCGGCCGTGGGCGCGGTCGTTTCGGTTGCGATTTGCCGTGAACTTGGGCCGGTCTTGACCGCGCTGATGGTGACGGGTCGTGTCGGCGCAGCAATGTCGGCCGAAATTGGAACGATGAAAGTGACCGAGCAAATCGATGCCTTGCGCGCGCTCGCTGTGCATCCGGTCGACTATCTGGTAGTGCCGCGCACGCTGGCCATGATGATTTCGATGCCGTTGCTCGTCGCCGAATGCATCGGGTTCGGAATCATCGCCGGCTATTTCGTGGCGATTTTTCTGCTCGATGTGAACGGCACCTATTACGTGGCGAACATGGTACGCTGGACGCAAATGCGCGACATCATCATGGGGCTGACCAAAGCGTTCTGCTTTGCACTCATCATTGTCTTCATCAGTTGTCACCGTGGCCTAACGACTCGGGAAGGAGCCGTAGGCGTGGGTAAAGCGACAACGCAGGCGGTCGTCGATTCTTCGCTCGCCGTTTTGATCGTAAATTTTTTCCTGACCATGTTGCTCAACATCATCTTCCCTGCGGGATATCAATGATGTTGAAGAAGTTGAGAGTTGCAGGCTGACAGTTGAGATTCCGGCGCGACTATGATTGAAGCGCCTCCATCTCCCCGTCTGATTCGTCCTGATCGGCAGGCATCGCCGAATTCCACACCGATGATTGCGGTACGCGGATTGACAAAGAAAATCGCGCCACAGGAAATTCTGCGCGGCGTTGATCTTGATGTCGCGAAGGGCGAGACGCTCGCGATTATCGGCCGAAGTGGTGGTGGAAAGACTGTTTTGCTGAAGCATCTGATTGGACTGATGATTCCGGATGCCGGCGAAATTTGGGTCGAGGGCGAAAACATCATCGGCTTGAGCGAACGCAAACTCGCCGCCATTCGCAGCAAGGTCGGCATTCTTTTTCAAGGCGGAGCTCTTTTTGATTCGCTGACGGTGGGTGAAAACATTGCCTTTCCATTGCGTGAGGCCGGGGAGCGCGACAGCGAGGTTATTGATCGAAAGGTGAGCGAAATGCTGGAGGTTGTGGAACTCGAAGGCACCGAAAGCAAAATGCCGGTAAGCCTGAGTGGGGGAATGAAAAAGCGCGTCGGTCTCGCGCGCTCCATCATTCGCCGGCCCTCCTGTATATTATATGATGAGCCGACTTCCGGGCTCGATCCGATTGTCTCGGATAGCATCAACCGGCTCATCCGGCGTTTGCAGACGCGATTTCAAGTGACGAGCATCGTCGTGACGCACGACATGAAGAGTGCGTTCCACGTCGCTGACCGCGTTGCCTATTTGCATGAAGGCAAAGTTTATTTTCACGGGACACCGGCTGAGCTGGAGCATTCGACCGATCCGTTGATTCAGGATTTTCTGCTGGGTCGATCCGACGAGACGGCAGCCGAGTCCGCCTAACGAGCGTGCGGCAGAAACCGCTGGTATTTTTCACAACTGCGCGGAATGTCACCACGCAAGATGAGCCAAGGCGAGAGAGGCATTGAAGCAAAGGTCGGTGCGTTCGTTTTCGTCGGACTGGCCGCGCTCGCTGCTCTGGTTGTCCAGTTCGGTCGAATTGGTGAGGGCTGGAAAACCTATTATCCGCTGACGGTTCGATTCACGGATGCGAGCGGTCTGCTCAAAGGCTCCGACGTGTTGCTCGCCGGCGCCAAGATCGGCCGTGTCTCCGGCGGTCCGCATTTGGTTTCGGCGGGCACCGGTGTCGCGGTGCCGTTACGCATTTACGATTACGTCAAGATTCCGACCGGGAGCAAATTTACCGTCGGCAGTTCCGGTTTGTTAGGCGATCGCTTCGTTTCGGTGACGATGCCGCCAGGGAAACCGACCGCATTTTTGCCGAAGAACGCCACCATCGACGGAACGCGCGAGACCGGTCTCGATGATCTCACAAGGGAAGGCGGTGCGTTGGTGCAGGATCTTCGGGCGACAGTGAAAAACGTGAACGCAACGGTGACGCGTCTGAACGAGCAGGCGTTGTCGGCGGACAACATGCAGAATGTGAAGACGAGCATGGAACATTTGAACCAGGCGACGACTGCGCTGGCCGAATCATCGAAAAAGATTGATGGCGTAGTGGAGAAGGCGGGCCAGACGATGAGTTCAAGCAAGGAAGCCGCCGATGATTTGCAAAAGGCGATCGCAGACGCGCGCAAGACGATTCAGGCGGCAACGCAGGTGATGAACGAAGCGACGCACGGCAAAGGCATGCTCGCGACTCTTCTCACGAACCAGCAATTGGCAAACGATCTCGAAGCGTTGATCAGCAACCTGCGCCGGCACGGCGTGCTTTTTTATCACGATAGCGCGACGAAAGCTGCACCAAGGGCACAAGACCTGCGACAATCTGAGCAGGAAGCCTCGCGCAATCGGGGACGACGATGACAACCCTGTTCACCCTTAATTTACTTCGCGTTCTCTTCGTCACGTTCTGCGTCATGATCGGCGCGACGGTGTCAGCGGAACTGCAGGGCGATTCCATTCCTGGCTTGCTTCTTGGTGCTACGCTTGGCCTTTCGATCGTCCTGATCGACCGACTGTTGAAGGGATTTTCGTTGCGGGTTTTTTCCTCGGCGACGTTCGGGCTGCTCCTCGGTCTTCTTTTCGCCAATCTCCTGATTGCTTCCGATGTTTTGCGTTATCAAAGCGACACGGTGCAGTGGGTGGCGCGCCTCGTAGTTTACTGCAGCTTCGCCTACCTCGGGACGATGCTGGCGATGCGGAGCAATCGCGATGAATTTTCTCTCATTATTCCGTATGTGCGTTTCGCACGCGAGACGAAGCTCCACGAGCCGCTCATTCTGGATACGAACGTCATCATTGATGGGCGTATCGCCGATCTATGCGCGACCGGATTTTTGAGCCGCGCTTTGATTGCGCCGCGATTTATTCTCGGCGAATTACAAACGCTTGCTGATTCGCGCGACGCCTTAAAACGTGAACGCGGCCGTCGTGGACTTGATATTCTGAACGAGTTGCAACGCTCGCGTGAAGTTGACCTGACAATTCACGATACGGGCGATGATGCCGACTTGCCGGTCGATCAGCGGCTTGTTCGCGCGGCGCGACTGCGTCATGCGCGGCTGCTCACAAACGACCAGGCGCTTTGTCAGGTCGCGCGTCTTCAGGGTGTAACGGCATTAAATCTGGCCGATCTCTCGCACGCACTACGACCCGCCGCGACGGCTGGCGACGAGATCGAGTTGTATCTCGTGAAGGAAGGCCGCGAAACCGATCAAGCGGTCGGGTACCTTGCCGATGGAACAATGATTGTCGTGAATCACGCGCGCGCGCAAATTGGGAAGACCGTTCCCGTCGTCGTTTCAAGCGCTCTGCAAACGGCGGCTGGCCGATTGATTTTTGCGGAGCTGAAAAGCGCGCATCCGCAGTTGCGGGTGCATTCCGCCGGTTAGGCGGATTGCGCATTCGTTAGGCGATCAGAGCTCAGGTAAGCTCGTGCTGGATCTCAACCCTCGATCGGCTCCAAGCCGCGAACATTTCGTTCGATTCCGCGAGAGATCTCAGCGGGACGCAATCACACAACGAGAAAGATTTCTCTCACATCGCGAGGACATTTGCGTTTTTGTGTAGGACATCAAGCGGTCGATTCCGTGAAATTATATTGATTATGGTAAATATTTCTTTAGTATTTGCAAAAATCTTACTTGCTGTGTCTTTAAAAATTATATACAACCGCAAGAAACAAACCCCGACTCGATATGAAAAAGCTGCGAAACGCATTAAAACATAACAGCCTCATTACCACATCCGTTGCCGCTACATTAGCCGTTAGCCTAGCCGGGACCTTTTGGTTCGCGACCAGTCCGACAGTTACTGCGGCTGACTGCACGCTCTGCCACAAACGCACTACGACAATTACGGTTGTCTGCGGTAGTGATGATTATCGTCGTCATATCGATCACGGGGATACGATGGGCGCTTGCGTCACTCCGGCCGGTAATCAATAAAGATCGGCTCGCAACTCTACGAATCCGCGCTCGCGAGGGCGCGGGATTCTAGCCAAAGAGTCTCCGCTCATACCTCGCGCGCGCGTGTCGATGCAGTTTTTTGCACGACGCTGCTAACGGCAGGTGTCGCGGTCACTCAAATACTGATCGGCGGAAGAGGGTTGGTTTTCGCTCTGCCTGGGTATGGACTTATCGCGCTCGCGGCGGTCGTTGCCGCCGTCACATTCCGGCGGCTAAAGTCGCAAGGTGATTTTTTTTGCCTTTGTGCGAGCGGGATTTTCTTCGGCTATATCCTGCTTCGCGCGCTTACTTCGCCCATCGCCTACGCCGCGCGACCCGATTTGTACTGTGTTCTGGCTGCGCTTGCCGTCTACGGTGTGACCATTTTTCTGAGTAATGCAACTCTTCGCCTAACGATAATTGTTGCGTTACTTGCACTCGCCATCGTGCACGTGTTGATCGGCATCATTCAATTCACCCGCGGGGACAATTTCATGCTGATTCCGTTCCTGCAGCGCGCGAACTATGGTTATCGTGCGAGCGGATTTATTGTTTGTCCCAATCATCTTGCCGGATTGTTGGAGGTATTGGGAGTTTTTGGATTGAGCATTGCCTGCTGGAGCCGCTGGCCGCTTTGGTCGAAATTGCTCGTGGGTTATCTCGCCGGCGTTTGCTACGCGGGCGTAGCGATGACGGGGAGCCGTGGTGGATATTTGAGCGTCGCAGCAAGTTTGATCATTTTTGCGATTCTCGGTTTGTGTGTTCTCGGAGCCGCGGGAAAAAGTCTCATGCTGAGATTTGGAATAGCTGGGCTCGCTGCGCTGATCGCCGTGCTCATTGCGACTGCATGGTTATTTCACAGTAGCGCGGTGCTGAGTGAGCGGGCGGGCACTATCATCGACCCGAAAAATATCCGCTTGCAACTCTGGACCGCCGCAATTGAGCAATGGAAACTGCAGCCGCTCATCGGAACTGGAAGCGGAACCTATCGCTATTACGGTCGACAATTTCGTGACCCAAAAATGCAGAGTGATCCGATCGATGTCCATAATGATTATCTGCATCTGCTGTGCGAATACGGTGCGATTGGGGCTGCAGGTTTTCTGCTTTTCCTCTATGCGCATTTGCGGCACGGATTGCAAAGCTTCATTCGGTTCGGGCCGAGGCGAGCCGCGCGCGGTGCCTCGCCGTTAAGCAATCGACTTGCTCTCAATATAGGGGCGCTTTGCGCGGTGGCTGCGTACATTGTTCATTCGACAGTCGATTTCAACCTGCACATTCCCGCGAATGCGCTACTTCTCGCCTTTGTTTTTGGATTAATTGCGAATCCTGACATCAAGCAGACTTCGGAGACATTGCACCCTCACGGAAATTTTCTTCCTCGCATCGCGCTTGCATTGCTCGGAGCAGTTCTATTGGTTCAAGGCGCCCGGCTGTTTCCAGGAGAATATTATGCGGAACACGCGCGTGCTGCTTTGCGCGATGAGAATCCATCCGCGGCGATTTCCTTTGCCCAAACAGCGCTGCGTCACGAAAAACAAAATCCGGATATTTTCTTTTATCTCGGACGCGCTTCCCGCGCGCTCGCCCATCACTGCAAGCAGGGTGAAGACCGCACGCCGTTTTACCGTGCGGCAGTGGCAGCTTTCGAAAGGGCCAGCGCGCTTGCCCCACTTGATGGAACGTACCCTCTGGATATTGCGTCCACTTATGACGAAATGGGCGACTTCGCCGAGGCTGAGCGAATGTACGGTGTTGCGCGGGCTCGCGATCCTCACTCCACCGATGTGGAGAATCTTTATCAGGCACACCTTGAATTCTGGCAGCAAGCGAAGCACCCCAAGGCCTCCGCAGTGCCTACCTCAGCGAGTCCGAAAAAATAATGAAAATTATGGTGAAAAAAGCTTGACCACCTGCCATCTAATCTGCTCAAATCCCCCGCAAGAGACAAATAAACCTTAACAGGCCCCTTTATGAAAAACACACTAACACGTTCAATCTTCTGCGCCGCCGCTCTGCTTTGCATCGCTGCGTGGAATGCCAAAGCAGTAAACCTCGTCACCAACGGTGGCTTTGAAAGTGGCAGTTTCAGCGGCTGGACACACACGGATCCCAGCAACTTTGACAATATCGGAACTGATCCGTTCTTCGCGAATTCGGGGACTTATCATGCTAACCTCGGTGCGTCCCCGGGCCCGGGCGCTCTGAGCCAGAGTCTCACCACTGTCGCCGGCAATTTCTACACGCTGTCGTTCTATTTGGCTAACGACTTCACGGCCGGCCTCGGACCGTCGACGGCGTTCGAAGTCTTTTGGAATGGCGTTTCAGTCCTCAGCATCCCTGCGAATTCGCCGCCGTTTGCTTATACCAACTTCACAATTTCCGGTCTTGTCGCGACAGGCGGTGCGTCGACTCTGCTATTCCAGTATCATCATGATAATGACTTCTGGAGACTGGACGACGTATCGGTAAACGTTCCCGAAGGTGGCTCCACTATGTGGATGGCGCTGCCCACATTCGCCGCTCTCGGTCTGGTTTATTCGCGCAGAGGACGCAAAGGCCTGGCTCGCGCCTAACGATTAAGGTTCATTTAAAAAGGCCCGCGGATTCCGCGGGCCTTTTTTTTGTACAAAAAGAGAAGCGGGTGAAGGGAATCGAACCCTCGTGTCCAGCTTGGGAAGCTGGCGTTCTACCATTGAACTACACCCGCAGAAGAGTTGCCGATTCTAGAACTGCGCATCGCCGATTTGCAATCGCCGTGATCATTGCCAGGAGATCACGTCGTCGGAAGCGTGCCCGTGAAATTGGAACTCGGCCGATTCCTTGTGCCGAGAGTTTATCCGTTCCCAAAAGACCAAGCGATTACCCCGCTGATGAAGGGGATCGCGTCCTGCGCCACCGGTTGCTCCGTAAGGATTGGGCGATTTGGTTGTCATAATCGGCATCAATCCGAATGAGTATGTTGTCCCCCAAGGATCGAAGAACTGTCCATTCGAGGCTGGAGGGTGCCCATTCCCGCCCGAGGATTGGCTGCATCCTTTGGCATCCGCCGGATATATGAACACGATCTTGCCGCGGATTAATGCGTCGGCATTCGAGACCCCGAAGCTCGTTCGAAGACAGCCTTATTGGATACGCTCGTCGCCCCGAAACAGCTGTAGTCGGTTCTCGAGAAAGAAGAGGGGATCGGATACTTTCCGTATTCAGTGTAGTACGCGTTCACGGCCGTGACGATTTGCGTCAGATCATTCTTCGCCTGCGTTTTCTTCGCCTGGTCTTGCACGCCGCGGAAGGCGGGGAACAAGAGTCCCATCAGGACTACGATAATGGTAATGACGACGAGAAGCTCGATTAGCGTAAAGCCATTTTCGCCTAACGAATCTGGAGCACCGGCGTTCGAAGTGCAAGTCTTCGATTTTCGACTCCCCAAGATTGATCGGGACTCCTCTACGATTTCCATTTTTGCATCTGTTCCGGGAAGGGACATTGCGCGCAATCAGAGTTGTCCTGCAAGCAAAAGTCTTCGTAAATCTGCAGCAAACCTTGCTGGTGTGCGACGCTCTTGAGGAAAGAGCGATCGGCGCGGGTCGTCGCCGAAAAGACGTGTTGCGCCGGTTTCGAGGCGGCGATTGGAAAGTTCCGCCGGTAATTTGCTGAAGGCGCTCCAGACATCTCTTCCCTTGCGATAGAAGAGAAGGGAACACGACATTCGCGAGAATGTCAGCGATGCGCGAATCGCCCACCAGCGCCATTGGTTTCGGCGCCTTCTCTGATGTGAGCGTGTAATGAAAGTTCCAAAATGGATGCTCGAGCCGGCGAAAGAAGTCTGCACTATTCAAGGGTGCTGCTTTGCCTAACGACTTAACAAAAGTGGTCCATTTTCCGGCGATCTGCGCCAAGGCAGCTACTCGCCGCTGCGGGTGGTTAAGCGGACGGGCGCCACTCAAGCGCCAGAGTTTTTTGGGCAAAACGAGCCGTTGCATCTTGTCGCGATGCTGCCACCAGCAATCCCACAGAGCGCGAATGTAATTCCGACTGTCGGCCGCGTAGAGTGCAAGGTCAGGAGATTCGAGGAAACCGGCCACGCCGAAGAGCATCGCCTCGATGTCCTTCGGATACTGCCGAAGCAGGGTGAGCGGCACACGTTGCGCGAGCAGCGTGAAAGGCAGTTTGTTTTCTCGATAACCCAGCGCCGCCGCGATTTCCTGGAAAAGCGTCGCATCGCGACCGTGGCATTCGGTCATCTGATGCAATCGAGCCGCCTTGCGCTGCAGACGAAATTTCGCTGCCGAATCGAGCACACTGCAAACAGCCTCTTCCGGCAAGTTCTTCAAAGGCGCCTGACATCGACCGGGGCGGGCCAGCGGAATGTTCGCCGAAAAATTTTGCGGGAGATCTGCAAGGTCGACACGCACTTGCAGCACGTTCCGGTTTGAGCTTGTGCGCGTGAAAAATTTCCGCGGACTCTGATACAGAAAAACGTGAAGAATCGTTTCATCAAAAGCGGGATTGATAGCGTGTTTGTGTAATTCCCAATTGCGGTCGGCAACATCGAACTCGACGCTTCCGCCGATGATCTCCGTTCCGTTGACGCGAATGGCGGCGTCAGAAAAGTCGGGCCCGGCTTCACGATTCCAAGTCCCGAATTGCACCACCTCGACATCATCACCGCTGGTAGAACGAAATTTTCTGCCGAAATCGCCGGCAAACCATCGCGCCTGCAATTCGAGCTCGCCCGGCACGCGTTCCGCCGGGAAAAGTGCTTTTTCGTGCACCCGGGACGCGCCAAGCATTGCCGCGTAGCGGTTAACATCGGGGGCGCTATTCATTAATAACGAAGAGTTCGCTGCCGCGTGGTTCCAAACTCGTTAGGCAGGGCTGACGGTTTCCGGACGGATTTCCTCTTCCTGAATAACCGGCGCGGTGTGACGTTCGCGCAAGTTTTCCACAATTTGCTCGACCATTGCCGCACTCGACCGCGGAAAAAGGAAAAGATAACGCGGTCCTTTTCCCGCCGCCGGGAACACAAGCAGGTTCTCGGAGAGAAACTTTGGTTCGCGCGCCACCATGGATCCTAAAAGATCGATGGTCTGAGCAAATGGCCGGCCGGACTTGCGCGCGACGAATGTCAATTTGTGCGGTTCTTCATTGGTGGCGACGAGTGCGCCGAAAAGATTTGCCGGAATGCGGCGGCCGCGGCCGCTTACGCATGGAATAGCCCATGCCATTGTTTCGCCGAGCAGATTCTCGCGGGCGAATGCGGGTGCGAGTTTTCCGGACAAAGTCGTCGAGAGCCTAACGGGCGCATCCGACGCTGCCGGTCCATTCAGTTTTTTAAAAATCAGCCAAAGCTTCGCTTTCATCGCGCGCAAGACTTTCGGCGCGAAATAAACGAAAGCGCCGAGCGCGACGCCGAAGACCGCCAGAGCAAACAGGGGATTGTGATGAATGAGAGCGAGACCTCCGACTACGGCGGCATCTTCTGCGACACTAAGGGCGATATTTGAAAATGGTTCAGGCGAAGCGTTGGCGACGAGACGCGATGTTGCCTTGGCCGTGTGCGCCATCAGGCTGGTGGATCCGGCTAGCAAGGCGACGATCACGTCATACGTGGGCGTCGAATGACCGAGAACTTGAATGGCAAGTAGCGCGCCGCCAATCGGTCGAATGATGGTGTGCACGGCATCCCAGGCCGAATCCATCCACGGAATTTTATCGGCGAAAAATTCCAGAAAGTACAAAACGCCCGCGATGGAAACGATGACCGGGTTGCCGAGAATTTGCAGCGACTGGTAGGCCGGGGAGAGCACGATCCAATGTTGGTTAATCGCCAGACCAACGACGAAAACGGTGAGGTAAAGGTTGATGCCGGCGAGACAGGCCAAACCGAGCGCGACACCGAGAAGGTTCAGCCGCTCCATGCGAAAAGTATGCGGCCCACCGGTTAATTGTCACGTCGTTTTAGCGGCGGGGACTTGGGGATTTGCCGTGCGCAATTCTGACCTCTACAGTGGCGGGCCATGCTCGATATCCGATTGATTCGTGAACAGCCCGACCTGGTAAAAAGTCGCCTAACGACTCGTGGCGGCGATGATGCCGCGCGAATCGACGAGGTTCTAAAGGTTGATGCCGAACGGCGGAAAATGGAAACCGCGCTGCAGCAGCTCAATGCCGACCGCAACAAAATGAGCAAGGAAATTGGGGCGAAACGCGGTCGCGGTGAAGCCTCCGCAGAGTTGGAAGATCGTGTTCGGCAAATCGGCGACCAGATCTCCGCGCTCACCCAGGAAATCGGTTCGAGCGAAGAGCAGCAGAGAAATCTGCTTCTGCAAATTCCGAATTTGCCGCACAGCAAGGCGCCAATTGGAAAGGATGCGAGCGCCAATCCCGTAGTTCGCAGTTGGGGAGAGAAACCGAAGTTTGAGGGGAAAGTTCTGGATCACGTCACGCTGGGAACGAAATTGCAGCTGTTCGATTTAGAACGAGCAGCGAAACTGAGCGGGAGCGGGTTCATTTGTTTCACGGGCGCAGGTGCAAAGCTTGAGCGCGCGTTGATTAACTTCATGCTCGATCTGCACACGCGCGAGCATGGCTACCGCGAAATCAGCCCGCCATTTCTCGTTAGGCGCGATTGCATGATCGGGACAACGCAGTTGCCAAAATTTGAGGCCGACATGTATGGGCTGGAAGACAACCAGTTATTTCTCGCACCGACGGCGGAGGTGCCGGTCACAAATTTTCATCGCGAAGAAATTCTCGCGGTAAAGGATCTGCCGAAAAAATTTGTCGCTTACACGCCATGCTTTCGACGCGAAGCCGGGTCTGCCGGTCGTGAAACGCGCGGCATATTGCGGGTCCATCAGTTCGACAAAGTGGAATTGGTGAAGATCACGCCCGCGGAAAATTCCTACACCGAATTGGAATCGCTGACGGCAAATGCGGAACGCGTGCTCCAGTTGTTGAATCTGCACTACCGGATCATTGAGCTGTGCACCGGTGATCTTGGATTTGGCTCAGCTAAAACCTACGACATCGAAGTATGGTCGCCGGGACAGGAGGCATATCTCGAAGTTTCGAGCTGCTCGAACTTTGAAGATTTCCAGGCGCGAAGAATGAACCTTCGTTACAAGGATGCCGACGGAAAAAACAAGTTCGCGCACACGCTGAATGGTTCGGGACTCGCGCTGCCGCGATTATTTGCCGCGCTGGTTGAAAGCGGCCAGCAGCCTGACGGCTCCATTCGTCTGCCCGCGGCATTAGCGCCGTATTTTGGGACAAAAGAGATTCGTTAGGCTGCTACAGTTGTAGATCCAACTGGCCGCGTTCGCCTGTCGTCGGCTGCAATTCTGAAGGGAGCGAGAGGTCGAAGCCGAGCCGGTTCGCGAGTCGCTGGCAACTTTCCGGCGCAAAACCTTCGAAATGATTGTTCATGAAAATCCATGCGCTGCGAACGTCGCCGAGATGCCTTTCGATGCGGAGCGACCAGCTTTCGAGCGCGGCCTCGCGTTTCCAGAGCAGTTTGGCGTAGCGGTGAAGATGTCCGCCGTCACGATCATATTTCGTGGCGTAATCGCCGAGCAGCCGCAAATAGATGAAATCGGTTGTGCGCGGCAAAAATTCGAAAGGCGGCAGATTGCGTTCATTCAATGGACTGGTATCGGCCCACACCCAGCAGATGCGATGCTTTTCCAAAAGCCGAATAATTTGCGGCCGATGCCATCCGGGATGGCGAAATTCGATCGCGTAACGAAAATCGCGCGGCAACTGTTCGAGGAATTTGCGCAGGTCTGTTTTGCCTTCCTTTGGTGTGAACGACGGCGGCAATTGAATAAGCAGAACGTTCAGCTTCGGCGCGAGCACTTCCATAGCGCGGAGGAAGAAATGCAGTTCATTCGCGCAATCATGCAACCGCCGAACATGTGTGATCTCTCGCGGGAATTTGCAAGCGAAACGAAATTCGTGGCCGGTCATTTCCATCCAGCGTTGCGCCGTGTTTTCTGCCGGGACGCTGTAAAACGTGGAGTCCACTTCCACGGCGGGAAAGTAACGAGCATAGAACTCGAGCCATTGCGCCGGTGGAAGGTCCTCGGGGTAAAAGCTCCCGCGCCATTCTTCATAGCTCCACGCACATGTGCCAATGCGGATTTTTTGCTGGTCGACGAGCTTCAAGTTATTGTGAACCAGCATACTCGCTGCGTCGCGCTGGGGAAGCGAAGTGTTATGGCGGTTAGGCCGCAATCCCATACGCTAACTTGACGCATTAATTCATGCGGTTACCCTGCGTTCGCCCAATGAAATACCGCTTTCGCTTTGGCTTTCTTTTGATCGCTGCTGCCGTGGCTTTTCCACAGAGAAGCCCCGCCCCGGTTGTGTTTAAGTCGGGCCAGGGAGTGCATTATTCTGCTCCCGGCGAGGAAGAAGTGAGCGGGACGGCGCAAGAAATGACCGCAGCGGCGGAAGCAGCGGTGCAGCGCGGAAATCCGAAACGGGCCGTAAAAATATATTCGAAATTGTTGAGACGTTATCCCCACGATCACCTTGCCCCGGACGCTTCATATCGCATCGGCGAGATTCAGGAACAGCGTCACGATTATTTGCGGGCGGCCGGTGCCTATCGCTACGTCGTTGAGAAATATCCGCAGAGTCCGCATTTCGGTCAGGCGATCGAAGCGCAATTTCGCATCGGCGAAATGTTGTTGAACAGTGGGAAAAGGAAATTGTTCGGCGTGACCATTGGGAGCCCGCTCGACGCCGCCGTCGAGATTTTCGCATCCGTTGTCCGCAGTGCCCCCTACGGGAAATACACCGCCCGCGCCCAGTTTGATATCGGTCTCGCCAGGGAAAAGCAGGGACTGCCGGATGCGGCAATCACAGCTTACCAGGCGGTGATCGACAAATTCCCTAACGAGCCGCTCGCGGCTGATGCGCAATATCAGATTGGTTATCTTTGGTATGCCGCCGCGCGTGCCGGCACAAAAGATCCGAACGCAATCAGCAAGGCGAAAATCGGTTTCCAGGATTTTCTCTTTCGCTATCCACACAGCGAAAAAGCACAGCAGGCGCGGGAAAACCTGGCGCGACTGGAAACCAAAGCGACGAGCGACTCCTTCGGCATCGCCAAGTTTTACGACAAACAGAAGAACTATCGCGCGGCGATCATCTACTATAATGATGTGATTCGTCTGCAGCCCGGCTCCACTCAGGGAGATGAGGCGAAAAAACGCATCGACGAGCTGCGGAGCAAGGTCGGCGATGCAGAGGTGAAGCAAATTCTCGCGCTAGCGAATGCGCCAAAGAAGAAGCCGACAATCGCGCACGCCGGCGAATCGCCCGAAGGCGGCCCGGCAATGCGCTCTTCTCCCACCGACGTCGCACCGTTACCGCCGCCGGAAGATGTTTCGCTGCCGCCGCCTGCTTCGCTCAGTCCTGTTACGACGACTGCTCCAGCGGTTTCGCCAACGCCGGTTCCGTCGGCCACACCCGAGAGTAGCGCGTCGCCGACGCCGTGAAGTATTTTTTCGGCGCGGCACTCGCCGTATTCGGTCTGGCCGGATGCATGGGCTACACCATCGGCCCGGCCAAGCCGTATTATCTGCGCGACATCCACGCCATTTCCATCCCCACTTTTAAAAACAGCACGTTGCATCCGCGTATCGAAGTGCTCGTCACCAGCACTGTCATCAAACAGTTCCAACAGGATGGAACGTTTCGCATCGCCGGCGACGAAGACGCCGACGCCACTTTGAAAGGGGAGATCATCTCGATCACGCGTGTGCCTACTCGTTCTGTGCGCGGCAACGTGCTGGCCACAACGGAGTTCGGCCTAACGATGCGCGTTCGCTATTCGCTTGTGGATCGTGCGGGCAAACAGCTCGCCCCGCCGACTTATGCCCTCGGAACCACGAGTTTCTTTGTCAGTCGCGACGTGAATACCGATGAACGTCAGGCTTTGCCGATCGCCACCGAACAGCTCGCAACCCATCTCGTTAGCCAATTGAGCGAGGGCTGGTGATGCGCAATGAAAGGCGACGAAAAGCTGTGGCAGATCCTGAACGACAAATTGGAAATGCTGCGCGTGAGCGATCGCATTCCCGAAGCGCTGCGTGTTGCGGAGACGGCCCTCGAACTCGCGCAACGCGCTTTTCCTCCCTACTCGCAGCAACTGGCGGTTAGTTTCGAGCGGCTCGGACAGCTCCGGGATCAGCGCGGCGATCGTGCCGGCGCCAAGGAGGCGTTGCAGCACGCTCATGCGCTGTTCGAAAAAGTGCAACCGCACGATATGCGTATGCTTTATCGTTCGTCGCGCCGGCTCGCTTACCTTTGCGACAATCTCGGTCAGGACGAAGAGGCGATTCGATATTACGAGAAGGCAATTCAAGCGGGTATCGAGTTGAAAGATCTGTCGCATTCCGATCTCGGCACTCTGCTCAACAATGTCGCCATGATTTATCGCAAATCGGGGCGACAGCGTGCAGCCGAGCCTTATTACAAACACGCCCTCGAAATTTACGAAAAACAACTCGGGCCGGAACACGCGGATGTCGCCTCGGTTTTGAACAATCTGGCTGTCTTTTACACAAACGAACGGCGATTCGAGGAAGCGGAACAAACACATCTGCGCGCGCTCGCCATTCGCGAGAAGATTCATCCGCCCGATCATCCCGATATCGCGCAGTCCAAATGCAATCTGGCCGTGGTCTACCATTCGCGGGGCGATTATGCGCGCGCCGCCGAGCTTTACCGCGCCTCGCTGAAGAGTTGGGAAGAAACGACGGACAAGCCGCCGAAGGATTACGAGATCGTTGCCTCCAATTACGCCGATCTTCTGCGTTCGTTAGGCAAAGCGCGCAAGGCCAACGCCCTCGAAGAACGCGCGCGGAAACGACGGCGTGGCTGAGGAGACAACTTGCGCACGGCCTCGCCTGAGGCAATTTAGGGGCCGCATCTTCGCGACGCTCACGTGGCGGAATGGCAGACGCGTACGGCTCAGGACCGTATGGGGAAACCCGTGGAGGTTCAACTCCTCTCGTGAGCACCAAACTTTAGGCTTGAAGTATATTCGGCGTCGGCTCAAACCTGACGCTATGAAAAAACTCCCTCGAACACGAGTCGTGTTTCCATTCACTGTTCTCGCAATCATCGCTCTCCTTGCTGGTCAAGGGTGTGTTTCGGTTCTGCCTTCCTTTAGCAACTTTATGCAGGGGTTGTACGGCCTCGTCGTTAATCACCGGCCGGTTACAAGCAAGGAAAAATTCCTGCAGGCCCTGAGCGAGGTCAAGCATGCTGGTGTCAGTTATCGCTTTCAACTTGATTACGATCCTCCCTACAACTACGGGCCAGACGTCGTGATACAAATCGATAAAACGATGGTGACCCAGTTGGGGGCGACCCATGATGGATCGCATCCGCACGGTCCGAACCTGACGCATCACATCTACTCCGTGGATCCGAATGATATAACCAGGGTTTCGAAGGAAATAAAATCGCAGTAACGAAGGCATTATCCCCGGCTTGGTGAACACCAGTTCGCCCATTCTTCGAACTCGCGCACCCCTGGCAATAAATTTTAAGCTTGCAGTTTGTTAGGCGGCGATTGCAAGCTCGTGGCCATGAAAAAGGCCCCTCTAACAATTATAGTTGCACTGCTAGCCGCGTTGGCGGGTGCTGGGATTACTTGGGCAGTCATTCATTCGCGTTTGCCTAATACGACAGGTCTGGACGACGCCTTTTACGCTTTGGTT
The DNA here is from genome assembly GCA_963737195.1 of uncultured Verrucomicrobiae bacterium. Taxonomy (GTDB): domain Bacteria; phylum Verrucomicrobiota; class Verrucomicrobiia; order Chthoniobacterales; family UBA10450; genus JBBQFI01. The sequence goes on from CAVTRW010000009.1 coordinate 56,352, forward strand.
ATTAAAGAACCCCACACCGTCCCGAACGTCGACAAATTCAAGGATGCCTTGACTTCTGTGCAACACAATGGTCAGCAGGACGTCAGCTATTGCTTTCAACTCGACCCCGAGGAGAAACCGCTTGAATACGGACCTCAGGGGGATGCGCCATGTCTTCCAAGTCAGCCGCGCATGCCGGCTCTTACTCACAGGATCTATGCCGTTAGCCCGTGGGACATCGCGGCAGTCGCTATCCAGATTGACGGAAACGCAACACCAACACCAACGCCCACACCTACGCCGACGCCCTGAGCAACAAATCCCGATATGCGCTGGTGAACAGGCGCATCTTGCTGAGTTGGTTTTTCTTTCACTTCTTAGTTCTGCTCGCCGTCTCACTGCATGAGACAGATCGGCTGATTTCTTTGCACCTAACGAATATTCCGCCTTCGATTGCGAATTCGATTCATAGTTTCACGTCGGTCACGGAAACGTCGCTGGGCTTGCGTCTGCCCAAAGCGAACCCGATCCGCCAGGGCCTGGTAACTTATCTTGCGTTTGCCGGGGCGGATGCCGGTTACGGTTATTTCTCCCCGAACGTTCCTAATTCGTACGAGCTGAGCTTTGAGTTGCGCGGGGCCGATGGTCGAACCGAATTACAATCGCTACGATTGGCCTCCAGCGATCTCGGTCTGCGTGTAGCGAGTCTGGTCGATCAAATTGGCGGAGCGCCATCGCCGGAGTTACGAGAACACATGTTGAAAAAAATTGCGGCGGTTATTGGGCGGCACAATCCAGAAGTGAAAAGTATGCGGGTTTCAGTCTCGCAAATCATGTTGCCAACGCTGGACGAATATGTGCGAGGGAAAAGACAGACCGCTGCACTTCTTTACGAATACGATTTGAGCGTCTCGCGAGAATCGTCACCCACAAAATAGCGATGAAGCGCCTCACGAGAGCGCGAAATGCAGTCATCGCGTTTCTCTTTCCCGAGCAATCAGACGAATGGCTCAGCATATTGAGAGTAGGCCTTGGCTTTGTCGTGCTTTGTTACGCCGTCTCGTTCGCGAACGATTGGAATTTTCTCTTCGGCACCGGAGGATCGGCTCTGGTGACACGTGATTTCTCGGAAGCGCTTCTCTCATTGCAAAGCAGATTGGTTCCGCGACTCGGCTGGCTTATTGATGCGGGGCAAAGACTTGGTTTGAAGGAACAGGTAGTTCTCCGATTAATATGGCTTTGTTTGTTCGGCAGTGGGCTGGCTGTAGTTCTTGGCATCTTTAGCCGGTTCGCAGCGGTGCTGGCGTGGTTCCTTCATCTTTGCGTGGCGCGAAGCGGCGCGTTTGTTTCCTATGGCGTGGATGACTTCATCACGATTGGTCTTTTCTATCTTATGCTCTCGCCGTTACCGGATCGACTTACGTTCGATCGCTGGCTTCGCGCTTCGAAACCTCAAAATTTACCGACTCTCGGTTTCTTTCACCGGGTCCTGCAACTGCATTTGTGTCTGATCTATTTCTTTAGCGGCCTAACGAAATGTCTGGGCAGCGGCTGGTGGAATGGCGATAATCTCTGGCGCGCGCTGACGCGCCCACCGTTCGATGTTGTTGCACCTGAATTACTCGTTAGGTGCAAACTGCTGTTTCCCGCGATAGGGATTACGATTTGTCTGCTTGAAACCACTTATCCCATCTTCATTTGGATAAGGAACACACGGTATATTTGGCTGGCAGCGATCCTCGCCATGCACGCCGCGATTGGTCTGATGATGGGAATGTATTTGTTTGCCTTCGTAATGATCGTTCTGAACCTCGCCGCATTTGCACCCGATCTCTCGATTTATCTCCCGAAGCTTCGCAGCCCATCTCGCGCGCAGGCTGGCCCGGTCACAAATTGATTAGCGCCGGGCTTCGGCCATAGTGTTAATGCCGGTTACGTTCGCGAAGTATGCGCACCGAGCCCACATCGGAGGTTAAGCTTGAAATAGCGCATGTCCTTTTTATCGACATGGTGGGTTACTCCAGGCTTCCCATCGATGAACAGAAACAATCGCAAGACACGCTTAATCACGTTGTGCGGAGCACGGAGCGCTCTCGCATGGCGGAATCCGCGGGCAAGCTAATCCGATTGCCGACCGGCGATGGAATGGCGCTCGTTTTTTCCGATAGCCCGGAGTCTCCGGCGCAGTGTGCAGTTGAAATCAGCAAAGCGCTGAAGGCTTACCCGAACTTGTCCGTGCGCATGGGGATTCACAGCGGGCCAGTGAGCCGCGTCGTGGATGTGAATTACAGATCAAATGCCGCCGGCGCTGGGATCAACATTGCAGAGCGCGTTATGAGTTGTGGTGATGCCGGGCACATTCTTTTCTCGAAACGTGCCGCCGATGATCTAATCGAATACGCGAGTTGGCGTTCGCATTTGCACGAGATTGGAGAGTGCTCGGTCAAGCATGGCACGAAAATCACGCTGGTTAACTTCTACAATGAAGAAGTGGGCAATGCCGCGTCGCCGAAACGGCTTCAGGAATATCAAGAGTCACAGGTTGATTCGTCGCGTCGAAGCTTCTACCGGAGAAATCAGTTCACGATTCTTGCCGCGATGTTGGTCGTGCTCGGACTCGGAGGATACGCGTTCCTTGGGCGTCATCTTCCCTGGTCAAAATCTCCGGTTCGCAATGGTGCCGCGATTCCCGAGAAAAGCATCGCCGTGTTGCCGTTCGATAATTTCAGCGACGACAAAGAGAACACCTATTTCGCAGACGGGGTTCAGGATGACATTCTGACGGCGCTTGCGAAAGTGGCGGATCTCAAGGTAATCAGCCGAACTTCAGTCATGCAATATGCCGCCGGCGCTCGCCGCAATTTGCGCGATATCGCAAAGGCTCTTGGTGTAGCTCACGTGTTGGAAGGAAGTGTGCGACGTTCCGGGAATCGCGTGCGCGTGAGCGCGCAATTGATCGATGCTCGAACTGACGCGCATTTGTGGGCGGAGCAGTACGATCGCGAGCTGGCCGACATCTTTGCCATCGAAAGCGAGGTGGCGGAGCGAATCGCGGCTCAATTGCAAGCGCGGCTTTCGCCAAGAGAAAAGGCGGCTATCCAAGAGAAGCCAACAGCTAACGTCGCGGCGTTCGACCTCTACATTCGTGCAAAAACGTCGATGACTAAGGCGGTCACTATGCGACCCGGTCGCAACCTCGTGGATGCGGAGGGACTTCTGAAGGAAGCGCTCGGGCTCGATCCAAATTTTTTCATTGCCTATTGCACCCTCGCAAGCGTCCATGATCAAATTTATCAGGCGGGTCTGGATCACACGCCGTCCCGGCTAGATCTCGCCCGGGAGGCGATAGACGCGGCTCTTCGTTTGCGACCTGATTCCGGCGAAGGCCATCTCGCCTTGGCTGAGCACCTTTATTGCGGCTACCTCGATTATGAACGCGCGCGCGCCGAATTAGCCATCGCCCGCGATACTCTGCCTAACGAGCCGCGCGTATTCGAGTTAACGAGCTATATCGACCGTCGCCAGGGGCGCTGGGACGAGTCGCTGCAAAACCTGGAGCGCGCATTGCAACTGGATCCTCGAAACGCTTACTACCTTCAACAAATCGCCCGCAGCTTTTACTATCTGCGGCGTTTTGCGGATCAGGCTGCGGCATTAGATCGAGCCCTCGAGATTGTGCCGCATGATGCCGGCGTGCGCATCCAGCGCGCCGGCATCGCGCTGGATGCCGAGGCAGACACGAAACCGATGCATGCAGTGATCAATGCGGTTCTGCTCGAGAATCCGGATTCCGCTCCGGATATAGCCGATCAGTGGTTCTATCTCGCGTTGTGCGAACGCGACGTTGAAGCGGTAAACCGCGCGCTCGCCGCCATGCCGGAAGATGGCTACACCAACGAAGGGCTCGCATTTCCCAAATCGTGGTTCCAAGCGCTTTCTGCCCATGCTCGCGGGGACGTGCCCGCGGCAAAAGCGGCTTTCGGGAAAGCACGTGCGATCGTCGAGAAAACTGTGCGCGAACAACCGGACCACGCTCAGGCGCTATGTGTTCTCGGTGTTATCGACGCAGGTCTTGGACGCAAGGATGAAGCGATTCGTGAGGGGCAGCAGGCGAGCGCGCTCTTGCCGGTGAACAAGGAATCGATCAACGGCTCGCTTTTGATGCAATATCTCGCAGTCATTTACGCGTGGTGTGGTGAAACTGATCTTGCTTTCGAGCAATTGGAGGCAACAGCGCGCATTCCGAGCCCGTTAAGCTACGGTGAACTCAAACTAAATCCCTGGTGGGACTCGCTGCGCGGCGATCCGCGTTTCGACAAAATTCTTGCTTCGCTCGCGCCGGCATCATCGCCGGTTCCTTTGCCGTCTGCCGGTAATAAGCAGTAGCGCACTGAGCGAACCGGCCAGGGCGAGCGCGACATTAAACGTCATAACGCGGCGAAAAGCGCTTACGAAGGAATTATTGATAATTCTCGTTAGGTGCAGGCGGGTCTGGCTGTCCAGTTGAGGCCAGGTGACGCCGGCTAACTTGGAGCGGCTATCATTCAGCACGGTCCGAGCGGACGGCGACAGATTCATTCCTTTCACATTCGTGTCGAGCACTTGATTGAATGATTGGACCATGACAATGCCGAGGACGGCAATGGCCACGAGCGCCGCGGCTCGCGAAACGGCGTTGTTAATTCCGGACGCGATTCCGACACGATTTTCGGGAACGGAACTCATCACCGTCGTCGTCAATGGCGCGACGCTGATGGCCATGCCGAATCCGAGCGTGAGGATCGCGGGAAAGAAAGTGCTCCAGAAATTTCCATCGGTGCCCGGTATCGTGAATAGGACAAAGCTGATCGCTGAAATTGCGGGGCCGATCACGAGCGGAATTTTCGCACCGTAGCGCGGCACTAATCCGCCTGCCCAGCGCGAAAGAGCGAACATCATCAGGATGAACGGCAACAGCGCAGCACCCGCTGCAATCGGCGTGTATCGATGAACTTGAATCAGGTTCATCGGAAGGAAGAACATCGTTCCACTGAGCGCGCTGTACAAAAAGAATGTCAGCAGGTTCGCGCCGCTGAAATCGCGCGAACGAAACAGCGTAAGGGGCAACATCGGGTTTGGAATACGCGTTTCCCAAATCACGAAGAGAACTAGAACGAACATGCCAACGCATAAGGCGATGAGAACGGAGGCGTGTTCGAAACCCACGCGCGACGACTCGAGCAGTCCGTAAACGACCGAGCCGAGCCCGATCACGGTCAGTAATCCGCCTAACCAGTCGAGACTTCCTTTTTCAGTTTCGTCGCGGCTTTCCGGAACATGACGCAATGAGATAGCGATCACCAACAATGCGATCGGCAGGTTGATGTAAAAAATCGCGCGCCACGAAATGTGTTCGATCAGCCACCCGCCAAGGACCGGACCAATTGCAGCTGTGATCGCAGTTGCGCCCGACCAGGTTCCGATCGCACGTCCCCGCTCCGCGTTCGGAAATGATGCGCTGATGATAGCCAGGCTTCCCGGGACAAGAAGCGCGGCGCCAAGTCCTTGGAAGCCGCGCGCGATGATTAACTGGTGCACATTGGCCGAAAGCCCGCAGCAGGCCGACGCGATGCCGAATAGTACGATGCCGGTGACGAAAATCCGGCGCCGGCCATAGTGATCGCCTAACGAGCCGCCAATCAGGAGCAGCGCCGCGAGCAACAGCGCATAGCTTTCGATCACCCATTGCACATCGACAACGGTTGCGCCCAGATTCGCCTGCAATGCCGGCAGCGCGACGTTGATCACGGTGCCGTCGATAAACACCATGCTGGAAGCGAGGATTGTGCCGATGAGGATCCAGCGCTGCGAAGATTTTGTGCACGGGGACGCGGCTATGCTCGCGTCAATAACGCCTTCATCACATGGCTGGAGAATCGCAATCACCTTGTTCATTGGAATTCGACCCGGTCCGTCGCGACTTGCCTAACGAGTGTGTTAAATGGTGGAGCAATCCTGAATCAGCAGCGTGTATCCTGTCACCATGCCGGTAATTTGAACGCGCTTGCCCACGAGCTCTTCCAGCGCAGGATCGCAAAACGCATTGCCGCCCTGTCGCCGCAAAACGTATTCACCGTCCTTCGTCACGAGCATGACTGCGTCGTGCTCGCTTTTTGTGCCGGCACCAAACGGCCGTTTCACCACTGAACCGGAAAATTTTTGCAAGCTCGGCATGCCTTCGACCAATCTACGCGCCGCCAGCCAAATCGAAATGTGGTCTCATCGGCTGTGCAATTCGCGATAGGAAACGATCTTGCCGTCGAATTCTTTCGCGACCACTGCGGTTATTTGCACCACCGGCGCATCGGCGCTGCGCTTGCTCCTGCCAATTGCGACATGATACGCGGTTGCCTCCGGCAGTTGTGAATGGGCCGCGGCGAAAGCTTTTTGCATTTGCGCGACCAACGGTCGGCCGGCCTGCGCTTTCGATCCGGAAAGTCAACATTTTTGGCTGCGTGATATGCGCTTTGGCCGCAAGGCGTCGCAACGTTGTTGGCATTCGCGCGCTAATCGAGGTTCGCGTTGCTCTACGCGCGACGCGTTGCGTGTTGCTGATAATCGCTCCTTTGGTCAGCAATTGCCGCCGGCGTTCCGCGCGAGCAATTGGTGCAGCGCCCAATCTCGCAGCAGCCGTCTTTTCCTTTGGCCGCAGCGATGTGTGGCGCAGGCGCACTAACCGGATGGATCGATGGGTCTCCGAAAAGGCTGAATTGCGCCAGAGTTTTGACATCGATCGGATCCAGATCGGGACCGGCCTGCGCAAATTCCTGTCTCGCTTCCAGCGCGGCACGGCCTAACGAGGAGCCGGCCAGAACGCGACGCAGAAAATATTGGCAGAGCAAATCGGCGCTGCCGTTTCCTTCGGCCGGACCATACGCAATCGTCCTGCTGCCGAAATAACCGTAGGCTTTCCCGGCAAGGTAAGTGTTGCAGATTCCCGCCTGTCGACTGCTTAGAAGCAGTGGATCATAAAGTTCGCCGCCGTAACAACATTCCATCGCAGCGACTGTTCCTTCATTAATCTTTCCGTCGATCCATGAAGCTTCGTGCGCGACCGGATATTTGTTTCCCTTTTGTCCATAAAACTGCGGATCGGTCTGGCCACCGTGGCAGTTGATGAAATGCATGCGCCGATTCAGTAACGCCGCAGTCCATTTCGGACCGGACGGGGGGCAGAGGTTCAGGTTCTTGCTGGAACCGAAAAGCCTTTGCACGCTGAGCGCGGTTGATTTGTGCCATTCATCGGCGCTGATGGCGAAGTAATCGGAATAATCTTCGCGCGTCCGAACTTTCCATTTCGCCGCGGTCTTGAGCAGACCGATGAGGTAACTCGGATCCTTCGCGTTCGTGATATCCGGCAGCCGGCCGACGACACGAGTCGGTCCGATGAATTTGTCGGCTTGCTGGCTGTAAGTCTGTTCGCACGCGTAAGCGAGATCGCCGTAAGCAAATTTATCCGGGTCGTCGCTGCCGAAGACAGGATTGTTGAGGTCCTGATGCGGCACGACGTCGATCGCTCCGAGGATCATCAAATAATCGGGCCGGATCGCGGTGAAGATGGCGTCGATCGCCATTTTGTTTTGTCGTGCATTCGTTGGATCGGTGACGGCCGCGCCCTTCACCTTCTTCATGTCCGTTTTATGATCGAGCGCGAGAAGTCGCGTTTGGAGACCGCGTGCTTTATCGGTGGCGATTAATGTCCGGATCGCCGCGCGGATTTTGCTGACGCCGGCGGAGCCGTATTTTTTCTTCAACGCAGCGAGATTGGTGACGATGATTTTGTCGTTCATAACTTCCTTGAAGCTGAGATTGACCGACCCGCTAATTTCATTGAAAAGAAGATGCGTTCGCAATCATGCGCAACAGACTGATTTATGACCAACGCTGAGCTTACCGTGCCGCGCCGCTCTTTCGGAGAAACAATGCGCAGCGATGTTTGGTGGATTCAGCCGCTGCTGGTTTTTCTCGGGCTCGGAACGTTCATCGTTTATTCGACGTGGGCCGCGTTTCAGGGCGCGCATTACTATTTCGGGAATTACATCTCGCCATTTTATTCGCCCGAGCTGGTCGGCAATTCGCCGCACAGTTGGTTTGGAACAAACCGGTCTGGTGGCCGGCCTGGTTGTTATTTTCTCCCGCGCTTTTCATTCTCTGGGCGCCGGGCGGATTCAGGCTCACCTGTTATTATTATCGCGGCGCTTACTACAAGGCTTTCTGGGCCGATCCTCCCGCCTGCACCGTGGGCGAACCGCGAAAAACATATCTCGGTGAGCGTTCGTTCCCGCTCATCATGCAAAATGTGCACCGCTATTTTCTCTACGTCGCGATCATCTTTATTTTGATCCTCGCCTACGATGTCTGGAAAGCGCTTTGGTTCGCGGATGCATCGGGGAACGAGTCGTTAGGCCTCGGTGTCGGCACGATTGTGCTCGCGATCAATGTCGTCTTGTTAGGCGGCTACACCTTTGGCTGTCATTCCCTGCGCCATCTCGTCGGCGGTTTTGTCGATCAATTCTCCAAGGCGCCGGCATGTTATCAGGTCTATCGCTGTGTCGGCTGTTTCAATCGCCGCCACATGCTCTGGGCATGGATGAGTTTGTTCTGGGTCGGCTTTACCGATCTTTACGTGAGGCTTTGCTCGATGGGCATCTGGCATGACGTGAGAATTTTCTAGCGCATGCCCGAGTACGAAACTTTCCAGCACGACGTTCTTGTCATCGGTTCCGGCGGCGCGGGATTGCGCGCGGCAATCGAAGCGTCAGCCGCTGGCGTTTCCGTCGGGATGGTGTGCAAGTGTTTGCTCGGCAAAGCGCACACCGTGATGGCCGAAGGTGGAATTGCCGCTGCTCTGGCGAATGTCGACGATCGCGATAATTGGCAGGTGCATTTCGCCGACACCATGCGCGGCGGGCAGTACGTCAACAATTGGCGCATGGCGGAGCTGCATGCGAAGGAAGCGCCCGATCGCGTGCGCGAACTCGAAAAATGGGGCGCGGTCTTCGATCGGACAAAAGATGGCCGGATTCTGCAAAGAAATTTCGGCGGCCACAAATATCCGCGGCTGGCGCACGTGGGCGATCGCACAGGGCTGGAAATGATTCGCACGTTGCAGGATCACGGCGTGCATCAAGGCATCGATGTGCACATGGAGATTTGCATCGTGACGTTGTTGAAGGATGGCGATCGCGTCGTCGGTGCGTTCGGATACGATCGCGAGCGCGGCCGGTTCAAAATTTTTCATGCGAAGGCGGTCATTCTCGCGACGGGCGGAATCGGCAAAGCGTACAAGATCACGAGTAACAGCTGGGATTGCACCGGCGACGGACATTCACTCGCCTACCACGCGGGCGCGGCTCTGATCGACATGGAGTTCATTCAATTTCATCCCACCGGAATGGTTTGGCCGCCGAGCGTTTCGGGAATGCTCGTGACCGAAGGCGTGCGTGGCGAAGGTGGAATCCTAACGAATGCGGACGGCAAGCGTTTCATGTTCGATTTCATTCCCGACAACTACAAAGCGCAGACGGCAGACAACGAAGAGGAAGGCTGGCGTTACACCCAAGGCGACAAGAACGCGCGGCGCCCGCCGGAATTACTCACGCGCGATCACGTGGCGCGTTGCATCGTGCGCGAGATCAAGGAAGGGCGGGGGACTCCGCATGGCGGCGTTTATCTCGACATCTCGTGGATCAAACAAAAACTCCCGCACGCGGAAGAACACATTAAGCGCAAACTGCCGAGCATGTATCATCAGTTCAAGGCGCTCGGCGACGTCGACATCACGAAGGAGCCGATGGAAGTCGGGCCCACGACGCACTACATCATGGGCGGAGTGCATGTGAACGCCGACACGCAAATGTCGGATGTGCCGGGATTATTTGCCGCCGGTGAGTGCGCCGCGGGAATTAATGGCGCGAATCGGCTCGGCGGTAACTCGCTCTCCGATCTCATCGTCTTCGGAAAACGCGCCGGCGAATTCGCCGCGAAATTCGCGAAAGAGAATCCTCACGGTCAGATCGATAATGCGAAAGTCGACGTCTATGCGCGCGAGGCGCTAAAACCATTCGAGAACAGCGCCGGCGAGAATCCGTACACTGTGCAGCGCGATCTGCAGGAAATCATGCAGCATAATGTCGGCATCGTGCGTGACGAAGGTGAAATGCGATCGGCCCTCGATCATTTGAAAGTGTTTTGGGAACGCGCCGCCCGGGTCGGTGTCATCGGTAATCGGGATTTCAATCCAGGGTGGCATACGGCGCTCGATCTGAAAAATCTGCTCACCGTTTCTGAAGCGATCACGCGCGCCGCCTTGGAGCGAAAAGAAAGTCGCGGTGCACAGTTTCGTGAAGATTTTCCCGAAAAGGACGAACGTTTCGCGAAGGTGAACACGATCATTCGGAAGGCGAGCGACGGAACGATGGAAGTTCGGCTGGAGCCGTTGCCCGAGATGCCGGATTATTTGAAACAAGTGATCGAGGAAATGAATGAATTGATTGAGGAACGCGCGCGCCTCCCGAGAGAAAGCCATGAACACAGCGACTTTCCGAATCTGGCGCGGCGATGCCAACGGCGGCTCGTTTCGCGATTACACGACAGGCGTTTCCGAGGGAATGGTCGTGCTCGATGCGGTGAATCACATTCAGGCGACGCAGGCGAACGATCTCGCCTGCCGCTGGAACTGCAAGGCCGGCAAATGCGGCTCCTGTTCAGCGGAAATCAACGGCATGCCGAAGTTGATGTGCATGACGCGACTGAGCGATCTGTCGCTCGAAAAACCGGTCACCGTTCAGCCGATGAAGGCGTTTCCCGTCTTGAAGGATTTGATCACCGATGTGTCATGGAATTTTCGGGTGAAGAAAAAAATCAAGAAGTTCAAACCGCGCCCGCCCGATGCGCCCGATGGAACATGGCGCATGCAGCAGCAGGACATCGATCGCGTGCAGGAATTCCGCAAATGCATCGAGTGCTTTCTCTGCCAGGATGTTTGTCACGTTCTGCGCGATCATCACATGCACGATAAATTTATTGGACCGCGTTTCCTGATTTACTCGGCCGCGCTCGAAATGCATCCGCTCGACACCGAAAATCGCGTCGAAGAATTGCGCGAAGCGCACGGGATCGGGTTTTGCAATATCACGAAATGCTGCACGAAAGTCTGTCCGGAAAACATTCACATCACGGACAACGGCATCATCCCGCTGAAGGAACGCGTGGTGGACGACTACTACGATCCGTTAGGCTGGTTTTGGCGGTGGTTAAAACGAAAGAAAGACCAGTCGCCCTAACGACAAGAGAAATCTAGCTCAGCAACGCACCGCCACAGCTTGAACCGGCCCCCGCGGTGCAGCCGAAACAGTGGTCGCCCGTCATCACGGGGCGATTGCTCGACTTGCGCCGGATCAATCTGCCATAGCCAGAGAGGGCGATGGTCATCGCGCCATTGCATGTTCAGCATCTGATTGAAGTCGCAATCGAACACTTCACCGCGCCAGCCGACGCTGATCGTGTTACGACACATCAAGCCGTCGATGGTCGCGACATTAAAATTCTCAATTAACAGCTCCATGTACTCATCGAGCTTGTTGTTGTTCTTCAAATAGGAAGCGAAACGCGCGATCGGAAGATTCGTGATCGTATACAACTTGTTGAAGACGATGCCGAAGTGCTGCTTCAGCTCGCGCTTGTAATCGGCTTCCAGTTCTGACTGCGGCGGCGGTAGAAAAGCGCCATTCGGATTGTAGACGAGATGCAAGGGCAGCCGTGGATCGATGCCGTAGCCTAACGAATTAAGAAACTGCAGCGCTTTGATGCTGTCATCGAAAACGCCTTCGCCGCGTTGGGCGTTTACATTTTCCGCTGAGTAGCAAGGCATGGACGCGATGATTTCGACATCGTGCCGCGCCATAAACTCCGCGTGATCCTCGTAGCCCGGTTGAAGAAGAATTGTCAGATTGCAGCGATCAATGATGTGGCGCTGCGGTTTCAGCGCTTTCACTCGCTCGATCAGATATTTGAAATCCGGGATCATTTCCGGCGCACCGCCCGTGATGTCGAATGTTGGAATATCGGTTTTGGAAAACCAATCAACGACTCGATCGATCGTCGCACGACTCATGATCTCCTTGCGCTTCGGGCCGGCATTCACGTGGCAGTGCACGCAGGTGAGATTGCAAAGCTTGCCCACATTCACCTGCAGCACTTCGGTTTTCGTGTGCCGAAGCGGAAGTGAATGTTCGGCGAGTTTTGTGGCGAACCGGTTCATCGATGTCATTCCGCCAACTCGTCCGCAGATTGAAGCGGTCGATCGGGGTACTGGCCATTTGGTAATCGCCACGGTCGTTGTTTTCGAAATGGCAAGACCAGCAGATGGCCCACCGTCAGTTCTTTTTCATCGCGATAAGCAGCTACGCCGATCGTGATTTCGTCCTGCGAAATGTCACGGCGCAGCGTGCGATGAAATTTGTCCCACCAGCAGAAAATCGTTCCCCAATTCGAATTGGTTTCCCGCTGCACGATGGAGTGATGAATTCCATGCATGCGCGGAGTAACAATGACGTGATTTAAAATGCGTTCGAACCACAGCGGGAGCCGCCAGTTGGAATGATGAAATAGCGTGCCCGCCTCGAAGACCACGAAAAACAAGACGAACGTCAGGGGCGCGACTCCGAAAAGAAGCACAGCGAGGGCGAGAAATCCCGTGGAAAATAGCATCTCGAAAAAGTGAAACCTTGTTGCAGTGCTCACATCCATGTCGAGATCGGTGTGATGGACGTTATGAAAGCGCCAGAAAAAAGGGATCATGTGATTGGCCCAATGCCACCACCAGTAAGCGTAGTCCATGAGGAAAAAAGTGAGGATCATGCTGGCCCAGCGGGGCAGGGTAAGCCAGTTGAGCAAACCGATGTGGCGGGTCTGCGTCCATGCGGCAAGCGCGAGCGGGATCGGCAACATCGCGAATCGAAACACAGCGTGCGCCGGCACGGAAAGAACAAGATTGCGCGCTACGCGACGAAGCACGACGAAGTGTTGACGGCGCAGCGGAAAACGCCATTGCAACCAAAGCAAGGCGAGAAACACTGTCGCCAACACCGGCGCGCCGAGCGAATCAAAAGGCAGGGTGAACTTCAATTTTTCTTCCTTTTAATGTGAGTGCGACCTTAACACGAAGCGACTCCGAAGAGGAGAATCGGGTTCGTCGCGCGCAGATGTTTATCTCGATCATTGTTCCGGTCCTCAACGAAGCTGCACTGATTCAGTCTTTCCTTCGACAATTGCGGAAGCACGCACCAGGTGCAGAAGTCATCATCGTCGATGGCGGTAGTACGGATACGACACGACAACTGGCAGAAGGATTTTGTGATCGCGTGCTGCAAGCCGAGCGCGGACGAGCGCAACAGCTGAATGCTGGAGCGAAAGTCGCGCGGGGCGATGTGCTCTGGTTTCTGCACGTGGATGCCGAAGTGCCCGATCAATGTTTGGATGAGATTCGTCAGTTGCTCCAAAATCGAGATGTGGCGGGAGGTTTTTTTCGGATTCGCCTGCCGCGACCGGGATTCGTTTACCGGCTGACCGATTGTTTCGCTCATTACGCAGGTCTCTTGCTGCGCATGCGCTGCGGCGATCACGGGATGTTTTGCCGGCGTGAAGCGTTCGAAAGCATCGGCGGTTTTCCGGAAGTTCCGCTGATGGAAGATGTCGAATTTTTTCGGAAGCTACGCCGTCGCGGAAGCGTTCCATGCATCAAGAGCCGGATCGTCGTGAGCACACGTCGCTACGAAGAAATCGGCCCCTTGCGTCTGAGCCTCGCTTATGGATTTATCGCGCTGTTGTATGCGGTCGGCGCGCCGATCTCGCTTCAGGCGCGCATTTATGAAAGGGCCTGCTGCCGATCGAAATGAATCGGCCAACCTTTAAGCTGGAAGAACAATCGAAATGCTGAATGTTATGAGAGCGCAACGATGAGCGATATGAAAAAACTTTCGCGCGACGCGATCCCGGCGGCGCTGGAGAAAGCGAAGCAATATCGATTGCTGAACGAGCCGGCGGAAGCGGAAAGCATTTGTCTCGATATCTTGCAAGCCGATCCGGAAAACCAGCAGGCGATCATCACGCTTTTGCTCGCGGTGAGCGATCGTTTCAGCAAAGGCTATGGCGTGAGCGATACGCAGACGAAAGAGCTTTTGGCGCGGGTGAAGGACAATTATGACCACGCCTATTACACGGGCATTCTGGCCGAACGGCGTGCCAAGGCGAAACTCGCGCAAGGTACGCCGGGATCAATTCATTATGCATACGATGGTCTGCGGGAGGCGATGGATTGGTTTGAGAAGGCGGAAGCAATGCGTCCTCCCGGGAATGACGATGCGTTGCTGCGCTGGAACACCTGTGCGCGCTTGATCGCGAAGAATCGTCTCGAGCCGCGCGAAGAAGAACACATCGAGCCGCCGCTCGAGTAGGAGAGCTTGTTTCTGAGGCTCGGCGCCTGCATTAGCACGCGCCCTGCTGAGTAGGAGGAACTGAAAGCCCTCATCGAACAAGCGAAGTCGTTTGCAAGCAGACTTCACGTTACCGCCGCCACCATTTTGTGCGGCGCGTTTGTGGTCATCGGTGCAAAGCAAGTTTGGCGGACTTTGACAGCGGAATTGTCCATCCCTTCAACTCCGCGGACAGCTTTTTATTCGAGCGACGCGTACCTTCAACAACTCACCGGGATGCACAATGGTTCGGAGCGATTGTCAAAAACACTTGCGGCGTTACCAAACTCAAGACCGCGTTACGTTTTTGTGCCGCAGGACAAAATGGATCCCCCATTCGTTGCTGCGGTCGTCGCGTATCTTGGCTGGCCGGCACAATTTCGATCGGTCCAGGTGCGTCCAGATAACGCTTTGCGCGAATTGCGCGCGGTAGATCCCGCGTCATGCGCCGCCATTATCTTTTGCGGGTTGGAAGGGCCGAATTGGTTGCAGCCGAAAATCGCGTTCAGTTCCAACCTTTCAATCGTGCCGATGAAAAAGAAGGTTGAACGACCATGATCCTGGTTGGCTTGTGCGGTGGCATTGCCACGTTTTTGTTAGCTGGTTTCGGTGTGGCCTTGATCCTATGTCGAACGCGCCAATGGAATATCGTCGAGTGCGCGTGCGTTTCGTGGCTCTTCGGAACAGGAACCGTTTCATTGCTTTTGTGGATCGGCGGAAGTTTTTTCTCCGGAATAGCTTTGCGCGTTTCGGTCGCGATGGCATGTGCACTTCTTGGCGCAGCCGGTTTTTTCATAGCTCGTAGAAAGCAAGTGCACTTCGTCTTGCCGGTGCCGCGAAACATGACCGAATGGCTCCTGGTCGCCTTGATCATCTTTGAACTGGTCAACATGGTTGAATTTTCTTTCGAAAATCCGCTCGGCTGGGACGGGCTCATCGTATGGGAGATCAAAGCTCGATTCGCGTTTCTGAACGATGGAGTCCTTCCGCCGATGTACTTCACGAGTCCATCGCACATTTCGAGTCATCCCGAGTATCCGCTTCTCATTCCTTTCTCTGAACTGTGGCTTTACATGTGGATGGGAGCCCCGCACCAGTTTTGGGCAAAAAGCATTTTTTCCATCTTCTACTGCGTCGGGACAATCTTGCTGGCGATCATCTCGGCACGCATCTCCGGAAGGCGATGGATTGGCGGCCTGATTGGCGTGCTGTTGTTTTTCGTTCCCTATATCACTTCGGGAGTGGGCGCCGCAGTCTTCGCTTATGTCGATTTCCCTCTGAGCGTATTTTATCTGGCCGCGATTGGATATTTGATTTCGTTTCTGAAGACTAACGACTTCGATTTCTTTCGTCTCTACGCCGCAAGCGCAACCTTGCTACCATGGGTAAAACGGGAAGGTGTGATTTTATTTCTCGTGTCGGGTTTCTGCGCAGCGGTAGTCATCTTGTCGCGCAAACTGTCATGGCGTTCTTTCGCTTTCCTAATTCCACCGGCAATGATTTCCATCTCCTGGCATGTTTATCTGCAAAAAATGCACGTATTGAGTCCGCACGATTTTGTGCCGGTGA
The DNA here is from genome assembly GCA_963737195.1 of uncultured Verrucomicrobiae bacterium. Lineage (GTDB taxonomy): Bacteria > Verrucomicrobiota > Verrucomicrobiia > Chthoniobacterales > UBA10450 > JBBQFI01. The sequence goes on from CAVTRW010000009.1 coordinate 72,413, forward strand.
CATGGGCTGCCTTCAACGCGCATCTTGATCGTGTTCTTCCGATTTTGCGCATTACGATTTTCGAAATGACACATTTCGTTCACTGGAGCTTGCTCTGGGTGCTTGTTGCGATCGCATTGGTCTATTTGGTTTTCCGCTTGCGCGACGCGCGCTTTCTAGTCATGGCCGTGGCGATCATTGTGCCCGTGGCTGCCTACGGTTTCACCTATGTCTTCAGTGCCTGGCCGGATTATTTCTTCCATATGGCGACGTCGTTTCCACGTTTGTTGCTGCAAGTGGTCCCCGTCGCCTGGCTTGCCGTCGCGCTGGCGCTGCCGAAAAGCTTGATGCAACAGGATCAAGAATCCTGAGGGATTGCGCGCGAAAGATTGGCGGCCGCGGATTTTAGCGTCACCTTTCCGCGTCGTTATGATTCCAACACGCGATCCGGAAATCGTGCGCGAAATGTTCGGGCGTGTGGCCCGACGATACGATCTCGCGAATCACGTCCTGAGTTTGGGCGTCGACTTTTGGTGGCGTGCGCGCGCCGCGCGATTGGTCCAGTCGTGGAAAGCCGAACGAATTCTCGATCTGGCCACGGGCAGCGGCGATCTCGCGCTTGCCATGGCGAAACATTCGCCGCACGCGAAGATCGTCGCCGCAGATTTCTCGCCAACGATGATTCAGATCGCGCGCAGTAAAGGAGTGCGCGAAGCCATTATCGCCGATGCGCTGCAATTGCCGTTTACAGCGGAATCGTTCGACTGCGTGACAATCGCATTCGGGCTGCGCAACATTACAGACTGGGGTTCGGCTTTGCGCGAAATGGCGCGTGTACTCGTTAGCGGTGGCCATGTTCTGATTCTCGATTTTTCCATCCCCAGGTCGATCTGGCGCGCGCCCTATCGATTTTATTTGCACCGACTTCTCCCAACGCTGGCCGGCCTGTTGACCGGAGAAAAAGAGGCCTACGAATATCTCGCCACTTCAATCGAGGAATTTCCGAGCGGAAACGAGATGTTGCAGTTGATCGAGGCGAACGGGTTCACCAACGCGAGCGCACGCGCAATGACTGGCGGCGTGGTGACGATATACTCGGCCGGGCGCGCCTAACGAGTTGCACTCGGCGCGGGCGAAGCAGCCGCAGTAGGAGACGTTGTCGACGATGGCGACGGCGAAGGTGCAGGCGGAGTCGAAAGCGGTGTCTTCAAGACGTTGAAGTCCGCGTTGGTCAGCACAAAAGTGCCTTCGCGTTCGTCGGTTTTGGCAAACCACATTCCATCGCCGCTCGGACCGCCGACGAGGATTTTGTGCACGCTCTTATCATCCGGCGAAGTGGTAAAGGTGATTGCCATCTGCGGTTTCTCGAATCCGTGCGCGAGAGTTGTCGCGCCGATCCAGCGATTGGTGTGCAGGGACGCCGACGTTTTCACCATTGCTTGAACTGCCGCCTGATTGATCGGGCCAGTGCCCTTCGCCCAGGACCATTCGCCTTTCGCTCCGCGCACGATGGATTCTTCGCGAGTGGTGACAACGCTGAGCCGATGGATTTGCTCCGGCTTGAAATGAAAGATGGCGAGGTCCTGCCATTGCAGCGGATCGATTGGGATTTTATCGAGAATGTTGCGTTTCACTGCGACGACGAACGGCTCGTCACCGACCCGCGCGTAAACATCGTCGCCTTCGATCTTGCCGAAGCTGATCACAGCAAATGGCTGCTCGCCTGCTTTCGTTTCAGCCGTGTTTTCCGAGGCGAAAGAGCTGAGCGTGATTCGAAGCGACGGCTTGTCCAAACCATACTTGCCCAGTTCTGAGGCGACATCAGCGACGAACTTTGTGATCTGTTCGTTCTTCAGCGTTTCGATCAATCGATTTACTTCGTCGGTATTCGCGGGCTGATTGCTGCGGCTGGCGATGGTCCAATTCTCATTCTTGCGCGCGAGAACAATCTTATCTTTCCCGGCCGGTTCGAGCGTAATGCGATCGAGCACGTTTGTTTCAAAACGGACGAGATGCCGGTCGCGCAAGTCGTTAGGCTTCGTGTTCAGCGCTTCTTCAATTTTTTTCGGCAAAGTGTAAACGGCATTGCGCGCGGCGAAGCGAACGTAGACCTGTTCTTTTTCCTTCTCGGGAACGCCGCCAATCTGCAGGACCTGCCCCTGTTTATCCTCCGGGGTAAACAGCGTGATCGAACCGCGCGGTTCAGCCAGACCGTAAGGGCGCAGATCGCCGCGATCGTCCGCCACAAATTTTTCAATCCGCGCCGTTGTGACCTGCGCGAGCAGATCGCCAACTTTTTGGTCGTCCGCGCGTGCATGCAATGGCTTCACAATTTCCCAATGGTCGCCCTTCTTCTGTAATTCCATTTCGCCGGCGGATGTCTTCAGCAGCGCTCGTGAAACCTGCGCCATTGTCAGCTCGGTCAATTTCCGGTCGCGAAAATCCTCCGGTTTCTTCGCGATCTCATTACGAATGGAATTCGCGGCAATGAATGTGTCCTTCGAATTTTCGAAGCGAACATACATCTTGCCTTCGAGCGCCGCGTCTTTGCCGATGAAGACTTCCGGCGGCATTCCCTGGCCGAGAAGCTTGAGCCGCAGTTTCGGTTTGCTCAGTCCGTACTCTTCGAGCCGGCCTTTATTGGCATTGATTTCCTTTGCCGGGATCGTGTCGTCCTTGCGCCAGATCTCGAGGTCGGAGATCAGCGTCGACACGGCGGCATTGTCCGCCTGGTCTTTGATAGGCGATTCGACGCGCCATTTGTTATCGTGTCGCCGCAACTCGGTCTTGTCATCGCCATTTTGAATAATGATGCCATCGAGCTTTTCGCGATCGAAGTTGAGGACATTGCCAGCCTGACGCGCCGCTTCGTCCGTGCCGGGTCGTTTACTTTCGTAGAACTTGATGAAGGCGGCGAGACCAGCGACGACGATGAAAAGAGCGAGCGTGGTTTTGAGTTTCATTGAATCTCAACTCGTTAGGCACGCCTCTGCCACCAGACGGCGAGGCCGATCAACGCCGGCACGAGTGGCATCAGAATCAAAACAAGCAGACGCATGTTCCCCAACGCTTTCTGATCGAGCGTAAACGTAAGTGTTTTCGGAATCTTCGGCGCAATGCCGATCAGCTGTTCGCGATTCAACAGCCAGTTGACGCTCGCCGATGTGAAATCAAGCGCTTGTTGTCCCTGCGTGATTGCGTTGTCCTGCACGAAAGTCGAATTGCTCACCACGATCATGCGCGCCGAATTCATCTGCACGCGTTCATCCGCGGTGCCGCCTTGTTCAATCGAAGCGGCGATGGTGAGCGGCTCGGGATGATCGCGTAACGGATCGAACTGCAATTTTGTGTCATCAGTCGAGTTGTAATCCGTTTCGCCCCAATAACCTTTTTCGGCCTGGGCAAGCGGCTGCGTGCGGATGTTCGACGTTGCACCGCGGTTCTTGTCGAGTGTGAGCGACGAGGTGCCGCCGACGAACGCTGCCTGCACATTGGCCAGACGTTTCGTTACCGGATTGTCGGGAAGAAAATGCGCGAGCACATCGCGAACGCGCGCCACTTCTTGAATGCCCGTCTGCACCATGGCCATGAGACGGTCGTCGCGCGCTTTGACGCCGAGCTCCGCCAGAAACGTGTCGAGCTTCGGAGTCTTTGCGCTCGGATCGCGCAGCCAGAGAATGCGACCCTGTTTGCCCCAAAACTCGCGGAGTAATTTCATTTCGCGATCGGAGAAATCGTACTGCGGGCCATTGATGAAAATCGTTTTGACGTCGGCCGGAATCGCCGGCGTTTCGAACAGATTCAGTTCCTGAAATTTGACGTTCTCGTTCTCGATAAATGTTTTGAGAGTGGAGATTGTGCTGTCGGTTCCAAGCGATGGTTCCTTGTGCCCCGTGATGTAACCAAGTGTGTTCTTTTTCCCCTCAACCAGATCGATCATCGCGCTGGTGATTGCCTGTTCGCCCTTGAACGCGGCGATGCTTGGTTGTTCGCCAAACATCGGGCTGCCCTGATCGATGTCCGCCATCTCCGAGGCTTTGACTGTTTTGTTTCGGCCCTGGTAATCGAGAATGATGAGACTTTCCTCGCTGACCACTTTGTATTTATCGAAGAGCTCCTTCGCGCGGGAGAGGCTTCGTTCCGGATCGACAACCTCAACGTCGACCTTTCCTCTGCCGGCATACTGATACTCCGTGAGCAAGTTTTGCAGGTCGCCGAGGATCGGATTGTTCGGACTGAAAAACACGGTGATCCGCATCTTTCCCTTCATGCTCTCGAGGAAACGCTTCGATTTGTCGGAAAGCGCGTACTTCTTGTCGCGCGAAAGATCCCAGCGCTTGTAATGCTGGAAGCCGAGATAGTTGACCATGGCCGCCAGAAAGAGAATGAGACCGATCTGGATAACGACGTTTAGCCCGATCTGGATTCGACCAATCTTCTTAGGCTTTTGTTGCGAGACAGTTTCGTCAGCCATTTCTCACAGTTTCCACTTACGGGATTGGAAGGCCTGATAGGTAAGGGTCAGCATGACGATGGTCATACTCAGGTAGAGAACCACCGGACGCGTATCGAGCTGACCGCGCGAAAGAGTTCCCATCTGTTCGATCGCGGAAAAGTAACCAAGCAACTGGCGCGTGGTCGAATCGATGTCGCGCACGACGTATTGCGCGAGGCCGGCGAAGAACAAAAGTGTGATCACACAAAAGGAGATGATCGCGGCGATGATCTGATTCTTCGTCAGGACTGATGCGAGACAGCCGACCGACAAGTAGAACATGCCTAACAAGAGCAGCATGAGATAGGCGCCGAGATAAGCCCCCGTGGAATTGGCAGCCGCCTGGTGAGTGGTGGTTTGGAAAATGACGAAGTAGAGCAGCGTCGGGAGCCAAAGAACGACGTAGAAAAAGACCGCGCCAAAAAATTTCGCGAGCACAACCTGCCAGTCACGCACCGGCGCTGTCATCAGCGGCTCGATTGTGCCGAGCTTAAATTCCTCGGCGAAGAGCCGCATGGTGATGAGCGGGAAAATGAGGACGAAAGCGAACCAGAAAAAGACGGAGTTAAAGAACGCTTCCTGCACCGAGTACGCCACCGGTCGCTGGTTCATGAACGAGATCTGAATGTAAAAGTCGAACCCGCTGACGATCAGGAAAAAAACGAGAACGATGTAGGCAATGGGCGAGTAGAAGTAACTGCGCACTTCGCGATTGAGGAGGACGAGGAACTTACGCATGGCGGCGAATGCTGGTCATCCCGAGCAACGCGAGGGACCTCGCAATCCACGTGAGGTGATCGTGAGGTCCTTCGCTTCGCTCAGGATGACAGCTTGGAATGACATTAAAATTTGGCATCGTTTACCATTCACACTTCGTCGGGGTGCGTGATTTCGACGAAGACGTCTTCCAGTGTGGCGCGTTGTTGCGACAACTCCCGCACTTTCCATCGCCGATCCGTCGCGAGGCGAAAAACTTCTTCACGTACGTCGGCGCCTGATTCGACCCGGAGCGAAAAGATTTTCCAATCGCCATCGTCGTCTGCATTTACGTCGCGAACGCCCGCGATTTTCTTCAACTCCGCAACGCCGTTGTCGCTTCCGACTTTTGCTTCAAGTCGAACGCCGCCGGCGGTGCGGATGCGGCCGAGCAAATTCTCCGGCGTGTCGCACGCTTCGATTCTGCCTTTGTGAATGATGATGACGCGGCTGCACGTCATCTCGACTTCCGGCAAAATGTGCGTCGAGAGCAGGATCGTGTGTTGCTTGCCGAGATTCTTGATCAGGTCGCGCACCTGGCGAATCTGGTTGGGATCAAGCCCACTTGTCGGTTCATCAAGAATGAGCAGATCGGGCTCGTGGACCAGGGCATCGGCGAGACCAACGCGCTGGCGATAACCTTTGGAGAGCGCACCGATTAATTTTTTCTCGACGTCTTTCAAACCGCAAAGTTCTTTCACATCGCCCACGCGCTCGGGAATCCGGCGATGCGGGACGCCCTTTAACGCAGCGCGGTAGTTCAGGTATTCGGTCACGCGCATGTCGTTATAGAGCGGCACATTTTCCGGCATGTAGCCGAGATGCGCGCGGGCCTGGAGCGATTGTTCGAAAATATCGAAACCGGCAACGCTGGCGCGCCCGGAAGTAGGCGGCATGAAACTGGAGAGAATGCGCATCGTTGTGCTCTTACCCGCCCCGTTAGGCCCGAGGAAGCCCATGATCTCACCTTTGCCGACTTCGAAGTTCAAATCCTGGATGGCCGGCTGGCCGGCGTAGCGTTTGGTGAGATGTTCGACTTTAATCATCGGGACTTTTTTTCAGACAACGCGACAGGCATTGTGTTGGAATTTTTCCACTTCAACGCGCGACGAGCGTGACGCGTTCCATCCGCTGCCGGCCATCGGCGCGTGCGATACCGATAGCGAAATCAACGTTGCCGCCGCTTTTTGCGCGCGAGAGTAAATTGTCGGCTTGCTTCGCCGAACTCACCGCGTAGCGGCCGATGCGATAAATAACAAGACCTCGTTCAATTCCGGCGCGATCGGCCGGGCTATCCGGTTCCACGGCGCTGACAAGAACACCGCGGCCGGTCGCATAACCGAGCGCATTGGCGAGCTCTGCGGTTAAATCCTGAAGTTGCATTCCGAAAAATTTTTCCGCGGACGAGATCGCCTGTTCGGGGGGAGGGCTTGGCGCGGCGGCCTGCTTCTGCGCGATCTTCTTAAACTCGGCTACGCTGGCGCGCACGGTGTCGGCGGGAATGGCGAAACCGAGACCTTGCGTCGGTACGCCTTGAGGAGTGAACGCCATTTTGGCCGAACTGATTCCAACAAGTTTGCCGGAAAGATCGATGACAGGGCCGCCGCTGTTCCCGGGATTAATCGCAGCGTCGGTCTGGATAAGGTTGTGGTAATCGGTATTTTCAACGGTGATGTCCCGTTTCGTGGCGCTGAGAACGCCGCGACTGATCGAACTGCCATAACCCAGCGCGTTACCCACGACGATGACGGTTTCGCCTAACAAGTTCGGGGAAATGTTTTGCAAATCGACAAATGGGAACGGCCGCCTTCGCGTCGATCTTGATGAAGGCGAGATCCTTATCTTCATCGCCCGTGATGTAATGTGCCCTGTAGGTTTTCCCATCGTTCGTCGTCACTTCGATTTTCAGGTCGGCCGCGCGTTCGACGACGTGCTGGTTGGTCACGATGTAACCAGCTGGATCAACGAGAAAGCCCGAGCCAAGACTCTGCAGAGTCTGCTGCATCTCGCGCGGTCGGGCGCGATAGTTCCCAAAAAATTGCGCGGCAAAATCTTCGAAGGGATCGCGAATCTGACGCCTAACGACTCGTTCGGTATTAATGTTCACCACCGCCGGCATCACTTTCGCCACGGCCAGGACCGCCGGCTCCGAGGCCGGATCGCCTTGTGCGAAGCAGCTGCCACTGAGGAGAATGAGACCGGCACTCGCCAGCACAAATTTCATGGCTGTTCGCATCATCTAATTTTCACGCAGCAGTTTCACGATTTCATCCGGGAGCTGTTCTCGCAGCTGCGGATGTGCCTCTCCGATTCGAAGCAGATCCAACTCGTCCTTTTTCCGCTTGCTTAGTCGTCGATCCGCGTCCTGCCACGCCCAGATTTTTCCTTGAATAATGTCTTCGATTGTCGCCACAGGAATCTTGTGCCCCAGAACATCGCGCTTCTGCGCACGTCCGATGAAGGACTGGTATCTCTCATCGCTCGTAAACTGAACGCTTAATTTGCTCGAGCCCTTCCTCGCGTTCAGCGAGTGCGCAAAGACGCTAACGGAAAACCCAGCGCGGGAAAGCTGTTCGCGAATGGCAGGCAGATTCTCTGAAACTACCACCACATCGGCATCCACAGTGTATACAGGCTCAGCATAGCAATTTACGGCAAGGCCACCAATCAGACACCACGGCCCGCTGGCGTTGAGGATCGTGACGACCTGCGCGAAATCGCTCGATCCCCCATTTGTCACCGATTCAAAAACTTCGGTTGCCGTCATTTTGCCGCTGCAAGTAACGGAGCAGTCTTCGCACTGTCAACTTGCTGTCACCCTCAATGTTTGCAGATTCAAGTGCATGAATTCCTCGTTCGCGACGCGGGTCGATCCCGATCTCCTCGACGAAAAATATCGTCGTTGGCAGGAGGACCCGGAATCGGTCGATACCGGCTGGGCGGCCTTCTTTGAAGGCTTTGAGCTTGGCGATCTGGAGGAACGAAACGGCGCTGCGGTGGCGGAGGCGCGACCGGCCGAGCCGGGCGATGTTTCTCTGCAGACTAGAGTGGACGCGCTCGTCTACGCCTATCGGACGCTCGGGCACACGATTGCGCGGCTCGATCCGCTGGCCGAAGCGCGGCCGCAAAATCCGTTGCTCTCGCTACGCGAGCTCGGCTTCAGCGACAAAGACCTCAACATGCAGGTCTCGTCGAAATTTTTCCTCGACAGTAAGCGAATGACGCTGCGCGAAATGATCGCAAAGCTCGAGTCGATCTACGCTGACACCATCGGCACCGAGTTCATGCACATCCAGAACACGCGCATTCGGAATTGGGTGCGGCACCGGCTCGAATCGCGACCGGCGAAACGAAGCACGCCCGCGGCGGTGCAACTAGACTTGCTGCGCGCGTTGCTGGAAGCGGAATCGTTCGAGGCATTTTTGCATCAACGTTATGTCGGCCAGAAACGGTTTTCTCTTCAGGGCGCGGAATCGCTCATGGTCATTCTCGATCGAATTTTGCAAAAATGTCCCGGCTCGGGCATCGAAGAAATCTGCATGGGAATGGCGCACCGCGGTCGCCTCAATGTGCTCGCCAATTTTCTGCGCAAGTCGCTCAAGATCATCTTCACCGAATTTGTCGAGAACTACATTCCCGATCTTGTCGCGGGTGATGGCGACGTGAAATATCATCTTGGTTATCGCACCGTTCGAAAACTCGAAAACGGCGCAAAAGTCGAGATTCGTCTCTCCGCGAATCCTAGCCACCTCGAAGCCGTTGATCCGGTGGTCGAAGGACAGGCGCGCGCGCGGCAGCGCATTCGCGGTGATACAGAGCATCGGCGAAAGGTTTTGCCGCTGTTGTTGCACGGCGATGCGGCATTCGCGGGGCAGGGGATCGTGGCCGAGACGCTGAACATGTCGCAACTTTCCGGCTACAGCACCGGCGGCACCGTGCATGTCATCGTGAACAATCAGATCGGTTTCACGACTTTGCCGGAAGACGCGCGCTCGTCCATGTACGCGACCGATATCGCGAAAATGATCGAGGTGCCGATCTTTCATGTGAATGGCGAGGACCCGCTCGCGGTCATGTTTGTTACCGAAACGGCGCTCGATTTCCGCCAGGAATTTGGACGCGATGTTGTGATCGATCTCTATTGCTATCGCAAGTACGGGCACCAGGAAGTGGATGAGCCGTCATTCACGCAACCGGATCTTTACGCGAAAATCGCGACGCGTCCTTCCATCGCCGAACTTTACAAGCGCGAGCTGCTCGAGGCGGGAACATTGAGCACGGACGATTCCGCTTCGTTGGAAACGGAGTTCGCATTGCGGCTGGAAATGTCGCTCGAAGAAGTTGAGGCGATCGAAAAAGAAAAGGCGGGCAAACAGGCAAAGTTCAAGGAATCGACCGCGGTCTTCCAGCCCGAATACAAAGCGTCCGCGGTCGCGACAGCGATCAATCGAAAAACGCTCGAGACGATTGTCGATGGTCTCACGTGTGTGCCGGAGGATTTCAATATTCTGCCGAAAGTGAAACGGATGTTGGTCGATCGGCGGCGCCAAATCCTGCAGGAAGGCGGCCCATATGATTGGGGTTTTGCCGAAGCGCTCGCATTTGGCTCGCTTCTTCTCGACGGAACGCCGGTGCGTTTGTCGGGACAAGACAGCCGTCGCGGAACATTTGGGCAGCGGCATGCAGTCTGGTTCGATGCGAAGACAGGCGATCCATACATTCCATTGCTGCATCTTGCGCCGAAACAAGCGCGCATTTGCATTTACAACAGCCTGCTTTCGGAAGCGGCGGTGCTCGGTTTTGATTACGGCTACTCGCTCGATTATCCCGAGATTCTCTGCCTCTGGGAGGCGCAGTTTGGCGATTTTGCGAATGGCGCGCAGACCATCATCGACCAGTTCATTGTCTCGGCGGAATCAAAATGGCAACGACCGAGCAGCATCGTGCTGTTGCTGCCGCATGGCTACGAAGGACAGGGCCCCGAACATTCGAGCGCGCGGCTCGAGCGATTCCTGCAAGCGTGCGCGGAAGATAACATCCAGGTCTGCAACCTAACGACTCCAGCGCAATATTTTCACGTGCTACGGCGACAGGTGAAGCGCGACTTCGTCAAACCGCTCATTCTCATGACGCCGAAGAGTCTGTTGCGCGCCGAGTATGCCACTTCACGCGAGCAGGATTTCACGGGAGGAAAGTTCGAAGAAATCCTTGCCGACGCGGAGGTCGCCGATCCGAAAAAGATCAAGCGCGTGATTTTCTGCTCGGGCAAGGTCTACTACGACCTGATCGCTCGTCGTTCCGCAAAGAAAATTAGTGACGCAGCCATTGTTCGGGTGGAACAGCTTTATCCGCTGGCGGAAAAAACGCTGAGCCAGATCATCGGGAAGTATTCGAAGTCCGCGAAAATCGTCTGGTGCCAGGAAGAATCGCAGAACATGGGCGCCTGGAGTTTTATGGAGCCGCGCCTGCGTCGACTTTCCGGTCACTCCGAGATTGTCTATGCCGGACGGAAGCCGAGCGCGAGTCCCGCCGTTGGCGCGCTTGCTGTGCACAAGCGCGAGCAACAACACCTGATCAGCGCCGCTTTCAGTCTTTAAGCTGGCCTGCTCCTAGTGGTGGCCGTAGGGCGACCAAAAGTCCGAGCCGGCAACATCTGAAAGCGCATTCCACGCTGCAAGCGGTGCTTTCGGCAGGTTGTCAACGCTTTGCTGACCGTAGCCATTGCCGAACAAATCTTTGCCGGTCATGTAGAGCGTGGACCCTTTTTTCATGTATGCCGTCCAATCCGTTGTTCCGACCGGGTCGCCGGTTTTCTTGTTATTTTCAATCGCATATTGATCGATAGCTGAATCGATCAGGCGCAGATCGTTAATAATGCGGCTGGCCTGCGAGCGTTTGCGGGCGCGGAGAAATCCCGGCACTGCGATGGAGGCAAGCAGGGCGATGATGGCGACCACGATCATGATTTCCACGAGCGTGAAACCCTGGAGACGACGAGAGCGAATGTTCTTCATATAATTATCAATTGCAGGCGATTAATAAGCAGCCTCAAGGCCGTAACTCCCTGACACGATCCAGTCTTTTGCCGTGGCGAAAAACGCTACAGCTTTGCCGCGCACTCGCGTTCCTGTATCCAGCGCGTCGCTTCGGCATGAAGCTGCGCCGCATTCTCCAAATTCAGCTTTTCCTTAATGCGCGCCCGGTAGGTGTCGACGGTCGTTAGGCCAACATGCAGGCGGCCGCCAATCTCCCGGGTCGTTCGCCCGTGGCCAATCAACTCGAATACCTCCAGCTCGCGGTCAGTTAGCCGATCGATCGGCCGCGCCGTCACGTTCGTGTCGCCGTCGACGATGCGTTGAAGGATCCGGTCCATGATTCGCTGGTCGAGATAAATCTCGCCGCGCAGCACTTGGCGAATTGCAATCATTACTTTGGCTGACGCTTCGTGTTTGGTGATGTAACCGCGAGCACCGGCGCGCAAGGCTCGCTCGGCATAAAGCGATTCGTCGTGCATCGAGAGAATCAAAACTGGCAAGGCGATTTCATGCGCGCGGATGTCCTTGAGCAAATCCAGCCCACCCGATTCCTTCAATGTAATATCGATGATCGCAAGGCTTGGTTTCACCTGCCGGATCAGGTCAAGACCCTCGACTGCGTTGTCGGCTTCGCCACAAACGATCATGTCGTCTTCTTTGTCGATCAGGTGCGCGAGCCGCTCCCGAAACATCGGGTGGTCTTCCACGATCACGACACGCGCTTTCTTGGAATCAGGCAGCGCGCTCATGCATTTCGTTCTGTTGCGGTGAAATCGTGCAGCAAACGATCGTGCCGCCGTCTCGTGCTGGTTCGACACGCAGCTCACCCCCCGCTAAACGCGCACGGTATCGCATGATGTTGAGCCCCATGCCGCGCGAAGTCCCCGGAGAATTTGCAATGCCGGTTCCGTTATCGGCGATGCGCAGCGTTAGCGTTCGGCCGATTCCGCCTAACGAGATCGTGATTTGTTGCGCCTTGCCATGTTTCATGGCGTTATTGATCGCCTCCTGTGTAATGCGATAGAGGTGCATCGCGGCGACGTCATCCAGGGCGATCCGCGAAGCGGTGGAGTCGAAAACGCATTGTGTGCCGGTTAGGCGGCTCACTGAAATGGTTAATTCCTCGAGCGCCGGGGCCAGACCAACTTCGTCGATTTTCAGCGGCACCAAACCGCGCGCGAGGTTGCGCGTCTGCACGACTGCATCCTGCAAGAGCGACGCCAGTTCATCCGCGACGCCCGCTTCGGCTGGCAGATTTAGTTTTTCCAGATCACCTCGCAACGACGCGGCGGCGCATCCAATCCCGGCGAGGAATTGGCAAAGACCATCGTGCAAATCCTGACCGATGCGGCGCTGCTCGCGTTCGCTGATTGCGATAATCTCGTGTTCCAAACGCTGCGTATGTTCCAGCAGCGCCAGTCGCGCCTCTACCACGGTGCGTTGCTCTTTCAGGGCCGAGCTGCCAATCGCGATGAAGATGAAGAAGCCGAGCCGCACAATCGTTTCCCATCCTTCATGCCAATTATCCAGGTATGGATGACCCGCCTGGAGGTCAGCCCACCACCAGATGATGCCAGCCAGCAGCGCGGTGAGGATCGATAATTTCTTATCGCAGCACCATGCGGTTACGAAAATCGGAATCCCATAAAAGATGAAGAAGCTTACTTCGTAACCGGAGAGGTAATCAGTCAAGCCGATGAACAGACTCAGCGCAGCCATCTCAGCGAAAATGCGTGGACAAGACTGCCGGGAAAACAGTTTCAGGAAACTCATCGCAGAATGGAGTTGGTTAGGCGTTTGCAAGAGCAACTTCCCCGCCATTTGCGCGGCCAGCCGGCAGTTCGCGAAGAGGCCGGTTAATCTTGTCGACCCGCGCTTTCTCTTGCGCTTAGTTTAACGGCGTCCATGAGCATCGAAGTCAAAATCCCGGCCGTAGGTGAATCGATCTCGAGCGGCATCATTTCCGTCTGGCACAAGAAATCGGGCGAATTCGTCAAGGCGGGTGAGCCGTTGTTCACGCTCGAAACGGACAAGGTCTCGACCGAAATCACCGCGGAAAAAGACGGCGTGCTCACCGCCCACGTGCCCGAAGGTCAGGAAGTAAAGATCGGCGAAATCGTCGCGAGCATTGATGAATCTGGTGCGCCGCCGGCGGCGGCCACGGGTGCCAGATGGCGAGAAAGAAAGCAAAGCGCCCGATGCGCAGCAGAAAAAATCTTCCACGGCCGGTGTGTTGTCGCCTGCCGTGCGCCGCATCGTCGAAGAAGAAAAACTCGAGCCATCAAAAATCGAAGGCAGCGGCAAAGATGGTCGCCTAACGAAAGGTGACGCGCTCGCTGCCGCCAAGAATCGCGAACTTGCCCCAAGCCCTCAAGGAGCGGCGATTTCCCTTGGCGCGCCGGAGCAGCGCGAAGGCGGCAAATCGCCGCAACCAACTGTCGAAACCTCCGCACCTTCCTCAGACCGTTACACGCGCAGAAAAATGTCGCCGCTCCGGAGAAAGATCGCGGCGCAGCTTGTTATGGCGCAGCACAACGCTGCCATCCTCACTACTTTCAACGAATGCGATATGAGCGCGGTGCAGGCTCTGCGCGCCAAGTCGCAGGATGCATTCACCAAAAAGAACGGCCTGAAACTTGGTTTTATGTCGTTCTTCATCAAGGCTGCGGTCGAGGCGCTGAAAGCTGTGCCCAGTCTCAACGGGCGTATCGAGGGGGACGACTTTATCGAAAATCACTTCTACGACATCGGCGTCGCTGTTGGAACCGATCGCGGTCTCATTGTTCCGATTGTGCGTGATGCCGACAAAAAAACGTTCGCCGAACTGGAGCGGGACATCGCCGATTACGCCCAGAAGGCGCGCACCGGCAAGATCAAGATCGAAGATTTGCAGGGCGGCAGCTTCACCGTTTCAAACGGCGGCGTCTACGGCTCGCTCCTGAGCACGCCGATCCTGAATCCGCCGCAAAGCGGAATTCTCGGCATGCACAAAATCATGGATCGCGCCATGGTTGTGAACGGCAAAATCGAAGCGCGCCCCATGATGTATCTCGCGCTCAGCTACGATCATCGCGCCGTCGATGGCAAAGAAGGTGTCACTTTTCTCATAACAGTGAAGGACTGCATCGAGGACCCGACAAAACTGCCACTGGATTTTTGAAACCCCAAATCCCAGGTTCCAAACCCCAAGGAACTCCCAAGCCGCAAACTCCAAGATAATGTATTCGCGGGCTCGCCTTGAATTTTGGAGCTTGGAGCTTCCCTGGAGCTTTGGGTTTGGTGCTTGGGATTTTTGATTATGGAAAAATTTGACGTTGTCATCATCGGCTCCGGTCCGGGCGGTTATGTAGCCGCCATCCGCGCCGGCCAGCTCGGACTCAAGACCGCGATTGTCGAAAAGGAAAAAGATCTCGGCGGCGCCTGTCTCAACGTCGGCTGCATACCAAGCAAGGCGCTGCTCACTTCCAGCGATCACGTCATGTTCGCGAAAAAGGAAGCCGCCAAACATGGCATCGTGATCGAGAACGTCTCGGTCGACCTCGCCAAGATGCTTCAACGCAAGGACAAGGTCGTGAAAACCATGAACGGCGGCGTGCGCGCGTTAATGAAAACGAACAAGGTAACGACGTTCGAAGGCCTCGGAACGATCGTGGCTCCCGGTAAGGTCGCGGTCAAATCTTCCGCCGGCGAGACGCAGGAAATCGAAACCAAAAACATCATCATCGCCACTGGCAGCGTGCCGGTAGAGCTGCCGTTTGCGAAGTTCGACGGCAAGACCATCGTCAGCAGTACCGAGGCGCTCTCGTTCGCCGAGGCGCCGCCGAAACTCATTGTTATCGGCGCAGGCGCGATTGGTCTCGAGCTCGGGTCGGTCTGGAGTCGGCTTGGTTCTGAAGTGACGGTCTTGGAATTTCTCCCCCGCATCGCTGTCGGGTTCGATCTTGAATTGTCGAATCTTCTGCAACGTTCGCTCACCGCTCAGGGAATGACATTTCATCTCGAAGCGAAAGTCACCGCCGTAACTGTCGAGAATGGACGCGCCACCGTGACTGCAACCAAGGGCAGCGAAGAATTGAAATTCGAAGCCGACAAAGTGTTGGTCTCAGTCGGTCGCAAACCCTTTTCCGATGGTGTTGGCGCGGAGAAAGTCGGCGTCGAATTCGACGACAAGAAACGCATCAAGATCGACAAATATTTTCGCACCAATGTCGAAGGCATTTACGCGATCGGCGACGTGGTAGCCGGCCCGATGCTCGCGCACAAGGCGGAAGAGGAGGGGATCGCCTGCGTCGAAAACCTCGCCGGAAAATCCGGTCACGTGAATTACGACGTGATACCGGGAATCATTTACACGAATCCCGAGCTCGCTGGCGTCGGCCTGACCGAGGAACAGGCGAAAGAAAAAGGGATCGATTATCGCGTCGGCAAATTTCCATTCCGCGCCAACGGTCGCGCCGTGGCGAATGAAGATTACGACGGCATGGTAAAATTCATCGCCGACGCCAAGACCGATCGCATTCTCGGCGCGCACATTCTGCAACACGCCGCCTCGGAACTGATCGCCGAAGCCGCTTCCGTGATGGAATTTGGCGGCAGCTCCGAAGATCTCGGCCGGACCTGCCATTCCCATCCGACCTTGAGCGAGGCCGTGAAGGAAGCCGCGCTAGCGGTCGAGAAGCGCGCGCTTCACATCGTCAACCGATAAGGTGGACGTAAAGACTTTGCTCGTTAGGCCCTGACGAAGCGCCGCGTCGTGACGAGGCCCACCGCCGCAATGCCCAGCAGCATTGCCGTCGTCCCGCCTTCCGGCGTGGGAACTCCGTTGACGGAAAAGAGCCGAATGGAGGACAGGCCGCCGTATCCGTTTGTTCCGAGCCCGTTCGCGGAAAACGTATAGTTCCCCGTCATGCCGTTGAGCCAGAAAAACTCTACGCCACCACCCTGGCCCTGACCACCGGGTCCCTTGCCGTAATGGATCACGGCATAATCAAATCCGGTCAGGTTAACGGTGTTGCTCGAGCCATCGAAATATCCGTTCATCGTTGGCGTGAGCAGACTGGTGCCGTTGTACGCGTTATACAGGCTGATTTGGCCGAGCAGAAAATTAAAACTTGTCTGTGGGCTGTTATTGCCGAGCAACCCTTTATCGACGTCGGTCGCGGGCATACCGGTCGTCGGGTCCATCGAAATGTTGATGACGTTGGCCCGCGCAACTGCGGTCAAAGCGATCGCGATGACCAATGATGTGAAAACCTTAAGACCCATAATCCCTCCCCAAAGTTGCATCAATCCGATCAGAAAGCGGCGTCAATGTCAATATCCGAATGGTTACGTTTTTGTTAAATGACCTGCCGACTTTGGCCGCCGTTTAGTCCCGCGGCAAAATGATCGGAAGCTGTTTTAAATCCAGCGGTCAGGCTTTTACAAACCGCCGCGTCGCAGCAAGGCCCAGAGCGACGACACCGAGCATAATTGCTGTCTCCCCTCCGTCCGGAACGCTCATTGTGAAGGTGACGCCATTGTTAAAGAAGTGGCAATCCGGATCGAAACCGAAAGCGATGTCGTGGCCATTCGCGATGTACGCCTGGAGGGCGACCAGTTGCGCAGCCGTGAAATAGTAGGTGAACGTCACCGGCGTCATCGTGAACGAATGGCTGGTCAGGAATGTGTTACCCGTTCCGGCCGCAATTAATGGATTCGAGGCGAGCAGCGAGCCCGCGAAATTATCGACCATCTGGTTATCAGGAACCGGCGCCCCGGTGGCGTCGATGAAGGAGCGAACTCCCGAGTATTTCGCCGTATCGAAAAGATGCATGAACAGGATGTTCGGATTCTGATCCCAGTTGGCGATATTCGCGAACGTAAGACTTGCGCCGGTAATGGTCGCGCCATTGAGGTTAATGTTATTGATCCGCCACGTGTAAGCGCTGTGGTGATCCAGATCGTTTAAATCCGTTGGGTTAGGCGTGTAAGTATAAGAAACGGCTGAGGCCGTGAGGCAGGAGGCGGCGAGCAGGA